>SEAC01000040.1 GCA_004173235.1 Chitinophagaceae bacterium | reverse complement strand
GGGAGAGGGGGTCGGGGGGTGAGGGGGCATGAGGAGCCGAAACGCGCCCCCAATCACCCGGATCTCAAACCGCTCCGCCGTCTCACTCGGGTCGCCATCAATATGCAACGGTGCACCCGCCGGGTTCTCGATCGTCAGCGCATCGGTTTGAAAATACACCAGCCCCGCCTTCTGACCGGCAAGCTCCGCCTGCATTTCATTGTACCCCGCAATCTGCCTTGCCGTTTGCAGCAACAGCCCCACCTTGCTTTGGCTGGTAGCCACAACTATATCGAGCAGCCCATCGCTCAGCGAGGCCCGCGGAGCAATGGTGACGTTGTTGCCAAACTGGTTGCTGTTGGCGATGGAAATGAAGAAAGCCTGCGTGTCCAGCTCCTTATCGCCGGCGCTGAGCAGGAAAGGATAAGCCTTCGCACTAAAAAAATTGGAGACGGTCTTGCGGATATACGTGTTGAGCCCGCGCCTGGGGTCGGCGGCAAAGTCGTGCGCCACCTGCGCATCGTAGCCCAGCCCGCACAGCATGCAGGCAAAGCGGTCGTTGATGGTGAAGGCGTCCACCTCCTGCGGCGTACCGCGGATGATGGTCTCCAGCGCCAGCGGGTGTTTCCGCGAAATGCCCGCGCTCAGCGCCAGGCCATTGCCCGAGCCGCAGGGAATGATTCCAAAGGGAAGACCGTGCTTGCGAAGGCTGTTCACCGCGGCGTTGATAGTGCCGTCGCCGCCCGCAATCAGCAGGTCGGTAACGCCTTCCGATTCAATGATGGGGTCGAGGTAGCTGTAGTCGCCGTCGGCAACAGAGGGATATTTTGAAAACCGGAACCCCTCGGCCAGGCAACGGGCCTCCACCATCGGCGGAATGGCAGCCTTGCCGCGGGTGCCCGATATAGGGTTGATAATAAGGAGAAGATGCCGCATGGAAGGCAAAAGTATAAAGTCAAAAGTCAACCCGTCAGCTGCATCCCGCGGCCACCATTTCGACTTTCGACTTTTAAATTGTTATTGTTTACACAAGCCGTATCGTAACCAAATGCACCCTGCGCACCCGCACCAGCGCGGCCTTGGCAGGATCCGAAGGAATCGCCATCGTATACACCTTGAGCTCGGTCTGGCCTTTTGCAAGGGCTGAGAGTTTTGCCCAGCTCATCTTGAGGCTGTTGCCACTAGCCTTGAAAAGCTCCTGGTCGTTGGCACCATACACGGTGATGGTGCGGTTCCACCCAGTCTTCTGGCTGGAGGCAGGAACGTACGCTACCTGCAAAGGGCCGCACTTCTTACGCCTTTTCACCGGAATAACGTTAGCAGCCTCGTCTTCAGTTGTGGCCTTCAACAGGATTTTCTTGTTCAGAAGCAGCTTCCAGCTGGCTTCCGTGTCGGGCACGCGCTTCTTCTGGGCCGAGGCGGCAAAAATTCCTAGAAACGACAGGGCGAGTAGCAATGCTTTCATAACATCCGATTTGTGGTTCAATAATAAGAAGGAAAAACGGGCTTCGAGGTTTAGCGCCGTTCCCGCTTTAACAAAACGTCAGGAATGAGCCCGGAAGGCGCGGAACGGTTTGAGAACGCCGGGAAACGCTCCCCGGAAGGCGGGGAACAGTTTGGGAGTATCGCAAACGGCCGCTGGAAGGCGGGGAACGGTTTGCGGCTCCCGAAAGAGACCCCCGGAAGGCGGGGAACAGTTTCGGAGCATCCCAAACAGGCGCTGAAAGGCGGGGAACGATTTGCGGCTCCCGAAAGAGGCCCCCGGGAAGGTGGGGAACAGTTTCGGAGCATCCCAAACAGACGCGGCAAGGCGGGGAACGGTTTAGGAGCATCCCAAACAGACGCGGCAAGGCGGGGCCCTTCCTCGATGTGCAGGTCGAATGCTGCGCACTCGTGGGCCTGCAACGGCAGATGCCGCTCCTTCAACCCCACAGCCCGGCCGCAGAACGAAAAGTTTTCGTAAAGTGTCCCGCAAAGGCGGTTACCCCGGCCCGAAGGCTTACCTTTGCGCCTCTTAAAAGAGCGAAAAGCCCTTACCCTGCATCGTCTGACATCATTCCTTGTCACGTTGAAAGCAGCCGAAACGTGACTTTTCCCCCTACTTTATTATGGACATCAGAAATATAGCCATCATTGCCCACGTTGACCACGGCAAAACCACCCTGGTTGACAAGATCCTCCACGCCACCGCAACGTTCCGGGAAAACCAGGACACCGGCGAGCTGATCATGGACAACAATGACCTGGAACGCGAGCGCGGCATCACGATCTTCTCGAAAAACGCCGCCGTCACCTACAAAGGTGTGAAGATCAACGTAATTGACACTCCTGGTCACGCCGACTTCGGTGGTGAGGTGGAGCGCGTGCTGAAAATGGCCGACGGTGTGCTCCTCCTCGTGGATGCCTTCGAAGGACCGATGCCCCAAACCCGTTTCGTACTCCAGAAGGCCCTTCACCTGAAGCTGAAGCCGATCGTGGTGATCAATAAGGTAGATAAGCCCAACTGCCGTCCCGACGAGGTGCACGACGCCGTATTCGAGCTTTTCTTCAACCTCGACGCTACCGAAGAGCAGCTCAACTTCCCCACCTTCTACGGTTCGGGCAAGAACGGCTGGTTCAACTCCTCGCTCGAGCAGATCGAAGGCATCGAGCCCCTGCTCGATGGTATCCTCGAACACGTTCCGCCACCGAGCGCCATTGCCGAAGGTGCCCTGCAGGTGCAGGTTACTTCACTCGACTACTCTTCCTTCCTCGGTCGCATCGCCATCGGTCGCGTGGCCCGGGGCACGATCAAAGAAAATATGCCCATCTCGCTGATGCAGGCCGACGGCACCGTTAAGAAGCAGCGCGTGCGCGAGCTCTACGTGTTTGAAGGCATGGGCAAGAAAAAAGTTTCCGAGGTTGTTGCCGGCGACCTTTGCGCCATGGTTGGCCTCGAAGGCTTCAACATCGGCGACACGGTTGCCGATTTCGACAACCCCGAAGCGCTTCCTACCATCTCCATCGACGAGCCGACGATGAACATGCTGTTCTCGATCAACAACTCGCCTTTCTTCGGCCGCGACGGTAAGTTTGTTACCTCCCGCCACCTGCGCGACCGCCTCATGAAGGAAACCGAGAAGAACCTCGCCCTTCGCGTAAAAGACACCGACAGCGCCGACTCCTTCATGGTATACGGACGCGGTATCCTTCACCTCGGTATCCTCATCGAAACGATGCGCCGCGAAGGCTACGAGCTCACCATCGGCCAGCCGCAGGTGCTTGTGAAAGAGATCAACGGCGTGAAAAGCGAGCCTTTTGAAACACTCGTTGTAGACGTTCCTGCTGACTATTCTTCGAAAGTGATCGACCTCGTTACGCGCCGCAAGGGTGAGATGCTGATCATGGAAACGAAGGGTGAGATGCAGCACCTTGAATTCGATATTCCTTCGCGTGGCCTCCTTGGCCTCCGCACCAATATGCTCACCAACACTGCCGGTGAAGCCGTGATGAACCACCGCTTTGCCGAGTACAAACCCTGGAAAGGACCGATCCCCGGCCGCTCCAACGGTGTGCTCATTGCAAAAGACAACGGCACTACCACGGGCTACTCGCTCGACAAGCTCCAGGATCGTGGCTACTTCTTCGTTGATCCAGGTGAAGAGGTATACCGCGGACAGGTGATCGGCGAAAGCAACAAGCCCGGCGACATCGTAGTAAATGCCAACGAAGGCAAAAAGCTTACCAACCACCGCGCCTCCGGCTCCGATGCTGCCACCAACATCCAGCCGAAGCGCGAGATGACCCTCGAAGAATGCATGGAATATATCCAGCAGGACGAGTGCATCGAGGTGACGCCGAACCATACCCGTATGCGCAAAGTGATCCTCGACGAGGACGAGCGCAAGAAGCAGTCGAAGCGCATGAGCGCGGAAGCTGTATAAGAGAAGTTTTTTAAGACCCGCCGCTGGCGGGTCTTTTAGTTTACAGTCTGAAGTTTTCAGTGTTCTGTTGCACATACTGAACACCACAACCTAAACCGTAAAATAAAAACTGTAAACCGTAAACTGTATACTATCACTCCGTCGCCACGCCGGCCGATCGCCCTGCTCCTCCTTCCCTTCCTGGATCATCTCTTCCACCTCCTTTTCCCGTCCCGGCTCGAGGGTTTCCACTTCGCCTTCCTGCGCATCGTCTACAGGGTTGATGAAGAAGCGGCAATAGAGCGGAAGATGGTCGGAGCCAACGGGAGCGAGCGTACAGAACTGCTCGATGAAAAGGTGCGGCGAATGAAAGAACAGGTCGATGGGAAAGCGGAGCCAGCGGTGACGCGCGTGATAGGTAGATACAAAGCCCCGGCCGATGCGCGGGTCGATGAGGCCCGAAGTTTTGCGAAAAAGGATCGACGAGCGCGCCCAGGCCACGTTGTTGAAATCGCCCACCACCAGCACCGGCCCGTCATTCTTCGCCACTTTGTTTGCCACCGACAATAGGTCGCCGTCGCGCTCGCGCGCTGTGGGCTCCTCGGTGGGGCTAGGGGGCGCAGGATGCACACAGAAAATGGTGAAGCGCAAACCATCGGGCGTTTCGAGCTCCGCTTCAATGCTCGGCATATCGTCGGCAACGAAGTAATGCACCTGCATTTTGTGCACGCGCAGCTTTGTGTAGAAGTGCATGCCGTACGTATTCTCGAGGGGCACCTTCTGTGCATGCGGGTAAATGTCCGACAGCGTATCGAGGGCCTCCTGCCACCCGCCGTTCGACTCCATCGTTAACAGGATGTCCGGCTCTTCGGCGCGCACCAGCTGCAGCAGCTTGTCGTATTCCGTGTTGAACTGGTATACGTTCACCGAAAGCACCGACACACTTTCCGACTCCTTTTCTACGCGATGTTTTTTGCGAAAGATGGGCGTATAGGGTGCAAGCAGCCACACATTGTGGACCGCCAGCAGGAACAACGCGCCTTGCAGAAACCAGAACAGCGCGTTGTGGGGATGCACGAAAAATCCGAGGGTCAGCACAGCGAGCTGCAGCACGAAAGCCTGGATGCGTCCGTACTCCCAGATTCGGAAGATCCAATGCGGATGCGGCAGCAGCGGCAGCAGCGCGGCGAGCAGCAAAAAACACGACAGGCATTGGTAAACTACTTCCATAAACCACAGATTGCAGCTGACTGCACCCCGATGCCTTTGCAAAGGTGTTGCCAACCCCGCTGGCCCCTTCTTTGTACATTCATCATTATGTTACGTTCACTTGCACTCCTGTTCATCATCGCATCCTGCAACGGCATCAACATGCCCGGCAGCGACGCACCCGTCAACCCCGAAGCAAAAACCTATTCCTATGCCTGCCTCGATTCGTCGGTAGCCAACGATCCTACCGGAAGAAAAGTGGAAAAGGTGACGGGCATCATCCGCGACCTTGCCGTGTCGAAGCGCAGCATCACCGACGACGTGCAGTCGGAATGGGGTGCGGCCTTCCACAAAGACCTGGTGGAAACCGGCGAGTCGAAACTAATTGACGACCCGGCAATTTCGGCTAAGCTTAATAAGGTACTGCAGGACCTGCTGGCAGCGCGCTCGAAGCCATCGCAGATCCGCTACTACATCTACACGCTCGACGACACGGCGCTCAATGCCTTTACCTTCGGCGGGCGCATCTATATCACGAAAAAAATGTGGGACCGCTGCAAGTCCGACGATGGCCTCCTCTACGCCATCGTTGGCCACGAGATCGGCCATTCCGAAGCGGGCCACATCAAAACGAGCATACAGGAAATGGAGCTTGCCGAACGCTACTTCGGCGAGGGCGGCAGCACCTACCTGCAACTCAAAAGCATCCTCACCGCTTCCTTCAACCAGAAGAACGAGCTGGAGGCCGACTACTATGGCATCAATCTCACCAACAAGCTCGGCTTCGACCTTTGCACCGTCGTAGACTTCTGGCGCGAGCTGGCCAGCAAAGAAAATCCGTACAACCGCGTCGAAGATTTCCTACGCACGCACCCGTTCTCGCAGGCACGCGCGCAGTGCCTCAAGGATCATATACGCGTCAACTTCGGGAGGGACTGCGAAGAAAAAGTACGCTAACCGGCCGGATGCGGGTAAGCGGATTGCTGAAAATGTATTCTGATTTTGCCTGAGGCTTTGACGATCGGCGCCGATCATAATAATCATAATAATCTGCGTTCTTTCTCTTCGCCGCTTGCGGCGCCGGGGCCAAAGCCTAACTTTGTACGGTGATGAAAAAGGGCCTCCTGATCCTCCTCTTCTCGCTGGCGCTGGCAGCCGCACAGGCTCAATGTTCCATTTGCACCAAAACGGCGCAGCAGCTGGGCGAAAAACCGGCCAAAGGACTGAACTCGGGCATCATCTATCTCATGCTCACCCCGCTCGCCATCATCGGCATCGTGGGCTACCGCTGGTGGCGCCGCAACCACGAAGAAGGAGAAGCTTAACGCAGCTTCCGCTCCCCGTAATTATACAGGTCGTGCACCAGCCGCTCGAAGGGCTCCTGGAAGCAAAAGTCGTAGCCATTCGCTCCTTCCACGATCACGTTGGGCACGTTGATGTCCACTTCCAGCAAGCGCTTTACCTTAAGTCCTTCCGCGATGGAGAAAGGAAACGATTGGTTGCCGATAAAAAAACGGGAGCCTGCAATCACCTGAGCGAGCTCGAGGAAATCGGCCACCGGTCTGAATTGGAGCCGCGGCAGCACGCGCTTCATCGCTTCGTATTCTTCGTGCACACCAACGAATAGAATGTCGCCATAATCGTTGAGGAAATCGTAGCGGATGCCCGGCATATGATAGCGTCCGCTCCGCGCAAGCACGATCGTATTGGCAAGAGCCGCATCCGCCTCCGCCTCCAGCCAGGGCTTCCCCAGGTCGGTGTTGATGCCGTATAGCAGAAAATTCCAGCGCGCAATGTGGTGGCGATCGAGGAAGATATGTCCGCCGCGAAAGGCATCGAGCTCGGCATCCACCTTGCCGCCGGCATACGGAGCGCATTCGGTGATGTACGATTGTGCTGCAAGCAGCGGCTGGAGCATCTCCACCATCTTCTGATTCATCATCACGTTGCCCATCACATGTTTCACGCTGAAGTGGTAATCGGCGGGCCTGTCTACCTCCAGCCACAGCGTAGCCGGGCGGCCATCGGCAAGCGCGCGCAGCGCGGGCAGTGCATAGATCACATCACCCGCATTGCCGCCATGCCGGAAGTGGATCGGACCTGCACCCGGAAGCTGTAGTGGCACGCGCGGCCTGTTCTGGATGTGTTGCCACAGCTGCTGCAGCTGCCGGTTGTGTTTATACAGCTTGTAGCCTTCAGGATCGCTCACCTTGAGCCAGGCTTTTTGCCAGCTGCTCAATTTGCGAAAGGAATGTTCGTCGAAGTTGTTCATGATACTTGCGCGGCCGCGTCGTACTGGGTGCGCACCAGTTTTTCGAAGGGAGCCTGGAAGCAAAAGTCGAATGCACGCGGACCCTCCGGAACCACGTTGGGCACGCGATAATAGAGTTCGAGCAGGCGCCGCACCTTGAGCGCTTCGGCAATGGCGAACGGGAAAGATTGATTGCCGATGAAAAGGCGGCTGCCCGAGATCACCGATGCAAGCTCGCGGAAATCGGCCACAGGCTTGTATTCCGCGGCAGGCACTGCGATTTTGAAATCCTCGTATTCGTTTGGAAGTCCTACAAAAACAACGCGCTCGTATTGTGAAAGAAATGCGTAGCTGATGCCCGGTGCGCGGTAGCGATGGCTGCGTGCCACCACGATCGCATCCGAAAAAGAAGCATCGGGCGCAACGTTCAGCCAGGGCTGCGAAAGGTCGTATCCTACTCCCCAGATCAGAAAATAATAGCGTGCAATGTCACCCCGGTCGTACAGCAACGGGTAGTCGCGAAACAGATCGAGGTCCGCATCCACATGCTGACCGTTGTATAGGTCGCAGGTTTTGAACTGCTCATTGGAAAGAATAAGTGGCTGAAGTGCCGCTGCCACCTTCTCATTCAGCGTTACGGTGCCCAGCGGGTGATACATTCCTTTCTCCATCACCATCGGCCTGCCTGTCATCAGGTGCAGGTGAATGGGCCGGCCTTCCGCGATGGCCAGCATCGTGGGCACCGCATAGATGATGTCGCCGGCATTGCCGCTATGCTTGAAGTGCAATTCGGTTTGCTTGCTGAAGTCGATGGCCGGGTGCGGGAAGCCTGCCATCCGCCGCTCGAATTTCCAGTGCTGGTATCCTACGGGGTCGCGCTTCTTGAATAGCTTGCGTTGCAAAAAATTCATCAGGCGAATGCTTCGAGGTAATAAGTTTCGGGGGTGATAGGCGTGATCACGGTTTTGAAGCCATGGCCTTTCAGGAACGCATCCAGTGCCTTTGTGTTCTGGCCCTCGCCCTTCATCTCGTGCGTTTCCAAAGCCATCAGCCTGATGCGCTTGAGATCTTCCGCGGGCGTGTTGTAGAGGATGTCGTATTCGCTCCCTTCGCAATCCATCTTCAGCAGGTCTACCTGCGGATGCTGGCGGATCACCGACGAAAGACTGACGGCAGGCACCTCCACCGTTTTGGTGTTGCGCGGATCGAAGGTGGCGTAAATGGAGGCGATCTCCGTGTTCTGCGCCGTGTCTTCCATATACAGTTTGATATGATCCACCTCGGTGCCGGTAACGGCCTTCTGGTGCACCGTCAACTGCCTTTGCAGCAACGGGTTGGCATCGATCATTTTCTGGATGTAAGCTTTGTTGTTGGCGAGCGGCTCGAACGCAATGATGCGCGCCTTCTTTCGCTTCGACAGGATCAGCACGTCGAAGAGGCCTGCGTTCGCGCCAATGTCGATCACAAGCGGCGCCTCGGGCACTTTCTTCAGCAGCTCTTTTATGTTGTAAAAATCCTCAACGAAAACTTCTTTGAACACCCAGTAGCTCGTGGGAGTCACCTCGAAGCGGATCTTATTGGGCTTTGTAACGAAACGCAGGTTGCGCTTGTTGCGCTCGCCCTTGTAGAAAGTGTATTCAACCCAGTTGGAAATGTTGCTGAAGAGATGGGGGAAGTTCTTCAGGTCCGCTTTTTTCATACCAACACTTTCGGCAAAGTAACGCGTTATGAGGCAATAAATTCCAAAGTCCTATTTTGCACGCATGCAAGGTCTCACGGTGGTGATCCCCAACTACAACGGCTTGACGCTGCTCCCCGCAACGCTGCCCACCGTATTCGAAGCCCTGCGCTCCTTACCCTTTCCCAGCGAAGTGATTTTGTCCGACGATGCTTCCACCGACCGCTCGCCCGAATGGGTGGCAGCGCATTTTCCACAGGTGCGCATCGTACCCGCACCGGCCAACGCAGGCTTTTCTGCAACTGCCAACCGCGGCGTCGCGGCCGCTTCCTACGAGCTTGTGCTGCTGCTCAACAGCGACGTGAAACTGACGCCCGGCTACTTCGAACGGCAGCTCCCCTTCTTCGAACGCGCCGACGTCTTCGGCACCATGGGCCGCATTGTGGGCTGGGACGACGACGTGGTGCAGGAAGGCGCGAAGTACCCGTATTTCCACGGTGTCAAGATCAAGACCTCCGGCAACTATCTTCTTGAAGACGAAGCGTCGATGCAGTCCGGACTGCTGTCCATTTATCTTTCGGGCGCCAACCTGCTTTTTCGCAAAAGTGTGTACGATGCCATCGGCGGACTGAACGAACTCTTTTCTCCTTTTTATGTTGAAGATTACGAGCTTGGCCTTCGTGCGTGGCGAAGCGGCTACACCTGCTATTACGTGCACGATGCGGTATGCCGCCACCGCACGTCAAGCACCATACGCACGCCGGAGCGCAAACGTGAGATCTCCATCGTATATAACCGAAATAAGATGTTGCTCCACGCGCTGCACCTGCCGCGTGGACGACGTTACCTCTACTTCCTGCAACTGATTCCCGAAACGCTGTTCCGCCTCCTCGGCGGGCAATGGCCTTTTGTGCAGGCCCTCAGCCAGCTCTTCGACCGGTATGATGAGGTCAGGGCGGCGCGGGCAAAGTTTTTGCAAAATGCAAAGGGTGGCCGACTGCTCAGCGTGAGCGAAGTGGCCGGCCGCATTTTACAATCCCTTAAGCACAAAAAAGTCATTCGTTTCTGATGGTACAATACGACTACGTGATCGTGGGCGCAGGCCTCTTTGGGGCAACCTTTGCCCACCAGGCCAGGCAGGCAGGCAAGCGTTGCCTGGTGATCGACAAACGCCCGCACAGCGGCGGCAACATCTTTTGCAAGAATGTAGATGGCATCAACGTGCACTACTACGGTGCGCACATCTTTCACACCAACGACCGCCCTATCTGGGACTTCGTAAACTCGTTCGTCGAGTTCAACCGATACACCAACTCGCCGGTGGCCAACCACGAAGGAAAGCTCTACAACCTGCCCTTCAACATGAACACCTTCTACCAGTTGTGGGGCGTTACCACTCCCGAGCAGGCACAAGCGAAGATCCAGGAGCAGATCGCCGAGCTGGGCATCGACAAGCCTGGCAACCTCGAAGAGCAGGCACTCACACTCGTGGGCACCGACATCTACGAAAAGCTGATCAAGGGCTACACCGAAAAGCAGTGGGGACGCAAGGCTACCGAGTTACCCGCCTTCATCATCAAGCGGCTGCCCGTGCGGTTTACGTTCGACAATAATTATTTCAACGACAAGTACCAGGGCATCCCCATCGGTGGCTACAACAAGCTCGCGGAAGGCCTGCTCGATGGCATCGAAGTAAGGCTTGATACCAACTTCTTCGATGACCCGGAATATTTCCGAGGCCTTGGAGAGAACCTGGTTTACACAGGAGCGCTGGATGAATACTACAACTACCGCTTTGGCCCGCTCGAATACCGCAGCCTGCGCTTCGAGCACAAGCAACTCGAAATGGCCAACTACCAGGGAAATGCTGTAGTGAATTATACGGAGGCACACATTCCGTATACGCGCATCATCGAGCACAAGCACTTCGAGTTCGGCACGCAACCGCATACGGTCATCACCTACGAATATCCTGCAACGTGGGAGAAAGGAATGGAGCCGTACTACCCGCTCAACGACGACATCAACACGAAGCGCTTCCAGCAATACAGCGACCTCGCGGAAGGGGAAAGCAACGTCATCTTCGGCGGGCGCCTGGCCGAATACCGCTACTACGACATGCACCAGGTGATTGGCTCCGCCCTCGCGAAGACCAAGCGTCTTTTCGACGAAGGCTACGCCAAGGTAGAACGCGTGGCGTAACGAGCCGCGTGCTTCGTATACGAGATCCAGGGGAATGCGCGCTTCTTGTAAGAAAACACAACAGCCGCATTTTTGAGCAGGAACCAGAAGAGCGGCCACGAAAAGCTCTTCGCCGGAAAGTCGCGCTGGTAGTGCTGCAGCAGCTCTTCACCAAAGGCCTTGTGTGCAGGCTGAATGCCGGGGCTTTGGAGGATGGTAGGTAGAATGGATTGCACCTGCTTCCAGAAAGCGAGCTTCGGCTTCGCGCCTCCCGTTGCATTCATTCCATGCATCCGGTGCCACACCTGGATTTCCTCCACTGCCTCGATACGACCGATCAGGCATGCCTGCGCAGCGAGCCACCAATCGTAATATACGTGCCTGGGGAAAGGGAGCGAATGCTCGAGCAGACGGCGCCGGAACAGCATGTTGTGTCCTGAAATATAATTCGACAGATAGAACAGCCGCAGGTCGTTGCCGCGAAAGTAATGGATCATCTTCAGGCTCTTCAGGTGCGGTGCATCGCGCTCTTCGAAGCGGGCCGAGATGCCATGCACGAGCACGATGTCTTCGTCCTTTGTAATGACCTCCATCAGCTGCGCGATCTTGTTGTGCTCCCAGATATCATCCTGGTCGGCGATGGCGATGAAGGCGCCCCGGGCCTTTTCGCAGGCGTTGCTGAAATTGATATTGTATCCCGTGTTCTGCTCGTTGCGATACAGGCGGATCCGCGCATCTTTCGCGGCATACTGTTGCAGGATCGCGTAGGTATCGTCTTTCGATGCGTCATCGGCAACGATCACTTCGAGGGGCGAATAGGTTTGCTGCAGGATCGATTCGAGCTGCTCGCCCACGAAGCGCGCACCATTGTAGGTGCACATCACCACCGAAACCAAGGGTTGTTGCGTATCCATGCGGCTTCAAAAATAAGGGAGTTGAACTAGCGCTGCACAAAGCGCTCCACCAGCCGGTAGAGGTTGCGCTCGCCGCTGTTGCGAATCAGTTCGCGGAGGCCTTCCTTGCTCAGGTCGCGCATCCGTTCCTGCTGGATCAGTTGCCAGGCCTTTTCCGCAAGCAGCCAGTCTTTGCGTGCGCGGTTGTGTGGTTGCAACTGGTCGTTTCTAATGGCTGCCGCAAGCTCGGCAACGCCGGTACCGTGCTGCGCTACCGTTGCCAGCACCGGTATTTCGTGGGTGCTGTGCGAGAAGGCGGGCGCCAGCATCATCCGCAGGTTCTTCATGAAAGATGCAGCATCCGGCCGGTCGGCTTTGTTCACCACGAAGATGTCGGCGATCTCCATCAGCCCCGCCTTCATCGTTTGCACTTCGTCGCCCCCTTCGGGCACCAGCACCACCACGGTCGTGTCGGCCAGTCCCGCAATTTCGATCTCGCTCTGGCCTACGCCAACGGTTTCTACAAGAATATAATCAAAGCCCGCGGCGCGGAGCAGGTCGGTGAGTTCCAGTATGCGTGGGTGCAATCCGCCCATCGACCCGCGCGTGGCCAGCGACCGTATAAATACGGATGGATGCGTATACCACTGGCTCATGCGGATGCGGTCGCCAAGCACGGCGCCCAGGTTGAAGGGCGACGAAGGATCGACGCAGAGCACCGCCACTTTTTTACCAGCGTTCACCAGCTCGCCAATGAGCCCATCGGTAAGCGTGCTCTTGCCAGCACCGGGCGGGCCGGTGATGCCTACCACCTGCACGTCTTCGGGCCACTCGAGCTGCGCCAGCAATTGCCGCGAGCCCGGGAGGCCGTTCTCCACAAAAGAGATTAGCCGCGCGAGCGCACGCAGGTCGCCATTTCGGAACGCATCAAACAGGGAGGTCCAAGCGGGTTGCATACGCGCCAAAAGTAAGGCTCCTTTGGCGCAAGAAGAGGAAGAACGCAGATGCCCCCTTCGGGGTCTCGCTGGTTTATTAAGATTCTTATGATTTGCTTACGCACGCCAAATTCTAATCATAACGAATCATATCGATCAGAAAAATCTGGAGCCCGCCCCGCTACAGCGGGGTTCTTTCTCTCCCGCGGCTTGCCGCGCATTTTGGCTAGCTTTGACGGGTATGCTGATCCGCGAAAGGTACCGCAAGCCCGTGCTCCTGGGGCTATTGATGTTATCCGTTTTAAGCCTGTTTTTGTCGCGTGCGGGCCTCTCTATTTCGCTCATCGCCTTCGTGGCCGTTACGACGGTGCACCGCGGCTTTCTTGCGCAGGTAAAGCGTATGATGTATACGCCGGTGCTGCTTGCCATGAGCCTGCTGTTCCTGATGCCGCTGCTGTCGGGGCTTTGGAGCGAAGATGCCGGTCGGTGGACCACCATCATCCGCATCAAGCTGCCGCTGCTATTTTTCCCGCTTGCCTTGGCGGGCAACTGGCAACTGACGCCCAGGCAATGGCGTTTGCTTGCCTGGTTCTTTCTTGCATGCGTTACGGCCGGCGCTTCCTTCAGCCTGATTGGCTACCTCAGCGACTATGCCGCGCACAACGATGGCTTCCTGTATAGCCGCACGTTTGCCACACCGCTCGAAAACGACCACGTTCGTTTCAGCTGGCTGGTAAGCGTGGCCGTATTACTACTGTTTGTGCTGGCGCAAGGCGCTCGCCGAAAGGTGCAGTGGCTGCTGGCGTCGCTCTTCATCTTCTTCACCATTTACCTGCACGTGCTGGCGGCACGCACCGGCCTCGGCGACTACTACATTTGCCTGCTCGCATTGGGTGCGCGGTACGTGTGGAGGCAACGGAGCGTTCTGCTTGCGGTCGTTTGTTTTACAGTACTGGCATCACTGCCCTTTGTTGCCCTCAAAACGCTTCCGAGCTTTCGCAACCGCGTGCAGTATATCGGCTGGGACCTCGGGTTTGTGCGTGCTGCCGAATACCACCCGGGGGTGAACGATGGCAACCGCTTTCTCAGCATCCGCACCGGCTGGACCTTGCTCAAGCAACACCCCTTCGGTGTGGGCTTCGGCGACATCTGGCCGGTGACCGACGGCTGGTACCGGCAAAACATACCCGCGATGCTGGAAACGGACAAGTACTATCCTAGCTCCGAGTGGCTCATCTACGGGCTGGGTCTGGGCTGGCTGGGTGTGCTCGTATTTACGGCGTGCATGATCGCGCCGTTTTTTACGAAGGCAGGACGATGGCGCTTTCATTGGCTCCTCCTCAATATCGGCGCGGCGTTCAGTTTTTTGTTCGATATTGGCCTCGAAGTGCAGTACGGCGTCTACCTCTACGTTTTTCTCGTTTTGTGGTGGTGGAAATGGCTGACGCCGGAAGCAAGGAACCATGCCGCATAATTTTTCGATCGTTATCATTTGCAAGGACGCCGCCGACGGCATCGACCGCACGCTGAATTCAGTGCGCGGGCTCACCGACGATGTGGTGATCTACGACAGCGGCAGCACCGACAACAGCGTGCAGGTGGCGCAAAGCATGGGCTTTACCGTGCACAGCGGGCCCTGGTTTGGATTTGGGCCCACGCGCCGCGCGGCCACGCTGCTGGCAAAGCACGACTGGGTATTCTGTATCGATACGGATGAATGGGTGGGCACTTTTCTTGCCGAAGAGCTTTTGCAATGGCAGCCACGCGCGGGCACGATGTGGAAGGTGCGCCTCCGCAACCACCTCGGCAAGCGCAGCATCCGCTGGGGTTCGTGGGGCAACGACCTGCGTGTGCGGCTCTTTCACCGCGACGAAGCCAACTGGAACGATGCCGACATCCACGAGAAAGTGGAGCCGGTAGTACCGGTGCAGATCGAAACGCTGCGCGGCTCCATCATTCACCGTACCGCAGCTTCCGTGGCCGATCACCGGCGCAAGCTCGAAAGCTATGCGCGGCTCACCGCCGAAAGCTACCGCGCCCGCGGCAAGAAGGCTACGCTCCTGCGCAGGCTGCTTTCACCGATTGTGACGTTTGTGAAAGACTACTTTCTGAAGCTTGGATTTTTGGAAGGCAAAGTTGGATTTCAATTGGCAGTAGCGGCGGCAGGCTATACGCGCAAGAAGTATCGTTTTCTTTCCGGGCGTCAGTAGCGGAGCAATTAAACTGTGCGCGCCGGCAAATCGATTCGCTTGTTTTCAACAAGCGCTGAGTCCTATAATTTCAAATCGAAACGACCTTGCGTAATGCGGATTGTATCACAATTCGCGGGTTTTATGGTGCATTCGAATGTACCCGAGATGATGCCAGCCGCCAGGTCGAGGCGCGTGATCGTACATATTCCATTCCGGTAAGTCGTAGTGTCATCACCGTCCAAGCCGCAAGCGCCGAAAAAAGAGCCGCCGTAAACAAACCGGTTGTGGGTGCCATCTAACCGATAAACTCCTGCCGACGAACAACTGTCGAGTGTGAAATACATATCACCTGTGGAAGCAGCATCGCTTCCATTGATATACCGGTTTGTCAGTATTTGCAAATACGGTCGTCCATTGAACCACTCGTATACGCACCGTAAATTCGGCGTTCCCCGCCCGTTCGAGCCAGATGAGACATATACCTTGCCATTCGCCAGGCAACCGAAGGTGCGCGCTCCTGTTTGCGTGGCGGCTGGCAATTGTTCTGCCGTTTCGCCTGGTAATTCCGATTTGGCGCAGCCCAGAACAGAATGGCTGCGAGTGGAATGAAAAATCTGCTCATGAATTTTGGTTTAGGAAGGTTACGAAACCGGCTTCCAAAACATAAAAAACCCCAATTGCAGTGTATCTACTCCGCTTTCTCCTCGCCCTTCTCACCAAGCTTCACGATGTCGCCATCCTTGAAAAGGATCTCTTTCAGCGTCGTGCGCCACTTGTCTTTTTTGCGCAGCAAAAACTCGAGGTCCATACCAAAATGCTTGAACTCCTCCTGTTGCGCGTTTTCCATGATGGCGCGCGCATCGGCGTCCTTCTCCACCGATATCCGCTGCTCGTACCAGTTGATGGCTTCGGCTTCCTCGATAAGGGAGGTGATCATGCGGGCGATGGTGCGGGTTTCCTGCGAAAGTTCTTCGGCCGGCTCGTGGTACTGTTCGGTAGGCATGGCTAGAGGGATTGTATGTTCCGATGAAGTTAAGGCGTTGCCGGAAAAGAAGCGGCTGGCCCTCTTTTTTCTGTGATGGGGCATGCGCCTTTTTTGGAAATACCTGCGGCCCTACAAAGGCCTCGTGCTGCTGTCGCTGCTGCTCGCAGGCGTAGCGCAGGCGCTCACCTTCCTCGACCCTGTTGTGTTCGGCTGGATCCTCGACCGCTATGCGCTCCATCCCGGCACCCGCGGCGAAGAAGAGCTCGTGCGCGGCGTGATGGGTCTGCTGGGCCTTGCCGTAGGCATCGCGCTTGCGGCACGCGTGGCGCGCTCGTTCCAGGAATACGTGCTGCGCCTGCTGGTGCAACGCTTTGGCCAGTCGGTGTTCGACGAAGGGTTGAAGCAAACACTGCGCCTATCGTTCGAAGAATATGAAGACCAGCGCAGCGGCGAGGCGCTTTCGATTTTGCAAAAAACACGGCGCGATACGGAGTCCTTTTTAAGCGCTGCCGTAAACCTGCTCTTCTCCACCGTGGTGGGCGTAGGCTTCCTCGTTTATTACGCCATCACCAAACACTGGGCGCTCATCCCGGTGTTCCTCGTGGGCGTTGTATTTCTCGGAGGGCTCACCGGCATGCTGAGCAAGCGCATCAAGACCGTTCAGCGCCGCATCTTTCGCGAGAATGCGGTGCTGTCCGGGCATATCACCGAGTCGCTGCGCAACATAGAGCTGGTGAAAAGCCTGGGGCTTACCTATCCCGAGATCCGCCGGTTGAAGACCTTCACCAAACAGATCTTCGAGCTCGAAATGCAGAAGGTGAAACAGGTGCGCACGCTCGGCTTCCTGCAGGGAGCGACGCTGTTGCTGCTGAAGCAGACGATCCTCTTCATCCTCCTTTGGCTCATCTTCCGCAAGGTGCTCAGCCCCGGCGAGCTCATTTCGATGCAGCTCATTCTCAACTACATCTTCATACCCATCCAGGATCTCGGTACGATCATCCTTGCTTACCGCGAAGCTCAGGTGTCGCTGCAAAATTTCGATGCGCTGATGGCGAAGCCCGTAGAAATACGGCCCGAGGAACCGATCGACATCGGCCCTTTCACGAGTCTCGAATTCCGCGATGTTGTATTCCGGCACCGCACCGGCCGGCACAACTCCATCGATGGCATTTCCTTTTCGGTACGCAGCGGCGAATCGATCGCCTTTGTTGGTCCTTCCGGATCGGGCAAAAGCACGCTGGTGAAGCTGCTCGTGGGATTGTACAGCCCCGCTTCCGGCAGCATACTTTTCGACAACGTCCCCGTTGGCTCGATCCGCTATAACCGGGTGCGGCGGCAGATCGGCTTCGTAACGCAGGACACGCAATTGTTTGCAGGCAGCGTGCGGCAGAACCTCCTTTTTGTAAAACCCGGCGCTACCGAAACGGAAATGCTCGAAGCGCTGGAGCGCGCGGCAGCGGCGCATCTCGTGGCCGGCCCCAAGGGCCTCGACACGGTGCTGGGCGAAGGCGGTACGCGGTTGTCGGGCGGCGAAAAGCAACGCCTTTCCATTGCGCGGGCATTGCTGCGCCAACCACAGCTGCTCATCTTCGATGAAGCCACGGCAGCCCTCGACTCCATCACCGAAGAAGCCATCACGGGCACGCTCAACGGCATCGCCGCCTTGCAGCAGCAGATGATCATCTCCATAGCGCATCGCTTGTCCACCATTCGCGAGGCCGACCGGATTTATGTGCTGGAGAAGGGACGCATCGTAGAGGAGGGCACGCACGACGAGTTGCTTTCGAACAAGGGACTTTATTACGCCCTGTGGCGGCAGCAGGCAGGCGAGGAATAAGCTACATTTGGCTCATCGAAATAGCCTGCTTATGCGCCTGCTCCTTGCCACTTTATTCATGGTTGCCACGCTCGGCCTCCACGCGCAGCAACCCTGTATTGAGTTCAACGCGAAGACCATCACCGACTGGCGCTCGGCGCATCCTGCAGGCTATGCCGCGCAGGAACCGCTGATCAATGTCGACAATCCTTTCCCTTCCGAGGTTATCCTGCATTTCTACAACCCCGCCACGCAGCAGTTGTTCGAAAGCTACAAGGTGCCCGCGGGCGCACAGCTGCGCGGGTTGCGTTACCGGGCCAAGCCCTTCCTGCCTGCAAGCGATTGGGGGGTGCGCCTGAGCAAGGGCGGCGAAACGAGCTGCACGCAGTTCCTGGGCAGCCTCGTGCAAACCGATGGCGGCGCGTTGTTGCTGCGTTGCGATGGGTTTACGAAAAACGGGTTCCTCATCGGCGCCACAGCGGGCGTACCCCGCAAGAAGGCAGCGGTGGCGGAGGCGGAACCGGAACCAGAATCCGAAGACAGCACTGAGGCCACACCCAAAACCCCGCCACCAGCCCGTGAGCGCGCTTATACCATCTACGTGCAGAACCGCAATGCCTTCCCGATCGAGATGGCCTACGCCCGCGAGGGCGAAGCGGTGCACGCATGGACGGTGGTGCCTCCGGGGCGCCGCGTGCTGCTCTTTCAATCGAAGAACGGGTCCTTCTGCATTCGCGGCGAGTACACCGATGCGAATGGTGCACGAAAGGGCTGGGGCGGCGACGTAGAAAAAGTGGTGAATGGCGAGAAGAAGAAATTTCGCTGCCGCGTGCTCGGTGCTACGGAGTGGACGTATACAGCGGTGTTTGGTTAGGATTTCCCGGTTCCCCGGCAAGCGGCGCATCGGCGCGTGTAGTTGACCGTGCCTCCTCCCGAGCACGTAGCACAGCGGAAGCTGCGGGCCCCGTTGCAGCCCGGGCAGGTGTACCACCAGTACCCGTATACCCGGTAGGCATTATAGCCATATGCATAGTACCCGCCGCTGCCCGAACAGGTGCGGCATGCCAGCACCCCGTAGCCCGAACAACTGCTACAGGCACGCGATTCGGATACGGTTCCAGCACCGTCGCACTCTGCACAGGCTTCTTGCTCTGCATCGCCTTCGTCGTCATTGACGTACCGGATTCCGGCCGCATACGCCTCGTTTACCGACAAGCCTCTTTTGCGGTAGCCAGCGAGCATCGCCTGAACCCGCTGATCGGGCGTGCCATGAAAGCTGGGGCTCCAGAAATCGTAGTTGCCGAGCGCATAGAGCTCGTTGGCAAAAGCATAAAGTCCAACAGCCAGGTATTGCCTTCTGCCAAAATAGTAGCCTGCGAGATAGTCGGCCTGCAGTTCGCGGCCGGGGTTGGAAAGCGTGCAGCCTTTTTTTATTTGAAGCACATGCGCGAACTCGTGGGCCAGCACGCCTGCAACGGCGTACTCGCCTTTATCCATGTTCCAGAGGTGTGAGGCCAACAACGATGTACCAAATGCCACCACGCCATGATACCTCGGGGAGCTGCTCCCCATTGCATAGGCGTTGGGAGCGTTGCCGTCGTTGTACATATACAGGTCGACATTTACCCCGAAGAGAACTTGCAGGTCGGCCTGCGACGCATTGAATTTCTGATCGAGGGCATAGTTGCCGGTCGTTTTGAATAGCTGGCCCAGGCTGCTGAAACTGCTTACGAAGCATTGTGCCTCGGCTGCGGCAGTTGCGGCCAGCAGCAGCATCAAAAAAAGCTTACGCATAACGATTTTTTTCGGGTTTAGGGGGTAGCACTCACTTTAATGCAGGCATCATAGCGGCTCGGGCTTACCTGCCCGCTGCCTACCAGGGTTGCACCGTTGGCTAGGTAGATGGTGGAGTTCCAGTCGAGTGTACGGTCATCGGTGAACTGGTAGGAGAGCGTCCCGGGCGCGCTGCAGTTGCCGGGGCCACCGGGGTAGACGGCCGTGAGCGATCCGAGTGGCGTTCCGTTGATGCTCACGTCTACCCGCGTGATGGGCACGCCGTTGTACGTGGTGTACCGTCCAAAAAAAGTAACTTTTGAAAAGGAGCAGTTGCCATCGTCGGTGTCTGCATCGAACTTGTAGTTGAGCGCTTTGTTGCTCATGCAGCCCGTCACGGGCGGCTCTTTGTCGCAGGACGGAAGGAACAGTGCAAGCGCTGCCACGGCCAGGAGGAGCAGGAAAACTTGTTTCATAAAAAGCAGTTTAGTGGAGATGAGTGAAAACGATCAGTACAAAGTGACGGCCTTGTTGCGGCGATTACAACGGCCTTTTCGCGTACCGGAGAGGGGTGTTTTTACGGTAGGGTTCAGCGTAAGAATACCGGGAATTGTTTCTATCTTTTGCGAGAGATTTGATCTATCAAACCAAAACATAAACTCAATGAAAGAGCCGCTTCAAAACACGAAACCAGCCCCGAATAACAGAGGGAGTAAAGTAGCAGAAGCAAGTGATCCAAGCGAGATAGATTTCGAAACCCTTTGGCGAATTGCTCATAGGCACCAGTCGAACCCTGGCGGCAAAGACCCCGAAAGTCCAACCCAGTTCGCGCACTTCCCGCTTCGAGCAATTGCGAAGTTTTTGATAGACAACACGGCGCTGGAACCTTCGACCTCGCTTGGTAGTCTCATTGATCCTGAGAAAACTCCGGCATATGGTATCAAGGCGTATTTCATCCAGCACTTAACAAAAGCAGATTGTCCGAATGGGGATGAAAAGTTCATTGGATGCAATTCCATTGCGCTCGTGCTCACATATTCTTATGACAAGGGCGCGAATTGGCATGATATCATGAGCCCGGCAAAAAGCAATACAGCCCAGGTAGCCTTCCTCGCGGGTGAAAATGCTCCAGACTTAAAGGATTTCCCTGGTATAGCAGGAGATGCACTTGACCGTACTGAATTGTATCCCCCGGGTGGAACCTCTATCTATCACAGTCCGCTTGACCCAACGAAAGAGCCGCCTGTTGCCCCCTAAGTTCGGATAAAACATATGCAATGTTCCCCTACGGCCAGATCATAGAAGCCCTCTGCCTCGTGGCAGCCCTCTTCTTCCTGCGCAGGGAGAAGAGGGCGCTGTGGCAGGCGTTCAAAATCTACCTGGCCTTTGTGCTCCTGCTCGAACTTTTGGGCGCCTACCTCTCTCACAATAAAACGCCGAATGGGTGGCTCTATAGCATCGCGCTTCCCATCCAAACGCTCTTTCCCGGTTACGTACTATACTCTTTCGTAAACAGCGGTTTGCTCCGGCGCCTGTTTTGGATGGCGGCAGCTGCGTTCGGGGCCATCTACCTTTTCGGACTCTGGCAGTCGCATTTCAACTACGCGTTTACCAGCGACCTGGCAAGCTCCATCTTCCTGATGCTTACTGCCGGCGCTTTCTACTACGACCTATTGCAACGAGAAGAAACAGTTCAGTTGGGACGCTTCGCACCCTACTGGCTGGCTACCGGAATTTTGCTGTTCAACTGCGGCAGCATCGTGGTAGGCATCTTCGCACAAAACATGGGCTCGCTCTATATCGGACATGTGTCGGTATGGGGACTTCTCTTCACCACCCTTACGCTCATCATGAACGTTTGCTGGATTAATGCTTTCCGATGGCACTATCGCGCGAACACCTGACTATCATTTCCATAACGCTCATGTTCGTGCTGTGCGGCGGCTTCCTACTGCTCTACGTCAACCTGTACAACGCACGGAAGCGTCGTCATATTGAAGAAAAAGCGCGGCTTCGCGATGCGTTCGATATCGAGCTCACGCGCACCCGCTCCGAAGTGCAGGAGCATACGATGCAAACCATCGCTTCCGACATCCACGACAATATCGGCCAACTGTTGTCGCTGGTGCGCATGACCCTTAGTTCCGTAGAAGTACGTGACCCGGACCGCACCGGCGCAAAAGTGGAGCAAGCGCTCCAACTCACCGAAGACGCCATCCGGGACCTCCGGCAGCTTGCCAATGTGCTGCATGCCCATAACCTCCTGGCCAGGGGACTTGAACACGCGGTGCGGCAGGAGCTTGCGCGTGTGCGGCGCACTGGGCAGCTGCAGGCATCCGTTTCCAACAACGGAACGCCGGGAATCCTGCATCCCGAGCAAGCGCTCATCGCTTTCCGCCTCCTCCAGGAATTACTCAATAATTCCATCAAGCACGCGCAAGCAACGACGCTCAGCGTTCATTTCGAATACTACCCCGACTTCTTGACCGTTCGTGTGCACGACGACGGGCAGGGATTCGACGTAGCCGCGGCGCGCGCGCAGGCAACCGGCCTCGGACTCGGCAACCTGTACCGCCGCGCGGCGCTGATCGGAGGCGAGCTCAATATCCAGTCTACCCGCGGCAGCGGCACCGAAGCTTTGCTCCGTATTCCCTATCAAAAAGAAACCAGCGCATGACACCGATCAAAGTAGCCGTTGTAGATGACCATACACTCTTCCGCGAAGGCGTGGCCAACCTGCTCCGCGAAGAAAGCGGCCTCCTCGTGCTCTTCACCGCCGGAAACGGCACCGAGCTGCAGCAAAAACTGCAGGGCAAGCAACGCCCGGACGTTGTGCTGATGGACATCAACATGCCCGGGATGGATGGCTTTGCCGCTACGGCCTGGCTGCGCGCCCATCATCCGGATGTGCGCGTGCTCGCACTGAGCATGTATGAAGACGACGACAATATTATCCGGATGCTGCGCAGCGGCGCCGGTGGGTATATCTTGAAGGAAAGCCGTAAGGGCGACCTGGTGCAGGGCATCCGCACGATCCACCAACAGGGATTTTATGTAAACGATATGGTATCGGGACGGCTCCTTTCGCAATTGCACGACGAAGGACGCGGCGGAGCACCGGTGCGGATCAGCGTGCGCGAGCAGCAGTTTCTGAAACTATGCTGCTCTGAGCTCACGTACAAGGAGATCGCCGACAACATGGGCGTAAGCCCGCGCACCGTAGACAACTACCGCGAAGACCTGTTCGAGAAACTGCAGATCCGCTCACGCGTAGGGCTTGTACTGTATGCGCTCAAATACCGCATCGCCACGCTCGAATAACCCGCACCCTTTTTGCAGTACCTTGGCGTATGACGAACTTCATCCCGATCTTCCCTCTGAGCATCGTGGTGTATCCCGACGAACAGCTCAACCTGCACATTTTCGAGCCGCGCTATAAGCAATTGATCGCCGAATGTTACGAAGGCGGGCGCGAGTTTGGCATTCCAACGGTCATCAACAACGAGATGCAGGACTTCGGTACCCTCGTGCGCATCACCGAGATCAGCAAAGTGTATGAAGGCGGCGAACTGGATATCAAAACGCAGGGACAAAAAGTATTTCGCATTCTCGAAGTGGTGCAGGAGATTCCCGACAAGCTATATAGCGGCGCGATCGTGAATTACCCCGAGACCCGCGAAGACGCCAACCCGGAAGTGATCCGCCGGCTGGTGGAAGGCGTGCGCGAGCTGCACCGCGCGCTCAAGGTCACCAAGGACTTCAGGAAGGAAGAGAACGACCTCCGCTCCTACGACCTTGCGCACCACGTAGGCCTTACGCTCGAAGAGGAATACCGCCTCCTCAACTTTCTCGATGAGCGCCAGCGCCTCGAATTCATCAAGCAGCATGTGGCCAAAGTGCTCCCGATGCTGGCCGAAATGGACAAGCTGAAAGAAAAGATCAAGCTGAACGGGCATTTCAAGAACCTGGGCGGCCTCGACCTGCGCTCCTGAATGAAGGCGGGCGGCGTCCCAAAACGCGTATCTTGCCCGCCTCAAAACCGTTTGTGAGCCACAACACCACCTTTTGCCTCGACTTCGGCAACACGCGCCTGAAGCTGGCCGTGTTTGAAGGAAGCGAGCTGCGCGACGTGCTTTACCTGCGCGAAGATGCCGCCGGCCAGGTGCGCGAGCTGGTGGAGCAATGGCAACCGGCAAGCAGCATCCTTTCTTCGGTGGTGCACCACGACCCCGGGATTGAGGAGCTCCTGGCGGCGCAAACGCGCTTTCACAAGCTATCCAACCACTCCCGCCTCGCTTTCACCATCCCGGTGGGCAAGCCCGAAACCGTGGGCGCCGACCGCCTGGCCGTTGCCGCCGCGGCGGTAGATCTTTTTCCCGGGCGCAACAACCTCGCTATCACCCTCGGCACCTGCATCACGTTCAACTTCATCAATGCGCAGCATGAATTGATCGGGGGCTCCATATCGCCGGGTATGGAGATGCGCTTTCGGGCGATGCACGAATACACCGCGAAGCTTCCGCTGGTGAAGGGCGACTGGAACGTGCCACTCATCGGCTTCGATACCGCCACCAACCTTCAAAGCGGCGTGGTGCTGGGAATGGCCTGCGAGATCGACGGCATCATTGATCGCTATGCGGCGCGGTTCGGGAACTTTAACGCCCTTTTAACCGGGGGTGATACGGCCCTGATTGCCCCTCATATGAAAAACAAGATATTTGCAGACCCCGAACTAATCTTTAAAGGCTTATATGCTATTTCCCGCGTCAACACTGCTTTCTGAACGATCACTCCGCCGGCTGATGGGCGTTTCCGCGCTCATGCTTGCCGCCGCTGCCGCACAGGCGCAGGGCAACTCGCCCTATTCGCGCTATGGCCTCGGCGACCTTGCCCCCGGCACCCACATCCTCAACCGGGGAATGGGCGGCATCTCGGCAGGCGACGCCGACCTCACACACATCAACTTCAACAACCCCGCCTCCTACTCGCAACTGCTGGGCGTGCCCCAGCCCCGCAACGCCAACCGCCTCAGCTACGGCCGCGTGCTGTTTGATGTAGGCGCCAACGTGGACCAACGAACGCTGCGCGAGCCGGGGCGTCCGAACAAATTCAGTTCTTCGGAGATCAACTTCTCTTACATTCAGGTGGGCATACCGCTTCGCCGCAACTGGGGCCTCGTATTCGGCATCCGCCCGGTGAGCCGCGTAAGCTACCTCATTCAGCGCAGCGATCGTCTGCCCAGCGGCGACAGCGTTTTTACCGAATTCAGCGGCAACGGCGGCTCATACCTTCCGAGCATCGGCATCGGTAAGGCCTTCGGCGGCACCAAGCCGGGCTCGAGCATCTTTAGCATCGGCGCCAACGTAGGCTACCTCTTCGGCAACCGGGAAAGCAACTCGGAGCGCTACTTCAACAACGACAGCGTTGCCTACTACCAGGCCCTGTACCGCACCAATTCTTCATTCGGCAAGGTGTTCCTGAACTTCGGAGTGCAGTACTACATTCCGCTGGCCAAGACGGCCCTTTCCAAATCGGGGCGTCCGCTTGGCCGCTTCGTACGCTTCGGCGCAAGCGGCAACCTGCGGCAGTCGCTCGGCGGCACGCAGGACGTGACGATCGGCACCTTCACCATCGACCCGAATACTGCCCTCACCGATACCGTGCTGAGCCGCCAGGCCCAGAAAGGCTCGGTGGTATATCCTTCTTCGTTCACCGCAGGCTTCCTCACCGGTGGCGGCACGCGCACCGACGCCTACTGGACCGCCGGTGCCGACGTGGTGGTAACGAAATGGAACGAGTTCCGCTACTTTGGCGCTACCGATGCCGTAACCGACAACGTATTGCTGCGCGTGGGCGGACAGTTTGTTCCCGATCCGCTGAGCCTGGGCTTCTTCCGCCACACGGCTTACCGCGCGGGCTTCTCCGTAGGCAAAGACTATGTGACGGCAGGCGGCAACCTTCCCTTCTGGTCGGCATCTGCAGGCTTCGGCATTCCGCTGGGTCACCGCAACCCCCAATACCGAAACCAGCAATCCATGGTCAACCTCGCCTTCGAGTACCTCAACCGAGGCAACAACAGCAACACCCTCAAAGAAAACAACTTCCGCATCTCCATCGGTTTGACGTTGAGTGATAACTGGTTTGTGAAGAGGAAATATGATTAAGAGAAACGCCCTGAGGGGCGTTTTTTTAGTTTTCAGTCTAAAGTTTTAAGTTTACGGTTGAACCCCTCTTCATAAGAACGAAGTATTGAAAATTCGTTTTTATGGCAACGATCGAAAAGCTGGAAGATGTGCTCGTGTGGCAAAAAGCGCGCGCACTTGCGGCCAAAGTTTACCACATCACCTTTGAGTCACCCATAAGTAAGGACTTCCGAATGAAAGACCAGATGCGAGGCAGCAGTGGCGCCGTTATGGATAATATTGCGGAAGGGTTCGGCAGAGGAAGCCAGTTCGAAGCTGTTAACTCGTATTCTTATGCGAAAGGTGAAGCCGAGGAGCTGAAATCGCAACTCTACCGTGCTTGTGACGTTGGCTATATCAGTCAACAACAATTTCTCGAGCTTTACAATGACACAAAAGAAGTTCTTCGAATGCTGACTTCGTGGATTGATTATCTGAACAGAAGCAGCATCCGCGGACCAAAATTCAAAGGACGTTAGCAACAAACCGAAGGTAACTGGCGAACTTTGCATCGGGTTGCGCGGAACGCAACTGAAAACTGGAAACCGAAAACTGTAAACTTCCCCTCTTGCGCATTCTCCCGTTCATCCCTTGTTTAATTCTCCTTGCCTGCGAAAACTCCATGCAACAAATCACCGACCTGTCGAAAAAAGTGGAGCAGGTGGAAGAGGCGCGGCAGGTGCGCACGCTGTTTAGCCAGGGCGGACGTTTGAAGGCGATATTGAAGGCACCGCTAATGCTGCGCACCATCGGCGACTCGGTGGTGATGGAATTTCCGAATACGCTCCACGTGGATTTCTACGACTCGCTGAGCAAAGTAGAAAGCTACCTCGATGCCCGCTATGCGCGCTACATCGAAAACCGCGCGCTGGTGCTGCTCCGCGACTCGGTGCGCGTCATCAACCGCAACGGCGATACATTGAAAACACAGGAGCTGTGGTGGGATCAGAATGCCCGCAAGTTTTACACCGATTCGATGGTGAACATCGTGCAGCGCGACAAGCGCATCCGCGGCGGCAAAGGCCTCGAAGCCGCGCAGGATATGAGCTGGTACCTTATCAAGTACCCGGTTGGAACCGTGCTGGTGGGCAATGATATCCTGCCGCAGTAGCCCTTCGGAGAGAGAGAAAGATATAGAAAGAACGCTGGTACCGCAAGCGGTACACGCAGATTTATAAGATTTGTTATGATTCGCTTACGTACGCGCGATAATCTGCGCAAATCTTAATAATCATAAAAATCTGCGTTCTTTCTCTAACTACCTTTCGGTTCATATGGATTTCCGCAACAAAACTGTATTCATTACCGGCGGCTCGCGCGGCATCGGCAAGGCCATCGCTTTGCGCCTTGCCCGTGAAGGAGCCAACATAGCCATCGCGGCCAAGACAGCCGAGGCGCATCCCAAACTCGAAGGCACCATACACACAGCCGCGCAGGAGATCGAAGCGGCGGGCGGCAGGGCGCTGGCACTGCAGACCGACATCCGCTTTGAAGACCAGATTGCGGCTTCGGTGCAGAAGGCGGCCGAAACCTTTGGCGGCATCGACATCCTTATCAACAATGCCAGCGCCATCAACCTGCTGCCCACCGAGCAGATGGAGCCCAAGCGCTTCGACCTGATGCACAGTATCAACGTGCGCGGCACTTTCCTTATGTCGCGCGCCTGCATACCTTACCTGAAGAAAGCAGAGAACCCGCACATCCTCAACCTCTCTCCGCCCCTCGACCTCGACCCGCGCTGGTTTGGCATGCACCTGGCCTACACCATGAGCAAATATGGAATGAGCATGGTGGCCCTCGGCCTCAGCGAAGAACTGCGCCCCGCAGGCATCGCCGCCAACGCACTTTGGCCGCGCACCACCATCGCTACGGCTGCCGTGCAAAACCTGCTTGGTGGCGATTACCTCATGCAACGCAGCCGCAATCCCGACATCGTAGCCGATGCGGCCTTCGCCATCCTTTCCCGCCCCTCCAAAGAATGCACCGGCAACTTTTTCATCGACGAAGACGTGCTTCGTGCTGAAGGTGTAACCGACTTCGGGCAATATGCAGTGACGCCCGGTGGCGAGTTGCAGAATGACTTGTTTGTGCAGTAGCGGATACCCAGCGCCGTTCATGCTGCCCGCCATTGCGAAGGCTGGAGCCTTGAAGGAGCGCACCCCCCTTGTACCCGTCATTGCGAAGGCTGGAGGCGGTGCCGACTGCCTGAAGCAATCTGTCTCGCCCGTGGGCCGGCTGCTCGGACCGGCTTCGCCTGCTCCACTTCGTTTGCCGGCTCGCACTGACAACGCAATGTGTGCGTCCCGCTCACGGCTGACGGCTCACAGCTCACGTTGTCACCGCACCATGAAGAAGCCCCGACCGATGGTCGGGGCTTCTGTATGTCTTACCGTATTTCTACAGCTTAGAACGCAGTCGTCAGCATGATCTCGAGCGACTGGCGGCTGAGGCCGGCCTGCTTCGATTGGCTGGTGGTAACATCGTACGTGATGGCACCGCGCGTGCGGCCGTAGCTCAGTCCCAGGTAAGGGATCACCGTGCGCGTATCGCGGCCCAGCACACCAACGTCGAGGGTTGTTTCCTGCGTGGAGATGTGGATATTCTTCGAGAAGATCAGCCCGCCCTGGATGTAGTTCAACTCGCCGAAGCTGGTATACAGTGCCTGCAGCGTGAGTTTGTCGCCGCCCTTCAATTTGGCAAAGGCCGAACCGTGCGCCGTGTACGACATCGGGATGTGGTAGTCTTCACCCCAGAACGACTCGCGGGGCTTGTTGATGTGGCGGAGCGAGAAGCCGGCCGAGCCGCCCCAGCGGGCCGCATCGTGCGACAGCTGCAGGCCTGCATTTAGGTCGAAGTGCTGGTCGTAGCCACCACGTGCCGCATCGCGCGAAGGCAGCGTGGAGAATCCACCCGACGTAAACTGGTCTTCGAACATCAGCTTGTTGGTGTTGAGCACGCGCGACACATACACCGCCTGCGCACCAATGCCGAGGCGCGTAGCACCCGTGGTGGAAAGCGACTTGTTGAACGCGAGCGATGCACCGATGTAGTTGGCACGAAGGGCGCCGGCGGAACTCTGATCGAGGTAGCCGATGAGACCGAAACCAAGACGGTCGTTCTCCTGCACGCCCTTCAGCTTGATGCGCGTATCAGCCGACAGGTAGCCGGTAGAGAACGCGTTGGAGCCGCCGGAGAATGTTGTGTTGCGGTAGCCGCCGGCAATGCGCCACTTCTTGTCCATCAGGCCCGTTTGCGCGGGGTTGAGCAGCAGCGGAGCGTTGAAGATCTGCGACAGTTGCGCATCCTGTGCCGAAGCAGAGAGCGCCGCTGTCAATATCGAAAAGGTTACTAAAGCTTTTTTCATGTTCCTGTGTTTAGTCATTACAGATTAGTGATCTCATTAGCGAACCAGCAGCACGTTGCCGCTCTTGCGCATCGGCGCACCCTTCTGGTCGTAACCGTCGGCTACCCAGATGTACGTGTCGGGCGTTGCAGGCTTGCCATTGATGGTGCCATCCCAACCCGGGTTGATGGTGTTGGAGCTATACACCTCCTTGCCCATCCGGTCGAACACACGGAAGATGCGGAGCGTGGACAAGCCTACCAGCATGGGGCGGAGGCGATCGTTCACACCGTCGCCGTCGGGCGAGAACGCCGAAGGAACGAAGATGTCGTAGTCGCGGAAGATGCGCACCAGCTGCGTGTCGATTGTAATGCAACCGGAGGCTTTGGTGATGGTGATCGTGTACAACTGCTCGCGCTGTGCGGTGATGATCGGGTTGCGCACGGTGGCCGAAGAGATCATTACCGGCGGATCCCACACGTAGCGGGAACCGGGACCGAGGTCGCGGGCAGCGATCTCGGTAGGCTCGTTGAACTTCACGTTGATCGGCGGCAGGTTGGTGCCGGGCGTGAACGTTTCTACGTTGATGGTGCGCGTGATGGAATCGGCAAGCGCCGTACATCCACCGGGGGTTGCCACGAGCTTCACGCTGTAAGCGCCGGTGTCGGCGTAGGTGAAGCTGCCGGTAGCGCCGGTGCTGGTGGCACCTGCAACGCCGTAGCTCCAGGCATACGTTACACTGTTGCCCGCTGTGTTACCGGTTTGGTTGGCGAAGGTCACCAGTTTGCTCTGGCAATAGGAGTCGAATACAAAGTTGGCAGTGGGGCGTGTGAGCGCCGTCAGCACCACGTTGTTGGTAGAAAGCTGCGTGCAGCCGCCGGGGCCCGTAGCCGTTACCGTGTAGGTGCCGGCCTGAGTGGCAGCATAGGTCGTTCCCGAAGCGCCGGGGATGGGGTTGCCATTCAGATTCCACTGGTAGCCTGTGCCGGTGCCGGTTACGGTAAGCGTTGTGGGCGCGCTCGGGCAGATAAGCGTGCTTGCCGGCGTAGCGATGGTAGCAGTGGCGCAGGTGGCCACGAACGGAACGTAGCGCAGCACATCGATGCCGATGCAGTTAGAGTTGGTGCCGTTGCCGCCCCCATCGGTTACAAAATAGCGGAAGGCAAAGCGACCGCTAACGCCGGCGGCGGGGAGGCCGGAAAGTGTTGCCGAAAACTGCGTCCAAACTTTCGGGTAAACTCCCGTGACGAGCGTAGGGTTGATGGTGAGCAGCAGCGTGCTGAAGTCGCCTACCGATGTTTCCGAAGTACCCACGTTCGTGCTCGTACCCGCGGTGCTGAGGCGCAGCTCGAGGCGGTCGGGGTATTCGGTGCCGGCAGGAATACGCGATTCGAAGCTAATGACGTCGCCGTTCTTGAAGGTGCGGTTCGGGCCGATCAGCCAGTTGCTGATAGTGCCTACACCCGTAGCCGTGGTGCTGGTGTAGAGCACGGTGATGTACGAGTTGGTGGCCCCGTTGGAGGCATTGAAGTTGGCCGGGTTTCCCTGGCTCCAGACGCCGGTGCCGAGGGGGTTACTTTTGTTGGTCTGGCTCCAGCCTGCAGCCGGGAGCGTAGTAATGTTGTCGAAATCTTCCGAGATCGCCTGCGCGCCTGCCGGCATTTGCAAGACCGACGCCAGAAGAGCAACCATACCGGTTTTCTTCAGTAAAGGACTCAATCGCATGTTAGAATGGTTTTAAAAGAAATACGTCTTCCGGCTGCATTGGGCAGCCTGCGAAGCGCGCTTCACTCCTCAATATTACCGATTTGAGCAGACGGAGCCAAAAAAAACGGCCCGCGGGGGCCGTTCTTTTATCTGGTAAAGTGCGCTCAGTTTGTTGCGTCCGCAGCCTCTTCGGCAGCGGTTTCCACGCGCTCGGGGCGCATCTGCGGAAACAGCAGCACGTCCTGTATCGACACGTTGCCCGTAAGCAGCATGCACAGTCGGTCGATGCCGATGCCGATACCCGCCGTGGGCGGCATTCCGTATTCCAGTGCACGGAGAAAGTCGTTGTCGATGAACATGGCTTCGTCGTCGCCGCGCTCCATCAGCTGCACCTGCTCTTCAAAGCGCGCGCGCTGGTCGATGGGATCATTCAGCTCGGAGTAGGCATTCGCGATCTCCTTGCCGTTGATCATCAGCTCAAAGCGCTCCACCAGCCCCGGTTTGCTGCGGTGCTTTTTGGTCAGCGGGCTCATCTCCACCGGGTAGTCGGTGATGAACGTGGGCTGGATGTAGTGGTGTTCGCAGCGTTCGCCGAAGATGGTGTCGATCAATTTGCCCTTGCCCATCGAAGGTGCCACTTCGAGACCGAGCTTACCGCATACTTCGCGGAGGCCGGCTTCGTCCATCTCGCTTACATCGAAACCCGTGTGTTCCCTGATGGCTTCGTAAATCGGCACGCGCTTGAACGGCGCTTTGAAGGAGATGGTGCGGTCGGCGATGACGGATTCGCTGCTGCCGTTCACTGCTATGCAGGTGCGTTCGAGCAGTTGCTCGGTCACGTTCATCATCCAGAAATAATCCTTGTAGGCGGTATACCATTCGAGAATGGTGAACTCGGGATTGTGCGTGCGGTCCATGCCTTCGTTGCGGAAGTTGCGGCTGAATTCGTATACCCAGTCGAACCCGCCCACGATGAGGCGCTTGAGGTACAGCTCGTTGGCGATGCGCAGGTAGAACGGCACGTCGAGCGCGTTGTGGTGGGTGATGAAGGGACGCGCCGCGGCGCCGCCGGGAATGGCCTGCAGCACCGGTGTGTCTACTTCGATGCCGCCGTGCTCGTTGAGGAACTCGCGGATGGCGTTCACCATTTTCGTGCGCTTGAGGAAGGTCTCTTTCACGGTGGGGTTCACCACGAGGTCGGCGTAGCGCTGGCGGTACTTGAACTCGGGGTCGGTAACGGCATCGAAGGTTTGTCCTTCGGCCACTTTCACCACTGGCAGGGGGCGCAGCGATTTGCCGAGGAAGGTGAGCTCCTGCACGTGCACGGAGATCTCGCCCATCTTGGTGCGGAACACGAAGCCTTTGATGCCGATGAAGTCGCCGAAGTCGACGAGCTTCTTCCAAACGGTATCATATAAAGAAGTGTCGCCGTCCCTGGCGATGTCGTCGCGGCGCACATAGATCTGGATGCGGCCTTCCGAGTCCTGGAGCTCGGCGAAGGCGGCCTTGCCCATGTCGCGCACGCTCATCACGCGGCCGGCGAGGCTCACGGAGGCGAAGTCGTCTTTGGCGTCGTCGGTAAAGCCCGCCTTGATGGCAACGGAGTGGTGGCTGACGGGGAAAGTGGCGGCCGGGTAGGGATCGATGCCGAGGCGACCGAGCTCGGCGAGCTTTTCGCGGCGGATGATTTCCTGCTCGGAAAGGTGTTGTGTACTCATGATGGGGAAAGTGGCGGCAAAGGTACGCCCTTCGACTTTGCGCAGGGTGACAAAGCGTGAGGCGTGAGGCGTCAGCCGTGAGCCGTGAGCCATGAGCCGTGAGCGGCACTGCTGCCCTTCCTCGTCCCTCACTATTCATGTACTCAATTAATCAAGTAATCCCCCTCCTCCCTCCTTCCCTCGTCCCTCCATTCCTCGTCCCTCCATTCCTCCTCCCTCCATTCCTCCTCCCTCGCGGATCAACTGCAAGGGTGGGAATGGGCCTTTAAAGATCTTTTTGGCCCCAATCCGAGGCTGTAGGAGGCCTCCATTTGTTTGCTTGGCCTTTCCTACGGGGTGAACCGGTTCAAAATGATGCTTTACGGGTTTCCCTCCTCGCCACCATGCGCTCCATCAGAGCGCGACGCCGGGAGCCCGGCGGGCGACAGGCGATCATTGCGCGCTGTAGGCGCCCGACCGTCCGTTGGTTGCCGGAAGCGTCTTATATTTATCAAAACGAAGCACCATGTCCATAATGAACTCCGGTAAGAAAGACAACGATAAGAAAGGCGGCAACAATAAGAGCAAGCCCGGTGCGGCCGGCGGCTCGAAGTTCCTCAAATCGAACTCCACGAAGGGCAACGTAGTGAAGCCCGTGCGCTCTACGGGGGCAAACCGCGGATCCTGATGGTGGGCCGTGAGCGCTGACGCGAGCCAAAAGAGGCTGTCCCATGGGGCAGCCTCTTTTTTTAAATCCGGGCGGCAAGCGCCATCAAACAATACCCCCCGCAGGCGCTACCGATTAGATCCCGGCGGCAAGCGCCATCAAACAATACCCCCTGGCGATCCCATTAGATCCCGGCGGCAAGCGCCGGGATGACGTCGGCCCCGCTAGGGAACACGAAGGCGCGGCCGAGGGCCAATCCCACTGATCACCCCCGGGCCGCGCCCGCTGCACTCCCTTGTGCGGTCGTCCCGCTGCGCAGCAGCGGGATCTCGCCGAAGGCGCGCTCCGCGCCATTACCCCATTACCACATTACCCCATAACCACATCTCCGCATAACCACATCTCCCCCGCCTTCACTTCGTCGGGCAGGCATTACCCCATCGTCAAAAGCACCTGCCACGCCTCTTCCACCCTGCCTTCATCCAGCAGCTTAGCGGCATAGAGGTGCACTTCCTTCTCCATGTCGTCGGGGTTGAGGGAGTAGTATTGTACGATCTGCTTCAGGTGCGGATCGTCGAAGGCCGGCTGCATCACCGGGTGCTCGTGCACGTTGGCCAAGGCACCGAGGTGGTTGCCGCGCAGGTGGCGACTTCCGCGCACCGATGCGGGCAGGCTGTCGATGCCGATGCCCAGCTGCGTATTTGGCTTCGGCACTTTAAATAAGCTCTCCGGCGTAGTGCGGCAATACCAGTCGCCGCCCAGGCGCGCCACGAGGTCGAGATCGGCCTGGTTGATCTTGTTGTCGGCATCCAGCAGGCGGTCGTCGATATGAAGCGCCAGCACCTCGCAGATCACGAGCTGCCCCGCACCGCCGCTTTCACCCAGCGACTTCACCTCCAGCACCTTGCATTCCAGCTTCGCAGGGCTCTCCTTCACCATCGGCGGACGCACCTGGCTGGCGGCTTCTTTTGTAAAACCCGCTTTCACAAATTCATCCGTGCCCTTCGGATAGTCGCAGCTGGCCAGCGAGGCCTGCTGCACCATGTTGTACGACACGAGGTTGATGACCACCTCAGGCACGGCAAAAACGTTTTCCAGCGTGTGCTTCACCGTGTTGTCGCGCACGCGGCGCGCAGGCGAAAAGATCACGATCGGCGGCTGTGCCGAAAAGAGGTTGAAGAAAGAGAAAGGACTCAGGTTGGCGTTGCCCTCCGCATCGATGGTAGACGCAAAGGCAATAGGGCGCGGCGCTACCACGTGCTGCAGGTAATACTGGCGCTCGGAGGCCTTGAGGCCGGCAAGGTCGAAGATCATCCGGCAAAGATGCTGCGCTTCCCGTCTCGCTCATCTCCTTTCCTGGCCGCTCATCCAAAAAAGCGGGCAACAGGTGTAACACGACGCCGTCTTCCACCGTCTTACGAAGGATTTCGTTTTATTTTCAACCTTAAACCCCTTCTTTAGTTATGAGAACACTGATCCTGGCCGCAGCCCTCCTCGCCGCTCCGGCCGTATTCGCCCAAAACGACCGATCCGAGTCCATCACCGGCAACGGCAACGTGGTGACCGCCAACGTGCCCGTGCAGCCTTTCGACGCCCTCGAAGCCAGCGGCGTATACGAACTCAAGTTGAGCCAGGGCGACAAGGAAGCTGTACGCATCGAAGCCGACGAAAACCTACAGGCGCTCTTCCACGTGCGCAACGACGGCTCCAAACTGGTGATCGACATGGGCAAGCGCAAAAACCTCAACCTGAAGAAAGGCACCAGGCTGGTGGTGTACGTAACGTTCAAGAGCCTCCGCAACATCAGCCTCAGCATGGTGGGCAACGTGCGCTGCGATGAAACGCTTTCGTTTACCGATGTAAAGCTGAAAAACAACAGCGTAGGCAACATCAGCCTGAAACTTAGTGCAAACCGCTTCGAACTCGATAACAACGCCGTAGGCAACGTTTCGTTGAGCGGCAAGGCACAAAGCGCCGTCATCAAAAACGACGCAGTGGGCGCCATCCGCGCATCCGACTTCGTGGTGCAAACCATGAGCATCGACAACGATGGCGTAGGCAGCGCCGAAGTGAACGCGGAAAAAACGCTCACGGTAAAAGATTCCTTCCTCGGCAAAGTGCACAACAAGGGTGCTGCCAGGGCAAAGCGGAATGAAGTCATTTAAAGGAAGGTTTCTAAAAGGTTCCGAAGTTTTCCTGAAGGTTGCGAAAGGTTGGTTAGAACCCGAGAACCTTGCTTCACTTCGTTAAGCATAAAGAAAGGGCCGCTCGGTTGAGCGGCCCTTAATGTTTTGCGATGCATTTACATTACAGTTTGATCACCTGCTTTTGTACCATAGTGCCGGTACGTGTGTCGGTGATCTGCAGCATGTAAGTGCCGGGCAGCAGCGACGACAGGTTGAGTGTAGCGCGGTTGCCTGTGAAGGATGCCGGGCGTAGCGCGATCACGCCGTTGCTGTTTACAAGTGTCAGCGTAAGCGGGCCGCTATTGGTGCCGTTGTACGTTACGTTCACCTGTTCGCGGGCCGGGTTGGGGCTCAGCGAAACAAGTGTTGCGCGCAGCGTGTTGTCATCGCCACCGGTATTGCCGGGGCTGGCGACCGTGCAGCTGGATACACGAACGGCAAAGGTGAACGGCTTGCCGGTGCAGGTGGTGCTGCCGTTACCGATCGGCGTTACGCGGATGGTTGTAGATGCCAGGGCCGTAGGAGTAAACGAGCCGATATTTCCGGTGCCCGAAGCAGGCAGGCCGAAGCCCGTGGCTGCGCTCGTCCAGGTATAGGAGGCTGCGGTGCCCGTGAAGTTGATGGGCGTAGTGGGAATGCCGTTGCAGAAATACTGGTTGGGTACCGCGTTCACCGTAGCCTGCGGCTTCACGGTAAGTTGCGTATTTGCTGTTGCGGAGCATCCGCCTGTTGCCGCTACCGTGTAGGTAATGGTGTAGGTGCCCGGAGCGGAAAGTGCAAGGTTCACTTGTCCGTTTGCCGCGTTCATTACGAGGCCGCCGGGTGTAGCCGAGAAACTGCCTCCCTGCGAACCTGTGCGCTGCGGTACCGCGTTGCCGGTTTGGCAATACTCGGCTGCCGGGTAGCTGATGGTGCCGGCGCTCGGCGAAACTGCCAGGGCGAAGGACACTGGTGTACCAGCGCAATGGTCGGCGGTTGGTGTTACGGTGATATTGGCCGTTTCCACGGAACCACTATTGTTGGAAGCACGGAACGCGGCGATGTTGCCCGTGCCGGAAGCACGGAGACCAATGTTCGTGTTGTCGTTCGTCCATCCGAAACTGGTGCCGCTGACCGGGCCAGTGAATGCCACAGGAGCAGTGTTGTCGCCAGCGCACAGGGTTTGGCCGGAAACGGCGTTCACCGTGGGGGCGGGCTTAACGGTGATGAGGTACACCACGTGTTTCACAAAGCTGCCGGCGGTGTCTTTGATGTCTATGGATATCCTTCCCGTGATGGGTGTGTTGCCGGAGTTGGTGGCAGTGAATGCAGGAACATTTCCCACACCCGACGCTGCCAGCCCTATCGCGGCATTGTCGTTCGTCCACGACGCCGTGAATGTTGGGGGAAGCGGGGGGAGATTGATTGCCTGAACGTTGGTGCCGTCGCACAAAACCCTATTGGGAGGTACGGTAAGCTGAATGCTCTGCAGGCGGAGAACGTTGTGCCTCGCCATGCCATTGTAGCTTTCGAATTCGCCCGCAACATAAATGCCGGCAGGCGAGATTGCAATTTCATCTACCGAAACGAGGTCGGCACCAAAGCCGGTACCTGCGCCGGAGAGGAAGTCGGCATTGACCGATCCGTCGTTATTCAGCATAGCGATTCCCCGGACAGGAGTGGTGCCCGCCACCGAGAACGTTCCGCCGATGATTGTCCAGTTTTGCATACTGGTAATTGCGGTCACAGCGCCGTTGCTGATGCCGGTAACGTGGAATGTGGCGTCGGGGGTGCCGTCGGCGTTGAGGCGCACGATCCCGCTGGCGGTGCCGCCGTCGTTGATGGTGGTAAATGAACCGCCTACATAAACGCGGTCACTCCCGTCCAGAGCGAGAGCGCTCACGGGGCCGAAGGTGCCGGTGAGGGTATCCAGTGTGCCCAGCCCTGCCGAAAAGGTTCCATCGAGCGAGCCGTCGGCGTTGAGGCGCGCGATGTTACCGGTTTCCACACCATCGTAATGCGTGAAGTTGCCCGCGATGATGATCTTGTCGTCGGGCTGAACGACCAGCACCTGCACGCTGGCGGTGCCGGCAGATACGGTGTGGCCCTGCAGCGAGTTTTCGAGGGTGATACCGCCGGCGGGGGCGCCGAAGCTGGGATCAATTAATCCGTCGGTTCCGTAGGCAACAATTCCTCTTTCGAGCGTCGTTGCAGGGGTTTGCGCGCCAGCCACTACTGCGCGACCGGTGCTTTGCGCACCCAAGGCGAGTGCGGTACCCGACTGAAACGCGTTGAACGGAACGGTCCCATCGACGGTGCCGTTCGCAAGTGATGTGATCAGGAAATAGGACGAATTATTGGTGCCGATCGCAAAGTGAGCACCGCCGGGCCGGAGCGCCATCCGGCGAACGCCTTGGGGATAGGGGCTGGTTACGCCCGACCAGGTGATCGCTCCGTTCCAGGTATTGTCGACGCTTCCGTCCACGTTCAGGCGCTGCACACCCTGTATACTACCCACGGGGTTGTTAAAAGTTGCCGATCCTACGAGCACCTTGCCGTCAGGAAGCGCCACTGCTGTCCGAATCGGGTCGGAATTGGAATAAGCGTTGGCGAAAAACGGATCGAGGGCGCCTGGCTGCGCCTGCGCAGGCTGCGCTAGTGCCAAAAGGACGCACAGCGGCGCCGTCAAAAACTTCAAGTACTGTTTTCTCATATTGGTTTGGTTTTGGTATGCCGAAGTTGCAGCGTTAGTGGCTGATGTCAGTGCAGTCGCAGGTTAGCAGTCAGTTTGTTGATGGCGCTACCTGCTCACGAGGCAGCATCCATCTTTTTCAGCTTCAAGATACTCCAATTGGTTTCCTCCGGCACCATTTTGTTTTCCAGTGTTCCCAGTCCGTCGATCTCCATCACTACATCGTCGTTGGGCTGCAACCACTGCTCTGGGTAAGCGGGATCATTGAGCTTGCCGGTGCCATTGAGCTCCAGGAAGCAGCCCGTGCCCACCGTGCCCGAGCCAATGATGTCGCCGGGATGCAGGTCTACGCCGTAGGAGGCACGCTCCACCAGCTCCGCAAAGGTCCAGTCCATATCGCCCAGGTTGCCTTCGCTCACCTGCTTTCCATTGACGCTGCAGGTCATTTTGAGGTTCCAGTTTTTGCCCACGTGTCCTTCTTTCGCCGGCACTTCCAGGCTTTCCAGCTCGTCGAGCGTCACCAGCCAGGGACCGATGGTGGTGGCGAAGTCCTTTCCTTTTGCAGGCCCGAGGTTGAGCAGCATTTCTTCCATCTGCAGGCGGCGCGCACTCAAGTCGTTCATGATCATCAGCCCGCCGATGTACTGATCGGCATCTTCCGCCTTAATGTTGCGGCCTTGCTTGCAGACGACGATCGCGGCTTCGAGCTCGAAGTCCAGCTTTTCGAAGTGGTCGGGCATGCAGCGCACCGGCCCGGGACCATACACCGCGTGGTGGTTGGTCATATAAAAGATGGGGTACTGGTCGAATTCGGGGATCATGTCCACCTTGCGGTTGCGGCGGGCAGCTGCCACGTGCTGGCGAAACGCATAGCCATCGCGGCAGGAACTCGGGAAGGGCACGGGTGCCAGGAGCTGTACCGTAGCCGGGTCGATGCCTTTGGAAGCGGCAATGCGGCCCTCCCGCACCATCTCGGCGCCGTGCTTTGCTACCGGGAATACGTCTTCCCAGTAGTGCAGGAACATGGCCATCGTGCCCGGGAGGTCGGGATGGAGGTGCTCCATGTCATATAATTTGCCGTCCACCAGCGCTGCAAGCTGGTCTGTTTCGTCTTTGAGGTAGGAAACCAATTTCATAAGCGAATATAACAGGGAACTGGCAACCGGGATACGATCGAAAAACCCGGGAAAGACGGATAAACCGTAATTTTGCGGGCGAAACACCGTGTAGCATGAAATTCGAAAAAATCCATAATAAAGGGCAGGCACAGCTGTTCCGCAATCCCGTGCTGGAGATGCTGACCAAGGCTCACCCGCTGGTGATCTGGGGGATGTACCTCCCGGTAGTCATCGGTTTTCCCATCTTCGCGCACAACCAGTTCGGCTTCGAGCTGTCGCGCATCGCCTTGTTCTTTCTCACGGGCGCCTTCTCCTGGACCCTTTTTGAATACATCGCGCACCGCTTTCTTTTTCACGCCATTGCCGACAGCCAGCGTGCACAGCGGGTGGTGTATGTGATGCATGGCAACCACCACCACTTTCCCCGCGACCGCCAGCGGCTGTTCATGCCGCCGGTGCCCAGCCTCATTCTGTCGTCTACCATTTTCGGACTGCAATACCTCGCCCTCGGCAATACCGCGTTCCTCTTCTTCCCGGGATTTCTCATCGGCTACCTGATGTACGGCACGATGCACTACGCCATCCACGCCTGGAACCCGCCCTTCAAGTGGATGAAGCCCCTCTGGCGCAACCACCACCTGCATCACTACAAAGATGAAGGCAAGGGCTACGGCGTTAGCACCACCATCTGGGACCGTGTGTTCGGCACCATGTTCGACCTGAAGAAAGAGAAGGAAGACAAGGAGAAGGTAAAAGAATTGATGTTCAAATAATGTCGTAACGTGGTAATGTGGTGATGTGGTGATACGTTGCCACGTACCGAGCGCTCGATTACCACATTCACAGATTACCACATTACCACATTGCTCTCATGGGTCACAAAAAACTGGTTCGATTTGCCGCAATAGAAACCTTCCCCAACGTGCTGCAATACCCCGAGGGCATGGCGGGAAAGTGGGCGGAATTTTTCGGCAACGGCAACGAGCTGACCCTCGAGCTCGCCTGCGGCAAGGGCGAATACACGCTGGGGCTTGCGCGGATGCATCCGCAGCGCAACTTCTTGGGCGTAGACCTCAAAGGCAACCGCATCTGGGCCGGCGCGCGCAAGGCCATCGCGGAAGGCCTGAAGAATGCAGCTTTCCTGCGCATCCTCATCGACGGCATCGAAAAATTCTTTGCGCCCGGTGAAGTGGGCGAGATCTGGATCACCTTCCCCGACCCGCAGCTGCGCACCGGCAAAGCGAAGAAGCGCCTCACGCATCCCCGCTTCCTGCGCCGCTACCAAAGCATCCTCAAGCCGGGTGGCAAAATCCATCTCAAGACGGATAGCCCCAACCTCTATGGCTTTACCATGAAGGTGTGCGCGATGTATGGATGCAACGTTCTCGACTCGACGGATGACGTGTACGCACAACCGCAGATCAACGACGAACTTCAGATCAAAACTTACTACGAGTCGCTCGACATTGCCGGCGCGGCACGCGTGCACTACGTTTGCTTCACCCTACCGCAACAACTGCCAGGCACCGAACTCGACGCCCTATTGCAGCAACAACTCTTCGAAGATGAACAACCCGCTGGTTGAGGGCGAAGACTATTACTGGAACGATCAGGGTTACGTGGTGCTCACCGAAAAGCACCATCTCCAACGCGGTTATTGCTGCGGAATGGGATGCCTGCATTGTCCCTACGATTATGAAGCGGTTCCGGAACCCCGGCGGGAGGAATTGCTCGCAAAGCGAAGGACGCGTGAAAAGTGAATCATCAATCGTGAAGGCTTACGCCTGAGGCTCGAACAAACGCCTTTGGCTTCCGTTCGCGGGTTGCCGCGCATCGCGCACTCACGATTCACGACTCACCACTCCCGATCACCGTAACTTTCCTCAATGAAAAAAGCGCCGCTCAAAAAGGTGATGCCTTCGGGCAAAACCGACAAGGAGTCCTTCTTTGCGCAGGTATACGACGTGGTGCGCCAGATACCCAAGGGCCGCGTCACTTCGTATGGAGCGATCGCTGCAGCGCTGGGCACACGTGGCTCTTCGCGCATGGTAGGCTGGGCGATGAACAACTGCCACCACATTCGTCCGCGGGTGCCTGCACACCGCGTGGTGAACCGCCAGGGACTGCTCACGGGCAAAGCGCACTTCGGCGATCGAGGCCAGATGCAGCTGCTGCTCGAGAAGGAAGGCATACACATCGTGGACGACCAGGTGCAGGATTTCAAAAACAGATTCTGGGATCCCGCCAGCGAGCTCTGAGCTGCAGCCTTCCCGCTCCTCTTCGATATTCTTTATTCGTTCTTCATTATTCGACATTCAACAAAGAGGCCCCTCAAAAGAGGGGCCTCGTAGTATACATGATTCCGACATGTTTCGTCAGGGGCGCACGATCACTTGCTGAATGGACGCGCCGGTGTTGGCATCGCGCACCTGCAGCAGGTAACTGCCGGCGCTGTAGCCGCGCAGGTCTACTTCGGTGCGGCTGCCCTTGAGCGGCGCCGAGCGCAGCGTACGGCCTTGCGCATCAGTTACCAGGTACGTAAGCCGGCGTGCTGCATTACCCGTATAGTAGATATACAACAGGCCCGTGGGCGTGGGGTTGGGACCCACTTTCACTTCTGCGGAAAGTTCGCCTTCCGTTACCGGCTGCTGCGCGCCACCTTTTGTGATGAGGCGCGGCGAACAGTTGTTGATCGTGTACGTATACGTGATGGCAGGACCAAAGCACCGGACACCATTGAGGTAGTTGGGCGTGATGGTCACCGTAGCTGCAATGGGGTTGGGCGATGGGTTCTGCGCCATGAATGACGGCACCACATTCGTACCGTTCGCCGCGAGGCCCGACAACGTATTGTTGTTTGTCCAGGCATAGGTAGTTCCCGCAACTGGACCGGCAACGTCTACCTGCGTTGTGGTGCTGCCCTTGCAAACTACCTGGTTCGGCACCGCGTTCACCGTCGGTGTTGGATTCACCGAGATAAAGAACGTCATCGTCTTTCCGGGGCAGCTGCTGCTTCCGTTGCTCAGCGAAGGAGTGACGCTGATAGTAGCACGCGCCTGTGCTGTTCCGTTGTTTACTGCAACAAACGAAGCGATGTTGCCGGCGCCTGACGCTGCGAGACCAATTGAGGTGTTGTTGTTCGTCCACGTGTAGGTTGTTCCCGGCGCGGTACCTGTAAAGCTAGCCGCGTTGGTAGAGGCCCCATTACACCAGGTCTGGTTGCCTACGGGATTCACAGTGGGCGTTGGCGAAACCGTAACCGACGCGCTCGTGCTGAAGGGCGCACAGCCGCTGCCTGCGTTCACTGTGTACGTTACCGTGTAGGTACCGGCCGCGCTGCTTGCAAGCGCGATGGCACCGGTGGTAGCATTGATCGACAGCCCTGCAGGCGATGCGCTGTATGTGCCTCCTGTAGTGCCGTTGCGAATCACATTGGCCGTACCACCCTGGCAGTAGGGAGAAGCCGGATAGCTGATGCCCGCCGAAGGAGTGGGCAGTATGCTTACCGAGGTGCTTGCAAACTGGGGACAGAGGCCGCCGTTGGACACTACATAGTTTACCGTATAAATACCAGGCGTGCTAGCCGAAGGGTTGATGACCCCGCTGACGCTGTCAAGAACGAGTCCTGCCAGTGAGCTGAAGCGTCCGCCATTGCTTCCATTGATGACAGGCGCCACCGGTGCTGAAGCCGCGCAGTAGGGCGAGGCGGGATAGTTGATAGTGGTTCCCGATGTAAAGGGCTGCACTGTGATCGTGAACGAAACGGGCGTTCCGTTGCAGCTTACGCCACCGCCGTTCGCCTGGGGCGTTACCGTGATGGTTGCGGAGATCGCCGATGCCGTGCTGTTCTCGGCAGAGAAGGATGCAATATCGCCCACACCATTGGCTGGCAGCCCGATAGCAGGGTTGCTGTTGGTCCAACGGTAGCTGCTGCCACCGGCGCCACTGAAGAATACCGCCTGCGTGCCGGTTCCTGCACATACCACCTGGTTGGCAACCGGGTTCACCGTAGCCACAGGGTTCACCGTGATCATGGCAACAGTGGTTGTTCCCGTACACACACCGGCACCATTGGGCGAGGTAGGCGTGATGCGGATCGTTGCCTGCTGCGGCGTTGTGCCCGCGTTGCTTGCGGTAAATGCTGGCATCGTGTTGCCGCCGCCAGCTCCAAGACCAATCGACGTGTTGTTGTTAGTCCACGTAAAGGTGGTGCCCGCTACTGGTCCGCTGAAAGTGATCGGCGCACTGTTGCTGCCGTTGCACAGCGCCTGGTTAGGTATCGGGTTCACCGAAGGCATTGGGTTCACCGTGAGCGTAGCCGTGGCCTGCACCGTGGAGCAACCGCTTCCGGGCGCAGTAACGGTATAGGTAACCGTGTAGTTGCCCGCCTGCGATGCTGCAAGGTTGATAGCGCCGTTGAGGCTATCGATGCTGAGGCCGAGTGGCGTTGCCGTGAACACTCCACCCCCGTTCCCCGTGCGCTGCACCAGTGCGATACCGGTAGCGCAATAGGGAGATGCTGGATAGCTGATGGTGGCCGACGTAGGCGGAATAATGCTCACCGAAGTGCTGCTCACCTGGTTGCAGTTGCCACCCATCCCGGAAATCGTGTAGCTGACCGTATAGCTGCCCGCCTGCGAAAGCTGCGTGTTAATAACGCCCGTCACACTGTCAATGCTCAGGCCCGAAGGAGCAGCACTGAAGCGACCGCCGGTCACACCGGTAAACATCGGCGCTACAGTTCCCGCATTGCTGCAATACGGCGACCCGGCGTAGTTGAAGCTTGTGGTGCCTGCGAGGTCTGGCTGCACCGAAATAGTGAAGGTCACAGGGCTTCCGCTGCAAAGAGCGCTGTTGAAGAACTGTGGTGTAACTGTAATTGTTGCCGTCTGCACCGATGTCGTTGCGTTGGTTCCAACAAAGGATGGAAGGTCGCCGCTGCCGCTGGCCGCAAGACCGATGGACGGGTTGCTGTTGGTCCACTTGAACGTGGTGCCCGGAACATTGCCCGTGAACGTGACGGCCTGCGTATAAGTGTTGTTGCAAACCGCCTGGCTGGCCACTGCTGCAACGGTAGGTGTCGGGTTCACTGCGATCGTGTACACCCTGATGCGACCGGCGCAGGTAAGCCCGTTGGCCGTAATCGAAGGAAGAACGCGGATGGCTGCGGAAGCGGGAACGGTATCGGCGTTCTGTGCAGTAAAGGCAGGAACGGATCCGTTGCCCGAAGCGCCCAGGCCAATGGAAGTATTGCTGTTCGTCCAGCTGAAGTTCGTGCCCGGAACGGTGCCACTGAACGAGATCGGAAGCGTATTCGTACCGGCGCAGGCTACCTGGTTGGCAACGGCATTCACCGAAGGCATCGGGTTTACTGTAAGCGTGAAGCTTACCGGCGTGCCGCTGCAGCCATTGAGGTAAGGAGTAACCGTGATGTTGGCAACCGCGGCCGTCGTACCCGAATTGACTGTTGTAAACGAAGCGATCGAACCGCTGCCGGATGCCGCTATGCCTATCGACGTGTTGTCGCTGGTCCACTCGTACGTGGTGCCCGCTGCTCCGCCTGCAAACACGATGGCCGTGCTGCGCTCCTCGGCGCAATACACCTTGCTGGCAACCGCGCTCACTAGCGCAGCCGGCTGAATGCTCACAGTTGTAGTCGTGTTGTACGAAGCACATCCCGACGCCGCGGCGATGGTGTAGCTCACTACATACGACCCTGCCTGCGAAGCAGCCGTGTTGATGGCGCCGCTGCTGCTGTCCACCGCAAGCCCTGCGGGGCTGGCGCTGAAGTAGCCGCCCGCATTACCCGTGCGCTGCACTACGATCGATCCCACGCCCGCGCAATAAGCAGGCTGGGCATAGGCGATCGTCGCCTGCGGGGCTGCAGTGATGGTGATTTGCGTGCTGGTGCTGAAGGCGGCACATCCCGATTGCGGCGCCAGAGCATACGTTACCGTATAAGTACCGGCCTGCGATCCAACCGTATTAATACTGCCCGTAAGGCTGTCGATGCTAAGGCCGGCAGGCGCCGCGCTCCAGCGACCACCCGTCGTTCCCGTACGCGAAGCTTCAATGATACCGGCATTGCTGCAGTAAGGCGAAGCCACATAAGCGATAGTTGCCGTCACGGTCGGATTCACCGTGAGGGTGAACGTTTTCGGCGTGCCGGTGCAGGAACCGTCCTGCGTTGCCGCCATACCCGAAGCAAAGGCAATGTTCGGAAGGCGTGTTACCATCGTATTCGTTTCGAGGTCAACGATAGCAACGCTCGAGTCGGCCTGGTTGTTTACATAGATCTCTTTCCTGTTCGGGGCGAGTTGTACAAATACGGGGAAGTTGGGAAGGCTGATGTTGCTGACGATCGTTTGTGCTACCGGGTCGATCACACGCAGGCCGCTAGGCACCTGGTGAGCGAGGTAAACGCGCGAGCCATCGGCACTCACGGCAATGCCTGCCGATCCCGCACCTACGGTTGCAACATTGGTCACAACATAAGTGCTGCTATTGAGCGATACGAGGTTGGTACCCGTTGCGCAGCTTACATAAACGGTGTTGCCGTCGGGGCTCACTGCAAGTGCGTACGGTCCGCCCGGAACAACGATCGATGCTACCTGCGTGTTGGTGGCCGCGCTGATCACCGCAACGCGGTTGGAGTTGCGGCAGGCAACGAACACTTTGCTTCCATCAGGTGTGATGGCGATGCCACGCGGGCTGCCTCCAACCGTAACGCGGGTAATCACTGTATCCACCTCCGTGTTGATGATCGTGACGTTGCTGTTGGCGATGCCCACTACGTAGAGGCGCTTCTCATCTGCGCTCAGCACCATCGAATAGGTTGATGGTGATGCGGGGATCGTCTTGATCTCCGTTTGCGTGGCCAGGTCGATCACGCTCACGTTGGCCGTTTCGAAATTGCAGGTGTACAGCTTGCGGCCGTCACGGGTGAGTGCAATGCCCGAAGGACCGGTTTGCGCTGTAGCGAAACGCTGGATGATGGAGCGTGTAGCACGGTCGATCACAGCGATGCGCTTGTTGGTGCTCGACTCGGCCGCATACACAAGGCCCGTGATCGGCGTCACGGTAACCGTTGCGTTGATGGCGCTGCTGCTGTGGTTCACCGGAAGGAAGGAAGGCAGCGGACCATAACCCGAAGCCGGAAGACCAAGCGAAGTATCGCTGATGGTCCAGTAGTAAGCCGCAGGCGAATAGTTGCCGCTGAACGGAACCGCTGATGTCTGCTGTCCTGCGCACGCAATCACATCACCCGGCTGGTTTACCACCGGCACGGTACTGATCATGATCGAATTGTTTGCAGTAACGGAAGCGCAACCACCCGCGTTGGCAATGGTGTAGCTCACATTGTAGGGTCCTGCAGTGCTGGCAGCGGTGTTGACCACACCCGTTGCTGCATCAATGGAAAGACCGGCCGGAGTGGCGCTGAATACGCCGCCCATGGTGCCATTGAGCGTGGGGCTCACATTTCCGGAGCCCGCGCAATAAGGCGATCCCGCATAGCTGAAGCTGGCTGCCGGCGCGGCATTGATCAGTAGGGTGTCGCTGGTGCTGAACGCGCCGCAACCATTCGCCGCGTCGATGCTGTAGGTCACCACGTAGGTGCCCGGCTGCGAGCTGGCCGTGTTGATGGCGCCGCTCACCGCATCGATGCTGAGACCCGAAGGCTGTGCACTGAAAACGCCCCCTGCAGAA
>SEAC01000001.1 GCA_004173235.1 Chitinophagaceae bacterium | reverse complement strand
GCCGGGAACTAATACGCCGCACCATGCAGAACCTGCAACGGGAAAAGAGTTGACTTCCCCTCCACAGCGACTCGCTGCTGCCCGGCAGCCCTCCGCCCCTCCGCGAGATCCCGCTGCTGCCGCCCGAATCCCCGCGCCTCCGGCGAGATCCCGCTGCTGCGCAGCGGGATGACGAACCGCACGGGGGAGTGCAATGGGCGCGGCCATGGGGCATTGGTGGGATTCACCCCCCCGGCCGCGCCATCCTTCTACCAAAGGGAGCGCCCGTCATCCCGGCGCCTGCCGCCGGGAACTAAGATCCCGCTGCTGCGCAGCGGGATGACGGCCCGCACGGGGGAGTGCAATGGGCGCGGCCATGGGGCATTGGTGGGATTCGCCCCCGGCCGCGCCATCCTTCTTCCAAAGGGGGCACCCGTCATCCCGGCGCTTGCCGCCGGGAACTAATCCCGCCAGGCGCACCGCCACCTGCGACATGTGCACCGCCACATCCACCAGGAGCATCGCCACTTTCACGAAGAGCACCGTCACCCATACAAAGTGTCAGGTCACCTCCACCGAGAGCATCGTCACTTATACAAAGTGTCAGGTGAGACCCGCCGTGAGCACCGCCACTTGCACGAAGAGCGCGGCCACTTGCACGAAGAGCACCACCAGATATCCAAAGTGTCAGGTCACATCCACCGGGAGCACCGCCACCTATACAAAGTGTCAGGTCAGCGTCGCAAAGAACCCGGAAAGGGGGCGAAAGCGTCATTCGACAGCCTTCGGGATCGGCAGAAGCCGCACATACCAGGAAAATACCGCGTACCCCGCTGATCGGAGCCGAAGCCGCCCTATCCGCAGATTAGCAAATCAGCACATTACCCCATTACCCCCCACTACCCCGTGAGCACATGCGCGCGCCGTTTATCTTTGCACCGATGCAGCAATCCTCTCAACCGCTTTCTTATCAACGACTTCATACGCGCACCGTGCGTATTGGCAACCTCACCATCGGGGGCGACCATCCCATTCGCGTGCAAACGATGACCACCACCGACACCATGGACACACGGGCAACGGTGGAGCAGACCATCCGCTGCATCGAAGCGGGCGCCGAACTGGTGCGCATTACCGCACCTTCCAAAAAGGAAGCGGAAAACCTCAGGGCCATCCGCGACGAACTGCACCGCCGCGGCTACACGGTGCCGCTGGTAGCCGACATCCACTTTACACCCAACGCCGCCGAGATCGCCGCCCGCATCGTGGAGAAGGTGCGCGTGAACCCCGGCAACTACGTGGATAAAAAGAAATTCGAGACCATCGACTATACCGACGCGGAATACGCCGCCGAGATCGACCGCATCCGCGAGCGCTTTACGCCGCTGGTGCGCATCTGCAAAGAACACGGCACCGCGATGCGCATCGGCACCAACCACGGCTCCCTCTCCGACCGCATCATGAGCCGCTACGGCGACACGCCGATGGGCATGGTGGAGAGCGCGATGGAGTTCCTCCGCATCGCCCGCGCCGAAGACTACCACCAGGTGGTGCTCAGCATGAAGAGCTCCAACCCGCAGGTGATGGTGCAGGCATATCGCTTGCTCGTGCAGCAGATGGAACAGGAATTCGGCGAATGCTACCCGCTCCACCTCGGCGTCACCGAAGCCGGTGATGGCGAAGACGGCCGCATCAAAAGCGCCATCGGCATCGGCACCCTCCTCGAAGAAGGCATCGGCGATACCATCCGCGTGTCGCTCACCGAAGACCCCGAGCTCGAAATACCAGTGTGCAAAGACCTCGTGAAGCGCTACGCCGTCACTGCCAGCTCTCCCCTTCCCTTAGGGAAGGGGTCGGGGGATGGGTCGCGGACGAGCTACTCCCGCCGCTCCACCTTCGCCGTATCCAACATCGGCGGCGCGCAGGTGCCCGTGGTCATCGCCGACCTGAGCAAGCTCACCGCCATCGCACCTTCCGACCTGCAACATGTGGGCTACACCTACAATGAGGCCACCGACAAGTGGGCCATCGCCGACACGGCTGCCGACTACATCTTCACCGGCCACCTTCCGCTGATCTTCCCGCTGCCGGGCACGCTCAAGGTGATTCAATACCCGGCCGCGTGGCAGGAAACAGTTGCGCGCGCAGCCATCGAAGCACAGGAAGCGATTGAAAAATACTTTCCCATTTTTGACGATGCAGGCTACGTGGAAGCTGGCTCCAGGAGCCCCTCGCTCAACTTCGTGATGCTGGACGCATACAGCGACGGCGCAGCACTTTCGCCGCACATCGACCGCATCGCCAACGACCCCTCCGTAGTGCTTTGCATCAGCAGCACCAACCGCAACGCCGTGCAATCGATGCGCACGCTGGTGGATGCGCTCACGGCGCGATCGGTGCGCAACCCCATCATCCTCATCACCGACAGCAACTGGCAAACCGCCGACGAGCACCTCGTGCATTTTGGCGTGGAAGCGGGCGCGCTGCTGCTCGACGGCATCGGCGATGGCCTCTGCCTCGGCATGAGCAGCCAGGCCTACGCGCAATTCGATCAATACAACACGCTCTCGGGCCGTAGATATACAACCGGGTCCGACCGCGCCGAGCGCTTCCTCAATCACACAGCCTTCAGCATCCTGCAGGCCACGCGCACACGCATCTCCAAAACCGAGTACATCTCCTGCCCTTCCTGCGGCCGCACGCTATTCGACCTGCAGGAGACTACCGCGAAGATCCGCGCAGTGACGCACCACCTCAAAGGCGTCAAGATCGCCATCATGGGCTGCATCGTGAACGGCCCCGGCGAGATGGCGGATGCCGATTTCGGCTACGTGGGCAGCGGCCCCGGCAAGATCACGTTGTACCGCAACAAAGACGTGGTGAAGCGCAACGTGCCGAGCGAAGTGGCGGTGGAAGAACTGATTCAATTGCTCAAAGAGAACGGCGCCTGGGTGGAACCGCTTGGGAAAGCGTGAATGAACGACAGAACGCAGATCTTTTCGATTTTGGCTGATGGGCGCAGATGCCTTTTTTCTTTGTAGTTACTGGCTATGATTGACACTACGATAAAGCGGTAACTTACCAATTTCGGCTTTGCAGGCTCACGGCACATGCCTCACGATATGAAAACATTTTACTGGTCGCTCTTCTTCCTCGCCGCACTGTTCTGCGATGCCGTCTTCATCTCGATGAACGACGACAAGCTTCGCGTATTCAGCAAGCCGCTGCTGGTGCTGCTGCTCATCGCGCTCGTGCTCAACGCAACGCCGCGATACACTGCGCCGCTCAAGACAGGCCTGCTCGTGGCGCTCGTGGCCTCGTGGTTCGGAGATGTGCTGCTGCTGCGCCCCGGCACTACCTTTTTCATTGCCGGCATTGCGGCCTTCCTGGTGGCGCAGGTAGCCTACGGACTGTCGTTTAATGCGCTGCGGCAACAAAAGGGCATCCGCTTTCGCCCGTTGATGCTGGTGCCCGTGCTCACCTACTACGTTTGCCTCATCTCGCTGCTCTTCGAGCACCTCGGCGACTTCCTCATCCCCGTGCTTGTATACGGCGTGGTGATCTCTTTCATGCTGGCGATGGCGCTCCAACTGGTGCGCCTCAAAAACCGGCGCAGCGCTGCGCTGCTTTTCGGCGGTGCACTGCTCTTCGTCACCTCCGATTCGATCCTCGCCCTTTCCAGGTTTTACTGGAAGCAAAGCAGCACACCCATCGAGCTGCTCATCATGCTCACCTACGGACTCGCGCAACTCTTTCTCTGCATCGGCCTGCTCAATCATATTGCGCCGCCGCGCACGCCCAAGAAGAGCCCGGAAGCGCTGCGCCAGGAACTGTTGAATTGAATATAGAATATCGAACAAGGAATGATGAATGCAGAAGGGGAAGCATTGCTCGTGGTCACTTCGACATTTCCTATCCGATATCCGCTATTCGTTAATCCATCTCCTTAATCATCGGCACGTCTTTACATTCGTGCAGTATGCAAACCGACTTCCTCGTCATCGGCTCCGGCATTGCGGGCCTCACCTACGCGCTCAAGGTGGCGCAGCAGTTTCCCGATCGGCAGGTGACCATCATCACCAAGGCCGCCGCCGATGAAACCAACACCAAGTATGCGCAGGGCGGCATCGCCGTGGTGAACGACCTGGAGAACGACTCCTTTCAAAAACACATCGACGATACGCTCATTGCCGGCGACGGGCTTTGCAACCGCGCCATCGTGGAAGCGGTGGTGAAGGAAGGTCCCGCGCGCGTGCAGGAGATCATTGACTGGGGCGCCCAATTCGACAAGGATTCCGAAGGATCATACAAGCTGGGACGCGAGGGCGGCCACTCGGAGTACCGCATCCTCCATTACAAAGACGTAACGGGCCGCGAGATGGAACGCGCGCTGCTTACGGCGGTGGAGAACACGCCCAACATCCGCATCATCAAGCATTGCTTCGTGGTAGATATCATCACACAGCACCACCTCGGTTACCTCGTTACCAAGAGCACGCCCGACATCTGCTGCTATGGCGTGTATGTGCTTAACATGGTGACCAACGGCATTGAGAAGATCCTCGCGAAGCTGACGATGCTGGCAACAGGCGGCAACGGCCAGGTGTACCGCACCACCACCAACCCGTATATCGCTACGGGCGACGGTGTGGCTATGGTGTACCGCGCCAAGGGCCGCATCGAGAACATGGAGTTCATCCAGTTTCATCCCACTGCACTCTACGAAGCCGGCAAGCGCGGGCAGGCTTTCCTCATCACCGAGGCCGTGCGCGGCGACGGCGGCATCCTGCGCAACAGCAAGGGCGAAGCCTTCATGGAGCGCTACGACGAACGCAAGGACCTCGCCCCGCGCGACATCGTTGCCCGCGCCATCGACAGTGAAATGAAGATCGGCGGTACCGAGCACGTGTGGCTCGATTGCCGGCATATGGACCAGACGAAATTCAAGGAGCACTTTCCGAACATTCATGAGAAGTGCCTCTCCATCGGCATCGACGTGGCCAAAGACCTCATTCCCGTGGCCCCGGCAGCGCATTACAGCTGCGGCGGCATCAAGACCGACGAGTGGGGGCATTCCTCTATCCAGAACCTGTATGCCTGCGGCGAGTGCGCTTCCACCGGTCTACACGGCGCCAACCGCCTTGCCTCTAACTCGCTGCTCGAAGCGATGGTATTTGCACACCGCTGCTATGTGGATGCTACGCGCCGCATTGAAACGCTCGCGGAGCTGCCCGCCATCCCCGACTGGAATGCAAAAGGCACTTCCGAGCCGAAGGAAATGATCCTCATCACGCAAAGCCTCAAAGAACTGCAGCAGGTGATGAGCGATTACGTAGGCATCGTGCGCAACAACGTACGCCTTGCCCGCGCCATGAAGCGCATAGACCTTCTGTTTGAAGAAACAGAAGAACTATACCGCAACAGTTCGGTGTCGCCACAGCTGCTCGAATTGCGAAACCTGATATCCGTGGGATACCTGGTCACCAAAGGAGCGTCGTTCCGAAAAGAAAGCCGCGGGCTGCATTACAACACCGATTACCCCGAGCACGGCGAACTTGTGCAGAACATCATCCTGTAGATCATCCGATTGCTTCGCTGTGCTTGCAATGACGGTGTGTGTATACCTTTGACGCCCGATGTATTACCTGCTTTACGGCTTTCTTTACCTGGTGTCGCTGCTGCCGTTGCGGGTGCTGTACCTGTTGTCGGATGCCGCTTACGGGTTGGTGTATTACATTATGGGCTACCGCAAGAAAGTGGTGCTCGACAACCTGCGCATTGCGTTTCCGCAAAAGACGGAGGCGGAGCGGATCGATATCGCGAAGAAGTTCTACCGCAACTTCACGGATACTTTTATTGAAACGATCAAATTCATCAGCGCCTCGCCGCGCTTTTTCCGTAAGCACCTGGAAGCCGATTTCACCGTGCTGCACGATGTATACCGCGACGGCCGCTCCGTGCAGTTTCACCTCGGGCACAACTTCAACTGGGAGCTGGTGAACCTGGGTGTGCCTGCGCTCATGCCCGAGCCGCACGTGGGCGTGTACCTCCCCATCAAGTCGCAGGCGGTGGATCGCCTGTTCCGAAAGATCCGATCGCGCTCGGGCGTGAAGCTGGTGGCAGCCACGCGCATGCGCGAAGAAATGCTGCCCTACCGCGGGCAACAATACATACTGGGACTGGTGGCCGACCAAAGCCCCGGCGTGCCATCGCGCGCCTTCTGGGTCAATTTCTTTGGCCGCCCCACGGGCTTCCTGAAAACACCCGAAATGGCTGCGCGCCGCAACGATCTTCCGGTGTTCTTCGCCCACTTCACCAAGAAGCGGCGCGGACACTATGTAGGCCACATCCGGCTGGCTTCGCTGCACCCCGCCCAAATGCCCGAAGGCTCCCTTACCGTGCAGTATGCCCGCTACCTCGAAGAAGTAATGAGCGCCAACCCCGAGCTGTGGCTCTGGAGCCACCGCCGCTGGAAGCACGAATGGAAGCCCGAATACGGGCCCGTGCTACAATGATTAGGGGCGATTGAACATTGAACGTTGAAAAATAGGAACGGCGGTTTCAGAAAAACGCCTTAACGTTGTGGAGCAAAAAAAAGTCCCCTGTAGAAACAGCGGACGTAACGATTGCTTGCTATATGAAATTCTTGAATTAGGACGTAACGTTCTCAGCTTGCTTACCCCGACGATTGCGATTGCTTGCTTTTCTTCTTCTTTAGTCCGCCGGTTGCCTGCTTTCTTTTGCTAAAATAGACCGGCCTGCTTCCTGCCATTTACCAACTTAAAAGCGTTTACACGATACCTAAACGGTCCCATCTGCATCAAAAGCCGCCACTGGCCTGCTTTCGGGCGCACTCATCCGCACTACGCCCAACGCAGAAAGAGCATCAAAAACAACATAAAAAAAACGGATCGCGCGGCGATCCGTTTTCAGTATCTGGTCTCCCTTTGCTTAGTTGAGCACGCTCTTCTCTTTTTCCGTCGGGATCTTCTCTTCCTTTTTAATCGCGTTCCATCCGCCCAGCACGTTGCGCAGGTTGTGAATGCCCTGGCGCTTTAGGAGCGAAGCGGCGATGAGGCTGCGGTAGCCGCCCAAGCAATGCACGTACAGATTTTGCTCCTCTTCGAGCCGCGCAAGGTTGAGCGGATCGGTCATGTCGTTGAGCGGGATGTTGATGGCGTCTTTCACGTGGCCCTCGGCAAACTCGCTGGGCTTCCGCACATCGAGCACCACGATGTTTTCGTCGAAAGGCAGGTCCATGGCCAGTTCATCGGGTTCTACATCCACGATGAGGTCAATGGCTTCGCCCGACGTTTTCCAGCTTTCGAAGCCGCCTTCGAGGTATCCGATCATGTTCTGAAAACCAACGCGAGCGAGGCGCATGAGCGTTTCGCGCTCTTTGCCCGGCTCTGTTACCAAAAGCATTTCGCCGGTGTAGGGGAGCAGCGAGCCAGCCCATTCGGCAAAGCGGCCTTCGAGGCCAATGAACACGGATCCGGGAACGAAGCCCTGTGAAAACTCGGTGGCATGGCGCGTGTCGAGCACGAGCACGTCGCGGTCGAGGGCCTCGCGCACTTCGCGCACGGAAAGAGCCTTCATGCCCTTTGCCAGCACGCTGTCGAGGTCTTCATAGCCTTCCTTGTTGATGCGCGCGTTGATGGGAAAATATTGGGGCGGCGCGCTAAGCCCGTCGGTGACGGCCCGAACGAACTCCGCTTTTGATTGCGGTTGCAGCGCGTAGTTATTGGCTTTCTGCTCGCCAATCGTGCTGAAGGTTTCAGGGCCCAGGCTTTTGCCACAGGCGGAGCCCGCACCGTGCGCCGGGTAAACGATCACATCGTCGGGGCGGGTGAGGATATGCTTCTGAAGCGAGTCGTAGAGCATACCCGCCAGTTCTTCCATGGTTAGGTCGGCACCCTTTTGTGCAAGGTCGGGGCGGCCCACGTCGCCCACAAAGAGCGTATCGCCGGTGAAGACGCAGTGTTCTTTACCCGTGGCATCCTTGAGCAGGTAGCACGACGATTCGAGCGTGTGGCCCGGCGTGTGCAGCACTGTGATGCTGATATCGCCGATTGCGAACTGCTCGCCGTCGGCGGCAATGTGCACCGGCAGTTTCGTCTCCGTTTGTGGCCCGTAGATGATGGTTGCGCCAGTGGCCTTCGCCAGGTCGATGTGACCCGAAACGAAGTCGGCGTGAAAGTGGGTTTCGAAGATGTATTTGATGCGCGTGTTGCGCTCGGCGGCCAGTTGCAGGTAGGCGTCGATGTCGCGAAGCGGGTCCACGATAGCGGCTTCCCCGTTGCTTTCGATGTAATAAGCGGCTTCGCTGAGGCAGCCGGTATATAGTTGCTGAATGTACATATGGAGGCTTTGCGCAAAGGTAAGTGCTTCGGCAGCGCCTCCGGGCTGATCCTCGTCAAAGGACTGTCATCCCTGATCGTGCTCCCTTACTTTAACAGTTGCTGAGCAAACAGGTGCACCTGCGTCAGGCGCTCATCGTTGACGGAATAGTAAATGAATTTGCCGTCGCGGTTGGTTTGAACAAAGCCCGCCTTGCGCAAGATGGCGAGGTGCTGGGAAGCGACCGACTGCTCGAGGCGCAGCTTCACGTAGATCTCCGTAACCGTGATCTCCCCCTTTTGCTGAATGAGCTTCAGGATTTGCTGGCGAAGCTTGTGGTTGATGGCGCGCAGCACGAGTGCGGCCTTTTTCAAGGTCAGCACGTCAATTTTCAGTTCCACTTCTCCCTTTACCGGCTTTTCAACTAGAAGTTCGCTCATATCAATAAATCTAACTTTTTCTTATATATTATTTGGCAAATGTATTGATCCGGCCGGTAAAAAACGAGGCTGTTTAAAAAAGAGTAAAATCAAACGTTTTTCGGTAGAACCGGCGTGTAGAATTCCTTCGCATACAAGGGTTCGCAATAGGCAAGGTCGGCAAACGCGCCGTTGTGGAAAGCGGTTGCACCAAGCGCCGCCATATAGCGCGCGGAAGCATCGGCATGCGTGAAAAATGCATGGGGATGACCCGTGAGCTCCTTCCATTTGCCGCTGCCGTTTCCAAAGAATAGCACCGGCCCGGCAGCAAGCTCCGATTGGTAGGAATGCTCATCAAGCACAAGACTATGAGCCGAAGAAATTTCTGCAAGGTTCTGATCGTACGTGGCCGTGAACACTTCCATCCTCCGCGCATCGATCATGGGGCAAAGAAGTGTTGCAGCGCCGGGCAACGCACCGGCAGCAAGTGCTGCAGCAGAGAGCACCTGGAGCGTTGGAAGGGTGATGAGCGGCTTTTTCAACGCATAACAAAGACCTTTCGCAGAAGCCATTCCCACGCGTAGGCCCGTGTAGGAACCGGGGCCGGCCGAAACACAAACGGCCGCGAGGTCTTTCAACGAAATCCTCAGCGTGGCCGCCGCCTCGCGAATGGCCACCTGCAGCCAGGCAGCCGTTTCGCGCTGCTCCACCGTTTCGGAAAAATGCAAGATGTTCTCGTTTTCTGAAAAAGAAATGGATGCGCCGCTTACGGCCGATTCAATATGAAGGAGCAATGCCACGGCGCAAAGAAAGAGCATAACGAAATAGGATGCGCCAGTTGCCGCACCTGATCGTACCAGCTTTCAGTCCCTGCTAAACGTCCGTATCCGTCCGGTACGTCCGCGTTTCGCGGCGCACCGTATGATCCGTACCCACCGCCGAGCGCGCATCGTCGGCAGTGCTGCGGATGAGGCCAATACCCGTGAAGAAGAAAATGGCGCCGAGCACGCCGTACACGATCAGCGTTTTGATCTGTGCACTCGTGCCCCGTGCATCCATAAATACAACGGCTGCATAGATGAGGCCCGCGATGCCCAGAATGGTGAGGATGACACCGAAAGTGCGTTTAACGTTCATAACCGGAGTTTGCAGGTATGGAAACAAAAGCCCTGCCAACCGCCCTTATGCATCTGCTTATTGCAGGAACTTTCGGTAAAGCGTGTACAGCACTTTTTGCTCATCGGCGTCTAACGTGCCTTTGGCTTCACGGCCGAGGTATTTGCGTCGGAAAGTGGCAAACACCGCACTGCTGTCGCGCACATCGTAGCCGATGATGCGTAAGGCATCGATCGCATTGAAGCCCGTTGGCACCTGCACGTTGGTGGTGTCGCTCCACCATAGCCCGTAGCCCGCATCGGCAAAGCGCTTCCACGGAAAAAGAACGCTCGGGTCGTTCTTGCGCGTGGGCGCCACATCGGCATGCCCGATGAAGTTGGCAGCGGGAATTGCATACTTGCGCCTGAGCGTGTCGAGCAGTTGCAGCGTTGCCGCAAGCTGCGCCTCGCTGAAAGGCTCCACGCCGTTGTTGTCGATCTCGATGCCGATCGACGAGGAGTTGACGTCCTGAATGTTGCCCCAGCGTCCAGCTCCGGCGTGCCATGCGCGCAGGTAGTCGTTGAGCATATGGTGCACCACGCCTTCGCGGCACACCACGTAGTGCGCGCTCACTTGGGTGCGCTGCAGTGTGAAGGTGCGCAGCGTTGTGTCGCAGCCGCCCTGGGCCGTGTGATGCAGCACCACGATGTTGGGCTTGCGCAGGTTGAAGTTTACCGCGCCTACCCAGGGCTGCGCCGTTGCCATCGTTTGCCCTGCCGGGTTGCGCTCGATCTCGCGTGCGAAGCGGTGCGCGGAGTCGCGGTACTGCTTGTTCGTTTCTGCATACGGCGCACGGTGGCAGCGTGTAAAAAGAAAAAGCACGGGAACGAAGAAAAGCAGCGGGAGCAAACGTTTCATGGGCATTTGTTGAAGTGGCGCAGGAAGACCACAGGCGCAGTCGAAACAAATATAGCATCACCCGCACTGGCTCCGTTTTTGCGGCATGGGCACGGACTAAATATTTTATGCTATGCCCAAGTTGAATGGAAAAAAAGTAGCCGTGCTTACGGAGAACGGTTTTGAAGAAGTAGAGCTGACCAGCCCGGTGGAAGCGCTCCGCGGAGCGGGTGCGGAAGTGCATATCATTTCGCCGCAAACAGGAAAGGTGAAGGCCTGGAACCACGACCACTGGAGCATTGAAGTGCCGGTGGACCGCAACCTCGACGACGCCAATGCTGAAGATTATGATGCCCTGCTGCTTCCCGGCGGTGTGCTCAACCCCGACCAGCTTCGCGTGAACAAGAAAGCCGTGGACTTCGCGCGGCATTTCCTTGAAAGCGGCAAGCCGCTCGCCGCCATCTGCCATGGCCCGCAGCTGCTGATCGAAACGGGAATGATCAGCACGCGCACGCTCACTTCCTACCCTTCTGTGCGCACCGACCTCGTTAATGCCGGGGCACTGTGGGAAGACAAGGAAGTGGTGGTGGACAATGGCCTCGTAACCAGCCGTAGCCCCAAAGACCTCGATGCCTTCAATAAGAAGATGCTCGAAGAGGTGGCCGAAGGCAAACACGCCACAACAGGTCAATACACGAAGCATGATTGATAGAAGAAGGGCCGCGATTGCGGCCCTTCTTTTACAGCGTTGACGGCTCGCGGCTCACGATGTCAGCTCTTCAAATTCGCCCGTAAGTTTGTTCTTCTTCACGTTGCCTGCCACGAAAGCGCGGCCATTCATCGCCACATACACGCCCTTGGCCAGTGTTTGCACAAAGGCAAATGCGCTGCCGAGGTTGAAGAGCCCATCCGACGAACCGAACTTATACGGCACCATCGCGCCGGTGAGTACTATCGTTTTATGCGGCACACGCTGCGCCAGCACCTCGGCCGTCTCGGCCATCGTGTCGGTGCCGTGCGTGATGATGATCTGATCTTCTTCGGCCTCCACGCAATGACGCGCGATGAGCTCGCGATCGAGGTCGGTCATTTCGAGCGAATCGATCATCATCAGCGTACGTATGTCTACCGAAACGCGGTTGCGGCCCAGCTGGAGCATCTCGGGCAAATGCGAGTCTTTGAAGAAAAGCTGTCCCGTGAGCTCATTGTATTCCTTATCGAAGGTGCCGCCGGTAACGAAAATGCGTATGGC
>SEAC01000018.1 GCA_004173235.1 Chitinophagaceae bacterium | reverse complement strand
TGGCTGAAGCGCTACAACCACCCCAGCGAGTTCACGAAAGTGGGCGAGAAGATCGACGTGGTGATCCTTGGCATCGACAAGGACAACCGCAAGCTCCAGCTGGGTCACAAGCAACTCGAGGAAGATCCCTGGAACACACTCCAGGACACTTTCGCCATCGGTTCTGTGCATGAAGGCACCGTTATCCGCAAGGACGACAAAGGCGCTATCGTGCAGATGCCTTACGGCCTCGAAGGCTTCGCTCCCAACCGTCACCTCGCGAAGGAAGATGGCAAGAGCGTAGGCGCTGAGGAAGTAGCACCGTTCATGGTGATCGAGTTCGATCGCAACGAGAAGCGCATCGTGGTTTCGCACACCCGCACCTGGGAAGCTGCCAAGGCAGAAGAGAAGGATGCTGTTCGCAAGGAAGCACGCGCCAACGCTGAGCAAACCAGCAAGGCCGTGAAGAACCTGCAGCAGAAAGTTGAGAAGCCGACCCTCGGCGACCTCGGCGCCCTCGCCCAGATCAAGGAGCGTCTTCAGAAAGAAGAGAAGAACCAGGGTGGCAACACTCCGGAAGCTTAATCGCTTTCTTAGCTTATAGCAAAGCCCCCGTAGAAATACGGGGGCTTTTTTTGTTTAGTGGTTTATTAGTTTATTGGTTCATTAGTATCGCCGGACCTACTAACCTACCGAACCTTTCAAAACCTGTCAAAACCCTTCATAAGCTCAGTTACTTCAACGCGAAGACGACGGTCACATCATACTTCAACTTGATCTTGCGGAAGTCGGGCTGCGAGGCGTCGGGTGGTGCGGCGGCTTCGGCAGCGGCTTTGTAGCGCACATTGGCCACCTGGTTGTAGATGATGGGTCCGCCGTATTCAACGGGCTCATTGATGGTAACGGCAACGCCTACCTGCTCGCCGATGGACTGCGCGAGATACTGGGCTTTCTCTTTTGCTGCCTGCGTGGCTTTGATCTTCAGGTTCTTGCGAAACTCGGCCAGGCGGCTGTGGTCCACGCGGCTGATGTAGAAATTTTGCGTAGCGTTGTCGTCGAGGCGCGCCACGAGCTCGTCGAGATTCTTGCTGTTTTTGAATTTCACTTCATAAGTGATGGTCGCATAAAGCTCGTCTTTCCTGCGCTTGCGCACCCACCACGGGTTCACGCCGTCGTATGCAGCGATGGTCACCAGCGAATCGGGGATGCCCACGGCACGCACGCTATTGAGGAAGTCGCGGCGGATGACGTCGAGGCTCACTTTGCCCTGGCCTTTCTTGTCGTATTCTTTCAGGTCAACATTGACGTAGATTTCATCCGGTGTCACTTCTTCTTCTGCCGAACCGGTTACCGTAATTGTACGGGGATATGGATTGCTGACGCTTTGTGCCGATGCGCCCACCAGGGTCAACATCATCGCTCCGAGGAGATACAGGTGCTTCATAAGTTTCTATTTAATACCAGGATGCCGAAAGTGGGCAAAAAGCATACGCGGCGAGCCAGCCCGGCCGATACTTAACAATTTCGAAACACGTAACTTAGCGCCCAATTGCTTTGCCAATGAGTATCTGGAAAAAACTTGCGGAATACACGCTCGTACGGAAATTGTTGTATGCACTCGTGGGCATCTTTTCTTACCCCGGGCTGATGATCGTAAACAAGCTGCGCATCAGCGGTACCGAGCACATCCAGGACCTGCCCAGGCGCAACGTGCTGTTTGTTTCCAATCACCAAACCTACTTTGCCGACGTGATCACCTTCCTGCATATCTTCTGCGCAGTGAAGTGGCGGAAGAAGAACAAGCTCGGTATCCCGTTCTACCTGCTCAATCCCTTTACACGCGTTTACTACGTGGCGGCCGAAGAAACGATGAAGAGCTCCTTCCTCAGCCGACTGTTTACACTTGCCGGTGCGCTCACCGTGCGCCGCACCTGGAAGAAAGACGGCGCCGAAACGCGCCGTGGCCTCGATCCTTCCGACACGCGCAAGATCCAGCGTGCCCTTGACCGCGCCTGGGTAATCACGTTCCCGCAAGGCACCACCAAGCCATTCGCGCCGGGCCGCAAAGGCACTGCCTACATCATCAAACAAATGCGCCCCGTAGTGATCCCCGTAGTGATACAAGGCTTCTGGCGTGCGTTCAACAAGAAAGGTTTGAAATTCAAGAAGCGCGGCAGCCTGCTTTCCGTAACCTTCAAGGAACCCATGCAGATCGACTACGAGGCCGCACCCGAAGTGATCCTCGACCAGGTAATGAACGCCATCGAGCAAAGCAAGAAACACATGCTGCAAGGCGGGCATCATTGGAAGACGGAGAAGCTGGCGTCGTAGAAGACAGTTTGTTGTTTGTAGTTTGTAGTTGCGCGATGCGCGGCAGCATATATAGAATGAATAACAAAGTCGCCCCTGATGGCGACTTTGTTGGTTGGTACGTCCATTACCAATAAACCAATAAACTGACAAACCAATCCACCGCTTACTCGTTGGTGAAGAGTGCCTTCAGCTCCGTTGCATCATCGGGTTTCATTTTGCCACCGAGGATGAGGCGGATCTGGCGGCGGCGCAGCGCTCCTTCGAAGAGGCGTTGCTCGTCTTCGCTTTCGGGTTCCAGCTTGGGCACGGGGCGTGGGTTGCGGTTGGGATCGAGGGCAACGAACGTGTAGTAGGCTTCATTGCTTTTGTATTTGAATTGCTGCGTGAAGTCTTCACCCCAAACGCGGAGGTGCACCTCCATGGAGCTGTTGAAGGCGCGGGTAACCTGTGCTTCGATGTGCACCGTGTTGCCCAGCTTGATGGGATTTTCGAAAGAAATGTTGTCTACCGACGCAGTAACAACGGGCGCATTGCAATGGCGCTGCGCTGCAATGGCGGCCGCGATATCCATCCAGTACATCAGGCGGCCTCCCATCAGATTGCCAAAAACATTCGTGTCATTGGGAAGCACGATCTCGGTCATCATCGTGTAGCTATCAGAAGCCTTTCGGGTCAGCATGCTTGAAGTTTGGCGCAAAGATAGAAGCGCGCCCCCGAAATGGCGCTGCTGACCAAAGTCAGCACTGGGACACAAAACCTTTAAGACCTTCACATGACAACCCACCACCTATGAGCGTTACATTTGCGGTGCATATGAAGCCTACACTATCCTTCGATAACACAACGATTGCATTCGCCTCCAAAAGCAACGAAGAACTGAAACAGGCACATTGGCTTTTCGGGCTGATGGGCAAACCCTGGATCGTGCAGCTGGGCACGCGCCTCGCGCCCTGGAGCATCAAAGCCGGACTACCGGTGAAAGGCATCATCCGGAAAACGATCTTCCGGCAATTCGTGGGCGGTGAAACCCTTGAGCAAACGGCGCCCGTGGTAGCGCGCCTTGCAAAATCCAATGTGCAAGTGATCCTCGACTACGGTGTGGAAGGAAAAGAAGGAGAGGAGGCGTTTGAAACCGGCTGTCAGGAGTTTATACGCGTGATCGAATACGCAGCCACGCAACCCAACATCCCTTATATGAGCGTGAAGGTGACCGGCTTTGCCCGCTTCGCGCTGCTGGAAAAGATCGACGACCTGATGGAGCGCACCCCTGCGCCCTCGCTCGTGAAAAAATATGAAGCGGCACTGCAGCAACTTCCTGCGCAGGAGCAGGAAGAATGGCGCCGCGTGAGCGAGCGTATGCTCCGCATTTGCGAAGCGGCGGCGCGTGCGGAAGTTGCCGTGCTCGTTGATGCGGAAGAGACCTGGATACAGGATCCGGTAGATGCGCTGACGATGGTGATGATGGACCGTTATAACAAGGGCCGCGTGGTGCTCTTCAACACCATCCAGTTGTATCGCCACGATCGCCTCGCGTTTCTCAAAGATTCGTACGAAGCGGCGCGGCAGCGCGACTTCATCTTAGGTGCCAAACTGGTGCGCGGGGCCTACATGGAAAAAGAGCGGAAGCGCGCGCAGGAGCGTGGCTATCCTTCACCGATACAGCCATCGAAGGAAGCTTCCGACCGCGACTACAACGACGCGGTGCATTTCTGTATCGAACACCTCGACGTGATATCCGTCATCATCGCCTCGCACAACGACCGAAGCAACCTGCTGGGAGTGGAGCTGCTGCAAAAGAAAGATCTGCCGCTGGATCATCCGCATGTGCATTTCAGCCAGTTGTTCGGCATGAGCGACAACATCACCTTCAACCTTGCCGAAGCAGGCTGCAGCGTGAGCAAATACCTTCCGTTCGGCCCCATCGGCGACGTGGTGCCCTACCTCATGCGCCGCGCCCAGGAGAATACTTCGGTAGGTGGCCAGACCGGCCGCGAGTTGTTGTTGCTGAAGCGGGAGATGCAGCGCAGGGGTATGTAAGCATGCTTCGCCACGTAACGAAGTCACGAATTGAATTGAAAAAGTCTTGCTTGTGCAAGACTTTTTTCGTGGGACATGGCGAACTCGAATCGCCGACCCCTTCCATGTCAAGGAAGTACTCTAACCAACTGAGCTAATGTCCCGTGGGACGGCAAATGTAAGATGCAGGCTGCACCCGCGTCAAAAATCCTTGAGCTTTTCTTTCTTTTTATCGAGGGCGCGCCGTTCCTCTTCGGCTTTCGTAGCCCGTTCGCATTCATCCAGCTGATTGCTCCTGTAGCGGTCGACAAAGGAAAAAGACGAGCGAATGGATTCGTCGCAATAACCGTTGTAGTAAACCGATCTGGATTGCTGCACGTTGATTGCCGGTAGCTCGTTGCTCCAGGTGCGGGTGGTTATTTTGTTGCGTTTCGACGTACAGGCAGACGGCGACTCGTAGGCGTCGTCTGCAGGCTGACCGTACTTTGTTTCCATTGCTTCGATGAAGGCGTCGTTGACCGAAGACACGAAAATGGAAAGGAGCGTGTCGCGAAAGAAAATCATGCGTACGTCCGCTACGGTGATCCCGGAAACGGAGTAGGAGGGCAACCGCAGCAGAAATGCCCGCTCGCACCGGACTACACGATCTGAATACGTGCCACTGTAACGGTACTGGAGCACGGCGGGTACGTCGGGTTGCGTGTACGTAAAGGCCGAATCGTTCTTATCATACACCGCAACGGAAGCCGGCGCTATCTGCAGGTCGGCCAGGATCTGCGCATAACTTTTGCCAATCCGCAAGAGGCCGAAGCCTTCAATCTTTTGAGAGCGGCAACAGACGCCACAGAGCAGAGCAAACAGGAGAAGATAGCTGCGCATCGCATCAGGTTTGGTTCAAAACAAAATACACAATCTTACGGTAAGGCAGCACCGAAAGAAAGCGTCTACTTTTGCAGTTTTTGGATGGTACATGCGGATATGTGCGGAAAATGTGGGGAACGGTTGCGTTTTTCTTCGGGAATCCGCCTACTTTTGATCCGGCCCCAACCAAAACCGTATGCTTAAGCGGGAACGTCAGGAGTTCATCATTCACCAGTTACACCTGCACAACAAGGTGTTGTCCACCGACCTCAGCGCAAAGATGCAGGTGTCGGAAGACACCATCCGCCGCGACCTGCTGGAGCTTGCCGACAGCGGCCGCATCATCAAAGTACACGGCGGCGCCATCTCGCGTTCCTTTCGGCCGTCGCTAACTCAAACGGACATCTATTCGCTCGAAAAAAAGAAGGTGATCGCGCAAAAGGCGCTGACGCTTATCCGGGATGGGATGTTCCTCTTCTCCACCGGTGGTACCACCATTCTTGAACTGGCGCGCTCACTTCCGGAAAGCCTGCAGGCCACCGTGGTGACGGGCTCGCTCCCTGCTGCCTTCGAATACATCCGCCGGCCGCACGTGGAAGTGATCTTCATCGGCGACCGCGTTTCGCGCAGCGCACAACTGACGGTAGGCCCCGATGCCGTGGCACAGATCGCCCGTTATCGCGCCGACCTGTGCTTTCTTGGAACGAATGCACTGTGCGCAACCGAAGGCCTTACCGACAACGACCTGGAGGTAGCACAGGTGAAACGCGCGCTCATTGGCAACGCCCGCCGCGTGGTGTCGCTCACCATCTCCGAAAAGATCAACACCGTGCAAAAGATCCAGGTGTGCGGGGCCGGCGCCATTCATACCCTCATCACCGAGCTTCCACCCGACGACCCGCTGCTGCGGCCTTACCGCGAAGCCGGCATAGAAGTGCTCTAAATCCTTTTTCATAAACCAACAATCACGCTTATGTCTTATTTATTGCTTGCATCAAAAAAACGCTATAAGCGGCTGGCGCTGCTGCTGCTGCTTATGGCTGCGTCCCTTGCCGGGGCGGCTCAGGTACAGATCAAGGGACGCGTAACCGACGACCGCGGCGAACCGCGCGCGGGCGTTTCCGTGCAGGTGCAGGGAAGCACCGCCGGTACGGCCACCGACGCCAATGGCGACTTCGTGCTCAACACCGACCTTAAGGCCGGCAAGCACGTGCTCGTGTTCAGCGGCGTAGGCAGCCGGGGCCAGCAAGAAGCCATTACGGTAGGCACCGAAAGCAACTACACGGTGAACGTGCGCCTGGCGCAGGATGCGCTTGCGATGGACGAAGTAGTTGTGACCGGCGTTTCGGCAGGTACCACCCGCCGTCAGCTCGGAAGCTATGTAAGTTCGGTGGGCGCGAAAGATCTTTCGCGTGGCGCCACCGGCAACGTGCTTGCCGCGCTCCAGGGCAAAACGGCCGGCGCGCAGATCAGCCAGAACTCCGGCGATCCTGCGGGCGGCGTTTCTGTACGTCTTCGTGGCGTGAGTTCCATCAACTCTTCATCAGAGCCGCTTTACATTGTGGACGGTATCATCGTCAACAACGCAACCAACCGCGTTACCAACACGCAGAACGGTTACGACGGCGGCAACTTCGTGGGAACGGTGGGCCAGAACCGCATGTCGGACATCAACCCGAACGACATCGAGCGCATTGAAGTGCTGAACGGCGCGGCAGCTGCAGCCATCTACGGCTCGCGCGCAAACGCAGGCGTGGTACAGATCTTCACGAAGCGTGGCAAGAGCGGCAAGCCCCAGGTCGCCTTCTCCACGAGCGTAATGATGTCGGAACTGCGCAAGAAGGTGAAGGTGAACCATGCGCCCGTCAAATTTGGCGGCTCCCCCGATGTATTCACGCAGGATATCATTACCGCCGTGGGCACACCCGCTGCACTTCCTACCAATACGACGGCGGTCACGCGTTACGACTACCAGGATTACATCTTCCATTCGGCCACCGGCACCGACAACAACGTTTCGGTAAGCGGAGGCAACGAGCTGACGAAATACTACCTGTCGGGATCGTATTTCTACAACCAGGGCATCATCAAGAACACCGACTTCCGCCGCTTCACCTTCCGCGCCAACGTGGATCAAACCCTCAGCCGCTGGGCCAGCGTAAACATGGGTTTCAACTACATCAACTCCAACGCCAACGAGAAGCCCGACGGCAACCAGTTCTTTTCGCCGATGAACTCGGTGACCATCCTGGGCAACTTCCACAACATCTGGGAGCGCGATGCGAACGGCAACCTGAAGGCAGTGGGCGAGCGCGGACGCGTCAACCCGGTATCGGTTATCGAAGATTTTAAGCAGCGCAACGAAACGAGCCGCATCCTGGCCAACCTCGGACTCAAGCTGCGTCCGTTCAAGGGCTTCACCATTGACTATACACTCGGCATCGACAACTATGCACAGAATGGCCAGACCTACATGCCTCCGTTTGCTTACAACGTGAGCACGGCCTTCTGGGGTGGCGCAGCAACGCTCAACCCAACGCTCAATGGCTACTCGAGCACAGCGAGCAACCAGTTCTTCCAGATCAACAACGACATCACGGCCAACTACCAGTACAACATCACCAGCAACATCAGCGCAACTTCGCAGGTGGGTTATTCGCTCCAGTATGAGCGCGCCCGCTACAATATGCTGCAGGGCCGCGGACTGGCGCCGCTGGTGGAAACCGTTACCGGCGCCGCTACGGTGCTTCCCGGTTCGGATGTGCGCACGGAGCTTGCGATCTCCGGACTGTACGCGCAGCAGAACTTCCGCCTTTGGAATAAGTTCTTCGTAACCGGTGCCGTGCGTGTGGACGGTTCCACCGTGTTTAGCGAAGATCATCGCCGCCAGGTGTATACAAAAGCAAGCGGATCTTACCTGCTGTCGGAAGAATCGTTCATTCAGAAAGCACTTCCCTGGCTGAATACGCTGAAGCTGCGTGCGGCTTATGGCCAGTCGGGCAACCTTACCGGCATCGGCGCATACGACCGCTTCAATACCTTCTTCACTCCTGGTCCCTTCCTGGGCAGCAATGCACTTGTTGGGCGCACCGCGCTTGCCAACGAGAACATGCGCCCGGAGCGCCAGGAGGAGATCGAGTTCGGAACAGACATGGCCTTCTTCAACAACCGGCTGGGCCTCACGTTCAACTGGTACAACAAGAAAGTGAAGGACATGCTGATCAACCGACAGGTGGCGCCCACAACGGGTTACAGCAGCCTGCTCGATAACTTCGGCCAGCTCGAAAACAAAGGCATCGAGATTGTTCTGACCGGTGCACCTGTTCGCAACAACGACTTCGGATGGGATGCAACGCTGATCTTCAACCGCAACCGCAACCGCGTAGTGAACGTGGGCAGGGCGCTTACCCTGTTTGCCACCAACTCGGGCGCTCCCGTAGCGCTGCTGGAAGGCTACCCCGTAGGCGTGTTCTACGGAACGTTCTTCGCACGCGATGAAAACGGAAACATGGTTACCAACACATCGGGCTTTCCGCAAACCGAGCGCGGCGTGCAAAACAGCCCTACGGTATATACGCCGCAGCGCGACCAGAATGGAATCCCAGTCACTACGGGAACAACAACTTTGCGTAAAGTGATCGGTGACCCGAATCCGGATTGGACGGGATCGTTCACCAACGAGTTCCGCTTCAAGAAACTGAACCTGCGCGTTCAGCTGGATGCGGTTCAGGGCGTGGATGTTTGGAACGCCGACTGGCGCACCCGCCAGGGCGTAGGCAATGGCGAAATAGCCGAGCAGGAGCACAATGGATTGCTGCCCCGCGGCTATGTAAACAGTGTATATGCCATTGAAGAATGGCGCGTTGACGATGGCTCTTTTGTAAAGCTCCGCGAAGTGTCGCTGAGCTACAACTTCGGAAAGCTCGGTTTCTTCAACAACCTGACGCTTTCGCTGAGCGGCCGCAACCTCATCTCGTGGGATAAATACAAGGGCTACGATCCGGAAGTGAATGCCGGCGGCCAGAGCACATTGCTGCGCGGCATCGACTTCGGCGCCGTGCCCATCCCACGCACATATCGTTTTGGTGTAAACGCCACTTTTTAACGTTCAAATCTGCACAACATGAAAAGTTCAAGCAAGAATATTCTATACTTACTATCACTCTCGGGAATGCTTTTGAGCAGCACTGCCTGCAAGAAGAACTATTCCGATCCCTCTTCGGTTGACCGCACGGCGGTGGGCACCACTGCACAATCGCTCTCTGCTGCCGCAACAGGCCTGCAGCGCGTGTACACGGCAGGCCGCGCCAGCTCGCTGTTCAACCGCATCACCGTCGACGGCCTCCTCACCAACCAGTTCACCGTACTCAACCAGGGCAATGTGCCCGAGTATCAGCTGCAGCAGGGTGGAGGCACGGTAGACGGCACCAACACAATGATCAACGGCTTGTGGACCACGAGCAACAAGATCATCTTCGATGCCGATTACATCCTCGACGGCGCTTCGCGCCTCGGCGATCGTGGCTTCGCGAGCGGACTCATCGGCTACACCACCATCTTCAAAGCGCTTGCGCTTGGCGACATGGCGATGTACTGGCAAAAGATCCCGGCAAGCGTTGGTCAGAACGTAGCGTTCGAAGACCGCATCCAGGGCTACAACCGCGCCATTGCTTCCATAGATGCCGCACTCGCATCCATCCAGGCAAACCCGATCTCCACCAACTTCGCCACGTATGTTCCTGCAGGTATCGACATCGTAAATACGCTGCATGCGCTGAAAGCACGCTACTCGCTTTTTGCGGGCAACTACACGCAGGCACTTGCTTCGGCCAACAATGTAGATCTCACCAAAAAATCGGTTCTCAACTTCAGCACGGTCAACCTCAACCCGATCTTCGAGACGTCTACGTCTACCAACAACGTTGTTGCCGCAACCACTACGTTTGGTTTGCCTGCAACGCTCCCTGTTGACGCCAACGACAAGCGCATTCCATTCTACCTCACCAATGCGTATGCTTCCAAAATCCTTGGTTTTGGCGCCGGTGCCACCACGGCATGGCCCATTTACCTGCCCGGTGAGATGACGCTGATCAAGGCCGAAGCTTATGCCCGCATGAGCACCCCCGACCTGGTGAACGCGCAGATCGAACTGAACAAGGTGGTGACGAAGCAGCGGACTGCCGATCCGTTCGGCGTTGGCGCCGAGCTCGCGCCCGTGGTGCTGGCCACACAGCAGGATGTGCTGGATGAGATCTATCGCCAGCGGGCAGTCGAGCTGTCGCTTTCCGGACTGCGCGTGGAAGACCAGCGCCGCTTTGCCCGCCCCGTTGCGGAGCGCAAGCGCAGCTTCCTTCCATATCCGTTCCAGGAGCGCGACAACAACCCGAATACACCGCCCGACCCCACGTTTTAAATTCCAATGAAGCCCGTCAAAAAGGGAGCCTTTCCCGGCTCCCTTTTTGCAACGGCTTCAACCGTAGTTCTACGGTCTACCTGAAAAAGAACCATATGCACGCGTCCTTTGAAAAAGTTACCGAATCGGCTTCACCCTATCGCCATCTCGAACAACGCACTGCGGCCGAGCTGCTTGCGCTCATCAACCAGGAAGATCAGACCGTGCCCACGGCGGTGCAAAAATCCATTCCGTCCATCAACGACTTCGTTGAGGCGGCAGCTGAGAAGATGCGGCAGGGCGGGCGGTTGTTTTACATTGGTGCGGGCACCAGTGGCCGCCTCGGCATCCTCGATGCATCGGAATGCCCTCCTACGTTTGGCGTGCCGAAAGGCCTGGTAGTGGGCGTGATCGCCGGCGGTGAACATGCCGTTCAAAATGCGGTGGAAGGAGCGGAGGACGATACGCAACAGGGTTGGAAGGACCTCGAAGGATTTCATATCTCCCCGCTCGACGTGGTGCTGGGTATTGCAGCCAGCGGCACCACGCCCTACGTCATCGGCGCACTCGAAGAGTGCCGCAAGCGCAGCATTGTTACAGGCAGTCTTTGCTGCAACCCGGGTGCTCCGCTCAGCGCGGCTGCCGACTTCCCGATTGAAGTTGTGGTAGGTCCGGAAGTGGTTACGGGCAGCACACGAATGAAAAGCGGCACGGCGCAGAAGCTTGTGCTGAACATGATCTCCACCACGCTCATGATCCAGATGGGGCGCGTGGAAGACAACCGCATGGTGAACATGATGCTTGCAAACAACAAGCTGGTAGACCGCGGTGTGCAAATGCTGATGGAGCGCTCCGGCATCGACGACTATGGCGCGGCCCGCGACCTGCTCCTGGAAAAGGGATCGGTGAAAAAAGCCCTCGACCACCTGGCCAGGAAATAACCACAGCGGGGCTCAACCACCCAGGGCGCGCAGCACCTGTTGGCGAAAGAGTTTGCCGATGGGCACTTCCGCCTTATCGATCTCAATGAGCTCGTGCGTGTAGGCCCGCACGTGCGCCTTGGCCACAATGAATGAGCGGTGCGTGCGGAGGAACTCGGCCTCGGGAAGCATCGCTTCCATGGCGGTGATCGATTGTTTTGTTACCAGCACCGCCGCACGCGTACACACCTTCACGTAGTCTTTCATGCTTTCCACAAACAGGATATCCGTGAGCGGAACCTTCACCATCTTGCGATCTACCCGGAGGTAGATGAAGGGATCGGCGCTTTCGCGCACCGGCTGCATTTCTGTAATTGGGGAAGCGGATTCAGTGAGTTTGCCTACGGCCTTCAAAAACCGATCGAGCTGAATAGGCTTGAGGAGATAATCGAGCACGTTCAGGTCATATCCTTCGAGCGCATACTCGGGGTACGCGGTTGTGAGGATAACGGGCGGCGGGTTGCGGAGCACGCGCAACAGATCGGTTCCCTTTAGTTGCGGCAGGTGAATGTCGAGAAACAGCAGGTCGGTGCCGCCGGTCTGCAACCGATCGAGCGCTTCGAGTGCGTTGCCGCAAGTGCCTTGCAGCTCCAGCATCGGAACGGTTTCTATGTAGCGGGCCAGCAGCTCTCTCGCCGGCGGCTCGTCGTCAACAACGAGGCATCGTATGGGCTTGCGCTCATTCATAAACGGCAGTAGTTATACGGTTGCTCACACTTGAAGATTCGGCGACGCCGCGTTCCAGCTTCAGCTTTAGGTTTACGATGAATACTTCCTCTTCGCCGGTGACGGTAAGCTGGTGGCGGCCCGGGTACAGCAGTTGCAGGCGGCGCGCCACGTTGGCCATACCAATGCCTTCGGTGCGGCTTACCTGGCCCGGTGCGCGTGCATTCAGCAATTTGAATTTCATCCAGTCGCCGTCGAGCTGCACCTGCAGCGAGATCCAGGGCTGATCGAGCAGCTCGCTGGCACCATGCTTGAAGCAATTTTCTACATAGGGCAACAGCATCAGCGGTGCTATCTGCAACCCTGCCGTGTCTTGCGGAAGATCGATGCTCAGATCGAGCTTGTTGCCATAGCGTTGCTCCTCCAGCGCCATATAGTCGCGTAGCAACTTGAACTCCCGATGCAGCGGCACGAGCGACTTATCGCCTTCATACAACATAAAGCGCAACAGGTTGGAAAGGCGCAGCAGCATAGCGGCGGCTTCCGGTGCGAGCGGCTGCGTTTGTGCATAGATGTTGTTGAGTGTGTTGAACAGGAAGTGCGGCTGCACCTGCGCCTTGAGCAGCTGTAGCTGTGCATCGCCTGCCTCTTTTTGCAGTTGCAGGTTCCGCTGTTCTTTCACGTACAGGTGCTTCATCAGTTTGATAGCCGCTGCCAACCCACCAACTGTGATGGCGCCACGGAGGCCGGCAAGCAGTCCCAGAAAAAAATGGATCTCATTGGGCTGACGGTATTCGGGTGCCCCAAACATGTAGCGCCGCAAGGGTACCACGATGTTGAGCGAGATGGTTGCGGAAATAGCACCCGTAGCCAGAAACAATGCCACTACGGCTCCTGCCGTTGCAATGTATTTTCCCTTGAGCAGCAGGCGCGGCACCACCGCGTACATCAGCATGTAAGCAAGAAACATATGTGCCGACAAAAAGAGGAACGATTCCAACGCGGCCAGCGGAAGGCGCTGCGCGTAGGCATACGGGCTGAGGCCGGCAACGAACGAGTAAAGGATGCCCTGAAAGCCCCACCAGCAAACCCAGAAGAGCAGGTGCCTCCGCAACCGGTAGCGCCGCTCGTTACTGAATATAAACGGGTAGGTTTCCATTGTTGCTAAGATAACCAATCGGTTGAAGAGGCGCCACGTGCCGCGCGGCTTCGTGGACGGAAAGTGCCGTTTCGTCGACAAAAGAAAAGTTCCGCCCAACGAAGGAGCGGAACGTCACTTGCTCAAGAACAGATTTTACTCCGCCATGTTGCGCGCAAGCACTCCGGTGTTGATCGCGAGGGGAGAACGCCGCTCCCAGGTGGCAACGGCTTCTTCGAGTGTGCGGTTGAGGCGCAGCAGCGTGCGCCGGCGGTCGAGGTCAATGCGGCGGTTCACTGTTTCCTGGTACACCAGCTCACTTTGCTGGTTGTAGAAATACACGATAGCCACGCCGGGCTGGTTGATGTTGTCTTCCACTACCCAATAGCCTTTAACAGGAACCCATTTCGGTTGACGTTTCTGCGCATTTGCGCTGCCCGCCGCAAGCAGTAGGGAGGCGAGAACGAGGAAAAGGAGGAGCATGCTTTTCATATGTTTTGATTTGATGGACGATCGGTTGACGCGTTAAAACTATCCCGTTCAAAAGCGCTTCTCAGGCATAATAGACAGCCACACTCCTGGTGCCGACATACGATGGGCGGCCACACACAAGCGGAGAAAACGGCCCTGGTGGCCGTTTGTCGCCGATGGACGACTTTAGTCGGTTATCCGGGCAATTTTTCGTTTCTTTCCCCGGTAATCAAACCAAGACCCATGCGTATCGTAAAACGAATCGTCATCTTCCTGGTGTTGCTCGCAGCGGTAGCAGCCATCGCCGCGGCATTCATGCCGAAACAACTCGCCATCGAGCAGAGCATCATCATCAACAAGCCTGCGGATTCCGTCTTCGCCTATGTGAAGTATCTGAAAAACCAGAACGACTACAGCAAATGGGCGCTGATGGATCCGGCGATGCGCAAGGAGTTTCGCGGAACGGATGGACAAGCGGGTTTTGTATCGGCCTGGGAAGGCAACAAGGATGTGGGCAAAGGCGAGCAGACGATCAGGAGCATCGACGAGGCGGCCCGCCGCGTGGATTACCAGATCCATTTCATCAAGCCCTTCGAGTCGAATGCCGAAGCCTTCATGACAACAAGCGAGAAAGGTGCCGGCAGTGAGGTACGTTGGGGTTTCAGCAGCAGCATGCCCTGGCCAATGAACCTGATGAACCCGTTTATGAAAGGAAGCCTTGAAAGCGACCTGCACACCGGACTGACCAACCTAAAAACACGCCTCGAAAGAAATTGATCCGATAAGCATTTACAGAAACAGCCCCGGCATTTGCCGGGGCTGTTTGCATGCGGTAAAGGGCGAAGCCTATAGACGGTTCAATTGCGCATCGAGGGTAACGTCTACCACTTCGGCGATCTTTTTGAACACCATTTTAGGAATACTGATCTTGTGATCGGCCACGCGGATGGGAAACTTGCTGTATAGCGACACCTGGCCGTTGCGCACCTTGATGGTTGCGGGAATGTTTCGCTTCTTCGTTACGCCGTGCAGGGTTACGTCGCCACTGGCGGTAACGGGATAGTCTCCGTCCTTCGTGAGATCGACCGGCCCCGCAAAGGTTCCGCGAAACGTACACTCCGGGTATTTCTCGCTTTCGAGGTAGTTCTCGTTGAAGTGCTGCTGCATCATGCCCGATCGAAACTGGAATTGCTTGATGGGAATGGCAATAAGGAAGCTGCGTTTTTCCCAGTCGATCACGCCGCGGCTGCTCTTGTTGGTCGCCTCGATGTCTTCGAGCGGCGCCGACGAAAAGAAGCTGACGGTGGAGCTACCGAACTGCGAGCGCGTTTGCGCCGCGGCGGGGGTGGCGGCCAGCAGCAGCAGTGCTAACCCGATGCCGGCGGAGATCTTCGTTACCATGTGCTTTTCTTTTTAGCTCCGCGCTTCAACACGAAGTCGCGTGAAATATTGAAGCCCAAATGTATCCCACCGTTGCCCCAGCTTTCAGAAGTTTCTGTTATAAATCCTTTTTCCAGCATCGAAAGGGAATTGGTGAGGTGCAGCTGGAACACGTGTCCGCCCGTTTCGATATCAAAGCCAACGGAGAACGAATTGTAATAGTTGTTGAAGGAAGGCGACTGCGCGTTTTCAGGCGGGATGCGATCTATGTATTCGATATTGAAGGAAGTGCGTCGGGTAAGCTTGATGCGCGCACCTGCGCCGATGGCGAAAATGTTGTTGGCATCGGCCACGAAAGGCACTTCATTTTTGTGGACGAGCGTCGGCACCAGCTCTACGGAGATGCGCTCTGAAAGCTTGCGCGCAAGCAGCAGCTGGTGGGTATACGTGAGGCGGTGCGCGGAGCCGTGCTTTTCGCCCGATGCATCGTGCGTGCCGCGAAGCACCACCGACCCGAAATAGGCAAGGCTTACCGGCACAGCACCCACGCCTTTCGACTGTTCGAGCAGTCCCACCTTGGCGTAAGCGTCGTAGTTTTTTTCGAGCGTGCTGCGGCCGATGCCGATGGCGAGGCGACGATGCAGGCCGTATTCAAGACCGATGCGCATCGTTGCCTGGTCGAGGCCGAAGAACTCGTAGCCTCCGCCATTCACCGCGCCAAACCGGTGTTGTATGAGCAGTTGGAGTGTGCCGGGAGCGGCCTTCTCCACTGATTGCAGGTTGATGATCCGCGTGGCTTTAAACGTTCCGGCTACGCGTTCGCGCTGCGGTCCGGAAGCTGTTTTCTGCGCGTTCATCAGCGAGTCGAGATCATCCTGTGCGCCGGCACACAGAACGGAACAAATGGCGGCGGAAGCGAGGAGCAGTTTGATCATTGGTTGGTTGGTTTTAGTTGTTCGGTGCGCCGGCATCTACCCAGGCCTGGAGTTTTGCGATGGTGCAGGCATCGAGCTTTGCGCCACCCTGCGGCATTGCGGGCACGCCCGGGTCATGATTCACCACGTGCATCAGCAATCCGTTGGCAGCATAGGCATGCACCGCTGCGTAGCCTTCGATCACGTTGCCATTGCCCGAAGCGGGCGCGGCCGACGAGCTGTGGCAACTGAGGCAGTTGGCCTGGATGATGGGCTGAATGGTGGCGCTGAACGTGGTGCCCGCCGTGGAGCATCCCTGCGGATTTAGCGCTTCTTTTTTGGAGTTGGTGCACGAAAGCAGCAACACCGCGCCCAGTGAGGAGCGCAGGATCAGTTTCTTCATGAAAAGTTGTTGACGTAAGTGGAGAACTTCAGCGGTAGATACGTTGGCCCGCCGCCCCCGGTTGCCTCGCCTGCCTTAACTTGCAGCCATGCAGTCCTACCACGACCTTTTGCGGCATATCCTGGCCACCGGCGTTGCAAAAAGCGACCGCACCGGCACGGGCACCATCAGCACCTTCGGGTACCAGATGCGCTTCAACCTGCAGGAAGGATTTCCGCTCGTGACCACGAAAAAGGTGCATCTGAAAAGCATCATCCACGAATTGCTCTGGTTCCTGCAAGGCAGTACAAATACGGAATACCTGAAGGCCAACGGCGTGTCGATCTGGGACGAGTGGGCCGACCCGTTGGGCGAGCTCGGACCCGTGTATGGAAAGCAGTGGCGCAGTTGGGAAGGTGCCGACGGAACGGTGCACGACCAGATCAGAGATGTGTTGCAGCAACTGCAAACCAATCCCGACAGCCGCCGCATGCTGGTGTCGGCCTGGAACGTTGCCGACCTGCCAAAGATGGCGCTGATGCCCTGCCACGCGCTTTTTCAATTCTATACAGCACCGGTGCCCGAAGAGCAGGGCGGCGGCAGAAGGCTCTCCTGCCACCTGTACCAACGCTCGGCCGACGTGTTTCTCGGTGTGCCATTCAACATCGCTTCGTATGCGCTCCTCACAATGATGATGGCGCAGGTGGTGGGCATGCATCCCGGCGATTTCGTTCATAGCTTCGGCGACGTACACATCTACCAGAACCACCTGGACCAGGTGCACACGCAGCTGCAGCGAACGCCCTACGCGCCGCCCACGATGCGCCTCAACCCCGAAGTGAAAGACCTGTTCGGGTTCCGCTTCGAGGACTTCACGCTCGAGAATTACCAGTCCCATCCCGCCATCAAAGCCCCCGTTGCCGTATGATGTTGAGTTTACTGGTGGCAGCGGCCCAAGACAACGTGATCGGCAAAGACAACCAGTTGCCCTGGCATCTTCCCGGCGACCTGAAATATTTCAAGAACCTCACGTGGGGCATGCCCATACTGATGGGACGTAAAACATTCGAATCGATCGGAAAGCCACTGCCCGGGCGGCACAGCATCGTCATCACGCGCAACACGGGGTGGAGCCATCCCGGAGTAGAGGTCGTGCACTCGGTGGAAGCCGCTGTGGAAGCGGCGCAGCAAAGGCAGGTAAAGGAACTTTTTCTTATCGGCGGGGCAGAGATCTTTCGCGCCGCACTCCCGAAGGCTCAGCGCGTTTATCTCACGCGGATCTACCAGCGCTACGATGGCGATGCCTTTTTTCCCGAGCTGGGTCCGGAATGGAAGCTGGTGAAGGAACACGTGGTGGATGCGCAGGACGCAACACCGCGGCATAGCTTCCAGGTTTGGGAACGGTAATCAACTACTATGTATTCAGCACCGCAGCTTGCGATCAAATACACCCGCTATTACGCCACGGCGCTCAATGGCAAGGGGCATGGTATGCATTCGCCCTTCGTGTATGATTTCATCCGCAACGTGCTGAACGATTTCAGCGGCATCGGCGCTCCCGCAAAGATCGAGCAGCTGCGCGCATCGCTGCTGCGCAACAAGACGCAGCTTCAGATCGAAGATCTCGGGGCGGGCTCACGCAGCGGTGCAACGAAACAGCGCACGGTGGCGCAACTGGCCCGAACAGCCGTGAAGCCGCGCAAGTATGGACAAGTGCTGCACCGGTTGGCCAAACACTATCGCGTGCACACAGCAATCGAGCTGGGCACGTCGTTAGGATTGACGACAGCTTACCTGCACGAAGCGGGTGTACGCACCTTGCATTCCGTCGAAGGAAGCCAGGCAGTGCACGAAACCGCTGCGCGCAACCTGAAGGCACTCGGCATCACTGGCCCACAGCTCCACGTAGGCAACTTCGACATGGTGCTACCCCGGCTTCTGCAAAGTATTTCTTCCATCGACCTGGGCTTCATTGACGGCAATCACCGCTATGAGCCGACGCTGCGCTACTTCCACCAGATGCTGGACCATTGCGGAAATGATTCCGTGCTCGTTTTCGACGACATTCATTGGAGCAGGGAGATGGAAGAGGCATGGGAAGCGATCAGGAGTCACCCGCGTGTTCGATGCACCGTCGATATTTTCTTCCTTGGCTTCGTCTTCTTTCGCGACGAATTCAAGGTGCCCCGACATTTTACTGTACGCTTTTAATTCGGGAACGATCCCGGAAAGATAATTCGCCGATAAGCGGCCCGCGGGGGACAGAGGGCCGATTTTTCTTTACCTTTCGCCGGCAACGAAAAAATTACGCTTATGACGATTGGTGTGTTGAAAGAGCCTGCCTTCGAAACAAGGGTGTCGCTGCTTCCCGAAGCGGTGGCCGCACTGGTAAAGAAAGGCATCACCGTGTTGGTGGAAGCCGGGGCAGGCGCCTCGGCTTATGCTCCCGACGCCGACTATGAAGCCGCCGGTGCCCGTATTTCTACGGCCGACGCACTGGTAGCTGCTTGCGATATTATTTTGTCCATCCACCGGCCTGCCGCCGCCATCCCCAAAGGCAAAGTGCTGATCGGTGTATTCGGTCTGCTCAACGATCCTGCCGCCGCGAAGGCCTGGCAGGAGGGTGGAGTCACTTCCTTCAGCCTCGACCTGCTGCCCCGCACCACGCGTGCGCAAAGCATGGACGTGCTCAGCTCGCAGGCCAACATTTCGGGCTACAAGGCCGTGCTGCTCGCAGCAAACCTCTACCCACGCTACTTCCCGATGTTCATGACCGCTGCGGGCTCGATTGCGCCGGCCAAACTGCTGATCCTGGGCGCCGGTGTTGCCGGCCTGCAGGCCATCGCCACGGCACGCCGGCTGGGTGCAGTGGTGGAAGTGTTCGACACACGCCCCGCGGTGAAAGAAGAAGTGATGAGCCTCGGCGCGAAGTTCGTGGAGGTAGAAGGCGCCGCCGATGCTTCGAAGGCAGGTGGCTATGCGGTGGAACAGAGCGAAGAGTACAAGCAAAAGCAGCAACAACGCATATCCGACAGCATCGCGAAGTCGGACATCGTGATCACCACCGCGCAGATCCCGGGCCGGAAGGCGCCGATTCTCATCACCGAGGAAATGCTGCAGCGGATGCGCCCCGGATCGGTCATCATCGACATCGCTGCGGCTACCGGTGGCAACACGCCGTTTACGAAAAACAACGAGACCGTCGACTTCCGCGGTGTGCGCATCGTGGGCAACAGCAACCTGCCCGCAACGATGCCTTCGGACGCAAGCAAACTGTATGGCAAAAACATGCTCAACTTTCTCCAGCTCATCACCAGCAAGGAAGGCGCGCTGCACCTCAACTGGGAGGACGACCTGGTGAAAGGAAGCGCCGTTACACACGAAGGTGCCATCGTTCACGAGCGCGTTCAATCCCTCATCTCCTAATCTTTCCATATGAATTCAATTCCAACCTGGATTTCGAACAACGAGCAACTGGCCTACATCGTGGTGCTGATGATCTTCGTAGGCATCGAGATCATCGGCCGCGTGCCGAGCGTGCTCCACACCCCGCTCATGAGCGGTGCCAATGCCATTCACGGCGTGGTCATCATCGGTGCCATCATCGTTATGGGCCGTGCCGACGGCGACGATTACGTTGCCCAGATACTCGGCTTCATTGCCGTGGTGCTGGGAACGCTCAATGTGGTGGGTGGCTTCGTGGTCACCGACCGGATGCTGGAAATGTTCAAATCAAAAAAGAAGAAATAAGCAATGGCGCTCGATACACTAACCGTAATATACTTCCTGGCGTCCATCACCTTCATCGTGGGCCTCAAGATGCTGTCGCATCCCGACACGGCGCGCCGCGGCAACCTGGTAGCCGCCATTGGTATGGCACTGGGAATCTTCGGCACCATCTTCCTGTATCGCTATACAGAAGATGTTGCCAACCCCAACACCTCCAGCCTGCACAACCTCCCGCTGATCTTCGTTGCGCTCATTGTGGGCAGCATCCTTGGCGTTACTTCCGCCCGCAAGGTGAAGATGACGGCGATGCCCGAAATGGTGAGCCTGTTCAACGGTATGGGTGGAGCCTGCGCGGCACTCATCTCCATCATGGAGTTCCGCCATTTTCAAAAGATCGATTTCTTTCTCTACCAGCGCTCCAGCGACGTCACCGATTTTTCGGAGGTAGCGATGGGCCTTCCCGTTGGTTCCGGGCTTCTTGCAACGATAATGATCGGTCTGATCATCGGCTCTGTTTCTTTTGCGGGCAGCATGGTGGCCTGGGGCAAGCTCAATGGTCGCGTGAAAGACAAGTCCTTCCGCGGGCAGCACATCGTCAACCTCGTGTTGCTCGGACTGATCATCGTGCTTTCCATCGTGGTCGTTACAACCATCAAGTCGTTTCATTCGCAGAATGAAGAATTGGTGGAAGTTTACAAGGTGCATAGCGTCAACATCCCGTTGTTGCACGTAGGCACATCGGTGTGGGTACTTTTCTACGTGGTGTTGTTGCTTTCGCTGATTTATGGTGTATTGTTCGTGCTGCCCATCGGCGGTGCCGACATGCCCGTGGTAATCTCGCTGCTTAACTCTTTTACCGGTGTGGCTGCGGCCAGCGGTGGCTTTCTGTACAATAATAAGATGATGCTCACGGGAGGTATCCTTGTAGGTGCGGCGGGCACGCTGCTGACCATCCTGATGTGCAAGGCAATGAACCGCTCGCTCAGCAACGTGCTCATCGGCGCCTTTGGCGGCAAGAAGGCGGTAGGAGGAGAGAGCAAGGAACAGGGTCTTTACAAAGAGATCGCACTGACGGATGCAGCCGTGGTGATGGCTTACGCCAACAAAGTGATGATCGTGCCGGGGTACGGACTTGCCGTTGCCCAGGCGCAACACGCCTGCCACGAGCTGGAGAAGATGCTCCAGGAGCGCGGCGTGGAAGTGAAATACGCGATCCACCCCGTTGCCGGCCGCATGCCCGGGCATATGAATGTGCTGTTGGCGGAGGCCGATGTATCGTACGAGAAACTGCAGGAAATGGAGCAGGCGAACGAAGAATTCCCCACCACCGATGTGGTGTTGGTGCTTGGAGCCAACGATGTGGTGAACCCTGCTGCCAAGCGCGACCCCGCATCGCCCATTTACGGAATGCCTATCCTCGATGTAGAGAGCGCAAAATCCGTGATCGTAAACAAGCGATCGATGAAGCCGGGCTATGCAGGCATCGAGAACGACCTCTTCTTCGAACCGCGCACGTCGATGCTTTTCGGCGATGCCAAAAAGGTGCTGCAGGACCTGATCGCTGAGATCAAGAATTTGTAGAGGGCGAAATTTTCAATATTCAATTCTCAATATTCAACGCTCAATGCTCAATTGTCAAGTAAAGCTCCGATGAGCATTGATAATTGAGCATTGTTTATTGAGCGTTCGGGGTGCAGTTGTTACTTTGCCTGATGCAGCTTCCTGAATCCATGCTTCAGTCATTGGAAGGCGTTCCGGGATATGACCGGGAGTCGTTCGTCAACGTGCACCAGTCGGGCGCGCAGGTGACCTCCATCCGGCTCAACCCTGCAAAGCCGGTGGCTGAGGATCGTTCCGATGCCATTTCTCTGCACAAATCTGCTGTCGCGGGGCTCACATCGCCTATTCCGTGGACGCGGTACGGCTACTACCTGCCGCAGCGGCCTTCCTTCACGTTCGACCCGCTTTTTCATGCAGGCACCTACTATGTGCAGGAAGCGTCAAGCATGTTCGTAGAGCAGGCGCTGGTGCAGCATTGCGACCTTGCGGCTCCGCTGAAAGTGCTCGATCTCTGCGCGGCGCCCGGCGGCAAAAGCACGCACGTTCAGTCGCTGCTTTCGCCCGGTAGCCTGCTCGTAAGCAACGAAGTGATCAAGGCGCGCGCTGGAGTGCTGGTGGAGAACCTCACGAAGTGGGGCGGTGTCAATTGTGTGGTTACCAACAACGACCCGGCACATTTTGGACGTCTCGAGGGCTTCTTCGACGTGCTGGTGGTGGACGCGCCCTGCAGCGGCTCCGGCCTCTTTCGCCGCGACCCCGAAGCGATCACGGAGTGGAGTCCTTCCAATGTGGATCTCTGCCAGGGCCGCCAGCAGCGCATCCTGGCCGATGCATGGCCTGCACTCAAGGAAGACGGATTGCTTGTTTATTCCACCTGCTCTTACTCGATTGAGGAGGATGAAGCGATCCTCGACTGGCTCATGGAAACGTTTGGCTGCGTATCGCTGCCCCTTCAAACTCCCGGCGACGGCATTGTAGAAATACAGTCGGGCCGCGGTGGCTGGGGCTACCGCTTTTTCCCCGACCGCGTGCGCGGTGAAGGATTTTTTCTCGCAGTATTTCGTAAGAAAGACGCTGTTTCGGCGGTGCGGCACAAGGTGAAACCCCTCGACCTGCTACCTGCAAAAGAAGCAGCACCGCTGGCAGGCTGGATCGACGTTGAAGGCCTGCGCTTTCTCCGCCACGGGCAACGCTTGCTCGCCTTCCCCGATGCGCTTCTATCCGACCTTGCCATTCTGCAGTCGGCGCTGTATATACAAAGTGCAGGCACCGCAATGGGCGAGCTCATTCGCGACAAGCTCGTGCCGGATGCGGCTCTTGCGCTGAGTACGCGCCTTTCCCCTTCGGTACCACGCATCGATGTGGACTTTGCGACGGCCATCCGCTTCCTTCAGCGTGCAGACCTTGAGCTCGATGCGGCTAAAGGATGGCAGCTGCTGGCTTACGCAGGAATACCGTTGGGATGGGTCAACGTGCTTCCGAACCGCGTCAACAATTATTTCCCGCGCGAATGGCGCATCCGCTCCGAAGCACCAAAGCCCTGACCACAGGCTCGCCAGCCGAAGGCTGATTGGAAAATAATCTCCATATTTGTAATTACTGTCACCGGCGCTCCCTGCGGCCGGCCCGGCAAAAAAGTCCACCAATGAAAAAACTCGCGTTTCTGTTTTTCAGCATTTGTGTTACGCTAACCGCCTTTTGCCAGGAACTGCTGGTGAACAGCAATGAAAAGGGGCTCTTCGTTGTGCACACGGTAGCACCCAAAGAAAACTTTTACTCGGTCGGTCGCCTTTTCGCCATTTCTCCCAAAGACATTGCCGCGTTCAACAACCTCGATATGACGCACGGGCTGACCATCGGGCAGGCAGTGCAGATTCCACTTACTGCAGCCAACTTTTCGCAGGCCAGCGGCGCACAGGGCCGCCCTGTGCTGTATGTGGTGGGAGAGAAGGAAGGGCTGTTTCGCGTGAGCCAGAAGAATGGAAAGGTGACGATGGCCGACCTGCGCAAGTGGAATCACCTCGGCTCCGACGCCATCAGCACGGGTCAGAAACTTATTGTGGGCTATCTGAAAGGCGCACAGCCAGCGCCCGCTGCCGGTAGCAGTCAGCCTGCCCCTGCGCCCACGCCTGCAACACTGCCCCCGGTTGTTGAAGCTCCGGCCCCGCGCCGCGATTCGCCTGTTGTAAATCCTCCGGCAACAACCGAGCGCCCCGCCGCAGATACCACAGCCGTGAAGCCGGTGCAGGTGGTGCCCACGCCGGCGCCCGCGAGCCAGCCTCCCCGCACTGCCGTGAAAGATGGCCAGGGCGGCGCCTTCCGCGCACAGTATGAGCAGCAGGCGCGCGGCGGAACGTCGAAAGACGCAACCGTCACCTCCGGCATCTTCAAAACCGCAAGCGGCTGGCAGGATATGAAATATTACCTCCTCCTCGACGGCGCCGAACCCGGCACGCTCGTAAAAGTTACCAACCCCGCCAACGGGCGCTCCATCTACGCCAAGGTGCTTGGTGGCATGAGCGGCATCCGCCAGAACCAGGGTTACGACATCCGCATTTCCAACGCTGCCGCTTCGGTGCTCGAAGCAGGAGACCACGAAAAATTCAGCGTGCGCATCCAGTATTAATACTGTCCAACGATTGATATGAAAAGAAATCTCACCGTGCTCGCCCTTCTTTTGAGCAGCACCCTCTTCGCCCAACAGCCCGATCCTTTCCGACTTCCCGGCTTCACGCCGGTGGCGATGGCGCCCGTAACCAATGTGAAAAACCAGGGCATCAGCGGCACCTGCTGGTGCTTTTCGGCCACCTCGATGCTGGAGTCGGAAGCGCTTCGCAAGGCCGACGTGCAGCTCGATCTGAGCGAAGCCTTCACGGTCCGCAACATCTACATGGAAAAGGCAAAGAATTACGTGCTGCGGCAGGGCAAGGCGCAATTCAGCGAGGGCGGCCTCGGCCACGACCTGGTGCGTGCCGTTGCGCAATATGGCGCGATGCCTGAATCCGCGTTCCCTGCTTCACGCGATCCGCAAAAAGGGATCGACCACCAGAAAATGTTCGGCGCGCTCAAGCATTACGTCGACAGCATCGTGAAACTGCCACGCGTCGAAGCCGGCTGGATGATGGGCTATGAGTTCCTGCTCGACCAGTACATGGGACGTCCGCCTGCAACTTTTCCCTTCAATGGGAAAACGTACACGCCTTCGGATTTTGCGAAAGACGTGATGCACTTCGATGCGGCCGATTACGTGTCGCTGACGTCGTTCACGCATCAACCGTATTACAAGCCTTTCGTAGTACAGGTGCCGGATAATTTCTCGAATGGTTTGTATTACAATCTTCCGCTCGACGAGCTGGTTGCGGTAACGAAGGGTGCGCTGCGCCAGAAGTATTCCATCTCCTGGGATGCCGACGTGAGCAACGGTGGTTTCCAGCAGGGGCAAGGCTTTGCGATGTATCGCGGCGCCACCGCCAGCAAGGAGAAACTCACGGCAGCTTCGAGCGAAGATTCCGCTTCGGCAACAGAGCGCCAGCGCCTGTACGAATCGCTCGTAACGCAGGACGATCACCTGATGCACCTTGTGGGCATTGAGCGCAGCAATGCGGGTAAGGAGTTTTTCATGGTGAAAAATTCGTGGGGTTCGGTAGGCCCATTCGGAGGATACATACTTGTGTCGGAGCCGTACTTCCGCATCAACACCATCACACTTGTGATGCCGAAGGCAGCGCTACCCAAAGATTTGCAAACGAAACTGAAATTGTAACCAGAAGCCCGCTTAGCGGGCTTCTTCATTCAAGGAAAGCGATAGCCGCGGAGGAATTCCTCCACGCCCATCCGCTTCTTTCCTTCGAGTTGTAGTTCTACAACCTGCAGCCAGCCGTCTGCGCAGGCAAATTTCAGAAACGATTTGCTATCGGTTCTATAGCTGCCTGCTTCTGCTGAATGCGTTGCATTTTCTTTGATGCTCCGGTAGATCTTAAGCGTTTTTCCATGCAGCATGCCAAACGCTCCCGGGAAGGGGGAAAGGCCACGCACGAGGTTGTGAACGTCGGCAACGGGTTGCTCCCAGTTGATGCGGCAGGTGTCGGTAAAGATTTTCGGTGCGTGCTTGAGCGATGCCGGATCGAGGTGGGCCTGCGGTGTTTCGCTGATGCTGCCCTCAGCAAGTGCCTGCACCGTGCGCACCAGCAATGCCGCTCCAATCTCTTTCATCCGGTCGTGCACTTCGCCGGCCGTTTCGTTTTCACCCACGGGCATTTTTTCCTGCATTAGGATATCGCCTGTATCGATCTCGTGCTTCAACCGGAACGTAGTAACACCCGTTTCGCGCTCACCGTTGATGATGGCCCAGTTGATGGGTGCCGCACCGCGGTAGTTCGGCAGCAGCGATCCGTGAACGTTGAGCGTTCCCATCGGTGGCATGTTCCAAACGATCTCGGGGAGCATACGAAAAGCCACCACCACCTGCAGGTCGGCGCGGAGCGTTTGCAATTCTTCAATGAATGTTGGGTTCTTGAGCTTCTCCGGCTGAAGCAATGTCAGGCCTTGCTCCAATGCATACTTCTTTACAGCGCTGGCTTGTAGCTGCATACCGCGGCCCGCTGGTTTATCGGGTGCCGTAATCACGCCCACCACGTTGCAGCCTGCCTCTATCAACGCGTTCAGCGATGCGACTGCAAAATCGGGAGTGCCCATGAAGACGATGCGGAGCTCCTGGTAGTTCATGCGGCGAAGGTAGCAGCGTCGAGCGGAAACGGCAATGACGACGCGCAACGCTAGCGTCCGTTTCTTTTACTCGAAATCCTCATAAATAAGATACTTCTTGCGGATGGCTCTGAACGTGTTCAATGCGGGTTCCCAACTGGCGCGGATTTCGGCTTCGGTCATGCCTGTGCGGATCTGCTGTGCAAGCACATCGCTGCCGGCGAGGCGATTGAAGGTGCCCCGGAAGAAGGAATCCTTTTGGGGGTAGAGCCTGTAGGCTTCGAGCAGGTAGCGCAATTCGATACGCTTCGTTACGTGCGGCCAGTCTTCCTTGCGCGCAACGGCAAGATCCCAACCGTAGCAGGTGTGGCCATTGTAACGCGGTTTGGGAGCGCCCTCGGTAGGTCCCGGTGTGAAAGCGACCATCGTTTTCGGCAGCTCCGGTGCGCCCACAGTTGCAAAGGGTCGTGGAGTGCCGCGGCCTTCGGTAAGCGCGGTGCCTTCGAACAAACAGGTGGAGGGATACCATTCGATGGCTATATCGTCGGGGAGGTTGGGAGACGGGCGCACCGGCAGGTTGTAGCGGCTCTTGTGCGTATAGCCCGCGCAGGGAATCACTTCGAGCCGAAAGAAGCGCGCTCCCGCGGCATAGCGTGCCCGCTTTGTTACCTCAAAGGCGCGGTTGGCTTCGTCGGAAAGCCAGCCTTCGAGCAACAACATCTGCGCGTACTCGCCGGGCGTCATGCCATACACGATGGGGATGGGCTGCAGGCCCACAAAGGTTTTGAACTTCGGGTCGAGCACGGGGCCATCCACGTAGTAGCCATTGGGGTTGGGCCTGTCGAGAATGATCAGCGGGATGCCATTTTCGAGCGCCGCTTCGAGGTAATACTGCAGCGATGAGATATAGGTGTAGAAACGGGCACCTACATCCTGGATGTCGTATACCATCACGTCAACATCTTTCAGGTCGTCGGCAGATGGTTTCAGTTTTTTACCATAGAGCGATACCACAGGCACGCCGGTGGCCGCATCCACATTGCTTTCGATCTTCGCACCGTCGGGCGCGTTGCCGCGGAAGCCATGTTCGGGGCCGAAGATCACTTTCAGGTTGATGCCCGACCGCTTGAGGTAATCGGCCAGGTGTGTACCCTGCGCCACCGACGTATGATTGACCAGCAATGCCACCTTCTTGCCCCGGAGCTGCGGAAGATATTCGGTAGGGCGGTCGGCGGCGGGGATCACCATGCCGGTGCCAGTGGCAGCTGGCGGCCGCACCGGCTGCATGCTTGCACGCTTGTGCTTCACCTTTGTTTTGATCTTTGTTTTTTGTGCGCTGCCCTCCAGTGCAACGAAAAAGGAGAGGAGCAGGGCCAGGGTGCAACGTGCAAACATGGTATTCGTTTTGTGCGCTTCAAATTACCCCATTTTTTACGGGCGAACCGTTAAAGCCTTACCTTGCCGGACTTTGCCCACTCAAAACTCTACTATGCAACAAGTACAAAACGGCGACAAGGTTCGCGTACACTACCATGGCAAGCTGCGCAGCGGCGAGACCTTTGACAGCTCTGAAGGCCGCGAACCGCTCGAATTCACAGTGGGCAGCGGACAGGTGATCCGTGGATTCGACGAAGGTGTGAAAGGGATGCAGGCCGGCGAAAAACGCACGGTGGAGATTCCCGTAGCCGATGCGTATGGCGAGAAGAGCCAGGAGATGCTGATCGAATTTCCGAAGAATCAATTTCCTGCCGATATGAACCCGGAGCAGGGTATGCAGTTGATGATGAACAATGGCCAGGGCCAGCAGTTCCCCGTTACCATTGCCGAAGTGCGCGAAGAGAGCGTGCTCCTCGATGCCAACCACCCGCTTGCCGGCCAGGAGCTGATCTTCGACCTCGAGCTCGTGGAGATCGTGCCTACGAGCCGCATCATCATGCCTTGATAAAATAGAAATTCAAAAGTCAAAAGGGTGTCTGTGATTCGGGCATCCTTTCTTTTTTTACTCTACGAATAACTTGAGACCTTAACGTAGATAGTTTTGACTTTTGACTTTTGATTTTTGAATTTTGTTTTTCGCATCCAATCAAAATCCTCGAACTCCGAAAGTATGTTTGAACAGTACGCCTTCACCGCCTCCGAGCGCTTTATGCGTTACGTGCAGGTAGATACGCAAAGCAATCCGCAGTCGCATAGCCAGCCCAGCACCGAAAAGCAGAAAGACCTTTCGCGCATCCTGCTCCAGGAGTTGAAGGAGATGGGTATAGCCGATGCGGAGCTTGACGAACATGGCTACGTGTATGCCACCATTCCCTCCAATGCCGATGCCGACGTGCCGGTGATTTGTTTTTGCTCGCACGTAGACACGGCCCCCGACGCAAGCGGAAGGGGCGTGAAGCCCCTCCTTCACCGTAATTATACGGGTGGCGATTTGGTGCTTCCCGATGACGCCTCGATCGTGATCAGCCCGAAAGACTTTCCCTACCTGGAGCAGCTCAAGGGCCATGATATCATCACCGCATCCGGAACGACGCTGCTTGGAGCCGACGACAAAGCGGGCGTAGCCGAGATCATGGATGCGGCGCACTACCTGATGACCCACCCCGAAGTGAAGCATGGCGCCATCCGCATCCTCTTCACCCCCGACGAGGAAGTAGGCCGCGGTACTGCCAAAGTGGATATGCAGAAGCTGGGCGCCCGCTTCGGCTATACACTCGATGGGGGGGAGGCTGGCTCGCTCGAAGACGAAACCTTTAGTGCCGATGGCGTAACGATCGTCATCAACGGCGTTATCACGCACCCGGGCTATGCTAAAGACAAGCTGGTGAATGCACTCAAGATCGGCGGTGAACTGCTGGCGCAACTGCCGAAAAAAGAGTTGTCGCCTGAAACAACCGACGGCAAGCAGGGCTTCATCCACCCCGTTCGTTTCGAAGGCATCGCAGAGCGCTGTACGCTCGAATTCATTATCCGCGATTTCGATACGGCGCTGCTCAAGCCGAAGGAAGATTTTCTCCGTGAGTTAACACAGATCATCGTGGAAAGCCATCCTGGCGCCACATTCGAGTTCACCGTCACCGAGCAATACCGCAACATGAAAGAGGTGCTCGACCAGCACCCGGAAGTAGTGGCGCATGCTAAAGAAGCGATCCGGCGCGCCGGGCTTACGCTGAAGATGGAAAGCATCCGCGGCGGCACCGATGGTTCGCGGCTTTCGTGGGGCGTAGAGCGGCATACGAACGCGCGGGACGCTTATCGTTGAAGCACGGTATGCGGCGACATACGAAACAGCTTGCCCGGGCGTTTGTGAATATGCGTTTTCTCTTCGCGCTTTGCTTGTGGTGTTGTGGCCTCTGCGTGCACGCACAAAGCCTGCTCCTCAATGGCGACATGGAGGAAGAGAACATCTGTTCCGAATACAAGCAGAACTGCGCTCCCGAGGCCTGGCTCACTACCATTGCCGCATACCCGTATTTTTTCGAAGATCCCGACCATGCCTATCATGGCCTGCGTTACATCAGTTTCGTGTCGGGCAATGCGCGGATGCGCGTGCAACGCTCGTATGTGCGCACAAGGCTGTTATGTGCGATGCGTCCCGGCGCGCGCTACCGGTTACAGCTGTATGTGCGTGCAGATTACCCGGGACTTTTCGACAGTGCAGGGATCCAGTTTTCGCCGTATGATATTCTATGCAATAAAAAGCCGCCGCGCGAGCTGAACGCCGACCTCTATTTCCGCAACGCCGAACAAAAGGCAGCACGGAGTGGCTGGACGCGCCTGACCTACACGTTCAAGGCCCGCGGCGATGAAGGCTACCTTGTCATCGGCAACTTCCGCAAACTAGACTGGAGCTCCAGCCTGGGCGGTGCTGCCGAGCGCTACCAGGTATACATCGACAGCATATCGCTCAACCCGATGGATCCTTATGAACGGCTTTGTCCGGACTGGCGCAAGCAGCGCGACACTATCTATTCCGAAGACTACCGGCACAACTACCAGATCCGCTACACGTATAGCTGCAGCCGCAAGCCCCCGCAGCCGGTGGTGCTCCCACCAAGTGTGCAGGTGCGTGTGGATACCGTGATCGTTCCCGATATTCTTTTTGCAACCAACAGCGCCGACTTGGATAAGAAAGCCTTGCTGCTGCTGGATAGCCTGATGCGCCGCATACCACCCGATGGCCTCGATTCGATCGTGGTGGAAGGACACACGGATAATATCGGGAAGCCGGAAGCCAACCAGGAACTTTCGGAGGCGCGCGCACGATCGGTGGGACGTTACCTCGAGTACGGGCAGAGCATCCCGATACGCACACGCGGCTGGGGGGCTACGAGGCCTGTTGCCGATAACCGTGCACCAGGGGGCCGGCGAACCAACCGGAGAGTAGAGATCTATCTTTTTCTGCGCGACCGCGTACCGTGAAAATGGTATGCCTGAAACATCCTGAAGCACCTATCTTAGTGCTTACAAAAACCACCACCATGTTCTTACTTCAAACCGACAATACGGGGGGCATTGCAACGTTCCTCATCCACTATTGGTGGATCCTCGTATTGCTCTTCATCGTCTTCAGCGGCATCTTCACCATCAACCAGGCGCACGTTGGCGTCATCACCATGTTTGGGCGCTACCAGCGTATGGTGCGGCCGGGACTGAACTTCAAGATTCCCGTGCTCGAACAACTCTATAAGAAAATATCGGTGCAGAACCGCTCGGTGGAGATGGAATTCCAGGCGGTGACGCAAGACCAGGCAAACGTCTATTTCAAAAGCATGCTGCTCTACGCGGTGCAAAATGCAGATGAGGAAACGATCAAGAAAGTAGCATTCAAATTCATCTCCGACCGCGACCTGATGCAGGCGTTGGTGCGCACCATCGAGGGTAACATCCGCTCGTTCGTGGCCACCAAGAAGCAGGCGGAAGTGCTCGGCCTCCGCAAAGACATTGTTGAATACGTGAAGGTGGAGATCGACCACGTGTTGGAGGAATGGGGCTACCACCTGCTCGACTTGCAGATCAATGACATCACCTTCGACAAAGCCATCCTCGACTCGATGAGCAAAGTGGTGGCATCGAACAACCTGAAGGCTGCGGCCGAAAACGAAGGTCAGGCGCTGCTCATCACCAAAACTAAATCGGCAGAAGCAGAAGGTAACGCGATCAAGATCGCGGCAGAAGCCGAACGCGAAGCTGCACGCCTGCGTGGTCAGGGTGTGGCACTGTTCCGCCAGGAAGTAGCGCGTGGTATGACGGAAGCTGCCGAGCAAATGAAGCAGGCGAACCTCGATACCAACGTGATCCTGTTCAGCATGTGGACCGAAGCGATCAAGAATTTCGCGGAGTATGGCAAGGGCAACGTGATCTTCCTCGATGGATCTTCGGACGGAATGGAGAAGACGATGAAACAGATCCAGGCCCTGATGATGAAGCCCGCAGGTGCGAATGCATAGTTCTGAAAAAGCGTATCAAAGGCGTCGCCCGTGCGACGCCTTTCTTTTTGTTAAATCGGTTCATCGTTTCAACAACCATTCTTCATTTTCCGCTTATTTTGGAAAATAAGTGCGGTGCCGTTCCGTTATACCGCCATACACTACATTTACGCCCCAAAGAACCACCTATGTTCCTGCTCCAGACCCTTGATACCGCAGCGCGTGCGGCAGTTGCCACCGATACCAACAAGGATGGCAACATCAGTCTCTTCGAGCTTATTCAGCTGGGCGGCTGGATCATGATCCCGCTGGCCATTCTTTTCCTGCTCACCATTTATGTTTTCTTCGAGCGCCTGTCGGCTATCCGCAAGGCTTCGCGCATCGACGACAACTTTATGAACATCATCCGCGACCATATCGTTAGCGGCAACGTGGGTGCGGCGCGCAGCTTCGCCAAGAACACCAACAACCCCGTGGCGCGCATCATCGACAAAGGCATTCAGCGCCTCGGCAAGCCGATCGACAGCATCGAGAAAAGCATGGAGAACGTGGGGAAACTGGAGCTCTATCACATGGAGAAAAACCTGTCGGTGCTTTCACTCATCGCGGGCATCGCGCCGATGTTCGGATTTCTTGGAACCATTTTCGGGATGTTCCAGTTGTTTTACAACCTCGCCTCTACCGGTGAGTTCACCATCCAAACGATGGCCGGTGGTATTTATACGAAGATGATCACTTCGGCAACCGGTCTGATCATCGGCCTGCTGGCCTACATCGCGCACAATTACCTCGCGATGCAGGTAGACAAGACCGCCAACCGTATGGAATCCTCCAGCGCTGAATTCCTCGACATCCTCCAGGAGCCCACCCGTTAACCCCGGCGTTATGAACATCCGCAGAAAACTCAAAGCCCATTCGGAGGTGCACACCGGCCCGTTGAACGATATCCTGTTCATCCTCCTGCTGTTCTTCCTCATCGCTGCCACGCTTGCCAACCCGAACGTGATGAAGGTGAGCCTGCCGCGCGGCACCAAAGACACGAAGGCGAAGCAGAACCTGAACGTGAGCATCGACAAAGACCAGAACCTCTTTGTGGGAACGCAGCGCGTAGAGCCGGCGATGATCGATTCTATCCTGAAGCAGAAGATCGAGGAGCAACGAAAGTCGGTGGATACGCCTACGATCGTCATTCACGCCGACACGGTATCCTACAGCGGCCGTATGATCCACATCATGCAGGTGATCAGCCGTAACAAAGCGAAGTCGGTGATCGCAGTGCACCCTTAGTGCCGCACCTTCACCATCCGGTCTTTGCCCTGCAGGTCTTTCCGTAGTTCTACGGATGCATATCCTTCCTTTTCGAAAAGCGCTTTCACTTCGGTGCCCAGGCTTTCGTGGATCTCGAGGTAGATGCGGCCGCCCGGGTGCAGTCTTTTCTTAGCAAACGCGGCAATCGCCCTGTAAAACAGCAGCGCGTCATTATCCGGAACGAACAATGCGCCGTGGGGCTCGAAGCGCAGCACGTTTCCGTGCATCGTCTCTTTGTCTTTGTGCGGAATGTAAGGCGGGTTGGATACGATGACGTCCACCGATGGCAGGAGGCGCTGTTGCTGTTCATCGAGAAAATCCACTCCCTGGAAATCAACGCGGATATCGAGGTGCGCGCCATTGCGGCGGGCCACATTGAGTGCGGCATCGCTCACATCGCAGCCCCATACCTCGGCGCGGGGAAGCGCCTTTTTCAAAGCCAGGGCGATACATCCGCTTCCTGTGCCAATGTCGAGCATCTTCAGCGTGTCGGTGAGATCCGCATCGGCGGGTGCTTTCTCGGTCATGTACGGATGCTCGCTGCGCACATCCTGTATGATCCAGTTGGCGAGTTCCTCTGTTTCCGGTCGCGGTATCAGCACCGATGGATCTACATAGAGCTGCATCCCGTAGAAATACGTTTCGCCCGTCACATACTGCACCGGCTCTTCGTCTGCAAGGCGCCCGCTGAATGCTTCGAGCTTTTGCTGCTGTTCGGTGGTCAGTTCGGTGTGGCCCTGCAGCCGCAGCAGGTTGCGGTGGGTGCCGGTGGCCGCTTCGAGGGCTATGGCCGCAATGGCAGCCGCCTCCGATGCTCCGTAAATGGGCTCGAGGCGCTTGCGCAAAGCTTCCAGGGCCGCGATGTATTTCATCTGCCAAACATAATCCTTTCTTTATTTTTGGCTCCCGATGAGCACACCCCTGACGCACGAAACGTGGATGGACCGATGCCTGCAGCTGGCAGCCCTTGGTTCCGGCTTCGTGGCGCCCAACCCGCTGGTGGGAGCCGTGCTTGTGCACAACGGCCGGGTGATCGGCGAAGGATGGCACCAGGCCTACGGCGGGCCGCATGCGGAAGTGCATTGCTTTGAGTCGGTAGCCGAGACCGACCGCCCGCTCCTTGCTTCTGCAACGCTGTACGTTTCCCTCGAACCCTGCGCACACTTCGGAAAGACACCGCCCTGCGCCGACCGCATCCTGGCGGAGGGAGTACGGTCGGTGGTAGTGGGTTGCCGTGATCCTTTTCCTGCGGTGAATGGTAAGGGCATTGAGCGGCTCCGAGCGGCAGGAGTGGAGGTGACCGTAGGAATACGGGAAGCGGAATGCCGGCGCATCAACGAACTGTTCTTCACGTTCCATAGCCGCAAGCGCCCGTTCGTTACGCTCAAGTGGGCGCAAAGCGCAGATGGCTTCATAGCCGGCGTACGCGGCCGCCGCACGGCGATCAGCAATGCAGCCTCGGCCCGCGCCGTCCACGCGCTCCGCGCCACGCACGGCGCCATCCTCGTGGGTACAAACACGGCACTGTTCGACGATCCGCAGCTCAGCACGCGCCATTGGCCCGGGGCCAACCCGCTCCGCATCGTGGTGGACCGCCAATTGCGGCTTCCGGCTTCGCTGCGCCTGTTCGATGGAGAGCTGCCCACGCTTGTGCTCAATGCGATCCAGAAGAAAATCCACCATAACCTCGAATACGTCCGTCTCGACTTCGGCTCGGGCGATTTTGCCGAACAGCTCGGCGAGCTGCTCTACGTGCGCGGTGTTTCATCGCTGCTCGTGGAAGGCGGCGCGCAATTGCTCCAGCATTTCATTGATGCGCGAAGCTGGGACCGCACCGTTCGCATCACTGCCCCGGCGCTCCGCCTGGGCGCAGGCATCGCCGCACCGCGTTTCAGCGATGGCGTTGCTGCCTGCCGTCGCAATCTTGCCGGCGACTGGTGGGATGAATTCGTAGCATCCTGATCAAATTCGGTAGGTTTGCACCCCCGATGACGCATTACTACACGCTTGAAAAGGAAGCCCTTGCTGAATTCCGCGATCGCGGCAGCACTTTTCTGGCCTATGCATTCCCGATCGGCAGCACCGACGATTTCAAGAAACGCTTAAAAGAGTTGAAAGACGAGCATCCGAAGGCAGCGCACCACTGCTTTGCCTATCGCATCGGAATGGATGGCAACAGCTTCCGTTCGTCGGATGATGGTGAACCGTCGGGTTCGGCAGGCAAACCCATTCTCGGCCAGATCGATTCGAAAGGCGTTACCAATGCAGCCATTGTAGTGGTTCGGTATTTTGGTGGCACGCTGCTCGGGGTGCCGGGCCTTATCAACGCCTACAAAACAGTCGCTTCGTACGCACTTCAACTTACTCCGCTCACACAGAAGCCCGTGCTCGCAAACTACGAGCTGCACTTCGACTACACACTGATGAATGATGTGATGATGGTGGTGAAACGCTTTGGCTGTTCCGTGATCGAAAACGAGGCGCAGCTTTTTTGTCGCATGCTGATCGGCGTGCCGAAAAAGGACGAAGACTCCTGTCTGCAAAAGCTCCGCGATATGCACACGCTTGAAGTGCGCGGAGTGAAATAAGACCTACCACTTGCGTGCGATCCACGCCAGCAGCAATGCTCCCGCGATGAACAGGATGATGTTGATGAAGATATCGAGTCGCGATGAAGGGATCTCGTGCTCCGGGTAGGCGAGGTTCCAGCTTCCTGCATTGGCCATGTGCCACAAGGTTTCAGCCGTCACGGGTATGCGCTGTACGCGCTCGAAGGGAGGTTTGAAGAACATGCCGCCAATGCTGTGATCTTCTTCATTGGTGTGGAAATACCAGCGGTAAGCACTCGTATCGGTGCCGAAGCGCATACTGAACGCTTCGACCAATTGCGTGAAATCGGTGCCGCGGCAATTCAGGGCCTCAAAGATGTCATCCTCCGCGCCTGCCTCCGGTTGACCGGTTTTCCAGCGCACGAAGGAGAGTACGTCTTCGAGTGGTATCCGGTATACCGGCTCTTCTTCTGGATTATTTACGGAATCCAGCACTGACGACAAGATCTTTCGAACCGGGAGTGTATGTGTAAAATCCTTCGCCGCTCTTCACACCAAGTTTCTTCGCCATCACCATATTCACCAGCAGCGGGCAGGGAGCATATTTAGCATTCCCGAAGCCATCCTGCAGCACGCGCAGGATGCTCAGGCAGACGTCGAGGCCAATGAAGTCGGCGAGCTGCAGTGGGCCCATCGGGTGCGCCATGCCAAGCTTCATCACGGTGTCGATCTCTTCAACACTCGCAACGCCTTCAAAAAGGCTGTAGATCGCTTCGTTGATCATCGGCATGAGGATGCGGTTGGCAATGAAGCCGGGGTAATCGTTGACCACGCAAGGCACTTTGCCGAGCCGCTTGCTGAGCTCAACGATCTGAGTGGAAATTTCTGGTTTGGTAGCATAACCGTTGATGATCTCAACGAGCTTCATCACCGGTACCGGGTTCATGAAGTGCATCCCGATCACTTGTTCTGGGCGATTGGTTACGGAAGCGATGCGCGTGATGGAAATGGAAGAAGTATTGGTAGCGAGAATGCAGCCCGGAGGCGCCACTTCGTCGAGCTGACGGAAGATCTGCAATTTGAGGTCGGTGTTTTCGGTGGCGGCTTCCACCACAAGTTCGACATCCTGAACGCCGGCGGCCATATCGGTAAAGGTGCTGATGTTGGCGAGTGCGCTGCCTTTCTGATCTTCGGTTAGAGAACCTTTCGCCACCTGGCGGTCGAGGTTTTTGCCAATGGTGGCGAGTGCTTTTTCCAGCTGGGGTGCAGATACATCAATGAGCGCAACAGAAATTCCGGACTGTGCAAACACGTGCGCAATGCCATTGCCCATCGTGCCCGCGCCGATAACAGCGACTTTGTTCATATAGCAGGTTTATTCTGGGCGCAAAGATAGAGGGAGTTGAGGAGTTGAGGGAGTTAAGGAGTTGAAAGAGTTAAAGTGTTGAGGAGTTAAGTGAGTTAAAGGAAGTGCGGGAGTTTTGAAGTTGGACGTTGTCACAACAATAATTTACTGAACGAATGAACGGATAAACCACTAGACCAATGAACCAATAAACCAACTCACCATTCTGCTACCTTCGCTGGTCCGATGGAACACACTAAGACCAGCTCTCCCTATGCCTTGCGCCTGGAAACCAAGCGCCCCGGACATCCCGGCCCTGTGCTGGAATTGATGAAGCAGGATCCGGCTCAGAAAATGGCTTTTCTGCCTCCCGAAAAAATCAGCGCACGCCTCGTGCAGCAACAATTCGGCGACGTGCCTTCGGCTGCGCAGAAAGCGGTGCTTTCTTTTTCCGAAGAGGCCATCGCCGCCCGCCGCAACGAGTTGACGAAGAAACACCGGACAGCCCGCAGCAGCGTGCCTCTTGCGGAGTTCGTGCGTGACGGCCTTTCGCGTTACCAGCAGGAGTGCTTCGCGACGCTCCGCACCCACAACGCAGGCTTGCGCATCCTGCATGCACAGAAGGGCGAGGGTGGGAGAGTGCGCCTCCAGTCCTGCCGCTTCCTCGCCCATATTCCCCGGCTGTTTTTTTCGGTGAACCGCGACGCAAGCGGATTGTCCTTATCCGTAGAAATACAGGTAGGCGAAGAACGCAGTCCGATCACCGATTGGAAGCGCGCGCAGTTTTTACTCGAACGAAACAACGAATATGCCGTGCTCACCCAGCGCGATGCAGCCACCCTGCGCCGGCTCGACAAACTCGACCTCGCGCAATGGTCGGGCGATGCTGCTGCCTTCGCAGCCAACGTGCTCGACGAGCTGGAAGCGGATTACCCCGTGGCGCGCAACCAGCTGTTCGAAGAAGAAGTGATCGACAGCGTGCCACAATGCCGTGTGCACCTGAGCGAGATGAACAGCCGTTACCTGGTATTCACACCCGCCTGGAACTACGAAGGTCTGGAGGTGGAGGGCAACTGGGTGGCCGAGCAACGCCGAAAGGGTGGAGGCAGGGAGTGGCTCATCCGGCGCCATCGCGCTACGGAGGAAGCCTTTGTTGCGCAACTCCGCAAACTTCACCCGCGATTCGACAACCAGCTCAACGGCTACTTCTATTTGCCTTTCGATGAAGCGCAGCACAAGCGCTGGTTTCTCAATACTTTCTACCAACTGCTCGAAAGCGATGTGGAAGTACTTGGTTTGGGCATGCTGCAGCATTTTCGCTGCTCGCCGCACAAGCCGGAAACGGTTTCGGAGCTTCTTTCCGCACCAGATGATCCGCAGGTGCGGGTTCGCTTTCAATTGAAGTTCGGCGGCGAGGCCGTTTCCTTGCCGGCCCTGCAAAAAGCGATTTTCAGCGGGCAGCGCATCGTGCTGCTGCGCGACGGTGCCATGGGTGTGCTTCCTGCCGAATGGTTTGATACCTGGGCAACGCTGCTGCGCCACGCCCGGATTGAAAAAGATGTGTTGACCGTGCCGCGCTGGCTGGCGCTTACGGGCAATGCTGACGGCGCCGAAGGCGATGTGCTGCGGCCCGTGATTCATGCCGGGTGGTGGGCGGGCTGGCAGCGCTGGCAAAAGGAGCCGGACGCACTACGCGCGCTGCCTTCGTTGCTCCACGCCGATTTGCGTCCCTACCAGCAAAAAGGATACGAATGGCTGCACCTGCTGCAGGAAGCCGGCGCAGGCGCTTGTCTTGCCGACGATATGGGCCTCGGCAAAACGCTGCAAACGATCGCATTCCTTTGCAGCCGCATCGAGGCCGATGCCACCGCGCAACAGCTGATCGTATGCCCTGCATCGCTCGTATATAACTGGAAGCAGGAATGGAATCGCTTTGCCCCTTCGGTGAAAGTGGATTTCTTCCAGCGTGATGAAAAAACGGATGCGCCGGTGCAGATTGCCACCTATCACCAGGTGCGCGCATCGGCTGAAACGCTGGCGCAGCAAAGCTTCGACACCATCGTGCTCGACGAAAGCCACCAGGTGAAGAATCCGGCTGCGCAGGTCACGCGTGCCGTGGGCAGCCTGCAAGGCCGTTTCCGCATTGCGCTGAGCGGCACTCCGGTGCTGAACAACACCTTCGACCTGTATGCGCAACTCAATTTCCTTTTGCCGGGAATGTTTGGCAGCCGGGAATTCTTCCGGCAGCAATACGCCGATGCCATCGACCGTAACGGCGACGTGGAAAAGATAGCGGCATTGCGCCGGCTCACGGCACCTTTCCTGCTTCGGCGCACGAAGGAGCAGGTGGCGCGCGACCTGCCGGAAAAAACAGAGCAGGTGCTTTGGTGCACCCTCGCCTCCGAGCAGCGTATGGCCTATGAAAGCATCAGGGATAAAGTGCGGAGCAATATCCTGCTCGACATTGAAGCAAAAGGGCTCGAGCAGGGAAGGCTGAGCGTGCTTGCCGGCATCACGAAGCTGAAGCAGGTGTGTTGCTCTGCGGAACTGGTGCGCGATGAAGACGTGTTTTGTACCGAATCCGTAAAAATACGGGTGCTGCTGGAGGAGCTCGAAGGCCTTGTGCCCGGTCACAAAGTGCTCGTGTTTTCGCAATACACCGGGATGCTCGACCTGCTGGGGAATGCGCTGCGTGACGCGAAGCTTCCTTTCCTTCGCCTCGATGGAAGCACGCCGCCGGAGGCCCGCCAGGGCTTGTGCAACCGCTTCAACAGTGAGGATTCTGAAGAGCGCGTTTTCCTTTTGAGTCTCAAGGCTGGCAACGCCGGGCTCAACCTGATGGCTGCCGATTACGTCTTCCTGTTCGATAACTGGTGGAATGCCGCCGTGGAGCAGCAGGCTATCGACCGCACGCACCGCATCGGTCAAACGCGCCCTGTGTTTGCCTACCGCATGATCTGCAGCGATACCATTGAAGAAAAAATCTGGCAATTGCAGCAGCGCAAAAGCAAGCTTTCGTCCGAACTCATTCAGGCCGAAGAAGGCTTCGTGAAGAGCCTCACGCTTGATGATGTGAAGTTCCTGCTCGACTAGTATCTAAACATCAGCTTCTCATGGAGACGTTGACAATGATAATTTGTAGAATCGAGTAGGAGGCCTCTTTCGATTATCGCCAGGGCTTCTTCTTCTTGATCGTTATTAATCATCAACCATCCAAGTCGTGAATAGTCAGTAGCACTGCCTTCGGAAATTCGAATTTTCATAGCTTGAATAACTTTATCTAGAAGTGCCTGTTTGTGTTCATCGGACTTAGCTTCGGGATGATATCGAAAGAAGTTGTTGATTCGATTGGATGCTTCGCTGATGTGTTCAAATCCTACTTTCGGTATTAAAATCAATTCTGATAAGGCATGGCTTTCCCCCTCCCAATCTTTGGTGAAACGGCAGACATCAGCGAGTTTTTGCCAAAGATCAGATTTGACATTATTATCGTTGGTGGCCTTCAAGTACTCTCGAAGAAAATACTTGGCAGATTCATATTCACCATATTCTTCAAAAATTTCTACAATAAACCAATATGAGTCAGGAAATTTGGACGCGATGTATTCCAATGTTGGTAATTCTTTTCGAAAGTCTTCGATAGACCTAATTCGTTTTGCAACAGCAGAAAACTTTCGCTCGATTTTGGCCGACAGTCCAACGCTGATGTTGGATTGGTTTGATGCACCGAATTCCATTAAGAGCGCCCGATCATCGAATATCTTGATTTTTTCAGGGAACACTTCGAGTTCTGATTTTCCGAAGATAGATGCAGCTAAAGGAACGTTGATCAGCGCCTCTTTTTCATCATTTATAATATCGATAAACGAGCTCTTTCTCAGCTCTTCAATTGCACCTTGTACATCTATTTTCTCGTTTTCAGGACGCCAAAGTACTGCTTCAACAGCGACAACAGGTACAGTTGAATTCCAACTGGACAAGGTTAAAAAAACTCGCTTCGCAGCTGGGGACAACGTGCTAAATGTTCGTTTGAAAAGAGCATTCAATATCTTTTCCTGCTCAGCTACAATCCGTTGAACTCTGCTTGTTTTACCAGTCTTAGAAACTTCGCCTAACAATATTTTAATGATATAGGGATGCCCGTCCGACTCTGTTATAAGTTCGTCGATATAATCGGAATCGAGCAGATTGTTTATTGACAATTTTGTGCCAACCAAATCGATAAGTGCGCGGCATTCCGAATCGTTCATTCCACCTACTTCGATCGGATAATCGGCCTTAAAATTTCTGCTTATCCTAGAAGTGATTAGGACTTTATTTGGATGTCTGATGTATGTGTTGATCCATTCAAAGACTTCAATTGGATTAGTAATTGTCTCGAAGTTGTCAAAGACATACAATGCCTTCCCGAATGAATTCTTACTAAGTTCTTGCGAAAAAAATTCAAGCTTGTTTTTGATTTCTTTCGATGGATAGACCAAATTGCAATAGTCATTTGCAATATCTTTTTGATTTAGAACCTTGGTCTGTACCTGCTTCGGCCCATCAATAAGTAAGTCAATGTCTCGTGCACTAAACCACACGATAAGGTCAAACCTATTTGTGTTCGTTATTGGCTTGATTACGTGTAGCGCAAGTGACGTTTTTCCAATACCTCCTTTACCAAGAAGTGTGATTATTGGAAACCGTTCGATATCAGTAAGCACTTTTTCGAGTTCCTGCTCTAACACGGGCCTTTTCACATACTCATCAGTTGGTTCGGGCAAGTTTGTGAAGCAGTTTCCGATGACATCCAGCTCGTTTGTCCCCTCTGTATGGCTACTTGGCAATTTGGTAATCGGCTGAAAATAGTCAGTAGCTTTTTGTATAACCCGTGTGTCACTCAAGTAGGAAATGCTTTCGAAACTGTCCCCCTTGAGGTTCCCATTTGTCAGAAAGAAATCAGTTAGTTCTGCATTTGAGTAGAATAAATTTACTTTTCTAGGTTTATCAAGAAACACATAGATACCATTCTCTAAAGAATGTACGGTCTCACTCTTCAGGTAATTGAATTGACGGGCGTCATCGGAAATGGGCGTGATTCTATATTTCCCCGAATAATTCCTGTGTAGATATGCCCAAGGACGTTTGAATCCTGAAAAATGATTGATTATCAGATTTATCGACTGCTCCAATAAAGGGCAAGCGTCAGAACAAGGCCCAATAGTTGTCGCGCCATGTCCCTTCGTCTTATTTCGTAAGTGGGTGAATGTCCCGAACCAAGTTCGAAACGGGCTTTTCAGCGGTAGAGTATTTCGCTCAATTTTGAAAACTTCAAGTGTTTGATCAAGCAACGATTGTGCTTGATATTGCCAATCTTCTCCACTAGATCTTTGAACAAGTTCCTTCAATTCAAATTCTCTGATCGAACTTGTTAGCAGTTGAGCGGGAGGTCCAGTAATGATTTCATCTATCGATCTAGCAAAATCACCAATTGCATTCGCACGTACAAGATCATATTCTTGACGATACTTTGTTCTCTCATTGTCTTCATTAATACATGCAACCAGAAACAGGTTGACAACTTTGGTAATTGCTTCGCCAAAAAGAAGCAAATCAAAAAAATATGACAGATCAGAGTCGGTTTTAGAAGTCTGCAAACGTCCCTGAATTTGTTCGAAGGGTTTAAAATTCATAATTAGCCAGTCTAGGAAAATCAAAATATCGATTTTCTTTCAAATAGCACAGATATTCAAGACCTATTCTTCTTCAAGCAAGATTTTTCTAATCACTTCTGCGCTTGTAGTCGCCGCGTTTCCAGGCTTTGATGAATTCGGCCCAGGCCGCGGGGTTGAACAGGTTCATCGGCGGAAGCTGCCCGGAGTAAACAGCGCGGTTGGCAATGTTGCGGAACTGCATGCTGGTGGCTTCCTTGCCGTCTGCCGGAAGCGTTTGCATCAGCACGCGGCGCTTCGCCACGTCGTTGTTGCGGCGCGCGATCTCGATGTCGTCGTCGGGCACTTTGGAGCTCACGAAGTCGCGCTCAAACTGCTGCGGCGTGGGGCGGGGGCGGATGATGGTGGCAGGAAGGTAAACAGTGTCTTCCACCATGAGTTGCACCACGCTGTATTGATTGCCTTTGAGCTCGCGCGGAACGGCAACCACTTTGGGCTTGTAAGTGACGTGCGTGAATTCAACCACATCGCCCTTGAGTACTACGATGGAAAAAACACCCTGGTTGTTGGTGATGGTACCGCGGTTCTGGCCTTTTACCATAACGCTAACCGCGGGAATCCCTACGAGGCTATCGGCGGTCATGACCACGCCATACAGCTGCACTACCGAATCTTTCACCGACTCGAATTGGGCGGATGCCTTTTGACCGAAAGAAAAAAGGATAAGCAGCAGGGGTAGCCATTTCTTCATCCCTTCAAAAATAAAACCCGCGGCTCTTTCGCCCGCCCGGGGCACCCGCTTTGTCCTAACTTTGCGCATCATTTAACAAAAATGCCCGCAATGACCAGTGAAGAAGTGCTGAAAGCCCTCAGCAACGTGCAGGAGCCCGACCTGGGCAAAGACCTCGTTACCCTCAACATGATCCGCGACCTCGAGATCAGCGGTAACGACGTTTCCTTCACGATCGTGCTCACCACGCCTGCATGTCCCATGAAAGACATGATGAAAAAGGCTTCCGAAAACGCGATCCGCCTGCTGGTGAACAAGGAGGCAAACATCACGGTCAACTTCACTTCGAGCACCACAACGGTGCGTGCCGACAAGAGCAGCGTGCTGCCGGGCGTGAAGAACATCATTGCGGTGGTGAGCGGCAAAGGCGGTGTCGGCAAGAGCACCGTATCGGCCAACCTCGCACTTGCGCTTGCGCGCGGCGGCGCCTCCGTTGGCCTGCTCGATGCCGACATCTACGGTCCGAGCGTGCCCATCATGTTTGGCGTGCGCGGCGAACGCCCGATGATGACGCAGGTGGGCGAGAAGGCTTTCATCGTTCCTTTGGAGCGCTTCGGCATCAAGCTGCTTTCCATCGGATTGCTGGTAGATGAAAAGAATGCCGTGGTTTGGCGCGGGCCCATGGCTTCGAGCGCCATCCGCCAGTTCGTTACCGACGTGCATTGGGGCGAGCTCGATTACCTCGTGATCGATATGCCACCCGGCACCGGCGATATTCACCTGACGATGATGCAGACCGCCCCGGTGACGGGCGTGGTGGTGGTAACAACGCCGCAGGACGTGGCCCTCGCCGATGCCAAGAAAGGTATTGCGATGTTCAGCCAGGCGCAGATGAATGTACCTATCATCGGGCTGGTGGAAAATATGAGCTGGTTCACGCCCGCCGAACTTCCCGACCACAAATATTTCATCTTCGGAAAAGAAGGCGGCAAGCGCCTCGCCGACGAATACGACCTTCCGTTTCTCGGGCAGATCCCGCTGGTGCAGAGCATCCGCGAAGGCGGCGATATGGGCGTGCCGCTGATGATGGGCGACGACCACATCACCAAAGCTGCGTTTGAAGAGTTTGCTGGCCTTGTGGCACGCAGCATTTCGATGCGCAACGCGCACATGAACCCCGAAGAGATCGCAGAAGTGGTAGACTAATCAGTAGGATACGTTTGTGCAACGACAAACCACAAACGACAGACCACAAACTCACCGTCTCTCGAAAGGGAGATGCCGATGCGCAGCAGGTTGCCGATACGATGGAAGGGCGCATCGGCAAGGTGTACCCGGCATCCTGATCCGGCTCACTTCTTCATTTCTTTTTTGCACCCCTCGAACCGTTTCCAGAAATCATGCCGATGACGGTACCGTGCTTGGTAGCGAGCTCGAGTGTGTCGGCAGAAAGCCGTACGATCGTTTAGTTCTGCGTGGCCTTCTGAAGCAGAAGCGCAAGCAGCAGCAGTTTCATTGGATCAACATTTTATTTGAAGCCATTCACAGGCATTCTGGTAAAGAAAGGCGTCGCGCGTTGCGGCATCCAGCTCCAGGCTTTCCACGAGCGAGCCGGGGTGGTGCTCACCTAACGGGAAGGGATAGTCGGATCCGACACAAATGCGGTTGTCTCCCATCAGCTTGCGCAGCAGGCCGATAGCATCGGCATCATGCACGAGGCTGTCCACCCAAAAGCGGCCCAGGTAGTCACGGGGGGTGATCGTGTTGTCTATCTGCACCAGGTCGGGGCGCACGGCATAACCGTGCTCGATCCGGCCAATAGTGTAAGGGAAAGAACCGCCTCCGTGGGCAAAGGCGATGCGCAGTTTCGGAAACCTTTCGAGCACGCCGCCGAAGATGAGTGAGCAAATGGCGCGCGTGGTCTCAGCCGGCATGCCCACGAGCCAGGGCAGCCAGTATTTCTGGATGTCTTTTTCGCCCATCATTTCCCATGGGTGCACAAAAAGCGCGCAGCCCAGGCGGTCGGCGGCGGCGAAGAAGGGGAGCAGCGAAGGGTCGCCGAGGTTGGTTTGGTTGACGTTGGTGCCGATTTCGATTCCCGGCATGCCGAGCTCACGCACACAGCGCTCCATCTCTCCGATAGCCAGCTCCACATCCTGCAGTGGAACGGTGCCGATGCCGATAAAGCGGCTCGGACTTTTGGATACGGTGTCCGCGATGTGATCGTTGAAGAAGCGCGATGTTTCGAGACCGTCTTTTGGTTTCGCCCAATAGTTGAAAAGCACCGGGATCGTAGACAGCACCTGCATCGTAACGCCGGTCTCGTCCATATCGTGCACCCGCGATTCGGGGTTGAAGCAATTGGGTTCCACTTCGCGAAAGAGCTTGTCGCCCTTCATCATGCAGGCCGTGCAGTTACGGTGCTCGAGGTGAATGAACTCACCATACCCGAACTTCTGTACCCAGTTGGGCATGTGGTCGGGCATTATATGGGTGTGGATGTCGATCTTCATGTCTGATGTAGGATGTGTGATGTCTGATGTATGGGGATGAACTGAATGACATCAGACATCCGACATCCGACATCAGCGATTAGACGCAGGCGGCGTCATAACGTGCCCGCACTTCTTACACGTGCGCAGGTCTTCATTGGAATAGAAGCGATCCATGATGGGCGGCAATTGCTGCACGATATCCTTTACGAAGGCGAACTCCTCATACAATTTGGTGCCGCAGTTTTCGCAGAACCACATAAACGCGTCTTCTTCATTCTCTTCCTCGTTGCGGATCTTTTCGATGACGAGGCCTACGGTGTTGGGTCCGCGCTGCGGCGAGTGGGGCGTGTTGGGCGGAAGCAGGAACATATCTCCTTCGTTGATGGGAATGCTGCGCGGCACGCCGTCATCGATGATCTTGAGCACGATGTTGCCCTCAACCTGGTAATACAACTCTTCACTTTTGTTGAAGTGATAGTCCTTGCGCGCGTTGGGCCCGCCTACGACCATCACGATGAAGTTTTCTGCATTCTTGTACACGCACTGGTTGCCCACGGGCGGCTTCAGCAGGTCGCGGTGTTCATCGATCCAGTGTTTGAGATTGAAGGGGGCGGTGACTGGCATGGTTGATGCTTTATTGCTGGTTAAAGCTAATTCAAAAGTCAAAATTCAAAATTCAAAAGTGGGAGAGCTGTGTTCGCGTGCTGCGAAACTGGTTTGTAAAGGACGGTTTTTGAATTTTGCCTTTTTACTTTTGACTTAAGTTTGACGGATGAACCTCTCCCTTGAAGGAAAAACTGCCCTCGTTTGCGGCAGCAGCCAGGGCATCGGCCTTGCCATTGCAGAAGAGCTGGCACTGATGGGGGCGGAGTGCATTCTCCTTGCACGCGACGCGCAGCGGCTGGAAGGTGCACTCCACCGTCTCGACACGAGCCTGCAGCAAGTGCATCGTTCGTATGCAATCGACTTCAACGATGCAGCTGCAACCGAAGCGCTCATCGCACAGATCGTACGCGAACGGCCCGTGCACATCCTCGTCAACAACTCGGGCGGACCCGCTGCGGGGCCGGTTGTAGACGCTACTGCCGATCAGTTCCTCCAGGCCTTTCAACAACACCTGCTTACCAACCATCGGCTCACCACCGGCGTAATCGGGAGCATGAAAGGAGCGGGCTATGGGCGCATCATCAACATCATATCGACGTCGGTGAAGGTTCCGCTCAAGAACCTTGGCGTAAGCAACACAATCCGCGGCGCGGTGGCTTCGTGGGCAAAGACCATGGCCAACGAGCTGGGGCAATTCGGTATTACGGTCAACAACGTGCTGCCCGGAGCCACGCGCACGCAGCGTCTTGAGGCCATCGTTTCCAACACGGCTCAAAAGAAAGGCGTGGATGCAGGGGAAGTGGAGCAGGAGATGATCGCGGAAATTCCTGCGCGCCGCTTCGGCGAAGCCGCGGAGATCGCGGCAGTGGCGGCTTTCCTGTGCACGCCTGCGGCCGCTTACGTGAACGGAACGAGCATACCGGTGGATGGCGGACGAACAGGATCAATTTAAGATCGCGGAAGTCTGATCTCTGATGTCTGCTATCAACAAGATCCTACATCGGAAACCGAATGACGCATCCTGAATCATACAGCACACATTATGAATTATGTTGGACCTTAGCATACCGGCTCATCTCGAAAATTATATCGGCGGCTACCTCATCGGACCGTTGAGCGGGCAGTTCATCGAAAACGTGAATCCCGCTACCGGCGAGGTGTACGGCCATATCCCGGACAGCAACGACAAAGACGTTGACCTTGCAGTGAACGCTGCGCGCAAGGCGTTGCCCGCATGGAGCAACACGCCTGCCGAGGAGCGCTTCCTCATACTCAACCGCATTGCGCAACTGATCGACGAGCATCGCGATGCACTGGCCGAGGCAGAAACGCTGGACAACGGCAAGCCGCTTTCGCTTTCGAAACGGGTAGACATCCCGCGGGCATCGGCCAACTTCAGGTTCTTTGCTACGGCGCTCATGCATTTTTCAGCGGAAAGCCATTCGATGGAAAACCGCGCCATCAACTACACGCTGCGGCAGCCTGTGGGCATCGTGGGTTGCATCTCACCCTGGAACCTTCCCCTTTACCTGTTTACCTGGAAGATCGCGCCGGCTCTTGCCGCGGGCAACTGCGTCATTGCAAAGCCTTCCGAGGTAACACCGCTTACCGCATTTCTACTGTCGCGGATCTGCAAGGAAGCCGGCCTTCCCGCAGGGGTGCTCAACATCGTGCACGGCACCGGCCCGGGCGCGGGCGAGGCCATCGTGCGCCACCCGCAGATCAAGGCGATCTCCTTTACCGGTTCCACGCGGGCAGGTAAGCACATCGCTTCGGTTGCCGCGCCGATGTTCAAGAAGCTGTCGCTCGAGCTCGGAGGCAAGAACCCGAACATCATTTTTGCCGATTGCGATTTCGACAAGATGCTCAAAACGACGGTGCATTCATCTTTTGCCAACCAGGGGCAGATCTGCCTGTGTGGCTCGCGCATTTTGGTGGAAGAGCGTATATATGAGCGCTTCAAAACCGCCTTCATCGATGAAGTGCGGAAGCTGCGTGTGGGCGACCCGATGGAACCCGACACGAAGCAGGGAGCGGTGGTAAGCAAGCTGCACTTCGACAAGGTGATGGCCTGCATCGAAACCGCGAAAGCCGAGGGCGGTCGCATCCTCGTGGGCGGTAATGCGTTGCGCCCCGAAGGCCGCTGCAGTGGCGGATTTTTTATCGAGCCGACGGTGATCGAAGGGCTGGGGCCGCAGTGTGCAACGAACATGGAAGAGATTTTCGGGCCCGTGGTGACGCTGCAACCTTTCCGCGATGAGGCCGAGGCGCTGGAGCTGGCGAATGCCTGCAATTACGGCCTTTCCGCCACTATTTGGACGCAAGACATCTCCCGCGTCAACCGGGTGGCCATGAAGGTGGAGGCCGGCATCATCTGGGTCAACTGCTGGCTGCTCCGCGACCTGCGCACACCATTCGGCGGCGTAAAGAATTCCGGTGTTGGCCGCGAGGGCGGATGGGAAGCGCTGCGCTTTTTTACGGAAGCGAAAAATGTGTGTGTGGAGTGGTGAATGGGCAATGGGCAATGGTGAATGGGCAATGATTAATGAGTAATGAGTAATGAGTAGGACTTTATCCGATTGTTGGTATGGCCGTTACCAATGAACTAATAAACCACTGAACTAATAAACCAATAAACTAATCTACAAATTCCCATGTCTGAGATCATCAAAACGGAAACTGCCGCCACTCCGCTGGGTGCCTATCCGCATGCCCGTAGAGTGGGCAACCTGCTTTTTCTATCGGGCATCGGTCCGCGGAGCGCGCACGACAACTCGATACCCGGGTTGGTGCAGGATGCAGATGGCACCATTGTTTCGTACGACATCGAAGCGGAATGCCGCTCCGTATTCGCTAACGTGAAAGCCGTGCTGGAAGCAAGCGGCAGCAGCTGGGACAAAATGGTGGACGTAACCGTTTACCTTACCAACATGAAAAAGGATTTCCCGCTCTACAACCGCATCTACGGTGAATATTTCGCGGGTGTTGAGGCTTGTAGAACTACGGTTGAAGTAAAGAGCCTGCCGACGCCGATCGCCATCGAGTTGAAAGTGATCGCGACGGTGGGACAATGAGCGGAGTAGTCCGGAATATAGAAGTCGTCATTGCCAGCGCAGCGAAGAAAGCTCCAGTTCTATGACACTGCTGCGAGAAATGTTATTCACGATCCCGGTGCCTTTCCAGAAGAGATTGCTTCTTCGGACTTCCCTGCGCTCGTTCTCCTCGCAAAAACGACAAGTATATACCTTATACCTTTATCGCTACCATGCAATACGAAAATACCCTTGCCTTTGCACAACAACAGGACGCCGCTGATCCGTTAAAGCGTTTTCGCGAGCGCTTCTTTATCCCGAAACACAAAGGGGAGGACACGGTTTACTTCACAGGCAATTCGCTTGGCCTGCAGCCCAAAGCCACACGCGACTACATCGGGCAGGAGCTCGACGACTGGGCGTCGCTGGGTGTGGAAGGACACTTCCAGGCGCGCAACCCGTGGCTTAGCTATCACGAGCTCTTTCCATCGCTGCTGGCGCCTGTTGTGGGCGCATTGCCGCACGAGGTGGTGGCCATGAACCAGCTTACGGTGAACCTCCACCTGCTCATGGCTACTTTTTATCGCCCTACGAAGGAGCGCTTTAAGATCCTTTGTGAGGCCAAGGCTTTCCCTTCCGATCAATATGCGCTGGAATCGCAGGCGCGCCTCCACGGCTTCGATCCGGCGGTGGCCGTTGTGGAGGTGAGTGCGCGCCCCGGCGAGCATTGCCTGCGCGAAGAAGACATCATCGACGCCATCAACCAGCATGGCCCGCAGCTAGCCCTTGTGCTGTTTGGAGGTGTGAACTACTATAGCGGGCAGGTGCTCCCCATGAAGGTGATCACGGACGTTGCGCACAACGTAGGCGCCTACGCGGGCTTCGACCTCGCGCACGCTGCAGGCAACGTAGCGCTGAAGCTCCACGAGTGGGACGTGGACTTTGCGTGCTGGTGCAGCTACAAGTACCTCAACAGCGGTCCGGGCTCGGTGGCCGGCGCCTTCATCCACGAACGGCATTGTAGAAATACGGACCTGCCCCGCATGGCCGGCTGGTGGGGCTATGAAAAGGAAACGCGCTTCCAGATGAAGCCGCAGTTCAGGGCCATCGCGTCGGCTGAAGGCTGGCAGTTGAGCAACGCGCCCGTGCTGTCGATGGCCGCACACCGCGCCTCGCTCGATGTGTTTGCCGAAGCAGGCATGGAGCCGCTGCGCGCAAAAAGCCGCGCCCTTACGGGCTTCCTCTTTTTTGTGCTCGACGAGATCAACAAAGCACGCGACGTACGAATGATCGAAGTGATCACGCCGCGCGAAAGCGATGCGCATGGCTGCCAGGTGTCGATGTTGATGTTGCAGAAGGGACGAGAGGTGTTCCAGGCTCTATCCGACCGTGGCGTCATCGCCGACTGGCGCGAGCCGAACGTGATCCGCATCGCCCCCGTGCCGCTGTATAATAGGTTTGAGGATGTGTGGCGGTTCGGGGAGATCATCAGCGGGATTTTGTGAGGAAAACAACAGGATAACGAAGGGATTTTCCCAGGAAAGAACGCTGATTTTCTATGATTTCTAAGATGCGCGCAGATGTAGTTTTGGAAATGCAATTGCCCAGGTACGATAACTATAAACACACCGACCTAACCCGAAAGATAATTCGCGCTTTTTATACGGTGTATAATAAGCTCGGTTATGGGTTTCTGGAAAAAATCTATAAGCGGGCACTAGTCATAGAACTCAAAAAAATGGGTTTGCATTGCGAGGAAGAGGTTGCAGTTAAAGTGTATTACGATGGCATATTGATCGGCGATTTTAGAGCGGATCTGGTAGTTGAAGGAACGGTCATCGTTGAGTTGAAAACAGCGGAAGATTTCTGTGAGGCCGACGAAGCCCAGTTGGTGAATTACCTGAGATCAACAGAGATCGAAGTAGGTTTACTTTTGAATTTTGGACCTGAGCCGGAGTGCAGGCGGAGGGTGTTTAGCAATGAAAGAAAAAAGTTTTCACACCCCGGTACTACATAGTTAACCTCGCCCTCTCAAGTAGTTATCTTAGCAAATCATAACAATCATAGAAAATCTGCGTTCTTTCTCTATGTCCTCTTCCAAACAAATCCTCATCACCGGTGCTGGCCTCGTGGGCTCCCTGCTTTCTATTTACCTGAAAAGACGCGGCTACAACGTAACCATCTACGAGCGGAGAGGCGACATGCGCAAGGAAGCCGTTGAAGCTGGCCGCTCCATCAACCTCGCGCTGAGCGACCGCGGCATCAAGGCGTTGCAGGAAGTGGGGATCGCCGACGAGGTATTGCAGATCGCGATACCGATGCATGGCCGTCACCTTCACCAGCCCGACGGCTCGCACGCCTTTCAGCCCTATGGCAAAGAAGGACAATACATCAACTCGGTTTCGAGGCGCGATCTCAATTGCAAACTCATGGATCTTGCCGAGCGCGAAGGAGTGACGATACACTTCGGCCGGCGCTGCGATCATGTGAACTGGCAGCGCAAGGAACTGCATGTGGCCAACAAGGAAGAAACCGAAACCGTTCCCTTCGACCTGCTCTTTGGTGCGGACGGGGCTTACTCGGCTACACGCCTCACGCACATGCTCCAGCACCAGAAGTTCGACTACCAGCAATACTACATCGACTGCGGATACAAGGAATTGTCCATACCCGCCGGGGCGGAAGGCTCGTTCCAGCTCGAAAAGAACGCGCTTCACATCTGGCCCCGCAAGGAGTATATGCTCATCGCCCTTCCCAACCTCGACGGCACCTTTACCGGAACACTATTCTTCCCGTTTTCGGGTGAGACCTCGTTCGAGAAACTGACCACGAAAGAAGCGGTGACCGATTTCTTTGCCCGCACCTTTCCCGACGTAGTGCCGCTCGTTCCCGACCTAGAAGAGCAATTCTTTCGCAACCCCATTTCGTCGCTCGTCACCGTCAAGTGCTTTCCATGGATCCGTGGCGATCACTTTGCGCTCATTGGCGATGCAGCTCATGCCATCGTTCCGTTTTTTGGTCAGGGCATGAACGCGGGCTTCGAAGATTGCAGCGTGCTGAACGAACTGATGGAGCAACACGGTGCCGACTGGGACGCGCTGCTCGCCGCCTTCCAGGAGCAACGCAAGCCCGACGCGGATGCGATCGCCGACCTTGCCGTAAATAATTTTACCGAGATGAGGGCGCGCACCGCCGACCCGAAGTTCCTCCTGCAGAAAAAGATCGAGGCCTGGCTGCACGAGCAGCATCCCGACAAATGGATACCGGCCTATTCACAGGTGACGTTCAGTCCGCAAATCCGCTACAGCGAAGCGCTGCGCAACAGCCAACGCCAGGAGGCCATCATGCAGGAAATAATGCAGGCGCCGGGGATAGAGGAACATTGGAAGACGGACGACGTCAAAAACAAAATTCTGCAAGGATTGCAGGACCGGTAGAGACGCACCATGTGCGTCTCCCGATGCACCATATGCGTGTCCCGGCGCACCATGTGCGTCTCCCGATGCCATATGCGTGTCCCGATACACCATATGCGTCTCCCGATGCCATGATCGCATCGTTCCCATTCGTTCAATCGGCCTTGCAGTTAGCGCGTGCGCAGCACGCACAAGGGAGACGCATGCGCAGTAGAGACGCACACGCGGAAGAGACGCATGCGCAGTAGAGACGCACACGCGGAAGAGACGCATGCGCAGTAGAGACACACACGCGGAAGAGACGCATGCGCAGTAGAGACGCACATGGTGCGTCTCTACTGTACCTTTGATCTATGACACGGGCGCAACTTGTTGAACAGATCTTTTCGAAGGGAACCTACCTCTGTGTTGGGCTCGATACCGATCCTGATAAGATACCTGACCACCTCAAGGGACGTCCCGATGCCGTGTTTGAATTCAACAAGGCGATCATAGATGCGACGCTGGAACATTGCGTTGCCTATAAGATCAATACGGCTTTCTACGAAGCGCAGGGGTTGAAAGGCTGGGAAGCGATGGACCGCACGGTGCGCTATATCCCCAAAACCCACTTCACCATTGCGGATGCAAAGCGCGGCGATATCGGCAACACCTCTACGCAATACGCAAAGGCGTTCTTTGAGGCGATGCCTTTCGATGCCGTGACCGTGGCGCCGTACATGGGTGCCGATTCGGTGCAGCCCTTCCTGGCCTATGAAGGAAAATGGACGATCCTGCTCGGCCTCACCTCCAATGCGGGAGCGCGCGACTTTGAAACATTGAACTGCATCCGTAGCAAGGATGTGCTCGTAGATGGCGTGCACACACAGCCGCGCGAAGAAGGAAAGCTGTTCGAGTTTGTGCTGCGCAGGGGGGCCGAATGGGGGAGTGCCGGAAACCTGATGTTCGTGGTAGGTGCCACGCAGGCGGAGGCCTTCCAGCGCATCCGCGCGCTGACGCCCGATCATTTTTACCTCGTTCCCGGTGTAGGCGCACAGGGTGGGAGCTTGAAAGACATTTCGGATGCAGCACTCACAAAAGACGGAGGCCTGCTCGTCAACGCAAGCCGTGCCATCATTTACGCCTCCGAGGGCGAAGACTTTGCACAGGAAGCTGCCGCCATTGCGCAACAATACGCCTTTGAGATGAAGGGATACTTAGACGCTTTAGAAAAAAATTGATCTGCGCCCATCCTATCAGATCATGACAAATCTGCGTTCTTTCTCTCTCCCACGATTTGACCTACATTTGCCCGCATGGCAACCGATCAATTCACGTCACCGGATTATTTTCTCGTTGACGAACTACTGACCGACGAGCACCGCCTTATCCGCGAAACGGTGCGCAACTACGTAAAGAAAGAGATCTCCCCGATCATCGAAGACTACGCGCAGCGCGCCGAATTTCCCGAGCATATCGTGAAGCAACTGGGCGAACTGGGCTGCTTTGGCCCCACTGTGCCGGTTGAATACGGCGGCGGCGGCCTCGACTATATTTCCTACGGCCTGATGATGCAGGAGCTCGAGCGCGGCGATAGCGGCGTGCGTTCCACGGCGTCGGTGCAGGGGTCGCTGGTGATGTACCCGATCTATGCCTACGGATCGGAAGAGCAAAAGCGCAAGTACCTGCCCAAGCTTGGATCCGGGGAGTGGCTGGGTTGCTTCGGTCTCACCGAACCCGACCACGGTTCCAACCCCAGTGGCATGATTACCAATATCAAAGACGCCGGCGATCACGTGATCCTCAACGGCGCCAAGATGTGGATCTCCAACGCACCCTTTGCGCAGATAGCGGTGGTGTGGGCTAAAGACGAGCAGGGCGACATCCGCGGCCTCATCGTGGAGCGCGGCATGGAAGGTTTTCAAACACCCACCACGCACGGCAAGTGGAGCCTCCGCGCTTCGGCAACCGGCGAGCTCGTGTTCGACAACGTGAAAGTTCCGAAAGAAAATATTTTCCCGAACGTAAAAGGCCTGAAAGGGCCGCTGGGCTGCCTTTCCAAGGCCCGTTACGGCATTGCCTGGGGTGCGCTCGGCGCTGCCATGGACTGCTACGATACCGCACTTCGTTATTCGAAGGAGCGCGTGCAGTTCGACAGACCGATCGGCGGTTTCCAGCTGCAGCAAAAGAAGCTGGCTGAAATGATCACCGAGATCACGAAAGCCCAATTGCTCGTGTGGCGTCTGGGTGTGCTGATGAACGAAGGCCGCGCCACGCCGCAGCAGGTTTCGATGGCGAAGCGCAACTCCTGCGAGATCGCAACCAACATCGCCCGCGACGCGCGCCAGATGCTGGGTGGAATGGGCATCACCGGCGAATACTCCATCATGCGCCATATGATGAACCTCGAAAGCGTGATCACCTACGAAGGCACGCACGATGTGCACCTGCTGATCACCGGCATGGACGTGACGGGGCTGAATGCATTTAAATAGCCCCCTTCCCGAACTTCCGGGACCGCAAAGGGGCAGTTAGGTCATACATACCTTCTTGTCACGAACTTTTCCGATACTCAAATAAGGATGGCTCGCAAAGCGAGCCATCCTTATTTTTGGGATCTACGTACTTATGAATGTGCACGCACAAAACAACAAATCAGACCTAAGTGCCCCCCTGGGGGGACAGGGAGCCGTTCGCCTTTTCCTCGTCGGCTTTATGGGCTGCGGCAAAACCTATTGGGGCCGCAAGCTGGCACCCGCGCTCGGGCTGCCTTTCATCGACCTCGACGAAAAGATTGAAGAAGCCGCCGGCAAACCGATCAGCCAAATATTTGCCGAAGAAGGGGAAGAATACTTCCGGAAGCTGGAGAGGGACACGCTGCACGCGCTGGCGGAAGGCAACGAGTCTTTTGTGATGGCCACCGGCGGCGGCACACCGTGTTTCTACAATAACATCGATTATATGAAGCAGGTGGGGCGCACCATCTGGATCAATTGCTCCATCGACTGCCTACATGCGCGCTTGCTCACCGAGCGCGACAAACGCCCTCTGGTGCGCGACCTGGGCGAAGACCAGCTGCGTGCCTACATCTTCCGCAAATTCGGCGACCGCCGCATCTTTTACCAGCAGGCCGACGTTGCGGTTGAAACGGACGATCTGCAGCTCCGTTACCTGATGGATAAGATCGCCCACGTGTGAGCGCCGCCCGCAATGACGGCGGATGGTTACATTTGCAGCCATGCACAAAAACTTCCTCGCCCTCGGAGCCATACTAGCCGCACTCGGCGTGATCCTCGGAGCTTTCGGAGCGCACAAGCTGAAAACACTCGTTGGCCCCGATGTGGTGGCAACCTATCAAACGGGGGTACAATACCAGATGTATCATGCTTTCGCACTGCTGCTGGTGGGCATCTTGTATGAGCGGATGCCATCGGGCGCGATGAATGCGGCGGGGTGGTGCTTCCTTACGGGAATCGTGCTTTTTTCCGGCTCGCTTTACCTGCTGGCTTCGTTGAAAGCAATGGATAAAGTGGGGCTGAGCGGCGTAGGCATCATAACCCCGTTCGGCGGCCTTTTTTTCATCGCCGGCTGGATCGCGCTCCTGATCGGAATGCTGCGCCGATAAATTTAATATATTAGCCGTAAACCGCCACCCATCCGGCCTGGGCGATTATCTTTGTTCTATGGCGAACCGGCTGAAAACTCCACCACCACCGCCTGCAGCGGTTGAACCAGAAGTGCCTGCAGAAATCCCCGAAGTCCAGGAGACGCCGGCAAAGCCCGCGCGCAAGCCGCGCACCAAATCGGTCAAAGACCCCGAAAAGGAAGCAGCAAAGGATTCCGGCAAATTCAAGAAGGACCGCGAGGAAAGTCTCGACCTCAAAAAACTCGCCCGCGACGAGCGCACTTGGAAGATCATCGGCACCGTTTCGCTCCTCCTCTCTGTATTTCTCTTCATCGCATTCGTTTCCTACTTTTTTACATGGAAGGAAGACCAGGACAAGGTGCTGCAAAACACCGCGTCGTTTCTCGTGGATGACGAAGTGAAAGTATCCAACCTGCTGGGCCGCCTCGGCGCCTGGACGGCGCACCTTTTCATCTACCGCGGCTTCGGCGTTTCGTCGCTGCTGTTCTGCACGTTCTTTTTCGTGGTGGGCATCAACCTGCTGTTCGAGCGCAAGGTTTTTTCGATCTGGCGCAATCTCAAATACATCACGTTCGGCCTGCTCATCGCATCCGTCACCTTCGCATTCGTGCTGCCCGCGCACTACGAGGGGGGCTTCGACTTTCCGTGGGGTGGCCGCGTGGGCAACATGATCTCCGACTGGCTCGGCCGCTTCATCGGCGGCGCAGGCACCGGCGCATTGCTGTTCGTGGTGGGCGCTTCTTACCTCATCTGGCAATTCAACCCCCGCTTCAAGCTGCCCGAGCGCAAGCCGCAGCTGCAGCCCGACCTCAGCGCCGATCCGTTTCTGCAAGACCCGGAAGCGGAAGAAGCGGAATCGCCGGTTGAAGAAGAGTCCGGCGCGAAGTTGACCGTCGCATCCCCGTTCCTGGAAAAGGCTATGGAGCCCGAAGACGAGCCGCAGCCTGAACGTCCGAACATGCTCAAGGGAGAAGGCGGTATGCAGTTCACGCCATCGGTAAACGATATGTATTCCGGCGTTCCGTTCGAAGTGATCGAGCGTGAAGAACTGCCCGAGGAAACCGTTGAGCCGGAAGAGGAAGCGGAGATCCCGATGGAAGAAGACCTTCCGCAGGAAAGAGAGATCGTCGCCGACATTCTTCATACCCACGATCTCGACGCAACGCCACCGAAGCCTTCCGTTGTGGTGCTTCCGCCGAAGCCGGAACCTGAACCCGAACCGGAACCGCCCGCGAAGGCAATTGTGATGCCGGCGGATAATTTCCAGCTTGAGATCAAAGAAGCAGAGCCGGAGCCCGAACCGGACCACGAAACGGTGCAGGAAGGCAAAGGCTACGGCGACCTGCCGCCTTACGATCCCGCACTCGACCTGCGCGACTACAAGCACCCGCATATCGACCTCCTGGAAGTGCACGGCTCCGAGAAAGTGGAGCACGACCCGGCCGAGCTCGAACTGAACAAGAACCAGATTATCAACACGCTGAGCAACTACGACATCAGTATCCAGAAGATATCAGCTACCATCGGGCCTACGGTGACGCTCTACGAGATCGTGCCTTCGCCCGGCGTGCGCATCTCGCGCATCAAGAACCTCGAAGACGATATCGCCCTTTCGCTGGCGGCGCTGGGCATCCGCATCATCGCTCCCATCCCGGGTCGCGGCACCATTGGAATTGAGGTGCCCAACCACAAGAAGTCGGTGGTGAGCATGCGCACGATGCTGGGCTCCGACGAGTTCCGCAATTCGTCGATGCAGCTGCCGATCGCCATCGGCAAGAAGATCGACAACAAGCTGTTCGTGGCCGACCTGGCAACGATGCCCCACCTGCTGATGGCCGGTGCAACGGGCCAGGGTAAATCGGTTGGCCTCAACGCGATCCTCGTGTCGCTCCTTTACAAGAAGCACCCGTCGCAACTGAAGTTCGTGCTGGTGGACCCCAAGAAGGTGGAGCTTTCCATTTACCGCCACATCGAGCACCACTTCCTGGCCAAGCTGCCGGGAGAGGAGGAAGCGATCATCACCGATACTAAAAAAGTCATCGCCACGCTCAACGCACTTTGCATCGAGATGGACAACCGCTACGACCTGCTCAAGGAAGCAGGCGCGCGCAACATCAAAGAGTACAACGAAAAGTTCACCAAGCGCAAACTGAACCCACAAAAGGGCCACCAATACCTTCCGTTCATCGTGCTCGTGATCGACGAGTTTGCCGACCTCATCATGACGGCGGGTAAAGAGGTGGAGATGCCCATCGCGCGCCTCGCGCAGCTGGCCCGAGCCATCGGCATCCACCTGATCATCGCCACACAGCGCCCTTCGGTGAACATCATTACCGGTACCATCAAGGCCAACTTCCCGGCACGCATCGCTTTCAAGGTTTCGTCCAAGATCGACTCGCGCACCATCCTCGATACGGGTGGCGCCGAGCAGCTGATTGGCAAGGGCGATATGCTGATTTCCTACAACGGCGAACTGGTGCGCCTGCAGTGCGCTTTCGTAGACACGCCCGAGGTGGAGCGCATCAACGACTTCATTGCCGACCAGCGCGGCTACCCCCAGGCCTTCCTGCTGCCCGAATACGTGGATGAGAAAGAACTTGAAAAGGGCGGTGATTTCGACTCCAATGAAAAGGATCCGCTCTTTGAAGATGCGGCAAAGCTGATCGTGCATAACCAACTGGGCTCAACGTCGCTGCTCCAGCGCAGGATGAAGCTCGGTTACAACCGTGCGGGCCGCCTGATGGACCAGCTCGAACGCGCCGGCATCGTGGGCCCGAACGTGGGCTCGAAAGCGCGCGAGGTGCTGTTCAAAACTGAAACGGAACTCATGGAGCACATTTCTCTTTTAGGGTAGATTGGCGAGTGGGGAGGAGAGAGGGGATTACTTGAGTAATTGATCAAATGAATAAATGAGGGGCGAGGTAGCTTCTCCCAAGGGGACAATGCCTCGCTCTATCTCACTACTCATGTACTCAAGTAATCAAGTATTCTCCCTCTTCCCTTCCTCCGTCCTCCCTCCGTTAATAGACGTTAAAGTCTTCGTTACACCTCTGTTAATCCGCTACCTGCAACGCTTCTCCGGTATACTCCTTGCCTTAGGGCGGTCGTTAATGGGCTATATTTGCCCTGATTTCCAGACACGCACGACACATAGTATTTATGAAAAAAATCGCTACCCTAATCGTGGGAATGGCTGCCCTTATAGCAGCCACCGCCCAGAAAGTTTCGTCCAACAATCCGGTGAACAGCGACCCCGAGGCTAAAAAGATCCTCGATGCCGTTTCCGCCCGTTTCCGAACGTTCGGAGCCCCGAGTGCAACGTTTACCTACAAGATCGAGAACGCGCAGGGCAAGGCCCTTTCCACAAAGAAAGGAACCGTGATCATGAAAGGCACGAAGTACCATGTGACCATCCCGGGTATGGAGCTCTTCTCCGATGGCAAGACCACCTGGAGCTTCGATCGGAGCGCCAACGAAGTGACCGTGAAGGACGTGGATGCCGCGACGGGCGAGATTACCCCGCAGAAGCTCTTCACCAACTTTTACGACAAGGATTTCCTCTACAAGCTCAACGGCGAAAAGCGTGAGGGCGGAAAGGTGCTTCAGGAGATCGAACTGACGCCGACCAACAAAACGCGTCCATACCACAAAGTGTACCTCTGGATCGACAAGACCAACAAAGTATTTCACAGCGCGCGCATCCTCAACAAGGACGGCAACCGCTTCAGCTATACCATTGCCAGCCTGAAGCCCAGCTCGGGAGCATCAGATGCGGAATTCGTATTCAACAAGGCTAAATTCCCGGGAGTGGAAGTGGTGGATCTGCGTTGATCGATAAGCTTTTCAAAAAGAAAATCCCTCGCCAACAGCGAGGGATTCTTATTAAAGCCCTTCCCGAAACCCAATTCACACACATCTGGGGGAAAGGCGAACACAGAAAATTATTCTTCGGGGGCGCTGCGGCCGTTCCGCTCGCGTCGGCTCTGCTCGCGGGTGTAGCTCACGCCGGCACCATCGCTGTTCTTGAAAGTTCCGCGCTGCTCTTCGAAATTCATTCCTTCAAAGCCGGTAGGCGCTCCCGAGCGGCCGTTGCGCTGCTCGTTCTGAGTGGGGGACTGCTCGTCCCGGTTGCGGTGTTGTTCCATGGTGTTAGCTTTTACACGCCTACTAATCGAAAAATGATGCCCTTTTGTCCGCCGTTTAAGCACGTCCAGGGCTGCGGAAAAACAAGCGCATTCTGGGGACAACGGTTTGTTAAGAAGATTTCCCTATGCCCCAGTTTCAAACAAGACAGGGCTAAACTAGCAAGTTAAAAGTACCTTTGCGCCCCAGTTATGAAGTACCAGTCCGAGATACAGAAGCGGCGCACCTTCGCCATCATATCGCACCCCGACGCCGGCAAAACGACCCTCACGGAGAAATTCCTCCTATTCGGAGGCGCCATCCAGGTGGCGGGAGCTGTAAAAAGCAACAAGATCAAAAAGGCCGCGACCTCCGACTTTATGGAGATCGAGCGGCAGCGAGGTATCTCGGTGGCCACTTCGGTGATGAGCTTCGAGTATAAGAACACGCTCATCAACCTGCTCGATACGCCGGGGCACAAGGACTTTGCCGAGGATACCTTCCGAACGCTTACGGCTGTAGACTCCGTTATCCTCGTTGTAGATTCCGTAAACGGCGTGGAAGAGCAAACGCGCCGCCTGATGCAGGTGTGCCGGATGCGGAAAACGCCGGTGATCGTATTCATCAACAAGCTCGACCGCGATGGAAAGAACCGTTTCGACCTCCTCGAAGAGATTGAGAACGAGCTTTCGATCTCGCTTCACCCAATGACCTGGCCGATCAACCAGGGTAAGGATTTCAAAGGCGTTTACGACCTGCACAACAAGAGCCTCCGCCTGTTTACCGCCAACACAAAGGCCACCGACGACGAGACCATATCCATCAGCGAGTTGGCCGACCCCGTGCTCGACGGCAGCCTCGGCGAGCGCGATGCCGCCGCCCTGCGTGAAGATGTGGAGCTGATCGACGGCGTCTACGGCGAGCTCGATCCGGAGAGCTACCGCAGCGGCGACGTGGCACCCGTGTTCTTCGGTTCGGCGGTGAACAACTTCGGTGTGAAAGAAATGCTCGATACGTTCATCCGCATTGCGCCGCCGCCGCAGGATCGCGAGACCTCTACGCGCCACCTGGCTGTTGGCGAAGACAAGTTCAGCGGCTTCATTTTTAAGATCCATGCCAACCTCGACCCCAAGCACCGCGACCGGATCGCATTCCTACGCGTTTGCTCGGGCCGCTTCGAGCGCAACAAGTACTTTCACCACGTGCGCCTCGACAAAGACGTGCGCTTCTCCAACCCTTACACGTTCCTTGCGCGCGAAAAGAGCGTAGTGGATGACGCCTATCCCGGCGATGTAGTGGGCCTGTTTGATACCGGCAGCTTTAAGATCGGCGACACGCTTACCGAGGGTGAAGAGTTCTTTTTCACCGGCATTCCTACGTTCTCGCCCGAGATATTCAAGGAAGTAGTGAACAAGGATCCGATGAAAACGAAGCAGCTGGAGAAGGGCCTGTTGCAGCTTACCGACGAAGGTGTGGCGCAGTTGTTCACCCAGTTTGGGGGCAACAAAAAGATCATCGGCTGCGTGGGTGAACTGCAGTTTGAAGTGATCCAGTATCGCCTGCTCCACGAGTACGGCGCTTCCGTTGTATTCAACTCGCTTCCTTATTACAAAGCCTGCTGGCTCACGAGCAACGACCCGAAGAAGCTCGAAGAATTCGTTCGTTTCAAAAACAACAACATCGCGGAAGACAAGGACGGTCAACTGGTTTACCTCGCACAGAGTGAATGGTTCCTCAACACCGAGCGAACAAACAACCCGGATATTGAGTTTCACTTTACCAGTGAGGTGCATAAGTCGTGACCCGTAAGCCGTCACCCGTGAGCTGGCTCAACGTCCTCACCATTCCGGGTTCACGCCCGTGTAGCTTTCCGGGGTGATCTTCTTGAGTTCCTTTTTAAGCGTTGCGCTTACCTGCAGTCCGTCGATGAAGCGGTGCATCGTTTCTTTGGTGATGCGGCCTTTGCCGCGCGTCAGTTCCTTGAGCGCTTCGTACGGATTAGGGTAGCTTTCGCGGCGCAGAACCGTTTGCACCGCTTCGGCCACCACGGCCCAATTGTCGTCTAGGTCCTGCCGGATCTTTTCTCCGTTGAGCACCAGCTTTGCCAGTCCTTTTTCAATAGAGCGGAAGGCAAGCATGGTATGTGCGAACGGAACACCCAGGTTGCGGAGCACGGTGCTGTCGGTAAGGTCGCGCTGGAGGCGGGAGATGGGCAGCTTGGCCGAAAGGTGCTCCAGCAGTGCGTTTGCGATGCCGAGGTTGCCTTCGGCATTTTCAAAGTCGATCGGGTTCACCTTATGTGGCATCGCCGACGATCCTACTTCTCCTTTCTTTGTTCGTTGCTTGAAATAGTCCGAAGCGATGTAACTCCAGATGTCGCGGCACAGATCGAGCAGGATCGTATTGATGCGGCGCATGGCGTCGAACTGCGCGGCGAGGTTGTCGTAGTGTTCGATCTGCGTGGTGAATTGCTGGCGCTGCAGCCCGAGGCTTCCTTCCACGAATTCGTCGGCGAGGGCCATCCAGTCTTTCTTCGGGTAAGCCACCTGGTGCGCGTTGAAGTTGCCCGTGGCACCGCCAAACTTACCGGTGAAGGGGATCTGCAACAGTAGTTCTACGGCATTGTGAATGCGCTCCACGAACACCATCAGTTCCTTGCCGAGCCGCGTGGGCGAAGCAGGCTGGCCGTGTGTGCGTGCAAGCATCGGCACCGCCTTCCATTCCGTGGCCAGCAGGCGCAGCTCGGTGTTGAGGTTGAGCAGCGCAGGCAGGTATTCGAATTCCACCGCTTCTTTCCACGACAGCGGGATGGCCGTGTTGTTGATGTCCTGCGAGGTGAGCCCGAAGTGCACCCATTCGCGCGCCGCGGCACCGCCGGCCTTCTCCAGTTCTTCCTTGAGGAAATACTCCACGGCTTTTACGTCGTGGTTGGTTGTTGCTTCGATGGCTTTGATACGTGCCGCTTCCTCTGGTCCAAAATTGCTTTCCACCGCGCGCAGCTGGCGCACGGCGGCGGCGGGAAGTTTGAAGAAGCGCTTTTCGGCAAGAAACAGCAGGTAGGCGATCTCCACTCTAACGCGGTATTTCATCAGCGCGTATTCGGAAAAATAATCCGCCAGTTGCTGCACCTGTCCCCGATAGCGGCCGTCGATGGGAGAGAGGGCGGTGAGGGAGCTGAGTTGCATAGTGCAAAGTAATGGGATAATGGGGTAATGGGTTAATGGGGTAATGTGGTAATGGGGTAATGGGTTAATGGGGTAATCGGGTAATGGGATAGTGCGTGCCGGACAAGTATAGCGATGGCCGGTGGACGGCGCAACGACAAACCACAAACCACAAACTGGAAACTTCCAACTCTCTCCTTCTTTACCTTTGCGCCGCAATGGAACAACGGAAGATCAAAGTGGCGGCGGTGAGCTATCTCAATACGAAACCCTTGCTGTACGGCATCGAGCGGCACCCCGTGCGCGAAGAGATGGAACTGACTTCGGACTACCCGGCGCGCATTGCGCAGCAGCTCATCGACGGCGAAGTGGATATGGGCCTGATCCCGGTGGCGGTGATCCCGAGGCTGAAGGAACACCATATCTACACCGATTTCTGCATCGGCGCAGGCAGCGAAGTGGCGTCCGTATGCCTCTTCAGCGAAGTGCCGATGGAGCAGGTAGAGCGCGTGTACCTCGACTACCAGTCGCGCACGTCGGTGATGCTTGCCACTATCCTGCTCAAAGAATACTGGAAGAGCGATGCGGAGCTGATCAGGAGCACGGGCGAAGATTACCGCCAAAAGATCAAGGGCACCAGCGCCGGTCTCGTGATCGGCGACCGCGCGTTCGAGCAGCGTCTTGTTTCCCCGTATATCTACGATCTGGCTACCGCATGGCTCGATCACACCGGGATGCCTTTCGTATTTGCGGCCTGGATCGCCAATAAGGAATTGCCTGCCGGGTTCATTGCACGCTTCAATGAAGCGAACGGCATCGGCTTCGCCCACCTCGACGAAGTGGTAGCCGAAAACCCGTACGCGCATTTCCCGCTCCACGAATATTATACCCGCAACATCGACTACCGCCTCGACGATCGAAAGCGGGCGGCACTGCAGTTGTTTCTCGAAAAGGTGTGGCAATATTCCTGACGACGTACTTTTAGGTAAGCCATGCTACCCGCTTTCCGCCTGCTCACTATGTTTGTGCTCTGCTCGCTCGCGGCGGCATCCCAGCCCGGTTGCCCGCCGGCGGCGCCTTTCGACTTCGGCTACACGCAGGATCCCTGCGACCCGCACATCGTGCGCTTCCTTGCGGCTCCGCCATCGGGCAGCAGCATCGACTGGAGCTTCGGTGATGGCGGAAGCGCCGGCACACAGCTCGCCCCGGCGCATGTCTATGCGCAATATGGCAGCTTCCAGGTGAAGCTCCGGCTGCACTTCGGATCGGGCTGTGTAGATAGTGCCGTCAAGACCATCGCGGTGCAAAACATTCGCGATGGCACCATGCTCGCTACGGCCGACACTTCGCTTTGCGCAGGCGCTTCGCTCCAATTGCAGGCCGCTTCCGGTCTTGAGGCCTGGTGCTGGGAAGCAATGCCGGCAGGGCCAGTCCCTGGCGGCCTTTCTGGCACCGTTACGCCCGCGCAGACCACCACGTATTACCTGCGCGGTCAGCGTGTGGGTGCCAACCTGATTACGAATGCAGACTTCTCGCAGGGTAACTCCGGCTTCACCTCCGATTATGTGCCGACTACCAACAACGACAACGAAGGACAATATCTTGTAAGCACAACACCTACCAGCTGGAATGTAGGGATGTATCCCTGCACCGGCCGATCGGGCTCGGGCAACATGATGATGGTGAACGGCTCGCCGGTGGCGGGCGCCACGGTGTGGAAAAATACAGTGCCGGTGGCGCCCAATACGCAATACCGTTTTGCGCTTTGGATCACTTCGCTGTATCCCACCAACCCGGCACGGCTGCGGTTCGCAATCAACGGGGTGATCGTAGGCGATGATATCGATCCCGGCGCAAATGCCTGCAACTGGTCGCAGTTTGCTACCAGCTGGAACTCGGGGTCTGCAACAAGCGCGGTGCTTACCATCGTCAACAACAATGTCATCCTGCAAGGCAACGACTTTGCGCTCGACGACCTGTTCTTCGGTGTGTTCGAGCAACGCTACGATTCGGTGCGGGTGGTGGTGGGCCCTGCACTTGCGGCACCCCTTCGCAGCGACACGAGCATTTGTCCGGGCACCTCGATCCTGCTCGACGCGGGCAATCCCGGGTCTTCGTATCAGTGGCAGGATGGCAGCAATGCGCAGGTATTTGCCGCTGCTTCGGCAGGACTCTATTCGGTAACCATTTCCAATGCGGGCTGCAGCCTGCGCGATTCGATCTTCGTGGATACGCTTGCCGCACGGCCGATCGTACCTATGGCCGTTTCGGAGTACTGCCCCGGCGACAGCCTTCAGCTGGTGGCCGGTGGCGGGTTGTCGTATCAATGGACGGAACAAGGCCGTGTGCTGGGCACTGCCCCGGCACTGCAGTTGCGGCCACAGGCACCGCGTACCGTAGAACTACGGATGACGACGGTCTGCGGCAACCGCGGCCCATTCGTATTGTCGGTGGTGCCCCGGCCTGCCGGGCCGCTTTACGTTCCCAATGCATTCACCCCGGGCACCGATGGGCGCAACGACCGCTTCCGCCCGCTGGCGCAGGGCCGCCTCGCCGGCTATGCCTTCGCCGTTTACAATCGGTGGGGGCAATTGGTATTTCAATCTACCCGCCAGGGCGAAGGTTGGGACGGCAGCTGGAAGGGCGTTGCGCAGCCTTCCGGCACATATGTTTACCTGGTGCAGGCGGGAGATGGATGCGCGGCGCCGTATCGGCGTTGGGGCACGGTGGTGCTGATTCGCTGATTGTCCTACCTGATCTGAACAAACGTCCCTTTCTTCTTAATGATCGGACCATCCGGTGTACGGCGATAGGATGCATAATATACAAACGTATTGATGCCCTGTCGTTCGCCCTCGATGGTGCCACCCCATGCCGCTTCCAGGTAGTTGGTTCGGAAGACGCGATTGCCCCAGCGGTTGTAGATGGTCATCTCGTAATCATAAACAATTACACCGGGTGCGTGGAGGGCTTTGAAGCCTTCGTTTCGGCCATCCTGGTTGGGTGTGAATGCGGAAGGGAAGTAGATTTCGTCGGCGCAGTTTTCTACGGTCAGCAGCAACGTATCTGAAGCCGCGCCGCACTGATTTTGCACGCGCACCCAGTAAGCGCCGGGTGTGTTCACCGTGATCGTAGGGAGGGTACTGCCCGTGTTCCACACAACAGACGAAGCAGCGCCTGTGGCCTGAAGGGAAAGTTGCGCACTTTCCGTTGCGCAGATCGTCCGATCAGCTCCCAGGGTGACCATCGGAAGGTTACCGGTTGTAACCATGACCGTATCGCGTGACGAGCTGAGACAAGCCGCAAACTGGACTGCCACCGCGTAGGTTCCGGCTGTGGTGGCGTTGATGGTGGGTGTGGATGCGCCATTGCTCCAGCTGTACGATACGGCGCCTGGTGTGGCGGCATTCAGGGCTGCCGATGCGCCGTTACAAAGCAGCGTGTCGGGCCCGATGTTTACGATCGGGCGGGTGGCCACCGTGACCGTTGTGCGTGCGGAATCCTTACAGCCTGCGGCATTGGTAACCAGCACCTGGTAAGTGGTGGTAGCTGCCGGCGAAGCCTTTGGTCCCGCTATGGTATTGTTATTTAGTCCCGAGGCTGGCGTCCATAAGAAAACGCCTCCACCTGAAGCATTAAGTTGGAGTGAATCGCCGGTGCAGATGCTGCTGTAGGGCGTGATGTTGATAACGGGCCTGTTGTTGATCCCGATGGTTACACTTGCAGAGTCTTTGCATCCGTTGGCGCCCGTTACCAGAGCCTGGTAGGTAGTTGTGGTAGCAGGACTTGCTTTCGGGTTGGCGATCGCGCTGTTGTTTAAACCGGTTGCCGGCCACCAGAAGTAGGTTCCACCACCCGTTGCCGTTAGTTGCGTAGAGTCGCCGGCACATATGGAGGTAGGGGCGGAAAGGGTTACTACCGGCCGCTGGCGGACGGTTACCGTATAATTACTGGTGGCGGTGCAGCCACCGGCGCCGGTTGCAGTTACAGCATACGTGGTGGTGGCGGCGGGCGCCGCTTTCGGGTTGGCCAGCGTAGTAGACGATAATCCCGTACCAGGGTTCCATACATACGAGCTACCGCCCGACACCGACAACTGGAGCGAATCGCCTGCGCAGATGGAAGGAGCGGCCGGGTTGAACGTCAGTACAGGCGTGGGGTGAACCGTTATCGTTGTGCTGCCATTGGTGAAGCCCGAGCTGCGTTCGCAGCCTGTGGCATCCTTTACCGAGACCAGCGAATACGTTGTGGTTCCGGCTACCGTTACAGGAATCGTTGCAGTGCTGCCGGTGATGAGCTGCGTGAAGGTGTTCGTGCCATCGGTGATCGTAACGCTGTAGGGCGCCGTGCCGGCAGTTGCAGAAAATGACAAACTGCCATTCGTGTTGCCGCTGCAAAGGCTCGTACTGGTGATGCCGGCCTGCGGAAGGGTTACACAAGCAAGACAGTTTGCCTGCACGGGCGGGGCCGCAGGATTTGAGTAGAGAGCGAAGGCTTCCGCTGCATTGATCTCCCGGTTGTACCATCGAATGTCATCGAGCTTACCGCGAAACCAGTTGGGGTCGCCGCTCCACCACATGCCGAAACGCAATTCGGTCTGGCAACCCGAACGATTGAGAAAAGGTGTCGTAGCGGTGTTTTTCAGGATGCCATCCATATACACGCGCTCCACGCCATTGCTGAACGTCACCACTACATGGTACCAGCGGTTGGTACAATACGTGGCGGCAGCAGCATCGGCGCTGGAATATTCATCCGGGTTTCCGAATAAAGTACAGGGCTTTGTAGCCGAAACGAGGAAAGTCTGAATGTGCGAGCCAGAGGCAGCGCTGAGCAGGTTGATGCCAAACTCGGAGTTGTTGGTTGGCCCGAAGTCGCGCTTGCCCACCGGAACCTGCACCAGGTTATTACGGTCGGTTGTAAACCAAAACGAATAGGAGAATGCAGGAGTGGACAAAGCCCCGTTATCCGCTACCCGGAGAAAATCGTTCACTCCGTCGAATGCATAAGCGCTGGCGGCATTACCGAAGCGGTCCGTCGTTAGTGTCGCACCGCCTTCAACAGTGGCGTGCAAACCATTTCCCGATACATCGTTGGCATTTCCCGAGAAAGGGTAGGACGCAGCGAGGCCGGCGGATAAATTCACCTGCCCCCTGGAGGTGGTCAAAGCCAATAGGAAGACGGAAACCAGGAAGATCTGTTTCATATGCAGTAGTTGGCTATCGCATTGCTATGGCAAATGCCTGCAAGATGCGGAAGAGATTCTGCGAAGGTACCGATGTTGGAATGAATGCGTTCACCACCGGTGCGCATTTCCTTTTGCAGTTTCCAAAATGATCGCTGCGAGGGTGGCGCCCGGGCGGGGATCGTAGAGCCGGAGCGCATCATCGTAAGCCACGCGTCCGCGCTCGGTCCATTGCGCCCGATCTGTCCAGGAGCGCTCCAGCGTGCGTTGCAGGGAAAGTGTGTTAGCGGCTTCAGCCAGGTATCCATTGATGCCGTCGCGTACCCACTCGCTGTGGCCTCCTACGTCGGTCATCAGCACCGGACGACCGCAAAGCATCGCCTCCACCATTGCGAGGGGCGTGCCTTCGAGCCTGGAGGGCATTACGAGCAGGTGATTCGCCGCCCACACGGCTCGGATGTTCGCCACTTTGCCGTGAAAAGTGACGCGTTCACTCAGTCCGTAGAAAGCACATAAGCGTTTCAGGTAATTTTCGTCGATTCCTTCACCATACAAGTTAAGATGCCAGTTGCGTTCGAGCCACCGTGGCTGACGCAGCACGTCAAACAGCAGGTCCTGCCCTTTATGGTTGGCGAGCAGGTTGGCGACGGTGCCAAACTGAACGGGCACCTCGGGTGGCATTGCGATCATGCCGGTTTCTTTAAGATTTACGGGGTTGCGCACTACCTGCGCACGCGGGATCTTCGCAGCCACGAACCGTTCCAGCACGTCAAGGTTGCGTTGGGAAACAAAAAGGTTGCGCTGCGCACGCTGATGACCACGAACGATCACTTCAGCTTCGAAATCGTCGAAGGTGCGCAGGTACTCCCAATTCACCTGGTTGATGTTTACAAGTGGAAGCGAAGACTGTCCGATCGCACGCACGAAGTTGAGGTCGTTCTTGAACGAATCGCAGGCACCGGTATACACGATAACATCAAGCCCGATCTTGAAAAAAGGCTGATAGGGATTTTGAATTTTTTCGGATACGAAATTCCAGGCTTTTTTGGGAACCCTTTTCTTGAAGGGAAGGCCCGGCCGGATAAATCCTTTGCGATATACCACTGTGCATCCGGCATCGATCAGCTGTTGCAGGCGGGGAGCAGTGCGCTCGTGGCGAAGAATGGAAATGTAAACTTCGTGTCCGGACGCACGCAACTCAAGTGCCGCGACAGCCCACAATTCTTCGCTGCCTCCCCATGGTTCGCGCACGATTGATATGAATCCGATCCTCATGACTTTTTGTTTTGAACTACGATGACGTTGTTCAGGTACAGGTTCTTGTTTCGCGGAAAAAGGGCACTCAGCAGAAGCGCGCATGCATTGACACTGCAGTACACGAGCGCGCGCAGTAGAGAACGCAAAACGGGAATTTTTCGAACACGATGCAGCACGCCCTGGTCGAGCCATATCAGCCAAAGCTGGCAAACGGCCTCCACGAAATTTCCGGTCTTTTCGAAATGAACAACCTCGAAACCGTTTCGCCGGAAGAGATCCTGGATGGCAAACGAAGTGTAGCGCGCAAAGTCGCTGGGCACCTCGTGTTCGGGCATTGCGAAAGGGCACGTAAGCAGCAGCTCGCCATCGTTCCGGAGCACACGACGCAACTCGGGAATGATCTCTTCAAAGTTGAAGATGTGTTCCGCTACTTCAGTCGTGAAAATGCCGTCAAAATAGTTGTCGGGAAAGGGAAGGGTCTTGCCATCATAGAGGAAGTCGGCGCGCTCCTTCGAGTAGGTTTCGCCTTCACCGGCATAGTCTACCCCGATGTATTCCGAGACGTTAAAAAGACTTTCATAAGGCTTTATCCCGCACCCGAAGTCGAGCAGCCTGCCCCGGAACCGCTGTGCCTGGACACGGAGCGCCTGCAAGAGACGGTGCCTGATGAGGAAGAGCGGATAATTGATGGAGGGATCGAATTGGGGTAATAGCTTTACTTTTGGCGGCATTTAGGCGATATGAATCTGATCGACAAAGTAATAGAAAAACTGGGATACGTGCGGAAGGACGCAGCGCCCACGCTCGGCAAGGATATGAGCGATGACGCGCTTTTTGTGCGCATTGCCGGCCGCTGCCAGCCTTTCACGATGACATCGCCGGAGCGAATGTACTCGCTATACCAATCGGTGCGCTACCTCATTGCAAACAAACTTTCGGGCTCGTTTGTGGAGTGCGGTGTGTGGCGCGGCGGAAGCTCAATGGTAATGGCCCTCACCCTACAGGCGCTCCACGAAAATACCCGCGAGCTTTTTCTTTACGATACCTACGAGGGAATGTCGGCGCCGGGAGCCGAAGATGTGGACCTCAACCAAAACGCAGCCGGGCAGCTGCTCGAGAAATCGGAGAAATCAACCGAAAGCATCATTTGGGCTTTTGCCTCGCTGAACGACGTGCAGCAGAACCTCGGAAGCACAGGCTACCCCGATGGAAGCATTCACTACGTGCAAGGAAAGGTAGAAGACACGCTGCCGGCAACGCTGCCGGGGCGCATCGCGCTGCTACGGCTCGATACCGACTGGTACGAATCCACCTACCACGAGCTGACCCACCTTTTTCCCCTGGTAGTTCCCGGTGGCGTCGTTATTATTGATGACTATGGACACTGGCAAGGTGCGCGCAAGGCCGTAGACCAATACCTGAATGAACAGGGTCTTGTGCCTTTACTTCATCGCATCGACTACACGGGCCGGGTATTCATAAAGATCTAATACCAAAGGCGTGCGTCGAGGCGCTGCAGGTAGTTTAATGTATCAGCCGAAACCGTGTGCCGGCGCTCCGTGGTCCGTATGTTGAGCACTGCGCGCCAGCCTGCGAAGAACCCGCTGAACTGCCAGCCTGATTTTCGTAAGAACTCGAACGACCACAACAAGGCAGTGCTCCAGAAGTAGCGGTGGGGCAGGTAGCGCCACGCAACCTTGCATTTGTTCACCCACATCATTTTCAGCTTTTCGGCTTTCGGCTTCCGGCCGAGTGGCGATTCTTTGTGCAACATCACGATCTCGTTGCTGTACACGATAGAGTAGCCTTTATCCAAAAGCCGGTAGCTTAGGTCATACTCCTCCATCCCGTAAAAGAAATCTTCCGGGTAATCGCCCACTGCATCCAGCGCACTCCGAAGAATTGCGTGTGCTCCGCCGGCATAATAGTAGGTCTCGAAGAAAGCCTTGTCCTTGTATTCGCCGAACTTTTTATGAGGAAGTGCATTCTCCTGCATCTGCCGGTTTTCGTAGTACAGCACCTTGAATGATACGATCGCTTTGGGTCTGGCTGTTTGCTTGCGGTCGAATGCTTCAATGAGCCTGTACAGGCAGTCGGGGTTGCCCATTTCGGCATCGTCATCCAGCATCACCAGTATGGGCGCTGTAGCAAAGCGAAGCGCAAAATTGCGTCCTTTCGCCACGCCGAGATTATCCGGCGCTTGCTCATAACGGATCACTACCGCATTTTCTTGGGAGCAGAATCGTTCGACGCTGCTGTAATCGGAAGTAGAAGCATTGTTGACCAGCACGATCTCCTGCAACAATTGCTGCGCGCCATCCAACGCCACAAGGTTTTGAAGAAGGACCAGCGTGTCGACGGGTCGGTTGTAGGTTATGACAATGATGCTGATCGGTTTCAAGCAGGTGGGTTTTCGTGTGTTAAGATCAACTTCCGGTAAGCGGCATCAAAAACGCTCATCGAAAAGCGTTCTTGTGCGTAATCGATGTTTGCCTGAGCAATGCGGTCCCAGCTGTCGGGGTCACCAACCATTTTTCGCAAACCGCTCATTGCTTCGGCAACGATCGCTGTTTCGTTGGTGCTCGTGCTGAAAAGCACACCCGGCTGCCCGTTTCCGGTATGCAATGGAATGTCTCCAACCGGCGTTGCAAAAACGGCGCAACCATTTGCCATCGCTTCTATAACCACCAACGGGAATCCTTCGGTGGAGGAGGTGAGCAGCAGCACACGGGATTCGTACAAAAGATCGTGGATGATGTGTGCATCAGAAATATTGCCGAGGCATTCCACTATTCCGGAAGCGGTTCCGGCATCGCTTTCAGAAATTCCGATTGCACGAAATTGAACCGGCAGATTTTCCTGCTGCGCTAGCCGCGCGACGCGCGCAAAGAGCGGGAAGCGCTTTTCGGGGCCAGGGCGTCCGGAGAAGACTGCAATGAATGGTTGGCGCGGCTTGCCGGATGCGGCCCGCACAGGGAATGGCACTGAATTTTGAATGAAGTGGAAACGGTCGATGTACCGCTGCTCTACTCCATATCCCGCATACTTTTCCTGGTGCTTTTTCAACTGAACCTGGCTGATCTGCACACTTGCAGCGTAGAATGGAATGTATGGAATGCGGATCAGCGAAAAGCTGTTCCAGGAATGAACAAGGTCTACCTGTCGGATTGATTTGCGCAGCCAGGGAGACAACTTATACGCGAAGTTGGAATGGCCGTTGAAAATCGTGTGCAGCCTTCTGCAGCGGTTCAGGCGGGCCGCCCACACGCCACGCAGAATGAAGTTGACAGGGTAAAGCCACTTGCTGCCCGTGAGCCGGCTGATGTCAAGGATTGTGCACCCGCTGGCAGAGAAATCCTCTTTAAACCGACCATCCCGCGAGTGCCGTGTAAATACAATAAGCGCGTTTTTGCTTCCACAACTTTGGGCGATCTGCGCATGGATCTTTTCGGCGCCACCAGTATGATAAAACGGAAAGAAAAAGACGGTTTCCAGGTGTGACCATCTTGAGCCCGCAAGTCCATAGAAATAGCCCACCGCCACAAGTGGCAGCATCAGCAGGCTTTCGATCCGCCTTTTCAGGAGTAGTAAGCGGAAGATCACCTGCGGAACATTTTTGCCTTGATCTCCTTGCCGCGTGCAAGAAGGTAGTCGACGTACATACTGCGCTGCAACTTCTTGTCGAATCGGTTCAAAGGACGCTTCGATATGATCTGGTCGAGGTACAAACGCTTCGTCTGGTAGTTGATGAAGAACGGGTTGTTGCGGCGTAAATATTTGCTCGTTGCCGACTGGCTGTGTATGCGGTACCGCAGCAAAACTTCCGGAACTTTGCCAAATTCGTAGCCGTCGCTTAGCATCTCCAGCCAAAGCGCGTAGTCTTCCACTGCAAAACCGGCTTTCTGCTGGCCGGAGTCGTATCCATATTTTTTCACAACCGACCCGCGCATCAGTACCGACGAATGAGCAATGCAGTTTTCACGAAGCATGTGGCGCCGGATGTGTGCGGAATCTATCACGCGTCGGTCGAGATTCCAAATGCCGCAGTTGTTGCCACGCGTATCGATTTTTTCGATGAAACCCGCTACAACGGCATGTTCGGGATGCTGCTGCAGCCATTCAACTTCCAGTTGCAGGCGTTCGCGTTTCGAAACGTCGTCGGCGTGCATCACGGCGATGAATTCCCCTGATGCTTGGCGCAACCCATCGTTCATTGCGGCAACGACTCCTCCGTTTTGCGCACGGAAGTGTGCCTTTATCCTCGGGTCGGTGTACTGCCTGACGATTGCCGCAGAGTCATCCGTGCTGCAGTCTTCAACGATGATCAGTTCCCAGTTCGTAAAAGTTTGCTCCACAATGCTGTCGATAGCTTCCCGAAGAAACTCGCTGGCATTATACACGGGCATCACTACACTTACTGTCGGCATGAAAAGTTGAAATCGGAGGCAAAAGTACGTTTTACTTCCAAAGGCCTTTCTCAGCTCATCGCCTGGAAGACCTCGATCGCTCTTCTTGCGATACGTTCCCAGGAATAATAATCGAGAAAGGTCCGACCCTGCTCCGTTTTCGGCGGGCTTCCTTTGAGAAGCAGCGCAGCGAATTCAGTCCAGTTACCGTCCGGAACGGTTTCAAGGAGGTTGCCTGTAACAGTGCGGTTGATTCCCGTGGCACCGAAGTCAAAAGTCACCGTCCCACACCCCGCCGCCAGCGCATCGATCACCTTCGTTTGCACACCGCCGCCGCTCAGCACCGGGTTGATGAAGACATCGGCTGCTGCATAATACGGGGCAAGGCTGGGCACTTCGCCGGTGCGGATGATGCAGGGATGCTGCAGTTCGTCGAGGTGAGCGTAGCCGGCATGGCGGTTGCGGCCGCAGATGAGGATGCGATAGGTGCGGCCGGCAGCATCGAGCAGCGGCGCCAAATGTTTGTACAGGTGCTGCACCGCTTCGGCATTGGGTGCATAGTCGAGCGTGCCGGCAAAAAGAAGCAGCAGTGCATCATCCGGAATGTTCCATTGCCGGCGGATGTTGCTTCCGTCTGCTGTCGGTGCGTTGGGCTCGATGCCATACGGCACCAGCAAGGTGCGTGCTGCATCGATGCCGAAATATTGCACGGCAAGGGCTCGGTCGGTCTCGGTCTTGAGCAGCACCAGGTCGGCATTGCGAAAGGCCCAGCCTTCGTAGGCCTTCAGCAGTCGCCAGGCCGGGTGCCCCAGCTGGCGGAAGCGGAGGAACTCGATATTGTGCGCATGCAGCACCACTTTAATGCGATGGCGCCGCGCCGCGCGTATGGCTGCATAGGCGTGGTAGGGATACTCCAGCAAGAGGTGTGTGGGGCGTTCGTCCTCCATCACCTGCTCGATCTTTCGCCATACCGATGGCCGCAGCACACCGCGTTTGCCGGGAGGAAGCTCCGCGCGCAGGCGGTAAGGCAAGGTTTCGTCAGGCACATTGTCGGAAGAGCAAAGGCAAACCAATTCTGCCTGCTCCGCCAGGTAGCGGTTGAACAGTGCCGTTCCCTTTTGGCCACCAAAACGGGCGGGCAGCACCTTGAACCAAACGAGGCTCAGGAGCTTCATGCAGGCAAGCTTTCGCGGTGCCGCGCACGCCACTCGAGGAAGATGCCCGCCACGAGGAGCAGCCCGAGCAGCACCTGGCAGATGGTGGTGATGCTGCGTCCGCGATAGAAGCCCTGCGGCTCAAAGCGGAACTCGATCTTGTGCGCACCAGCCGGAAGCGGAAGGCCACGCAGCACATAGTTGACGCGCGTGATCGGAGTTTCTTTTCCATCGATGAAGGCGCGCCAGCCGGCGTTGTAATAGATCTCGCTGAACACGGCAAACTGCGCCGCGGGCGAGTTGCTGTTGTAGGTAATAACGTCGTTGTCGTTCCTCTCTAGCGCAATCGTTCCTTCACCGCTGAACTGCGTTGCAGCACCCACATTGTTGCGCAGCGATGCGCGGACAAAAGCGGTATCGCGCGGGTTGAAGCCATCGAGCGCGCTCATTTCCGCGCGTGCGTCGGGCACGAAGGCGATGTTGCGTACGAACCACACCGGCCCGAGCGAAGCCTCGTTGCGCTGGTAGGCAGTGGTGTTGCCCGCCTGGTCTTTCTGGATCAGGTATTTCACGTTGAGCATGTTCACCACGTTCATATTCCCCTTCGAAAGCTGGTTCTCGATCAGGTCCTGGTAGATGCGCAGCTTCACCGCGTGGTAGCCGCCCACCGAGTTGTAGAAATACGAGGTGTGTGCGTCGGCAAATGCATTGCCCGAAACATCAAACACGCGGAAGTAGCCTTTATCGGCAAGGATCTCCTTGTCTTTGTCGGTGGAGTTGAAAACGACCTCGCTCGATGTGTCCTCGAGGAAGGAATCGCTGTTGAGGTAGTGGCTGTCGATCGGCAGAAGATCGATGAGCGTCAGCAGCGCGAAGCCTGCAAAGATGAAGACCGGCTTGACGATGCGCTTCAGCAGCACATACACCAGCGCCGCTGCGGCAATTCCGAAGCCCAGCGCGCGGAAGATGTCGCCGAGGAACAGTGCTTTGCGGTCGGTCACCAGCGCCGCGAAGAACTGGCGATACCCCTCTGCCTGCTGCGGGTTGGAGGCGGCCTGCCTGATCGCGTCTTTTTCGCCGGGGTTCATGTAATCCAGCATCGCATAGATGATGAAGAACAGCACGAACAGCGCTGCCACACCGATGAGACCCTGCTTCAGGCGCGGTTTCAGCGCTTCAAACTCGGTCGTGGCCAGCTTGTCGAGCGTTAGCACGGCGAGGAAGGGGAACAACAGCTGCGGGATCACGAGCGCCATCGAAGGTGCCCGGAACTTGTTGTACATCGGGAGGTAATGGTAGAGAAATGTGTTGAAGCCGTCGAAGCTGGAGCCCCACGACATCACCACGGCGAAGACGCTCGCGGCAAGCACCCACCAGCGATGGCTGTTGTCGAGGATGAACATGCCGAGCAGTGCAAGCAGGCATACAACGATGCCCACATACGGTGGTCCGGAGGTGCCGGGCGAACTCGGGGTTTGTCCAACGCTGCCCCAGTAATAGCCGATGCCCTGTGCGGATTGTCCCTGCTGCGCGAGGAATTCGGCGGCCTTCGATTTGTCTTCTTCCATCACCGGCTTCACGCCGGGCGCCGCGGTGGGCGAGTTGGAGCCGAATGCACGCGGCAGGAACATCACGATCGGTTCGGTGATGCCCATGCTGTAGGAGAAGGCGTAGCCTTTGTCGAGGCCGTCTTTCGCATCGCCACTTTGCGTATTCGTCAGTTCGCCCGGGCCACCACGGATCGTTTCTTTCTGGTATTCATACGTCGAAAGGATCGTGACCGCATTCACGAGCAAGCCGATGGCGCCTGCAACGAGCGTCAGGCCCAGAGCTTTAAAGAGGTGTATGTATTGGCGCTCGAGTATCCAGCGCACGGCGAAGAACACGGCCATGATGCCCAACGCAAGAAAGAGGTAGTAGTCGATCTGCGGATGGTTCATTGCCACTAGCACCGAGGTGAAGAGGGCAGTTAGACCAGCGCCCAGCCAGTAGCGCCGGTTGAAAATGAGCAGTATGCTCCCGAGCAGCGCGGGCATGTAAGCGATGGACCACATCTTCGTGTCGTGGCCCGCGGTAATGATCACAGGGTTATACGTTGCATAGGCAAACGACAGTGCGCCGAAGATGCCGATCCACGGGTTGATGCGGATGCAGAGGCACAGAAAATAAAAGCAGATGCAGGCAAGGAAGAAGAACTGGATGGGCACGGGTAGGCCAAACGTTAGCACCGTATGCACCAGCCAGGGCACGATGTTGTTGCCCGGCGAACCGATCTGGAAAGCGGGCATGCCGCTGAACATGCTGAGACTGGGCAACAGTCCTTTCTTCATAGCTATCTTTTAAAATCTGGGCAATTTAGGATTATTTTACAAGCAAATCCCGGTATGCGTCTGGTGCTTTTCCTGAGCCGAGTGGCCTTTGTATGCAATGTGTTTTTCCTTCTGGCCTTGCTTGTGCGCATGGGACTTCCGTCAAAGGATGAAGCGGTGACGGGAACGATCGTGGTTGCGGGGTATGCACTCGCCGCACTGTTCAACCCGCTGGTGAACGGGATCTACCTGGTGTTGTTATTGAGAAAGCGGTTGCTGGCAAACGTGCCCCGGTGGCTCGCGCTGTCTAATTTCGTGTTTCTTCTTTTGCAAGTACAATACATACTCTTCATCAATGGTAACTACGCTGCTTAAAGACAAGCCCACCAAGCTCCTGCTCGGAATGTCGGCTTTTTTCGTTGCCAACGCGCTCATCGCGGAAAGCATCGGCACCAAGATCTTTTCGCTCGAAAAACTGCTGGGCATTCCACCCGCCAACTTCACCCTCTTCGGGCAAAGCGGGATGGCGTTCAACCTTACCTGCGGCGTGCTGTTGTGGCCGCTCGAGTTCGTAATGACCGACATCGTAAACGAATACTATGGCCCGAAGGCCGTGCGCCGCATTTCGTACACCGCCGTGGCGCTGATCGCGTACGCCTTCCTGATGTACTTCCTCGCCATCGGCGTTCCGCCGGCCGACTTCTGGATCGGCACCGGGCAAAAAAGCGGCATTAACAACATGCAGACCGCCTTCGATGGAATTTTCGGGCAGGGCATGCGCATCATCATCGGTTCCATCGTGGCCTTCCTGGTAAGTCAGCTGGTGGATGTGTACGTGTTCCACCGCATCAAGAAAATCACGGGCGGCAAGCACATCTGGCTCCGCGCCACCGGCTCCACCATCGTGTCGCAGCTGATCGACTCCTACATCGTGCTCTTCATCGCCTTCAGCGGCGTGTTTACGTGGCAGATGATCCTCGCCATCGGCATGATGAACTACTGCTACAAGTTCCTGATGGCGCTCGTGCTCACGCCGGTCATCATCTACGTGGAGAAACGCATCAACCGCTACTTCGGTGCCGAAACGGCGGAACGCATGAAACGCATTGCCTCCGGCGATTCGTCGGATGCGGTGGAGTTTCCGGTGGCTGGATAGGCGAATGTGCTGATGGGGTAATGTGGTAATGGGGTAATGTGGTAATGGGGGATGCAATCACAGTGCATGCAGTTTCAAAAATTCCCTTGCAGCCACCTTGTCGATCGGGAGGGTAACGCTTTCTTCCGAAAAATCGTTGAGCGCAATAAATCGAAAAGACTCGCACTGCTGCTCTTGTTCATAACGCGCCAGCTGCGTTTCATCGAAATCGAACGGTTTGCTGTTGAGCCGCACGTTGATGGGCTCGAGCGCCCGCACGTGGTAGTAGATGGAAATGATCTGGTGCGCCGGGTTGTAGGCCGATTGCTGGTAAAAATCCGTCGTATACAAATGTGCGCCTACTTCAACACGGAGCGCCATCTCTTCGGCAAATTCGCGCACGAGGCAGTCGCGGGTGCCTTCGCCAAATTCGAGTCCACCGCCGGGAAACTTACTGATGCGCATGCCGCGAATCCATTCGTCGGTCACCAACACTTCATTGGCTTCATTGAGCAGCAGGCCGTATACGCGGACGTTGAATAAACCCATGAGGAGAATGTCTGATGTCTGATGTCTGATACCTGATGACTGAATGGCTTGCAACGGTGGCGACATGAACGAGGCGAGCGAATCCTATAGCACACATCCGACGTCCGAGATCAGACATCAGACATCGAGGTCGATCGTGCCTTCAAACACACGCACTGCCGGCCCGATCAGCCACACATCGGTATAGTTGTCGCCGTCTTTGTCGAATTCCACCGCTAGCGGGCCGCCTTTGGTGCGCACTTCCACGCGGTTGAAACCATTTTCGTTGTGTGCGCAAACCAGCGCGGCAGCCGTTACGCCCGTGCCGCAGGACAGCGTTTCGTCTTCCACGCCACGCTCGTAGGTGCGCACGATGATCTCATCGGCCTCTTCGGTTTGCTCCACGAAGTTCACGTTGATGCCTTCCTGCACGTAGGGGCCGCTGTTGCGGATCTCACGTCCGATGCGCACCATATCCTTGTGCATCACATCGGTGGTGAGGTGCACATAATGGGGCGAGCCGGTGTTGAGCACAAAGTCGTTTCCATCATGAATGATCTCGCTCACGTCGGCCATCTTCAGCGCCACGGTGCCATCGAGTTCTATCGAGGCTTCGTGCGGACCATCAATGGCTATGAAGTGGTAGTTGGTCTGCGCCAGCCCGAGATCGGCCGCAAATTTCACAAGGCAGCGTCCGCCATTGCCGCACATCGAGCTTTCGCGGCCGTCGGAGTTGTAGTACTTCATCTCGAAGTCGAAGCCCTCGCGGCGGTTCAGAAGCATCAGCCCGTCGGCGCCGATCCCGAACCTGCGGTCGCACAAACGGCGCACCTGGTCGAGGCTCAAGTTGTCGAACCTGCCATCGCGGTTGTCGAACAGCACGAAGTCGTTGCCTGTGCCCTGGTATTTGTAGAAGGTTTCTTTCATAAGCTTGGCCGCCTTCGGCGGAGAAAAAAGAACGCAGATTTTCTATGATTTGTAAGATTGGCGCCGATAAGGGTTTGTCTGCTCAGCGAATCATAAAAATCTTATTTGATCAGCGATTCGCCAAAGGCGGATCAGCGTTCGTGATTACGGTAAACTACTTACAATCTGAAGGCCGTTTTCAATCAATCGCTCCACGAGGGCACCGCCGTCTTTTGAAAACTCTTTCGACACGCGGTTGGCCACGATCGCGCTCAGCGAGAGGCAGTGGTGGCCAAGGAGGCGGCCGAGCCCGTACATGGCAGACGTTTCCATTTCAAAGTTGGAGATGAAGTGGTTGCCCATGCGGAACTCGGTAAGGCGATCGATGAGCGCGGGGTTGCGGATGCCGAGGCGCAGCACGCGTCCCTGTGGACCATAGAAACCCGGGCAGGTAACCGTAATGCCGGCATGCCAGCCCTCACCCGCGAAGTTCTTGAGGAGGGAAGGAGCGGCGCTGCTGATGTAGGGGTTCGTGATGTTGCTGTTGAGTTGCGTATGGGTGATGAACGATTGCAGCAGTTGGTTCTCTTCGGGGTTTTGCTCCAGCCGGTAGTAGTTGAGCAGGTTATCGAGGCCAAGGCCGTGCGTAGATGCTACGAACGTATCTACAGGAATGCTTGCCTGCAGCGAACCCGAAGTGCCCATGCGTATGATGTTGAGCGCCGTCAGCTGCGGCTTGATGGTGCGGGTTTCGAAGTCGATGTTCGCCAGCGCATCGAGTTCATTGAATACGATGTCGATGTTGTCGGGACCGATGCCCGTGGAAACAACAGAAATGCGCTTGGCGCCGATGTAACCGGTGTGGGTGATGAACTCGCGGTGCTCGGCCTTGTGCTCGATGCGGTCGAAGTGCTTGCTCACTTCCTTCACGCGGAAGGGGTCGCCAACCGTGATGATGGTGGAGGCCAGTTCTTCGGGACGCAGGTCGAGATGGTAGATGGCGCCGCGGCTATTGATGATCAGTTCGGATTCGGCTATCGGCTGCATGGTATTCCTTTTAAAAAATTGATTCTGTAGGTATTAATTGGGTAAAAATATCTATTTTCGCGGCCTGCCCAACGGTAAAAATTTGCCGTACGTCCGGTACCATGGCCGAGTGGCTAGGCTCAGCTCTGCAAAAGCTGCTACAGCAGTTCGAATCTGCTTGGTACCTCCAAAAATCCCGTTCGGCGGGATTTTTTGTTGTCTATGCTTACACCGGAAGAAAAAGGCTTCGTAGATTTCTGGGCCGTGCAGCGCAACCGCCGCAAGAGTGTCGGTTCGCGGGTATCGTCGGGGCTGCCGCTTAGTGTGCTGATCGTGGCGGTTTTGTTCGTCAGCATTTTCACCGGCTGGTATGAGCGCGCTACGGCTGTCATACGCACCCATTCATCCGTCATCCTCGTCGTCATCCTTGCTGCCGTGGGCATCGTACTCTTCATGAGCTACTTCTCTGCACAACACGAGTGGGATCAGAACGAAGAACGCTACCAGGCGCTTTTGCACCGCGAGCGCGGCCACGAAGCAGCATCCAACTCCTGAAATTGTCTCTTATAAAAGCTTTCAAATGAAAAAGACCCTCCTCGCGCTGTTTGCAGCTTTCGCCCTTCTCAGCTCTTGCAAAAAGTCGGTCGATGGCGGCTGCGACTACGACGCCTGCGCCACCGTGGCCGCGCAAAACGAGATCAGCGCCGTGCAGTCGTACCTCACGCAAAACAGCATCAGCGGCGCATTGCAGCATTGCAGCGGCGCATTCTACAAGATCCTCGATCCCGGCACGGGCAACAGCGCCAACGCCTGCTCCAAGGTCAACGTAACCTACCGCGGCACCTTCACCAGCGGCTACGAATTCGATCGCGGCACCATCGACATCGGCCTCGACGGCGTCATCAAAGGCTGGCGCAACCTCGTGCCGCTCGTAAAGAGCGGCGGGCACATCATGCTCTACATCCCGCCGTCGCTGGGCTACGGCATGTTCGATCAGCCCGGCGTGCCCGGCAATTCCATTCTCATTTTCGACGTAACGCTCAATTCGGTGCAGTAGACGTGCAACGACCGCGCTTCCTTTCTTGTCCTCTGTAAAAAGCAACACGAATGAAAAAGACCCTTGGCGCCGCCCTGGCGCTGCTGCTTATCGCCACCACTTCCTGCCTCAAGCAAAAAGAAACGGGCTGCAATTACGACGAGTGCCGCACGACGTTTGCGCCGCAAAACGAGCTCGACTTCCTCGACACGCTGCTCACCAACCAGGGGATCTCTGCCACCGAGCACTGCACGGGAGGCTTCTTCCGCGTGGTAGCTGCAGGCACCGGCGCCGAGATCGATCCCTGCTCCAACGTCAACGTAGTTTCGAAAGGTTGGGTCATCGGCGGCAACCGCTTCGACAGCTCGGTATACAATAACGTCGACCTGAAGCTCGTGATCCCGGGATGGCGCGCCCTGCTTCCGAAGATCAAGGTGGGTGGCGAGATCGACCTCTACCTTCCGCCCACCATGGCTTACGGTGCTTCGGGCTACCAGAACGTACCTGCAAACTCGTACCTGCACTTTAACGTGAAGCTTACGGGGAAGAACTAGGGCCACAGGCACGGTTTGCAATACCTTTGATAAAAGGCAGGACGGTGGCACACGAAGCGATATCGGTATTCGACATGTTCAAGATCGGCGTAGGCCCTTCCAGTTCCCACACGCTGGGTCCGTGGCGGGCGGCCGAGCGCTTTACGAACGCACTTCGTGCGGCGGGCCGCCTCGAGGCCGTAGCATCGCTGCGTGTATTGCTGTATGGCTCGCTGGCGAAAACCGGCAAGGGACACGGCACCGACGTTGCCGTGCTGATGGGCCTCGCCGGTGAAGACCCGGTGACCGTTCCCGTAGAACTACTGGACAGCAAGATCGCCACCATCATCAGCGAACGGCGGATGTTGCTCGGCGGAATTCACGGCATTGTCTTCGATTCCGCGACCGACATCGAATTCCTGATGACCGAGTCGCTGCCGTTTCATCCAAACGCATTAAGCTTCCTGGCCACCTTCACCGATGGGAGCGCCCTTTCCGATACCTACTATTCCATCGGCGGCGGCTTCGTGGTAAAGGAAGGTGAAACGCAGGGTAAGGACGCAGTGCTTTTGCCCTTTCCCATCAATGCCGCTGCCGACCTGCTGCACTGGTGCCGCAAAACCGGCTTGAGCATCAACGAGGTGGTTGCCGAAAACGAAAGCGCGTGGCGCCCCGAACCCGAAACGCGCTCCGGCGTGCTGCGCATCTGGCAGGTGATGCAGGAATGCGTGTACCGCGGCTGCCATAGCAGTGGAACGCTCCCCGGCGGATTGAACGTGAAACGCCGCGCCGCCGATCTTGCAAAGCGCCTGCTGCAAGGCAAAAGCTATAGCACCTACGACGAATGGATCGCCGCGATTCGCAGCGGTGGCAACCAGTTTCAATACATACTCGACTGGGTAAGTTGTTTTGCGCTTGCGGTAAACGAAGAGAATGCGTCCTTCAGCCGCGTGGTGACAGCTCCCACCAATGGCGCGGCAGGCGTCATACCCGCTGTGCTGCATTACTACAAAGTGTTTTATCCCGATGTGTCCGACGACAAAGTGCTGCAGTTCTTACTGACGGCTTCGGAGATCGGTTCCATATTCAAGAAAGGTGCAACGATTTCTGCAGCCATGGGTGGTTGCCAGGCCGAGATTGGCGTGTCGTCATCGATGGCGGCCGCAGCCCTCACGGAGGCGCTTGGCGGCTCGCAGCGGCAGGCGTTGATGGCTGCGGAGATCGCGATGGAACACCACCTCGGCATGACCTGCGATCCCATAGCCGGGCTGGTGCAGGTGCCCTGTATCGAGCGCAACACGATGGGCGCCATCAAGGCTATCACCGCATCGCAGCTCGCATTGCAAAGCGCGCCCGACTATGCAAAGGTGTCGCTCGACGCCGTGGTGGAAACGATGTGGGCCACCGCGCTCGACATGAACAGCAAGTACAAGGAAACGGCAGAAGGCGGGCTGGCCATCAACATTCCGCTGAGCCTCAGCGAGTGCTGACGAGTCTGTTTCTTGCCGTTGACTCTATGGCCTTACTTCAGGCACGCATTTGCGCCGCACATATGCTTTCCGTATCGAGTGCTTCCTGCTTTTTGACGTTCTTGGGTCAGAGCGGAAGCCACAGGCTCTGCACATGACCAGCCAGCTCTACCAACTTCTTGAACGTATCAGGCTTCGTAACAAAACAATTGGCGCCGAGGTTGTAGCAATTGCTCTTGTCGCGATCGGACGACGAGGTGGTGAAAACCACGATTGGTATGCGGTGAAATTCTTCGTGCTGTTTGATCTCGCGCAATGCTTCACGACCGTCTTTACCAGGCATGTTCAGGTCGAGCATGATGAGGGAGGGAAGCGTGTCGGGCTTGCGGGCGGCCAGCGCTTCCAGCAGCGCATCTCCGTTTTCCTGAAAATCAAATTCGTCGCCCTCGCGGCTTGCTGTAAAGGCATCACGGAGGATCTCGCGGTCATCGGCATCGTCGTCTACGATCCAGATCTCGTAGGGCTTCCTCATACGGGTAAAATTAGGGTGAATACGGCTCCCTCATCGGGCGTGCCGGCTGCATAAATGGTGCCTCCATGGTGTTCGGCGATCTTTTTAACGATGGCCAGACCGATGCCGTTGCCTTCAAACTCGCTGCGGCCATGCAGCCGCTGAAAGATCTGGAAGATCTTGCTGGCGTACTCCTGCTCGAAGCCGATGCCATTATCGGTGAAGGTGAGCTCGAGGTAGGAGGGCGTCTTGGTAAGGCCTGCGGGGACTTCGTCGGGCCTTCGGTAGCCATAACGCACATGCACAACCGGGGGAATGCCTTCGCGGGCAAACTTGAGCGAGTTGCTCAACAGGTTTTGAAAAAGCTGGCGGAACTGAGATGGCACAACGCGCGCCGTTGGCAGCGGTTCGTCCACCTCCACACGGGCACCCTTTTGTTCGATCTTGAATTCGAGTGCTTGCTGCGCATCTTCGAGCAAAGCCTGGAGACTTACTTCTTCAAAGCCTCGGTCGCCCGAAATGCGCGACACAGAAAGCAGGTCATCGATCATCGCCTGCATGCGCTGCGAAGCATCCACCACTTTGCTGAGGTAGATCTTGCCATCGTCCGACATCCGGTCCATTTGCGACGCAACGAGGCGGTCGCCGAAGGTGGAGATCTTGCGGAGCGGCTCTTTCAGGTCGTGCGAAGCCACATAGGCAAACTCTTCCAGGCTCGCGTTGCTTTGCTCCAGCTGGAAGGAATTCTGGAGCAACGTCCGCTCCATTTCCTTTCGCCGGTTGATGTCGAGCGCGGCGCCGAGTATCTGCTGCACGGCGCCCTGCGCATCTTTTTTGAAAACGATCTCGCGCGCCAGCAGCCAGTACCAGCTGCCGTCTTTCTTGCGAAGCCGGCATTCGTACTGCATCATCGATTCGTGGTATTGAAAGTGGCTGTCGCTTCCGGCGCGTTCGGGAAGCAAGGCCTGATCTTCGGGGTGATACAGTGCGCGCACTTCATCGGCGCTCATCGCCAGCACTTCGTCGGGTGTGTAGCCCAGCACATAAAATATTTCGCGGTTGAGGTAGTGAAACCGGCCGCTGGTGCAATCGAAGAGGTACAGCACCATGGGTGATGCGTCGGCGATCTGCTGGATGAAGTATTCCTGCTCGCTGATCTTGTGCTCGGCTTCCAGTTGCGCACTCACGTCGAGACTGATATTGAGAATGTGTTCCACCTTCCCGGCTGCGTTGCGGTCGAAGATGGTGCCGAAGGTTTGCAGCCAGCGCCAGGAGCCATCGGCGTGGCGGATGCGGTAGCGGAATTCGGCAACAGGCTCGCTCTCCGGGGCCGCATTGGCTTCCTCGAGCACCCGCTCATTTTGTTTCATCAGCGAGGCAAGATCGTCGGGATGGATTTTTTCGGCTATCCATGCAATGCCAGCGTCATATACGGCTTCCGGCGAATAGCCCAGGATCTTTTCCATGCCTTCACTCACAAAAGTGTATCGGCCGGTATTGATGTTATACGATGCAATGATGGACGGTGTTGCATCGGCAAGCTTGCGGAGGAAGATTTCTTTTTCACGGACCTGGTCCATCAGTTGCTGCCTGTCCGTGATGTCCATCACGGTTCCGCTTACCGATACGGGCTTCCCGTCTTTGTAGTGCACCTTCCCGCGCGACCATAAAAAGCGTATCCCCTTGCTGTTGTTGTAGCGGAATTCGCTGTCGAACACGCCGCTTTGCAGTGAAGCTTCCAGCTCACCTTCCACGCGTTGACGATCTTCGTCGTGTACGTTTTTCAGGAAGCCCGGCATATCGTTTTCCACTTCGAGGATCAGCGTGAGCTCGGGCGTGACGGTGGATTGCCGGCTTTCGAGATCCCATACGTAGGAACCGATGTGCGCGATGGACTGGGCGTCGAGCAACTGGGCTTCCCGGTCCTGCAGGTGTTCCTGCATCACGCGGTTGTAGGTCACCATCATCTGGGTGCTATGGTGCAATTGAAACCGGTCAAGATCGTCAATCACCTGCAGCATTTGCGCGCCTTCCCCGCAATACTCCTGCAGAAAGTGCAGGAAAGATTTTTTGCGGATGTAACTCGTCTTGATGATGTCTTCCGGCACGAGCGCGTGCTTGTCGAATGGAAACCCGTTCCTGGTCCAGTGTTCGATGCTTCGCTCCACCCATTCGGCGGCGCGGTTGCCGGCAAGGTAGGTGAGGAGTTCCTCCACGAAGAAGCGGAGCAGCGAGCGCTGCGCTTCTGCATCAAGATGGGCCACCTGCCGGAGCAATGGAAGCGAATCTTCCAGCGCCAGCTTGTGCTGCAGGCTTGTGAGTTCTTCCAGCCGATGCGCAAGCAAGAACTGCGCATAGCCGGGCAAATGCTCGAGTTCGAGAGAGGTTGGTTTCGTTTCAACTTTGGTAGGCACGAGTGATCGTTTAAGGGCGGCCTGGGTGATGGTTCCGGTTTAAAGATACGGGAAACTGCACGGCGTCGACGCTGCAAAGGGAGGCAAGCCTCCCTGTTACAACGGTATGATGCGCTCGCTTACGAATCCCGGTCGGGGCCGGAATAAGGATCTTCCTCATTGCCTTCGTTGCGGTCGCCGCCGAGGCTGTAATATTTGTTTTCTTCGTCGCCCTGACCCATCGAGTCGCTTTGCGTTTCGTCGGTCTCATCGGGCACATCGAGGTCGCCGCCGGTGTGACCCGGCCCAAACGATGCCTCGTTGAGCAGTTCGCCTTCGAAGTCGCGATCGTCGAGCGCTGCGCGGCGAAGGTTGGCGCTATCGGTTGTGCCACGGTCGGTGTTGGCAAGTGCGCGTGCTTCGTCGGGGTCTACGTCGGCTTCGGTGCCCGGGCGCAACCCGAGGTCGCCATTGTCCACGTCCTGCGGCGCGCCAATTTCCGGGCGTCTGCTATCCGTGCTGCGGAGCGCGTCGGTCTCGCCTTCGCTGGCATCTCCTTTTCGAGTGCCTTCCGGTTCCCGGTTGCTTCCGCTGTTGCCGCTGAAGCGCTGGCTCACGCCGCTGAGGTTTTTGGAATTGGGAAGATTTTCTACATCCACGTCCACCCGGTGGCTGTCCGTACGCTTGTCCATGATGTCTTCCCGCGAGGGATAATGCGGGTAGCCTGGAAAGTCCTGGTCGGTTTTGGGGTCGGGCGACTGCTCTACTTCGCGCTTGCTGTCTATTGCTTTCGACGGATCGCTCTCCGGAATGCGGTTGGGCTTATTGTCATCTGCCTGTGCCATAATCTTCGTTTCGCGTATTACGGCAACTGTTGTGCCCGGCCTCCATATGGCTGGTGGGAAAAGCACCAGAATGCGGGAAAAAAACTGCAAAAAGGTGATGGAACTCCTTTGTACAAGCCCATTGTTCGGGCGTGCTTTGTGATGCGGGCGGGCGACAGGATTTAGGCCCTGAAGTTGGGCCGTATGCTCCTTCTGCGCCTTCCTAAGGCGGGGAGGGGGTAGGGGGTGAGGATGTCTCCCCTCTCCATTTTGGAGAGGGGATCAAGGGGTGAGGAGGCGTGGGGTCAGAGCAGCGTGCCCGTCAACACCAGGTAAGCCACCGAAAAGTAAATGATCAGCCCCGTCACGTCCACCAGCGTAGCCACAAACGGAGCCGACGACACCGCCGGGTCAGCACCCAGCTTCTTCAACACCAGCGGCAGCATCGACCCCGTGAGCGTGCCCCAAAGCACCACGCCCAGCACCGTAAACCCAATGGTGATGGCAACGAGAAAATAGTGCGGTCCATACAGATCGGCGATCCACCCACGATTCATCATCTGGTGCCATACAATGATGCGCACGAAACCAATAACGCCGAGGATGCTGCCGAGCAGCAGGCCGCTCAGGATCTCGCGCCGCATGATGCGCCACCAGTCGCTAACGGTTACCTCGCCCATGGCCAGCGCCTGGATGATGAGGGTAGATGCCTGCGAGCCGCTGTTGCCGCCGCTCGAGATGATCAGCGGGATGAACTGCGCCAGGATGAGCGCGCGGCCCAGTTCGTCGTTGAAATAGGCCATGGCTGAAGCCGTGAGCAGCTCGCCAAAGAAAAGTACCACGAGCCAGCCCGCGCGTTTGCGCACCAGCCGCACCAGCGGCATTTCGAGATAGGGCTCCTCCAGTGCTTCCGTACCACCGATCTTCTGAATATCTTCCGAAAATTCTTCCGACGCCACCCAGAGGATGTCGTCGATGGTAACGATGCCCAGGAGTTTGTTTGAATTACTCACCACCGGCAGCGCCACGCGGTTGTTCATTTTAAATGCTTCGGCGGCTTCTTCCTGGTCCTGGTAGGCATTGAGCGCAATCACGCGGTCATCCATCAGCTCGCTCACGCGGCTGTAGGGGTCGGCGAGTATGAACTCGCGGATCCGGATGTCATCCAACAGTTCGCCCTTGTCGTTGATCACATAAATAACATCGATGGTCTCCGTGTTCTTGCCCACGCGGCGCAGCGTATCGATCACTTCCGACACGGTGTTGTCTTCGTGCACATACACGTAGTCTGGCGTCATCAGTCGGCCCACACTGTTTTCGGGATAGCCGAGAAGCGAAAGTGTGATCTTGCGCTCTTCGGGGTTGAGCTGCTTGATCAGCTCGCGCACCACGTTGCTGGGAAGGTCTTCGAGGAAGGAGGTACGGTCATCCGGTGGAAGCTCGTTGAGCAACTCGGCCACTTTTGAAGGCGTCAGCTCCTCGATGATCCGCTTTTGCATCCCGAATTCGAGGATGCGAAAAACGCCGGAGGCGCGGTGCACCGACATGGCGCTCACGATCTCTCCGCCACGGTCGGGCTCCTCATAAACGAGGTCCGCGATCTCGGTGATGTTCTGCTGGTCCAGGAACTGGTGCAGCGCCTGTGGATCCTCGCTCTGCAACACATGCTCAAACTCCTGCTTCAGTAATTCCAGCGACATGCTTCAAAAATACGTGCCGATTTCGAATCGCTTTGCCGCTGCAAGAAGATAATTCCGAATCTTTGCGGCGTGAAACCGATTAACTATACGCACCCGTCGCTCCGGGTAAGCCATGCCGGAACCCGCGGCCGTGGTGTGTTTACCGACATGGCCATGGAAGCCAACACGCTGGTGGAAGTTGCTCCCGTGATCGTGCTCAGTGCGAAGCATCGCGCCCTTGTTGAAGAAACCCTCCTCCACGACTACATCTTCGAGTGGGGCAAGTCGCGCACGCAGGCCTGCGTGGCACTTGGTTACGTATCGCTCTACAATCACGCCTACGATTCCAACTGCGAATACGAAATGCACTACAGCGAAGGACTCATCCTCGTTCGAACGGTGAAGGCAGTCAGGAAAGGAGCGGAGCTGTTCGTCAACTACAATGGCGTGCCCGACGATGCAACGCCGCTTTGGTTCCCGGCGCACTAGCGTATTCAAAAACGAACGAGGAGTATAGCACGTCGAAGGATCTTCGCCTTTCCGATTCGTGATTCCTTGTTCACTGCTGTCCGGTAAAGATAGAATTTGGTGTTTTTGTGAGCTGTGAGCCTTTGTGGGGTTGAGGAGGCCTGTATTATTACGAAGTAAGCCCCCTTTCTATGTTGCAAATAGGAGTA
>SEAC01000007.1 GCA_004173235.1 Chitinophagaceae bacterium | reverse complement strand
CGTTGCGCGGATTCCTGATCTGACCGGCCTGCGTATAACAGGGGCTATGCCGCTAGCCTGCTGTTTCAAAGTTGTTTGTTAACTTAGTTCGACCGGCCTGCGGCAAGCCCTGGTCGTTAGCTGCAATAAATTGACATGAACTTCAAAACTGCTTTGATAATATCTGTTGCATTATTTTCTTGTAAAGACAGACAAGACGATTTCAATTACAAAACTTCCATTGCGTCGAAAGTTTATCAGGCACAATTGAAGTATTTGGACAATACGCTTTTTAATTATGCCCGTATTTCAAAGAAGGGCGATTATTACTTTCAGGAAAGTCACTATTTGGACGAGACCGCAGAAAAATTCAAGGATAAAATCCAAAACGGCGGCACTGTGACAGAAGATGAAAAAAATACTTTTTACGAACACTTTGAAAAAACTCTTACTTCAAATGGACTTATTGACCGAGACATTTTGAAGCAACTGAGAGAACTTCCTATCCAAACTGTTTCCGATATTGACCTTCTGAGAATTTATATGAAGAACAACTTTGTCTGTATTCTTTTAAACAACAAACTTCTTCCGTATGACAGTTGGAGTACTATGGCTTGTTCAGCTAAATCAACCATAGACGATGGCGAAGAGTTTGAAGTTTCACTTGCCAATACAGCATGGAACAACGCACAACCCAATGAATGGTTCTTAGTAAAAAATGACGAAGACAGCCTGACAGCAGAGAACATCATTGATACATTACATCAAGACGAAACAGGAGTTGTGTATTTCAAGACAAAGAATTATAAAAAAGGGGAAAACACACTCACTTTTATTTCGAGGTTAAACACTCCCGTACTTGACTATAGAATGCTAAGTAGAAAGGTTACATTTTATGTGAAATGACTTTTACTGCAGCTAACATCGGTTTTGCAATATGGTGGCTGATGGATAAGTGCTGAGCGATTGTAATACTATTGAACTTTAGTAATAAATTTAGACTGACGGAACACGGAGTGCCACCACATCGCAAAGCCGTGAAACGTTGTGCGCTACCGGCGAACACTCCACTAGTTCGGACTTATTGCGATTATTCGTAATTTTAAGCCATGGAACTCAAAGAGCTCATCACCGTGGATCCGGACATCTTATCGGGTACGCCTGTCTTTAAGGGGACTCGTGTTTCGATTGAGACGCTTTTTGACCATTTAGAGGCTGGCGATTCTTTGGAAGTGTTCCTTGACGATTTTCCGACCGTTTCCCGTGAGCAGGCCGTTGCATTGCTGGAAGTTGCCAATCGTCTTCTTACCTCTAAGAACGTGTTGAAGCTCTATGAAGTTGCTGCTTGATGAGAACCTGCCCAAGCGACTGAAGCATGACTTTCCCGATCACGAGATCTATACCGTCCGCGACAAGGGTTGGAATGGGATCAAGAATGGCGAGTTAATGCAACTGATGCTCGAAGATGGTTTCGATGCATTGCTCACCTTTGACAAGAATCTGCAGCACCAGCAGAACTTCCAGAAGTACACCATTGCGGTATTTGTCCTTTCTGGCTTTAACAATACCTACTCTGAATTGACTAAGCTGTCACCAGTCGTTCACCGACATTTAAACAACCCGCCGTTGCCTACTGGCCCTATTGTGGTAGTCTCCTCCTGATCGGCAGCGCTCAACAGGGGCTCCTATGGAAAGGGAAAAGTTGCATGAGGTAGCCACTTTATTTTTTTGGTGCTTCTTCAGTGATGATTGCAAGCGGCGTCGTGCTGCTTTTTTTATGTGGCGGCAATCATCATTGAAGAAGCGCAAGCCCGCCCGGCAGGGCCTGCTCCGCTTTGCGGAGGCAATGCCCGTGCTGAGCGTGATTGCATTTATTTGTTCCCATCTTCCTTTCTTCGTTCAGGTTATTTAGTGAAGCAGGCTCCTATGAGCAGTCAACGCTTTGTGGTTGCTGCAGGTCTTTATCAGTAGTTAAGAAAAGCGGCCGCTGCAGACTGTTGCGGAGCACCACCTCGCCTGAGGCGAGGGTGCAGCCCATGTTGAGCAGTCGGCCGCTAAGATGTTTTGAAGCTTCTATTATTTACCTGTGAGGAAAAGTGGGAAGAGTGATTGTTTGCTTTATGTGTTCGATCAGATTGTTTCTACGGGTTGGTTTCGTGCTCTCTTTTTCTTCTGTGGCGGCTCAGGCGCTCCGATTTGCTCAGAGCTTCCCGACTCCACACCCTTCACATACAACTTGCCGCTCAATAACACTGCGCGCATCCTGCGTAGCAATCTTCGGGCGTTGCGGATAAGGGCCTGCTCACTTTTCATGCGCCCGCATAATTTCTTGTAGGCTTCCAGCATTGCAGGATCCCGTCGGATCAATTGCCAGGAAGCCTCCACCAGGTGACTACGAAGTTGGTTGTGCCTTCGCTGGGTAATGCCGGTGTGCTGCTGCCGCTCGCCCGAAGAATGCTCGTCGGGGCAGAGGCCCACAAAGCGGTTGAGGGCATCGAAGTTTTTGAACCTCGATACGTCGCCCACCTCGAGGGTAAAGAGTTGCGCGGTGATGGGGCCGATGCCCGGAACGGAGCGCAGCAGTGTCTCCTGCTTTACGTAAGGCTCGGTGCGCATCAGCGCCCGCAGCTTTTTTTCTGTTTTGAGCAGCAGCAGCCGGAGGTGACGCACTTCTTCGAGCATCAGTTCGAGGGTATCCTGTAACTCCGTGTCCTTCGCCGCCTGCTGTTCGATCCAGTTCAGGAAGTTGTGGCTCCAGTGCGGGTTGTCGTATTGGGCAGGTACCTGGATGCCCTGGAACTTCAGCTCACTCTTGAGCCGGTTCTTGCATCGGGTAAGGTCGCCCCAGAGTTTCTTGCGGAAGCGGATGAGGCTTCTGTGTTTCTGGAGTTGCTCCGTCGGTAGGTGGATGCCGCGCAGGAGTCCTGCGGCCAGGTGGTTGGCGAGGCGGCGTGCGTCCACCGCATCGGTCTTGCCTCTGCGCTCGGCATCGGTGCCGGGGATGTCGGCGGGGTTGACGACGATGCACTCCATGCCGGCCGCCCACAGCGACCGGCACAAGGCGAAGCCAAAGGGCCCTGCTTCGTAGACGCAGCGAAACTGTGCGTCGCCGTAGCGTCCGCGCAGGTGACGGATCAACAGGTCACTGTCTGCCTCGATGGAAACATTGCCCAGGCAAACGCCGGCTGCGAGCACAGCTACCTGCCAGCGCTTCTTACGAACGTCGATGCCGACATACAAGTTATGGTTGGAAAAGTCTTGCGCTCCGCGTACCTTAGTTACCGGGTCCGCCACACGTTCTGAGGTCTTTTGGGTTGTTTTCATTTCGATGAAGATTTAAGTCCCCTTAAGGTATACCTCTTGCAGCATTGCCTTACCGCAATTGACTGCTTGCCGGTGGCGGACCCTTTTACAAATAGACTGTTGCACTATGGCCGGTCGTTCAAGTTCAAATCATTCCTAGTCGAAATTCTATTTCCACACCTGCATAAATGCTTACCCGTTATGCGGCATTCCCGGTCACCCCGACGTTCGTTGATTTAGTTTCAAAATGCTTATCTTTGACGTTAGTAACGTAATCGGATTGCATGATTCTTTCGTTCGGAAGCAAAGAGACGGAAAAGATCTGGGCAGGACAGCGTGTCAAAGGAATTCCACTTCCAGTTCAAGAGGTGGGCCGACGTAAGCTTAGGATGGTTAACAACGCTCAAGACCTTGCCGATTTAAGAATTCCGCCTGCAAACAGACTGGAAAAATTGTCTGGGAAACTCAAGCAGTTTTACAGCGTCCGGATAAACGACCAATGGCGGATCATCTTTCAATGGAACTCCGGTAACGCGACAGTGGTAGAGATTTTGGATTATCATTAAACGCGTGAATATGGCACAATTAAAAAATATACATCCCGGTGAAGTCTTGCAGGAGGAATTCCTGGAACCTATGGGAATTACAGCTTACCGACTGTCAAAGGATATTGCCATTCCTCAGACACGGGTTTCCCAGATTCTTAAAGGGAATCGCAGGATTACTGCTGACACCGCTCTTCGGCTGAGTAAGTATTTTGGAACATCGGCGAAATTCTGGCTTGGCCTTCAGGATGACTTTGACCTGGAAGAGGAGGGTCGGGCTAAGCAGGAAGAACTTAAGGCTATACCCTCGCTGAAGAACGCCGCATAACATGGGCTCCGATGTAAAGGGATTCGTTGCACGAGGTTCAACCTTTTTTCTCTGTCCGTAGTCCGATTTGGTACAGCCAACCGCCAACTTTTGTACGCAGCTTGAAATTAAATCGTGAACTTACGATTGAGAGGAATTCAACGAAACATTTCTATTATGCGCGTGGATGAATCAATACTCAAACGCATTTCTGAACAACTTTTGAGCGGCTTCAAAGTATTTCTCCACCGAGAAACAGGTGACGTTGTAACCATTCGCGATATAGACCTTTTTATGGACGAGGAGGATTCTTGGGGCGACGACCGCAAAAAGGTAGAAGCCGACCCTGAAAGATATCTGGAGTTTGAGCCCATGGAGTCGCGCGACAGCTACCGGATGATGCAAAACTTCATCAATCAGCTCGATGATGCCGGTTTGGCTGATCGGCTGGCTAATGCCATCGAGAAGAAGCGCCCCTTTGCTCATTTTAATGCTGAAATAGACGCTTCTGGGCCGTACCGTGAACATTGGTTCAAATTTCGTGACGAGCAATACCTGCAGTGGACTCGTGAACAGTGGGAAGCCCACCTTCAATAGGCCTGCGCCTGGCAGGCTGGCCACGGCACGCCACCGGGAAACAAAAGCGGAATAAACTGATCGTATACGCGGCTTACCCGACATATTCAACACCCCATTGGTACAGCTCGTTTATGATCGGTTCCAGCTTTCTGCCTTTCGTCGTCAACGTGTATTCAACGGTAGGCGGCACGGTTGCGAACACTTCACGAACAACGATGCCATTCGCTTCCATGTTCTTCAGTTCTTTCACCAGCATCCGGGTGTTAATGCCCGCGATGGTCCGCTCCAGCTCACTGAAACGCTTCGTGCCTGAAAAGAGCGCGTAGATGATGGACATCGACCATTTGCCACCAATCACACCGAGTATCTCCTGGAGCGTACATCTTGCCGCTGCTTTTTGAGATTTTTTTTTGCTCATAACCTATTGATTTCAGTCAATCCTTTACTGTGTGTTATTACTGTACATAGATGTACCTACTTTCAAAAGTACAGTAATGTTCATTTCTTTGCCGTTCATTCATAAACAATCAATATGATTCATTCATTGAACGGACAGGTGGCGTTGGTGACAGGCGGCACGAAAGGCATCGGTAAGGCAATCGCCAACAAGTTAGCGGAAGCCGGAGCGCAGGTGGTGGTGACAGCGCGAACAGCACCGAAGGAAACAGCGAGCGGCCAATATTTCATTGCAGCGGATCTTGCGCAGCCGGCGGGTGCGGAGCTTGTGGCCGCGGAAATACGGGAGAAATACGGTAAGGTCGATATCGTGGTGAACAATGCTGGCGCCAATCTCAGTCCGGGAGGCGGCTTCAGCACGCTTGCCGACGAGCATTGGCATCAGGATTGGCAGTTAAATTTCATGGCCGCCGTGCGGATCAACAAAGCGCTTTTGCCCGCAATGATCGGAAAGGGGAGCGGTGCCATCCTCCACATTTCAACGGTGGCGGCACTGCAGCCGATCTGGGAAATGACCATGTCTTATTCCTCGGCAAAGGCAGCCTTGAATGCCTACAGTAAAGCTCTAGCAAGCGAGTTGGGTCCGAAAGGAATACGCGTCAACCTCGTTTCGCCCGGCGTGGTAAGAACACCTCTGATGCTGGAGTTCATCGAACAGATAGCAAAGTCGTCGAACATGACTTCCGCAGAAGCGTTGAAAGTTGTGATGGATAAAATAAATATCCCGATGGGCAGGATGGCCGAACCGGAAGAAATTGCGGCAACGGTGCTCTTTCTGGTTTCGCAGGAGGCGCGATACATCACCGGCGCGAACTACCTGGTGGACGGCGGCGCACTGCCTACTGTGTAAAGCTGAATCGAAACACACTAAAACAGGCGGGCCTCGTTGCCCGCCTTTTATCATCCGCAGACTAAGGCTCCACCCTGCGCGAAAGCAAAGGATTTTGCAGTACTTCGCTCCTAATGAAAACTGCGCTTGCTTTCCTCGCCCTTGCCATCGGGTTCCTCATCTTCATTGGTATCGCCGGTGCTTTTGTAATTACCGCCAAAACGGTCGATGTTCACGTGTATGACACCTACCTGGTGATCGATCGTTTTTCGGCACTGCTCCTCGGCGGTTTATTCCTGCTCACGCTTTTTGCGCTCGGCGGCCTTATCGGGCACGGACTACGGAGCGGCTTTTTCTGGATCCTTTTCCTGTTTGCTTTGTTGTGCTGGGGCGGGCTCGCGTTGTACGTGTTTCGGACCTGATCGCTTTCAATAGTGACGCGGTTCCGCAAAATGGCCGGAAGAGATTAGCTTAGTAGTTCAACAATCGCACATGCAGCGCATTCTTCTCTTCGCACTACTTCTTCTCTGCCAAACTGCTGTCGCTCAAAAGACGCAGACGGAGCGGCTCGATTCGCTTTTCAACGCTTTGCATGCGGCAGGCAATTTCAATGGCAACGTGCTGATTGCGAAGAACGGTGTCACTCTTTTCGAGCAATCGTATGGCTACGCCGATTTCAACAGTGGCGAAAAGCTCGATACGCGCTCGGTGTTTGAACTCGCCTCGGTGTCGAAGCAGTTTACTGCCGCTGCGATCATGCTGTTGCAGCGCTCGGGAAAGCTTCGCTACGAAGACGAGCTGGGCCGCTGGATCCCTGAGCTGGCCTTCTATAAGGGCGTCACCATTCGCCACCTGTTGCAACACACCAGCGGGGTGCCCGACTACGAATCCCTTACCGATTCGTTGTGGACCGACAAGCGAAGCATGATGACCAACGATTCGCTCATCTCCTTTTTTACACGCTATCAATTTGCACCGCAGTTTGAGCCGGGCGCGAAGTGGTCGTACAGCAACACGGGCTATGCCCTCCTTGCAGCCATTATTGAAAAGGCCAGCGGTATGAGTTATGGCGCATACCTCGGGAAGAGTATATTTCGCCCCCTCGGAATGCAACAAACTACCGTGTATCGCCGCCGCTACGAGCAGGGACGCACCCTTTCGCACTATGCTTATGGGTATGTGCGCGATGGCTCGAACGGCTACGTGCTGCCCGATTCGCTGCCGCGTACTTCGTTTGTGTATTACCTCGACGGCATCGTTGGTGACGGCACGGTAAACTCCACGGCCCGCGACCTGCTGCGCTGGGATGCGGCGCTGCGTGCGGGCAAGCTGCTTCGCATGGAAGAAGCTTACGTGCCGGCGGCCCTGGCCGGTGGCAAAACGTATCCTTACGGTTTTGGCTGGGCTCTCGGGAAGATTGCGGGGAATCACATCGTAAATCATTCCGGAGGCTGGCCCGGATACAACACTTACATCAGCCGCGACCTCGATAGCGGAACCACGGTCATCCTTTTGAAAAATACCGAGGGCGGTGGATTGCCGGTTTCGGCCATCAACAGGATCCTGTATCAGCTTCCCGATAATCCAAAGACCGGCCTTTCGCTACCCGCATCATTGCTCGGAACCTATGTAGGCGTGTATGAACTGGTGCCCGAATTTTCCATCACCATCACGCTCGAACGCACGCAGTTGTATGCGCAGGCAACCCGCCAGTCGCGCCTGACGCTGCTTGCCGAAAAAGAAGACCTCTTCAAGGTGCAGGGGGTGGAAGCAAGGATCGGTTTTGTGAAGAAAGACGGTGTAGTGGATCACCTCGTGCTTTACCAGGGCGGACAGGAGCAGGAGGGGCGTAAAATAAAATAAACAGAAATGAAAATCACGGAACAAGCGCGCGAGCGGGTTGCAAAGATGACGTTCACTTCCCTGTACCCGCTCTACCTTGCTAAAGTTGAAAAGAAAGGGCGCACCGAAGAAGAACTCAGCGAGGTGATCAGCTGGCTGACGGGCTTCGACAAAAAGCGCCTTCAACAATTGATAGCCGAAAAGGCTACCCTGGCTTCGTTCTTCGACGAGGCTACGCTTCACCCGAATGCGGCGCTGATTACCGGAACCATCTGCGGTTACCGCGTGGAGGAGATCGAAGATCCGCTGATGCAACAGGTTCGTTATCTTGACAAGCTCGTGGACGAACTTGCCAGGGGACGGAAGATGGAAAAGATTCTGCGTACCGCCTGAGGCCTGCGTGCCTGGTTTATCTTGGTTGCTTAAAGAAGTTCAATGACAACAACGGTTGCGCGCAAGCGCCCCATTCTACGACGCGTTTTGCAGTTGCTCGCGCTGGTGCTGTTGACCGGCCTTGGCTATGGCATCTACTATGCATCGCGTGCGTTTCCGATTATCACCGGCTACTTTGCCAAGAATATGGCATCGGCCGTATTTCTACAAGGGCGCGATTCCGAAGCGGTACGCCGTGAAGACCTTGCAGGATTTCCGTTCTCGCTTGCCTCCTATAAAGTAGATCGAAGTGATTCATCGGTAAGCGTAGACGTATGGGGCTTCGCGAAGCACAAGGCCATCTACCGCGCAGGGCTTGGTTGTACGCTGCTCAATCAACGCACGGAATCCGAAGTGCGCGCCCAGCGATTCGTGCTTCCCGCAAAACCACAAATTGCCGACACGCTTGCCTGGCCGATGGGCGACCGCAGGGCCGATTCGTTCCCCGTTCAGCTGGATCCGGAAAAACTCGCGCTTGCCATGGATCATGCGTTGATGGCCGCATCGTCGGAAGGCAATGAGCCCGGGCTTACGCGTTCGTTTCTTGTGTTGTACGATGGACAGCTTGTCGGCGAGCGCTATTCGGAAGGTGTGGACAAGAATCTTGTGCAGATCGGCTGGTCCATGTCGAAGAGCATGACTGCAGCGTTGATCGGCATTCTTGTAAAAGAACGAAAGCTCGACCCCGATGCGCCTGCTCCCGTGCCGGAGTGGAAGGGCACCGACCGTGCTGCAATCCGCCTGCGCGACCTGCTGCAGCAATGCTCGGGGCTTGACTTTGTGGAAGACTACGCAAAACCTTCGGAGGTGACCAACATGCTGTTCCGCACCGACGATATGGCTGCCTTCACTGCCGGACGGCCGCTGGCGCACAAGCCAGGCACCGTGTTCAATTACTCGAGCGGCAACAGCAACATCCTCAGCCGCATCATCCGCCAAACAGTAGGCGAAGAGCAGTATGCCAGCTATCCGTATACCGCGCTCTTTCACCGCATTGGCATGCGCTCGGCATTGCTCGAGCCCGACGCGTCGGGCACCTACATCGGCTCTTCGTACAGCTACGCCACCGCGCGCGATTTTGCGAGGTTCGGGCTGCTCTACCTGCAGGACGGTGTTTGGAACGGTGAACGCATCCTACCCGAAGGCTGGGTGGCAGCAAGCACACAGCCGGCGCCCGGCGACCCGAACCGGCGCTACGGCTACCAGTTCTGGCTCAATGGGAGGGACGCCGATCATCCCGGCCAACGCAAGTTTCCCGACGCTCCGGCCGACCTCTATTACTGTAAAGGCTTCAACGGCCAGGGCGTGTATATCATCCCCTCAAAAAAGATCGTTGTAGTGCGGCTGGGCCAACACCCCATCGACGAAAACACCTTTTTGCGCGAAGTGCTTGCAGCGGTGCGCCCCTGAGCCGACTGCCGGCTGCCGGATGGCCGCTCTTTCCTAGCTTTGCAGATCAATTCCACTATTTGCAAGCGCCCGTTCTGCTCATCACGCCTCCGTTTACCCAGCTCAACACGCCGTATCCAGCGACTGCCTACCTGAAAGGTTTTCTCAATACGAAAGGCATTGCCGCGCACCAGTGCGACCTCGGCATCGAAACGACCCTGCGAATGTTCTGCCGGCGCGGACTGGAGCAGTTGTTTGCTGAGGTGCTCCGTGGCAACGAAGAATTGTCGGAGAATGCTACGCGGATCGTTACGCTGCGTGAAGACTATCACGATACCATCGACGATGTGATCGCCTTTCTGCAAGGAAAGCGGCCCACGCTCGCGCACCGCATCGCCGGCCGCGGCTTTCTTCCGGAGGCCGGCAGGTTTGCGCAGCTCGAAGACCTGCAGTGGGCCTTCGGTTCCATGGGCACGCAGGACAGAGCGAAGCATATTGCGACCCTCTACCTTGAAGACCTGAGTGATCTGATCCAGGAAACAGTTGACCCGCATTTCGGCTTCAGCAGGTATGCGGAACGACTCGCGCGCTCCGCCAACAGCTTCGATGAGCTGCACGAAGCGCTGTTGCAGCCCTTGTCGTACGTAGACCGCATACTTGTAGAAATACTGGAAGAAAAGATGAATGCCGCAAAGCCGAAATTAGTGGCGCTGTCGGTTCCATTCCCCGGCAACCTTTATACGTCCCTGCGCTGCGGACAGTGGATCAAACAAAACTACCCGGGTGTGCCGGTGGCGATGGGCGGAGGCTTTGCCAACACCGAGCTACGTTCGCTGAGCGACCCGCGCGTGTTCGACTACTACGATTATATCACGCTCGATGATGGCGAGGCACCGATGGAACAGCTCATTGCGCACGTCGACGGATATGTAGGCCGGGAGGGGCTCAAGCGCACCTTCGTGCGCGAAGGCGGCGCCGTGCGCTACTATAACAACAGCGCCTGCACCGATTACAGGCAGGGACAGGTTGGCACGCCCGACTACAGCGACTTCCCGCTCGATCTATACATATCCGCCATCGAGGTGGTGAACCCGATGCACAGCCTGTGGAGCGATGGCCGCTGGAACAAGCTTACGATGGCGCACGGCTGCTACTGGGGCAAGTGCACCTTCTGCGATATCTCGCTCGACTACATCAAGAACTACGAGCCGTTGACGGCGGGCATTCTGGTAAATCGTATGGAAGAAATGATCGCGCAGACCGGCCAGAATGGATTTCATTTTGTAGACGAAGCAGCACCGCCCGCATTGATGCGTGCACTGGCGTTGGAGATCCTCCGGCGCCGGTTGGTGGTTACCTGGTGGGCCAACGTGCGTTTCGAGAAAAGCTTCACGCGCGACCTATGCCTGCTGCTGAAAGCGTCGGGATGCATTGCCGTGAGCGGCGGGCTGGAAGTGGCTTCCGACCGGCTTTTGGAACTCATCAAAAAAGGGATCACGGTTGCCCAGGTAGCACGCGTGTGCCGCAACCTGAGCGAGGCCGGCATCATGGTGCATGCCTACCTGATGTATGGCTTTCCCACGCAAACCGACCAGGAAACGATCGATTCGCTCGAGCTCGTAAGACAGCTGTTCGAAAGCGGTGTATTGCAATCTGCCTTCTGGCATCTCTTTACGATGACGGCGCATAGCCCCATCGGGCTGGAGCCTGCACGCTTCGGCGTCAAAAAAGTAAAGGAGGCGGTTGGAATGTTTGCGAACAACGACATCGAGCATATCGACCCGGTGGGCGCACAACACGAGCAGTATGGCTTCGGGCTGAAGAAGGCCTTGCTCAATTACATGCACGCCGCCTGCTTCGACTACCCGCTTCAAAAGTGGTTCGACTTCAAAGTGCCCCGCACGACGGTGGCACCCGACACCATCCGGCGTGTACTTTCCGAGCCCGAATGGGCGAAGGAAGCTCCCAACAGCAAAGTGGTATACATTGGAAAGCCCGCACGCAGCGAGCGCCAGATAAAAAGTAAAAAGGGCGCACAGTGGGAAGTGCTTGCCCTCAGTTTCGCGTTGCAGCGCTCCGATTGGACGGTGCAGGTGGAACCCGACAAAGGCGCGTGGCTGCTTTCTCTTCTCGCCCGCATAACTGTGCACCAGCCGCAGCTGTGGACACTGCAGCAGGTGAGGGACGACTACGAGCGCGCCGGCCTCGAAGACTTCGAGTTGTTTTGGGACAACAAGCCAGTAAATGGCTTGCACAAAGCCGGTTTGTTAAGGCTTTGATGACGCGCAAAACGTTGCCCCGGGCGGTTTTACAGCGCTAACGGTGACCCGGCCTGCCCCTTGACCCAAATCATTTTTGCACAGGGAGAAAGCCGTTGTTGCAAGACGCGGGTTTTCCATTCACCCCTCGGCCTCGCGGCTGATGATGGCATCACCGCCGATGCGGGCAGCGATGCGCGCCAGCGTGAGCACCACCACCACGGCAAGGAGCGTGGCCAGCACCGCGTAGGTGTATTTCGAGGTGAGGCTGTCGTCGCCCCCCAGCAGTCGCTTGATCGATTCTTTAATGGCGTCGTTCCAGGCAAGGGCGGCAACGAGACCGAGCGCCGCGCTGGAGAGGGCGATCATGGATTGCAGTACCATGCGTGTGGTTTGCTTGGACATACTTTTTTCTTTTGAAAGTAGGAAAAACCTGCGGGTCGAGGAACTTCGTCCACGAATGTTGGGAAGCCCGTGGCCAGCGGCCTGTCGTTCCAAGGCCTGTGCGCGATTTTTGCAACACCCGCTTTATGAACACAGCGTCTCTTTCCCGCATGGTTGCCTGCGCCGGCCTGCTCGCCATTACGGCCTGTAAAAAAAGCACAGTGGCCGAAGGGCCGGTGAACGTTGGTGGATTCCTCACGTCGGGCACCTGGCACGTGGCCCGGTTTGAAAGCGCCGGTGTAGATACATCGGCAGCATTTTCGTCCTACGCACTCACCTTCGCACCGTCGGGCACGGTCACTGCCGGCGACTCCACGGCCAGTGCGAGCGGCAGCTGGGGTGCCGGTCTCGCGGATGGCGTTTCCAAAGTAAGCATCCTGTTCAATGCAGGCACCAATGTGAGCGCGCTCAATGCCGACTGGAATGTGCTGAACGCTTCGGAGACGGGCGTGGAGCTTGCCGATACGAGCTATGGAGGCCGGCTGCTTCTGCTGGAGCGCAACTAACTTTTCCCAAAGCGGATCGAGAACCCGAGCGCAACAAAGTTCACGGGTGCGGAATGGGTGAGCCCAACCCCTGCAGAAAGATCTGCCTTTGCACGCTTGCCGATGAAGTAGGAGAGTCCTGCATCGAAGCTGTGCTCGGGCAGGGAGCCTTTTTGCGCGAAGCCGTAGAGCTCCGCAAAAGCTTCCCAGTGCTTGCCCAGTGTGAGTTCGGGCGAAACGGTATACAACCACTGCGGCTTCACGTCATCGCCGGTCCACTCAGCGCCCAGGTTGTAATTCAGGCGCAATGCTTCGGTTATTTTGTTTTCCAAAAGCAGCCGCACCTTCGGCTTTGCATACGTAGGCCGAAAAGCTACCGACGCGAGTTTGGGAATGCCCACCTGTGCAAGCAGCGCCGCTTCGGGTAGTGATCCATTGCCTTTCCACAAACTTGCCTTGAAGCCCAGTTCAACCGGGAGCAACCCGCTCTGTGACGCACTGCCTTTATGCGTTTCGGTTACCGGGCTCAGCTCAGCGCGCAGCTCGAAGCCCTGTAGCAACCCGAAACGGAGCGTTGTGCGGGGCTCGAAATAATCCACTGTTTCATCGTCGCTGCGCTCACGGCGGAGGCCCAGCTCGGGTTGCAGGTTGCCTTTTTCAACAGTTTGTGCCGATTGCGATTCGCCCGGACGGTCGGCCTCGAGGCCGTCGCTCTGCGCGCTGGCAGACAGTGAAAAGAGGAGCGCAATGAAAGCTGGTATTTTGCTATGCATGAAAGGGTTTGCCCGTCCGTTACCAATTTCATTCCATGCATGCTTTCGACCATGAGCCGAATGCGCAGACGTTCCTATTGCTGTTTGCTTTGAGGAGGAACAGCTGTTACCAAAGCAGCTTGCGCAGGTCAACTACTTTTACATCGGCTGGAGCTTCCACCAGGAAGGGTCCTTCGCCCACCAGGGCTTCCTTGAAGGGGCCACTGCGCCGCATAAGATAGCTGTATTCAATGTACATGCGCTGATGGTAGCCATCGTGTTTCTGGTTGGCCCGAATTTCTACCCATTCGCCAGGCTTCAACTCTGCCACTTGGAATGAATCCAGCTGCGGCTGATGAAACCCCGGGTTGGAAAACGTAACCGGCCAGTTGCCGCGCGGTTCTGCTTTGATGATATCCAATTTCAAAGCGTGCGGCGAATCCTGGCAGGTCATACCTGCCGGAAAATAATTGTCGTTGCTATTGGCGGGATGATCGGATACCAGGAAGATCACCTGCACATGGCGGGTGTCGCAGCGGGCTATACTATTCCCGGCCAGCTGCAGTTTCCCGTTGCGGATCGTACCAAAGGGGCTTTCGAAGGGCGTCCATGCAAATGGCTTGTGCCGTTCCTGCGGTGTTGTTTCGCCCTTTTCAAAAAGCCGCTTGCATCGCCACAGCTCCAGTATTTCTACGGGCTTACGGAATTCGATCTTTTGTTCGCAGGGGTGCGCCATTGCCGGTTCAATGTTTATGAAGGAGCTTTTTTGTGAAAGGAGCGTGTTGCTACCAGGAGCCGGAAGTTCCGCCTCCTTCGCGTGTCCGCGGCCTGGGCTGCTGTTCGTCGGAAGGCAGGTAGCGTTCGGTATAGCACCAGGGATCCTCACCCGGGCTGGCGCCCCAGCGCGTGCCGTCGTAGTGATCCTGCTGGTAGTGGTCGTGAAAATGCTTGCTTCCTATGCCGTAGTAAATGCCTCCACGCGTGTGCAGCTCGCGGTATCGTTTTTTGTAAAGTGCCGCCCACAAAATAAAAACTGCCGCTCCGATGATGATGGAGCGCATCGCCCAGGGCCACATACGGTCTGCCTCGGCTTTTTCGCGCTCATATTCCGATGCGGCTGTTTTTTGCGCCAACCGGATAGAGTCAGCTGCGCGCTCCTCGTTCGAATAAATTGCGCCGCCGGCACCCGCCGCTTCCTGGCTGCGCATTTCGGCGATCAGCTGCAGCAGCGAATCCCTGCTCACGCTATCCTCTGTTTGCGCCTGTGCATATAACGCGATGCAAGCAAAGAGGCAGAGGCTAATCCACCGCCGCATGTGCCGAAGTTTTCCGGGTCATCCAATATTGGCGCCAGAGGCGCAGCGCCACGATGAGTGTAAAGAAGACGTTGATGAAGCCGGCCTGCTCGAAGGCGTTCCGCGAAAGATCTACTCCGAACACGTGGAGCACGGCGCCGATAAGAAAAGCGGTGATGAGGTTGATGAAAGGCATAATCGCCACGTACTCAATAGCGACTTTCCCGGTGACGAAATGTTGGAGAAAATAAAATGCGTAGCCTGCGAGGAGGCTTCCCAGCAACAGGTTGCGCACCTGTGCCCCGTATTCGTTGGATGCGCGGCCACCAATGTCGCGCAACAGCAGCCACATCCCCGCGACGTATAGCGCGGAAAGCAGGAAAAACAGCAGCGTTTTGGCAGGTTTCATGGGTGCAAGTTACAAAATCAGCGGTACGGGCGTTCCGGTGCCATCTTTGCAAAAACAGCCCTATGGCAGCTACACCCATTCCCGTAAACGCAATCGTTAAACGTTCGTATGCAGCGTTTGAGCAATACCGCAATACAACACTTGCAGGTCGCGCTGCTTTTCTTGAAAGGATCGCGGTGGAACTGGAAGCTATAGCGGTCGTGTTGGTGGAGACGGCCGCGGCAGAAACCCACCTGGCGGATGCGCGCCTGCGGGGCGAATTACAGCGCACGCAGTGGCAACTGTATTCCTACGGTCAGGCATGCGCCGAGGGAAGCTGGCTCGACATCCGCATCGATCGCCCATTAGAACAGCCGCAGGGCGCACCTGTTGAACCATCATGGAAAGTCTCCGAGCGAAAGCAGGACCTGCGCAAGATGCTGGTGCCGCTGGGACCGGTGGTTGTTTTCGGCGCGTCCAACTTTCCTTTTGCTTACAGCACTGCGGGTGGCGACACCGCCTGTGCGCTGGCGGCCGGGTGCCCCGTTATCGTGAAGGCACATCCCGCCCACGCTGCCACATCGAGGCTGGTGGCTGCGGCAGTGGAACGTGCGGCGGTTGCCTGTGGCCTTCCTGCCAACGTTTTTCTGCACGTGGAAGGCGGCCTTGAAGAAGGCCAGGCGCTCGTGCTGCATCCGCTCACCAGGGCTGTTGGATTTACCGGTTCGCTGGAGGGCGGCCGCGCCCTGTTCGATCTCGCGCAGCAGCGCCCGGAGCCCATACCCGTGTTTGCCGAAATGGGTTCCGTCAATCCCGTATTTCTACTGCCGGAGTACACAAAGCAAAATGCGTCAGCGCTTGCAAAGCAATACGTGCAGTCCATTACCGCCTCCGCAGGACAGTTCTGTACCAACCCCGGGCTGCTGATCGGGGTGGAAAGCCCGGAGCTGCAGCATTTTCAAAAACTCCTTGCGCATGAGATGGCTGCCATTCCGCCAGCCGAAATGCTGCATCCGGGCATCGCGACAGCTTTTCAACATAAGCGTGCAGACGCCCTCGACGTTGATGGCGTGGAGGTAGCCGGCACTTTATCGTGCCCGGTTGGCCGCAATGAAAGCATCCCCACGCTGGCAACGGTTTCGGGTGAAGATTTTCTGTGCAACCCGTTGCTGCAGGAAGAAGTATTTGGTCCCTACTCGTTGCTCGTGCGGTGCAGCGATCATGCGCAGGTGTTGGAGGTCGCGCGAAGCCTGAAGGGACAGTTGACCACGACGCTCATGGCAACGCCAGGCGACCTGAGATCCTTTGCTGCGCTGCAGCCCCTGCTGCGCGAGCGATGTGGCCGTTTTGTTTGCAACAGTGTTCCTACGGGTGTGGAAGTGGCGCCGGCTATGATGCACGGCGGACCCTACCCGGCCACCACCGACAGCCGCTTTACCGCCGTGGGCGCCGACGGCATCCGGCGCTTTGCGCGGCCGCTGTGCTATCAAAATTGGGACGACGACCTAATGCCCCCCGAGCTGCAAAAAGACAACCCGTTGGGTTTGCTGCGTATGGTGAATGGCGAATGGACGCGCGCCGGGTTTTGATTTACTTTTGCCTATGTTTTTCGCAGAAACGCTTGCTAACGAAGCCACCCACAGCTTCTCCCGTATCGTCGTCGATTATCTTGCCGATGCGCAAGCGCTGCGCCCTTTTTACCAGCATCGCCCCGATCTTGCAGGCATCAGTGAAGCAATCGCAGAACGACGTTCCGCGCCGCAACACCGCACCGTGCTGGTGGAAGCGCTGCAGCGGCAATATCGAGCGGTGGATGCTCATGAGGCCGTTCGCCGGAACATCGAGGCGCTTGCTCATCCCGATACGTTCACGGTTACAACAGCTCACCAGCCCAACCTGCTGGGCGGCCCGCTGTATTTCATTTACAAGATTCTTCATGCGATCCGCCTTGCCGAAGAACTGGAGCAAGCATTTGCCGGAATGCGCTTCGTGCCCGTTTTTTACATGGGCTCTGAAGACGCCGACCTGGAGGAGTTGAATCATTTCACGGTGCGCGGCAAACGTTATACCTGGCACACGAAGCAGACGGGCGCCGTGGGCCGCATGATCATCGATAACCAACTGATCGCGCTGGTGGATGAACTGGAAGGCCAGCTCGCCGTGGAAGCGCACGGTTCCGAACTGATTGCGCTTGTACGTTCCTGTTATATTGTCGGGCGCAGCATCCAGGATGCGACGTTCGCACTGGTGGATGCGCTTTTTGGCCGCTACGGTCTCGTTGTGCTGAATGCGGACGATGCGGCATTGAAGCAACTCATGCAACCGGTTTTCGAAGCCGACCTGTTTCGCCGGGAAGCATCGGCCATCGTCTCCGATTCGTCTGCACGTTTGCAGGAACACTACGACGTTCAGGCACACCCGCGCGAGATCAATCTTTTTTACCTGGAAGGCGCGGTGCGCGCGCGCATCGAGCAACGGGGCTCCGAATACTTCGTATTGGGTACGGATATTCGTTTCAGCGAAAATGAATTGCGCACGGAACTGGCCGATCATCCCGAGCGCTTCAGTCCCAACGTGATCCTGCGCGGGCTTTACCAGGAAACCATCCTCCCGAATGTTGCATTCATTGGCGGGGGAGGGGAACTTGCCTACTGGCTACAGTTGAAGGATCTATTCACGCACTACAAAGTGCCTTTCCCGGTTTTGGTATTGCGCAATTCTCTTCTACTGGTGCATCCCAGGCTTTCGGCCCTGGCGCAATCGCTCAGCGTAGACACGCAAGCTCTTTTCTTCGACACGATGACGCTGATGAACAAGCACCTGGAGCGACTGGGCAAGCAACCAAAATTGAATGGGGAAGTGGCCGAGTTGCAACAGCTTTATGCAAAGCTCAAAACAGGGGCAGCCGAAGTGGATGTGACCCTTGGGCAACATGTAGATGCGCTGCAGGCGCGGGCTCTGCAATTGCTGGCTGCCCTGGAGAAAAAAATGCAACGCGCAGCGCGGCGTAAGGAAGATGCCACGCAAAGGCAGCTGCAAAAACTAAAGGATCAACTCTTTCCCAAAGGCGGATTGCAGGAGCGTGTGGAGAATTTCACTTCCTGGTATGCGGAGTCGGGGCCGGCCTTCATTGATGCGCTGCTGGCACACTCCGGTAGCCTGGAGCAACAGTTTACCGTGTTGTATCAAAACCATTCGGCCAACGCTCCCGGAGCGTAGCAATTTTCCCATCTACTTCATGTTCCAGCTGCTGCTTATACGCAGCAACCTTATCGCCAATAGCGCTGTCGAAGGCACCAATGATCTGTGCAGCGAGGATGCCCGCATTCTTAGCGGCGTTGAGTGCCACGGTAGCTACGGGAACGCCGTTGGGCATCTGCAGGATAGAGAGTACGGAGTCCCAGCCGTCGATCGAGTTGGAAGATTTGATGGGAACACCGATGACGGGGAGCGAGGTGATGGCTGCGATCATTCCCGGCAGGTGCGCAGCGCCGCCCGCTCCCGCGATAATGGCCTTGAGTCCGCGTTCGCGTGCGCTTTGCGCGTAGTGAAACATGCGCTGCGGCGTGCGATGCGCCGACACTACCGTGAGTTCGAACGAAATGCCGAACTGCGTCAGCACCTCCGCTGCCGCCTGCATGATGGGCAGGTCGGAGTCGGAGCCCATGATAATACCAATAAGAACCGTTTCCAGTTTTCGGTTTCCAGTTTTCAGTTGATCGCTCATGGTAACTAGCTTGATAGTGCACCTGCAAGTTCGGGTGAAACAACTATATACTGAAAACTGTAAACTGCAAACTGCTATCGAATGATATCACCCCGCAACCTTGCCAGTTCGATCTCGGCTGCCTTGATGTTGAAACGTGCCTGTATCAGCCGCGACTGCGCATCATACAGGTTTTGCTCGGCAGTGCGCTGCTCGAGAAACGTAGAAAGCCCCAGGCGATAGCGTTCGCGGGCGATGGTTAGGTTTTCACGAATGAGGAGAATGTTGCTTTCTTCCAACTCGAGGGTTTGCCGGGCAAGGGAATAATTCTGGTAGGCAGTAATGATACCCGCGCCGATCACTGACTTGTTTGCTTCGTATTGCAGCTGGAGGTTGGCTACATCCAGCTCGGCGGCCTTGATGTTGCGTCGCGCCTGATAGCCGTTGAAGATCGGAATGGTGGCGCTTAGCCCGTAATTGAAACCGCGGTTCTGGTTGAATACCGGCGTGAATGGGTTGATGGCCGTGTTGTTATCCGTGCGGTTGAAATTGTAGGCCGAATTGAACGACACCGTAGGCCAGCGTTCCGCGCGGCGTTCCTTCACGGCAAGTTCCGCGATGTCGATCTGCTTTTGCGTCAGCAGCAACTGGGGGTTGTTGGCTTCACTGGCAATCTGCACCGAGTCGAGTTGCAGCAACGGGTTAATAGGAATGGAGTCCTGCACCCGGTAGGTGGTGCCGGGCTGAAGGGTTAGCTGGCGGTTCAGTTGTTCCTGTAAAACGCGAAGTGCATTTTGCTGCGTAAGGAGCATGGCCTTTTGCGCGTTGAGGTCGATCTGGGCCTGCAGCACGTCACTTTTTATGCCGGTGCCGATATCGAATTTGTATTGCGCCAGCTTCAGTCGCTCGTTGCTCAACTGCATCGCTTCGTTGGTGGCTAGCTGTTGCTGCTGGAGACGCGCGATGTCGAAATAATTGCGCAGCACATCGGCAACCGTCCCTACTACCTGTGCGCGGATCTGCAGTTCACCAAGCCGGACCAGCTCGCCAAGGCGGTCGCGCGTCACGAACATCTTCAGTCCGTCAAACAGCGTCCAGTTCAGATTCACGGCATACTGGAAGTTATTCGTTTTAATACCGTTCGATTGGCGCTTCGTTCCGTCGGCCAGTGTTTGTGCCTGGTTGTTGCGGTTCTGCACGTAGGCTGCCGTTCCGTTGAGACGTGGAAAGAAGGCATATTTCGAGTAGCCGTAATCCAGCGCCGCCAGCAAGGAGTCGTTGCGCGACAAACGGATGTCGTAATTCTGCCGCAGCGCGAGCGCAACGGCTTCATCAACCGTGAGCAGGCGAGCGGTGTCCTGCGCTTGTGCAGCAACGCCCAGCAGGAGCAATAGCGGAGCAAGTAATTTCTTCATATGCTTAATGCACGGTTTGCGCGGTTTTCTTACGGGCATCGTCTTCGTCGATCAGCTCGAGCTCGTTCCGCTTTTTCTTGCTGGAAAGGAACGTATAGATGGCAGGCACTACAAAGAGGGTGAAGATCAGGGAGATCATGATGCCCCCCACGATGACGATGCCGAGCGGGATGCGGCTGGTAGCGGCAGCTCCCAGCGAGAGGGCAATGGGCAACGCGCCCAGTGCCATGGCAAGGCTGGTCATGAGGATGGGGCGCAGGCGCTGTTGCGCAGCATGCACTGCCGCATCCATGCGGCTCATTCCTTCAAGCCTGCTTTTGTTGGCAAACTCCACGATGAGGATACCGTTCTTCACCACCAGGCCAATGAGCATGATGATGCCGATCTGCGAAAAGATGTTGATGGTCTGCCCAAAGATCCAAAGCGAAAGCAGTGCACCTGCACCTGCCAGCGGAATGGTGGTCATGATCGTCAGCGGATCGATAAAGCTTTCGAACTGCGCTGCGAGGATAAGGAAGATGAGGCCCACGGCCAATCCGAGCGCAAAGCCAATACCACCGGAGCTTTCCACGTAGTCGCGCGAGGTGCCGGAAAGCGAGGTCTGGAACGAAGGATCAAGCAGGCCATCTGCTATGCGTTGCATTTCCTTGATGCCATCGCCTAGCGTTGCGCCGGGAGCGAGGCCGCCCGACACCGTTGCCGATTTGAAACGGTTGAAGTGGTAGATGGTGGATGGTGTAGTGGCCTCCTCGAGTGTCACGAGGTTGTCGAGCGCAACCATCTGCCCACTGCGGCTGCGCACATACAGGCTGCGCAGGTCGCTTGGGTCGTCGCGGTCGGCGCGTTCCACCTGGCCCATCACCTGGTATTGCTTGCCGCGCATCGTAAAGTAACCAAGCCGTTGGTTGGAAAGCGCCAGCTGCAGCGTGCGCGAAACATCCTCCACACTTACTCCGAGCTCATTCGCCTTCAGTCGGTCCACCGTCACACGCAACTCCGGCTTGTTGAATTTCAGGTCGGCATCTACCTGCTGCAGGATCGTGCTTTTGTTGGCCTCCTCCAAAAAGCGTGGTAGCACCTGCGCCAGCTTGTCGAAGTTGTTGTTCTGTATCACAAACTGCACGGGCTGCCCGCCGCGGCGGTTCACAGCGATCGTCTGCTCTTCTATGGCTACCACGCGGCCTTCGTTGAACTTTGGCAGGTTCTTGTTCACCATCGCCACGATCTCTTTCTGCGAGCGTGCACGGTCGGTTGGGTCTACCAGCGCCACGCGCACAAAGCCCGAGTTGGTGGCGCCGCCGGCGAAGCCAGGCGCGGTAAGCGAGAGCACGGTGTTCTTCTCCGGAACAGAGTCCAGCATGAAGTCGTTCAACCGCGTGATGTAGCGGTCCATATAATCGTAGGCGGTGCCTTCGGGTGCCGACACCTGCAAGCGAAACTGGCTGCGGTCTTCCAGCGGTGCCAGCTCGGAAGGAAGCGTGATCCAAAGCCAAACGGTGAGTCCCATGCAGGCGGCAACGATCACCCAGGCGAGGTAACGCACCCGCATGAAACCGCGCACGCCACGGCCATAGCTGCGTTCCATCCATTGAAAGAAAGGCTCCGTTTTGCGATAGAACCATCCATGGTTGTGCAGCGTGTCCGAACGCGTAAGCTTCACGTTGAGCACGGGCGTAAGCGTGAGTGAGACGAATGCAGATATCAACACGGCGCCAGCCACCACGATGCCGAACTCGCGGAACAATCGTCCCACGAAGCCTGGAATGAAGATGATGGGCAGGAACACGAAAGCCAGCGTGATGGACGTAGAGATCACCGCGAAATAGATCTCCTTGGAGCCCTCGCGCGCAGCGCGCCACTTGTCCATGCCCTGTTCCATCTTTTTGAAGATGTTTTCCGTCACCACGATGCCGTCATCTACCACAAGACCCGTTGCCAGCACGATGGCCAGCAGCGTAAGCACGTTGATGGTGAAGCCGCATACGTACATGATGAAAAAGGCGCCGATGAGCGATACGGGAATGTCGATGAGCGGACGGAATGCGATGGCCCAGCTGCGGAAGAAGAAGTAAATGATGAGGATCACGAGCCCGAGCGAGATGAGCAGCGTTTCCTCCACTTCGGAGATGGAGCGCTTGATGAACTTGGTTTGATCGAGCGCGATGTTCAGCGTTATGTCCTGCGGCATGTCGGCCTTCAGCTGGTCGAAGCGCTTGTAGAAGTCGTTGGAGATGGCCACGTAGTTCGACCCCGGTTGCGGGATGATGGCCAGCGCGATCATTGGGATACCGCTTTCCCTCAGCTGCGATTCTTCGTTCTCCGGGCCAAGCACCGCTTCGGCCACATCGCGGAGGCGCACGACCGAGCTCGAATCACTTTTTACCACCACGTTGTTGAAGTCGTCTTCAGTATTCAGCCGGCCAAAGGTGCGCACGGTGAGCTCGGTGGCATTGCCGGATATCTTTCCCGAGGGAAGCTCTACGTTCTCGCGCGAAAGCGCCTGCGATATGTCGTTGGGTGTAAGACCATACGCCGCCATGCGTTCGGGGCGCAGCCAGATGCGCATTGCGTAGCGCTTTTCACCCCAGATCTGGATGGCGCTCACTCCCGGGATCGTTTGGATGCGCTCCACCAGCACGTTGTTGGCCCACTCCGAAATCTCCAGCTGGTTGCGCGTGTTGCTTTGCACCGTCATCGAGATGATGGGATCGGACGACGCGTCGGCCTTGCTCACCACAGGCGGCGCATCGAGGTCGGCGGGCAGCTGGCGCGATGCCTGCGATACCTTGTCGCGTACGTCGTTGGCTGCGGCTTCGAGGTCGATGCCGAGTTCGAACTCTACGTTGATGTTGCTTGAGCCGGCGTTGGACGACGAAGTGATATTCTTGATACCCGCGATGCCGTTGATGGCCTTCTCGAGCGGCTCGGTGATCTGCGTTTCGATGATGTCGGGGTTGGCGCCGCCGTACGACGTGCGCACGTTGATGTTCGGCGGATCGATGGCCGGGTAATCGCGTACACCGAGCGATTTGAAGCCGATAACGCCGAACACCACGATGATGATGTTCATCACGATGGCCAGCACGGGGCGTCTTAAGGATAGCTCACTGATATTCATTGGATCAGTTGAAAGGTTAGGGTGAGTAGAGGCAGAGGGTGTTCGAAGGTTTTGGAATGGTTTTGAGAGGTTTTGCGAGGTTTTGGAAGGTATCAGAAAACAATCAATACACCCATCACAACTTCTCACAACCTCTGGAACCTTCTACGAACCTTTCTTCTGCGGCCGGTTCACCACTTTTTTTACGATCGCTTTCGCGTTGGGCTTCAGCCCCAAAATGCCGGTCACGGCTACGGTATCGCCCACATTGAGCCCGGAGGTTACCTGCACGAAGCTGGAGTCGCGGATGCCGGTGGTAATGTCTACAAACTTCACTTGATTGCTGTCGATCACGTATACTTTCTTACCGCGCGCCTGCGGCACAATGGCCTGGCTCGGGATCATCAGTGCGGCGGGGTTTGGCTCGAAGGCGATCCTGACGCGTGCGAACGAGCCCGGCACAAGGCCTGCCTCATCGCCCTTGAGTGCGGCACGGATGGTGAGTGTGCGTGTGGCGCCCGCGATGCCCGATTCGCTGGCCATCACCTGCGCAGAATAGGCGCGGCTGCTGTTGTCGGTAGTAAAGTTGACATAGCTTCCCTGCTTCACCCGGCCAATGTATTGTTCGGGCAGGTTGAAGTCCACACGGAGACCATTCGTCTTTTGCAAAGTAGTGAGCGCCGTTTGCGGGCTTACGTACGCACCGGGTGAAACCATCTTCAGGCCCATCTTGCCGGTAAAAGGCGCGCGGATCTCCGTTTTGCGGATGTTGACACTGAGCACCGCGAGGTCGGCCTGCGCATTGGATATCTGCAGCCGCGCCACGTCGAGGTCCTGCTTGCTGATGCCGCCGATCTTTTCGAGCGCCGCGTAGCGGTTGACGGTGGTCTGCGCCTGCTGGAGCTGCACTTGCAGCTTGCGGCGCTGCGCCACGAGCTCGGCGTCGTCGAGCCTGGCAATGAGCGCGCCCTTAGACACTACCGCGCCTTCGCGGATGTTCAGTTGCACAATGCGGCCGGAGGTTTCGGGATGAATTTCGGTGGATTCGCCGGCCACGATGGTGCCCGGCACTTCGATATGCTCGCTCACCGAGCGGGCTTCCACCACGTAGGCATCCACACGCGCAGGCGGGCGGGGCCCGGCTTTCTGCGCTGCTGCGGCGTCTTTCTTCCGGTCCGAGCCGCAGGCTGCAAACAGCAGTGCGATGGAAGCAATAAAAAGCGTTTGTTTTTTCAAGAGCGCTATGATTTGATTGGAACAGGGTATAAACAGGCCGCAATCTACGTTGGAACACCGGTTTGACGGGTGTGGTTTAACCTTAATTAACGCCCTGCCCGCACTATTAACCACCCAACACCCGTAAGGTTTGGCGCACTTTGTTCGCCTTGTGGATGAGGTCCTGCTTTTCGTCGCTGAGCACGGTCACATGACCCATCTTGCGCCCGGGGCGCGTCTCACTTTTTCCGTAAATGTGCACAAACGCATTATCGATCTGCAGCACTTCGCCGAGGCCCTCGTAGCGCGCCGGGCCGCTGTGTTCATCCGCACCGATCAGGTTGACCATTACGGAGGGAAGGATCGCCTTCGTGTTGCCCAGCGGGTATTGGAGCAGGATGCGCCACAGCATATCGAACTGCGAGCTGTAGTGCCCTTCGATGCTGTGGTGGCCGCTGTTGTGCACGCGCGGAGCCGTTTCATTTACCAGCACGTCGTTGTTTTCGTCTACCAGTAGTTCTACGGCAAACAGTCCGGGTGATGCAAGGTGCCGCACCAGCGAAAGCGAAATGGCCTCGATCTTCCACAGCACGTCGGTAGGAATTTCGGCCGGGCATAATTGGTAGTCGAGCAGGTTGAGGTCAGGATTAAAGACCATTTCTACAGGCGGATACAGTGCTGTCTTTCCCTCGCTGTCCACCGCGATCATCTGGGCGATCTCCTTCCTGATGTTCACCATTTTTTCGAGCACGCTGGGCGCATCGAAACCTTTGGCCAGGTCGGCGGCAGATGGCAGCAGTTGCACACCCTTTCCATCGTAACCCCCTTCGCCGATCTTGTGTACGGCAGGAAGAAAGTCAACTTGCGCCTCCAGCTCGGCGCGGTTGGCCGTGACTACGTAAGCAGCCGTTGGGATGCCGTGCCCGGTATAGAATTGTTTTTGCCTGATCTTGTTTTTGATGATGCGCAATACCGACGGTTTTGGCACCACCCGCACGCCATCGCGTTCCAGCTGCTCCAGGGCATCCACGTTGACGTTCTCTATTTCGATGGTAAGCGCGTCGAGGCCTTTTCCGAAGGCATACACAGTATCGTAATCGCGGATGTCGCCCTGCACGAAGTGCTTGCACAGGTGCGCTGAAGGGCAGTCGGGATCCGACTCCAGCACGTAGGTTTCAACCGGGTAGTTAGCGGCGGCCTGCAACAACATACGACCGAGCTGCCCGCCTCCAAGGATGCCTACTTTCTGCATGGGGCAAAGGTAATGTGGGAATGGGGGAATGTGCTAATAGGGTAATGGGGCAATTGGGTCGATGCCCGACGGCGCTCCCTTCCCTTAGGGAAGGGTCGGGGATGGGTCCGGGTAATATGGTAATGTGGTAATGGGGTAATTTAGGCAATGCTCAACGGCGCTCCCTTCCCTTAGGGAAGGGTCGGGGATGGGTCCGGGGAATGTGGTAGTGTGGCAAATGAAAAGGGAAGCCTTTTGAGACTTCCCTAATGAAAAAATGTTTGCGGGCGCACTACAAATTCCCTCTCGCTTCCTGCTCGCGCTCGATGGCTTCGAAGAGCGCCTTGAAGTTGCCTTTGCCGAAGCTCTTGGCACCTTTGCGCTGGATGATCTCGAAAAAGAGGGTAGGGCGATCCTGCACGGGCTTGCTGAACAACTGCAACAGGTAGCCTTCGTTATCGCGGTCTACCAGGATGCCTAGCTCCTTGAGCGGCTCCAGGTCTTCATCAATGTGGCCCACGCGGTCGATGAGGTCGTCGTAATAGCTGCTGGGAACCTTGAGAAACTCCACGCCGCGGCTCATCAGGTCTTTCACGGTTTTGACGATGTCGCTCGTGGCAAGGGCAACGTGCTGCACGCCTTCGCCGTCGTAGAATTCGAGGTACTCTTCCACCTGCGATTTCTTCTTGCCTTCCGCGGGCTCGTTGATCGGGAATTTCACAAAGCCGTTGCCGTTGCTCATCACCTTACTCATGAGTGCCGAATATTCAGTGGAAATGTCCTCGTCGTCGAATGAAAGGATGTTCTTGAAGCCCATCACTTCCTCGTAAAATTTCACCCAGGGGTTCATCTGGTTCCACCCCACGTTGCCCACGCAGTGATCTACGTAGAGCAGGCCTGTATCGGTAGGAGCGAAGTGTGGGTTGCTCCAGGCGCGGAAGCCCGGCATGAAAGGTCCGGAATAGTTGCCGCGCTCCACAAAGAGGTGCACGGTTTCGCCGTAGGTATGTATGCCGCTGAGCACCACCTCGCCGTTGTCGTCCTTCAACCGCTGCGGTTCCATATAGCTTTTGCCACCGCGGCTGGTCGTCTCCTTCCAGGCCGATGTGGCGTCGTCCACGCGGAGGGCCAGGAACTTCACCCCATCGCCGTGTTTCTGGATGTGGTCGGCTATGGGATTGTTGGCCCGGATCGGGGTGGTCAACACGAAGGTGAGCTTGTGTTGCCGTACCACGTAGGAGCAGCGGTCTTTTACACCGGTTTCCGGCCCGGCATAGGCCAGTGCCTGGAAGCCAAAGGCGCTCATATAATAGTGCGCAGCCTGCTTGGCGTTGCCTACATAGAATTCCACGTAATCGGTGCCGCTAAGCGGTAAAAAATCGGCAGTGGCGGCGGGGGCTGACTGGGGCGCGGTAGCAATCGACATATTCCTGGTTTTACGGCATCAAAGTTAGCATCTTTGCAGGCGCGAATATTTTGGACTTTTCTTTGCATTTGAATGATGAACTTGCCTACCCAAAGTGTCCCGTTTGCCGATGCGTAAATTCTTCCTGATCCTTATCGCCGTGGTGGGTGCGCAGTTGGCGCAAGCTCAGGGCGACGTGATGCCTGCCGTGCGTACCGAGAGTTTTTCTTTTCTCAACTACCAGAAAGGCTTTTCGCGACCGAGCCAGGCACTGCGCAACAAGCTCGATACCCTGCAAAAGCAGTTTGCGGCCAAAGGCCTTGCGTGGCCGGCAAAATACATTTACATCCGCTCCTTCAAATACGACAGCCAGCTGGAAGTGTGGGTAAAGAACGACCGCAAGGATCCGTACAAGTTGTTCAAGACCTACCGGGTTTGCGCGCTGGCCGGCTCGCTCGGCCCCAAGCGCATGCAGGGCGACTACCAGGTGCCGGAAGGTTTTTACTACATCAACGAGTTCAACCCCAACAGCAATTACTACCTTTCGCTAGGCCTCAATTACCCGAATCTTTCCGACCGCATCCTGAGCGATTCGATGCAGCCCGGTGGCGACATCTACATCCACGGTTCGTGCGTCACGGTGGGTTGCATTCCCGTTACGGATACCTACATCGAAGAGATCTACGTACTTTCGGCCATCGCGCGCGACGCAGGCCTGGAGTACATTCCCGTTCACATCTTTCCCATTCGTTACAATACGAAGCGCAGCGCGGACTACCTCGCCTCGCTTACGAAGACCGACCTGGAACTGAAGCGTTTTGCCGAGAATCTGGAGAAGGTGTACGACCACTTCGAGGTCACGCGGCAGCTTCCGGTGATCATGACCAATGACCGAGGAGAATACCAGTTTGCAAATCTTTCCAGGAAGGTGGCTCCGCCTGTTCCCGTGAAGAAGGTGCACCCGCCGCGCCGCACCCGCACCATCGCTGCCATCGCCGACGTGGTGCACGAGTGGCCGCAGTTTCCTGGGGGCAACGCCGAATTCCTCGACTACCTGAAGAAAGTAGGCTATGTGTTATCCGATTATCTGCCGGCGGGACAAAAGAAAGCATACGTTCAGGTGGAATTCGTGATCGACTCCGACGGTACGCCCGTCAACTTCCGGGTTACGAAAGGCGTGAACAGCGACTTCAACGAAGAGATGATCACGCAGCTGGAAAAGATGCCGCTGTGGAAGCCGGCCAATCTCGACGGGAAGGCAGTGGCCAAAAAGATCGTGCAGGGATTCGCCATCGAGCCTGCACCCGCCAGCGAATAGTCCAACTTGTTTTATTGTTTCGGAGCAAGCAGCGCCTGCAGCGTGTCCGGCGTTTGTTGCTTTAGGATGACGCTGCTGTCACCGCAAAGCTTCGTCACCAGCTCCTCGTTGTAGTGGCGGATGGTGAGCAACGTGAGCCCGCGCGTAACGCGTACGTCGAAGTGCTCGGTTGCGCGGTGTGCAAAGGCTTCCACCTTCTCCGGGTGCTCGTCGATGACGCACAGGAAACTGACCGCTCCGTTCTGCGTTAGGTTAGGCCTGAATTTCAGCTCCTCGAAGATGCGGTACACTTCGGCCGTGCCTCCTTCGCCCACAAACGAAAAGTCGCGCGTAGCAAGCTCCATCAACACCTGCTGGCGTTTGTAAACGATGATGGGAGGCAGCGACTTCACCTCGCTGTTGTGGATGGTGGTGCCCTCTGTGCCCGGATCGATGAACGATTTCACCAGCAACGGGATCCCTTTGTTCTGCAGCGGTTTGATGGTCTTCGGGTGTATCACCTGCGCACCATAGTAAGCCATCTCGATCACTTCGCGGTAATTGAGCTCGCGGATCCATTCGGCGCCTTCGTATTGCTTCGGATCGGCGTTCATTACACCCTGCACATCTTTCCAGATCGTTTGCGCCTCCGCGCCAAGAAGGTTCGCGAAGATGGCAGCCGAGTAGTCGGAACCTTCGCGGCCCAGCGTAGTGCTTTCGTTGTCGTCGGTGGCGCCAATGAAACCCTGCGTGATCACCACGCGGTGCTGTTCCAGTGCGGGCTTCAGGATCTCGGAAGTCTTTTGTGCCGTGTAATTCCAGTCAATCTGCGCATCGCGAAAGTTATTGTCGGTGCGCAGAATGTCGCGCACATCGATCCATTGATTTTCGGTGCCCGCTTCCTGAAGGTAGCGGCTAACGATCGCGGTGGAAAGCAGCTCGCCCACGCACACCACCTGGTCGTAATAATAATCGTAATCGCGCACGGGCTTGTCGTGGAGCAGCCATTCCACTTCCGTGAAAAAATCGTTAAGGTAGGTAAGGTCGTCTTGACCGAGCGCCGTTGCCATAGAGAGGTGATCGTTCTTGATGCCTTCAAACAAACGGAGCGCTTCATCCTTGTCGCCGCGAAAGAACGCCTCCACAACCTGTTCAAGCGCGTTGGTGGTCTTGCCCATCGCGGATATCACCACGAGCAGCTGTCCATCGGGGTAGCGCTGCAGGATGCTTCCAACATTGCGCACCCGGTCAGGAGTGGATACGGAGGCACCGCCGAACTTAAAAACGTTCATCAGGGAAAGATTTGTGCAAAGAAAGGGAAACGCCACTCAATGGCAGGCTGGTCACCACGGCGGTTATTCCGACGCAAGGGACCTTTCATCTATGTTCGTTGGGTGATCGAACCAGCTGCAAGCAGCATCGGTTTACTCCTCCTTCAGCACGTCCCGCAACTCCTGCTTTTTTTGGAACACCGCCGCGGCAAAGCTGCACGCCGGGATGATCTTGAGGTTGTTTGTGCGGGCGTACTCTGCCGCCGCTTCCACCAGCGCGTAGCCTACATTCTTTCCTTGAAGTGCCGCACTCACTTCCGTATGATCGATGATGATCGTTTCCGGGTCGTGCTGTACGTACGTCATTTCCGCCGCAAGTGTTTCACCGTCGCGCACAAAAAAATGTCCTCTTTTGTCCTTCTGCTCGTGCTGTATGTTCATTGCTGTTTCTTTAAACAAAAATAGTTTTGGGCAAATGCCGTACCCACCTCATATTTGTGGCAGATGAAGCAACTGATGAACAACATTTGGTGGTGGCATACAAACTCTTCCGGGGTACTGTAAGTCATTTGCCGTGTTGGTTACCAACATATTCAGCGCCCCGACTACCTGTCGGGGTTTTTTTATGCGTCGCAAGAAGAAACTATGAAGAAGATCCGCATCCATACAAAGGTCAAACGCAGCCTTGCCGACGTGCACACTCCGGTGGGCATCTACCTGCGCCTGCGCGACCGCTTCCGCGATACGGTGTTGCTGGAAAGCGCCGACAGCCATGCAGCCGAGAACAGCTGGTCCTTCATCGGCATCAATGCCATTGCGGGCATCGAGGTGCTGGATGCCCGCCAGGCCGAGCTGAAATACCCCGGCCTTCCGCCCGAGCGGGTGCCGATCAACGCAAAGGAGCGGCTTGCCGATATCCTTGGCGCGTTCCTCCATCGGTTCGATGCAACTTCCGACGACAACGGTGCCCGGTTCGCACAAGGATTGTATGGCTACTTTACGTTCGACGCCGTTCAACTTTTCGAGACCATCCGTTTCAAGGAGGCGGGCGACGCAGCGAATGCCATCCCGCCCGCCCGATACAGGTTGTATCAATATGTCATCGCCATCAACCACCACCGCGACGAACTGTTGCTTTGCGAGAATGAAGTAAGCGGGCTTCCCAGCGAACGTGCCGCGCTCGAATCGATCCTGTTCAGCAAAGACGTTCCTGTTTTTCCTTTTGCGCGCAAGGGTGATGAAGAAAGTAACCTGGATGACGAAGCCTATCGCACGCTGGTGCGGTCGGGCATTGCCCATTGCCACCGTGGCGATGTGTTCCAGATCGTGCTGAGCCGCCGCTTTGCGCAGAACTTCCGGGGCGACGAATTCAACGTTTACCGCGCGTTACGCCACATCAATCCTTCGCCGTACCTGTTCTTTTTCGATTACGGCGACTATCGCCTGATGGGCTCTTCCCCGGAGGCGCAGCTGGTGCTGAACAAGGGCAAGGCGGTGATGCACCCCATTGCCGGGACCTTCCGCCGCACCGGCAACAATGCCGAAGATGCACAGCGGGCAGAAGCCCTGCTGAAAGATCCGAAAGAGAACGCCGAGCACGTAATGCTGGTAGACCTTGCCCGCAACGATCTCAGCACGGTTTGCACCAACGTGGAAGTAACACGCTATCGCCAGGTACAGTACTACTCGCACGTAATTCATCTTGTAAGCGAGGTGACGGGAACGGTGAGTGAAGAAGCGAATCCGTTCGAAGTATTGTTCAAAACGTTTCCGGCCGGCACGCTGAGCGGCGCTCCCAAATACCGTGCGCTGCAACTGATCGATTCGCTGGAACCCACGCCCCGCAGCTATTACGGCGGTGCCATTGGCTTCGTTGGTTTCGACGGCTCGTGCAACCATGCCATCATGATCCGCACGTTCCTGAGCCGCAACAATCAGTTGTTCTTCCAGGCAGGCGCTGGTGTAGTGGCGGCATCCGACCCCGAAAGCGAGCGCCAGGAAGTGGTGAACAAACTCAATGCATTGCGCCAGGCGCTCGAGCTGGCCGAAACCATCACACCCAACATTTGACCTTATGAAGATCCTGGTATTCGATAACTACGACTCTTTCACTTACAACCTCGTGCACCTTGTGCGCACCCTCACCGATGCGGCGCTAGAAGTGCATCGCAACGACCAGATCCCGCTCGAGCGCGTTGCTGAATTCGACAAGATCATCCTTTCGCCAGGGCCGGGCATCCCCAGCGAAGCGGGGCTGCTGCTGCCACTGGTGCGTGCCTACGCTTCGAGCAAATCCATACTGGGCGTTTGTCTTGGGCACCAGGCCATTGGCGAAGCCTTTGGCGGAACGCTCGTGAACCTGGCAACCGTATTTCACGGTGTGGCAACGCCCATCGAGGTGGACAAGGGCGAATGGGCGCCGGACAAACGATCGCTTTTCAGCGCCCTGCCCAACCGGTTGGAAGTAGGGCGGTATCATTCGTGGGTCGTTTCCGGAGAAAACTTCCCTGCCGACCTGCAAGTAACCGCGCGGGACGATTCGGGTTATATCATGGGGCTCCGGCACAAAAAATTTGATGTGCAGGGCGTTCAGTTTCACCCCGAAAGCGTGCTGACGCCCGACGGCGCGCAGATCATTAAAAACTGGTTGTCGGCGTAAGCCTTCACGATTCACGATTGACGATTCACGATGAAAAAACTCCTCCAACACCTCTTCGAACACAAGACCCTCCCACGCGCCGAGGCCCGCCAGGTAATGCTGGGCATCGCCGAAGGGTGCTACAATGACACCGAGCTCGCGGCTTTCCTAACGGTGTACCTTATGCGCAGCATTTCCATCGACGAGCTCACCGGATTTCGTGATGGTCTGCTCGAGCTGGCGCTCCCGGCCGACCTTTCCGAATACCGGCCCATCGACATTGTGGGTACCGGTGGCGACGGCAAAAACACGTTCAACATCTCCACACTCGCCTGCCTTGTGGTTGCCGGAACGGGCACGAAGGTGGCCAAGCATGGCAACTACGGAGCGTCTTCGGTGAGCGGCGCGTCTAACGTTATGGAGATGCTCGGCTATCGCTTCACCAACGAGGGCGGCCAGCTCCGCCGCGAGCTGGACGGAGCAGGCTTCACCTTTCTCCACGCACCGCTCTTTCACCCGGCGTTGAAGGCCGTGGCGGGCATCCGCCGCAATCTCGGCCTGCGCACGTTTTTCAACATGCTCGGTCCGCTCGTGAATCCCGCCCGTCCGGCCTACCAGCTGATCGGTGTATATAGCCCGGAGTTATTGCGGATTTACAATTATCTTTTGCAACAGCAGGAGTCGGGTTTCACCCTTATCCACGGGCTCGATGGTTACGACGAGGTGTCGCTCACCAACGATACGAAGGTGATAACGCCAGCCGGAGAGCGCGTTTGTTCGGCGGTGGAACTGGGCAAGCGCACCGTGCTACCTTCCGATATCAGCGGGGGCAGCAGCGTGGAAGAGGCAGCGGCGATTTTCAGGAAGATCCTGAAGGGTGAAGGAACCTGGGCTCAAAATGCGGTGGTGCTCGCCAATGCGGCCCTCTCTTTGCATGGTTCAGGTGGCTTCGTTAGCTACGACGATGCGTACGAAGCCGCGGTGGAAAGCCTTGAAAGCGGCCGTGCACAAGGGGTACTCGATAAATTAATCAGTCTGCAATGACCATTCTCGACCAGATCATCAGCCGCAAAAGGGAAGAAGTAGCCGAGCGCAAGTTTGCGGCTACACCCACCGAATTGCGCGGTCTTCCGCTCTTTGCCGCGCCCCGGCGCTCCCTCGCCTACGCCCTCGAGTTGCCCGGCAGCAGCGGCATCATTGCCGAGTTCAAGCGCAAGTCGCCCTCGAAGGGAGCATTCGTGCACGAGCTCGCAACACCCGGTATCGTGGTGAAGGCCTACGACGAATATGGCGCCGCGGGCATTTCGGTGCTTACCGACGGGCCGTATTTCGGCGGTTCGCTGCAGGACCTTGCCGATACGCGCGCACTCGTGGAAGCACCGTTGCTCCGGAAGGATTTCATCATCGACGCCTACCAGTTGCTCGAAGCACGGGCCTATGGTGCCGATGTTGTGTTGCTGATCGCCGCCGTGCTCAGCCCCGAACAGGTGCGCGAACTGTCTGCCCAGGCTAAGGACCTGGAGTTGGAAGTGCTGCTGGAGTTGCATTCGGAGCGCGAACTGGAACATATTTGTTCCGACGTAACGATGGTAGGCATCAACAACCGCAACCTGAAAGATTTTGCGGTAGACCTCGATCATTCGGTGCGGCTTGCGAAGGAGATTCCCTCGGGAAAAATAAAAATTGCCGAAAGCGGCATCCAAACGCCCGACGACGTGTTATACCTGCGAAAGCAAGGCTTTGAAGGCTTTTTGATTGGCGAACGATTCATGAAAGATCCGGATCCTGCGGGAGCGTTTGCCGCATTTGCCGGGGAACTAAAAAAACAAGCACTATGAAGGTGAAAGTATGCGGCTTTACATCTGCCGCACAAATGCAGGAAGCCTATGAGCTCGGCGTAGATTACGTGGGGATGGTCTTACACGCCGGCTCGAAAAGATCCGCTCTCCCGATGCTTGCGCAGGAAAGCGCTGCCATCAAAGCGTTGGAAGTGCCCAAAGTAGGCGTTTTTGTGAATGAAGACTGCGACACCATCCTGCGTTTTACCGAGGAACTGGACCTGACCGCCATTCAACTGCATGGCAACGAAACGCCGGAATTTTGCAACAGCCTGCGCGAGCGCGTAAACATCATCAAAGCGTTCAGCGTTACTCCCGACACGGACCTCGATGCACTCGTCAAACCGTATCACGACCTCTGCAACTACTTCCTCTTTGACACGTGGACGGAAAACCACGGTGGGAGCGGGGAGCATTTTGACTGGAACAAGCTCGAGAAAGCGCTTGTAGACAAGCTGTTCTTCCTGAGTGGGGGCATTGGTCCGGACGATGTTGATCGCCTGCGCAAATTCTATCATCCTTTCAACTATGGCATCGATATCAATAGCCGCTTCGAAACGGAGCCCGGCGTGAAAGACATGGCGCTGCTGAAGCAGTTCATCAGCGACCTGAAGGCCAGCGAGCCCGACCGGGTGCAGGATGTATCCTGATCGTGCCGGGTTCCTTCTCCATCAAACCGAACACTTCATGAAAGCGCAATCGCTTAACATTACCCCCAACCCCGACGCGCAGGGCTATTATGGCCGGTTTGGCGGTGCATATGTACCAGAGATGCTCCACCGCAACGTGGAGGAGCTGCGCACGCGCTACGTAGAAATACTGGAAGACCAGTCGTTCCGAAAGGAGATGGATGCGCTGCTGCGCGACTACGTAGGAAGACCGACGCCGCTGTATTATGCGGCGCGCCTGAGCAGCAAGCTTGGCACCAACATCTACCTTAAGCGCGAGGACCTTTGCCATACAGGTGCGCATAAGATCAACAACACCATCGGGCAGATCCTGCTGGCGCAGCGTCTTCAAAAAACGCGCATCATTGCCGAAACGGGTGCAGGCCAGCACGGCGTGGCCACCGCCACCGTTTGTGCGCTGATGGGGATGGAATGTGTTGTGTACATGGGCGAGAAAGACATCCAGCGGCAGGCGCCCAACGTGGCACGGATGCGGATGCTGGGAGCGACGGTGGTGCCTGCAACCAGCGGAAGCAAAACGCTGAAGGATGCAACGAATGAAGCCATCCGCGATTGGATCAATCACCCCAACGATACCCACTATATCATCGGCAGCGTGGTTGGGCCACATCCCTACCCCGACCTTGTTGCCCGTTTTCAAAGCGTGATCAGTGCGGAAATGCGCAGCCAGCTGGAGGAACATACCGGCAGTGAGTTGCCAACGCACGTTGTTGCCTGTGTGGGTGGAGGCTCAAACGCCGCCGGGGCTTTCTATCACTTCATTGCCGAACCGTCGGTGGATCTGGTGGCCGTGGAGGCTGCGGGGCTGGGCGTGGATAGCGGCAAGAGCGCAGCAACAACACGCCTTGGCACTGAAGGGATCCTGCACGGGAGCCGCAGCCTGCTGATGCAAACCGCCGACGGCCAGGTGGTGGAGCCGCACAGTATTTCTGCGGGTCTCGATTACCCCGGCATCGGACCCATGCACGCCCACCTTTTTGAAAGTGGCCGCGGTCGTTTCGAATCAGCCACCGACGAGGAAGCACTGCAGGCTTCGTTTGAAGTCGCACGGCTCGAAGGGATCATCCCGGCGTTGGAAACCGGCCATGCCTTCGCCGTTTTGCCCCGCCTCGGCCTGACGCAATCCGACCGCGTGGTAGTGTGCCTCAGCGGGCGGGGTGATAAGGACCTGGCGACGTACATGGAACGGATGTCGGATTTCTGATGTCGGATTTCTGATGTCGGATGCCTGATGTCGGATGTCGGATGTCGGAATTGCGAAAGACGGTGATCACTTAGAAAACCCTCCCACAACCTCCACAACCTCTCAAAACCTCTCATAACCTCTCAAAACCCTTCTCAACCTTTTCCATGACCCGCCTTTCCGAACTCTTTCAACGAAAAAAAGAACGCGTGCTGAACGTGTATTGCACGGCTGGTTATCCCGAGCTGGAAAGCACGCTTCCCGTGATGCATGCACTGGCGGCCGGTGGCGCCGACATCATCGAGCTTGGTATGCCCTACAGCGACCCGCTTGCGGATGGGCCGGTGATACAGGCCAGCGGAGCACGCGCGCTGCGCAACGGGATGAGCATCGGCAAATTGTTTGAACAGCTTGCATCGCTGCGCCCTGCGCTGGATGTGCCTGTTGTGCTGATGGGATACCTCAACCCGTTGCTGCAATACGGATTCGAGGCTTTTTGCGCCAAAGCAAGAGCGTGCGGGGTAGACGGACTCATCATCCCCGACATTCCACTGCACGCATATGAGCGGGAATACAAGGCAATTGTTGAACGCCACGGTCTCGACTTCATCTTCCTCGTTACGCCCGAAACATCGGAGGCGCGCGTTCGGGACCTTGATGCGGCAAGCAGCGGGTTTCTATATGCGGTGTCGTCCTCGTCGGTAACGGGCTCTGCAAAAGATTTTTCTCCCGTAGAAGAATACCTCGCGCGGCTGGAAGAACTACGACTCAGGAATCCCGTGCTGGTGGGCTTCGGCATTCACGACAAAGCCACCTTCGACGCAGCCTGCAGGCATGCACGGGGCGCCATCATTGGCAGTGCTTACATCCGCGCCCTGTATGAACCCGAATTAATTCAGGAGGCAACGGCAACATTTCTGGCGGGAATACTGCGAGAGGAGAAGCGATAATTTTGTAACCCTGTCATGAATCTAGCAATAATAAAATACAACGCGGGAAACATTCAGTCGGTGCTGAACGCACTGGAGCGCCTGGGTGCGCCGGCAATAGTCACCGACGACGCGGGATTGCTGCGCGCGGCCGATAAAGTGATCTTTCCGGGAGTAGGCGAGGCAAGCACCGCCATGGAAAGCCTGCGCGCAAGCGGGCTGGATGCCGTGCTGGCCACACTTCGGCAGCCTGTGTTGGGGATCTGCGTAGGAATGCAGCTGCTGTGCCGACATTCGGAAGAGAACGATACGGCTGGACTGGGCATCATACCCATCGACGTGAAGAAATTTCCATCGGGGAGAGCCGGGCTGAAGGTGCCGCAGGTGGGCTGGAACACGATCCGCGACCTGTGCTCGCCGCTGTTTGCAGGCGTAGCAGAAGAAAGTTACGTGTACAACGTTCATAGCTATTATGCGGAAGACAGTATTTATACCATAGCGCGCTGCAACTACCTGGTGGATTATGCTGCGGCTATCCAAAAGGATAATTTTTACGGCGTCCAGTTTCACAGCGAGAAGAGCGCTGAAACCGGCGACCGCATCCTTCAAAACTTTTTAGCAATCTGATGGACCTCATTCCTGCTATTGATGTCATCGACGGAAAGTGCGTGCGCCTGACGCACGGCGACTACGGCCAGAAAACGGTGTACAACGAGTACCCGCTCGAAGTGGCACGCCGGTTTGAAGACGCTGGTCTAATGCGCCTGCACCTGGTGGACCTGGATGGGGCGAAGGCCGGTGCCGTGCGCAACTGGAAAGTGCTGGAAACGATCGCCGGGAAAACGAAGCTTCGGATCGATTTCGGGGGCGGCATCAAGAGCGAGAACGATGTGCGGATCGTGCTGGAGAGCGGCGCACAGCTGGCAACCGTTGGCAGCATTGCCGTGAAGGACGAGGCGCTGTTTCTGACGTGGCTCGAGCGCTTTGGACCCGAAACGTTTTTCCTCGGCGCCGATGTGCGCAATGAAAAGATCACCGTGAGCGGCTGGCAGGAAGCGACCGATATCTGGGTGTACGACTTCCTGCAACAGTATGCCGAACGCGGCGTGCGACAGGTGTTCTGCACCGATGTGTCGAAAGACGGCGCGCTGCAGGGACCGGCCACGGAGCTGTACCAGAACATCGTTGCAAAATTTCCGGACCTGCACTTCGTTGCCTCGGGCGGCGTTTCTTCGCTCGACGACCTGCATCGCCTCAACGAGGCCGGCTGCAAAGGTGCGATCATCGGCAAAGCCATCTACGAAGGGCGCATCCGTCTCGAAGACCTGTCCCACTTTTCCTGACACTTCAAAAGTGCGCATCAGCATTACCCCATTACCCCATTCTTCAATGCTAGCAAAACGCATCATCCCCTGCCTCGACATCAAAGACGGACGCACCGTGAAGGGCACCCATTTCGTAAACCTCCGCGATGCCGGTGACCCCGTGGAACTGGCCGCAGAATATGCACGGCAGGGCGCTGACGAACTGGTGTTTTTAGATATCACGGCGACCGTAGAAAAACGGAAGACCCTTGCGGAGCTGGTGCTGCGCGTTGCGAAAGCGATCAATATTCCTTTTACGGTGGGAGGGGGCATCCGGAGCGCCGAAGATGTGGCGCTGCTGCTTCAATCGGGTGCCGACAAAGTGTCCATCAACACTGCTGCCTACGACAACCCGCAACTGATTTCCGATGTAGCGCGCATGGCCGGCTCGCAATGCGTGGTGCTGGCCATCGACACCAGGCAGGAAGCGGATGGCGAGTGGTACGTATATCTCCATGGCGGGCGCACGCGCACCCACACCCGCTGCGCCGACTGGGCGCGCAAGGCGGCCGACCTCGGCGCCGGAGAGATCCTGCTTACTTCGATGAACCATGACGGCACCAAGGCCGGCTTCGCGCTCGACATTACGCGCGAGCTCTCCGACACGCTCCCCATACCCGTGATCGCATCGGGCGGTGGCGGCACCATGGCGCATTTCGCGGATGCTTTCCTGGAAGGACATGCCGATGCGGCCCTCGCCGCCAGCGTTTTTCATTTCAAAGAGATCGCAATTCCAACCCTCAAAGACTTTCTTGCCAATCGCGGCATTCCAATGCGGCGCTGACGGTGCTTTCTAATTACCCCATCACCCCATTACCCCATTAGCACATTACCCCATTACCCCATTATTTTTGCTTATGGTTCAAGCCTACAACTTCCTGGGCAGCTGGCAGCTCTTTCCCGAAAAGGGCACTTACGAAACCGGCAGCCGGCCCCGGAGCGGCATCTATAAGATCGAAAGCCCGGAAGGCAAACGCGAGCTGAACATCAGCCACAGCTGGGTATCGCTGGAGAGCGAGGCCTTCCAATCGCAATACACCGTCATCGGCGATGGCGACCTGCATTCTTTCTCCGACCGCGCCCTTGCCGACGAAGTGCAGGTGACGTTCCAGGATTCCATCACTTTCGAGCTGCACTTTTACCGTGCAGGGCAGGTGCTGCTGCACATCGTGCACGAGATACAGCCCAACGGCTACCTGCGCGTAACCATCCAGGGCTTCAACAGCGATGGAACGCCGTATACCAACGTAGAGGTGTATCACAAGCAGATGAGCGTGCTGCCTTACTCCTCATCGGTATCTGGAGCGTTGATCAAGCCAACTGAAGAAGGCGTGATCCGCCACAAGGCGCTGACGGCAATGGAGGAGCAAACGAACATGCAGCTGGACCAGATCCGCAAGCAGATCGAACTGCTGGCGATGCAGGCCCAGGAGATCCACAAGCGCAAGGAGCTTTCCATGCTGATCTACAACGCCAAAATCTCTTTCAAGCCGGAGATCGGACAGGTTTATTATCTCTACGAAAAGCAGGACGAGTCGCACATCATTTCGCTCATCTCACCCAAAGAATGGGGCGAGGGCATGCCTTACAAAAGCTGCGTGGCGGCGGTGCAACTGCTCGCCGATCATACGTGGAAAGAACTTTGAGAATATTGAATATCGAACAAGGAATATCGAAAATGAAGTAGCTATGACCAGGCTTTCTGTAAATATCAACAAGATCGCAACGCTGCGCAACAGCCGCGGAGGAAATAACCCCGACGTGGTGAAGGCCGCGATCGACGTGCAGGCGTTTGGCGCCGATGGCATTACCGTACATCCACGGCCCGATGAGCGCCATATACGATACGACGACGTACGCGCTATAAAGCCGATCATCACCACCGAGTTCAACATCGAGGGTAATTGCCGCGAGCAGAAGTTCGTGGACCTCGTGCTCGAAACAAAGCCGCACCAGGTTACGCTCGTTCCGGATGTTTTGGGACAGCTCACTTCTGATCACGGTTGGGACACGGTGCAGCACCGCAACTACCTCCGCGAGATCATTTCCGTGTTCCGCAATGCAGGCATCCGGGTTTCAATATTCGTCGACCCGATTGTGGCAATGGTGGAAGGCGCCGCGGAAACGGGCACCGACCGAATCGAACTGTATACGGAAGCTTACGCCCACGGCTATGCGCAAAACAGAGAAGTTGCCGTTGCACCCTACGTGGCTGCTGCCCGCCGTGCCACGGAGTTGGGCCTGGGCATCAACGCCGGCCACGACCTCGACCGCTCCAACCTTCAATTCCTGAAGCATTCACTGCCACAGCTCGATGAGGTGAGTATCGGACACGCCCTGATCGCCGATGCGTTGTACCTCGGTCTCGAAAACACAGTGCAATTGTATCGCCGCCAGGTACAATAAAAAGAAGGCAGCGTCGCTGCCTTCTTTTTATAGCTCAGGAACCTGCGTTCCAGCGATCCAGTTGGTCATTGAGATATTCCTGCCATTGTTTTTTCTTCTTTTGCTGCCGCAGGTACAGGATGCCCAGCGTCACCGTTGCTACCGTTACACCCGCTATAGCGAGCAACGTGTAGTTGGGTCTTGCAGGCGGCACATAGGTCACACCCGATTCGTTGGTCAGTGCGGGCTCGTGCACATAGCGGCCATCTTCGGGCATTGCGAGGTCCCAGAACTGACGGGTAAGTTTATTAAGCGCTTTGCGTGCTTCGGCCCCATACATGCTCGGGCCGTGCCCTGTAGCGATCACCTGCGGCTGCAATTGCGCCAGCAAGCGAACCGAGCGGGCTGATGCCCCCCAGTCGATGGTGAAATAACGTGGCGGTCCCTGCAGTTCCTTCTTTTGTGTCATCACCGAAAGCGCGGAGTTCTGATTCGTCGTCGTCACGGCATCACCGGCAACGAGCACACCATCGTGCTCGCGGTAGAGGCTGATGTGCCCCGGTGCGTGGCCGGGCGTATGCAGCCAGCGCCATTCGGGCATGCCCGGGATGGAGCCGTCCTCGTTCAGCATTTGAAGGTGGTCCTGTATATTGACCGGCCCGCGCGGGTACGCAAACGAGAGGTAGGCCATCAGTCCACCGCCAACGCTGGGATCGGCAGGAGGATATTTTGAACGCCCGGTGAGGTAGGGCGCTTCGAGTTTATGGCAATAGACGGGAACGCCCCATTCGCGGGCCAGCTCGAGCACAGAGCCCACATGGTCGAAGTGGCCGTGGGTAAGCACAATAGCCGAAGGGCGGCTGTTGCGGCTCCCCATTACGTTTTCGGCAAGCGAGCGGATCTTTTCTGCCGACGACTTCAGGCCCGCGTCCACCAGGATCCAGTTGTTGGTTCCGCCGGTGTTTTGCAGGATAAAGCAGTTGACAAACGTATCTTTCACGCGCCACACGCCCGGCGCCACCACGTACTGGTTTTTACCGATTTCGTGCTCCGCCGTAGCCGTGACGACGCGGTTTTGAATGGCCGTTCTGTTCATAATCTTGTTTTCCGAAAGGGCACAAATAATATACCATCGCCGGCGCCCGCTTTTGGGGCCATAACGCCCGGTAAACATCGGTGCGTTCTTACGGAAAACAAAAAGCGGCCCCTCAAGGCGCCGCTCAGTATCATGCACTAAGTTTTGAGAAATCAGTTGCAGCCCAGCAGTTCGCATAGCTTCCGCTCCAGTTCTTCGCCTCGCAGGTTCTTACCCACGATGCGGCCGTTGGGGTCGATGAGGAAGTTTTGCGGGATGCCCTGCACGCCATACATCTTCGCCACGGCATTGTTCCATTGCTGAAGGTCGCTTACATGCATCCAGGTGAGCTTATCTACATGGATCGCATTGATCCAGGCATCTTTGCTCTGGTCGAGCGAAACGCCGAGGATGGTGAAGTTCTTATTGCGGAATTTCTGGAAGGCGCGCACCACGTTGGGGTTCTCGGCGCGGCAAGGGCGGCACCAGGAAGCCCAAAAATCCAGCAACACATATTTGCCGCGGAAAGAGGAGAGCGAAACCGGCTTGCCCGTGGTGTCGGCCTGGGTGAAATCCGATGCTTCGGAACCGATAGAGCCGATCAGGTTTTGCGTGATATAGGCTGCCAGGCTTTGCCCGATAGACGAATGCTGGATGTTGGAATCGAGGCGGCGAAACCGTTCGTTCAGCACCACCGGGTTGTCGAGAAGCTGCGCCGTGTTGCCGAGCACGAAAGGCGATACGTACGAGGCAGGCTTGGCCGTGATGTACTGATCTACGAGGGCATCGATAATGCGCTTGACCGAATCAAACGCGCGCACCGTGCGATCGCGCTCGTTGGGATCGGCAGCGCCGTTGGCTTTGTTCACCAATTGATTGACGAGTGCGAACTGCGGCATAAAGGCCGTTTGGAATTGGATGAAATCCACCTGCGCCTGCGAGCCGTCCACGCGCAGCTGCGTCACATCCGACTTCGTTGCAGGCTTCGGCGCGGGCTTTCCACCTTTAACCGGAGCCTTTGCCGGGGCAGCCGGGGGGGCGGGTGGTGTGCTGAGCGTCATCGCCGCATTTTCGATATAGAGGTAAACCGGGTTGTTGGCGCCTATAGTGAGCGTAGCCAGCTGTGGCTCGGCAACCTGTCCCGAGAGTTCGAACTTTCCACCCTTGCTCATCGCGGTTGCGATAGGGGCGTTGTTTTGCGCGCTGAGGCGTATCTCGGTACTGTCTTTAAGTCCTTCGATGTTGCCGCTGATGCGAAATCCATTCTGGGCAAATGCAGCCACCGGCAGAAGCAACAAAACAGTGAGTAAGCGTTTCATTTTCATTTAGGTTGGTGTCGTTTCTGGAGGACGTCGACAACGTCTGCCAAGGTACAATCCTTTGCTTGTATTAGGATGAGATAATGGAAAAGAAGGTCTGCAGCCTCGCCCAAAAATAACTCCCTGTTAACGTCCTTCGACTCAATCACCAGCTCCACGGCTTCTTCGCCCACCTTCTGCGCAATTTTGTTGATGCCTTTGGCGAATAGCTTCCGTACATACGAGCTTTCATCGGTGCCTTTGCGGCGCAATTGAATGATGTGCTCCAGGTAATAAAGAAAATCCTCGCGGCTGTTCTTCTCCGTCCAGCACGTGTCTGCACCCGTGTGGCACACCGGCCCGCTCGGGATGGCCTTTACGAGGAGCGTATCACGATCGCAATCCACAAGGAGTTGCCTGAGTTGCAGGTGATTGCCACTTTCCTCGCCCTTTGTCCATAAACGCTTTTTGGAGCGGCTCCAGAAAGTGACGAGCCCACTCCGCTCGGTTTCGTGCAGCGCTTCTTCGTTCATAAAGCCGAGCATCAACACTTTTTGCGTGTTGTAGTCCTGCAACACCGCCGGGATGAGCCCGTCGGCATACTTGGAGAAATCCAGATCTTCGAGCGCCGTGTTCATCCGGCAAAGGTATTGATGCGAAAGAAGGTTTCACCGCAAAGGAAAGAAGAAAAGAAGGCGGACCGCGAAGTTCAGCTCCGCGTAAGCATTTCAAACATCGTCCCTCGCGCAAACTTATTCTCTTCTTTTCTTCGCGGTTCTCCGCTTTCGGACCTACTTAACTTCCTTCCGAAGCCATTTGAAAAACAACTGTTGGCGCGGTTTTCCAAACCTTGGGTCGTCGGGGAAGGGTTCTTCGGCGCCGGTCTCCACGTAGCCGTGACGCAGGTACCACTGCAGCAATTCGGTACGCACCGAGATGACCGTCATTACGATGGCATTGCATCCCAGGCTGCGTGCGTGCTCTTCGGCCGCGCGCAGCAGCTGCTTGCCCAGGCCTGTGCCCTGCAAATGGGGCCGCACGGAAAGCATACCGAGGTAAAGGTCCGGGCCTTGTGCTTCGAGGTATACGCAGGCGACGATCTCGCGGTCGGTGTTGAATGTACAAAGAATGGTCCCCTGTTCCATTTTATCCCGGAGCTCGTTAGCGTCCGTGCGTTGCTCGCCTTCGATAAGGTCGGCTTCGTGTGTCCAACCCGCGCGTGCGGCATCGCCACGATAGGCACTGTTGAGCAGCTGGATGAGCGCGGGAATGTCGAGTGAAGTTGCAGGCTGGAACGCAGGCGCGGATGCGGATTGCATAGTGCAAAAGTAGTGTGCCTGCGAAATAAAAAGCTCCCCGCACGAAAGCTTCAAAGAGGTAGGGGTTCCAGGAGCAACTTTATGCGTAGCTGTTTAAAAGGATGTAAAAACTAACGCCCCAGAAGGCCAGGAAAAGGAAGATCATCATAATGGTCGTTCCCAGGTGAAAGCCCTCGTGGGACTCGTTCGCTGCACTCATTCGCTTCATCACGTCTTTCATAACTTCAGATTTTTGAACAGGTCGTTTTCTTAGGTAAAGCGGAAAAACGTGCCAATCGATTTTGAGCCCATTCTTTGTTGTTTTCATAGAAGGATTTTTGGATAAGTGTGGAACAAAACACACAGCGGAAGCGGATTCCATATTTCCTCCGGTCAAGGTCGCATCTCCCTGCTTGCTGAGCAAGCGCATTAGCCCCTTATTTTTGATCGTGTTTTCCCGTAAAGAGGCATCGGAATTACGACAGGCTTTCTGGACCGCGTTCGGGCAGTATATGCAACCCGTTCTGTCGGCCGAGGGCGGCCGTGTTCATTGGGTGAATTACAAAACGGGGGAGAAGGACATCTCCTTCCGGCTGGAAACCGGTATGAGCGCGGCACAGGTGGCCATCGTGATGAATCACAAAGATCCCGGGATGCGCCGGTTGTACTTCGACCAGTTCGTAGAACTACGGTCCCTGCTCGAGACGCATACGGGGGAAGAATGGACCTGGCAAGCGGAATACTACGATGAATACGGCGCTTCATCCTCCCGCATTTACATTCAGCACGACGACCTTCTCGTGCTCCGCCGCTCCGACTGGCCCGAGCTGATCTCCTTTTTCAAGCCCCGCATCATTGCGCTGGATGCGTTCTGGAGCGAAGCAAGGTACTTCTTCGAAGCATTGCGGTAGTGAAGTGAATCGTGAGCCGTGAAACGTGAGCCGTGAGCCGTGAATCGTGAAGGCGAGCGCATGCGCCCTCAACAACGAAATGGATTGATTCGCCTCGGAAAGGCATCATCCAATTACCCCATTACCCCAGTAGCACATTCCCCTAAGCTGCCATCTCCCCCTTATCCTCCTTCAACTGTGTTCGTTTCCGCTCCGCTGCTTCCTTGATCAGTTCCTTGTTGATGTTTACAGCCGCCTTCGCGCCCTCGGCCGCGGCCACCACTACGAAGTGCATATCGCGCGAGGCATCGCCGGCCACATAGAGGCCCGTGATATTGGTCTGCTGCGAGCGGTTGGTGATGACGGCGCCCTTTCGGCCCACCGCGCAACCGAAGGCTTCCGCGAGGTTGCACTGCTGTGTGAAGCCGTTCACGAAGAACAGCGCATCCATCGGCACCAGCTCGCCGCTGCGGAGACGCACGTCCTGGAGTAGTCCATCTGTTCCTTCGAGGCCTTTCACAGGTTCCGTAATAATACGGATGCCGCTGGCTTCGAGGTATTCGAGCGTGGATGCTTTGATGCGCCGGTTGCCATCCGTAAAATAGGTAACATCGTCTGTCCAGGTATTTTTTAACGCCAAGCAAAGCTCCGAGCCGTCCTTGGTCTTTGCGTACACCGCAATACGTTTGTCGCGCCACTCCCAGCCATCGCAGTAGGGGCAATGGTGCACCGACTTTCCATACAGCTCCTCGAAGCCCGGAAGCTTCGGGAGGTTGTCGCTGAGGCCGGTTGCCACCAGCAGTTTGCGGGAGAGGTGACATTCACCGGTATCATCGTAGGCTTCAAACAAGCCCTCTTCGTTGCGCGACGCACGAACGATCATTCGGTTCACTACCTGCACACCGTATTTCTCCAACTCGGGTTGGCAGAGCTCCAGGAATTCCGCCGGAGGAATATGGTCGCGGGTGAGGTAGTTGTGCATGCCGTGCGACCAGCGGTTGCGGTACTTGCGGGTGTCGAACACAAGCACGCTGCGGCGGCAGCGGCCCAACACCACGGCGGCATTCAGGCCCGCAGGCCCGCCGCCTATAATGAGACAATCCAGAATCGCCATACTTTTTTCTTATGCCGCCTCGGCTTCCTTGCTGCCGGAAGTCAATACAACTTCCTGGTGCTGTGCCGGGACGACCACGTTCTTAAATCCTTTCAGTTCGAGCTTTGCCGCAAAGGCTTTCTGTGTTTCGGTTTCACCGTGCACCAGGAAAACGGCACGCACTTTTTCCGCATCCTGGCTGCTCACAAAACGGCACAGGTCATCACAATCGCCGTGCGCGCTCATGCCCGGCAGCTGGCCCACCTCGGCCTTCACTTCGATGGCGTCGGAGAAAATCTCCACTTCCTTTTCACCACCGAGCAATTGCCCGCCCAGCGATCGGGCGCTGCAAAAGCCAACGAGCAGCACACCATTTTTCGGGTCGCCGAGTATGTTGTTGATGTGGTGACGCACACGGCCCGCATCGGCGGTCCCACTAGCCGAAATGATGACGCAGGGTTCTTCGTACTTCACCAGCTGACGGCTTTCTTCCACCGTTTCGATGTAGGAGAGACCCGGGAAATCGAAGGGATCGTCATCTATCGCAAGCACCTGCTGCAGCCGCTCGTTGAATTGTGAAGCGTATTGCTTGATGGTTTGCGTGGCCTTGAGGCTAAGCGGGCTATCCACAAAATAGCGGATATCGGGAAGCCGCTTCTCGAGGCTTAGCTGGTTGAGCGCGTACAGCACTTCCTGCGTGCGTCCCACGCTGAATGCCGGTATCACCAGCTGGCCGCCACGCTCCACGCACACGCGGTTGATCCACCCTTGCAATTCTTCGATGGTATTGAAGCGGATGTCGTGGTGCTTGTTGCCGTAGGTGCTTTCGAGGATGATATAGTCGGCAGGATGCGGCTCGGCGGGCGGCGGCAGCAGCACCGAGCGATGCCGGCCAACGTCGCCGCTGAACAGCACGCGCTGGGTTTCGCCGTCCTCTTCCACAATGATATTGATGGCAGCACTCCCGATAAGATGGCCGGCATTGGTGAAGCAGGCCTTTATGCCACGGCCAACGGTAAACCATTCGTCGTATTCGAACGTAAGAAAAAGTTCCAGCGCGGTCTTCACATCTTCGGGGCCATACAGCGGCTCGTATGGCGGCTGGCCGCGGCGTGCCCTGCGCTTGTTGATATGTTCCGTTTCGTAGGTTTGAATTTCTGCGCTGTCGAAAAGCAGGATCTCGGCAAGATCGCGTGTGGCGGCCGTGCAGAAGATGGGGCCTTTGAATCCTTCGCGCACGAGGCGGGGAATGAGTCCGGAGTGATCGATGTGTGCGTGCGACAGGATCAGTGCCTCGATCTGCGTGGGGTCGAAGCCGAAGTCGTGGTTCAGATCGTCGGTATCGCGACCGAGTCCCTGAAACAAGCCACAATCGAGCAGGTATTGCCGTCCGTCGTTGAGCGTTAGCTTATGCTTGGTGCCGGTGACCGTGCCCGCGGCGCCGTGGAAGGTGATTGTCATACCTCAATATATCCAAATCCCATACCCGGTGGATAAAGTCAAAAGTCAAAAAGCAAAACATCCGTCCAGGGCGTTTGCTAAAACGATAAAGCCGGAGCTACGTTGTGCGCGTTGCCTCCGGCTTTTTCATTCATTTGGTGATTGCTTATTCGAGCTCGCTTTGATCGAGCGAAGAGGATTCACTGCGCTCGCTGCGATCGCTTTCGCGCTGCTCGTTGCGGCCTTCGATTCCTTCCTGGCGCTGGTTGCGCTGTTCTTGCTGTTGCCCGCGGCCATAAGAAACTTCCTGGCTTTGCTGCTCCTGCTGGAAGACTTGCTCACGTTGGTTGCCCATGGACTCCTGGCCCATCGAGCGGCCTTGTTGATTGCCTCTTTCCATAACAAACATTTTTAGAATTTATCCTGTTTCCAAAACCATTCCAAAAACATCATGCTTCGAATATGAAGAAGGGAAGCTCGCGTTTGTTGAGTATGGGTTTGGCCACGTTGTACACCGGGATTCCGTCCTGCGTTTGTCCTTCAAGCGTGCCCACATGCGCGTGGCCGTGAAAGGCCGCAAGCACCTTGTGACGGCTCAGGGGCTCGGCCAGGCGCGAACATCCGAGAAAGGGGAAGATCTGCTCCGGCTCGCCGACCACCGTATCCTTGATGGGAGCGTAGTGCATCAGCGCGATCTTCTTCTCCACGTTGTGTTCCTGGTCGAGGCGGGAGAGTGCGCGCTCCAGGTGGAGTGCTTCATCAACGGCCTCCTGCACGAAGGCTTTCATGGCGCCTTCGCCGAACATCGAAAGCAGGTGCCGGTCGAACCCGCCGCCAAAGCCTTTCACACCTGCGAAGCCGATGCCGTGCACCACGATGGCTTCACCATCCAGCACCTGCACGTCGGCTTTCTGCAGCGTGCTGCGGATCAGCTTGTGGCGCCCTTTTTCGTAGTCATGATTACCCAATACGGCAATCACCGGTATCGTGCAGCTTTTCAGTTCGTTCACCAGCACCATGGCTTCTCCTTCGTCGCCCGTATCCGTAAGGTCGCCAACGATCACGAGCACATCGGCCTGCCGCGAGGCCTCTTTAAAAAAGTCGCTCCACTTGCCGGTGTCGTTTTCGCGCACGTGTATATCCCCGATCGCGGCCACGCGCACCTTGCGACCTTCCTGCCGGTTGTCGTCGTTTTCGGGACGCGTTTGATGCGGGTCTGGACGCATTTCATGCGCCTCGAGACGCATATGATGCGTCTCTACGTTTTCTGCCATGTTAAACGGTTTTAATCGTCGTCACTTTATAGTCCCATTCCTTGATGTCGATCGCATACTGCGTCTGGTCGATGATCGGTCCGCGGCACACGCGTTCCATCGCCGGCGGGATATCGTACTGCTCCTGCGCGCGGCGGATCAGTTCATCAAACAGCCACTTCGGAATGATGTCGTGAAACTCGCTGGGGTAGCAAAACTGGAAAGAGATGATGTGCTGCAGCAGGATGTGCCAGTGCTGCTCCATACGGAACAGCAGGTGTTTCCAGTCCATATTCTTACCCCACTTGAGCCAGATGTGGTTGATGTCGGCACCGTCGAAGCGTTCGCGGTTCTGCACATACATCTTGCACCAGCTCAGTTCCTCGGCGGGGATCATCTTCACGGCCACATCGCAAAACGTGGTGTCCGGTGCGCGCTCATACCAGGTATCATCCACGCGGCAGATGTTGTTGACCGTATCGAAAATGAGGTCGATGAAGTAGGGGTCTTTGTGCACCTTGGCGAGCCAGCGCACATCGTAGTTCTCCGCAACATTTCCAGTGCTTCGCGGTAGAAGGCCTGCGACTCCTTCCGCTGCTCATCCGTCAGGGTTATGATCGACATTAAATTCGTCTTTGAAAAGACTACTTAAAAGGTCGTGCCAGAGGGAGGGGAGTCTTCAGTGTACAGTTTTCAGTGTACAGTTTTCAGTTTGTAGTTTGAAGTTTGTGGTTTGTAGTTTGCTCTGGTTTAAAATAGCCGCGAAGCAATACTTCCACGAACTTAACAATGATGAAAAACAAGAAAGAAATCCTCGACGCGCTCTACATCGAGCTCGTAAAGCTGCAGAAGGAGATCATTGCCGCCGACCTGAAGATCATCATCGTGCTCGAGGGGCGCGATGCAGCCGGCAAGGACGGCGCCATCAAAACCATCACCAAACACCTGAGTCCACGCGAAGTGCGGGTGGTGGCGCTGGGCAAGCCCTCCGACCGCGAGCAGCGCGAATGGTACTTCCAGCGCTATGCCGCGCAGTTGGCAGTGGCCGGCGAGATGGTGCTGTTCAACCGAAGCTGGTACAACCGGGCAGGGGTGGAGCATGTGATGCAATTTTGCTCGGAAGCAGAGTACCAGTCGTTTTTCGGCGAGGCAGCCCTGTTTGAGGAAATGCTTTCGAAGGCCGGTTTCATCATCCTGAAATACTACCTCGACATCGGGAAGAAAGAACAGGCGAAGCGCCTCGAAGACCGCCGCGAAAACCCGCTGAAGCAATGGAAGATCAGCCCCATCGACAAAGACGCGCTCCAGCTTTTCGACGACTACAGCGAAGCACGGAACGTAATGCTCCGCAAGACCGACTTTGCTTTTGCACCCTGGACGATCATCGACGCCAACGATAAAAAGCCGGCGCGCCTCGCCCTGATCATCGACCTCCTCAAGCGGATCGACTATCCCGGCAAAGACGAAAAGCTGCTGGCGCTCGACACCGGGTTGAGTTACCGCGTGGATGAAAAGATGGGGGAGCGGCTGCACGGGTAACGAAGGGGAAGGAGCCATCTTACTTACAGCACCTGCTAACTTTGATTGATATGAAGAAATTGTTGTTCGCGCTCGCGTTCTTTTTCCAGGCAGCGGTATCGATTGGCCAAACGCAGGCGGAGTTGAATGCAACGGCGTTGAAGGAATACCGGGAGGCAGACCGGCAGTTGAATGCGGCCTATAAGGCGGTGCTGCAACGGTACAAGCAGGATGCAGTATTTATCAAGAACCTGAAAGCCGCGCAGCTCCAGTGGATCCGGTTTCGCGACGCCGAAATGAAAATGAAATACCCCGATCGCCCAAGGGGATATTATGGCAGCGTTCAACCTATGTGCTGGTCGGCGTATATCACCCACCTCACCCAACAGCGCCTGCAAACGCTGAAGCAATGGATCGATGGCGTTGCAGAAGGCGACGCCTGTGCCGGGTCGGTGCGCGTGCGGCCCTAAACAGGTCCATTTCATTCACTTTAAAGAAAAATATGCAGTACCTGTTCCTTCTTCTTGGCCTTGCCTTTTCGGCAAGCGCATGGGCTCAATCGAGCCGTTGCCTGGAGGGAAGCCCGGTGCCGGCTGCACTACTCAGCGACGCGGACGAAACGAAGTTGACCGCATGGGTGGATAGTTTCCAGCGCGCGACCGGTGGCAGCACCAGCCGTATTATTGAAGGAGATACCACTGCCAAAACCCGAAAGGAATTCAAGGATCTGCTGCGCACATTAGTGGCCAGTAAGATGGATGCAGCGATAGACAGTTTTTCAAAATATGACCTCTTATTCCAGCAATATTCCCGATGGCGAACTAGCCCGGGGCAGTACGCACCTTCTTCCAACAGGTATCGGCTGGATAAGAAAGACACCGCGGTAGTGGCTTCAGCGTTTTACGTACAACTGGGAAAGGTGCCGGGCAAACCCTTTGGTATTCAAAGCTACTCGTACGGTCATTCTTATTTAGTGATCAAGGTGTGCGACGAATACATTGGTGAAAACAGTTGGGGTAGGACAACCGTGTATTATCTCAGAAAGAACAACTGAGTACGGGCGTCTTGATTCGCGGCGATGCATCGCTGAACAACGGGATGAAAAGAATATATTTGACCTATGGAAAACCAACTGCGTACAAATAAATCACTGGTGGCGTCCTTGCTGCTTCTTGCGCTCCTGTGTTTCGGATCGGTTACCGTGATGATCAATGCTGGTACCAAAGGGGAGAACTGGAGAATGGTAGCGTCGGGTGTGGGCTTTACAGGATTTTCTATCCTGATGATCGCGTTGTTGCGAAAGAAAATCCGCTAAGGAGAGAGGCCTTTCCGTTCGATTCGCCACGTATTTCTGCTGTTGCTTACCACACACGTGGAACAGGATGTGTTCCTAACCGGCCTGCCCCCATTCCGACCATAAGCCGCAATCACTATCGTTGCAAACAAAATACCCCGACGTTTCCGCCGGGGTATTTTATTTCTGTATTGCACCGTTACGAATTGGCCGGTTGGGTTGCTTGGCCGGCTGCAGCGGCAGCTTCTGCACGGCCTCTCCGTGCGGCCAGCTGGGTGCGTGCCTCTGTAATATGGCGATTGATCTTGTTGATGATGCCGGGCCAGGGTTCGGCGCCTTCCTCGGTGATGCAATAGCTGTTGATCTTCTGGCAAAGTGTGTTATAGGCTTTGTCGGCCATGGGGCGCAGTTCGGTGAGGCTGGGGCCGTTGCCGGTGGCCTCGGCGCTGCGGGTGAGGACGACGCGTTCGAATTCGGAGTTGAGGCGGTGCAGCTCGTCGAGGAAGTCGGTGGCGCCGGTTAGTGCCGCCGCATCGCGGAGCTCGTTGCTTTCGCGGATGTCGCGGCTGAGGCTGCTGATGTCGGCGCTTTCGTCGGCGAAGGGCTGGAGGGTGAACTCGCTGATGGTGCCATAGTCGCCGATGCGCGCCAGGAGCAGTTGGGCGGCGCGCCTGCGCGCGGGGTCTTTGTGCTGTGCCTGTGCGCGGCACTGCAGCACGAGGCCGGAGAACTGCTCATCGCGGGCGGCGTCGAGCTCCTGTGCCTCCTGGGTGTGCTCCGAGGCGCCGAGGGCCACATGCGCCCCGCTCATGTCGTGCAGGAGGGATTGCAGCACATTGCGCGCACTGAGCACCGAGGCGGGCAGGCCGGCATCGGGGATGGTTTCGAGCGTGCGGGTGTAAAACGTGATGACTTCGCCGTTGTGCAAAGGCTTGCGGTTGAAAGCAGCAATTTGCATGGTAGGGAGTTTTGATTTAGAACATTAAGCTAAACGAGGGCTGCGTTTTTCCGAAATTTTTGGAGCACTTTTTCGGGGGAATCGTTCCGCAATTGAAAAACAGGCAGTTGCAGCGGCGTGTGGAGCGCGCAAAACTCGTTTCGTGCCAATCCCGGTTCAGTTTGGTCGCCCATGACCTCCTTGAAGCCGTTGCAGGGCCGGAATTAGGCCAACAAGATCTTTTTGAAGCTTTGCAAGGTCGGAATTGGACAAAAAAGATCTATTTGGAGCTTTTGCAAGGTCGGAATTGGACAAAAAAGATCTTTTTGAAGGTTTTGCAGGGGCGGAATTGGGCAAAAAAGATCTTTTTGGAGGTTTTGCAAGGGTGGAATTGGGCGAGAGAGATCTTTTTGGAGCTTTTGCAAGGGCGGAATTAGGCAAAAGAGATCTTTTTGGAGGTTTTGCAGGGGTGGAATTGGGCGAGGAAGATCTTTTGGTGGTTTTGCACGGGCGGAGTGGGGATTAGAAGTTCGTTTTTAGGCAGATGCCGGGGCTATAAGGCAGGTTTTTGGCATCTTTTCAGGCAAGCAGAAGCCTGGCGTTGTGCTTTGGACGTTCTTATCGCGCACCTTCTGCGGTTGGCTTAACACAACGCACAATTTTTACAGCACTACCATTAGGTGCTGATAACTAATCTGTAAGGGACGGTTATATTCGTGTAAGAGCGTAAATGCTAATGTTAGCCGCCATCCGCTTATTCTCTACCAATGGATTCTGCCAAAGACTTAATTCCCAAAGACAAGGGCGACGAAGAGACCGCAGGACGACTAGTGGGTTGTTCCTACGAAGAAGTTAAGCCGATCGTAGGCGAGCTTTTGACTTGGATCCAAGATGGTAATTGGCCTATCGCCCATCTGGTTGGCCGTTTCCTCTCGACGATCGCCGGCAACCTTACAAGCGAAATTGTGACCATCCTTCAATCAAACGATGGCGCATGGAAATATCAAACATTGCGCTGGCTTGTTGAAGACCACCCTCTCGTGCCGGAAGTGCGCTCGGAGCTCTTGCGCCTAATTAACACGCCTTCTCGTGACGATATCGAAGAGGATATTCCCGAACTTGCCCAAGAGCTCCTTCGGCGGGACGGCGGCTAACAGGGGCTCTTGCACTATGGCCTTCGAAGTGTTCTCTAATTCGTACTTTCATTCTCGGCCACAGCGCAAAGCCCTGGTCGTTAGGCGCCACCTGCAGTTCTAAAGCACAAGTATGAAATACCTTCCGACATTATGTTTGTTCATTTTTGTTTTCTCCTGTCGAGAAAGAGCTGGGTCGGCTCGGCCCTTCGAACGAGATATTGCGTTGGTGAAATATTCAGCTATTATGGACTCTATTCCATATACAGATTCCAATGACCTTACGTATAAAGTTCTTAGGGCGTACCGACAAAACGATACTGGTAATCTAAATCGGATCCTTACCTGGGCGAATGATTCTTATATAAAAAGAGACAGTGTTCGCAAACTCTATAGATCTTATCTGAAAAACTCTTACCCATCGCTAGCCGTTTTTAAAGAGGAAGGTTTTGAAGAGAGTTATCATTTCGTGTACCAGCGTGCCTTTTGTAATCAAATAGCCAGTGTCATAGTTGGGATAAATAACGATTCAATTTCGTCACGCTTAGTCGTTTATGATATTGGCTATGCGGAGAGTTCTGCTGAAGGCGAAGAAGACAAGTCAAAAAGCAAGATCATAGACACGACAATAATTCTAAATGATGAGGAACGGAAAGTTTTTCATGATGGACTCGGCCGGTGCGACTTTTGGGGATTGACGAGATCGAATTACACAACTGGCGTAGATGGATCAAAACTTTACGTCTTCGGCTACCGCTCTTGGAAAGACCCCACTGATATCACGGAAAGGGGCTACAAAGAGATAGAGCGCTGGGGCTCTGAGGGAACGGCCTTATGGGATTGGGTAAAATCAATCTTGACTAGATTCGAGTTAAAGCGAACTTGCATTCCATGGGAGACCGGCGGCGCATAACATGGGCTCTTGCGTCATGGCCTTCGAACTGTTTTATAATTGGTACTTTCATTCTCGGCCACAGTGCAAAGCTGGTCGTTATGCGCTATCCAGTGGGACCGATCATTAACAATGACAGAGATATTGTTTTCAAATAACTCGAACTCTCCAAAGTATGTATGGGTGGAGCCGGTCGCGTATTCTATTGAGCTCGATGGCCACATGCAATTTCGCTTTGTGACTAACGAGACGAGTTTTGCAATTGAGTACGATTCTGATCAGCAGTTTACTTTGAGACTTGATAATAGCGTTTCCTTCACTTTGTATAAACGGCCTCTCAAAGAAGTAGGCCAACATGCTGAATGGACTGTAGATATTGACCTCATGAATGGCCGACCTCGGGACGACAGCGCACAACAGGGGCTCCCATGAAAACGGATTTGTTGCATGAGGTAACCACTTTATTTTAGTGCTTCGCGAACAATGATTGCAGGCGGCTTCTGGCCGCTTTTGTTGTGTTGCGGCAATCATTGTTTAAGAAAGCGCAAGCGCGCCCGGCAGGGCCTGCGCTATCGATGCGGACACGCAGGTTGTGGTTGGGAATGTTCTGCGACCGGTTTACTTTAGGTGCAGGGTTCGCCACACGTAGGATCTTCGCGTCGAAGCTTTAGCAATTCAAAAAAATACCCCAGCGTTTCCGCCGGGGCATTTTGACTTTTTCCTTTTGACTTAGTATCTGTACAACTCCGGCTTGAACGGGCCTTCTTTCGAAATGCCCAGGTATTCGGCCTGCTCGGTGCTGAGCTCGTCGATCTCGGCGCCTACTTTGGAGAGGTGCAGGCGGGCCACTTTCTCGTCGAGGTGCTTGGGGAGTACGTATACTTTGTTTTCGTAGTTGCTGTTGTTGCTCCAGAGCTCCAGCTGCGCCAGCGTTTGGTTGGAGAAGGAGTTCGACATCACGAAGGAGGGGTGGCCCGTAGCGCAACCGAGGTTCACCAGGCGGCCTTCGGCCAGCACGATGATGTCCTTTCCGTCTACGTTATAGATGTCTACCTGCGGCTTGATGGTGTCTTTGGTGTGACCGTAAGCGGTGTTCAGCCAGGCCATGTCGATCTCGATGTCGAAGTGGCCGATGTTGCACACGATCGCCTTGTCCTTCATCTTGCGGAAGTGCTTCTCGGTGATGAGGTCGCGGCAGCCCGAAGCGGTAACGATGATGTCGGCCTCAGCTACGGCATTCTCCATCTTCTTCACTTCAAAGCCGTCCATCGCGGCCTGCAGTGCGCAGATGGGGTCGATCTCGGTAACGATCACACGGCAGCCTGCGCCCTGGAGCGAAGCGGCGGAGCCCTTGCCCACGTCGCCATAGCCACCTACAACCGCAACCTTGCCGGCCATCATCACGTCGGTAGCGCGGCGGATGGCGTCCACCAGCGATTCCTTACAGCCGTACTTGTTGTCGAACTTCGATTTGGTAACCGAGTCGTTCACGTTGATGGCAGGAACGGGGAGCGTGCCTTTCATCATGCGCTCGTAGAGGCGGTGTACACCCGTGGTGGTCTCTTCGGAGATACCTTTCACGTGCTGCACCAGCTCGGGGTATTTATCAAGCACGATGTTGGTGAGGTCGCCGCCATCGTCGAGGATCATGTTGAGGGGCTTGTCGGCCGAGCCGAAGAAGAGCGTTTGCTCGATGCACCAGTCGGCTTCCTCGAGGGTCTGGCCTTTCCAGGCAAATACACCGATACCGGCAGCAGCGATGGCGGCGGCGGCATGGTCTTGCGTGGAGAAGATATTACAGGAGCTCCACTTCACTTCAGCGCCGAGGGCTACGAGGGTTTCGATGAGCACGGCCGTCTGGATGGTCATGTGCAGGCAGCCGGCGATGCGGGCACCCTTGAGCGGCTGCGAAGGACCGTACTCGGCACGAATGGCCATCAGGCCGGGCATTTCGGCCTCGGCAAGGCGGATCTCTTTGCGGCCCCACTCGGCGAGGCTCATATCTTTCACCTTGTAGGGAAGGCTGAAGTTGATGTTGGAACGGGTTAATGTTGACATTTTTTGCGGGATTTGAGGCGCAAAGGTACTGCATTCCTTTGGAAGGTAGGCAGGTGGGAAAGAATGATCGGGAAGCTCGGCGGGAACCGCACTCGGAAATCCGCAATTCATCCGGCGTTTTGAACTTCCTGCCGGAAAGGAATGCCCAAAATGGCAGTTTTTGGTATATTTGGTCACCCTGCAGCATGGTGTCCTGGGGGAGGCGGCCGTCCGGAGAATGCGGCCCACGGGAAAGGAAGCTTTCCCGCACGAAAAACACCAAACTAACCTTATGCACAACGAAATCAGACCCTTACGGACCTGTCTCCTGGCCCTACTGTTCATCCTCGGAGTCAACACCGCACAAGCACAGCTACGAGCCGGTTTCACAGCAACACCCCGCACGGGTTGCGCGCCTATCGTCGTCAACTTCATCGATACCTCTTCGGGCGTGCCCGACAGCTGGCATTGGGACCTCGGCAATGGCGTGCTCTCCTCGCTCCGCAGCCCTTCTACCACGTACCTCGTCCCCGGCACCTATACCGTGAAGCTCGTGGTTACCAATGCCACCGGCTCCGATTCGGTGATCAAGACCGATTACATTACCGTTCTGCCCAGCCCTACGGTAGATTTCACAGGCGTGGAAAATATCGGTTGCGCTCCGCTCAACACGCAGTTTACCAGCACCGTAACCTCGACCACACCTGTTATTTCGTATAGCTGGGATCTTGGCGACGGCAACCCTGCATCGGTGGCGAACCCCGTGCACAACTACCCGGTGCCCGGCCTCTACACCATCACCCTGCTGGTTACCAACAGCAGCGGTTGCAGCAAGGCGGTGACCAAAGACCAATACATCAAGGTCGGGACGAAGCCGGTAGCCGGCTTCACCAATTCGAACCCGAACAACTGTACGGTTCCGCATACGGTCAACTTCACCAATACGTCCACGGGCACGGGCAATACCTACCAGTGGGATTTTGGCGATGGCGGCAACTCCACACAAACCAGCCCCTCGCATACGTATACCACTGCGGGCACCTATAGCGTCAAGCTCGTGGTGACCAACCCCTTCACCTGCCGCGATTCGGTGATCCGCACCGCCCTCGTGAATGTGGGATCTACCACCGCCTTCACCGTGGGCACGCCCATTTGTGTGGGTGAAAACCTGGTGCTGACCAACAACTCGGCGCCCATCGCGTCTTCGCAGGTGTGGGATTTTGGCGATGCGACCACTTCCACGGCGGCGCTGCCTGTAAAAAGCTATGCTACCCCCGGCACCTACGTGGTGAAGCTAACCAACCAGTTTGGTGGCGGCTGCTCCGATTTTACCACCCATTCGGTAACGGTGCTTGCCAAGCCTACTGTCGATTTTGCCGCCAACCAGACGGTAGCCTGCTCGGCGCCGCTCACGGTCAACTTTACCTCCACCGTCACGGGCGCCTCCACCTATGCCTGGACCTTCGGCGATGGCGGCACATCTTCGGCACCCAACCCGACACATACTTACAGCACTACCGGCTTTTTCACGGTAACGCTTACCGTCACAGGCGCCAACGGCTGCACGGCAACGGAAACGAAGACCGGCTACATCTCGGTTCAGAACCCGCAGATCTCTATTTCAGGTCTTCCCAAAAGCGGCTGCTCGCCCCTTACGATCGACCCCATCCCAACGGTGCAAACGAACGAAGCCATCAGCACCTGGGCCTGGACCTTCGGCGACGGCGGAACGTCGAACCTGGAGACTCCCACCTATACGTATACCGGTAACGGTTCGTACACAGTAACGCTCACGGTTACCACGGTAAGCGGTTGCACCAGCACGCTCACGATGACAGGAGCGGTGAACACGAGCTCGCGCCCAACGGCTGCCTTCTCGGCTACACCCACAAGTGTATGCGCCACCAACTCGGTGCAGTTCACCAACAACAGCACCAACACAACGCCCACTACCACGTATCAATGGAACTTCGGTGATGGCGGCGTTTCCGGCCAGATCAACCCGAACTATGTATACCAGGATACTGGCACCTTCAGCGTGATGCTTGTAGCCGTGAACGGATTCTGCCGCGACACACTGCTGCAGCAAAACCTCATCAAAGTGCTGCCGCCTATCGCCCGCTTTACGTTTGCCGGTACCTGCGCCGATAAGCTCACAAAGACCTTCGACAACAATTCGGTTGTAGACATCACCCAGCCTGTTACTTACGACTGGGATTTCGGAGATGGCTCTGCGCATTCGAACGCCTCTGATCCTTCATACACCTATGCGGCTTCCGGTACTTATACGGTAACGCTTACCGTAACACAAGGCTCCTGTACGCATACGGTGCAACAGGTAGTGCGTGTAGTGGCCGAAACGCCGGCCTTCACGGCCTCCACTCTCACCAATTGCAAGGGCGCGCCGTTCACCTTTACCGCTACGGGCATCAACGCCGCCAACGTCAGCAGCTGGCTCTGGGATTTTGGCGATGCCACAACGGCTAGCACGCCCGGCTCGGCCACGCACGCCTATTCCACTTCCAACACATATACCGTCTCGCTCAACATCACCGACATCAACGGTTGCGTCAGCTCCGCCAACACCAACGTAACGGTGTCGGGGCCTTTTGCCAACTTCACGCCGGCCAACCAGACGTTCTGCCTGCAGCCCGGTGGCAACGACGTTTCTTTCAGCAACATTTCTACAGGCGACGGCAGCTCGCCCATCGTGGACAACATCTGGACCTTTGGCGATACCACTCCGGCCACTACCGACAACGCGGCTTCTGTGCTTCACCATTATGCAGCCAGCGGCACCTACACCGTTCAACTCGAAGTACGCGACGCCAATGGTTGCTCGGGATACTACACAGCCACCAACGCCGTCATCATCTCGCGCCCTACGGCCGATTTCACTTCGAGCGATACGGTGAATTGCACCAACCGTCCCATCGCCTTTACCAACAACTCCACCGGGTCGGCTCCGCTGAACTACGATTGGGATTTCGGCGACGGAAGCCCGCACAACACGCAGTTCAACCCGATCCACAACTACGCCGGCGTTGATACGTTCAGCGTGACGCTCACCGTGACCGATCAATACGGTTGCTCGGCAACGCTCACCCGTCCCGACTTCATTAAGATCAGCTATCCCTTTGCTTCGTTCACCGCTTCGTCGCTCTTCGGCAACTGTCCTCCGCTGAAAGACACCTTCGTGAACAACTCGCTCAACTTCACCTCGCAGGTTTGGGACTTCGGCGACGGCAGCACTTCTTCACTGCGCGATACCGCGTTCAAGATCTACAACCTCGCAGGTACCTTCCAGGTGAAGCTCACGGTAACAGGTCCGGGCGGCTGCGTGGATGACACGACGCAGACCGTCGAGATCCTCGGACCGCAGGGAACGCTGACCTACAACCCGCTCAGCGGCTGCGCGCCTGTGGGCGTCAGCTTCGCGGCAACGTCCACGCACTCCGACTCACTCATCTGGGACTTCGGCGATGGCAACACGCTCTGGGTTCCATCCGCACAAAACCTGCAGTCGCACACCTTTGCAGATACAGGCTCTTTCCTGCCGCGTATCATCCTAAAAGACAACACCGGCTGCACGGTTTCGATCTTCGGTAACGACATAGTCCATTCGTATAAGGTCTTCCCGGGCGTAAATGCCAGCATCCGCAACCTTTGCGATTCGGGTATCGTCAACTTCAGCGGCCTCTCGCAAAGCAACGAGCCCATCACCAACTGGGTATGGAACTTCGGTGACGGCAGTGCCACCGTGGATGCACAGAACCCGCAACACAACTACACTACGCCCGGCATTTATACGGCCACGCTTACCAATACATCGCAATCGGGTTGCACCGGCACTGCCAGCACGCAAACCATTACGGTGCACGTAAGCCCGCAGGTGGACATCACGCCACTCAACCCATCCGGTTGCGTGCCCGCTACGATCAACTTCGGCGGCACGGCAGTTCGCAACCCCGGTTCCGCTACGATGACCTGGGACTGGCGCTTCGGCAACGGCAACGTATCTGCAGTGCAGAACCCGGGCAACCAGTTGTTCGGCACGGTGGGTGTATTCCCCGACACGCTCATTGCCATTCACCCCAACGGCTGCCGCGATACAGCGACGCGTTCGGTAACGGTATTCGGGCTGCCTGTGATTGACGCGGGCATCGACACGGCGCTTTGCCGTGGCAACGCCATCACCCTGATCCCTTCGGGCGGTGTTACCTATGTGTGGACGGCGAATCCTTCGCTCAGCTGCACCACCTGCCCCACACCTTCGGTGAACCCCACTAGCAACCAGACCTTCTTTGTCACGGGCACCGATGCCAACGGCTGCAGCAAGCTCGACTCCGTGCACGTAGTAGTGCACCAGGCCTTCAGCTTCGTGCCTCCGGTACTCCGCGATTCGCTTTGCCTTGGCGGCACGGTTCAACTGAACACCAGCGGTGGCGATACCTACCTCTGGACACCTGCCGACTTCCTTAACGACCCGACGCTTCCCAATCCAACGGTTACACCAACGAAGGATACAGTGATCACGTACACCGTGAACATCAGCGACCGCTTTGGATGTAACAACGTGACGGCTACATCGACGGTGCATGTGTTCCCGATGCCCGTTGTGGATGCAGGTCCCGACCTGTTCCTTTCGGCCGGATCGCGCGATACGCTTCGTGCAACGGTTAGCCCCGATGTTACATCGTACCAGTGGGTGCCTTCCGCCGGCCTTACCTGCGCCAGCTGCCCGCGACCCGAGGTGCTTGCCAACCACGACCAGATCTATCGCCTGCTGGTGCGCAACGCCGGCGGCTGCACCACCTTCGACGACATGCGCCTGAATGTGCTTTGCGGAAGCGGAAACTTCTTCTTCCCCAACACCTTCTCGCCCAACGGCGACGGCATGAACGACGTATTCTATCCGCGTGGTACGGGCGTCGTGGGCATCCGCTCGTTCCGCATCTACAACCGATGGGGCGAGGTGGTGTTTGAGCGCACTAATATTAAGGCGAACAACGCCATCGACGGATGGGACGGCATGCTGCGCGGTAAAAAGGCTGCGGCAGATGTGTACATCTACACCGCCGAGATCATCTGCACCAACAATTCTGTCATCCCTGTGAAGGGCGACCTAACCTTACTCCAATAACGCATCCGACATGAAGAACATCCGCAAACTGATTTTGGGCGCCCTCGCGCTCGTGGCTGCAGGAACCGTGCACGCACAGGATATTCACTTCTCGCAGTTTTACGAAACGCCGCTGTTTCGCAACCCCGCACTTGCCGGTATCGTCAACGGCGACTACCGCGTGCAGGCCGTGTACCGCAGCCAGTGGAACAGCGTTGCCAATGCGTACAAAACGATCTCGGCCAATGCCGAATACAAACTTAAAGTGGGAGGGGGCGACAACTATGCAACCATAGGGATGCAGGTTTTCCACGACGAGGCGGGGAGCAGCAGCATGCAGACGCTGCACATACTGCCAGCAGTGAATTTTCATAAGTCGCTCAGCTCGGTGCGCAACCTGTACCTCTCCGCCGGTTTCATGGGCGGCGTGGTGCAACGTCGTATCGACCGCAGCAAGATCACTACGAACAACACGTTCGACAACGGCACCGATGGCGAGCCGCTGGCAACAAACGGTTACCGCTACTTCGATGGATCAGCGGGGCTCAGCCTCAATGGCGGCTTTGGTGAGAACGTGGACAACAGCTTCGTGCTCGGCGTAGCCATGCACCACCTCACCCGTCCCAAGAATACCTTCTTCCAGTCGTCTGCCATCGAGCTCGCGCCCAAGTACGTGCTTTCCGGCGCGCTGAAGCTGGGCATGGCCGAGAACACGAATCTCATCATGCACTCCGACGTGGTGGTGCAGGACAAGAGCCAATACCTGATCGGCGGTTTGCTGTACAACATGAAATTTGGTCCCGATATGGACATGCCCGACCTGATGCTGTCGGCGGGTGCGTTCGTTCGCTGGAACGATGCGCTTATTCCTACAGTGAAAGCCGAATACAAGGGCCTCGCCTTCGGCCTCAGCTACGACGTGAACATATCGAAGCTCAAGACCTCCAGCCTCGGTCGCGGTGGCTTCGAGCTTTCGCTCACTTTCGTGGGCTTCCGCCGCAACGTGGATAATTCATCGCTCAACGCGATGCATTGCCCCAGGTTTTAGATCGCTGATGTCTGATGTAGGATGTCTGATATTAAGAAAAGGATCGCATCGCGATCCTTTTCTTATTAGTTGATGCATTCCAACTCAACGTCTACTTCCGTTTTCTCTCCAAATCCGACATACATCAGACATCAGACATCCGACATCAGACATCTTTTACATCATCTTTGGTGAACAGGTTCTTCGACACTTCGCGGTGCTGGCGGAACAGGCGGCGACTCAAACGCAGCGCAACGAATAGGGAATAGATGGCGCCCGTAAGCAGGAGCGCTTCCGACACGTATTGTTTGAGCCACTTGTTTTCGGTGAGCAGCAGGAAGGAATCGTAGCATCCGTGAAAGAGGATCGCGCGAATGAGGCCGTTGCGAAAAAATACGCCGCGCTTCCAGGGAGCCAGTTGTGCAAGCCCCACGTAATAACCCATGATGGCAGCGAAGCATGCGTGCGCGGGCACGCTGGTGAACGTTCGGCTGAGCAGCACGCTGTAGCCATGGCTCGCTACGTAGGCAACGTTTTCGATGGTGGCGAACCCCATGCTCACCATTATGCTGTATACGATACCATCGAGCGGCTCGTCGAACGAATCGAGACGGAAGCAGTAGTAGCGAAGGGCAAGAAACTTGAGCCCTTCTTCTACGAGGGCAATGGCGATGAACGACTGCAGCAGGATGCCGGGTACGCTGCGTGGAAGCTGGCTGTTGAACAACTTTTCGATGTAGTAAGCGGGGATGGTGAGCACCGCGCCCAGAAGAAAAGAGAGGATGAGGAAACGCCGTGGCTCGGGGTTGTGTACATCCCGCATAAAAACGTAAAGGCAGATGGCGAGCCCGGGTGCGGCCGCCAGGGCGATCAGGAGCATAGCGGCATTTGCGCTAAGATAGGAAGGTGAGGCTTGCGGGCATATTTCTTGCAGCATCGTATCTTTTGCTTATGAAATTTCGTTTGGCCGCTGTCGCTGTCGCGCTATTGTTTGTTCGAAATGCGGGCGCGCAGCAATTCGGCGGTTTCCCGCCCAGCTATCGCTGGCAGCAGATCCGCACCGACACTGCAACCGTTCTTTTTACTCCCGCCGCCGCGGCACAGGCACAACGCATAGCCGCACTGCTGCATCGAATGGCAGCCACGGAGCACCAGCTCGGAACAAAGCTGCGCCCCATACCGGTGGTGCTGCATTCCAACACAACCTTCGCCAATGGATACGTAGGGCTTGGGCCTTTTCGCTCGGAGTATTACCTCGTGCCAGGCAGCAACATCTTTGAGTTTGGCAACCTGCCCTGGAGCGAGCAACTCGCCATTCACGAGTATCGCCACGTGCAGCAATACAACCAGTTCAACCGCGGACTGAGCCGCGTGGCTGGTGTGCTATTGGGACAGGAAGCGCGTGCCCTCGCCAATTCGGCCGCCGTGCCCGATTGGTTTTTCGAAGGCGATGCCGTGTACGCAGAAACACAGCTTACCCCGCAGGGGCGTGGACGGCAGCCTTATTTCTTCAACCCGTTCAATGCACTTTGGAAAGAAGGCCGCAACTACAGCTGGATGAAGCTGCGCAACGGTTCGTACCGCGACCAGGTGCCCAACCATTACCCGCTGGGGTATATGCTCGTAAACTATGGCAACGAGAAATATGGTCGCGACTTTTGGAGAAAGGTGACCGAAGATGCAAGCGCATACAAGGGTTTGTTCTTTCCGTTCCAGCAGGCCATCAAAAGGCACAGCGGCGTAACCTACAGGAAGTTCCGCACTGAAGCGCTGGCCAACTACCAGCACCAGGCAAGCCGCCGCCGCGACGAGCAGGCGCACCGCGAAGTGGTGACGAATTACCTTTTCCCACAGCGCATCGGTACCGACTCGCTGCTTTTTCTAAAAAACGGATATCAGGACCTGCCCGCTTTCTACCTGCGCAACGGTGGGAGCGACAAACGCATTGCGCTTCGCTCCATCAGCTCCGAAGATTGGCTCGGCTACGGCAACGGCACCATTGCTTACACCGCCTACAGCACGCATCCACGCTGGTCGCTGATCGACTACAGCGACATCGAGCTGCTGGATGTGGCAAGCGGCAAACGCACCAGGATTACGAGCAGGCAGAAGTATTTCACACCGAGCTTCTCGCCCGGCGACAGCCTGCTTGTGGCCGTACACATCAACGATTCGTTGCAAAGCGAGTTACACATCCTCAATCGCAGAGGCGATGTTGTGCAACGTCGCAAGACTGCCATGGGCGCGCTTTTCGTGCATCCGCAGTTCGTGAACGAGCATACGGTGGTGGTGGGCATCCGCCACGCGAGCGCACGCATTTCGCTCAACCTGCTCGACCTGCGCACGATGGCCTTCAGCCAGGTGCTGCCGCCTACGCTGGCCACCATCGGGTTCTTTCATCCCTACAACGGAAAGGTGTACTTCACTTCATCGCTGAATGGCACCGATGACCTGTACGAGCTGAACCTGCTCGCGAAAAAGGTGTTCCGTATAACTACGGGTGGCGTAGGTCACTACTTTCCATCGCTCAACGGCAGCACGCTTACGTGGTCGGAGTTCACGTCGAATGGCTTCCGCATCCGCGAAGGCGCGCTCGATAGCCTGCCGCGCGTGGAGGTGCCGCTCGGGCAGTGGGGACTGGAGCAGCCGCCGTTTCCTGTTGCCGGTGCGGACAGTGCGCAGAACCTGCTCGATACCGAGCCGGCGCAATACCCGGTGCGGCCTTATCCTAAAAGCAGCGGTCTCGTGAACGTACACAGCTGGCGGCCTTATTACAGCGATCCCGAACTGACCTTCTCCATCTTCAGCGACAACGTGCTCAACACGTTCAGCAACGAACTGTATTACCGCTACAACCAGGATGAAGCGTCGCACGCGGTGGGCTTTAGCACCGCTTATGGTGGCTGGTTTCCCGTGGTGACGGCCGGCGTGGATCATACGTTTGAGCGCACGTTCTTCGATTCGCTCCAACGCTTCACTTTTTCGAGCACCGACTTACGGCTCGGCTATTACATCCCCCTCAACTTCACCAGGGGCACTACCTACAAATACCTGCGCTTCGGCACCGATGCGGTGTACAGTATTTCTACACCCACGGGCGCGAGCAAGACCGTGCTCAACAGCGCTTCGAGTTTCTATCTAAGTCATAGTGTCAACTGGACGCAGCAGCTGCCCCGTGCGAAGCAGCAGATCTATCCAAGGCTTGGCTATGCGATTGGTGGCAATGCGCGCCACCGGCTGGACGCGAACGGCTACCAGCTGTTGGGTAATGGAGCGATTTACCTGCCCGGATTGCTACGTACGCACAGCCTTGTGCTCACAGCAGGTGCACAGTCGACCGACTCGGTCAGCCGGCGCTTTTTCTCCAACCGGTTCGCCAACAGCCGCGGCTACGCCGACTTCTACAACCCGATGATGTGGAAGCTTTCTGCGAACTATCACTTGCCACTAGTATACCCGGAAACCGGCATTCCCAACATCGTGTATTTCGCACGGGTGCGGGGCAATGCCTTCTTCGACAACACGCGGTATTTCAACTACCGCCATGAGCGTGTGCTCGACCTGGCGAGCGTTGGGGGCGAAGTATTTTTCGACACGCGCTGGTGGAACGAATACAACATCACGTTCGGGGTGCGCTACAGCCGGCTCATCAACCCGGCGGCTGGCCGTGCCCCTTCGGCCAATGTGTGGGAGTTGATCCTGCCTGTGAATTTGCTGCCCCGGTAGCGCCGCAGGCGGCGGAGAGAAAGAACGCAGATGATCATGATTTGTTATGATCAGTGCTGATTTCGAGAAACGTAATCCGCGTAAATCTTAATATCATGCCAAATCTGCGTTCTTTCTCTGGCCGGGTGAGGTTACATTATCTTCCCCTGATTCTGATGTATCCTCAACAGGTGCGGCTTCAAACACTGGCGCAGCGTGAGCTTTACCACCTCGCCCATGGTGCGGCAGCGGAGAAACTGCGAGTTGTCGAAATGCTGGGCCAATTGCTCGCGGAGTTGCTTCCTCTTTTCATCTGTAGAAATACGGTCGCGTGTCATGATGTTGAGCAGGTGCAATAAGCGATGCCGCTCCACGCTTACGCGGAAGGCCATCAGCGTGCGCTCCTCGGCCTGGTACTGCGCAACCGAGTCGGGGTTAAGGTGATTCAGCGCCAGCTCCACGAGGGGCCGGTTTTCCTTGAAGAACTGCGGGAAGTACAGGTTTTTGCGCCCTTCGTAGGATTGCTGGTCGAAGTCGATGGCGCGGATGCGGTATTGGTAGTCCTCGATATCCGGAGTTACGTTCACCACGAAGTTGTAGCTGCGCATATCACCCAGCAGGCGCACAAAGCAGCGTTCGTTGAATTTTACAAATTCCTTTGCCAGCCGTATGCGGTTGGTTGCAGGCAGGTCGAGATGATCATTGATAAATACGTCGCCGGGCAAACCGGGGATATGCTCCTCCACCAGCGTGCCTTCATGCGTAAGGTAGGTAATGCGGTTGGGCGAAAGCAGGTGCTCCAGCTCGAGGCCATAAACGCGCGATGCGTCTTCCCGCTTGACGTAGTAGTGATCGTAGTTATCGTTGAAGCGGTTGACGATGCGGATCCGGAACGGGTTGGAGTTGCCGAAGGTGCAGTAGTCTATTCGTGCTACGTCGAGGTGCTTGGTGAAGGTCAGGTCGCCCTCGGTTTTGAGGATGGCGTAGGTCTGCACGAGGCTGTCGCGGATATATTCCCAGTCGCGGAGGTCGTAGGAGGCCTTCTCCCACAGCGTGTCTTTACCGTTCTTGTCTTTGAGGGGTACCGAGTACGAGATGTTGAGCAGGTCGTTGTACGATACCGGAAGCGCGATTTCTCGGCCATGCTGGCGGAGGTAGTGCCGCAGTTCCTTGTTGACCGGGAAAAAAGGCTTCTTCCGCGACGGCTTGTCCGATTCGATCTGCATTGGGCTAATGTACGCGCAGGCAGCTTTCCGGCGAAACAGAAGTGAGGGAGGGTGGAACCGCGCAGCGCTACAGCGCTTGCCGCAACTCTTCGAAATACGCCGGAGTGTGCAGCAACCGGCTGCCGTACCAGGAAAACAGCTCCCCATCTACCAGCAGGATCTTCGTTCCGGGCAGTTGCGCCCGCAGTTCGTCGATGTGTTTTTGCGCAAAAGGGTAGGGTTCGGAGGAGAGCAGGAGGAGCGTGCAGGAGCGCAGGTCTTCGACCGTTACTTCGGGGTACCTGCTGTGCCCCGCAAAGGCATTCTCCACGCCCAGTCGCTCCATCAGGTCGTGGATGAAGGTGTTGTGGCCGACGCTCATGTAGGGATCTTTCCAGATCAGGTAGCCTGCGCGCGGCCGCCGGGCCGGCAGGGGCGGAAGGGCCGCAAAGCCAGACCGGATGCGATCGGCCAGGGAGCGGGCCGCTTCTTCGCGGTGCGTGAGCGTGCCGATGGCGCCAATGGCTGCGATCGCTTCGTCGAGGTTGGCGATATCGCTTACCCAGGTGGGTACGGTGCGGGCGAGTTCTTCTACCTGCGCGCGCACATTTTCTTCTTTGTTGGCCAGCACGAGGTCGGGCGCAAGTGCGAGCGCCTGTTGGATATGCACGGTCTTAGTGCCGCCCACGCGCGTTTTGCTGCGGAACCAGCTTTCGGGATGGATGCAGAATTTGGTGATCCCCACCACTTCGGCGTCGAGGCCGAGGTCGTACAGCAGTTCGGTGAGGGAGGGCACGAGGGAAATAATCCGGCGCGGGGGCGTGGTCAGGGAGAGGGGCTTGCCAAAGGGATCGAGCAGGGGCATGTGGCAAGTTAGGGGCGCTGCCGCTTTGAAAATAAAAAAGGGCCCCGCTGTTTTGCAGGGCCCTCTTTACTATCACCAACCTCTTGTTGCGGTACAACAGGAGGAAATAACTCCTTTTTAGTTTGCTTTCATGGGATTCGGAAGTTGGTGATTCAGATCACTGGTGGTGGAATTCAGAGGTTCTGGCTTTTGGTTCTTACAGGATTGGATTGGATGGTCTTTGCTTAGGATACGGATTTAGAAACGGGCTGCTTTCAAAGGATTGGATTGGAAAAAAGGAAGTTGATTGATATTGGATTTTCGTTTTGGTTTTTCAGAAACATTGGATTTTCAAAGATCGTACTGTTGGATAGCGGCTTTTCGTTTGGATTGGATCATTGGTTTCACTGGATAATTGGAGTCGGTATTTCAAGGATCTTGGATGTTGGTGTGTACCAATCAACTTCTGACACAAATGTAGAGATCAATGTTGCCACGCACAAGTGCAAAAGTGCTCTATTTCTGTGCTTCGGATATTACCGGAAAGTTCGTAACCTTCCGATTTTTTCACTCGTAGAAATACGAGTAAGCGCTGCCGTCGTTTTACGAATTCGCACTGTATTTACTCGGCAAAAAAAAGCTGCCCGAAGGCAGCAGGGAGAAGGTGAGATGTGAAATGTTAGATGTGAAATGTTAGATGTTAGATGTGAGATGTTAGATGTGAGATGTTCAGACATCCTGCATCGGCGATCGGCTATGCGAGTGCTTGCAGCACGTCGTACTTCGTAACGATCTGGTAGTTGCCGCTCTCGTCCTTTGCCAGCACGGCACCGCAGTCTTTCGTGATGATGCTTCCGAGTTTTTCCACGGTGGTGTCGGTGGAAACTTCGGGCAATGCCTTTTCCATCACTGCGCTGATCTTCTGAAGGCGGATATCGGGGTTTTCAAACACCTTCTGGAAAAGACCGTTCTCGGAGATGGCACCCACCATGGCGCCGGTGGCGTCTGTTACCGGGATATGCTCGATGTCGTATTTCTTCATCAGTTCTACCGCCGCCGACACGGGCTCGGTGCTCTCAATGGTGATGAGGCGCTGCTTTCCGCGTGCGCTTACCAGGTCTTTGAACGTCTTCACCTCAAAGAAGCCGCGCTCGGCCATCCACTGGTCGTTGTAGATCTTGCCTACGTAGCGGCTGCCGTGGTCGCACAGTAACACTACCACTACGTCGGTGGGCTTCAGCTTGTCTTTCAGCTTCATCAGTCCCGCGATCACCGAGCCGGAGCTGTAGCCGCAAAAGAGGCCTTCGTCTTTGGCAAGCTTGCGCGCATACACCGCACCGTCTTTATCCGACACCTGCTCGAAGTAATCGATCACGCTCATGTCGTAGTTGGCCGGAATGAAGTCTTCACCAAAACCTTCGGAGATATACGGGTGCACCTCGTTCATGTCTACCTCGCCGGTGCGGTAATACTTGGTAAGGAGCGAACCTTCCACATCGATGGCCCACACCTGGATGTCTTTGTTCTTTTCTTTCAGATACATGGCCGTGCCCGTGATGGTGCCGCCGGTGCCTGCCGTGGTAACGAAGTGCGTGATGGTGCCGTCGGTCTGCTGCCACAGCTCGGGGCCGGTGGTCTCGTAGTGGCCGAGGCGGTTGGCCAGGTTGTCGTATTGATTGAAGTGAAACGAATTGGGGATCTCTTTGGCCAGACGCGCAGCCACGGAATAGTAGGAGCGGGGATCTTCGGGCTCCACGTTGGTGGGGCACACGATCACTTCGGCGTTGAGGGCACGGAGGATGTCTACCTTCGATTGCGACTGCTTATCGGTAGTTACGAAAATGCATTTGTAGCCTTTTACAATAGCGCCGAGGGCGAGGCCCATACCGGTGTTGCCCGAGGTGCCCTCGATGAGCGTTGCGCCCGGCTTGATGCGGCCTTCCGCTTCGGCCACTTCGATCATCTTGAGGGCCATCCGGTCTTTCGTGGAGTTGCCGGGGTTGAAATACTCCACCTTGGCATATACGGTGCAGGGGAGGTCTTTCACGATGCGGTTGAGGCGTACCAGTGGCGTGTTGCCGATGGTTTCGAGTATGTTGTTCTTTACATCCATAAGGCTGATTGAGGCGGCGAAGGTAGCGTTTTGGATGGGGATAACCGAGCGGGCAGGCCTCAGGAATGGCCGCGGTCGAGGCGCCCGCGCCTCCGGGCCGTCAGCAGGCGGTCAATGAGGAGGAGCGCAAGCACGATATTGGCCATCAGGAAGATGTTGACGGAGCTGCTGCCGAAAAGCTTGTTCACGTTGAACGATGGGAGGGAAGATGTGCCGGAACCGCCGCCATCGCTGCTGCTGAAGGCAAGCACCAGCACGGTGAGGATCAAGGCGCCGAAAAAGAGCCCGATGCCGCCGATGATGCGGTTGTTGAGGTATTGCCGCGTGGCCGGAACGATCTGCCCGGCAGCGATGGCCTCCATCACGTTGCGGGTAAATCGCATCGAGGGCTGCTCCAACTCGCCGGCCCCGAGCAACTGGTGGTTTTCGAGCAGCTCGGCATAGCGGGCGCGCCAGTCCGCATTTTCCGCGAGCAGGCGCTCAATGGCGCTCTGTTCGCTTTCGGTGGCGATTCCATCTATATACGCCCACAATTGTGCTTCCATTTCGGTGTCCATGGCGGCGATTTTTCAGGGTTGATAAAGGTCGCGCACTTCTGCGGCAAAGTGCTGGTTCATTTTGTCTTTCAGCCGCGTCCGCGCGCGGTGCAGCCGCACTTTGGCGGCATTGGCTTCTATGGAAAGGATGGCAGCTATCTCCTCGAGGCTTTGTTCTCCTTTATAAAAGAGCGTCAGCACCTGCGTATCGTCGGGGGGAAGCAGGGCCATAGCCCGCGCCAGCAGCTCCGTGCGCGACTTCGCCTCCACAAGGTTGGCGCTCAGGCCCCCGTCGAGGTTGTCGGCCCGGGCAAACACCGATTCGTCGTCGAGCGAGCGGGTGTCGAGCTTCTTTTTACGCAGCCAGCTAAGCGCGCTGGTGGTGGCGATGGTATACAGCCAGGTGCTGAATTTCGACGCCCGCTTGAAGTCGGCCAGCGCCCGGAAAGCTTTAACGAAAACATCCTGCGCCACTTCTTCAGCATCCTCCCTGCCTTTTACATAGCGCAGCACGAGCGTGAACACGAATGCCTGGTAGCGGTCGACGATGAGGGCATACGCGGCCTCGTTGCCCCGTAGCACTTCGTCTATCAGTTCTATGTCGGCCGTTTCTGCGGTCATCTGGGGCATAAGACTCCGGTGGGAGGAGGGAGGTTACGACAAAGATTAAAAAAGAGAAGGAGTTGAAAGGTTGAGGAGTTGCAGGGGTTAAAGGGTTAAGGAGTTGAGGAGTTAAGGAGTTGAGGAGTTGAGGAGTTGCAGGGCTGCGTTCGAAGGCTAAGCATTTACGGTGCTAAACCCCCGCGTGCCGGTGCCAAACCCCCGCGTGCCGGTGCCAAACCCCGCGTGCCGGTGCCAAAACCCCGCGTGCCGGTGCCAAAACCCCGTGTGACGGTGCTAAAACCCCGTGTGACGGTGCCAAAACCCCGTGTGACGGTGCCAAAACCCCGTGTGCCGGTGCCAAAACCCCGCGTGACGGTGCTAAAACCCCGTGTGACGGTGCTAAAACCCCACGTGCCGGTGCTAAAACCCCACGTGCCGGTGCCCAAACTTCCCATGACGGTGCGAAAACCACGTACGACAATGCCAAAACGGCGCATGACCGTGTCCATACGGCGCTGATTTCTGTGTCGGGTTGAAGGGTAAGAGATTCCCTCCCTCCGCTCGCAATGACCTTCGGCTGGCGTATTTTCGCGCCTTATGTCAGAAGAAAAATCGCTGAATTTCATCGAGGAGATCATTGAGAACGACCTGAAGAGCGGCAAGTATACGAGCATCGTGACGCGCTTTCCGCCCGAGCCGAACGGCTACCTCCACATCGGGCACGCCACGGCCATCTGCCTCAACTTCGGGCTCACCCAGAAATATCCCGGTTACACCAACCTCCGCTTCGACGACACCAACCCCACCACCGAGGAAACGGAGTACGTGGATTCCATCAAGGCCGACGTGAAGTGGCTGGGCGTGGAGTGGAAGAACGAAGTGTATGCTTCCGACTATTTCGAGCAACTGTATCAATACGCCGTGCAGCTGATCGAAAAAGGCTTCGCCTACGTGGACGACCTCTCGGCCGAAGAGATCGCGCGCCTCAAAGGCACGCCCACCGAGGCGGGCAAAGACAGCCCCTTTCGCAGCCGCTCTATTGAAGAGAACCTGCAGCTGTTTGCCGACATGCGCGCCGGAAAGTACAAGGACGGCGAAAAAGTGCTGCGCGCAAAGATCGACATGGCGCACACCAACATGCTGATGCGCGACCCGCTGATGTACCGCATCAAGCACGCACACCACCACCGCACCGGCAACGACTGGTGCATCTACCCGATGTACGACTTCGCGCACGGGCAAAGCGATTCGATCGAAAACGTCACGCACTCCATCTGCACGCTCGAGTTCGTTGCGCACCGCGAGCTGTACGACTGGTTCATTAAAAAGCTCGGCATCTTCCCTTCGCATCAATATGAATTTGCACGCCGCAACCTCACCTACACGGTGATGAGCAAGCGCAAGCTGAAGCAACTGGTGGAAGAAAAGCACGTGGATGGTTGGGACGACCCGCGTATGCCCACCATCAGCGGGATGCGCCGCCGCGGCTATACGCCCGAGGCCTTCCGCGACTTTTGCGACCGCGTAGGTATCGCCAAGCGCGAGAACCTCATCGACGTAGGGCTGTTGGAGTTCTGCGTGCGTGAGCACCTAAATAAAGTAGCGCTCCGCCGCATGGTGGTGTTCGATCCCATCAAGGTGGTGATCACCAACTACGCAGATGGCAACGGCCCGGAGATGCTGGTCGGCGAAGACAACCCCGAAGACCCGGCAAGCCCCACGCGCGAGATCCCATTCACGAAAGAACTGTTCATCGAGCGCGACGACTTCATGGAAGTGCCGCCGAAAAAATACTTCCGCCTGTTTCCCGGTGGCATGGTGCGCCTGAAGTTTGCCTACATCATCAAGTGCGAAGAGGTGATCAAAGACGCCGACGGCAACATCACCGAGCTGCATTGCACCTACATCCCCGAAAGCAAGAGTGGTGAAGACACGTCGGGCATTAACGTGAAGGGCACGCTGCACTGGGTGTCGGCCACCAACAACGTTACCGCCGAAGTGCGGCTCTACGACCGCCTTTTCAAGGTAGAAGATCCTTCCAACGAAGAAGGCGATTTCAAAACTTATATCAACGACGACTCGCTCGAGGTGCTGGAAACTGTATACGCCGAGCCGGCGCTCAAAAATGCCCGCATGGACGAACGCTACCAGTTTCTCCGCAAGGGCTACTTCACGCTCGACAACAAAGAAACCTACTCGCGCCTCGTTTTCAACCGCACCGTTGGGTTGAAGGATGCGTGGGCGAAAGAGCAAAAGCGTTCTTGATGGGGTAATGGGATAATGGGGTAATGGGGTGATGAGCTGATTTGCTGCTTCGCAAAAAAAACAATGAAAAACCGCTTCGAATGAAGCGGTTTTTCATTACCCCATCAGCACATTCATCATTTCGTTTTAATGAACACATACGGATCCTGCTCCGCATATTCATTTTGCCTGGTGGTAACGCTGCGCACTTTGCCCTTCAGCTCTTCGAAGCGGATGGCGAAGATGCCGTATTCGATATTGTTGTAGGTCATCAGCCACTCGCCGTTGTCCATGTAGTGCAGCGATGCTTCAAGGTCTTCGTGGTTGAGGAAGCGGATGATGAGGCTGTCGCCCGAAGTGCGGATGCGGATGTTGCCGTAGAGCGGGTTTTGATAGGTGCCTGCATATTCATTCAATGCAAGTGCGGGCTTGTTGCCTTTCACGCGTGCTTTCCAGGCATCGATCTCCTGCACCTGCGCTGCCAGCTCGCGGCGGAAGCCGGGGAGGAACTGCTGGCTCCGGTTCACATAGGGCACGTTGAGGTAGGCATCGAGTATCTGGTAGCGGAGCGCTTCAAAGAAATTCTGGTTGTCGTTGTTGGTGAGGATGGCAATGCCGAGTCGCTCTTCGGGCACGAAGCAAACGTTGCTCACCATGCCGCCCGCGCCGCCGGTGTGCCAATAGAGCTGGCGGCCATTGTAATCGGTAGCGAACAGTCCGAGGCCATAGGTGCGGAAGTGCGTAGGAAATGCGCTCGAGCGCCGGCTTCCCACCACGATGTTGGCGTCGCGCGTTTTCTGCAACACGCTCCAGGGAAGCACCTGCTTCCCTTTCCATTTGCCGCTGTCCAGCTGAAACAGGAGCCAGTGCGAAAGGTCGCTCACGCTGCTCACGATGGAGGCGGCAGGAGCGAGGTTGTTCCAGTTGTCGTAAGGAACGCGTTGCAGCACGCCCGTGAACGACGACGTGTAAGGCGATGCCACGTTGGGTTGTTTTTCGATGTCGGTAGAAAGCACGCGCGTCTCGTTCATTTCGAGCGGGCGCACGATGCTGTCGCGCACGAAATCTTCCCACGTATAGCCCGTCACGCGCGGGATCACCTGCCCGGCCGTGAGGAAGCAGCTGTTGCAATAGCCGTAATCCTGACGAAACTGTTGGCTGGGCTTCAGCAGGCGCATCCGCTTCATGATCTCGCTGCGCGTGAGCAGGGTGTTCCAGAAGGTGAAGTCGCCCTGGAAGGTCTTGGTGCCGATGCGGTGCGACAAGAGGTCGCGGATGCTGACCAGTTGCGTGGTAGTGGGTTCGTAGAGGCGGTAATCGCTGAAATATTTACGCACCGGGTCGTTGAGGTTGATCTTGCCTCTTGCTTCGAGCAGGGCGAGCGCCGTGCCGGTGAAGAGCTTCGTGTTGGATGCGATCATGAACAGCGTGTGTGCATCTACGGGCTGGCCGGTTTGCACGTCGCGCACGCCGTAGCCTTTGGCAAGCACCACCTGCCCGTCTTTGACCACCACTACCGAAATGCCCGGAAGATCCCAGTCTTTGAGTCCGCGGGCAATATAGGCGTCGAGGCTATCGGTGATAAAGGCCGGCTGCTGGGCCATCGCGCTGCCGGCACCGAAAAGGGCCAGCAGGAAGGGTACGATCTTTTTCATAGAATGAGGGCGATTTAGGGCAAAATACGATAAATCCGGTGGAGGGATGGGTGCGCGCAAACGGCGCCCCAAGAGCCCGCGTGCCGTTCACTGGCACGAATTTTTTGCCTTTGCGCATTCAATCACCAACAAAAGCTATATGAAAAAGACATTCGTCTTACCGATGCTCCTTGCCTCAGCCTTGTTTGTATCCTGCAATGGCGACGACAGCTCCAGCAGCAGCACTTCCGACACGACCGTAACTACCAACACCACCACCGTCAACGCCGACACCACCTCCACGGCACCGGCGGGCACCACCTACAGCAGCACCCCGCTCGGTGAAGCCGACATGGCCTTTGTACAAAAGGCTGCAATGGGTGGAATGATGGAAGTGCAGGCGGGCAACCTCGCACAGTCTAACGGCGCACACGACCGTGTGAAAGCCTTCGGCTCCATGATGGTGCGCGACCACCAGGCGGCAAACGACGAGCTGATGAACCTCGCCCGAGCCAAGGGCATGACGCTGTCGGACAGCATGGACAAGAAAACGCAGGACCACATGATGGCGATGCAGAAGATGCAGGGCAAAGCCTTCGACAAGCACTACATTGGAATGATGGTGGAAGACCACAACAAAGACGTGGCGGAATTTGAGAAGGCTGCCAATGGCGCCATGGACGCCGACCTGAAGGCCTGGGCTGCCAAGACGCTTCCTACGCTCAAAATGCACCAGGATAGCGCGAAGGCGATCAACAGCGCCATCAAGTGATGTCTGCCTGTCGCATTTCATCAAGCCCCGCAGCGATGCGGGGCTTTTTGTTACCGGTATTTTTTTAAGGAGCTAAAGGGAGGTACGTTCTAGGAACTGCGGTACTCTCCAAACACGCCCCGCAGCACGTCGGCCACTTCGCCCAGCGTGCAATAAGCTTCCACGGCGGCTATCACGTGCGGCATCAGGTTGCTGCCGTCTACGGAAGCTTGTCGGATGCTTTCGAGCGCGCGCTGCACGGCGTCGGCATCGCGGCGCGCGCGGAGCGAAGCCAGCTTTTGCGACTGCGCATCTCGGATAGAATCGTCGATGCGGAAACCGGGCACCGGGTCTTCCTTGCCCACATGGAATTTGTTGACGCCCACGATGATCTTGCTGCCGTTCTCAATGCCGCGCTGGTATTGATAGGCGCTTCGTGCGATCTCGTCCTGGATGAACCCTTCCTCGATCGCAGCTACCGAGCCGCCCATCGCGTCGATCTGCGCAATCAGCTCCCACGCTTTGTGCTCCACTTCGTCGGTGAGGCTTTCCACGAAATACGAACCTGCCAGGGGGTCCACCGTGTCGGGCGCACCGCTTTCGAAGGCAACGATCTGTTGCGTACGCAAAGCAATGCGTGCCGCTTCCTCGGTAGGGAGGCTCAGCGCCTCGTCGTAGCCGTTGGTGTGCAGCGATTGCGTGCCGCCCAGCACTGCTGCCAGTGTTTGAATCGTGACCCGCGAAATATTGTTCAGCGGTTGCTGCGCCGTGAGCGTGGATCCGCCGGTTTGCGTGTGAAAGCGCAGCATCATGGCCTTCGGATCGGTTGCGCCCAGGTCTTTCATGATGCGCCACCACATACGCCGGGCGGCACGAAACTTGGCCACTTCTTCGAACAAATTGTTGTGCGCATTGAAGAAGAAGGAGAGGCGTTTTCCAAACACGTTGATGTCGAGGCCTTGCGCCAGTGCCGCCTGCACGTAGGCCTTACCGTTAGCCAGTGTAAATGCGATCTCCTGCACGGCGGTGGATCCGGCTTCGCGGATATGATAGCCGGAGATGGAAATGGTGTTCCACTTCGGCAACTCCTTGCTGCACCACGCGAAGATGTCGGTGATGATGCGCATCGACGGCTTCGGCGGGTAGATGTAGGTGCCGCGCGCGGCGTATTCTTTCAGTATGTCGTTCTGGATGGTGCCGGAGATCTTCTTCAAATCGGCGCCTTGCTTTTTTGCCTGCGCCACGTAAAACGAAAGCAGGATGTAGGCGGTAGCGTTGATGGTCATCGAAGTGGATACGTTCTCGAGCTCGATGCCCTGGAAGAGCGTGGCGATGTCTTCGAGCGAATCGATGGCCACACCTACTTTGCCCACTTCACCTTCGGCCAGCGCATGGTCGGAGTCGTAGCCGATCTGCGTGGGCAGGTCGAAGGCCACCGACAGTCCCATCACGCCTTGCGAAAGGAGGTAGTGGTAGCGCTTGTTGCTTTCCTCGGCGGTGGAGAAGCCGGCGTATTGCCGCATCGTCCACAGCTTGCCGCGATACATATCGGGCTGCACGCCGCGCGTGAAGGGCGCTTCGCCCGGCAGTTCGTTCATCGGCGCGGGGCGGTCGGCAGCGGTGTAGAGGGGCTTTATTTCGATGTTGGAGTCGGTGTGTAGAGGAGCCATCGTGAAACGTGAGCCGTGAACCGTGAGCAAGTTCACAGCTGGTTTGCGTGACAAATTCCGTGTGCGTCAGCGCTCACGGCTGACGGCTCACGGCTGACGATCATTGCATGATCTTCTTCGCTTCGCTGTTCAGCGTTTCCAGCGCAGCCGTGTGCAAGGCGGTGCCGTCCTGCTGCATCAGCACTTCGAGTAATTTCTTGTTGAGATCGCCGGCGCGGGCATCCGGGGGCAGTGTGCCGGTCACCTGGTTGATGACGAGCAGGCTCTGGTCGCGGAGGTTGCGCACGGCCGACCAGGCGGCATCCGAAACGTAGATCTGCTGCGAGGCATTGTAGTCAAATTCCTGCTTTATGTTTTCCACCAGCACGTAGCGCATTTCCTGCGCGCTGAGGTCGGCCGAAGACGTGCGGCCAATAAGTGCGGGAAGCGAAATGCGTTCGCAAAGCAGCACGAGGCGCTCATAGGCCGTGAGCTTCAGCGGGAGGGCAGTGGCGCTGTTCGGGCCGGTCGCAACGGGTGTGGCCTCCGTCGCAGCGGGCTTCCGGAAATACGATGCGAGCGCAAGCACCAGTGCAACCGCTGCCACGAGGAGTGCGATAGAGGCAGTATCCATGTTCATAGCGCGACAAAAGTACGGGAAAGGGCTGTTGGCCCGCGAGGAGAGGAAAGTTGCAGCGATGGAGGCATTTTGCCGGAATGCAAACGCTGCGTTGTCAAGGGACTGCCATTATTTGATGATGGCCGCTGCCGCCGCGGTATCTGTCGTATTTTTGCACTATGGAAACGACAACAATGAGCCCCGTACGATTCACCGCGAGCGCGTCGGCCGAGATCGAGCGCCTGCTGGCTTCCGGGCATGATGCCGGCAAAGAGCTGCGCATCGGCGTTAAGGGTGGCGGCTGCTCCGGACTTTCCTATGTGCTGGAATTCGACGAGCGCAAAGACAATGATGCCGATTACGAAGCCGATGGCGTTCATTTCATCATGGACCGCAGCCACGAGCTGTACCTCTTTGGTGTGCAGGTGGATTGGGAGAACGGCCTGTCCAACCGCGGCTTCACCTTTAGCAACCCCAACGCCTCCACGACCTGCGGCTGCGGAAGCAGTTTTGCAGTGTGACGGCGTGAACCGTGAGCCGTGAGCCGTTAGCTCGCATTGCCCGGTATAGAGAACGGATGCCAAAGACATCCGTTTTTTGTTGCTGGCGAAAGCGTTCACGGCTCACGGCTCACGCGTTTCTACCACTACAGCTTAATGCCCACAAATAAACTCAGCACGCGGTGCTTGTTCGCATCGTCGGCGCTGCTGTTGCTGCCCGATTGAAGCTTGGCGAGGCCGAGGCCGTAGTTGACGCCTATTACTGCAAACTTGCCCTCGAAGCCGGCGGTGCCGTTGAGGCCGTAGTCGAAGCGGCGCAAGATGCCGAAGCCCGTGCCTTCTTCCTGGTTGAACGTGGTTGGATCATCGTTCGAGAAGCGGATCGAGCGCTCGCTGTTGACGCCCAGCACGGCGCTGCCTTCGGTGCGCGCTTTGCCGGCCACGCCCACTGCAATGTAAGGGCCCGCGCCAATGAAGAAGTGACTACCCGCACCGATGGGCGGCTTCACCAACAGGTTCACCGGCACTTCAATGTAGTAGGGATTCACGCTTTGCTTGTAGTAGCCTGCCTGGCCGGGCTCGCGGTACTGCACTTTCGCGCCTTTACCCGTAAACAATACGCCCGACTGCAAGGCCAGCATGGGTGTTCCGAGCTTGATGTCGCCCAGTAGCCCGATCTGGAAGGAAGTGAGCATGTTCGATTCGTCGGCGCGGCCGGAAGCCGTTGTGGAAATGTTGGCCAGATTGACGCCCCCGCGGATCTGCTGCGCGTTGGCTGCAAGAGTGCCCGCCATCAGGAGGGCAGCTGTCATCAATTTTCGCATAAGAATGTTCTTTAGAACCCCGACCATGCAACTTTTTTGCCAAAAGCGAATCCCGGCGCGCCGGCCGGGATTCATTCATTTATAGCAGCATGGCTTCAGCCCGAATGGCACCGCAGGGTAGGCCATATGTACCGGCAAGGAAAACGGTTCTTCTCGGTACGATTAACGGGTCGCAACAGGTATTGGATTTCAGACGGTACCAAAATAAAATGCTGTTGGAAAACATCCAGGTATTGTAGTAAAAGAAGAAGGCCTTCTCAAAGAATGAGGAAGGGATTGTCGGCATTGAAGCCGCTGCGTTTCGAACCGGGCTTTTTGCTGTTGTTGGAGAAGCGGTTTTTGAACCAACGGATCATTTTAGACAACATAAAAAACCATTTAAGAGTTAACAGAAATGTCTGATTTTCAAAGGACAATGGTTGTCAAACACCAGGCCAAAGGCGGAAGCGACTGGTCGATCGCGGGATGGTTCTTCTAAGTTACAGACTTTGTTGCTTTACTAATCCCATCCGTAAAAATATTTTTTGGTTTTTTTTACGAACGCTGCCAACGAAAAAGTGCCCGGCTTTCGCCAGGCACTCTTCTTATTTTCAGCTGCTGATGTTTCCATCACACATCTCACATTTCACATCTCACATCTCACATCAGACATCGGACATCAGACATCCTCTTAGTAGTCCATTCCACCCATGCCCGGCATTCCTGCAGGTGCACCGGCGGCCGACTTCGGCTCGGGCTTATCGGCAACCACGCACTCTGTGGTCAGCAACATACCTGCGATCGATGCGGCGTTCTCCAGGGCGATGCGGCTCACTTTCGTGGGGTCGATCACACCGGCTGCGATGAGGTTCTCGTAAACTTCGGTGCGTGCGTTGAAGCCGAAGTCGCCTTTGCCTTCGCGAACCTTGTTCACTACAACCGATCCTTCGAGGCCACCGTTGGCAACGATCTGGCGCAGGGGCTCTTCGAGCGAGCGGCGGATGATCTGCACACCCGTTGCTTCGTCACTGTTGAGCGTATCTACGTTGTTGAGCGATTCGATGGCGCGCACATAGGCCACACCACCGCCGGGAACGATGCCTTCTTCAACGGCAGCGCGGGTAGCGTGCAGGGCGTCGTCTACGCGGTCTTTCTTTTCTTTCATTTCCACTTCCGTAGCAGCACCGACGTGGAGTACGGCAACACCGCCACTCAGCTTGGCCAGGCGCTCCTGCAGCTTCTCACGGTCGTAGTCGGAAGTAGTGTTCTCGATCTGCGCACGGATCTGGTTGATGCGCGCCGTGATCGCGTCTTTCTCGCCCGAGCCACCAACAACGGTTGTGTTGTCTTTGTCAACAACCACGCGCTCGGCGCGGCCCAGGTAGGTGAGGTCGGCGTTCTCGAGCTTGTAGCCCTGCTCTTCGGAGATCACGATGCCCTTGGTGAGCACGGCAATGTCCTGGAGCATTTCCTTGCGGCGGTCGCCGAAGCCCGGAGCCTTTACGGCAGCGATCTTCAGGGTGCCGCGCAGTTTGTTCACCACGAGGGTAGCCAGCGCTTCGCCTTCGAGGTCTTCAGCGATGATCAGCAGGGGCGCGCCTTGCTGGGCAACTTTTTCGAGGATGGGGAGGATGTCTTTCATCGAAGACACCTTCTTGTCGTAGATCATGATGTAGGGGCGGTCGAGCTCGGCCTGCATCTTTTCGCTGTTCGTAACGAAGTAGGGAGAGATATAACCGCGGTCGAACTGCATGCCTTCTACCACATCAACGGTTGTTTCGATGCCTTTTGCTTCTTCGATGGTGATCACACCGTCTTTGGAAACCTTGGCCATCGCTTCGGCAATGAGCTTTCCGATCTCGCTGTCGTTGTTGGCGGAGATCGTAGCCACCTGCTCGATCTTCTGGTTGTCGTTGCCTACGGTCTGGCTCTGCGACTTCAGGTTTTCTACTACAGCCTTTACAGCCTTTTCGATACCGCGCTTCAGGTCCATGGGGTTGGCGCCTGCGGCAACGTTCTTGAGGCCTTCGGTGATGATGGCCTGTGCGAGCACGGTAGCGGTGGTGGTGCCGTCACCTGCGATGTCGGCGGTTTTGGAAGCTACTTCCTTCACCATTTGTGCGCCCATGTTCTCGATGGCGTCTTCCAGCTCAATTTCCTTGGCTACGGATACACCGTCCTTGGTTACGGCGGGAGCACCGAATTTCTTTTCAATCACCACGTTGCGGCCTTTGGGACCGAGGGTAACCTTTACTGCGTTGGCGAGGACGTCCACGCCTTTCTTCATTTTATTGCGGGCATCAGTTTCGAAAAACAGTTGTTTTGCCATTGTATTTGTGTTTGAAATTTTAAATGAGTGTGGTCATCCTTCGACTTCGCTGCGCTCCGCTCAGGATGACAGGGGAGCGGGCGCATTGTCACCCTGAGCGGAGCCGAAGGGTGACAAACGGCTAAACGATCGCCAGGATATCGCTTTCGCGCATGATCAGGAAGTCGTCGCCTTCGATCGATATCTCCGTGCCTGCGTATTTGCCATAAAGAACAGTGTCGCCTTCCTTCACGGTTACGATAATGATACCGCCGGCCGTTTTTTCTTCAGCAGCAGCCGGTTTCACGATCACTCTGTCGTGGAGGGGGGTAACATTTACTTTGTTCGACATACGTATGAAATTTTGGTTTGATTGAATAGTTGAGGGCCGCAAGGTACGCGTGTTCCGTAGCGGGTGCGCAGCAGGGATCGAAATACGTGCCATGGGCCGAAACCGGAATTTATTTCCGGTTTGCCGGAATTTTTTTCAGGATGCGCGGCCATTTCCTGACAAGCGGCGCGAAAATCTGTCAGTTTGCCGGGCGGCTTCCAAACGCTTCGTAACATTGCGGCCCATGCCCCACGCCACCGATCACTTTGATGCAGCCGCCGACCGATGGGATGCCTCGTGGCGCGACAAGTGCTTCCGCCGCAGCCTGCTGCTGGGCGTCGGGCTCGCGCTGGTGATGCTGGCGCTGCTGCCTCCATTCTTTCAATTTATCGAGGCCCGCCCCGGCCACCTGCTCCACGACCCGGTGCTGGCGTGGCTTCCTGCCCACGATGTGTCCATTGCGGTGTTCAGCTGCATCTGGGGCGTCGCGCTGCTCGGGGTGTGGCAGGCCGTCCGTAGCCCGCGCTTCCTTTTGGTATTTGCCTGGGGCTTTGCGCTGCTTACAGCCAGCCGCATGGGCACCATCTTCGTGACGGCCCTCGACACGCCGCCGGGCCTCATTCCGCTCATCGACCCGCTTGCCAACCGCTTTTACGGCGAAACCTTCATCACCAAAGACCTTTTCTATTCCGGTCACACGGCCACTCTGTTCCTGTTTGCGTACTGCTTCCCGCCGGGCTGGCGCAAGTGGCTTGCTCTGGCTGCAGGTTGCGCCGTTGGAGTGCTGGTGCTGGTGCAACACGTGCACTATACCATAGATGTGCTGGCGGCACCCTTGCTGACCTATTTCTGCTATCTGGTCGGTAAAAAGGCGGCTTTCCGCTAAAATGCTTTGGCAGGCTCCATATTTTTGCGTTGTTTTAGGGCGGAAATCCACCATTCCTGGGCGGCACCCCGACCACCCTTTTAAAACCTGAGTCTGTAATGAGGAAATTCACGATACCTGATTTTGTGCTGGGCGAAACGATCACCGAGGAGCAACTCGCATTTTTCCAAAAACACGGCGTGCTCATGTTCCGCAACTACCTCCCGATGGAGCGGGTGCTGGAAATCCGCGCCGAGGTGAGCCGCGTGGAGCAGAAATTGCTCGATGAGAACGTTGATAAGATCCATGGCATTCCGCTGAAATTCGGCAAGGACGAAGACGGCAATAAGACCATCCAACGCATTTGCTTCACCTCCAAGTTCAGCCCCATGCTGCAGCACCTGCTCCGCGATCCGCGCCTGCAGGCGCTCACAGCTCTGGTGGCTCCCTTCGAAGGCCGAATCGGCGAGTATGAGAAAGACGGCCTGGTGCTCAACAACTATGTGCGCACGCCCAACAGCGCCTTTTCGCAAATGGGCTGGCATACCGACTCGCCCCGCGACCTCTTCCTCGGACAGCGCATCATGCCGATGCTCAACGTCGGCATTCACCTGGATAACTGCCCTATCGACAATGGCGGCCTCCGCATCCTGCCCGGCACACATACGCAGGGCATCCTGCGCCTGCTGTTTGGCAAAAAGTACTTCATCGACCACAAGCCCGACCCCCGTGAAGTGGGCTTCAACATCGGCGCAGGCGATCTCACGGTGCACGATGGCCGCCTCTGGCACCGCGTGCAGCAGTCGCCGCACTATGGCGAGGCCAGCCGCCGCCGCGTGATGTATGTGCCCGTTGTTACCGGCAAGTACATGCCCAAAGACGACAGCAGCAAAACGCCGTTCTATCACAGGCTTGCCAGCACGGTGCAGAACTAAAGGAATATCGAATAATGAATATCGAATAACGAAGTTGGCTCCCGCGAGGGAGCTTTTCGTTACCCGCCTTCCATGAGCACATTACCCCCCAGCCTTCGCTTTGCTCTTTCGGGCAGGCATTAGCAGATCACCCCATTACCCCATTACCCCATTAACCCATTACCCCATTCTCCCATGAATTACATTCTCATCACCGGCGCCTCGAAAGGAATTGGTCTGGCCATCGCCCGCGGGTGGGCAGGCCGCGGGTACAATGTGCTGCTGGTAGCGCGCAACCCGACGGAGCTCGAAAGCGCTGCAGCGGCCATCCGCAACGATTTTAAGGTGGATGCGCAGTGGCGTTCCGAAGACCTGGGCGATGCCGGCGCGCCGCAGCGGCTGCTCGATTGGTGCAGCACTTCGGGCTTTGCGGTGCAGGGGCTGGTGAACAATGCCGGCTATGGCAGCAGCGGCGCCTTCGCCGACCTTCCGCTCGACGGGCAGCTGAATATGATGCAGGTGAACATGAACGCAGTGGTGGCGCTGACGCATCTTTTCCTGCCCGAACTGAAGAAGCACCCGAAGGCCTGGCTGCTCAACATCGCATCGTCGGCGGCCTACCAGTCGGTGCCGTTCCTGAGCATCTATGCGGCGAGCAAAGCCTTTGTGCTCACATTCAGCCGGGGCCTCCGCTACGAGCTGCGCAAAACGCCGGTTTCGGTCACCTGCGTTTGCCCGGGCGCCACCGACACCAACTTTGCCGACCGCGCGCAGGTAGGTGTGAAGGCTTTGAAAGCAGCCGAAAAGGTCAACATGACACCCGAAGCGGTGGGAGAGGCGGCCGTGAAAGCAACCCTTGCCGGCCGCGCAGAACTCGTTACCGGCGTCATCAACAAAGTAGGTGCCTTCCTCGTGTGGCTGCTGCCCAAGGGGCTGGCGGAGAAGACGGCGGCGGGGTTGTATGAATAAAGATCGTTTTCAGTTTACAGTTTTCAGTTTACAGTTTTCGGATTTCAGTTTTGGGTTAGGGACGTGGTGTAGCATGCAACTGGAAACTGAAAACCTGAAACTGTAAACTGCTATCTTTGCCCGCTCAAAAGTTCTTACCGATGATCAGCAGAAGGAATATCCGGGTGAAAGTGATGCAGACTTTGTATACGTTGACTACCCAGGAGGGAGGGGGAAAGCCCGGGGAACCGCAGCGACTGCTGCAAAAGCACTTCGACGGCTCGCGTGAACTGCTGCAATACCTGCTTTATTTTATTTCGGAAGTGGCCGGTTATGCCGAAACGGATTCGTACCAACGACGTTCCAAGCACTTGCCCTCTACCGAAGACCTCAACGTCAACACGAAGATCGCAGGCAACGAGCTGCTGTGGACGCTCCGCGAAGACGAATCGCTGAAGGCCGAGTGGGCGCAATCGAAACCCGAGCTGCGCATCGACAGAGACCTCGTTCGGCAAACCTATGTACGGCTCGCCGAAAGCAGCGAGTACCAGGGATACATCGCCAGCGAATCGCGCGATAAAAAGAGCGAGCGCGCCATCATAGGCTACATCTTCGAAGAGCTGCTGCTGCCCAACGAATCGTTCACCAACCACATCGAAGAACTGTTTTCCAATTGGGACGACGATGGCGAAATGACCGTGCAGCTGGTACAGGGTTTTCTGCAAAAGCCCGGCTCGTTCCGTATTGATCAATACATTTCAACAGAGAAGCTGCAGTTTGCCCGCAGCCTGCTCAGCACGGTGATCGAAAAACAGGAGCACCTCGAGCAATACATTCACCCGAAGCTCAAAAACTGGGACGCCGAGCGCATCGCCGCACTCGACATGATCCTGATGAAGATGGGTGTGGCCGAATTGCTCTACTTCGAAACCATTCCGCCCAAGGTGACCATCAACGAATACATCGAGCTGGCGAAAGAATACAGCACCGCGCAAAGCGGCCAGTTCATCAACGGCATACTCGACAACATCCACAAAGACCTCGCGCAGTCGGGACAGCTCCACAAAACGGATTTCCGCAAAGGAGCCTGAGCCACTATTTTTGCGCCTCAACCGAAAGGAATGAAAACGATTCTCTCCACGCTCTTCATCGCTGCACTGCTCGCATCCTGCTCTGGTAGCGACAGCAAGCCCGGAACTTCCGCCGCGGCAGGACGCGCCATCGATTCTACCAGCTTCACGAGCGTGGAATGGATCGACAGCGCGCTCAATCTCGGCAAGGTGATGGAAGGAGCGCAGGTGGAAGTGATCTGGCGTTTTCGCAACACCGGCAATAAGCCGCTCGTGATCGAAAAGGCGCAGGCAGGCTGCGGTTGCACCGTTGCCGAAAAGCCGGAAGCGCCCGTTGCACCCGGCGCCGAGGGCCGCATCCGCGCTACCTTCAACAGCGAAGGACGCCCCGGAACGCAGCACAAGAACGTGATGGTGCAGGCCAACACGAAACCCAACACACTTCATGAACTCACCTTCGACGTGGAGGTGGGAACGCAATAAACGATTTAACCAGCAACTATGTATCTATTACAAACAGGCGGAGGCGGTGGCTTCCAGTTCGTTTTCATCGGGGGCATGATCCTCGTTTTCTGGCTCTTTTTCATCCGCCCGCAAGCCAAGCGGCAGAAGCAGCAGAAGTCGTTTGCAGAAAGCCTGCAAAAAGGAGATAAGGTAGTAACGATCGCGGGCATCCACGGCAAGTTGAGCCGCGTGAACGAAGATGGTACCATCGACCTCGAGATCTCTCCCGGCTCGTATCTCAAAATGGAGCGCTCTTCTATTTCGATGGAGATGACGCAAAACCTCAATAAGCCTGCGGCGACTGTAGCAGACAAGAAATAATCCCCTTTCCTCGAACAGGAAAAAGTCAAAAGTCAAAAGTCAAAAGCCCTTGCGGCGAAACCGATTATTTGATTTTTGACTTTTTAATTTTGAATTATGCTTAAGGTCGGGATCACAGGAGGCATTGGCAGCGGCAAGACCACGGTAGCAAAGGTGTTTGGGCTGCTGGGCATCCCGGTGTACGACGCCGACGCGGCTACCAAGCGACTGTACGACACACACGCCGGCTTGAAGGAGGCGTTGCAGCGGCAGTTCGGCGCCTCGATTTACAAAGACGGAAAGCTCGATAGGGGCGCCCTTGCCTCGATCGTTTTCAACGATGCCGAAAAGCTTGGGCAACTCAATGCCATTGCACACCCGCCCACCATCGCCGATGCAACCGCCTGGATGGAAGCGCAGAGCGCCCCTTATGCACTCAAAGAGGCGGCATTGCTTTTCGAAACTGGTTCCGCCGCCGGCCTCGACTATGTGATCGGCGTAGACGCTCCCGTGCACATCCGCCTCCAGCGCGCCATGCAGCGCGATGCCGCCACGCGCGAGGAAGTGCTTGCACGCATGAAGCGGCAGGTAGATGCAGACATGAAAATGAAGTTGTGCGATTTCGTGATCAGCAACGACGAGCAGCAGCTCGTGATCCCGCAGGTGCTTGCGCTGCATGAAAAGCTGCTCGCGCTGGCAAAGAGAAAGAACCCCGCTGTGTCGGGCCAGGCTCCAGATTTTTTGTGATTTTTATGATAGGCGCAGATTTGAGATCATGCGTAAGCAAATCATAATAGATCATAACAATCTGCGTATTCACCGAAGGTGAATCTGCGTTCTTTCGCTACCCCAGCTTCGCCAGCGCATCCTTGATACGCGCAAATCCCTTCTCAATATTTTCCATGCTGTTGGCAAACGAAAACCGCAGGCATTTGTCGTCGCCGAAGGCGGAACCCGTGACCGTGTTAACGTGGCCTTTGTTGAGCAGGTACATCGCCAGGTCGCTGGCGTTGTTGACGGTCTCTTCGCCATCGCTTTTTCCGAAATACGCATCTACGCAAGGAAACGCATAGAACGCGCCATCCGGCGATGCGAAGCGGAAGCCCGGAATCTCCTTCATCAGCTCGAGCACGCGCGTACGGCGGCGGGAGAATTCAGCCACCATTGTGTGCGTAGCATCCAGCGGCGCAGTGAGCGCCACGATGGCTGCGCGCTGCGTTACGGCGTTGGTGCCGCTGGTAAACTGGCCCTGCAACTTGTCGCAGGCCCTGGCAATTTCTTTAGGTGCGGCCATATAGCCGAGGCGCCAGCCAGTCATAGCGAAGCCTTTCGAAAGGCCGTTGATGACGATGGTGCGCTCCTTCATCCACTCAAACTGCGCGATGCTTTCGTTGCAGCCGCAATAGTTAATGTATTCGTAGATCTCGTCGGAAATGACGAGGATGTTCGGGTACTTACGGAAAACTTCGGCCAGTGCCTGCAGTTCGCTCTTGTCGTACACCGCGCCGCTGGGGTTGCAGGGCGACGAGAACATAAAGAGGCGCGTCCTTGGCGTGATGGCTGCTTCGAGCTGCGCGGGCGTGATCTTGTACGCGTTCTCGAGCGAGGACTGGATCTTCACAACCTTGCCTTCGGCAAGTTGCACCAACGCTTCGTACGTCACCCAGAAAGGAGTGGGGATGATCACTTCGTCGCCCTTGTTGATGACGGCGAGAACGGCATTGGCCAGGCTTTGCTTGGCGCCCGTGCTCACTACGATCTGGTCGGGGGTGTAGTCGAGCCCATTGTCGCGACGGAACTTGCCACAGATGGCCTCGCGCAGGTCGAGGTAGCCGGAAACCGGCGTGTAGTGACTCCAGTTGTCGTCGATGGCCTTTTTGGCGGCGTCCTTAATGTGTTGGGGCGTGTCGAAGTCGGGCTCTCCGAGGCTGAGGTCGACGAGGTCGATGCCCTGCGCGCGAAGTTCGCGGCCGAGCTTGGCCATTCGGAGTGTTTCGGGTTCGTTGAACAGGAGCAATCGTGCAGCTAATTCCATGGGCGGGCGGGAAAGGGGCAAAAGTAAGGAAATACGCAAGCGCCTTTTCTTTTTTCGCAATCGTTGCCGGAGCCGTTTTTAAGCACTTCAGTGGGGCGGCTGCGCTTGCCGCGGCGGGCCGATTCTGCAAACCGCCGCAATCCCTTGTCTACTGGCCGATTACACGCTTCGGAGTAGTCGAAGAATTGCGGGGATTTCTGACCGAAAAGGCTATATTTGCCCCTCTTTAAAAAACCCGTGTATGCAATTGAAAGGCCTGGTCCGTTTCTTCACGATCCTGCTTATCCTGTACTCGATCTATGAATTATCCTTCACCTGGGTAGTGCGCAGCCATGAAAATAAGATGATGTCGAAGGCGAAAGCCTACACCAACTTCAACTATAAGGGCGCCCCCAAGGATGTGTATGATGCGGCACTCGACGCCCGCTACAAGCGACTGCTCGACAGCACGAAGGGCGTTACCGTTCACTACGGCCCCACCGGCGCCATCAGCTACAAGTCGGCCAAAGAGAACGAGCTCAACCTCGGCCTCGACCTGCAGGGCGGTATCAACGTAACGCTCGAAGTAGAGCTGCGCGGACTGCTCGAGTCGATGGCGAACAAGTCGAAAGACCCCGTGTTCGTTCAGGCCCTCGACAATGCGCAGGCTGCAAAGGCCAACAGCAACGCCGACTTCGTATCCCTCTTCCGCCGCGAATACCAGAAACTGGCTCCCAACGGGAAGCTCGCTTCGCTCTTCGCCGTTGCCGGACAGGACCGCATCAAGCCCAACGCTACCAACGACCAGGTAGAAACAGCGATCCGTGCTGAAGCTTACGATGCATTCGACCGCACCTTCCGCGTGCTCCACACCCGTATCGACCAGTTCGGTGTGGCTCAACCCAACATCAACCCCGACCGCGACCGCGGCATCATCACGGTGGAACTGCCCGGCGTGCAAGACCAGGAGCGCGTGCGCAAGTACCTCCAGTCTTCGGCCAACCTCCAGTTCTGGGAAACCTATAATATCAGTGAGCTCGTAACCTCCCTGCAGGCTGCCGACGTTGCCTTCAACAAGGTGATGGGTGGCGATACGCTTTCGGCGCAGGATACAAGCGCCGCTGCTGCTGCAAAGCGCCAGTCGCTGTTCCAGTACATCCAGCCGGCCAACGCCGACTACGGCCTCATTGGTTATGTAAAGACCAACGACACAGCGCTTGTTCGTTCGTACCTCGAAAACCCCGCTGTTCGCGCGAGCTTCCCTGCCGACATCGTGTTTGCGTACGGCATGCCGGAAACAAAAGACAACAAGACCGCTGAATTCGTGGCCATCCACGGCCTCAAGACCAACGGCCGCGATAAAGCCAAGCTGGAAGGCGAAGCGATCGTGGATGCCCGCGACGACTACGACCAGGTGACCAACCAGGCCGAAGTAACGATGAAGATGAACCCGACCGCTGCCCGCATCTGGGGCGACATGACGGGTGCCAACAAAGGCCGCTGCATCGCCATCGTGCTCGACAACGTAGTATACTCCGCTCCCCGCGTGAACGACCGCATCGACGGCGGCTCGTCCAGCATCTCCGGTTCCTTCTCGCCCGCAGAAGCAAAAGACCTTGCCAACATCCTGAAGGCAGGTAAGCTGCCCGCCCCGGCCAAGATCGTTGCCGAACAGGTGGTAGGACCGACCCTCGGTAAAGACGCTATCAAAGGCGGTATGATGGCCTTCGGCCTCTCCTTCGTGGTGATCTTCCTCCTGATGCTTGTTTATTACAACACGAGCGGATGGGTGGCCAACATTGCCCTCATTCTCAACCTCCTCTTTACCATTGGCATCCTCACCGGCCTGGGCGCAACGCTCACGGCTCCCGGTATCGCCGGCCTCGTGCTTACGATCGGTATGGCGGTGGACACCAACGTAATTATCTATGAGCGTATCAAGGAAGAACTGACGCGCGGCAAGAGTTACCAGGTTGCCGTAAGCGAAGGCTATCGCCGCTCGCTGCCGCCGGTGCTCGACGCCCACGTTACGACCCTCCTCACCGCCATCATCCTGTTCTCGTTCGGTCTCGGTCCTGTAAAGGGCTTTGCCACCACGCAGATCATCGGTATCCTGCTGTCGCTGTTCTGCGGCATCCTCGTTAGCCGCTGGGTGAGTGATATGTTCACCAGCAAGAAGCGCCACCTTGAATACTTCACCGGTGTTTCGAAGCGCGTGTTCAAGCATGCTGCTTACAAATTCATCGAGTACCGCAAGGTTGCCTATATCATCTCGTTCATTGTACTCGGTCTCGGCGTTGCTTCCTTCTTCAACGGCTTCGACGAAGGCGTGGAATTCAAAGGCGGCCGCAGCTACATCGTTCGTTTCGACAAGCCTGTGAATGTGGACGAAGTGCGCGACGATCTGAAAGAGTCGTTCGGTGAAAACCCCGTTATCAAAACGATCGGTGCCAACAACCACCTCGACATCACCACTTCCTACCTCATCACCGACACGCGCGCCATTGCCGACTCCCTGGTGGAAAGCAAGCTGATGGCGGGTCTGACCAAACACCTGCCGGCAGGTACTACCTACGAGCAGTTCGACAAGCAGAACAAGCTCGGTATGACGAAGGTGCTGCCGACGATCTCCGATGACCTGAAGAGCGGCGCCCTTCAGGCAACCCTCTTCTCGATCCTCATCATCTGTCTTTACATCTTCATCCGCTTCCGCGACTGGCGCTACTCGATGGGTACGATCGTGGCCCTGCTGCACGACGTGCTCGTGACGCTGGCTGTGTTCTCGTTCCTCCGCAACGTAGTTCCGTTCCCGCTTGAGATCGACCAGCACTTCATCGCTGCCGTTCTTACGGTGATCGGTTTCTCGATGAACGATACCGTGATCGTGTTCGACCGTATCCGCGAATACAGCCGCCAGATGGTGGGTGCCCCGAAAGAGGTGATCATCAACAAGGCGATCAACGAAACGCTGAGCCGCACCATCATGACCTCGCTGACGGTGTTCCTCACCATCCTCATCCTCTTCCTGGTAGGTGGTGAAGTAACGCGCGGTTTTGCCTTCGCGATGCTGATCGGTGTGATCACCGGTTGCTATTCCTCCATCTTCGTTGCGGCCCCGATCCTTGTGGATATGGGGGGCAAGCGCTCCCTCGGTGGCGAAGCCGAGACGGTTGCGTCGGTTGAACCTGCGAAGAAGAAGGAACTTGCGAAGCACTAAGCATTCACAATCGCACTTTATGAAAGCCCTGGCATTTTGCCGGGGCTTTTTTTGCACGTGCAACGCTCGGAGATGACGCACACAGAAAAAGGCCCGCTGAGCGGGCCTATATACAAATTCTGCGTTTCGAAGTCTTCGTGTTTGCTTATCCCAGGAGCGCAAGGCTCTTTTGAATGGCCTCGATCTTCTGCGTGGCGTCGCTCGCCTTCTTGCGTTCCGCGTCTACTACCTCGGGTTTGGCATTTTGCACAAAACGCTCGTTGGATAGCTTCTTTTCTACCGAAGCGAGGAAGCCCTGCTGGTACTCGAGGTCGTTGAGGAGCTGCTCTTTTTGCACGGTGGTGTCGATGGCCTGCTCCGAAGTGATGTAGAACTTATTGGTACCGAGTACCACCGCGATCGAATTCGCCACGGGCTCGCTGGTGAAACGAACTTCAGCGTTCACCTGCTTTTCAAGGATGGCGCTGATGGCTTCGAACGGTGCGTTGTTGTCGCTCTGGATGGCCAGCGTCACCGCTTCCTTCGGCTTCAGGTTGTTCTTCACCCGCGCATCGCGGATGGCCGAAATGGCTTCCTGCAGCAACGTTCCCTGACCGATGATCTTCGAATTGGTAGCGATAGCAGGCGTGAATTGTTTCACGCACAGGTCGTCGGTGCGCTCCCCGAGCTGGTGGTATATTTCTTCGGAGATGAACGGCATGAAGGGATGCAGCAGTTGCATCAGCTCGGAGAAAAAAGAGACCGTTTTCTCGTACACCACCTTATCGATCGGTTGCTCGAAACCCGGCTTCGCCCATTCGAGGTACCAGCTGCAGAAGTCGTCCCAGATGAGCGAATAGACGGTCTTCAACGCTTCCGAAAGACGGAAGGTTTTTATCTGTTCGGTCACTTGTGCCTTTACCTGGTTGAGGCGCTGCTCGAACCACTCCACTGCGAACGGCAATTCCTTTTTATTTGGTTCGTCGTCCTGAGCTTGCCGAAGGTCCCACATCTTCACCAGCTTCAGTGCATTCCAAAGCTTGTTGTTGAAGTTGCGGCCCTGCTCGCAGCTCGAGTCGTCGAAGAGGAGATCGTTGCCGGCGGGGGAGGAGATGAGGATGCCGAAGCGAACGGCATCGGCGCCAAACCGGTCGATAAGATCGAGCAGGTCGGGCGAGTTGCCGAGGCTCTTGCTCATCTTGCGTCCCTGCTTGTCGCGCACCATGCCGGTGAAGTACACGTGCTCGAAGGGGCGCTCCTGCTTGTATTCCATGCCCGCCATTATCATCCGCGCCACCCAAAAGAAGATGATGTCCTGTCCGGTAACGAGCACGTTGGTGGGATAGTAGTATTCGATCTCCTTGTTGCCCGGGTTCCGGATGCCGTTGAACACTTCCATCGGCCAGAGCCACGAAGAGAACCAGGTGTCGAGCACGTCCTCGTCCTGGGAGAGGTCGTCAGCCGTCAGCCGTGAGCCGTGAGCAGCTTTTTCTTCGAATTTTTCCAACGCTTTTTCGCGGGTTTCGGCAACGACGAAAGATCCGTCGGGCGCATACCAGGCGGGAATGCGCTGGCCCCACCACAGCTGGCGCGAGATGCACCAGTCCTTGATGTTCTCCAGCCAGTATTTATACGTAGCGAGGAAACGTTCTTCGGGATGGATCTTCACTTCGCCGCTGCTTACCGCATCGAGGGCAAGCCCCGCGAAGTGCTGCATTTTTACAAACCACTGCGTGGAGATGCGTGGCTCTACTACTGCGCTCGAGCGCTGCGAAAAGCCAAGGCGCGTGCTGTATTCTTCTTCCTTCACAAGGGCTCCGTCGGAGCGAAGCTGCTCTACCGAAGCCTTGCGTGCCTCAAAGCGGTCCATACCCACGAACACCTCCGCGGCGGCGCTGAGCGTGCCGTCTTCGTTGAGGGTGTCGATGGTAGGCAGGCCGTGCTTGAGGCCGAGGTTATAGTCGTTGATGTCGTGCGCGGGTGTCACCTTAAGCGCGCCCGTACCGAACGCAGGGTCCACGTATTCGTCGAAGATGATCGGTACGGCGCGGTTTACGAGCGGCACAATGATCTTCTTGCCTTTCAGATGTGCATAGCGTTCGTCCGAGGGGTTCACGCACACCGCAGTGTCGCCCATGATGGTCTCCGGTCGCTGCGTTGCGATGGTGATGTATTCGTCGCTGTCCTGCACTTTGTAGCGCACGTAATACAGCTTGCCGGTGATGTCTTTGTATTCCACTTCCTCATCCGAAAGCGCGGTCTTCGCAGCAGGATCCCAGTTGATCATGCGTGCGCCGCGGTAGATGAGTCCTTTTTCGTACAGGTCTACAAACACTTTGATTACCGCTTCATAGTAGTGATGGTCCATGGTGAACGTAACGCGGTTCCAATCAACCGAGCAACCGAGCCGGCGGATCTGCTGGTAGATGATGCCGCCGTATTTCTCTTTCCACTCGAAAGCGTGCTTCAGGAATTCCTCGCGTGAGAGCTGGCTTTTTTTGATGCCCTGTTCTTTCTCCAGCATCTGCACCACTTTGGCTTCGGTGGCGATGGACGCGTGGTCGGAGCCGGGCACCCAGCACGCGTTGAAGCCGCTCATGCGCGCATGGCGCACAAGCACGTCCTGCACGGTTTCATTTAGGGTGTGGCCCATGTGGAGCACGCCGGTGACGTTGGGCGGCGGTATCACCACGGTAAACGGCGGACGCTCGTCGGGCGTGCTGTGGAAATAGCCTTTTTGCTCCCAGTGGGCAGACCAGGTTTCTTCTACCTGCCCCGGCTCGTAGTTCTTCGAAAGAGTCGTGTTCATGAGGGGGCAAAGATAAGAAATCGTGAGCCGTCAGCCGTGAGGCGTGAGCTCGCAATGCAACGCAAGAAGAAAGGATGCCAAAAGCATCCTTTCTTTGCTAGCGGATCCAGCATTCGCGGCCATGTTCCGCGTATCAGCGCTCACGGCTGACGGCTCACGTCAATTATCAAAATCCAGCTGGCTGTTATTGATGTAGTTCACCAACGCAGCTGCATTTTTGAGATTTAGTTTTTTGAGGATGTTGTAGCGGTGCACTTCCACCGTTTTCACGGAGATGTTCAGCGCATCGGCGATCTCTTTCGAAGAGTGGCCTTTCTTGATATAGGAAATGATCTCGATCTCGCGCTGCGAAAGGGAGTTCAGTCCCGTTTGCTGGTCTTCGCCGGAAATGACCTGCTCGGAGAGGATGTTCTTGATCTCGTCGCAAATGTACTTTTTTCCGTTGGTGATTTCTATGATCGCTTTGAACATCTCTTCGCGCGAGGAATTCTTGGTAACGTATCCCATTGCGCCTTTCTGCATCATCTTGCGGGCATAGGTGGGTTGTGTATGCAGCGAAACGCCGAGCACTTTCGAGCCGGGCGAAAATTTACGAATGAGCTGGGTGGCCTCGATGCCGTTCATGCCGGGGAGGTTGATGTCCATGATGACGATGTTGGGACGGAGGTTCTTGGCCATCTCCACGGCTTCTTCGCCGGAGCCGCTCTCTGCCACTACCTGGAACCGCGGGTCGGTGTTCAGAATGAAGCTCCAGGTTTCACGCACGAGCGTGTGGTCATCTGCAATAAGGATCGTGATCTTTTCGTTGGTCTCTGCCATAGTAGGGTTTCATCGGAGTTGAGAATCGGAAACATCCCTGTCGTGTTGCCACGAACAGCGTTCCATGGCTCAAATATACCCCAAAATGCACACGCACCGGGCCCACGCCATTTTTTCGGTGCAGCAAAAAAATCGGGCGTAGCTGCGCGGACGAAGTGTTTTTTCTGTTTCTTGTAAGACCAACCGAAGATTATGGAAAGACAAACCACGTCCTGGTATAGCGAGCGCCTGCAGAAAGAAATGCCGATCGCGGTGTATGGCCATTTTGGATTTGCCCTGCTGCTCGTGCCCACCGCAGCAGCCGATTACCTGGAGTATGAGCGCTTCCAGCTGATCGACACCCTCAAGCCCTTCATCGAAGCAGGCAAGCTCAAGGTGTATTCTATAGACAGCATCAACAACGAAAGCTGGCTCAACAACAATATGGACCCGCGGCACAAGGTCATCCGCCATCAGCAATTCAACAGCTACGTGTATGAAGAGGTGCTCCCCTTTATCCGCAACAACACCAGCTGGGACACGCCCGTGTACGTCAGTGGTGCTTCGTTTGGCGCCCTGCATAGCATGAACCTCTTTCTCAAGCGCCCCGACCTGATCAACGGCGTCATCGCCATGAGCGGTGTGTATGACCTGACGGAATATACCAAGGGCTATTGGGACGACGACGTTTATTTCAACAGCCCGCAGCACTACATGCCCAACCTTTCCGACCATGGCGTGCTCGAGCAGATCCGCCGCAGCCCGCATATCCACATCTTCTCCGGCAGTGGTCCCTACGAAGACCCCAATGCGGCGCGCACTTTCGCCGGCATCCTCTACGGTAAGGGCATCCATTACGAACTCGATATCTGGGGAGAAGAATGGCGGCACGACTGGGAAACGTGGCGCACCGTGCTGCCGCATTATATTGGGAGCAGGTTTTAAGTCGTCAACCGTGAGCCGTCAGCCGTGAGCTGTGCCGGTTCAAGCTGATGGAGCTAACGAATAAAGGATGCCAGCGGCATCCTTTATTCGTTGTGTGCGCTCACGGCTCACGCTCTCAGGACGCCATCACTTCCACCGTCGCATTGATGCCGCGATCGATGATCGCTTCGGCCTTGGGGCGGAGGTCGTCGAAGGAGCCGTATTGCACGCCGTACTTGCCGCGGAAGTGAATGATGTACGCGCATTGTTCGGCCTGCTCCTGAGAGTGGCCGCAAATTTCTACCAGTGTTTCGATCACCCACTCAAACGTATTCACTTCATCGTTCCACACAATGAGTTGACAGGGATCTTCCGTTGCCACAACGGCATCAACCGTTTCCAGGGGCTGCACTAAATCTTTGGTAACGGGCATAGACGACGGGTTTTGACCCTTCAAAGGTAGCACGTTTAGCCCGAAACGGAATGGATGAGAACCCGTCAGCCCACCTTGCTTTGAAGCAGGGCCAGCAGCTTTTTTTCGGCCTTCGCCATGTCGATACCCTTGCCCAGCACGCCTTTGAACAGGTCGCCGGTCTCGCGCACGCGATCGGCTGCGTTGCCGATGTGGAAGTCGGTCATCCTGAGCCCCGGCCGCACTTCCTCCCATGTGAGGGGCATCGAAACGGTTGCCCCGGGCTTCGGACGCAATGAATAGGGAGCCGCTACGGAGGCCTGGGGCCGGTTCATGAGGAAGTCAATATAGAGCTTGCCCTTTCGGTCGCCAGTGCGGCGCTCGATGGAGGTGAACTTCGGCAGTTCCGCATGAATGACCTTCGCAAGCTTCCGGCCGAACTCCTTCGATTCTTCATAATCATACTTGCCTCCCAACGGTATGTAAATATGGATGCCGGTAGAGCCCGACGTTTTTGGAAAGGAAACGACGCCAATGCTTTCGAGCAGGTTTCGGGTCACACGCGCAGTTTCGATCACTTCCCTGAACGGATTTCCGTCCGGGTCGAGATCCATGATACACCAGTCTGGGTTGTTGGGCCGGTCGCGGCGGCTGTGCCACGGGTTGATCTCGATGCATCCAAGCGATGCGATATAAAGCAGGCTTGCCTCATCGGTGCACACCAGGAATTCCTTGTCGCGCTCGTCCATGTAACTGTAATACGGGAAGGTCTCGATGAAGGAAGGCGCCTTACCCTTTACATCTTTCTGGTAAAACGATTTGCCGTCGATGCCATTGGGGTGGCGGTTGAGGATCTGCGGACGGTCTTTCAGGTAGGGGAGCATAGCAGGCGCCATCTGGTAATAGTAGTTGATCAGGTCGCGCTTCGTGTAGCCTTCCTTTGGCCAATATACTTTGCTCAGGTTGCTGAAGCGAAGCTCGTGTCCGCCCACAACGCGTGTCTGCGTTTCTTCCGCCGGGTTCAGCAGCGTCTTGCGCCCACGCCGGGCGGGCGCCGACAACACCTTCTTCTTTACGAGCGTATGTTGCTCCACTGCATCTTCAGCAACAGGCCGTTCCCATTTCACCTCGGAGGGTTTCTTGTCGGGCCGCAGCCCTTTGAAGGACGGCTGCCGGAGGGCTCGGTTGGAGGTGATGCCGCGGTGGTCTACTTCCGCCACCAGCAACGGTTTCAGCCATACAACCTGCGCCGGCGGCGGGTCGGGCCGAAAGCGCGAAGGCTTGTTGTATTCGGGTACGGTGGAGAAGGGACAGGCTTTCGTTTCCAGCTTCGAGAAAGTTTGCAGCAGTTCTTCCTGCTGTTTGCGAGTGAAACCAGTGCCCACGGGTGTAACGTAGCGCAGCTTCCCATCTTCGAAGATTCCCATCAGCAGCGCGCTGAACAGTTTGCTCGTTCCCTCGTTGATCGTGTATCCACCGATCACGAGTTCCTGGCTTTGTTGCGTTTTTACTTTCAGCCACCCGGGGCTGCGGCGGCCGGCCGTATAAATACTGTCCGGATCTTTTGCCATCACGCCTTCGAGGTTGAGGCTGCTTGCCTGTGCAAAAGCTTCGTCACCATTGCCTTCCATCACGCTGCTCACGCGGAGAAAAGGATGGTCGGCAGGAATGATGGCGCGAAGGAGTTTCTGTCGCTCCCGTAGCGGCCGGTTCAGCAGTGAATGGCCGTCGAGCCACAGGAGATCGAATACATAATAAACGAGCGGACCATCTGCTTCGCTGCGCCACGACTGCAACCCGGAGAAGTCGGGGATGCCTTTTTCGTTGAGCACTACCAGTTCGCCATCGAATACGGCCGGCAGTTTCCACGACTGAAGCGACTGCGTTAGCGGGTAAAACTTTTCGTTGAAGGATTTTCCGTTGCGCGACCGTAGTTCTACGGTTGAACCTCTTACGTATGCGATGGTGCGGTAGCCGTCCCATTTCATCTCGAACTGCCATCCGGTTTGCCCGGGCGGTACTTTTACAAGGGTGGCCAGCATCGGGGCGAGTTCCGATGGCATCGGACCTTTATCGCCTTTAGCAAGGATTTTCTGCAGGCGCGCAGGGAGGCGCGTGGCTGTTTGCACGGTCTTCATACATCCATTGGTGCAACAATTAGTCCGCTGCCAAACCTTGTGAGAAAAGTCTGTTTCTGGTTGAAGCGCAAACGGTTAGCATCTTTGGCTGGATTCCACTGAAATAGAAAAGCCGGCCTAAGCCTGGTGCTGCCACCAATCCATAGACCAGCTCTAAAAATCCTCGTGTTCCATAAAAGACCAGGGAAAGAATTATGCCAAAGCGGGGTGGCTTGTATTAGAATCGCCTAAGGATGCATCCATCCCTACGCCGTTGTATCGGTTACGGTGCGCCCGGCGAGCCTGCACATCTCGAGCAATGTAAGCGCCACATCGCGAATGGCATCCGATGTTGTTGGTTTCGTGATCATCGGCACTCCCAGTTTTTTGCAAAAGAGCTGATCGAGCGCGCTGCTGCTGGTGGTCACTACAACCACGGAAATATTCCGGAGTCGTTCGTCATTCTGCAGCCGCAGCAGCGTATCGCGGCCGTTGAGCTGCGGCATGTTCATATCGAGAATGACGAGGCAGGGAAGCGTGTTTTGAAGAAGCTGGAGGTAGTCGAGCGCCTGTTGCCCGTTATGCACGGCAATGACGCGCACGTTCGGATCTTCGCGGTGAATTACGGAGCCGAACATTTCGAGGTCATCAGGATCATCGTCAGCCCAGAGTATGATGGGAGTGGCCACCGTTTTTTTTGAAATGTAAACCAAAATCGATCCACAGATCTATTATTCGCGGTGATTTACACATTGGAAAGATTGTTGATGTGAAAAACACCGATCATTTTTCACGCATTTTAGCAAGAACCGTATGGAGACGAGGAAGCTTGTGCTGTATGCCGATGATGACATCGATGACCTGGAGATGATGGAGCAATTGTTTGCCGACTACCCGGCGTACAACCTTCGTTGTTTTCTGAATGCTTATGACCTGATCGCGTTCCTTGTAGAGCATAGCAGGGCGATTTCGCTTATCATCCTCGACCACAATATGCCTACGCTTTCGGGGCAGGAGGCGCTGCAGCGGATCCGACTGATGTACCCCGACCGGGATCTTCCGGTGGTTGTGTATACTACGAGCGTATCGCCCGTGTTGAACGCGGATGTAAGCGCGCTGCGCGGTGTGTCGATTCAAAAGCCCGGCACTTTTCTCGAGGTAAAGGAGCGGCTGAAAACGATCGTGCAGTATTGTGAGGAGTAAGATTCCAACCCGTCTTTGTGAATGCACTGCCTTCTGTAATTCCGACCGTTACGTTCGCTAGGTGTAGCAGTGACAAGGCATAAAAAAACCTCGCCTAAAGCGAGGTTAAGTGGGAGTTGACGGGTTCGAACCGCCGACCCTCCCGCGTGTACGCGGGATGCTCTGAACCAGCAGGACTATCTCCCGGTTACGAGTTGCTCTATCCGAACGCGGCTTTTCCAACCCTTGATCTGTCGTTCGCGCGCATATGCTTCGGTTTTAGATGGATACGGTTCAAAGTAGGCCAGTTTCCAGTCTGCAATACTTCCTGTAAACCCTTTATGATCGCTCAGGTGCCGTCGCAGTCGCTCGTGAAGGTTGTCGCA
>SEAC01000036.1 GCA_004173235.1 Chitinophagaceae bacterium | reverse complement strand
GTGCCTTCGGCAATAGATCCCGCTGCTCAATGGAAAACAAAGCCTTACCCAGTGCCTTCGGCAATAGATCCCGCTGCTCAATGGAAAACAAAGCCTTACCCAGTGCCTTCGGCAATAGATCCCGCTGCTGCGCAGCGGGATGACGTCCGCCGCGGGGGGTAGAGGACGGGCGCGGCCTGGGGCATCTGTGGAATTTGCTCATGGCCGCGCCAAGACTCCCCTCGAACGGTGCCTTATCTCCGACCCTTGACAAAGAAGAAAGGATGCCTGAGGCATCCTTTCTTTATACGTTGCATCGCGCATTCACGATTTGCGATGCACGATTGACGATGTTATTGCGCCGTTGTGGTGCCGGTAGTGCCCGTGCCCTTGCCGCCGAGGTCGAACATGAGCGAGAAGCGCAGGGTGTTCGACAGCGGGTTCTGGTTCACGCTGTTGCCGCCGGAAGGAACGAGGTAGGAGAAGTTCAGACCGAAAGAGCTGTACTTCAGACCCACACCAGCCGTGAAATAGCGGCGGTTGCCCTTGGTCTTGTCTTCGTAGAAATAACCGGCACGGAGGGCGAACTGGTTGTTGTACCAGTATTCAGCACCTGCCGAAACCTGCCACTCGCGCAGTTCTTCGCTGAAGCCGCCGGGAGCGTCACCGAACGAAGAGAACCAGCTGCTCACTACGCTCTTGTTGCGGTACGAAGTAGCGCGTGCCGTGTTGGCGGAGTCGATCTGGTTTTGCGTCATGTTGGGGTCAGCATCGATGAACTCGGGAGGCGTAGGCACCAGGAGCTTGTTGAAATCGACACCCACCATCAGCTTGTTGCTTTCGTTGAACACGAAGGTGTAAGTGGTACCCAGCGCGAAGTTGGCGGGGATGAAGTCTTTTTGCTGAGCGTTGTTGGTATACGCGATCTTGGAACCGAGGTTGGTCAGTGCCAGACCAAAGGCCCAGCCTTGTCCCTGTGCATTCTGACGGTTGTGGTACAGGCCGATGTCGCCTGCGATGGCGCTGCCGGGCTTGTAGCTCGTAGAACCGATCGACGTGTTGCCGGCGAGGTTCGAGTGGATGTACTTCAAACCAACACCAATGCCGGTGCGGGGAGAAAGCTTGCGGCTGTAACCGAGGTCGATGCCGAACTCGCGGGGACGGCCCGTGCTGAGGTTGTTACCGTTCTCGTCGGTAAACTGGATATCGCCAAGGCTGAAATAGCGGAGCGAGCCGGAGATAGCGGAATTCTCATCCACTTTATAGTAGCCCGAAGCCGACGCCATATATACGTCGTTCACAAACTTCTTCAGCCAGGGAGTATACGTGACATTGATGCCACCGGGCTGCTCGTTGAAGGGAACTTTACCAAGGTTGAAATAGGAGGAAGCCGCATCAGGATTCGTGGCAACGGACAGTTCGCCCATGCCGCCCGCGCGGGCATCCGGAGAGATTCGCAGGAAGGGTACGGCCGTGGTTACGACATTGAGCTTTTGCTGCGCGTGCAGCGAGGTAGAACATAGCAAGATCGCGCCAACAGTTAGTTTCAAAGCAGTTGCTCTCATAGACATATTTTGTAATAGAGGTGTGAAAATATAGAGTTTTGGTTTATTCGCAAGTTTTTCTTCGGGAACGTTACCGTTACAAGAGCACCAGTTTTTGCAGTTGGCTCGCCCTTTTTCCATCGGCACTTTCCACCGTCAACCTGTAGATGTACACCCCTCTTCCCACGCGCTGTCCATAATCGTCGCGTCCATCCCATTCGGTCTCCATCGAACGGTTTCCTTCGTTATTTATTGTGCGCTGGATGGTTTTTATCAGGTGGCCCGTAACGGTATAGATTTCCGCCTTCACGCGCAGGTCGATACCCGGCTTGTTGTGCTCAAACCAGAACTGCGTGCGCGTAGTGAAAGGGTTGGGGTAATTCAGCACGTGACCGAGAACGAGTTCTTCATCTTTCGCCACGGTAAACTCGAGCGTGGCATCGCCCGAATTGTTCAGCACATCCCAGGCTTTGATGGACAGCGTATGATGACCCGGCTCCAGTTCGGGCAGCTGAAAGCGTACGCTTCCCCGCTGGTAGGTGTCGGGGTCGGTTTCGTAAAAATCATTCAGTATATAATAGTTGCGGTTATTGCCGTCGAGCGTTACCACGATGTCGTGGTCGATGCCGGCATTCCCGGTGTTGATCCCCGAGGAGTCGGCAAGCTTCAGCAGCAGGATCGGCCGCTCGTTGGTGACCGATCCGCTTACAAAACGCTCATCGTTGAGCCAGGCGCGGATATGCGGGCCTTCGTTGTCGTTGGCCGCCCCTGCTGCAAGGCCGCCGATGAGTACGTTGCCCGAAACGCCGGTAGCATCGAGGGTGCTGTCGTGCGCATAAAAGCTCATGCGCCCCGCCCCATACTGGAAGTTGATGTCGCGCGGGAGGCGGAACCTGAATTTGAACCGTCCGCCGCTGGCAGTCACCTTTCCGCGAAAGAGCGAGTTGGTTTGCGTTTGAAAGGGCACCGGGTTGCTCGTGGGGTCGTTGCCGAGCGTACGCACCGTTTGCGGTTTGTCAAAAAGGGTCAGCGCTACCGTTCCGTTGAAGTCGTTGAGGCGCAGGCCGGCGCCGTCGGTCACCTCTCCTTCTATTTCGGCAAATTCCGTTGCGCTCAGCGTATCGGCCGTTGCAATGGGATGCCCGTTCACCAGCAGCGGCCGCACGCGGTTGCGCGGGAAGCCGATGGTCATCGCCGGGTCGCCGATGAGGGCAAACTTGCGGTTGTTGGTAAGGTCGCCACTGGTGGCGTAGGTAAGGTTTTTCGATGCCTGCACGGCCTCACCCAGGGTTTTGTAGCGCCCCGCCGCATCGGGCTGAAGCGCCACCTGGAGGTAATTGTTGTTGAGGAGGCGGTTGCTGAAGGCAAACACCACGCGGTTGGTGGTCATCAGCGCAATGGCCCCCGTGCGCGGGCGCAGCAGCAGGTCTTCGCCCAGCGAGTTCACGCCGGGCAGGTCGTAAGGGGCAAAGTCGCAGGTGGCGGTGAGAAAGAGCGGCAGCCTGCCCGCATTGCTCCAGCTGTTGACGATGCCCTGGTCCACGATCGTTTCCTCCGCCAGCCGCGCATAGCCGCCGTGACCGCTGTAGTTCCAGATGAGCGTGCCGTTGAGGATGTTGTTGTTGATGGCTGCGTTGGCCTGCGGGTAGGTGCCGCCTGCCGTTCCGCCTTCCTTGCGGTAGGCGTCGAGGTAGATCTTCGTTTCGTTGAGGAAGGGATTCTGCGCAGCCGTGGTAGCCGCCATCAATTCGGCGTCGTCGAGATGGAGGTTATAGTCCTGGTCGTCGGCTACAAAGGTGGCGCCGTTGCGCCAGGGGCCAAAAGATGCGGGACTGAGGTAGGCGATCAGCTTGTCCACGAAGTTTTGCGCCTCCGCCGCCGTGCGCGCGGGTATGCGCCCGATTCCGATGTCGAGCGTGTTGAGGATGATGCCGCTGTTGATGTCTTCGCCGTCGTCGAGGAACCCGAAGAAGTCGTCGGAAGCGTGGGTGGAAAGCGGGTCGAGCGAGATGGGACTTTCGTATACCGGGACGAAGTTGGTATTGTTCCGCACGCGGTCTTTGTAATCGAAAGAGCCGCGGCCGAGCAGCAGCAGGTATTTGCCCGAAGCGCCCCAGCTGCCGCGGAAGCGATCGTAGTAAAGTTTGGCGAAGTCGCGGATGGCGCCAGGGTCGGGGCTGCCGCCTGCAAATTCGCGGTACACCTGCTCGGTGGTCACCACGGCTACGCGGAGGTTGTCGTGCTGCCGGTGAAACTCCGCGATCTGCGCGGCCTGCGCGGCAAACGAAGGGTGCGTCACTACCAGCAGGTCGGCGGCGGTGGCCCCGTGAAGATCCTGGTTGGGCACTGCGCCGGCGGCTACGGGCGCGAGAAAATCGTTGGTGAACGCAACATACTCGCGCAGCCGGTCGGTGTTGGCGCCGAAGCTCAGCGTGCCGCCGCTGAGCGTTCCGCTAACGAGGCGCGCGTTGAAGGGATCGGTAACCTCCCACACTTGTGTGTTGCCCGCAGCTCCGGCCACGCGAAAGGTGGCGTCGCCCCCGGCCACGCTCGTCCAGTCGCGGAACAGCAGCTGACGCCCCGGCAGCAGGTTCAGCGGACGGCGGTAAATCAGTTCCACCCAATCGAGCCAGCCTTGCGGATTGGCGCCGCCGGGCACGAACGAGAACCCGAGGTTCAGGCCGGTGCCTCCATAAATAGTGAAGCCCGTTGCGGTGCGCTGCTGCGCAAAGAGGTCGTTGAAGATGCCGGTTACGGGTAGCACGGGCACCTGGAGGGCCGGCTGACCGTTGAGCGTGATGGCAAATGAAGATCCGGAGCCAATCGAACGGGCCGCCACGCGGGTGTTGATCTGCAGCTGGCTTCCAGGGAGCGCGTCGGCACCATCGAGGCTGAGGCTCCGCGTAAGCGTGCGGCCGGGCAGGTTGCTGAACTCCTCGCCCCACCAGTCTTTGCCGCTGCTGAGGAAGTTCACCGAATCTTTTTCATAGAAAATATGTTCGCTGAAGCCCGTAACCTGCTGAGCACCACCGCTGTTTGGTGGAAGAGGCATAATACGCTTACCGGTTCCCCCCACGGTGAGGAAGTAGTAGGTCTGCTCGGAATACAGGTTCTTCTGGTGGTAGAAGGAGCGGTTGATGGAGTCTTTTTTCCAGGTATGGGGCGCTTGTCCGTAAAAAAGCACGTAATCGGAGCCGGAAATGCTGCCATCGCCGCCATCCACCACGGCCAGCGCCACTTCTTCGAGATCGTCTACGCGCGGGTCCACGTTGCTTTCGGGCACCATCCCGGCCGTAGCGCCATACACGCGGATTGCGGAGGAGGGTATGTTGGAGCCGAGGCCGAGGCCCGCCAGGAAAGCTGCGTCCAGCTTATGCACGCCGTTGGCCGAAACGGCTATGCGGTACCAGCTTCCGGAGACCAGCACGGAGTGCGGTTTCCAGGTGCGCTGGGCGCGGAGACCAGTGACGGAAAGGAGCGTGAAAAGCAGCAGCAGGGCGGTTCGGCACAAAACAGTCATCGCAGTTATACAACAGTTGAAACAGTAATATCGGCAAAAAAACGAATTCCCTTTTCGGGAATCCCACAAACTTTCTATATTCGCAAACCACCTCGATCCAATGTCCGGGACGATACAATAATTCCGCACCAGCGGCGTTTTAGAATTCCTGAACAAGGTTCTTCGTGGGAATCGTTTGCACCAGTAGTCCTTTTGAAAGACAAATTTAAACGCTTTATGCAACTGAAAACTTTCGTAATCCTCTTATCCTCAGCCGCAGCGCTGTCTTCCTGCAGCCTGTTTGGCAAGAAGAACAAAGCGGGCAAGTCCGACGTAACCGGTTGGAGCTACAACGACAAGAAAATGGGCGGCTACCAGGTGGCCAAGTCCAAGGAACAAGGCACCGGCCCCGGTCTCGTATTCGTACCTGGCGGTACCTTCACGATGGGTCAGACCGAAGAGGACATAATGGGTGACTGGAACAACGTTCCGCGCCGCGTTACCGTTCCTTCTTTTTATATGGATCGCACCGAGGTGGCCAACGTGCACTACCGCGAGTACCTGTTCTGGCTCAACCGCCTCTTCCCCTCCGACGTTCCCGAAAACAAAAAGATCACCGACGCTGCCCTCCCCGATACCCTCGTATGGCGCAGCGAGCTTTCGTATAACGAGCCCCTCGTAGAATATTACCTCCGTCACCCGGGCTTCAACGATTACCCCGTTGTTGGCGTAAACTGGAAGCAGGCGCACGACTTCTGCCTGTGGCGCTCCGACCGTGTGAACGAGAACATCCTCATTCAAAAGAAGTATGTGAACAAGCAAGGCATCCTGCAGCAGCAGGGTAATGCCGAAGGCGAGTCGTCGATCTTCACTACCAAGTCGTACCTGCTCGGTCTGTACCAGGCTCAGCCCGGAACGATGGCCCGCAGCAAGAAGAACCCGCTGAAAACCCCGCAGGGCCAGCCCCGCGCCAACGTAACGATGGAAGACGGTGTGCTCCTCCCCGACTACCGCCTGCCCTTCGAAGCCGAGTGGGAATACGCTGCCTACGGTTATGTAGCCAACAACCCCCGCCCCTCCAAGAAGGAAGGCAAGCGTGGTGAGGAACTCGTAACCAACAAGCAGGTGTACCCCTGGACGGCCAACATGAACTACAGCGGCCTCCGCGAAACGAAGCACGGCTCCTGGCATGGCCAGTTCCTCGCCAACTTCAAGCGGGGCTCGGGCGACAACGCCGGTGTGGCCGGTGGTCTCAACGACCGCGCGATCTACACCGCTCCTGTCCAATCTTTCTACCCCAACGGTTTCGGCCTCTATAACATGGCCGGTAACGTAAGCGAGTGGGTTGCCGACGTCTTCCGTCCTATGACTGGTCTTGATGCCGACGACGTAGCTCCCTTCCGTGGCAACAAATTCATGAAGCTTTATAAGAACTCGAGCGGCGAAGCCGAGATCGATTCGATGGGCCGCGTGAAGATGACCGCTGTTACCGACGAAGAAAGCAAGAGCCGCCGCAACTACCAGCGGGGCAACGTGATCAACTTCCTCGATGGTGATACCCTGTCGGACGCCTCGTACGGCTATGGAAAAACCACCCTCGTGTCGGACAAGAGCCGCGTTTACAAAGGTGGTAGCTGGAACGACCGCGCCTACTGGCTGAGCCCCGGTGCCCGCCGCTACATGGAAGAAGACCAGGCTTCGAGCATGGTAGGTTTCCGTTGCGCGATGGACCGCATGGGTTCGCCCGAAGGCAAAGGCCGCAAAACCGGTAACTACTGGAAGCAGAAAAAGCAAAAGCGCTAAGAGTGCCATAGAACGACAAAAGCCCCTCTCCGAGGGGCTTTTGTCATTCTATGGGTTTATTGGTTTATTAGTTTATTCGTAAGACCTACAAAGGCCTATCCGGACGTCATTACGAAGCGGCAGCACTTCACGCATCACCCCATCACACATTACCACATTAGCACATTAGCACATTACCACACTAGCACATCAGCACATTAGCACATCAGCACATTACCTTTGACCTATGTCCCGAATCGAAGAACTCTACTCCCTCTACCAAAAGCATCCGTCTGTTCAAACCGATACCCGCAAGCTGGGTGAAGGCGATCTTTTCTTTGCGCTCAAAGGGCCGAACTTCAATGGGAATGCCTTCGTGAAGCAGGCACTTGCCGCCGGGGCGGCCATCTGCGTGATCGACGAGGCGGAATATACCGTTGAAGGAAAAACCTTCCTCGTAAACGATGTGCTCGAAGCCTTGCAACAGCTGGCACTGGAGCACCGCAAGCGCTTCAACATTCCCTTTATCGCCATCACCGGCTCCAATGGCAAGACCACCACGAAGGAGTTGATCCATGCCGTTCTCGCAGCGCACTACCGTACTTATACAACCGAAGGAAACCTCAACAACCATATCGGCGTTCCGCTCACCATCCTCAAGATCCGCAACGATGCGGAGTTTGCCATCGTGGAAATGGGCGCGAACCACCAGAAGGAGATCGCCTCCTACTGCCGCTACGCCCTGCCTACGCACGGCCTCATCACCAATTGCGGCAAGGCACACCTTGAAGGGTTTGGCGGCGTAGAAGGCGTGCGCAAAGGCAAGGGCGAGCTCTTCGACCACCTGCGTGCAGCGGGCGGCAGCGCCTTTGTGATGTGGGACTACGACTACCTGCGCCAAATGAGCGCCGGTATCGTGGAGCGCATCACCTACGGCACGCACAACGCCGACTATACCGGCGAGGCTGTTGCATCCGACCCATTTCTCTCCGTGCATTTCACGAAAGGCTTTGAAGGCCGCATCGACACGCAGCTGGTGGGTGGCTACAACCTGCCCAATGTGTTGGCAGCGGTTGCCATCGGCCGCCACTTTGGGGTGCCCAACGAAAAGATCCGCACGGCGCTCGAAGGATATGCTCCTTCCAACAGCCGGTCGCAGCTGGTGCAAAAAGGCAGCAACAGCATCATCCTCGATGCCTACAACGCCAACCCGAGCAGCATGAAGCTGGCCATCGAAAATTTTGCGCGCGCAGCGGGCGATGCGAAAGTGTTGGTGTTGGGCGCGATGGCCGAACTGGGTGCGGAAAGCCTCGACGAGCATCGCGCCATCATAGAGGTGATTGCCGCAAAACAATGGAAAGCCGTACTGCTTGTAGGCGGGGATTTTCAAAAGATCGATCATCCTTTCCATCGCTTTGCTACGGCTGCTGACGCCGGCCAATGGCTGCGCGGGCAAGCGCCGGAGCACACAAGCTTCCTGATAAAAGGATCGCGCAGCACCTGCATGGAGCAGGTGCTCGACTACCTGTAAACGAAACACGATGAGCGACGTTCGTCCACACCGCAGCTACCTGGCCACCATCTACGGCTGTTATTGTCCGCGCTGCCGCGAAGGGAAGCTGTTCGAACGACCACTTAGCTTTCGTTTGCGTGGCATCATGAAGATGAACGAGCGCTGCCCGGTGTGCGGACAGATCACCGACATCGAAGTGGGCTTCTATTATGGTACGGGCTACGTTAGTTATTTCATCGGCATCTTCATCAGCCTTGCCACGCTGATCACCTGGTGGCTCATCATAGGGTTCAGTTTTCACGACAACCGCTTCGTGTACTGGGTTGTATGCAACAGCCTGTTCCTGGCCTCGCTGCAGCCGTTCCTCATGCGCTTCTCGCGCAGCCTGTGGCTTTCGTGGTTCGTCCCTTTTGATCCCGACTGGAAGGAGCACGCACTTCCCGGGCACGAACGGATCAACCGCGAGCAAATGGGCAACTGGTGATCGTTTTGCCGGAGGCTTGCTACCTTCCGATGGTGAAACGCTATCTGCTCATCGGGCTGCTGCCCCTACTCTCCTGCCATTCGAAAATGACCAAAACACATGCCCTTCGCCTTCGCCCCGGCGCCGACCTGCGCACCGAGCTTCAGGCTTTCGCCAATAAAGAAGGCATCGAAGCTGGCTGGATCGCTACCTGCGCGGGCAGCCTCACCCACTACAACATCCGCTTCGCCAACCAGCAGCAGGGAAGTAGCGGCAGCGGGCATTTCGAGATCGTGAGCCTCACGGGCACGCTATCCAAAAACGGCTCACACATCCACCTCAGCATCGCCGACAGCACGGGTCGCTGCATCGGCGGCCACCTCCTCGAAGGCAACCGTATTTATACAACCGCCGAGATCGTCATCCAAGAAGATCCCTCCCTCGTATTTACAAGGGAAAAGGATGGAACGACACCCTGGGAGGAGTTACAGGTGAAGAAAAAATAAGGCCGGCATCCCCGATCTCTTCTCTCACGCCCCTCCCTCATCCCTCATGTTCTCATGTTCTCTTCCCTCTTCCCTCAAAACGCCACCGGGCACCGCACCTTCTGCGACGAGCTGTTCTTGATATTGAGGAACGAGCTGTACGAAAGCGTAAGCTCCATGCCGCCGCGCATCTGTGATGCTTTCACCAGCTTGCTTACGTTCACATCGTAGGTAAGACCGATGGCGAGCTTGTAATAATCGAGCTTCACGACGGGCATCACGGCATCGTTCCAGCGGTAGAATCCGCCAAACGAAATGCTCAGTCCATAGTCGTCTTCCTCTTCAACCAGAAAGTGCCGGTAAAGAAGCCCGCCCTGCGCCTGGTGGTGGCCGCCCTGCATGAAGAAGTCGCCATACAACACGATCCGGTTGCGATCGGCTACGGGGGCCGACAGGCCTGCATTTACAAAGATCTTCTGGTTGAGCCGCACATCGTTGGCAGCATCGAAGGCAACGCGCGGCTGGTTGAAATGAAAGAGCGCCGCTCCTATATAATAGCGCACGTCGTAACCCATCGTGCTGCTGTAGGCCACGCCCGCGCCGGCATCGAGGTAGGTAACGTTGGAGCCCGGAAGACGCTGGCGCGTTGGATTCGTTGGACTGTACGCGCCGTTCACAAACTGGTCAGAGAACGTGAGCGCAGTAGCATCGTAGCGTTGCTGCACGAAGCCGGCGATGAAGCCCGCCGACAGGTAGGCATTTTTATCCGCGTTGAGCGACTTGTGAAAAGTAAGCGCCGGCAACAGCTGCGTGCGGCTTAGCTTGGAATCGCCGGCCACATCATTGGTTACCTGCGTGCCGAGCGTCAGGTAGTTTTCCGAGCTTCCAAGTGCAAAGCGCATCTCCGCGCCCAGCGCCATCGTCTTGAACGGGGTCGTAACGCTTCCCCACTGGTTGCGATAAGCGGCCGTTGCGCGGAAGTCGCCACGGAACTGCCCTGCCAGCGCAGGGTTGCGGAGGAGCGGCAGCTCGTAGAACTGCGAAAAGTTGATGTCCTGCGCACAAAGTGCGAGCGTAGCCAAAATGCCGGACAGGCTCAGCAAGGTCTTTTTCATACTCCTCATTTTAGGATGGTTACGTTGCCTTTATAGGTATAGGGAGTTCCGTTCTCGCACAGTACTTCTACGGTATACACATACACGTCGGGGATCGCAGGCCGACCGATCACGCGGCCATCCCACCCGAAGCGCGGATCGTTGGGCGGCACCTCGTTCTTCTCAAACACCAGCTCGCCCCAGCGGTTGAAGATGCGGAAGGTCTTCACTCTCAAAATGCCGCTTCCCTGTACCATGAACACGTCGTTCACGCCATCGCCGTCCGGACTGAAGGCATTGGGCAGGAACACCTGTGCTTCCTTGCAGAAGGCTTTGATGAAGAGGGTGTCGCTCGCCGCACAGCCATAGTTGTTCGTTACCTGCACCGTGTACAGCACGTCATTGCGGATGGTGGCCGTGGGTAGCGGACAAGTGCTGCAACTGAGATCGGAAGCCGGCGCCCAGAGCCAGTTCCGGATGGGTCCGTTCGTGACGGTCGTCACCAGCGGCCGCTGCACGCCCGTTGCCAGCACGAGGTCGGGGCCCAGGTTGGCAGTGGGATACTGCCCTACGGCAACCACTACGTCGGCGGTGTCCGTGAAGCAATTCCATCCATCATAGCCCACCACCTGGTAGCGGATGGTTGCGGGCGGTGTGGCGATGGGATTAGGTATCGAGTCGTTGTCGAGGTATTGGTCGGGGTGCCATACATAAGACGCTGCACCGCTCGCCAGTAGTTGTACGGATTGGCCGATGCAGATCGTGTCATCGTCCGAAACCGTAATGCTGATCGGTCCATGCACCGTGATCACAACCGTATCCGAGCCGGGGCAACCAAACGAATTGGTGCCGGTAACGATATACGGCGTGGTCGTATTTGGTGTAGCCAGCGGGTTTGCACAGGTGGTGCAGCTCAGGCCCTGGATCGGAGTCCAGTTCCACTGCAACACACCGTTGCCGGTTGCATTGAGTTGCGTGGAGCCGCCGTAGCAAACTGCCGCATCGGGTGATGCCGTTACTACAGGAGTCGGGTTCACCACCATCGTGTAATACGCAGTATCAAAGCAGCCGTTCACCGTACCCACCACCAGCCGTACAGCATACGAGCCCGGCGTGTTGAACGTGATGGGGAATATATTGGCCGACGATTGTACCGTTCCGTTTACCGACCATTCGTAGAGCGTGATGGGATCAACGGATTGCACGTTGGCAAGAAGCGTCGTTGTGATGCGCGCACATGCCTGTGGCTGCGCAACGATGGATGCAACGGGTATGCCCGATACAGTGACGTTGAGCGTGCGCCGGATGGTATCGGAGCAGCCGCTGTTGGAGAAGATGATCTGTTGAATGTTGTAATTGCCGCTGCTGGCGTAGTCGTGGGTCACCTGCGCGCCTATGGCGTTGTTGCCATCACCAAAGTCCCAGCGCACTTCGCGAATGCCGAAATACACGTGCGACGTATCGTTGAACGTCACGCGGGTGGAGCCGCAGAAGCGGATCTGCGCTGCGGTGTAGCCAGTCACCATCCTATCGACCCTGATGGTATCCACGCCCTGCCGCGGCACGTGGCAGCCTGCGGTTGATGCCAGCACAACCGACGGAACAAAAAGACCCGGGTTGGGATAGGTGTAATACACGAACGGCGTGAGCGTTGCCTGGGTGACGCCGTTGCCGAAGTTCCAGATGAGCGTATCGGTTCCCGACACCGTGGCATCGAAGCGCACGGCCTGCCCGCCGCAAATGTAGCCCGAGGGGTAGGCGAAGCTGCCGGCAGGTGCAAGCACGCGAATCTGTTTTTGCGCTGTGTAGATGCAGCCACCGGTGGAGACGCTTGTCAACGACGCAGTGTATACGCCCGCGGCATTGTAGGTGTGCGCTACCGGGCTGCCTGCGCCGAAGTTCCCATCACCGAAATTCCAGGTGCTCGTGGCCACCTGACCGTTCGGATCGGTAAACGTTACCGTGAACGGTTGACAGGTGCTGACAGAATCCGACACGGTCATCCTCCCAGGGAAGCTGCTCCGTATTTCTACGGTAACGCGCGCAGTATCCGAGCAATAACTGCCGGTTGGATTGAGTCGCTGCGCTTCGAGCGTAACCGTGTAGATACCGGGACTGCTATATACATGTGCCGGTGCGGTAAGGTTGGAACTGCCGCCATCTCCAAAGGTCCAGGCGTAGGATGTTGCATCTACCGAATTGTTGGTAAAGTGTATGGTATCGCCAAGGCAGGCAAGCACGCGATCCGCGCTGAAGGCAGCATCCGGCCGCGCATACACGTTGATCTGCAGCGTCATCGTCGTATCAGTGCATCCATTGAACGCGGTAAGCCGCACCGAGTAGCTACCCGGAGTGGCAAACACATGGGTTACGGTATCGATGTTCGCTGTCGTGCTCAATGCGTTGCCATCGCCGAAGGTCCACTGGAATCCGGTTGCACCTGAGGAATTATTGATGAACGCAACAGTGTGCGGCGCACAGCCATTTTGCTGCGTACCGTTCACCGCCATGAAAAGACGGATCGGATTCGGGAGCACTACTACCGAGTAAACGGCGGAATCGATCCCACAGGCGTTCGTCGCGTAGAGCTTCACATAAAAGGTATCGCGCACACCGGTGTTGAACGTATGCGAAACGGGGGCTTGCGAAGTGCTGTTGATCACCGTCCCGTCATCGAAATTCCAACTGTATGTATTGCCGAAGCCCAGCGAGTTGTTGGTAAACAGAACCTGCATCGGCGAGCAACCGATCGTTCGGTCTGGAGTGAACAGCGCCTTCGGCTTTGAAGAAACACGGATATCCATCGTAAACAGGCTTGTATCGCATTCGTTGAATGCGCGGAGCTTCACAACGTAAATGGTGTCGTTGGCAGTAGGCGCCGCGTTGAAGACCACCGTACCGGGCTGTTGCTGGTTGGAAATCTGGCCGTTTCCAAAGTCCCAGCTGTAGCGGAACGTATCGATCAGGGCCGTGGTGTTGTTGAACGTAACGCTGAGGGGACCGCAACCGGTTGTGGGCCAAGCACTGAAAGAAGCTGATGGCTTAGGAAGCGTAATGAATGGGTGCTCCGTGCTGTCGGGCTTGCAGCCGTATGCACTAACCGCCACCAGCTTTATCGTCACCTGTTGCGAAGGATTAGGAAGCACATATCCTGGAAATAGTGTTGCGCTACCACTGGAGAAAAGAATACCGTTTGCATACCAGGCATAACTGCCGTTGCTTGCGGCGGTGGATGTATTCTGTATCGGAAGATCGAATGGCCAGCACGCGGTATCGCGCGCGAAGGTGAAGCGAGCGTCTGCATCAGGGTGCACAACGACCTGCAGTTGAGCACGTGGCCCTTCGCAACCGTCGGCACTCGTTTGACTTACAAACCAGGAAGTGCTTGCGGGGGTAGCAGTAGCGGGAACCGGCGCTGCTGGCAGGGCAGGACCTCCCGTTGCGGCATTGTACCAGTTGAGTGTAGCACCTGTTTGCGCAGTAGCCTGCAACGCAGAAGCCGGAACGTCTTTGCAATAGGCAACAGGTGACGAAACGCCCGGCGCGGGCGGCAGCGGGTGCACCACCACCGTAACCGTTGCGGGCTGAGACGTACAGTTGCTGACCGTTACCGTAACGGAATACACACCGGCATTTGCAACCGTGGCATTTGCAATCGAAGGGCTTTGTGCCGTGCTGTTGAACCCGGCTGGCCCTGTCCAACTGTACGTGGCATTGGCGACCGGCGACGCCGTCAGCTGAAGCAACGCATCCGAGCACAACGGACTATTGCTGCCCACGGATGGAGCAGCAGGCGGGTTGGGATCAGTGAGCACGAAGGGGCCAACAGCGTTGGAGGGGCAGCCATCGAGCGTAACGGAAATGTTGCTGTAGGTTCCAGCCACGAGGGCGCTTAGGGTGAGCACTCCACTGGCGTTGGGGTTTTGCGCAGGTGCGGTCGCCGGGTTTGCATTGAACAGGTATTGCACGGTGTAAGATCCGGGCGCAAGTGTCTGCAACGAGATGGATCCGGTGGCACTCGCGCAGGATGTAGGATTATTGAAGCTGCCACTGATCGAAGGGGTAGGCTTCACGACTGCTATTGTAGAACTACTGGAACTGCAGGAGCCCAGGGTTGCCGTAACGGTGTAGGTGCCCGAAGCGTTGGTTGTTGCGTTTGCGATCACCGGGTTTTGCTGCGTGCTGATGAAGCCGTTGGGACCACTCCAGCTGTAACCAACAGCGGCTGTAGTGCTACTGGCATTGAGAACAAGGTTGGAGCCGCTGCATATCGCGGGACTGGACGCCGTGGGCGTTGCGGGCGATTCGTTCACGGTTGCAAGCACCGTTCCGGCCGCCGACGTACAACCGTTCAGCGTAGCCGTCACAGAGTAGGTTCCCGCGTCGGCCAGCGATGCGGTGGCGATGACGGGATCTGCACTTGTGCTGGTAAAACTGTTGGGGCCGCTCCAGCTGTAGGTGACCCCGGATGTAGCTGAAAGCGCATGGAGTTGAAGAGGGGTGCCGCTGCACACCGCACCTCCCGTGCTCGCTACCGGTGTGGCCGGCGGGTTGGGATCAGAGAGCGTGAATGGCCCGGCGGCGGCGGATGAACAGCCGTTCAGAGTGACCACGATTGCATCGTAGGTGCCGGCGCTGAGGCTGCCGATAACGAGCTGCCCGCTGGCATTGGTAGTTTCCGTTCCTGTGTTCGCCACCGCGTTGCGGGTGTAACTGTAATTGTAAAGAGTATTGGCATCGAGCCCCTGGAGCGTCAGGCTACCTGTGGACGAAGCACACTGGCCCGGGTTTGCGGGCACAACCAAAGCTATCTGCGGCGTTGGCTTCACTACTACCGTAGAACTACGGTCGCTTCTGCACGTCCCGAGCGTTGCAGTAACGGTGTAAGCGCCTGCCTCACCTGCGGTAGCCGCGGGAAAGGAAATACTCGCACTACTGCTGCTGAATGCATTAGGGCCCGTCCAGCTCCAAACGATGGCACCCGGTGTGGCCGTAGTAGCACTGAGGTTGAGTGCATTGCCGCTGCACACGGGGCTGTTGCTCGCGATCATGGGCTGCGCTGGCGTTTGGTTTACCACCACTGCAACGGATGCCGTGGGCGAGGTGCACCCGCTTACGGTAACGGTGACTGAATAGGTTCCGGTAGCAGCCGTGCCTGCTGCGGCTATCAGCGGTGCCTGCTGGCTGCTGCTGAAGCTGTTGGGGCCGGTCCACGAATAGTTGCCAGCCACCGGCGCATTGATGGATAGCTGCAGGTCGCTGCCGCTGCAAATGGGTCCGTTGGCCGCGGGCTGCGGTGCCGCGGGCGGATTGGGATCGGTGAGCACGAACGGCCCGACGATGTTAGACGGGCACCCGTCGAGCGATACGCTCAGGTTGGTGTATGTGCCTGCTGTGAGCGACCCGATCGTTAGCGTTGAACCTGCGATCGTTTGCGTTGCCGTTACAGGGCTGCTATTCTTTTCATAACTGATGGCATATGTGCCGGCGGCCAGCCCGCTGATCACGATGCTGCCGCTGGCGCTGCCGCAGCTGGTTGGCTGGGTAGCAGTGGCGGATATAACCGGCGTAGGTTTCACACTGGCCACAACGGAAGCCGTAGAACTACAATTGCCGAGCGTTGCTGTTACCGTGTAGGTGCCCGAATGAACCGCCGCGGCGTTGGGTATGGAAGGCGTTGCGGTGTTATCGTTGAAAGCATTGGGGCCGCTCCAGCTGTAAGTAACGCCCGGCGTGCTGCTGTTTGCGCTCAATGCAAGTGTTTGACCGCTGCATACCGCGGGCGCAGATATGCTGGGTGTTGCCGGCTTCGGCTCCACCAACACATCCACTGTTCCTGCACCCGAGGAGCAGCCTGCAAGCGTGGCGGTAACACTATAGGTGCCGCTCGCCGCAGGGGTGGCGCCGGCGATGCTGGCGCTTCCCGTTGTATTCGTAAGACTAAAGTTGGGACCGCTCCAGGTGTAAGTGACACCCCCGGTGCTGCTCGATGCGCTCAGTGCGATGCTGCCGCCTGCACACAAGGGTGAAGCGCCGACCGTTGCTGTTGGCGTGGCCGGCGGGTTAGGGTCCGACAAGGTGATGGGACCCATACTGTTGGACGTGCATCCATTGATGGTGACGGTGATGTTATCGTATGTGCCCGCCGCCAGGCTGGAGATCACGATGTTGCCTGCCACCGCGGTGCGCGAAGCGGTTACCGGCGCGCCGCCATTACGTGTGTAGGAAACGGTATAGGTTCCGTTGCCGAGCCCTGCTATGGTGAGGCTGCCGGTGCTGCTGGCACAGCTCGTGGGGTTGGAGGGCGTAACGGTGGTGATCACCGGGCTTGCGTTTACAGTGACGGTGATGGTCGTCTTGTTGCTCTCGCAACCCGTGGTATCGTTCACCTGCGCCACCTGGTACTGCGTATTGCCTGCGGTGCCTGTGCCCGGCGTTGGTGCAGCAAGCAGGGCGCCCGGGTACCAAAGGAGGTGATGACTTCCCAACGCGGTAGCGGTCAGGGCAACTGCCGGCGCGTTCTGACAATAGGTTACAGGTGTAGTTGCGGCAGGCGCTGCGGGCTTGTTCCAAACGGTGATGGTGAATGTTTTTGTGGTAGTGCAGGTGCCCTTAGTAGCTTTTACAGTAATGGTAGCAGTAATCGGGCTGCTTGTGGCATTCGTGGCAGTGAATGACGGGATGGTGCCATTACCGCTCGATGCGAGACCAATGGAAGTGTTGGAGTTGGTCCAGGTAAACGTTGTGTTGGACACCGAGCTGGTGAAACTGAAAGGACCAGCGGTGGAGGCAGGACAAACTTTCGGTGAAACCGGCAATGCGAAGTCAGGCTGTTCACTTACATCCACAGCAAGTTGAACCGGCGTGGCACCACATTCGTTTAACACGGTGTCGTAAATAATATAGCTGCCTGCAGTTGCATACACAACAGGCCCCGGACTTGCGCTATTGCTGTTGCCGGGAACCCCGCCGGGAAAGCCCCAGGAGTGGGTAGCGCTGCTGGTGTAACAGCTGATGGTCGTTGCAGGATTGATTGCCTGACCTGCGCAGATCGGCTGAATGGAATTGATGGTCGCGGTTGGCTTCGCTTTTACGGTGACGGTCTTGGACACAGCGGGTGCCGAACAAACACCACCACTGTTTTTAGTGACCAGTTGCACCGTATAAACCCCGGGATGATTGAATTGAAATGCGGGGTTGTCCGAAGCGGCCGTTGTTCCGCCCACATAAATAAAGTCACTGCCTGAAGGTGAGCAGCCGGCGGTGGCGCCGTAGGAAACGGACCATGCGTAGGTGTTCCCACCGCAGATGGGCGTGTTGGAGCCATTTACACTCCCAACGGTAAAAGGAGCGCATCCAAGGTTCTGGTCCAGGGTGAAGCTTCCAACCGGGTTGGGGTTAACGCAGATGGTGCGCACGAAAGAATCCATTCCACATTTCGGATTGCCGGTCTTCAGCATAATCGTATAGGTTCCTGTTGCCGAAAAGGAAAGCCCGAGCGTTGCCGACCCGCTTGTCCAAAAGTCAATGTTGTTCGAATTGAAAGTGTTTCCGAGCGAACCGGAAGTCAGCGACCAGCCCGTGGAAGGGGATATCGACCAGACAGCCTTACCCACCTGGCAGGATGTACCGTCAACATAGTTGCTGCTTACCACGCTTGAGAGGAGCACTGCGGTATTGAGGCAGATAGTGTCTTTCGGCGAAATATCAAACGTTACCGTTGGCTTCTGCGACACATAGATCGGCACGATGCTTCCTGCAGAAATGCCACAGGGATTTTCGGCAACGATGCGTGCGGAAAAAGAATTGGGATAACTCAAAACACCGTCCGAGCTCGTAGTGCCGCAACTCGAAAAATCGAATTGATGCGGTACGCTGACCGGTACGTTAGACTGGTCGTATGTGACGACCGATGGCGATGGTTCATTGAATGTAACGGTATAGATGGTACCCGTTGGGTTCGATCCGGTTCCCGTAAGCGGGAACGTCAGCGTAGAGCCCGTACAAATGTTTGTGTTGCCTGGATTCCCAATACCTACAGCGGGGTTATTGCCAACGAATACATAATAGGTCTTGACCGTGACGCAGCCGTTTGCGCCCATGACCGTATAGACCATCGTATGCGGCCCAACGGTATAATCGTGGTCGAGCGTTGTAAAGCTTGCTGCTGTAAACACCGGCGAACCATCGCCCCAGTTGATTGAATAGCTTGTGTTATTGGTTGTTGATGCATTGAGAAAATGGAACGTCGTAGTAGCGTTTGCGCAGGTCTTGAAATAGGGCAGGTTATTGTACGTGCTGCTGCCGGTGCCATTCAGCGTGGCGTCCGGCATCTGCTTGGTCGTTACGGTGGCGGTTGTGGTTGCCTGGCAACCGTTTGCACTGGTGACGGTCAGTTGCACGGAAAAGTTTTGAGTACCGTTTCCCGGGCTACCCACAAAAGTGTGGGTGGGTTGTGCCGCCGTCGATGTGTTGCTTGCCGAGTTGGGATCACCGAAGTTCCAGTTATAGCTTGCCGCTCCGGTAGAAGTATTGGTAAAAGCCACAGGAGTGCTGCTGCATTGTCCGGAAGGGTTGGAACTGAAGGCGGGCACCGGCAATGCATACTGAACCACGTTCACCGTATCGAAGTAAATAGTGTCTGTTGCCGTATAAGCAAAAAGGCTGTAGGCACCTATAGCATTGGCAGTATACGCGATGCTGGTGGCACCCGGAATGTTCACGTTGTTTAGGGTCCACTGATACGCATGCCCGGGCACCGAAGGCGAGCCAGCCAGCGAAACGCTTCCGCCGGGGCAAAAGCCCGGACTGGCAGGCGTGATGTCGTGGGCCTGCGTTTGCAGCACGCGCTGGCCGGTCCCACTGGCCTTCTTTTTCTGGGCAATGGCAGGGTATAGCGTCAACAATACGACGATCAAAAAGAGCGCGCGTCTCATAAGCGGTTCAGTTGGTGGTAAGCAGAAAGGGGCAGTTGGTTTCCAGAGGCTACGGGCTGCAAATTACTCAATTTTTGCCGACGACCGGGCATGGAAGGGCGACCAACTGTCAAAAACGACGGTTGTATTGAGAATCAGCGCATTGTAGAAATACGGTGCGTCAGGAATGCGGCTCGTCGTGGCCCAGGCGGCGCTCGATGCGGCGGTCGGGGACGAACCAGATGACAGCAACGACGATGTACAGGAAATGGCTGATCCAGACGCTGATGAACGCCCCGCCGATGGCAAGCGCATACAACAGCACCGACAACAATCCCTTGCCATCGCGGCCGATCGACCGCGCCAGCACCGACTCACGGCTATGTGCGTGCACCAGCGTGAGTGTAAGGATGTAATAGGCAAGACCGGCACCAAAAAGCACCACGCCATAGATCGCCACCGGCGCCGGCGCACCCGGGTGCTCGCCCATCCAGGCCGTGGTGAACGGGATCAGCGAAAGCCAGAACAGCAGGTGCGCGTTGGCCCACAGCACACGGCCATTGGTGTGCTGCGCCGCCTGCAACAGGTGGTGGTGATTGTTCCAGTAAATGCCTACATAAATAAAGCTCAGGATGTAGCCGAGCGCCACGGGAAGCAACGGTTTCAGGTCCGCCAGCTGCGCGCCGTGCGGCACGTGCAGCTCCAATACCATGATCGTGATGATGATGGCCAGAACGCCATCGCTGAATGCTTCGAGCCTGCCTTTTCCCATACCGCCGCTTTGGATGGGGAAGATACGGCAACGTCAGCCGTAAGCCGTCAACCGTGAGCATCCCCGCGGTCACCACTACATCAAACTCCCCTCTGGCGCACATGGCTCACCGCTGACGGCTCAAGCTAATAAGGCTTAACGGAAACCACATTGCCGCGCGGGCTGTAATTGGCCACGATGATCCAGGCACCATTGCTGCAGCGCGCAGCACCTATGCCCACTTCGGTGGAAGTGCTCCAAACCATCTGCGTATAATGACCCACCTGCAGGTAGTTGCTTTCGTTGATGGGACCGTAGCGGAAATCTTTCTTTTCGCCATACCACGCATTGCTGGCATCACTCGCATTGAAGTAGCGGCCATTGCCCCAGAAGATGTTCTCGCCGTATTGCTGTGCCCAGGTGCCGGTCGAAGGACGGTGCTGCATCCGGCATCCATTCTTCACCTGCTGCGCCGCCCAGGCCTGCGCAAAGGCAGCCAGCCTTTCCGACCAGCGCAGCGGCGCCACGTTCACCTCGGCACGATAGCTATTGTGCAGATCCAGCGCGGCCTGCGCCTCCGCAGCCGGAACCGCCGAACCGGTGCGCGTAATCTGCGCTTGCGCAGTGAGCGATGCGGCGGCCAGTACAAAGAGGATGAAGTATTTCATGCGAACGTCAGGTATGACACTGTTAACGCAGCGCCCACCCGAATGTAGGCGCGGCAGCTGTGAAGATTGTGCTAATGTGCTTTTACCGGTTGTTGCGCCGCACGGCCCACGTGATGAACACCGCAAGCCCCAATGCCACGTAAAGCACCGGGAACAGGTCTTTCGAAGCATCGGTGTCGTGTTTTTTCTTGCGCGTCGTGGTGCGCGCCACCGTGTCATCGCCGCCGTACGTAAGGCTATAGCCCACGTTGTCGTCGGCGCGCCGGTATGCGGTCATGTACGCATCGATCTCCGAAGGCTCCACGTGATCGCGGGTGGTTTCGTAGCTGTAGCTCAAGGCCACGCGGCTGCCCTTCGAGTTGCCCGAAGCAGCAAGGGTGAAGCCCGGCCCGGTATATACTTCATCAAACGATTCGATCGGCCAGTCCTCCGGCAGCTCCACTTCCACGCGCTCCCTGATGCGTGCCGGGTACACCAGCGAAAAAGGCATCTTGCGATCTACATCGCTCGGCTTGTGCAGGTAGGCATTGATCACGAAAGGGTAAAGCGACAACCGACGCTTTCCTTCGGCATCCTTCTTCCATACATCGCCGACGGTGTAATATTCCAGCACCGTAAAACGGTTGGCTGTTTCGTCATCTACGTACCGAATGCTGTCGGCTTTTACTTTATCGAAATAAGCGGCGTAATAATCCTGGTATTGTTTCAGCTTGTCGGCGCGCTTACTGCTGCGAAAGGCATCGCGGTTGGCATCGGCCCAGGAGCCCGTATACACCGAGGTTACTTCCATGCGTCCACGTCCATCGAAGTCGGTAACAATAAACTTCTCGGTCACATCAATGCGGCCATCGTCCTGAAGCGCAACATCGCTGAAACCCGCATCGCCAGCGCGCACCACTAGTCCCACCTGGTAGTCGGGATAACTGATCGAGCTGAGCGTGCCGCGCTGACCCGTAATAGTAGGATCGAACCAATATGTTCTGCCTCCAACGCGCGCCTGCACCGTACAGTGGTCGAAGGCCAGCGGGGTGGGCAGCCACGTTGTCACTGCATGCTTGTCGGCGGTGTTGGTGAGCACGGGCCATGCTTCGATGCCCATTGTGCGCAGCAGTGTGCACAGCAGGTATGATTTGTCCTTGCAATCGCCGAAGCGTTGCGCCAGCACGCGCGACGGATCGTTGGGACGGTGCGAGGCGGTGCCCATCTCGACGCCCAGGTAACGTACTTCTTCCTCAACAAAACGAAGGGCAGCAACCGTACGTTCTGCATCCGTTGCGTAGCGCGCCTTCCAGCCCGCTGCCAGTTTTTCAATCGATGTCGACTGCACGTTCGGAAAGAGCGTGCAGGCCCAATCCACCACCTCTTTCCAGCTGGCCCATTCGCTTATTTCAATGCCGGGGTACGGGTTGAACCAACCTGGCACCCGGTCTTCCACCTGCAATGCCTTAGTGTTGTTGATCGACCATTCCCAACCCTGCTCCCCTGCAAAGCTTACGGGCTGCGCTGCGGGCACCTCACCACGATTGCGCACCGAGAGCTTGCGTCCGGCAGGCGCGAGTAGTTTGTAGTAAGTAGTATAAACGGGAACGCTGAAACCCGCATCGAACTGCGTGGCAAAGCGGCCGGTGAAAACCGGGTTGAAGCCCTGCAGGCTGTAGCTATACTCGATCACATCACCTTGCCGCACATCTTCGAGCACGAGCAGCGCCGTCAGCATTCCATTGTACAGGTGCGCCGAGCGCTCGCGCTCCTGGCGCAACACCTGGAAGCGCGCGGGCTGCAGCTTGTCGATGATCTTGCCACCGCGGCGCAGCAGCACGGCGTGAAACAAAAGCTTCTGGTAGCTCGGATCGTAGTCCACTTCCACTTCCGACGCATTTTGCACACCGGCGTCCGTGAGCACTTTCTTGGCTGTCCGTATAAATACGGTCTGTGCGCCTACCGACACCTGTTTTTCAAAGCAAAGGTCGATGTAGCCGTCATCGGCGCCGTCTTCGAGACCGCTGGCTTCGTAATGAATGGGTGTGCGCGTTACCCAGGCCGGAACTGCACCGGAAACAACGCGTTGGGCATGGGAAAAAGCTGCCGAAAGCAGCAACAGGAGCAGGAATAGCGATCTCATAAGCGTACCTTCGAAGATACGCCATTCGGCTGGGGCCGCCGCGCAGGCCCTTATCTTTAACAACCCGGCAATTCTACCCGCTATGCCTACCCGACCCCGCGACCGGAAACGGACGCTCTACCTGCTCCTTACCCTCGCGCTCATCATGGCATTTACCATCGGTGTGGCCGTCCTGCTGCGGCGTGGCTGACGCTTCTTATTTTTAGGTAATGCGGGGCCGCCCATCGTTCTCACTCACCATTGTGCACAAGGAGGAACTCGTGCCCGGCTTCTTTCGTTTCACCTTTGCACCCCAGCCGGGGCTACGCTCCGTTGCAGGCCAGTTCCTGACGTTCACCCACCGCTTCAACGGCGAGGAAGTGCGCCGCTCTTACTCGCTGCTATCCGTGCCCGGGCTCGATGACAGCGCATCCATCGGCGTCCGCCGCATCGATAACGGCCTTTTCTCGCGGTACCTGTGCGACGAGGCCGCACCCGGTACGGTGCTGGAGTGCATCGGCGCCGCAGGCCTGTTTGTGCTGCCTGCCGGCGATGAACCGAAACAGGTATTTCTACTGGCCGCCGGCAGCGGAATCACCCCGGTGTATGCCCTGCTGCGCGCAGCGCTGCTGCAGCACGCGCACACGGAAGTGGTGCTGGTTTACAGCAACCACAACCGCGCAAGAGCGGCATTGATAAAGGAGATCGGCCAACTGGCGATCGACTTTCCCGGCCGCTTCCGCCTGCACCTGCTTTTTAGCGACGACCCGGTGCTGCGCCGCGCGCACCTCAACCGCGAGCTGCTGCTCGAATTGCTGCAGGAAGAAGGCGCATCGGCGGAACATACCTGGTTTTATACCTGCGGGCCGGAGGCCTATATGCGGATGTGCAGCTACGTGTTGCGGGGCGAAGGCTTTCCCGCCGACCGGATCCGCCGCGAAGATTTTATCCCGTTGAGGCCGTCCCCTCCGCCGCTGGCGCCACCCGATAGCGGCCGCTACGAGGTGCGCGTGTATTGGCAGGGACGTGGCTACCGCTTCACGGCGGGCAGGCCCGACAGCATACTGAAATCCGCACTGGAAGCAGGTTTGGAGCTTCCCTATAGTTGCGGTTTGGGCCGTTGTGCCAGCTGTGTGGCGCGATGCGTGGAAGGCCACACGTGGCTCGCGCGCAATGAGGTGCTTACCGAAGCCGATCTCGCTTGCGGCCTTACGCTCCCCTGCAGCGCCTTCCCGCAGGATGGGCCCGTAACGCTCCGCTTCGACGACACGGATATGGGAACTTTACTGGAAGATCTCTAGTATTTTTTTCCGAAGCTCATCGAGAAAATACGGCGTAGTAATACGGCACGCGAAACGGATGGTATCGGCTAGTTTTGGGGCCGGACAAAAGTGAGGCATGCAGGAAGAATTCAACATCATTATCGACCAGGTCACCTACCAGTTCAAACGGATCTTTCATCCAGACCTCCCTTTGAGCTACCATGTGCATTTTTCGGATTGGCACCAGCATACGGTGTTCCGGATGCGGCAGGACGAGCGCGGTGCGTGGGTCATCATCCCCATGAACCTTCCCTCCTACGTAACACAGGCAGAGCCGCAGTTTCGCAGCGCCATCGAACGGAACGAGGCCGCATAAAAAACGACCGTATTTCTACGGTCGTCATTATCAGGCTCTTTTCTTTTTTGCCGCACTTTCCCTTGCGGCGAGTGCTTCGTCAATGGCCGCACGGATATTCCGGGCCGTCAGCTCCCGCGTGAGCAATTGCCCGTTTACCAGCAGTGCCGGGATGTTTTGCACCCCTTTCTGGATGCCCTCGCGGAGGTCGTCCTGCACGTACCAGCCCCAGTCGCCATTGATCAGCTGGTCGAGGAAGTGCTTGTTCTTCACACCTACTTCTCGGGCATAACCCTTAAGGCTGATCGTTCCAAGTGTTAGACGGTGGCGAAACAGCAGCTCGTGCATTTCCCAGAACTTTCCTTCCTGCGCCGCGCCGATAGCGGCTTCAGCAGCCTTGTGTGCCTTCTGATGCAGGCGGGTAAGCGGGAAGTGACGGAAGCTGTAACGAAGCTGCTCCGGGTATTCATCGAGCAGACCGCGCAACAGTTCGTGCACGGTACCGGTGGGCGCGCTCTCGTAGTCGCCGAAGAGCACCAGCTGCACCGGCGCTTTGGGCTCGCCGAGGTACATTTCCCTGGTGGGGATGACCGGTACTATTTCCTTTTGTTTCATACGTATTCCTTTCAGTGATGCGCCGCACCCAACAGGGTTGCGGTGGCGCGATTTAGTTGGCCGAAAATGCCGGCGGGTTGGCGCCGTTGCTGGCATCGATCTCATCGAGCAGCACATAGCGGCGGATGCGGTCGTTGCGTTCCCGGCGGAAATGCTCCTGCACCTCGGTTTGCACCGATGCTCCGGGGCGGCCTGCGTCCTGGAAAAGTGCGATCTCGGGAAGCAGGATCGGGAGGATGGCGCGCAACTTCGCATTGTTCATCGCCGGGTCGGTGCCGTCGAGCACCACGGCCTCGAACGGATGGCGCTGTGCCAGTTCGATGGCCGCTTCGTCGTTGGAGGCGAATACGGTCTCGTACTGCGACGGCCAGCTTTTAACGGCTTCGGGACGGGCGGTTACGATCAGTATTTTTCGGGTATTCATAGCGTCGTGGGTGCAAAGAACATGCTACCGATTGTTAACGACGAATGCGGCAGGAAAGACGCCAGCCTGACCGGTATAAATACTTACCTCCGCCGATACGTCAGGAAAACGATTATCCCTTTAACAAACCAGCCGTCCCTGTTAAAAAAGCCTTAACCCTTTTTAACCTTCAGTCACATTGCGAGCATTTAGCTTCGCAGCATCTCATGTGCATACGAAATGCGCACCGGCCCCCGTCTCCACGGGGGCCTTTTTTTATCGGGCGAAAAGACGCATTTTGCCGCCGATGGCCATCCGCACCCGCATAGCGCCCACACCGAGCGGCTACCTCCACAGCGGGAACGCGCTCGCATTTCTCCACACTGCCCGCCGCGCGCGCGAGTTAGGGGCTTCGCTCCTGCTTCGCATCGACGACATGGACCGCGAACGCGTGCGCCCCGAATACATCCAGGACGTTTTCGACACACTCGATTTCCTGCGCATCCATCCCAACGAAGGACCGGCCAGCAGTGCCGACTTCGAAGCATGTTGGTCGCAGCGTTTGCGTATGCACCTGTATTCTGAAATGCTCGGGCAACTGGCGGCGCAAAACGCGGTATATGCGTGCACCTGCACGCGCAGCCAGCTACAGTCGAACGCTTCGGAGGGATATCCAGGCACCTGCCGTAACAAAAACATCCCCCTGCATACCTTAGGTGCTGCGTGGCGCCTGCGTACCGACCCGGGCGTCGCAGTGCGGATGCGGCTTCCGGACGGCGCACACAGCGCAAGCACGCTGCCCCCTGCGCAGCACGATTTCATCGTTCGCAAGAAAGATGGATTTCCAGCCTACCAGCTCTGCTCGCTTGCAGACGATGTGCATTTTGAAGTCGATTACATTGTTCGGGGGGCCGACCTCCGCGACTCCACGTGGGCGCAACTATACCTTGCCCGCGTGCTGGGCTGCTCCTCGTTCGAAGCGTGCACGTTCGAACATCACCCACTGGTGTATGATTCCGCAGGAATGAAATTGTCGAAATCGGCCGGCGCAGCTTCCATCAAACACTGGCGCGAAAGCGGAGCGACCCTGGAAGCTCTTCTCAGAAGTACGGACAACGCATTTTATCCGTAGAACTACGGTCGGAGCTGAGGAAGCCCCGGTACGAGACCGTGAGCTCGGCGCCACCGCGCGCTTTGGATGCCGTCTTCAGCTTGCTCACGTTCATATCGTAGGTAAGGCCGAAACCAAGCTTGTGGTAATCGAGTTTTACTACGGGCACCACGGCGTCGTTGCCGCGGTAGAAGCCGCCGAGGTAGAGGCTTACGGGAAGGTCTTCCTCCTGCTGGCCAAGATCCTTTCTCCACAACAGCCCGCCCTGCGCCTGCCGGTTGCCACCCTGCATGAAGTAGTCGGCATAAAGCACAACGCGCTCCGTTTCGCTCAACGGAATCGAGAGGCCTGCATTGAACACAAATTTCTTGTTGAGGCGGATGTCGTTGGCCGGGCTGAAAGCTACGCGCGGCTCGGTAAGATGAAAGAGGGCCGCACCGATATAATACCGGGTGCCTGCACTTTCGCCGTCGCCAAACGTGCTGCTATAGGTCAGTCCAACGGTGAGGTCGGCATAATTCAACGTATTGTTCGTGAAATTTTCACGCGTGGGGTTTGCAGCACTGTAGCCGCCCCCAACAAACTGATCCGAGAAGCGAAGGCCTGAAGCATCGAATCGCTGCTGCACGAAGCCACCGAGCACGCCCAGCGTGAGGTACGCATCGCGCGCGCTGTTGAGCGATTTGTGAAATGCCAGCATCGGGAGCGCCTGCGTGCGCGTGAGGCGCGAATCGCCGGCAACGTCGTGCGTGATCTGGCATCCGACGCTCATATAGTTGTCGCTGGTTTTGGAGGCGAGGCGCAACTCCGATCCCAAAGCCACCGTTTCGTAGGGCGTAGTAACGCTGCTCCACTGGCGCCGAAAGGCACTGGTAACGCGGAAGTCGCCCTTGTACGTGCCGGCGAGCGCAGGATTACGCAACAGCGGCAGCTCGTAGAACTGCGAGAAGTTGATATCCTGCGCCGCTGCCTCGCGCGCGGCGAGGAGTAGCATGAGCGAAAGTCCTATCAGTGCACCACGTTTCATCTTCACTTATTTGATCACCGAGACATTGCCCTTGAGCGTGTACTCGATCTTGTTTTCACAAACTACCATTGCCGTCCACGTAAACACATCCGGCGGCGCAACAACGCCCCTGATCTTGCCGTCCCAACCATAGCGCGCATCGTTCGGCACAAATTCAGTGCGCTCGAAAAGAAGCTCACCCCAGCGGTTGAAGATGCGGAAGTATTTCACCTTGGCGATGCCCAAGGCCTGCGGGAAGAGTACATCGTTCACACCGTCGCCGTTGGGCGTGAAAGCATTGGCAACAAATAATTGCGCGTCTTTACAGAAGGCCCCGATGCGCAGTGTGTCGCTCGACTTGCAACCGAAGTTGTTCACCACCTTCAGCACATAGAGCATATCGTTGTGCACACTTGCAACCGGAGTGGGACAATTGCTGCAACTCAGGTCGCGCGCGGGCGTCCAGGTCCAGCTGATGATCGGCCCATTACCGATCGCGGGAGCGAGCTGCAGCACCGATCCGGTAGGAAGTTGCACATCCGGCCCGAGGTCTACCGAAGGCGATGGGTCTACATGCACGAGTACGTTGATGGTATCGGTGAAGCAATGCACGCTGTCGTAACCAACCAGTTGGTACACCTGCGTGCTATCGAGAATAACGGCAGGACGGGGCGAGGCCGGATCGCTGAGGCCCGTTGCCGGAGACCAGCTGTATGTGCTTGCACCCTGCGCCGCCAACTGGCCCTGCACGCGCGAGCAAATGGTGATGCCAGCGGCAGTGACTTGAATGGGATGCTTCACGGAAACCTGCACGGTGTCTTCACCGGGGCACCCGAAGCTATTATAGCCAATGAGGTAATATGTCTGATCGACGATCGGCGCGGCCTTTGGAGTGGCGCAGTTGGTGCAACTCAGTGCCGTAGCCGGACTCCACGAATACGTGCTTGCCCCCTGTGCATTGAGCTGGAGGCTGTCGCCTTCACACAGTGCCTGCAGGCGCGGCGATACGCCCGTGCGCACCGTTGGGTTTGCAATGACATCAACCGGCAGCAGTGCGCTGTCTTTGCAACCCTTGTCGCTCGTAAGCACCTGCCGCACCGAATAACTTCCCGCGCTGGTATATACGTGCGAAGGATGTACGAGGCTTGATGTGGAACCGTCACCAAAATGCCAGAGCGAGGTGATGTTTCCGACAGCGATGGAGCCGCTGCCCGTGAACTGGTAGTTGTTGCCGCGCAGGCATTGCTGCGGAGTGTTGGCAACGAAGGCAGGCATCGGCTTCGGGTGAACCATCACTGCCTGCCGGGTGCTGTCGATGCAGCCCTTGTCGCTCGTGGCCACCATGCCGATGGAATAGGGACCGTAGTTGGCGAAGCTGTGTGCCGGCGACGTGCTTGCCGACGTGCCACCATCGCTGTAGCTCCATTGATAGGTCATGGTGCCGCCCTGGATTTGCGACGCGTTGGTCATCACGAAATTGTTGCCGTTGAGGCACTGCGCTGCGTTGTTGACCGTATAGGCCGGTTGTGGCATCGGGTGCACCACTACCGGCATGCGCAGGCTGTCTTTGCATCCGCGATCGCTCACCGCAAGCAGCTGCACGGTATAAGTGCCCGCAGCAGCATAGGTATGGGTAACGCCCGGTTGGGTAGACTGGTTGTTATCTCCCAGGTTCCAAAGAAGCGTGATACTGCCGGCGCCGATGCTGCTTCCCGAGTTGAAAGTGAAACTGTTGTTGCGCAGGCATTGCGCCGCATTGGAGATGGTGAACACGGGCACCGGCTTGTGATACACCGTCACCGGGTGGGTGATGGAATGGATGCAGCCATTGGGCGTGTTGACGGTAAGCTGAACGCTGTAGGTGCCGGGAGCGGTGTAGGTATAAGAAGGACTGCCCTGCGTGCTGGTGTTGCCATCTCCAAGATTGTAAACGGTGCTGTAGGTGCCAATGCTGACCAGCGACTGATCGGTGAACTGGAAGCGGTTGCCATTGAGACATTGCCCCGCCGTATTGATATTGAAAGCAGCAGTGGGAATCGGATCCACCACCATGTTCTGCCGTACGCTATCTATGCAGCCCTTGTCGGAAGTGAGCACGAGTGTAACGGGATAGGTGCCCGGCTGCGCATAAGAATGCGTTGGGTTGACTACCGTAGAACTACTGTTGTCGCCGAAGTTCCATACACCCGAAAAAGTGCCGCCGCTCAAGGTGGAACCGTTGATGAATTGAAAGTTGTTTCCGGTGATGCATTGCCCCTGCGCATTGGGCGTGAACAGTGGTGTAGGCTTGCGGTATACGGTGATGGGAAGTGATAGACTGTCCTTACATCCGCCCGAGGTACTCGTAACGAGCTTCACCACGTACGAGCCGCCGGTGGCGTAGGTATGGGTTGGATTGGCCAGCGTGGACGTTTGCCCATCGCCGAAATACCAAAGCTGGCTCAGCGTTCCGGCCGCAACCGTGCTGCCGTTGGTGAAGGTGAACACATCGCCTGCACAAAGCGCCGTGTTGGCAATGGTGAAGCCGGCCACGGGCTTGGGTTGTATCGTCACATCCACGGTGTCGCGCGTAACGCAGTGGTTGGTATCCGTCACGGTAAGCACATAGCTTCCGCCGACCGATCCGTTTTGAATGGTGGTAGGACTACTGGGCGAAAGCAACCCGGTAGCCGGCGACCATGTATACGTGTTGGTGGGAACAGCGCTGCCTCCTCCCAGCGTAACGCTGCCGGTTTCGCAGATCACCCGGTCGGGGCCTGCCGTGGCAGTGGGAAAGACCGGGTTGGCTGCCACGCGAAGCGTATCCGTACAATTACAGGAATTACAGTCGGTGTTGTTGAACGGTTTCACCACCAGCCAATAGGCCGTGCCGATGGGTGGCCCCGGGTTGAGCGCGAAATTTTGCTGCGTAGACAGTTGCTGGCTGAAGCTTGCATTCCACCATTGGTAGGTTTGGAAACCCGGCGGACCTTCCAGCAGCGTCGGGTTCGGCGGGGCGCAGTCGTAGGTAAGCTTTGCCGCCGAGCCGCACTCCGACACATCCACGTACGCATACCCGAAGTGACCACCAAGCGTGCAGTCGGCCGTGGTGAATTCAAAATAAAGCGTGCGGCCTGCGAAGCGCGACAAGTTTACGTACACCGACGACCAGGGCTTGTACCGAATGGGGGCACCGGCAGGCGAAGAGTATTGCCCCCCGGTTGTAATGGGCGACAGCTGAAAGCCGGGCACCAGCGATGCCACGTAGGTGAAGGATGCGCAAGGCAGGAATTCACCCGAAGCGGAATCGAACATTTTCGCCGTAAAGCGTGGCTGCTCGTAATCGTCGTGGGGCGTGCCGGTGCTGGCGTCATCGGGGTTCTCGAGCACCACGGCATATTGAAAGCGTACCGAATATTCGTTGGCAGGATTGGGCACATGAATCACATAGCGGATGCGCTCGGCGCCGCGGGCCACGTTGTCGTTTCCAAGCCGCACGGCATACTGGCTACCATCGGGAGGATTGGTGGGGAAGCCGCCATAAAAGTCGCGGCGCGAGGGGGTTGCGTGCGGCACGATCGTGTGCTGGTTGTTGATAGGTGCCGACGGAAAGACAGTGATGTTGTTGACGCCCATGGGACTTTCCACGTCGCCCTGGAAGCACTTCCAGTTGGTGAAATTGCCCGCCTCGAAGTCGAGGTTGAACGGACAATCGCCGGCCGAAAGGGTGGCCGGGCGCGCAGGCAACTCGGGGTGCGGCGTCAGCACCCGCGACACGGGCGGCTCTGCGTGCGCCTGGCGCGAACCGACGGAAGGCTGCCAGCCGGCATTGAAAGTGCGGCGGATGTTGCCGGCAGTATCCACCAGTTTCCAGTTGCCGCCCACGCGTGCCAGCGTAGAACTTTCCACAAAATCGCTGAGCTCGTCAAATGCCGGCGGTTGCACCAGTTCGCCACGTCCATTTACAAAACCCCACCGCGCGCCGATGCGCACAACAGCAAATCCGCGCGAAAAGGGATGCACCTCGTCGAACCGCTGCGCACTTACGGGCCGGCCGCTGCCGGTATGCACAAGCACGAACCGGCCACCAGCTACGGCTTGGGAGCGAACGCCGGGTGAAGGCTGCTGGGCAGAGACTCCAAGCGCAAGCAGGAAGAACGAGAGGAAAGAAAAAAGTCGCAGGCGAAAGCTCATAAGAAGCTGGTTGATTGCGGTACGGGTTTAGGTTTGGAAACAGGCGCAGCACGGTAGCACAACGGCCGGGCTTTTCAAGCGACGGATAATGGGGTTGGCGAAGGTACGTTGCCCTTCGATCGATTGCGTACTAAAGCGGGTGAAAAATGGGTTAGGAAGGTCGAATGGTCCGATACGCAGGGCAAAAGCGGGGCTGGTACGCTTATGGTGCAGTTTCGAATTCTAAAAACTACCGTTATGTTCGACCAGGTTGTCAGTTTAGTCAAAGAGCATCTTAACAATCACCCCGAGATCACACAAGCGGTGCCCGCGGGTCAGCAGGAGCAGGTGCACGAGGAAGTGGCCCGCCAAATCACGCAGGGGATGGCCCAGGAAGCCCCGAGCCAGGGAGGCATCGGTGGCGTGCTCAGCCAGCTCCAGCATGCGGCTGGTTCCGGAAGCCCCCTCACGGGCGCCATCTCGGGCGGTATCGTTAGCGCACTGGGCAATAAGCTCGGACTGCCGCCGGCAGCTACCGGGGCCATTGCGGGTGCATTGCCCGGACTGCTCCAGAAGCTTGCCAGCAAAGCCAACGATCCCAACGATTCGAGCATAACGCCCGACGGACTTGGCGGAATGCTGGGCGGGCTTGGCGATAAGCTCGGCGGCTTGTTCGGAAAGTGATCAGAGGCTGCGGAGCCTCTCCAGGATGAGCACCATCGCCCAGGTATCGAGCGCGCAGTAGGCAAGCAGATCGGCACGGATCTGTGCCATGCGGGCGGGGTCGGTTTCCTGCCGCAGCCAGGAGAACGCGCGGTGCGCATCGCCCCCATCGGCGATGGCCAGGCCTTCGTATGACTGGCCCGGGAGCAGCGCGGGCAGCACGGCCTTCAGCGAGCTGCGGCCCTTGAGCGAGGGGATCAGCACTTGTTTTTCGAGGAAAGGCACCGCAAGGTCTACGAGACGGTCACGCACAGCAAGCGCGGCTTCTTCAAGGTCAGGATGATCGCGGCCCATCTGCGCCAGGATCGTGCTTTCGGTGGAGCGGCCGAAAACGATCACCGACCCTTCAGCCTCCAGGTCGCGCAGCAGCGATTCGAGGAATGTGCGGCCCGGGTCGCCGCTTGCCTCCGCAAGAAACGAGCGGTGCGTGACGGCGGCGCCGGGCTCGTGCTGCACATGCAGGGAATATTGAAAGGGCACCTGGCGATAGGGCCAGTGTCCTTCATATTCCGGCACCGGTGGCTGGTAGGCTTCAAAATCGACAAACTGCAATGGGTACTGCAGGCGCTCCAGGAAAGCCCCGACCGCGGGCCGGTCTACTTCGATGGGCGCGTCGCCCTCGGCTTCGCGGGTCGTTTCCTCCATACCGGCGCAGTGCGGGTGAAACCAGCAGGGCCCCGGCTTGTGGCATTGCGCACCGATGGCCACAAAGGGCATGTCGGCTTCCAGCAGCCGCTTCATCCGCGCGATGCGCAGTTCAATGGAGGGAAGCATCCCGCGAACGGCTTTCGTAACCGGCGTGGCTAAGAAAAGCTGTTCCAGGTCGAGGGCGCCGCGACGAACGTATGTCTTGTTGAGATAGATCACCTGGCTTCCCGATAACCGGATGCCGTTTCCATCGAGCACCAGTGCCTGCAGCGCCGCATCGGCCATGTGCGCCGGCTTCACCGAAGTGGCGCAGCGCACAACCGAAGCATACCACCGGTTGCGGCGGCGAGACAGTATATCTACGGTAACCAGCACTCCGTTATAGGCAAAGGCAGCATCGTACAGCAGCTCCTCTCCCTGCATCAGCAACATGCGCGTCCGTTCCAACGCATCCTCCGTTTCAAGTTGAGATGCACCGCCATCGGCACCGCCGGTAAAAAGTCCGCGGGCCAGGAGCGCAACGTCGGGCTTCGGGGCTTCCATCTGGTCTGTCCGCGACTCAGGTGCATGCCGTTGCAGCCAGAGACGGCGCGCGCAGTGCGTTGCAGCAAGCAGGGAGGAAGAAGTGAGGTAAGCGGACGCCATCAGGGAGCGCAAGGTACACCGAAAAAGAAGCGGTAACCTGCCCGCTGGATGTACCTAATGGAGTAACTTGCCTTCTTTCCGCACAAGAAAACTAACTGCAATGTTTAAAAATCCTTTTTCGTTCGAAGGCCGCATCCGCCGCATGGAATACGGGCTTTCCATCATCATCTTTTACGCTGCGTTCTTTATCCTCGGCCTCGTTGAAAATGTATTCGAAGGCAGCGCCCTTGGGTCAATGATCAGCGTCGCGCTCGGCTTCGGCTCGCTCATCGCGGGCTTCTGGTTCCTCATTGCACAGGCGGCCAAGCGCTGCCACGACCTCGGTAACAGCGGCTGGTGGCAGATCATACCCTTCTATGGACTGTGGCTGCTTTTCGCAGATGGCCAGTTCGGCATCAACCGCTACGGACATAACCCGAAGAACCTCGGAAACGATGTTCAGTTCGGCTTCGAACGCAGCTACGACCTTCCCGTGGTGGAAGAAAAGCAGGCGCTCTAAGCAGGTTGCATAAATTTTCGCGGCCCTTAACGGCAGGCATTCAAAGGATGCCCGTTACAAAGGGCCTCTTTTTATTGCGGTATACCCGGCGGGTGAATGCTAGCGTACGGCGCTGTCACGCGACAATTGCTCCAGGCGTTCGAGGATGCGCACCATAGCGAGCGTGTCGACGGCGCAATAGGCCGCCAGGTCTTCGCGGATGCGCGCCACCTCATCTTCATCTTTCGAATGGCGGAGGCGGTTGTAGGCAAGGTGCGCCTCTTCGCCATCGGCGATTGCGAGCTCGGTATAGTTCATGTCGGGCACCAGCGCAGGCAGCACATATTTCAGCGACAGCTTATTCCCGTTGGCTGGAATGCGCACCCAGCCAGCGCTGAACGGAGCCTGTATATCTACAAGGCGCTGGCGCAGCGCTTCGAGTGCATCCTGCCATTGCGGATGATCTTTCTCCAGCTGGTCGAGAATGAGCTGCTCGGAGTCGCGGTTGTAAACAAGCACGGGACCTTCGTGCCCGGTGGTCTCGAGGAGCGCTTTGCCGAAGGCAAGCGTGGGTTCCACATCGCCCTCGGCTATAAAGGAAATATGCTCGAGCGAAGCGCCTGCCGAGCGCTGAACGTGCATAGAAAACTGGAACGGCAGCTGGCGGAAAGGCCAGTGCCCGTCCCACTCGGGAATGGCCACCTGGTAGGATTCGAAATCCATGAAATAGCGCGGGTAACCGATGGCCGACACATAACGGTCCAGCGCGTCGCCCTCCACCTGTATTTCTACGGGACCGAGCATGCCTGGCGGCGTAACGTCTTTTCCCCATTGCGGCGCACGTGGCGCATCGCCGGAGCCTGCGCGTGCAGCGCGCTCGCGGTCTTTCGCAGCCATACGCTTGAGCATCTGCATGCGCCCGCGAATGTCCTGCTGCGTAAACCGAACGCGCCGGATGCGCTCCTCACAAAAAAGCTCCTGCGGGTCGAGCTCGCCCCGGCGTACATATTGGCTGTTCAGCAACAGGAGTGCGGTTTCGTCGAGCGGGTAACCGGCGCCGTCCCAGAGCTGGGCCATGAGTACGGCATCCATGAAGTGCTTTTCTTTCGGCTTCGTGCTGGGACGGAGCAGGTAACCCGTCCAGCGGCCACGCTTTTCCACCAGCACATCGAGCACGGCCAGCATCCCGTCGTGTGCCACACACGCATCATACAATACCGTGTTTCCTTCGTCGATCAGGCGTGCCGTTTGCGCGATCGCTGCCCGGTCGTCGGAGGCATCTACCTGCACGCCGCCGGGAAAGCGCTGGTGCGCCAGGCGGCGCAGGAATTCGTCGGCGGGAGTACCCAGTGGCGTGAGTGGTTGCGGGGTGCGGTTGGTCATGAAGGGGCAAAAGTAGGGGGAATGAATGATGCTTCAGCGACGCAGCGACAACTGCCGGCGCAGTTCTGCAACCTTGCGCCGCAACACTTTTTCCTTGTCGCGCTGGTAGGCCGCTTCTTCATACTTCTGCTTGTGCGCGAGTTCTTCACGCAGCAACTCCGTCTGCGCGATCTCCGCTTCCAGTTGTTGTATTTGTTCCAGTAGATGCATACGTTGTACCAGCCAGGGAAGGAGAAAAAGGTCGAGCAGTGCGCCGATGCCAAAGAAACCACCCGTGCACAACCACAACGTTGCCGTGCGGTGCTTGCGCAGGTAGCGGCGGTGAAGCCCCAGCATGCCGAAGGCGCCGAGGAGCCACAACCGGTAGGCTTTGTTGAGCGAAGGGTACTTCATTACGATGTATTGCCGATGCAGGATTGATCGCTGCCCGGCCCGATTTCAAACTTAGTAAGAGCGATGACCCCGCCAGCATCTCCCGGCTTCTTTAATTGCGCACAAGTGGTAACGCGTTCGCATTCAACGCGTGCGTACTGCTTTGCTTGAGTAATGCACATTTGGTGCGTGGAACGGTGCCATCCCGCATTCAAAGGTGCTCCTGTATCTTTTGGAGAATCCGGTACATCGCGAGTGTATCGAGTGCGCAGTATTCGAGGAGCGCCTTGCGTATGCGCGCTACTTCGGCTGCATCGGCCACCGTGCGGAGTTCGTAAAAAGCAGCACTGGCATCACCCCCATTACCGATAGCAAGCGTATCGTATGAAAGCCCAGGCACGAGCGCCGGCAGAACGTACTTGATCGAGTAAGATCGCTGCATTTCGGGCAAGTACAGCTGCTTGCGGCGAAACGGCTGCATCAGGTCTACCATCCGCTGCTGGATGTTCTCTATGCGCTCAACGCTGAACGGATGGTCTTCCTTCAGCTCATTCAGGATCCGGTTTTCGAAAGCCTTGTTGTACACCACAACGCTGCCTTCTTCGCCCATAACAGGAAGCAATGCTTCGAGAAAGGTGCTGCAGGTATCGCCCGAAGCATCCGCAAGAAAGCAGTCGTGCTGCAGGGGCGCGCCGGGTGCATCCTGGCGGTGAACCGAAAACTGGAAAGGCACCTGCCGATAGGCCCAGTGGCCGTCGTATTCCGGAACCGCCGCCGACCAGGTTTCGAAGTCCATAAAGTAGAGCGGGTACTGAAGCGTCGAAACGAAGCCCGCGAGTGCTGCGGCATCAATATTTGCCGCACCGAAGTCGTCTTCTGCTTCATCAGTGGCGTGACAATAGCCAAAGAAATCGCAGGTATAGGGCTTATGGCACTGAGCCCCGGAGGCCACGTCGGGGGCTTCCACCAGCTGCGCTACCTTCTTCAACGCGCGCACCTGACCGCTGATGAATGCCTGCAGGTCGAGCACCCGGTTGAGCACAGACTCCTTGTAGAAAAGCTCGCTAACGGAAAGGTTGCCACGACGCACGTAATCGCTGTTGATGTGCACGATGAAAATGTCGCGCAGCTCAATCCCGGCATTCCGGATCACATAATACTGCAGGGCGGCATCGGTCACGTATTGCTCCTTCACCGAAGTGCTGCTCTTCACTTCATAGGCATACCACCGGCCGCGACGCATCACCAGTATATCTACTGCCGCCAGCACGCCTTCAAACTGAAAGGCCGCTTCATAAATCACCGTACGGCCTTCCGCCAGGTAGCGCTGTGTATCTGCCACCGATTGCTGGTAGTGGAAGGCATCGGCGGGGCTGGCATCCACGCCGTTGGGATACAGCTCGCGCGCAAGCAAACCCACGTTGGTGCCTTGCGCAAATATGCTGGCCTGCGTTTCGCTCAGGGCGTCGCGCATTGCCGAATGGTGTTTGTGCAGCCACAGGCTCTTTGCACACTGGCAGCCGCGCATGAACGTTGACTTGGACAGGATGTGACGGGGCGGAAGGCCGGAAACGGACATATGCGTTGGTTTTGGACCGGTACAATATAGAATTTCAGAACGAGTTCAAAGATGAACGCTGGCCTTGCCACCTATTTGCCGGGCAAAAACTTACCTTCGGAACACTGAAACCAACGCGCATGCCTGCCAACAAAAGTGCCCTCCTTCGCTACCGCATCATCGACAGTTGCCTTACCAACCCGATGCGCCGATACCCGACCCTGCAGCGGATGGCGGAACAGATCGAGGACGGCATTGGCGGGAGCATTTCCGAATCGATGCTCAACAAAGACCTTGCGGCCATGCGCAGCATCTATGGTGCACCGATCGCCTATTGCCGCGAGCACCGTGGCTACTACTACACCGAGCCTGGTTTCAGTATCCGCGAATTTCCGCTCACCAGCGAAGAGATCAGCGCGCTCGACTTCAGCACGGCACTCCTGCACCAGCTGAAAGGCACACGCCTGTTTGCGCGTTTTGAGAACGCGATCAATAAAGTGATCGAAGGCTACCGCATCAGCAGAACGCTTGGCAAGCCGGAATCGGAACTATTGCAGGTTGAAGAGCCAGTGGCCGACACCGGCTACAAGTGGCTGGAACCGCTATTGAACTACGCGGTCATACGCCAGGCCTGCGCGGTGATGTACGAGCCTTTCGGACGCAGCGCGCGCATACATCTTTTTTCTCCGTACCTGCTCAAAGAATACCGCAACCGCTGGTATGCCATCGGCCACTCCGACCGTGCCGGCAAGCCGCTGGTGCTTGCGCTCGATCGTATTGTAGAAATACAAGAGTCGCCCTCGGCTTTCACCGCGAGCGACTCTTTCGACCCGGCTGCATTTTTTCAATATGCATTCGGCATCACGCAGGTGCACGATGGCTGCGTGGAGGAAGTGCTGCTGGCATTCGGCAAGGAGCAGGCACCTTACGTGCTTTCGCAGCCCCTGCATCCTTCGCAGCAGTTGGTTCAGGAAACGACAGACGAACTGGTGATCCGTCTCGAGGTATTTCGCACCTACGAGCTGATCATGACCATTTTGGGCTATGGCTCCGGTGTGCGCGTGCTCGCACCCGAAGGTCTTCGCGACGAAGTGGTGGCGCAGGCGCGAAGCGTGCTCGCGCTTTATGAAACCCGGAGCCCCGCTGCGCTCTAGCCGGCTTACTCTTCTTTCCCCGGCTCGTAGAAGTTTGCATTCGTTGCCTCGTTGGCGTCGATCTTGCGGCTGTATCGCATCCGCGCCGAGCGCTCGGCAGTGAACATGCGGCTCATATCCGTTTCATTCTTTTCAAAAGCCATCACGTTGGAGATATTTAGGTTGATGGCCACCTGCGTTACGTCGTGGTCGGTGCCGATGTAGGTGAAGGTCCAGCGCAGCTGCTTCAGCTGTGTGACCATCTTGCGCACCGCTTCGCCGCTGAACTCTACGGATGCATTCTCTTCGCCATCGGTGAAGATTGTCACGAGCACGTTGTAGTTCTGCTCACCAGCGAGCTCGGCAGACAGCCTGGCCATCGAAATGCCCATTGCATCATACAAGGGCGTGCTGGCATCAGGGCAATACGTGCGTGCGTTGAGCGCATTCAGGTCTTTAACCGCGGCCTTCCAGAGGTGCACCTTGCGGCCCAGTCCGTTGAATGATACGAGCGAAATAAAATGCTGCTGATCGGGAAATTGCGCTTCCACTCCTTTAATGGTTTGCACGATCTCGTTGAAGCCCTGGAGCGTCGGCTGCCTGATCGACTGCATCGAGCCGCTTTCGTCGAGGATGATGAGGTTGTGTACCTGGTGCCGGGTCATGCGTACTGCGTTTGGTGAAAGGCAAACGTACCGGGCCACACTGCCGCCTATTTGACGGGTGAAAATTGTTTATCAACCTCCGTGTTGCCAGCAATAGCCCCCGCTTCGCGCCGAACGCGAGCAGCGCGTTCCCTTCCGCGTCGTTGCACTGCAGCGCCCGTCGCTCACCGCCGGTGAGGCGCTGCGCACGGGAATGATTGCGTTTCCGGTGCAAAGCCGGCAGGGCGTGCGCCCGCCGCGTGCGCGGCTGAGCGACGTGGTAATGATCTGCGCGCGGCAAGCCTGCAGCCCGTTGCAGTTGCCATTGAAATGATAGCGTTTAGCATACTGACCGGTACAGATATAGGTGGTCGGATCCTGCGCAGGATGCAAAAAGGTAAGAAACAGGACAACTAAGAAACGCATAAGGTCGGTTTGGTTGCGAGGCGCCGGCACACAAAATTAGCGACCCCGGATCACTTGCTTTGAGTTGGCGAATAAACTATACCTTTTAATACCGGTGGTACCCCGCAGGATTTACTTTGTTGTCGCGTCTAACAGCCTGCACCACATCAAAACTGACCCCAATGCGCAAAAGCACCCGCATCGTTTTTATCCTTTCCGCCGGGATCGCCCTTGCAGTTTCCTGCTCCAAAAAAGAAAGTGCAGGCACGCCCGCCACCGACGCGTACCCGGCGATAGCCGCAGCCTTCGGCACCAACATCAACCCCGCGCAGCTGGCTAACTATGCGGCTCAGGGTCGCCCGGCTTACATCACCAGAGACAACACGGGCACCAACGCGATCTCCGATGCAAAGGCGACGCTGGGGCGCGTGCTTTTTTACGACAAGGCACTATCCATCAACAACACCGTGGCCTGCGCCTCCTGCCACCGCCAGTCGTTTGCATTCAGCGATACCGCCCTCGTGAGCAACGGCGTGGAAGGTGGAAGCACGGGACGCCACTCGATGCGGCTGGTGAATGCACGTTTTGCGCGCGAAGCGAAATTCTTCTGGAATGAGCGCGCCGCCACGCTCGAGCAACAAACCACGATGCCCATACAGGACCACGCGGAAATGGGCTTCAGCGGCACGGCCGGCCGCCCCGCGATCAGCACGCTCCTCACGCGGCTGCAGGGCATCGCCTATTACAAGGAACTTTTCCGCTTCGTATACCAGGACGAAACCGTTACCGAGCCGCGTCTCCAGGAATGCCTCGCCCAGTTTGTGCGCAGCATCCAGAGCTTCGATTCGAAATATGACGCAGGACGCGCCGTTGCACCCAACGACGGTGCACCCTTTTCAAATTTCACAGCACAGGAAAACCAGGGCAAGCAACTCTTCTTGCAGCCACCGCAATTTACCGGCAACAGCCGCACAGGCGGCGGTCTGGGCTGCGGCGGCTGTCACGGTGCGCCCGAATTCGATATCGACCCCAACACGCGCAACAACGGAATCATCGCCGTCATTGGCACCACCAGCCTCGACCTGCTCAACACCCGCGCCCCTTCGCTCCGCGACCTGACGCGCAGCGGCGGAGCCCTCAACGGACCGATGATGCACACGGGCATTTTCACCAGCATTCAACAGGTACTCGGTCATTATGGTGCCATCAACGTTGCGCCGGGCAACACCAACCTCGACCAACGCCTGCGCCCCGGCGGGCAGGGCCAGCAATTAAATCTTACGGCCGCGGAAGTACAGGCCGTCACTGCTTTTCTGAATACACTCACCGGCTCGGCTGTGTATACGGATGCGAAGTGGAGCGATCCGTTTCGTTGACCGGAACACTCAAAAAAAACCCGCCGATGCAGTAAAGCTTCGGCGGGCTGTGGGCGGAGACGGCGAGATTCGAACTCGCGATACCCTTTCGAGTATACACACTTTCCAGGCGTGCTCCTTCAACCACTCGGACACGTCTCCAGTAAGGGAGGGCAAATATAGGCGAATTGGGTAGAAGAACAAGGAACAACGCATTTTGAAGCGCTGATAAGCGCGCTGCGTCCACAGTCGCTGCTCCCCATTCAGTTCCCGGTTCGGATTTTAGAACGGAAGATCCTCGCCCATATCGCCCGGAGGGAAATCGGTATAGCTATCACCGGAGGCAGGGGCAGGGGCCACAGCTGCGGCCGCGGCAGGCTGCACGCGCCAGGCCTTTACATCGGTGTACCAGCGGCCATTGAATTCACGGCTTTCCACGTCGAAATCGAAGCTGAGCATCGATCCGGGCTGCAGCACGGAGGCGTCGATCTTGTCGCCCCAGATGGAGATGCACACCTTCTTGGTGTAGGTTCCATCGGTCTCAACGATCACGTCCTGCTTCTTCCACTGTCCGTTCTTCCCGTTGCCCGTCTGCAGGGGCAATAACTGTATGAGTTTCGCTGTCAGTTGCATGCGGCGAAAATAGAAAGAAGCGCGCACGTTAGCCGGGGAAAAACGGCTATAAGCGATTAAAATGCGGTAGCGGCGATTTTCAGTTGAAGATTTGAAAGCGCCTACGTGCCACCCAGCCACAATCCAACGGCAAACACCACTCCGCCACCCACGATCACCTGCCCCACCGTTTTTGCCAGCGGCGTGTCCATGAACTTGTAGCGGATCCAGGCGATACTGAGCAACTCAAGGATAACGACGATGTAGGCAATATGAAGCGCTGCGGTGAGATCGCTCAGGAGGAAAGGCAGGGTGTGGAGCATTCCTCCCAAAAGCGTGGCCCCTCCCGTGATGAGCCCGCGCATCCACGGCGAACCACGGCCGGTGACCTTGCCGTCGTCGGACAGCGCTTCGGCCAGGCCCATCGAAATGCCCGCACCCAGCGATGCCGCCAGACCTACGTAAAAGGCACTCATGGGATTGTGCGTGATGCCTGCCGTGGCAAATAACGGCGCGAGCGTCGACACGGATCCATCCATCAGCCCAAGCAGCGCGGGCTGCACTTTCTGAATCACAAAGCTGTGCCGCTCGTGGGCAGTGTTCGTCGGGGGAGCAACGGTTTCCATTCCAAGACTTTGAGAAACCGGGTAAAAAAGAATGCCAACGGCAGACAAGCGCCAATTGGGTAATCCGCACGCACGATTCGCTACCCAAAGAGCTCGCGCGCGTTGCGGGTAGTGATGGCTGCAATTTCCGCGAGCGGCTTCGCCGTTACTTCGGCCAGCTTCTCTGCTACAAAACGCAGGTACGAAGGTTCGTTGCGCTTGCCGCGGAAGGGCATGGGAGCGAGGTAGGGTGCGTCCGTTTCCAGAACCAGCCGGTCGGGGCCCAGGGCCGCCACTACCTTGTCGAGCCCGCCGTTCCTGAACGTGAGCACACCGCCGATGCCGAGGTAAAAGCCAAGTTCGGTAAGGGTTTCGGCTTCTTCGAGCGTGCCGCCGAAACAATGAAAAACACCGCGGAGGCCGGGATACTGCCGCACTACTCCGATGGCTTCGGCGGTGGCATTGCGCGAGTGGACCGCGATAGGAACGTTCTGCTCCAAAGCGATTGCGATCTGCGCATGAAAAGCCGCATATTGCTGCCCGGTGAAGGTCTTGTCCCAATAAAAGTCCAGCCCGATCTCGCCCACCGCCACAAATTTCCGCTGCGCAAAGTAGTCCTTCACCCGCGCCAGCTCTTCTTCGAAGTTGGCACCCACCGAGCAAGGATGCAGACCCATCATTGCACGGCATTCGGGGTGTGCGGCTTCCAGCTCCAGAACGGCTTCGTGCGTTTCCGAGTCTATGGCCGGCAGCAGGATCTCCGTAACACCTGCGGTGCGCGCGCGCTCGAGCAGCTCGGGCCAGCGATCGCGGAATTCGGGGAGGTACAGGTGGGCGTGGGTGTCGATCAGGGTCATTGAGGCAAAACTGGCGAAATATTTTTTAAGATACCTTTAAACCTTCCTCCCAGTGGCGTCTCTTACCACCGGCCCAGCGGTCGCACCCATCACTAATCGCCTTACCAGTATGAAACGCTTCTACGCGCTATTCCTCTTCATCCCGGCCTTCCTGGCCCTCGCCGGCTGCAAAAAAGGGGGAAGCGTCACCGAACTGACGACCCAGGAAGAAATGCAGATCGCGCTGGCCGCCGTGCGCGGCGATGCCCAGATCGACTTCACCCGCGAAGAGGTTTTTGACAACGTAATGGGCGTGAACAACGAAGTGGGCATGGGCGGCACCGGCATTTTCGGGCGAATGCAGCAGCCCGACAGCTTCAGTTGTGTGTCGATCACGCTCGAGCGGCTGGGGCCAGCGCCCTTCCCGGTGCGCGTCACCCTCGACTTCGGCAACGGCGGCTGCACCGGCCGCGACGGACGCACCCGCTCGGGGCGGATCATCACCGAATACAGCGCACGCCTTACCGAGCCCGGATCGCGCTCCAGCTCTGTTTTCGACCACTATCAGATCGATAGCCTTTCCATCAGCGGCAGCCTCGTAGTTCAGAACACGACCCCGGTTCCGGGAGGGCCGGTCGTCAACCGCCAGTTCACCATCACCGTCACCAACGGGCGCATCACCCGGCCATCCGGCAATTATGTGCAGTGGAACGGTGCGCGCACGCTTACCCAGATCGAGGGTGGCGCCACACCCCAGCACCCCATCGATGACGTGTTTCATGTGATGGGGAGCGCAAGCGGCACATTGAAGAGCGGAAACCTCGTGAGTGCCTGGAGCTCTGCCATAACGGCGCCTTTAAGGAAGAGCTTCAATTGCCGCTGGATCCGGCAGGGAATCGTGCAAACCCACCGCGGCACCGGTTCTGCGAGCGCCCAGTGGACCGGAGCGCTCGATTACGGCGGGGGCACATGCGACAATATGGCCAGCCTGACGCTAAATGGTTCCACTTATCAAATTAGTTTGCCGTAATACTAAAAACATATACTTTTGACTTAGTTTTCATAGGGTACGGATTAAAAACGGGCCAGGGTTTCAACCCCGGCCCTTCTTTTTGGAGGTGTTGGTTGATTCGTTTATTGGTCCATTCGCTTATCGGTAAGAACCCTACCAGGGTGTCCGAAGGAACCCCAAAACCAGGGCACTCTATAACGCCTTCATCACATACCCCCTTTCCCGGAACGTCCGTAGAACTACGGGAAGCGCTTCTTTCAGGTTGGGCCATGCCTTCTCGCTGTCGTGGAAGACGATGATCGACCCTGGCCGCGTATGGTTCAACACGTTCGCGGTGCACTGCGCAGAACGGATGCTCCTGTCGAAGTCGGCACTTAGCACATCCCACATGATGACCTGCGGGTTCGGCACGCCCATGGCGCTTGCAAGGCCCCGGGCCTGCGCCGCGCGGATGCGGCCGTAGGGCGGACGAAACAAGCTGCCGGGTATCCGTGCGGCGGCGAGCCGGACGTTGGCGAGGTATTCCTCCACCGGCGTCTTCCATCCGTTGCGATGGTTCTCGGTATGGTTCCCCACCGCATGCCCTTCCGTAGTTATACGGTTGAACAGGCCGGGATGCGCGGCAACATTTTTTCCGATACAAAAGAAGGTAGCCTTGGCATCGAACTGCGCCAGCTGATCCAGCACCCAGGGCGTGATCGTTTCGTGCGGACCATCGTCGAAGGTGAGGTACACCGCGCCATCCGCAGCCGGGGCTTCCCAAACATATTTGGGAAAGATGCGCCGGAGCAGCCACGGTGTTTTTATGAAATAGCGGTGCATGAAGCGAAGATCGGGAATCGTAAGGCGTGAATCGTGACCGTGAAACGTGCGCATGGAATTTGATGCCCCATCCTGCGTTGATGCTTCGCGTGCCGGCATTCCCGATTGACGATTCGCGACCCCTGCTGCCGTACTTTTGCGCCTATGTCGAAGAAAGTCCGCGTGCGCTTCGCGCCCAGCCCTACCGGCGGCCTGCACCTCGGTGGTGTGCGCACGGTTTTGTACAACTACCTGTTTGCACGCCAGCACGGTGGCGATTTCGTGCTGCGCATTGAAGACACCGACCAGAGCCGCTACGTGGCGGGTGCGGAAGACTACATCTTTGAAACCCTGGCCTGGTGCGGCCTTGAGCCCGACGAAAGCCCGCGCAAGGAAGGCGCATTCGGTCCCTACCGCCAGAGCGAGCGCAAGGAGATGTATCGCACTTATGCTGAGCGGCTCGTAAACGAAGGCAAAGCCTACTATGCATTCGATACGCCGGAGGAACTCGACGCCATGCGCAGCCTCCTCAAGAGCGACACCAACCCTACTCCACAATACGACCGCACGGTGCGCGGGCAGATGCGCAACTCGCTCACACTCCCTGCCGATGAAGTGAAGTCGCTGCTGGATGCGGGAACGCCTCACGTAGTGCGCATCCGCATGCCCGAAGGCGAAACCGTTTCGTTCAACGATATGATCCGCGGTGAAGTCACTTTCGATACCGCCATTGTAGACGACAAGGTATTGCTGAAGGGCGATGGCATGCCCACGTATCACCTCGCCGTTGTGGTAGACGATCACCTGATGCAGATCACGCACGCTTTTCGCGGCGAGGAGTGGTTGCCATCGGCACCCGTGCACATCCTGCTGTGGCGCTGGCTGTTTGGCGAAGAAGCCATGCCGCAATGGGCACACCTCCCGCTCATTCTCGGCCCCAGCGGCAAGTTGAGCAAGCGCGATGGCGCGAAGTATGGCTTCCCCGTATTTGCGGCCAACTGGAGCGATCCAAAATCGGGCGAACTGACCGAGGGTTTCCGCGAGCGCGGCTTCATCCCCGAAGCATTTGTAAACCTGTTGGCGCTGCTGGGCTGGAACGATGGCACCGAGCAGGAATTGTTCACGCTGGAAGAATTGATCCAACGCTTCCAGATGGAAAAGGTGCACAAAGGCGGTGCAAAATTCGACTTCGAAAAGGCACAGTGGTTCAACCACGAATGGATCAAGCGGAGCACGGCAGGCCGCCTGCTTCCCGATGTGAAGGCGCTCCTGCTTTCCAAAGGCATTACCCCGAACGATGACGCGCAGCTGGCAAAAGTGATCGATCTCGTGAAGGAACGCTGCACGCTGCTTCCCGACTTTGCGCAGCAGGGAGGATTCTTCTTTGCCGCACCCTCCGAGTGGGATACCGCTGCATTTGCTTCCAAATGGACGCCCGCAAAGCAATCGTTCTTTGAAACGTACGGCAACCGTATTTCTACAGCCAGCGATGCCACTTCATTCGAATCGATCTTCAAGCAAAGTGCCGAAGAGGCGGGCATCAAGCCCGGCGAACTTCAGCTTCCTCTACGCATCATGCTGGTAGGTGGCAAGTTCGGACCGCCGGTGTTCTCCATCGCCGAATTGATTGGTGCGGAAGAAACGAAAGCGCGCATCCGGAAGGTACTTGCGATCCTCGCCTGAGTTGATCAGCGCCGGAACTCGTTTTTCTGCGAACGGATATCGCGCGCGGCGATCCGGAATGCCGCAGTGTCTGCCTGTTCAAAAAAGAGGATGACGCTCCCGTATTGCCGCGAGTATGGGTTGATGCAGGCATCGACGCGACGTATGCTTCGAAAGTGTTCAAACACTTCGTCGCCGGGCTCCGGTGCGCTCTCACCCACGAACAGGAGGTGCCGGTAGGGAAGGCTGTCGGGTATCCACAATAAGAATGTCCCGTTGTCGCTGATGACCCGGTTGCGGAAGGCCGTATCAGCAGAATGATAAATGAGGCTTCCTGCGTAGCCATAGTTGCGGCCATATATCAACGTGCTGTCGCGAACGCTTTTGGGCAGGCTTTGGTAAAATGTACCGGTTTTTTGCGCAAGCTCATCCCAGCCCAGCATGTCCGCAAAATCCTGCTGCAACAAATGGTTCTGCTGGTCTTCCCATTTCAAAGCGCCTTTGCCCGCAAGGTCCCAACGCTGGTTGAAAGCAGCCATTTGCGCAGGCGCGTGCATCGGCCACATGAGGAAAGGCATCGGTATACCGGCAACGACCATCACCACCGCCAGGGTCGTCCGTAGAACTACGGATCGAAGGGAACGCTCCAACCAGGCGGCGCCGGCAGCGAGCAGCATCGGGTAGATGCCCACCGAGTAATACCCTTTTGCGGAACCGAGCAGCAGCAGTGCGATGATGCCAATATAAAGCCAGCCCAGCAAGCGGAAGCGCCCGCCCCGCAGCAGCGCGTAGAGCCCTCCGAACGTTAGCAGCGTGGCGGGAATGAACATCGCCAATTGCTCCTTGAGAAAGTTGCCGCGACTGATATACTTAAGCTGCGTCTCGCGCAGTTCGGCCATATGATGCGCCAGCGGCCAGTTGTGCCGCCATTGCCAGAAAATATTGGGAAGCACGAGCACCGCACCCAGTCCAACGGCCATCCAGAGATCGCGCCGCAGCAGCAGTTTGCGGTGGGGCGTGAGCAGCAGGGCGCCGAATAATGCGGCTCCGAAAAAGAGCACCGAATATTTGCTCCACCACCCGAGTGCAAGCATCAGCGCCACTGCCGCCAGGTGGCGGCGCTGCCCCTGGAGGAGGTAGCGCTGCAGGAAGAAGCAGGCTGCAGTCCAGAAGAAGATCTCCAGGAAAGTGGGTTGGAAAAGAATGTGGATCCGCAGGTATACCGACAGCCCGAAACCGATGCCTGCCAGCAGCAGCGCATACAGGCCGCCACCAAAGCCTTTAACCATTTTGAACAACAGCCATATCGTTGCCGCACCGGCAAAGGCGGGCCACATGCGGATGGCAAAAAAGCCGCCGCCGAGCAGCCGCGAGATCGCTGCCAGCACGCCGAGCAATGGTGGATTTTCCAGGAAGCCCCAGTCCATGTGCCGCCCCTGCTCATAATAAAGGTACTCATCGCGGTGCAGCCCGAACGACGGGTCCAGCAAGAAAAACGGCAGCGCGAGCTTTAGCGCGATGAAAAAGAAAGCCAGCAGTTTCTCGTTGCGGTTCATAACAGGAAGGTAATGGTTCATGCATTACCCAATCAGCACATTACCCCACTACCCCATTAGCACATTCCCGCTACATTTGCTCCATGGATACGCTCAATCGTCCCATTCGCGTGCTTGTTGCGAAAGTTGGCCTCGATGGCCACGATCGCGGTGCTAAGGTGATTGCTACCGCCCTGCGCGATGCGGGCATGGAAGTGATCTATACCGGTCTGCGGCAAACCCCTGAAATGGTGGTAGCGGCCGCGCTGCAGGAAGACGTGGACGCCATAGGCATCTCGATCCTTTCCGGCGCACACATGACCGTGTTCCCCAAAGTGAAAGCACTGATGAAAGAAAAGGGCCTGGATGACGTGCTGCTCACCGGTGGCGGCATCATCCCCGACGAGGACAGCCAGTTGCTTCAGGAGCAGGGCGTGGGCAAGCTGTTCGCCCCCGGCACCACTACTGCCGATATTGCGGGCTACATCACCGAATGGGTGAAAAAGCACCGGGACTTCTAAGGAGGTACACAGAGAAAGATTATCAATTTTTTGGTTCGTTGGTTAATTGTATAAATACGGACGCCCGCTGCGTCGATAAAAAATGTTTTTTATGTACAACACGCTGCTCACTTCGCTCGATAACGGCATTCTCACTGTGACCATCAACCGACCTGAAAAACTCAACGCGCTCAATCGCGACGTGATCGCCGAACTGGGCGCTGTGCTCAACGAGGTGGAGTCCAACACGGAAATCAAATCGGTGATCCTCACTGGCGCGGGGCCCAAAAGTTTCGTTGCCGGCGCCGACATCACCGAATTTGTAGGATTGTCGAAAGGCGAAGGTGAAGCACTTGCCCGCCGCGGCCAGGACAGCGTGTTCAATCGCATCGAGCGCAGCAGCAAGCCCATAGTAGCCGCGGTGAACGGCTTTGCGCTGGGTGGTGGCTGCGAGCTTGCCATGAGCTGCCACTTCCGCCTTGCTTCCGATAACGCGAAGTTCGGACAACCCGAAGTGAATCTTGGACTCATCCCCGGTTACGGTGGAACGCAGCGGCTCGTGCAGCTCGTAGGCAAGGGCCGTGCACTCGAACTCCTGCTTTCGGGCAACATGATCGATGCCGCCACTGCGCACCAATGGGGCCTGGTGAACCATGTATGCAGCGCAGAAGAACTGCTTCCGAAAACACGCGCCCTGCTGGACACCATCAATGCGAAAGCTCCCATCGCCGTTGCCCACTGCATCAAGGCAGCCAACGCAGTGTTCGACGAAACGCAGAACGGATTTGAAACGGAGATCAGTTCTTTCGGCGCCTGCTTCAGCACCGACGACATGCACGAAGGCACGAGCGCCTTCCTGGAGAAACGCAAAGCAGTGTTCACCGGCAAGTAAAATACCGCGTGCAGGGTATGACGACATGAGGCAGGCTGGCCTATTCTTGCAGAAATAAATCACTGCATGAAACTTAACCTCCTGGGAGCGACGCTCGCAATCAGCGTGCTCACTCTGGCTTCCTGCTCGCACGATAGCGTGGAAGCTCCTACGACACCAAGCACTCCTCCTGCAACAAGCAACAACATTTATTACGTAGACAGCGCCAAGATCTACCGCGTGTCGCTCAGCGGCACCGACCGCATGCTAATCGCGGGTATCGACACCACCAGCCCCAACTCCTTCATCGGGTCGGCGGTGCGCAGCGTAGACGGCAGCAAGATCTTCTTCCTGCACTACACCTCCGGTAGCAGCCAGTCCATCAAACTCTACTCTGTCAGCAGCAGCGGCACCAACCTGCAGATGCTGAAGACCATGCAAACAGGCGGCAATGAATACCGGTTGTTGAATGCAACAGCCGACAACAAGATCCTGTTCCACCAGATGCAGGTGACCGGCGGAGCGCTCAGCTACTCGATTCAAACCATAGGCAGCGACGGAAACGGACAGGCGCAGGTAGTGCCCTTCCCTTCGGGAAGCCCGCTCCTTAGCCGCATCGCACCCAACAGCCGCTGGGCCGGCATTGCGTTTGGCGGCACCGCCACCATCAAAACCGGCACTGCAACTTCTGCTTCGCTGGGAACGGCAACCGACGTGGGTTCACCCCTCTCCTCCGGCGCATATGCCATGAGCAGCGATGGCAGCAAGATCGCTTACGCCGTACAAAATGGAGGCTCAATAGACGTCAAGGTGTATGATATTGCTGGCAACAGCACCACTACGGCATTCAGCCATGTCATCGTGAGCGACATCGGCACTTTTACGAATTACACCACGAGCGTCCGCTGGGTGAACGGCACCGAAAAGCTGCTGCTCTCCTACGGCAAATTCACATCACCATCGGGCAGCCCATCCGATTTCACGCAGGTGGTGCTCCACACAATGAGTGGTGGCGCTGATGTAGCCTGGCGCATTCATGGCGACGAAGTGACGAACATCATCGCCGAATAGTTTTACGGGAAGATCCGGGCAACGCGCACAAAGCGTCCCTTGTAGTATTCGTTGAGCGGGGTGATCGTCACCCCGTTCGCTTTTCCGGAACTGGAGTGAATGAAGCGCAGGCCAGTGGCATCGCGGGCAACAACGATGCCCATATGCCCCACAAAGCGTTCCTGCGGGTTGGTGCCCGTGAAGAGGATGATATCGCCGGTGCGTGCCTGCATCGTATCTACATCGCTGCCAATGTTGGTGAAGTCGCGCGATGAACGTGGCACCGTCACATCGAAATGGTTGAAGACATACGTGATGAAGCCGGAGCAGTCGAAGCCAACAGCAGGATCGGTGCTGCCATATTTATAGCGCGTGCCGATGAGCGTTTGCGCGAAGGTCACCACCTCCATCGGGTTCACATTGCGTGTATCGATAATATTCCCCGAAGCCTCACGCGCAGGTAGCGTTGTGTCGGAGTGCACGGTTCCATCGACGCGGTTGCTGTCGCGAAAAGCGGCGCCCGAATCCAGCCGCATCAGCGTATCGGTAACTACGGCATCGCTAAAGCGCCCGTCACCGCGTGGAGCGTTGCAGGCGGCAAAGGCAAGGGTTGCGATGATGAGCGCACGGCACATACCCTTGCAGAAGCAAAAACGGAGCCGCACCCCAAAAAAACGGGCGCTCGCAGTGGAATGCGGTATTTTTGCACCCGAAAATCAACAACCATGAACTTCCGGATTGAAAAAGATACCATGGGCGAAGTGCAGGTTCCTGCCGACGCCCTTTACGGTGCCCAGACCCAGCGTAGCATCGACAACTTTCGCATTGCCCAGGACACCAACCGGATGCCCATCGAAATCATCCGTGCCTTCGCCTACCTGAAAAAGGCCGCCGCCATCACCAACTTCGAAGCCGGTGTGCTGCCGAAAGAAAAGATGGAACTCATCGGCCGCGTGTGCGACGAGATCCTCGAAGCCCGCCCGGACGGGCCGTTCGGACGGGGCAAACTCAATGATGCGTTTCCGCTCGTAGTGTGGCAAACAGGCTCGGGCACGCAAAGCAACATGAACGTGAACGAAGTGGTTGCCTATCGCGCGCACGTGCTGAGCGGCGGACAACTTACCGATAAAGACAAAGTGCTTCATCCCAACGACGACGTCAACAAGTCGCAATCGTCGAACGATACTTTCCCCACGGCGATGCACATTGCCGCTTACAAGATGCTGGTGGAAACAACCATCCCCGGCATCGAGCTGCTGCGCAACACGCTTGAGGAAAAGAGCAAGGCTTTCATGAATGTCGTCAAGATCGGCCGCACACACTTCATGGATGCCACGCCGCTTACGCTCGGCCAGGAATTCTCCGGCTACGTATCGCAACTCGATCACGGCCTGCGCGCGCTGCGCAACACGCTGCCTCACCTCGCCGAGCTTGCGCTGGGCGGCACCGCAGTGGGAACCGGCATCAACACTCCGGATGGGTATTCGGAGAACGTTGCGAAGCACATCGCCGCGCTTACCGGCCTTCCCTTCATCACAGCCGAAAATAAATTTGAAGCACTTGCCGCACACGATGCGATCGTAGAAAGCCACGGCGCGCTGAAGACCATTGCCGTATCGCTGATGAAGATCGCCAACGACATCCGGATGCTTTCTTCAGGCCCGCGCTCGGGCATCGGCGAGATCCTCATCCCCGACAATGAGCCGGGCTCCTCCATCATGCCGGGCAAGGTAAACCCCACGCAGGTGGAAGCGCTTACGATGATCGCGGCACAGGTGATGGGCAACGATGTGGCCATCGGTGTTGGAGGTTCGATGGGCCACTTTGAGCTGAACGTGTTCAAGCCGATGATGATCTACAACTTCCTGCACAGTGCGCGCCTCATTGGCGAAGGCTGCGTAAGCTTCAACAACAAATGCGCAAGCGGCATCGAACCTATCGAAGAGAACATTCGCAAGCACGTCGACAATTCGCTGATGCTCGTGACGGCGCTCAATACGAAGATCGGGTACTACAAGGCAGCCGAGATCGCACAGAAGGCGCACAAAGAAGGCACTACGCTGAAAGAGATGGCCGTGAAACTCGGCTACGTTACCAACGAGGAATTCGACCAATGGGTGATCCCTGCCAACATGGTGGGCAAGCTTGGGTAAAAGAATCGCGCAACAACGCACAAAAAAAGAGGCTGTCTCAAAAGGGCAGCCTCTTTTTCGTTTTCAGTTTTTTGGGTGGGTTTATCCACTTTATCGTTGTATAACTAAAGGTGTGTTGCGGTGCCTACTTTTTTGTGTTTCA
>SEAC01000004.1 GCA_004173235.1 Chitinophagaceae bacterium | reverse complement strand
GGGGAAGGGGGAAGGGGTTAAAGAGTTAAGGGGTTAAGAAGTTGAAGGGTTGAAGAGTTGAGGGGTTGGGAGGAAAACGAAACCCCCGCGGGTGCAGGGGTTTTTGCTTTCTTAAGGATAGAATCAGGCGTCCGGTGGGTTGTTGGCGGCTTTCGAGCGGGTGGCGCGTGCCGCGAGCAGGGCGGCGAATTCTTCCGACACGGCGTTGACGGCGCCGATGGCGTCGAGCCACTGGCGTTCGTTTTGCCGCTGGCGGCGGGCCGTGGAGGCACCCGCGTCGAGCAGCGTCACCACCTCATCGTAGAGGGGCTTGATAGCGGTGAGTTTGTCTTTTACGGTATAGTCAATGGCCAGGTCGAGCTGCGCACGCTCCTGGCTTCGCGCAACGGAAAGCGTATCGTACTCGTCGTTGGCCGCCTTCAGCCGGGTCGTCCACCGGCCCAGGTTGAGCAGGCGCACTGCGTCTGCCAGTTCGGGCTTCGCCGACCAATCGCGCACGATGGAATTGATGGTGGTGGTTTCGGCTTTTACCGTCTGGCGCACGATGGCGCCGGCGCCGCCATAGAGCTTCAGGTTGGCATAGAGCAGCACCGCTGCCGCGCGGCAGGCGGCGTCGGGGTCGTTGCGGTAGCCATCGCAAAGCTTGCCGAGGCCGGATACGAGTTCATCGCGTTCTTGTTCCAACTGAACCATGCGCGCGCTCTGCGAAGCGCCGGCCTGCTGGCGGAAGGCGGCTTCTGCTTCGCGGAGCAGGCCCTGGATCTCGGCAAGCGCTTCTCTGAGCGGGTCGGAGAAGCCGCCGGCAGCGTCGGCAACGCGCAGAAACTGTTGCAGGTAGCGGAGTGCTTCCGCCTGCTGAAGGTTGTAATAAGCAATCGTTTGTACCATTTTAATGTTGGTTTGGTATGATCCTAAGATAAACGATCTTCCGCAAACCTGCAAGTTCGAAACTGCGCCTGCGGAAGGCACCCTGCAGGTTTGCGGTGGCCAAAAGCTGGAATAAAAAGGGCTTTGCGGAGGTGCAAGTTGCCGGAAGCCGTGCGGAAAGTGGCTTTGCAAGCCCGCAAATGCCGAAAAGCGAATGAGAAAATGGCTTTGCACGCCCGCAGGCACCCAAAAGCGCGTAGGAAAATGAGTTTGCGGGCCCGTCTATGCGGAATCACCCGCCCGGGAATTTCACTAAATTGGTGCAGGTGAACGCGCGCCCCGCGTTTTTCCGCATCACGATCCCCGATTTATAAAAAGAACAGCTCATGGCCAAAACAGCTACGCTCAAAACGCAGCCCACCACCGCCTCGGTAAACGATTTTCTGCACACGGTGGAAGATCCGCAAAAGCGCGCCGATTGCGCAACGCTGGTGGAGCTGATGGAAAAAGCCACCGGCGCCAAAGCCGTCATGTGGGGACCGGCGATCATCGGCTTTGGCCAGCGCCGCTATGTCAGCCCGGGCACCGGCCGCGAGGTAGACTGGTTTCAACTGGGCTTCGCGCCACGCAAGGCGAATATTTCGCTCTACCTGATGGGCCTGAAAAAGCACGAGGAGCTGCTGGCGCGGCTCGGCAGGCACAAGGTGGCGGGTGGATGCCTCCACATCAAACAGGTTGCCGATGTAGATCGAAAAGTGCTGCAACAGCTGCTGAAAGCTGCCGCGAAATAAGCCGCGCGCCGCTGCTACCGTTCCCGAAAAGAAACATCATGCGCATCTTTTTCCTCCTCTTGCTGCTTTCGCCCGCCGGCGCTTCGGCGCAGCCGCCTCGCGCCGGCCTGCACCTGTGGCTGCGTGCCGACAGCGGCGTGCAAAGCAGCGGCAACCGCGTTGTTCGCTGGGCCGATGGCAGCGGCAACGGGCACGATGCCTTTGCGCGTGCCGATCGCACGGCGCAATGGGCGCAGCAAGCGCTCAACGGGCTTCCGGTTTTGCGCTTCAACGGCAACACTTCCGGCCTCCAAACCAAACCCTTCGCTACTTTTCCAAAGCGCCGCGGCACCATCGTGGTGGTAGCACGCGTTGCGGGCCGAAGCAACACTTCCGGTGCGGGCGCAGGTGTGCTGGTGAGCACCTACCACGGGCAGGGCAACACCTGGGAATTGCTCGCGCTTCCGCAGCACATATCTTTTTACGATGGCGTCAGCGGATCGGCGCGCCCCATCAACGCCAGCGACAAAGCCTGGAACATTGTGACCATCGTGCGCAACAGCGACAGCACGCTTCGGCTTTACCAGCGCGGGCGCTTCAGCGGCGAGCTGGAAGTGGATGCCAACCAGCCCGACACCAACGCCCTCAACATCGGGTTCAACGGCCACGGCGGCAACCGCGATTCCATACCCGAGATCTTCAACGGCGACATCGCCGAGATACTGTATTACAACAACGCGCTCACGGAGCCCGAACTGGCGGCGGCGCACGAATACCTCGCACGCAAGTGGGGCATCGCGCTGGTGCCGCCGCCGCTTTACGAGCGGCCGTATTTCTACGGTGCGGCCACGCTGGTGCTGCTGGCGGTGGCCATTGCGCTCACGCGTTACCTGTCGGTGCGCAAACTGAAGCGCAGGCTGCGTTCGCTGGAGCAGGAGCGCACGCTGGAGGCGGAGCGCAACCGCATCAGCAAAGACATGCACGACGAGATCGGCTCGGGCCTCACACAGATCGCCTTGCTCAGCGAGCTGATGCAGGCGCAGGAGCGCAGCCGCGAAGAACTGCTGCGCGACGTGAGCAGCATTTCGGCTTCGGCGCGGCGGCTGGTGCAGAACATGGGCGAGATCGTGTGGACGCTCAACCCGCAGTTCGACTCGCTCGAGAACCTGCTGGCTTTTCTGCGCGAGCAGGCAGGCTCCTACTTCGAGCCCTTCGACATTGCATTGAAGATCGACTTCCCCGACACCGTGCCGCCCGTGCGCCTGAGCAATGAAGAACGGCGCAACCTGTTTCTCGTGGCCAAGGAAGCCTGGAACAATGCCTTCAAGCACGCGCATGCGGGCAGCATCGGCATCGGGCTGCAGGTGCAGCAACGGATGCTTTGCTTCCGTGTGTGGGACGATGGCCGCGGTGTTTCAGGCACTACCCGCAGCGGCGCCAACGGCCTCCGCAACATGGAGCGGCGCATGCTCGACATCGGTGGCGAATTTGCCCTGCATAGCAGCGCGGAGGGAACAACGGTGCGCTTCGCGATACCGCTGCGCGGCGATGCGGGGGTGTGAGGGGCAGCGGGCATGGGAAATCCGAAACGGGGCACCCGCATGGTGCGGCGGTACCACTATTTTCACATTCGGTGTGCCGGGCGAAACCGGGTACATTTGGATATGGTCTCGCTCGCCATCATTGAAGACGATGAAACGATCCGCAACTACCTCACGGCCCTGATCGCCGGTTCGGGTGCGTTCAACCTTGCCGGTGCCTTCCCGGATGCGGAGGCGGCGCGCACCTTCTTTGAAGACGGCCTCGGCGACGGCGTGGAGCTGCTGCTTACCGACGTGCAGCTGCCGGGCATGAACGGCATCGACTTCATTGCCTGGCTGAAGCCGCTGCGGCCCGAAATTCAATTCATGGTACTGAGCGTGTACGACGATGCCGACCGCGTGTTCAAGGCGCTGAAGGCGGGCGCGTCGGGCTACGTGTTGAAGAACACACCCGCGGCTAAGCTCATAGAATCGCTGCAGGAGCTGCAACGCGGCGGATCGCCGATGAGCAGCCAGATAGCGCGGAAGGTGGTGAATGCCTTCCAGGCCGACTATGCTTACAACGACCCGAAGGCGTCGCTGTCGCTACGCGAGCAGGAAGTACTGAGCTTGTTGTCGAAAGGCTATTCTTACAAAGAGATCGCGGCGCAACTCTTCATCTCCATCGAAACCGTGCGCACGCACATCCGCAACATCTACGAAAAGCTCCACGTGTGCAACCGCGCGGACGCGCTGCGCAAAACCGGACTGAGCTAGAAGGCAAGGGTTGATTCGGGATTTTTGAAGCCGGTACCAGTGACGGCAGGTCACATTTCACATCTAACATCTCACATCTCACATCTAACATCTCACATCTAACATCTAACATCTCACATCTATCCGTACTACTTTATTGGTATTGTCCGGGCGCTCGAGGGGTGCTATTCTTGTTCAAACAAAAACAACAACCATGAAAAGGATTCTTCTGCCCTTGCTGATGCTGCTTGTAACCGGCGTTCTTTTTTCGTGTAAAAAGAAAGAGACCGAAACGCAAACACCTTACTCCTGCGCCACCTGCACGCGCACGCCACAGGCGGCAGCTGCGCACGACAATAGCAGCAAGGGAATTTATAAGGGCGTGCTCATCGGCTCGTCGGGCACCGTTCTTTTCAACATTGATAACGCGGGCACCGGCATCACGGCGGTTATGGTGATCGACGGCGTGTCGGTGAACCTCACGTCGAGCATTTCGTGGGTGAGCGGACAGCCGTACGTTGCGCCCTTCACCGGAACGCTGGGTGGCCAGCCCGTTACGCTCAACTTCAGCGTGGGCCTTAGCGGAGGCACTCCCACCGTCACCTCGTCGAGCATCCCGGGTCACCCCAACGCGGTGTTCACGATCGTGAAGGAAACGTCCACCAACATGGTCGAATGTTTTGAAGGCCAGTTCCGGGGCACCGACACCGGTGTTTTCAACCTCGTGCTTTCGCGCAGCGCCGGAGCGTGGTTTGCGCGCGTCCGCAACACCGGCAACAACAGCACCGACGAGCTGTCGGGCGCAGTGTCGGCATCGGGCTCTCTTTCGGGTGTCAGCGGATCTGGCAGCACCAATGTAACGGGAACGATCAACGCACATGTGATCTCGGGCAACTGGAGCAACAGCAGCGGGAATGGCACGTGGGACGGCCAGCGCACGCTCTGATGGGGACATCAAACGCAAACTGTATTTTTACGATACTCACCTACAAACAATCAACATGAAAAAAGCAACCATTGCACTGCTGCTTCCGCTGCTGTGTGCCTTCGGCGCAAACGCCCAGCTTGGGGGCAACACCGGCTCGGGTTCGGGCTCGGGTGCGCCCAAAGAAAAAACGAAGGTCAAGACGACCGCGAAAGATGCGAAGCCCTTCACCGTTAAATGGAACCCCGGGTCGCTTGCCTTTGGCAAGATCGGCCTCAGCGGCGAGTATGCCATCAAGCGCAAAAAGAGCGTCACCTTCGGCGTGGGCATTCCCATCAACCGCGAGTTCAAGCGCGATATGACGGAGGAACGCATCGAGCTTACCAACAAGACCTTCTCGCTCAACGCCGGCTACCGCATGTATCTGGGCAAGAAGTCGATGCGCGGCCTCTACTTTGAGCCGTACGCGAAATACCTCAACTATAAAGGCTCGGGCCTCTACACCGAAAAGGGCGTAGGCGGCGACATCTATGCTGCCAGCCTCGACCATTCGGCCGTGGGCGTGGGTGCGCAGCTGGGTGTGCAGTTCATGATCGCCAACGTGGTCACCTTCGACTTCTTCTTCCTTGGACCGGAGGCGAGCTTTGGCAAGTCCAACGCCACGTTCACGCAGGTGAGCCCGGGCACCTGGGACTCGCAGAAGATCGAGCAGGATCTCCGCGACCTGCCGCTGATCGGCAAAGACCTGGAGATCTCCGTGAACAGCGCCAACCGCACGGTGACCGCCAAAAGGGACGGATTTGTGCCCGGCATCCGCTTCGGCCTTTCCGTGGGGGTGCACTTTTAGCCGCCGATGCGCCCCTTGGTTTCAATGAATCTTCAAACCCTCAAAGCGCGCTTTGGGGGTTTTGTTTGTCGCCCGAGGGTGCCTGTTTGCCGATTCCCGATTGCCGGTTCCCCGTATTGGCTTAGTTTTGCCCGCCCTTCTATTCGTCGGGTGATGGCCCCATTTCAACGCCATCTTCATCAAACCGAATGTATTTATGTCGTTAATGGTTGTAGGCTCGATGGCCTTCGATGCTATTGAAACCCCTTTTGGCAAGAGTGACCGCATCATTGGCGGCGCGGCTACTTATATTGGCTGGAGTGCGTCCAACTTCTGCAAACCCATCAAGCAGTTGTCGGTTGTTGGCTACGACTTCCCGAAGGAAGAACTTGCCGCCCTCGAAGCCCGTGGTGTGATCCTCGAAGGCGTGCAGGTGAAGGAAAATGAAAAGACCTTCTTCTGGAGCGGCCGCTACCACATGGACATGAACACGCGCGATACGCTCGACACGCAGCTCAATGTGTTGGCCAACTTCGAGCCTGTGGTTCCCGAGTCGTATCAGGGCAGCGAGTTCCTGATGCTGGGCAACCTCGTGCCTGCGGTGCAGCACGCCGTGATCAGGCAGATGAAGGTGCGCCCGCGCCTCATCGTGATGGATACGATGAACTTCTGGATGGAAACGGCGCATGCCGACCTCATCGAAGTGCTGAAGGAAGTGGACGTGCTGCTGGTGAACGACTCCGAAGCCCGTGAGCTGAGCCACGAATATTCGCTGGTGAAGGCGGCCCGTAAGATCCTGACGATGGGTCCCAAATACCTCATCATCAAGAAGGGCGAGCATGGCGCGCTGCTTTTCCACGGCGACAATGTATTCTTCGCACCGGCGCTGCCGCTTGAAGACGTATTTGATCCCACAGGCGCTGGCGACACCTTTGCCGGCGGCTTCATCGGCCACATTGCGCGCACCAAAGACATCTCTTACGACAATATGAAGACGGCCATCATCGTGGGTTCGGCAATGGCTTCGTTCTGCGTGGAGAAGTTCGGCACCGAGCGCCTCCGCGAACTGAAGAAAGAAGACATCGATGCCCGCATCCGCCAGTTCCAGGAGCTGGTGAACTTCGATATCGAGCTGGTATAAACACTTTCCCGAATTGTGAAGAGGCTGTCTTTAGGAGGCAGCCTCTTTTGTTTGTTTCCTACATCCGGCGAAGCCGGCGGGGACGAACGATGACGGGTCGTCTTTGGGTATCCGACGGCGCGGCCTGGAGTCCATTCCACTGATCACCCCCGGCCGCGCCTCGTTGTCGCCCGCGGTGTGCGTCGTCATCCCGCGACGCAGGAGCGGGATCTTTGGTAGGTCCTTTTCGGGAGGATCTTTCCCGTGCTCCGCACTAGTTCCCGGTGCGGCGCACCGGGATGACGGGCGCTCCCTTGGAAAAAGATAGGCGCGGCCGGGAGCCAATCCCACTGTTGCCCCGGGCCGCGCCAAGTACTCGCCCTGTGGCGGTCGTCATCCCGGCACGAAGTGCCGGGATTTATGTGGTAGGTCCAAACGGGGGAGGCCGCAGTGCCCTCGCTTCGGCTGCGCTCAGCGTGACAGCGGCTTCCGGTGGCTTCGCTTCGGCTGCGCTCAGCGTGACAGCAGATTCCGGTGGCTTCGATCCCGGTGCTGCGCGTCAGTTCCCCCGTGCTACGCACGTAGTTCCCGGTGCTGCGCACCGGGATGACGGGCGCTCCCCTGGAAAAAAGGGAGGCGCGGCCGGGAGCCAATCCCACTGTTGCCCAAGGCCGCGCCTCTTCTGCACCCTCGGTGCGGCCGTCATCTTGGCACGAAGTGCCGGGATCTATGTGGGTAGGTGCTCGAGGGGCGGTGCCCCGGGCTGCGCACGAGTTCCTGGCGCTTGATTGTTAATGGATTGTTAGATCAGCTGAGTGTCGCGTTGTGCATTCGGAAACTTCCGGGACAGGTGCAATAAGATCAATAGAGCTCCGTTTTTGATTTCTCTGTACCGGTTTTGTTTTTAGGATCGCCTGCGCAGGCAACCGGTATACCTCCCGACGTTGGCCGGCCTGCTGCCGTTGCTGCACCTATGTTCCCACCTCCTACCGTAGAAATACGGGACGGCGCCCTGCCGTCCAACAACCTGTCGTTGCCGTAAACCAAAAAAACCTTCAACACATGAAACGCCTGCTTCTGCTGGCGCTGCCACTGCTGCTGGCAGCTGCCCTGACCATCGTATGCCTGTACCGCCCTTCAACCAAGGGCATCCCGATGGCCGCACGTCTGCAGCACACTGCTGCACTGCCGCTGCCGGCCGCCGATACCACCTGCTCCTCCAACCCTGCTCCTGTGGAGAACCCGGGCGGAGTTCATCCCACGGCGCGCGCCGCCGCGACCGGTGGGATGACCCGTCCTTTACCCGAGTGGGCCGATGTGCTCTCCAACTATACCGAGGCACAACTCGACCCGCGCCGCGAAGGCACCGTTGAAGGCCGTCAGGGAACAAGGCTCTTCTTTCCTGCCTACGCGTTTCAGTTGCCCGATGGCACCGTACCCGACGGACCGGTTACCATCAGCCTGCAGGAATTCTACACACCCGCCGCCTTTGCCCTCGCGGGCCTCAGCACGATGTCGAATGGGCGCATGATCGAATCGGGCGGGATGATCTACGTAGATGCACACTTCAAGGGGCAGCCGTTGCGGCTGCGCAAGGGAGCAAGCTACGACCTGGATATGCCATATACGGAAAAGAAGAAGGACATGCAGTTGTTCAGTGCCGTGCCTGATGACGACTTCAACTGGCAGCCGCTGTTGTGGGGCCAGGAAGAAACCGACCGTTATTACCGTGATGCGTTCGTAGGTCCGGCCACGCTGGATTCGCTGCAGCAGTTACTGCGCAGCAGCCTGCAGTGGCCGCAGGATGTGGAGGGCACGCTCACCTGGTGGGAGGCAACGATCCGCTTCCGCATCAACGAAGAAGGAAAGCCTGATGGTGTGCACGTAGACAATTCCATGTCGCCCGGCTTCATCGCACTGCTCGATTCGGCACTCAAACAAAGACCTGCAAGCGTCGTGGCCTGGTCGGAAGGGAAGCCTGCCGCCGCGGCCTTTCACCAGCGGCTCACCTTTCGTTGGCCCACCGAACAACGCAATGCGCGCAACTTCCGCATCGAGCGGAGCAACCTCTTCGTAGACTCCGTATATCGAAAGGACGGCCCCGGCTACTATACATTCCGGTCGCCAATTATGGGCTGGATCAACTGCGATCGTTATTACCAGGAAACACGGCAGCTCGAGACCCTGTATGTGCGCGTGCCCGACCCAAGGGTGAACGTGAGTCTCCAATTCACCAGCCTCAACGCCATGATGTCGGGTGAGCCAACAAACGGCGGCTATCTTTTTGAAAACGTGCCAAAAGGGGAAGTGGTGAACGTAGTTGGTTTGAAGAAAGAAGGAACCTGCTATGAGTTGTCGCTCCAAACCGTGCGTGTGGGCGAAGATGCCGTGCGCCCTTTACGGTTTGAGGCGATGACGCTCAAGCAGGCGCACGACCGGCTGAAGATGTTCACCCGGAGCAAGGGCCCGGCTACGGCGCTGCGCATTTCTACGGCAAGGCAAAATGCGCTTGAACGCTGTCCGGAGCTATCGGCGTTGCTTCAAACGCACTAACGCTGGCGGGGTTTATTGTGGTAAAGAAGGTAACGATTCGTCTCCCACCAGCCGAGCACGAAATCGTCCATATGCGTCTTCAGGCCATTGTTGTCTTTGGGCACCGGCGCTCCCGATAGCGACACCAACCTTCGCATTTTTCCGTCGATCTCGCGCCGATAGAGCAAGTCGCCTTCGAAGTAGCCGATGGTGCCATCGTTGGGCGAAAAAACGAAGGTGCTGTTCCAACGCTGGGGTGCGGTGCCTGCGCTGTCGAACAGGTTCTTTCCAAGGGCAGTGCAGGAAGCAGGCACAGATGCGAGCGATGCAATGCTGGGCATGATGTCGATCTGCGAACTGAGTGTGCTGCGCGCTTCGGGGTGCAGGTATTTCGGGCAATAGAAAAGCAGTGGCACGTGGAAGTTTTCGAGTTGCTCACTCGTCCAGGCGGGTGGCATCAGGTTGCCCACATCTCCGCTCACACCATGGTCACCCACGAAAACGAAAAGGGTATTGTCGAACCAGGGCTGGCGCCGCGCGCTTTCCATGAACTTGCGAAAGCAGAAGTCGGTATAGCGAAACGCATTGTAGTCGCCGTTGGAGCTGAACCCGGCACGCCGCAACTGATCCTCTGACAATTCCTCTACCTTAAATTCCGCCCGGTCTTCCTCGGGAATAGTGTAGGGCTTGTGGTTGTCTGCCGTTTGTATGATGGCGAAGAACGGCTTATCTTCTTTGGTAAGGCGTTGCGTTGCCTGCAGCAGCAGGTTCTTGTCGGAGATGCCCCACACGTCCACCTGCGCTCCTTCTAGCTGCTCCTGCTCCACCAGGTTAAGGTCGCGGATGTTGTTGTTGAGCAAGCCCCGGATATTGGCCCAGCTGGCGCTTCCTCCAATAAAATAGTGCTTGCTGTAGCCGCTGAAGTCACTCATGAGGATATGCTGGTCTACGGTGGCGATGTTGCGGCTCGACGACCCGTTGCGCTCCACGTCGGGCAAGCCTGTTAGCACCGCCCACACACCGCGCGCGGTGCTGTACGAATTGGTGAAGCAATTGCGGAAGAACACGCCACTGTCGCACAGGCTTTTAAAATAAGGAGTGGCATTGAGCGGGTTGCCCCACATGCTGCTTTTGTAAGCACTGAAGCTCTCGCAGATCACCAGCACCACGTTCACGCCCCTGGGCACCGCATAGCCCGGTGCAGGACGTATGCTGCGCGCAAAGCTGAGCGAGTCTTTATTGGGCCGGTCCACGCCGAAGTACGGAGCCATGCGGTCGTAGTGCGCCGCAACTGCGCGGGCATCATATGAGGACTTGCGAAACTTCAGCGTGCTCACCAGGCTTTGAAACGGATTGAGCGCCAGCTGGCCTTCAAACGAATTCGAAAATCCGAACACGTCGCTCCAGCGCAGCGCAAACTGGCTGACGCTGCCCCAGGCACCCGCCACGAGCAATAGTATAAATACGGTATAGGAGATCCAGCGGTAGCGCACCGTCTGTTGGGTTGGTACCGCCATCGCGTTGAACAGCCTGCGCCATAGCCAGCGAAAAACGAAGACGAGCAATACTAGCAAAAGGAGCACGCGGATCACCGGGTAGGTTTCCCAAACCATCTGTGCAGAAGTGGTGGTCTCTTTCAAAAGACTAAGCGATGCGCCGTTGAGACGCTGCTGCAGGTAGTCGTAGTGGTAATAGTCGACCACGTAGAGAAACAGCACGAGAAAGGAAAGCAGCACGAGGAACGGCACCCAGAACCGCCGGGTGCGGATGTTGCGCCAGGGGCGCAGCGCAGGGATGGCAGTTAGCAGCAGCACGAGTGCGGCAATTGCAACGGCTACGCGCGCATCGAACTTCAAGCCCATCCAAAAAGCCCCCGCAGGAAATCCTTCGTCGGCCGGCTTAAACCGGAAGTAAAACAAGAAGCGAAACAGGCTGAATAACACCAGGAAAATAAGGCCTATGGATGCGGACCACCTGATGGCGCGGGGAAGTTTCATAGAAGCTGCTTTTCTTATCGGCTGAGGTCTCGTGAATTTGTCAATCGTGATTGGCGAATGGCTTTCGTATTCAAAATGAAGCTGTACAAGCCGTCCGCGTCGATCATAAGAATCATAAAAAATCTGCGTTCTTTCTCTTTAACTAACTTGCCCGCGCAATGAACGCCCTGCTTAATCTCGACAAGTCGCTCTTCCGGCTGCTCAACGGCCGCTGGCACAATGCGCTTTTCGATGCAGTGCTGCCCTTCGTGCGCAACTCGGTCACCTGGCTGCCGCTTTACGTATTTCTACTGCTCTTCATTCTGGGCAACTTCCGGCGCCGGGCCTGGATCATTCTCTACAGCGCTTGCACCGCCGCTCTCACCGACACCTTCAGCAGCACCATCATCAAGAACCTCGTGTTCCGGCAGCGCCCCTGCAGCGACCCCGACCTGGCAGGACAGGTGCGCTTCATCGTTAGCTACTGCCCCATTTCGTCGTCCTTCACGTCATCCCACGCGGCCAATCACTTCGGGATCGCCACCTTTCTTTACTTCGTGCTGCGGCCCGTTGTAGGCAAGTGGGCCGCAGCCGGCTTCGTGTGGGCGGGGCTCATTGCCTACGCACAAATATATGTGGGCGTGCACTATCCCATCGATGTTTCGGCGGGCGCACTCGTGGGCATTTTAACAGGCTGGGGCATGTTTCGCCTCTTCGTAAAGCATACAGGTGCGGTAAACCGTGAAGAGTTGCTGAGGCACTAGCGATCGGACACTGGCTCTGCGCGGCGCGAGCTTCTTCCTTTTTAACAGGTAGCGGCCAAACGTTTTGGGCTAAATTGTGTCTTTCCTTTGTATGATGAAGCGGACCATGATACTGGCCGGAGCGCTGCTGCTGGCCGGCACCACCTTTGCCCAGAAACCTGATAAAGCCGCCCGCTCGTGGGTGGAAAAAACCTACAAGCGCCTGAGCCAGCGGGAACGCATCGCACAACTGATGGTAGTGCGCGCGCACAGCAACCTCGGCCCCGAACACGTTGCGCATGTAGACAGCCTGATCAACGTGTACAACGTAGGCGGGCTCTGCTTTTTCCAGGGAGGTCCCGTGCGGCAGGCCCTGCTCACGAATCACTTTCAATCGATCGCGCGCACGCCCCTGCTGGTAACGATGGATGCGGAGTATGGACTGGGCATGCGCCTCGACAGCATCACCCGGTATCCCTACCAAAGCACCCTCGGCGCGTTGCAAAACGAAGCGCTCGTTTATAAAACAGGCGCATCGATGGCGCGGCAGCTGAAGCGCCTTGGCGTGCAGGTGAACTTCGCGCCGGTGGTGGATGTAAACAACAATCCCAACAACCCGGTCATCGGCTATCGTTCTTTTGGGGAGAACAAAGAAAAAGTGGCGCGCTATGGCGTTGCCCTCGCAAAGGGCCTTCAGGACAACGGCGTGCTCGCATCGGCAAAACACTTTCCCGGTCACGGCGATGTGGAAGTGGATTCGCACTTCGACCTCCCCGTCATCCGCAAGTCGATGGGCAGCCTCGACTCTCTTGAGTTGTATCCTTTTCGACAATTGTTCCAGGCCGGTGTTGGGTCGGTGATGATCGCGCACCTGGCCATTCCGGCTATCGACACAACCACGAACCTTCCAACATCGCTTTCGGAGGCCAACGTGCGCGGGTTGCTGCGAAAAGAGATGGGCTACAAAGGCATCGCCTTCACCGACGGCCTCGAGATGAAAGGCGTTACAAAATATTACAGCGCCGGTGAGATCGCCGTGCGCGCGCTCGAAGCCGGCAACGATATGTTGCTGCTGCCCGAAGACGTTGCCGCCGCCATCAGCGCGGTGGAGCAGGCGGTGAAAGACAAGCGGCTGCGCAAAAAAGACATTGAGGCCAGCGTCAAAAAAGTGCTGTATGCCAAGTACGCACTCGGGCTTGCTTCGCTCAAGGCGATCGACACCACCAACCTGGTGAGCGACCTCAACGCGGAGACGGATGCCATCAAGGAAGAAGTGGCGCGTAACACGGTGACGGTGCTGCGCAATGATGCAGGCATCCTGCCGCTCGGTCCGAAGCGGATCGCATACGTGGCCATCGGCACGGCTGCTGAACCGCAGCTGGCGCGCCGTTTCCGAGAAAGCGGCACCGATGTCTTCACCTTTCAATACGGCCAGGATACCACGGCCGCCGACAGCATAGCTGCGCTCGTGCGCGCGGGCAACTACGAATCGGTGCTCATCGGCCTGCACGATTACAGCCTCCGCACGGCAAATAATTTCGGAATCAGCGCTTCGGCGGTGCAGCTCTGGAACCGGCTTAACCAGCCCACCACCGCCACGCTGCTTTTTGGAAATGTGTATGCGGCAAAGAACTTCTGCGCGGCCAATACGCTCGTTACTTTTTACCAGGACGATTCCCTCACCGAGGCAACGGCGTGGCAGTTTCTGCGCGACGGTCTTGCGGCCCGCGGACGCCTGCCGGTAACCGTATGCAACATTCCTTCGGGCACTGCCGCAGCGGTTGGACGCTTTGTGCCCACGGGGAGTGGCGCCCGCTGGCTGGCCATCGACTCCATCGTGCGCGACGGGATTGCCCGCAAGGCCTTCCCCGGCGCGCAGGTGCTGGCCGTGCAGAACGGAAAGGTGCTTTACCACAAAGCCTTTGGCCGCTACGATGGCGATTCTATGGCACTGCCGGTGCACCTCGAAAGTGTATACGATCTCGCTTCCATCACCAAGACGGCGGCTACCACGGTGGCGCTGATGAAACTGTATGATGAAGGCAAGCTGAACCTCGACGGCACGCTTGGCGACTACCTGCCGGCAGCGCGTGGCACCGACAAGGCCGGATTGAAGATCCGCGACATCCTGCTGCACCAGGCCGGCCTTGCGGCGGGTATCCCGCTTTACCCCGAAACGATGGACCCGGCCACAAAGCTTCCCTCTGAACGCTACTACCGCCGCGAGCCCAGCGATTCGTTCCCGATCCCCGTTGCGCGCGACCTGTGGCTGCGCCGCGACTGGCCCGACTCGATGCTGCAGCGCATTCTTGCAAGCCGGCTTGGTGCACAAGGGCGCTACCTCTACAGCGACCTCGACTTCATTGTGCTCGGCAAGATCGTAGAAAGCATCAGCGGCATGTCGCTCGACGACTATGCACGCTTCAATTTTTACCAGCCGCTCGGTATGACGAGCACCACGTTCCTTCCTGCGCTGCACCCGGGGACGGGCCGCGTGGTTCCTACCGAAAACGATGGATACTTCCGCAAGCAGTTGCTGCAGGGATATGTGCACGATGAAGCAGCCGCGCTCTTTGGCGGCGTGTCGGGGCACGCGGGTTTGTTCTCCAATGCGTGGGACCTGTCCGTGTTGTACCAGATGCTGGTAAACCGCGGAACGTACAACGGAAAGCGTTATTTGAAAGAAGAAACGGTGGCGCTTTTTACGGCCTATGGCAGTGCGGGTAGCCGCCGCGGCCTCGGTTTCGACAAGCCCGAGCGCGACAATGCCACACGCAAGGAGCCCTATCCAGGTGCTTTCGTATCGCCAGAAACCTTTGGCCACACCGGGTTTACGGGCACGGCCGTTTGGGCCGATCCGAAGACCGGCCTGGTGTACGTGTTCCTTTCCAACCGGGTGAATGCGGGCCGCACGAATGTGCTGTCGTCTATGAACATCCGCGAAAAAGTGCTGGATGCGATTTATAAGGCGATGTGAGATTTCGGTGTGAAGGACTGGGAACTATGCGAAGCACCGGGATCTCCAGTACCTGCACCCAACCTCGTAATTGCAAAGGGCTGTTTCTTCCGAAACAGCCCTTTACAATTTTATCCTTCCGCCTTCGGCGTATCGTTCGATTTTCCTTCGCCACCACCGCCTCGTCTGCGGCGGCTGCCTTGCGAGCGCGGGAGGCCGTCGCCACCGCCGCCTTCCTGGGCACCACCTTGCTGAGCGCCGCCTTGCTGGCTACCACCGGGGCGTGGCTGGCGCGGGGGCCGGCCTTCGCTACCACCCTGCTGCCCTTTGGGCTGCGGGTTGCGCGGCTGTTGCGGACGCGGTTGCTGCTGCTGACCACCTTCGCGCTGACCACCTTCGCGGCGGCCCTCACGCTTGGGCTGCTGTTGTTGTCCTTCGGGGCGTGGTTGCTGGCCCTCGCCTCCACGGCGCTGCCGCTGACCACCCTGCTGGCCTCCGCCTTGTTGGCCACCACCCTGCTGAGCGCCGCCCTGCGGACGAGCCGGCACGGGCAGGTTGGATTGCGCACCGCCACCGCCCCGGCCCTGTTGGGGACCGCGACCTGGCTGCTTTCCGCTTCCGCCCTGATCGCGCCGGCGATCGCGACGCTTCTTGTCGGCCTTTTCGAGGCTGCGCAGGCTGATATGGCCCACCACATCCACGAACTCCGGCTCCACTTCTTTTTGCTTCGACGAAACCACTTCCACAACGCCCAGTTCGTCGGGAATGACGCCCTGCGTGTTGAGTGCCTTGATCTCTTTAACGCGCTCGATAGTGATCGGGTACTGTTTCGACGAATCGGGCAGCACGTACCACATCAGGTTTTTGAAAATATCTTTTTTGATAAGCGTTGCCGTACCGCGCTGCACCCGCAGCATATCGGCGTGCTCGGGGAAGCCCTGCAGCGCATCGAGGTATGTGTCCAACTCGTAGTTAAGACAGCATTTGAGGCGGCCGCACTGTCCCGACAACTTCGTTTGGTTGATGGACAGATTCTGGTAGCGGGCAGCCGCTGTGTTGACGCTTTTGAATTCGGTGAGCCATGTGGCGCAGCAAAGCTCGCGGCCACAGGAGCCGATGCCACCGACCTTTCCCGCTTCCTGTCGGGCACCGATCTGGCGCATTTCCACCTTCACCTTGAATTCGCCCGCGAGGATCTTGATCAGCTCGCGGAAGTCAACGCGATCATCGGCGATGTAAAAGAAAGTTGCCTTCTTGCCGTCGGCCTGGAACTCCACCTCGCTCATTTTCATATTGAGCTTCAGCTGGCGCACGATGGCACGCGTGCGAATGAGTGCATCGCGCTCGCGGGACTTGTTCTGACGGTACATCTCTATGTCGCGCTCCGTAGCGCGGCGAAGGATGCGCTTCATATCGGGTGCGGCTTCTTTCACACCGCGCTTCTTCAGCTGCAGGCGTACCGTTTCGCCGGTGAGCGAGATCTCGCCGATATCGAAGCCGGAAACGCCTTCTACGGCAACGACTTCACCGCTTTCGAAATATTGCAACGTGCTGTTGCGGTAAAATTCCTTCCGGCCGCCCTGGTTGAAGCTGATCTCCACCACGCGGCAGTACGTTTCGGTATCCACGATGGGCAGGTTTACCAGCCAGTCGTAGGAGTTGAGGCGGTTGCAGCTATTGGTGCCGCAGCTTCCGTTGCTTTTGCACCCGCCGGGACTGCTCTTGGAGCCACAGTTTCCACATCCCATATTTACAGTTCTGCTCTTTAAAGTTGAATAATGACCGGGGAAGCGGCTGCGCGCGTGAATGGGCTATGAAGCTCGGTCGCCTGCCAGGGGGACGCTTCCGGTCCCGACACATCGGGAGGAAAACAGCCCCGCCACGGGTGGACAGAAGCAGGCGGGATAAGGGTGATGCCTATCAGGGCGCACTCCTTTTATAGTGAGATTTCGATAGCGTTGTCATTCGTTCGGCACAGATCCAAAACCACGGGTATATATGTCGGGGCCCTCGCGGGCTTAGACAAATATACTCCTAATGATGGCTTCCTCCGCTTTCAATGAAAATGTTCAATGTGCAACGCTCAATATGCAATGCTCAAGGGAAGGAGGCTTCACTCCAAAATCGAACATTGAATATTAATGAGTGCGAAGCTCTACACCGAAATCACCGCCCGGTGCTTCAGGATGTAAAAAAACTTGATCGTAAGCGCGTGGAAGAGGATCTTGGCGTTGGCGTTGCGCTCGATGTGGTAGGCTGCGGCATCGAGCTCCGTGGCAACGGCTTCCTTCTGCGACAGGTCCATGATCTTGTTGAGGCGCTCGGCGAAATCTGCTTCCGCATCCGAGAAAGTCTGAAGCAGGGCCTCGCGCGGTGCGCCCTCCTGCACCTCCAGGCGAAGCGCCTGCTCGATGAGGTGGGTGAAATAACGCAACAACTGCTTTTGCTTTTCGCGCCCCAGCCTTGCCATTTCCTCTATCACTTTCAATTGGGCAGCCGGGATATAGCGAATGGTGGCCCCCAGCCAGTCTTTGAGTAGTGCCGTAAAGTCTTCGTCGGCGTGCTGCAGCATGTGGAGCGCTTCGCGGTACGAGCCGTCGGCGGCATTGGCGAGCTGCTTTGCCTGTGCGGGTGCCACGCCCGCCCGCGTGCGCAGGGCGGCATCGATCTCAGGAGCTTCGAGGGCAGGCACCTTCACCAGCTGGCAGCGCGAAAGGATGGTGTTGAGAATGGCGCTTTCGTTTTCGGCCACCAAAATGAACAGCGTGTCGGCCGGCGGCTCCTCGATGAGTTTCAGGAGCTTGTTGCCTTCCTTGCCGAGGTATTCGGGCATCCAGAGCACAAGTATCTTATAACCGCTCTCGAAGCTCTTGAGGTTGAGCTTGCGGATGATCTCGTTGCACTCATGCGCCGTGATATTCCCCTGCTTGTTTTCCGCGCCCATGAACTGGAGCCAGTCGTACACGTTACCATACGGAAACTGCTTCATGAAATCGCGCCACTCGGTGATCCAGTCGGTGCTCACCGGTTTTTCGTCGCTGCGCGTGGTGCGCTTGATAACGGGATAGGCGTAATGGATATCGGGATGCACCATTCCCTGCGTCTTGGCAAAGGAAGGCTGTTTTTCCATCCACTCGTCGGCTGCCTCGGGTGTTGCCGGGAGCTTTACTTCAACGGGCTCGCCAAACAGCCCGCCGCCCGGGTCGGCATCTTTCGTGGGGAGGAGCGAAACGTACTGGGCAAAGGCCAGCGCGAGCGGCAGTGCACCGCCGCCTTCTTTTCCCAAAAAAAGCAATGCATGGCTCAGGCGGTTTTGGGCCACCATCTCCACCAAATGCTGCTTCACTTCTCCCTGGCCAATAACGTCGCGGAACATGGGCGCAAGATAAGGAATGGGGTGATGGGTATATGCGAATGGGGTAATGCCTGGCGGACGTACGCCTTCGCGCTCAGGCACTAAAAAGCCGGCAACAGTGCCGGCTTCAAAAATCGTCTCTTTCATTATTTCAGGTAAGCAGTGATCTCCTCGCTCATCGGAGCCACTTTGCTCGGGAACACTTTGATCAGTTTGCCTTTTTCATCGAGCAGGAATTTGGTGAAGTTCCACTTTACAACCGGGTCGGCTACCTGCAGTTGGTGCGCCTGGTCTACCAGGTATTGAAACAGTGGGTGTGTGTCTGCTCCGCTCACCGAGATCTTTGCAGCCATCGGGAAGGTCACACCGTAGTTCTTCTTGCAAAATGCGCCAATGTCGGCGTTGGAGCCCGGCTCCTGCCCACCGAAGTTGTTGGCCGGAAATCCAACGATGACGAGCTTGTCGCCATATGTTTTATACAACTGCTCGAGGCCTTCGTATTGGGGCGTATAACCACATTCGGAAGCGGTGTTGACGATGAGGATCTTCTTTCCTTTGAATTGCGCGAAATCGATGGTGCCTCCGCTGAGGCCGTCCACCTTGAAATCGTAGATCGTTTTTCCGGTTAAGAACATAGTGAAAAGTGTTGCGATGAGGGCGAGTTTCATAATGCGGGTTTGAGAGCATAACAAAGGTAAGAGCGGGAAGGTTGGGGTGAGTGGAAGAGTTGAAGGGTTGAGTAGTTGAAATGTTGGTATGTGGGGGTTGGAGTTGGGAAGGGGCCATGGATTTACTTTGCCGGATGGAGCTGAATGAATGGATCGGTTCGGTTGGGGTGGCGCTGGTGCTGATCGCCTATTTTCTCAATGCCTGGGGCAAGCTCAGCCTAAACGGAACGTATTTCTTTCTCAACACCCTCGGAGGGGCACTTTCCTGTGCGGCTGCACTGATGATCTCCTATTGGCCTTTCGTAGTGCTTGAAGGCATCTGGACGGTGGTGTCGGCTGTGGGCTGGTGGCGGGCGACGCACAAGAAGACGACCATGGAAGGCACGGAAAAAAGTTAAATCAGTCTTAAAGGAGGTTCCCGGCGTGTGCTTTTTTTGTGCCCGAACAGTCTTTCCGGAAAGCCTGCTTATGCAACCAAAACGCAACCTCCTGCTTTGCGGCCTCTTTTTGCTCGCACTGCCCCTCGTTTTTTCGTTTACCCGCACCCGTGCGGTGTCGTCTCCGAAACCTCCTCCTCCCAGGATGCAGGTAGCGATCCTGCTCGATGTCAGCAGCAGCATGGACGGATTGATTGACCAGGCAAAAGCACAGCTCTGGAACCTCGTGGGCATCCTGGGCCGCGCCGAATGCGACCGTGGTGCACCGCAGATCGAGATCGCACTGTATGAATACGGAAGAAGCAGCAACGATGCCGCCAAAGGCTACATCCGCCAGATCCATGGCTTCACCCGCGAGCTCGACTCGCTGTCGCGCAGCCTCTTTGCATTGAACACCAACGGCGGCGAAGAATATTGTCCGCAAGTGATCTACACATCGGTGCAGGACCTCGCCTGGGACAGCGATGCGAAAACATACAAAGCCCTCTTCATCGCAGGCAACGAAAGCTTCCGCCAGGGCAAGCTTACGTGGGAACAGGCCTGCGCTGCCGCGCGTGCAAAAGGGATCGTGGTCAACACCATTTATTGCGGCGATAAAGCAGACGGCATCAAAGAATTCTGGAACCTCAGTGCCGAATGTGGAGCGGGCTCGTACAGCAACATCAACAGCAATGCGCAGGTAGAAGATATTCCGACTCCTTACGACAGTGCGCTCTATACGCTCAACGACCAGTTCAACGTAACGATGGTGGGATATGGCGTTCGCGGCCGCGCTGCAGGCAGCGAAGTAGCGGCAGTAGACCAGATGAACTACCGGCACAACAAAGCATCCGCCGCATCGCGCACGTCTGTGAAAGCGCAGCGCGGGTTGTACAACAATGCGTCGTGGGACTTGGTAGATGCCTACGAAGCCGACAGCAACTTTCACAAGACCGTCGACCGCGGCAGCCTTCCCGATAGCCTCCAACACAAGACCGCTGCGCAACTGAAAGACATCATTGAACGCAAACGCGGCGAGCGCGACCAGGTGCGCGGGCAGATTGCCGAGCTCAGCCGCAAGCGCGGTGAATGGCTTGCCGAAGAACGCAAGCGCCGCGCCGCTGATTCCGCGCAGGAAGCCACCCTCGAAAGCGAGATGGAAAAGGTGCTGAAGGTGCAGGTGCAGCGCAATGGCTTCGTGATTAAGTAGTGCTCACCAAACGCTCCAGTCAACAAGCTTGTTCTCTGCTCTCGATGTAGGCACCTGCATGCCACGCGTCAGTTCGGGAACGCGCTTGTTGACATAAAGTTTCAGCCCACTTACGGTGGCGGTCTCATTTTGCTTCAGGTATTCGAGAATCGTGTAGGTGAAGACACCGTTCCGAAGGTCTCCGCGCTCTAACGCAAACTGGGTTCCCCCCGCTGCAGAAATAATGGTCGCCCCGGTGCTTCTGCCGACATCTACAAAGATCTGTTGCATTAACTCGAATGAATTCTTTGTTCCGACGCGCTTCTTTCCTGCATCCACCAGCACTTCGATTCCCTTCTTCAAACTGTCGGTACTGGCAATGCGCTGGTAGTTCTGCATGTCTTCTTTATCCACCTCCCCGCTATGACAGGCGTCGATCAGCATCAACTTCCGTCGGGCGGGAATGGAGTCGAGCAGGTTCTCCAAAGCATCATAAGGCAGGCCTCCCTGCTCCGGCTGCCGGAAATTCACGTCGAACGTGGAAAGGTAGTAGTCAAAGTCTTTGCTCAACATACCGTGACCGGAGTATACAAGTATTACTTTATCATTCTCCGTCGTTTGCATTAGTCTGCCTTTCAGCGCGGTAATATTCGCGACCGACACCGCTTCGTCAAACAAGGTATCGATCACCATCCTGTTGCCATACCGGCTCTTGAGCGCCGCGCACAAGTCGCGTACGTCCTTCACACTGAATTGCAGGTTATTGGTGCTATCGCGAAAATGGTTGATGCCGATACCTACAAAATGCAACTGCTCCGTTGTGGGCGCGGAAGTCTTATAGTTGACGTGCAAGGGCATACGGTAGCTCTCCGTTCCATTCACATTGGTAATGGAAGTTTCCAGGCTGTTAATGCCGGTGGAAAGGGCCAAGGTGATGGTAGTGTCGATGGAGTGAGTATTCCGGCCGCGCAGGCGTATACCTTTTACGCCGAACACGGGCACTTCGTTGACCCACACATTGAAACGGTCGAGCGTGTAGGCGGGGTCGTTGCCAGAAATATGCACGGATAGCATCCGGGACCTGAGCTCGTTTTGCACCTCGGCCCGGTTTGAAAAGTCGGCAGTGGGCAGGCCAAATCCTTTGTTATCAAAAAAGCTGGTGTCGATGCCAAGCTTGCGGATGCGCTTCTGGTAGGCGTTCTCATAAGCGCTGATCAGCTTTTCATCTGTGTTGCCCAACGCGCGCAAAACGATATCTGGCCTGTTGAACTTCACATCCAATTGCTCGAAAGTGATAACCTTCAGATCGGCGGCAACATAATGGAGCAATTTTGCGGCGCCGCGGGAGGATGTATAATAGCCTGCGGGCGAGATCGTAATGTAATCGGTCGAGTCGAGGGCCACGGCCCGACAAACCAGCCTGCCGGCCGATGCGTTGTATAGCGCCAGTTCGTACTCAGCGGTTTCCACCAACGTTCCTTTTGCGGCATTCAGGTTGAAGTCGTAAGCATAGGGATTCATGGGGACCTTGCTCAACTGAACGCCGGTTGTAGCGTTCCAAATGCGTAGTGTGTGGTCTCCCACTGTGGTTACCGTTTGTCCATCCGCCGAAAAGTTTCCGGCGAGTATCATAGCCGTGTGCCCTTTCAATGCAACCAGCGGCGTTCCGGATGCGGCATTCCAGATCCGTGCAGTGTGGTCGCTCGACAGTGTAAGCAGCTTCTTTCCATCGGGCGAATAGCTGGTCGCGATCACTTCACCCGTGTGATTGAGAGTGAACTTTGTGACGCCGGTTACCGCATCCCAGGCCTTTGCTGTTTTATCCCACGAGCAAGTAAGCACCATTTTTCCATCGGGTGAAAACTGCACGAACTCCAGCGGGCCGCTATGCTTCTTCACCTTAACAACCAGCCTTCCGTCCTCTGTGTTCCATACGCGCGCCAGTCCATCGGCCGCAGTTGTTGCAACGCGCTTTCCATCGGGCGAAAAGGCAACTTTGTAAACGTCGTCATCGTGCGCAAAGGTCATAAGCAACGCGCCAGTCGTTGCATCCCATAGCTTTGCGGTATGATCGCGGGACGTGGTTACGATTCGGTCTCCGGCTGGCGAAAAACAGGCACTGTAAAGCTCGCTTTTATGACCAATGAGCGTGGCTACCAGCCTGCCACTTGCAACATCCCATAACCGGGCGGTGGCATCCAGCGAGATGGTGGCCAGTTTGCGGCTGTCGGGCGAAAAAAGAGGGCGTAAAACCAATTTAGTGTGGCCTCTCAATTCGCTGGTAAGTTCGCCCGTAGTCATGTTCCAGAGGCGCACCTGCCTATCGCTTACCGTGGCAACGCTGGTGCCATCGGCAGCATAGCTGGCGAAGTTGAGAAAGTCGGAGTGGTTGCGAAGGGTCACCAAAAGCGAATTCGTGGCAGCGTCAAGAATGCGGATGACGCCATCATCGTAGCCAATCGCAATCTTTTGCATATCCGGAGCGAATGCGATTTTTGTGACGAAGGTTTTTTCAGAGCCTCTTTGTTCGAGAATGTTGCCCACTGTTTGCCCGCTGCCCGCATCCAGAAGCAACGCAGCCCGCGAAAAGGCATTGCCGGCCATCAAGGCCACCCGCTTGCCGTCGGGAGAAAAATGAGCTGCGTACATACCCGGGTGCTCGTAGTGCAACATTAGTTTGCCTTGTTGCACTTCCCATATTTTGATAACGCCCGGCAGCAGGCGCACCATGGCCTGTTTTGCGTCTGCAGAAAACTCCGCATCCATTACAACGTCGCCAGCAGCGAATTGCTTAAGCAGTGCACCCCCAGCCGTCTCCCACACCCTTACCACATTATCATTCCCTGATACGGTGAGGAGCCGGCTGCCATCGGCCGATGGAACAGCCTTCGACACGAGCGCGGTCAGCCGCTTCACGAAAGCTCCGCTAGCCGCATCCCACAGTTTTACGGTTCTGGTCTTCTCTTCCCACGCTTCCGTAACCGTCACCACTTTCGTTCCATCTGCCGACAGGAAGGCATCGTGCACGCTTTCCTTTGTCAGCTTTATCGTAACAAGGCACTTACCATCGGCACTGTTCCACACGCGCACTGTTTCATCGCCCGAAGACGTTACGATCTTATTGCCATCTGGGGAAAATCGCCAGGAGCTTACGCCGTACTGATGCCCCTTTAGCTCATTGAGCCGCGCACCGTTCCTCGCATCCCATAACGTTAGCTCATCGTCCTTATTGATCAACACCTTCATCTCGTCAGGCGACCAAACTGCAACTCCTTTTTCTTTTATATCCACAAGCAGCATCCCCGTATGCACAGCCCACAACTTCACAGAATATCTGTCTGTAGTTAGCAGTTGCTTCCCATCTTTCGAAAAGGAGATTTCGGCAGCGCGGTTGTGCCCGACAGGCAAAACCATTCGCGGCTCCTGGGCTATCGTCGCCGTTGCGCAGGCACATATAAAAAGCAACAGGAAATAGGAGAAGCACTTCTTTCCAGAAACGAACACATGCATCGATGAGAAGTTTTTAGAGGAAAATCAACAAGGCTCTGCACAAAGTAGGTCAATTAAACAAGTGTTCAGCTCAGCGCAACGCTGACCTGACCGCCAGCTGCAGGCCCTCTTTGCTATCTTTATCGAAACAAACCCCATGGAACTGCTTGCTTATCAATCGCTGCTCAACCGGACAGAAGAAAGTTTGTTGCTTACAGCACGCCAATTCAACGAGGCCTCCATCACACAGTCGAGCGAAGGCAAATGGTCGCCCCTGCAGGTGTTGGAGCATATTTTTCTTACCGAAGCATTGGTGATCGGCTTGGTGCAACGGCCTTCCGAACTGCAGCATGAGGGAGACACCCTTCACGGCGATGGCAAGCTGTTTCACCTCATCGTCAACAAACGGGAGTTCAAGCGCGATGCACCGGAGCGACTGCACCCGACGGGGCGGTTCAGAGACCTCGAAAGCTTTGAAGCGGCCTTCCGTGCGCAACGCGCCCAACTAAGCGCGGCACTCCAATCGGGCAGCATCGTGTGCGACGGCCGCATGTTTCCGCATCCCGCGCTGGGCAACATGCCCGTTGCCGACTGGCTGTATTTTCTTGCGCATCACACGCAGCGGCATGTGGAGCAAATGAAAGAGCTCATTCCTCAAACTGTATAAATACTGTTCAATGCAGTTCGAATATATCGACACCGAAAGACTGCGGCTGCGCTTGCTCACGCAGGAGATCTACCGCCACGTGTTTTTGCACTGGAACCTCGAGCAGCAGGAAGCATTCTTTGGCCAGCAAGGCGCATCGCTCGAAGTAGAGCGCCTGCGCGGGTTGGCGGGGATGGAAACGTATCGCTCCACCATCCGCTATTTTCATCTTATCAACAAAGCAGACGGCCGCACCATAGGTAGCTGCGGCTACCACAACTGGTACCCGGGCCACCGGCGGGCGGAGATCGGCTACGCGCTGACGGCAACAGAGCTGCGCGGCAGCGGACTGATGGGTGAAGCCGTCTCGCGCGTGCTGGAATATGGCTTCAAAGAAATGAACCTCCACCGCGTAGAAGCAATGACCGCTGCCGATAACGAAGCATCGCTGCGGATTCTCCGCCAAAACGGTTTCCGGCACGAAGGAGTGCTGCGCGAGCACTGGAACGTGAATGGAGTGATGGATGACTCCCACCTGTTCAGCCTGCTTGCCTCCGAATGGAAGGCCCGCGGGCAGGGCGAGTTACGCACATCGGAACGCACATCGGGATAAATTAGATATTTTTGACAAGTGGAGCAGCCCTATTTCATTCCCCAACCCGCCGAAAAGTTTCTTGAGCTTGAACGTCCACTGGTGTTCTTCGACCTCGAAACCACCGGCACCAACGTGGCCACCGACCGCATCGTGGAGTTGTGTGCCATCAAGCTGCACCCCGACGGAAGGCAGGAAGAACTTTACCAGCTGTTCAATCCCACCATTCCCATCCCCGCCGAAGCAACGGCCGTACACGGCTTCACCAATGAAATGGTGGCCAAAGAGCCGACGTTTTCGGACAAGGCAGGCGACCTTGCCGACTTTTTCTGTAATTGCGACCTCGGCGGCTACAACATCAAGCGCTTCGACGTGCCGATGCTGATGGAAGAATTTCACCGGCAGAAGAAATACCCGGTGGCCATCAGCGAAGTGAAACTGGTGGATGTGATGGCCATCTTTCACAACAAGGAAAAGCGCGACCTCGCAGGCGCCGTTCGCTTCTATTGCCAGCGCGATCACGAAGGTGCGCACGGTGCCAAAGCAGATATCCTGGCAACCATCGAAGTGCTGAAGTATCAATTGCTCCGCTATGATGACCTTCAGCCGAATACTACATTCCTCCACGACTTCCTCAGCGGCGGCCGGCAGGTGGATGTTAGCGGCAAGTTCATCCGCAACGAAGCAGGCGACATCGTTTTCAATTTTGGAAAGCACATCGGCAAACGCGCAGAGAGCGAAACCGACTATCTGAAGTGGATGTTCGAAGGAGAGTTTCCCGTAGATACACGGATGGTGGCAAAGCGCATCTACATGAACACTGTGTGGAAGGAGCAATTGCGCCACTGGCTTGCGGCACAGAAAGTAGTGGAGAATGCCGCGCTCGCTTCCGCATTGTATGCCACCATCAAGTTCGGAGAAGACATCTTCCCGTTCAGCACGCACAAAGAAGGCGAAAAGCTAACGGTAACCTATCTCGACGAGCCTCCCGCGACCTACACCTTTCTCCACAAAGACGCGCAAGCGATCCTGCTGCAACTGCTCGATGAGCAACTGACCGCGCAACAGCAAACCACAGAGCCTGCTTTATGACCTCCGCCGCTCCCACCGTTCAGGAATATTTCGCACAGCTTCCCGAAGACCGGCAAGCGGCGATGACGCAACTGTTCGATACATTGCAAAAGCATCTGCCAAAGGGCTTCGAGCCCCGCATGGCATATGGAATGATCACCTGGGTGGTGCCACACAGCACCTACCCTGCAGGTTATCATTGCGATCCCAAAATGGCGCTTCCGTTCATCAGCATCGCCAGTCAAAAGAACTTCGTTGCCCTTTACCACATGGGCATTTACAGCGACAGCAAGCTCCACGACTGGTTTTTGGCCCAATACCCCAAGCACAGCAAAACGAAATCCGACATGGGCAAGAGTTGCATCCGTTTCAAAAAGCCCGACCAGATACCCTTTGATCTCATCGCGCAGCTGGCAGAAAAAATGAACCCCAGGCAATGGATCGAGGCATACGAGCGCGGATTGAAACGAGAAGCATGAGGTTGGATGCCGGACGTCTGACGTCTGATTGAAAAAAGGAAAACGGATCGCATGGCGATCCGTTTCTTATATCAGACATCCGACATCAGACATCTTAAAATCTGAAACCTACTCCCACTTTAAAGGCCTGGTTGTATGCATCCATATTGCGGTTCGCATCCACCTTGGTGAGGCCGCGGTCGTAGGCCGCACGAATGTTGAAGCCATTGGCAAACTGGTAGCCCACGCCTCCGATGATACCCACGTCTACTTTGTTGAACTGGTCGGCCGTGTTGAAACGGTCGTTGTAGGCATTGAAGCCGAGCGCACCGGCAGTAACGTGCAGGTCCGACTTGGCGAGGTAAGAAACCTGCGGCCCGGCGAACACTTCAAAGCCGTTGAAATTGCCCTTCACCACAACCGGCAACGAGATGTAATGCTGGTTGAGATCGGCCTTTGCAGAAGGGCTCAGGATTGATGCGATGCCCTTGAAATCGTAAGAGCCTTTCAGCGTGTAACCCTTCTGATCGTAGAACAATCCCGGCTCAACCGAAATGTTGCCGCCTACGGGAATGTTTACAGAGGCGCCCGCGTGAAAACCTGTTTTGCTTTTCGTTTGAAAGATGCCGTTGCTGTAGTCGACGATGTTGTTGAGGCTTTCACTTGCGTTGCCGATGATGGAGGCGGAAGTGACGCCGGCGCGGATGCTTACCGAGGGTTTGCTTTGTGCAAAAGTGACGGCAGAGGCCAGGAGGCCGGAGAGGAGGAGTACGTGTTGCTTCATAAGTTAGGTTGAGGGAGGTTAATGCCCTTGTATAAGTAAGAAGGCGAATGAGGCCCCTGGGTTTGATCGCGGCGGATAAGATTTCGTTAAAGGCAAAAAGGCGAGTGGCCTATGCCGAAATTCGTAGCCAGAAGCAGCACCTATGAATTGGAACGACGTACTGAACTTATCGAAGCATCCACTTTCTGCACCTCGCCGTGTAGAAAAGACCGATGCCGAATGGAAAGCTATGCTGACAGCCGTCCAATACCGCGTAACGCGGCAGCACGGCACCGAAGCCGCCTTCACGGGCGAGTATTGCGAAGCGCATGCGCCCGGCATCTACGCCTGCGTATGCTGCCACACCGAGCTTTTCGACTCCACTACCAAGTTCGAGTCGGGCACGGGCTGGCCATCATTCACAGGGCCGGTGGATCAAAATGTGATCACCTACAAAACCGATAACAGCTATGGCATGCAGCGCGTGGAGGTGTTGTGCAGCGTATGCGACGCACATCTGGGCCACGTGTTTCCCGATGGGCCACGCCCTTCGGGCCTGCGCTTTTGCATCAATTCGGCATCGCTGAAAAAAACCGATGCGGCAGAAGGCAGGGCGGGTGAGGAAGATGCAGCCGATGCCGACCGTAGTTCTACGGAAGCACTCGAAACCGCTACCGTTGGCGGCGGCTGCTTCTGGTGCATCGAAGCCTACCTTGATCAATTGAAAGGGGTGCATAGTGTGACTTCCGGCTATGCCGGCGGGCACACCGAAAAGCCGACCTATTACGCTGTCTGCGACGGCAACACGGGTCATGCCGAAGTGGTGCAGGTGGAATTCGACCCGAAGGTGCTTTCGTACAGCGACCTGCTGAAGGTGTTCCTGATCATGCACAATCCAACCACGAAGAATCGCCAGGGAGCGGACGTGGGCACACAATACCGATCTATCATCTTAACGCACAACGATGCGCAGGCCACTACGGCAAAGACAGTGCTGGAAGAAATGCAGTCATACTACGAGCAGACCATCGTAACCGAAATAGTTGCGGTCGAAAAATTCTATCCCGCCGAGCAGCATCACCAGGATTATTACAAGAACGATCCATCGAAAGCATATTGCCAGAGCGTGATCTCGCCGAAGCTGGCGAAGATGCGGGAGTATTTTAAGGGGTTTTTGAAGCAGGAGGCCTAGGGAGCGAAAGAACGCAGGTCAGGCTATGGCTGATACGCAGATTGGTTAAGATCATCATGATCTTGCTTACGCGCGCTGCTTCGAAAAATGACCATCTGCGGCAATCATAACAATCATAAAGAATCTGCTTTCTTTCTCTTATCCCCGGCAAGTACCCGCATAGAAGTACTCTTCCGGGCGCGGCAACTCAAGGCCGCCATAGTATTTCACCACTTCATCCAGCACCTCCTCGATCGGTTCCACTTCGGGAAGCGTAACGAGCCTGGAACGAAACTCCTTGATATTGGGCAAGCCTTTAAGATAATTGGTGTAATGCCTGCGCATTTCGTTGATGCCCACGATCGGCCCCTTCCATTCCACGGAGCGGCGCAGGTGCTGGCGAATCACATCCACACGCTCCTGCACAGTGGGCGGAGGCAGCATTTCACCCGTAGCCACAAAGTGCTTGATCTCGCGGAAGATCCAGGGATAGCCGATGGCCGCGCGGCCGATCATGACGCCATCCACGCCATAGCGGTTCTTGTATTCGAGCGCCTTCTGCGGCGAATCGATGTCGCCATTACCAAAGATGGGAATATAGATGCGTGGGTTGTTCTTGACACGAGCGATGGGTTCCCAGTTGGCAACGCCTTTATACAGCTGGCAACGCGTGCGGCCGTGAATGGCGAGGGCCTTGATGCCCACATCCTGCAGTCGCTCTGCCACTTCGTCGATGTTGATCGAGTTATCGTCCCAACCAAGGCGGGTCTTTACTGTCACGGGTAGCTTCGACGAATTGACCACGGCTTTCGTGAGGCGCACCATGAGGTCAATGTCTTTCAACACGCCCGCGCCGGCGCCTTTGCTTACGACCTTTTTTACAGGGCAACCGAAATTGATATCGAGCAGGTCGGGCTCCACCGTGTCAACGATCTTTGCCGAAAGCGCCATCGCTTCCTCGTCGCCGCCGAAGATCTGGATACCCACCGGGCGCTCCTCTTCGAAGATGTCGAGCTTGCGGCGGCTTTTGATGGCATCGCGGATGAGACCTTCCGACGAAATGAACTCGGTGTACATCAGGTCGGCACCGTTCACCTTGCACACGGCACGGAACGGTGGGTCGCTGACATCCTCCATCGGAGCAAGGAGCAGCGGGAAATCGGGGAGCTGTATCGTATCAATGGTGACCAAAGCAAAGCGGCTTATCTTGCAGCCGGCGCGCAAAGGTACAATACCCCGCCGGGAACACATGCAAACATATCTTAAAACAAGGCCCGTCTACGTTCAATTGCTGCTGTTCATCGGCATGGCTATGGGCATCTTTATGATCGTGTTCTGGATCGGCGGCAGCATCCTCGCCCAAATGACCGGCATCCCGATGCTCGACATGGGCAACTACCGCAACTGGACCTCCGGCGATCCCAACGTAGTGACGATGCTCCGCGGCACCTTCCTGCTCCAGTTCCTCGGCCTTTTCCTTATTCCATCGCTGCTGTTTGGCTACTTTTCCGATCCGCGTCCCGCCAGTTACCTCGGGCTGCGCGCGCCATCGTCCGACATTTATTGGGCGCTGGGCATTACGGCCATGCTGGCTGCCGTTCCGTTTGTGGAGTGGACCGGGATCATCAACCGCTGGATGGTGGAGCAAAGTCCATTCACGCGCTCCGTCACCGAAATGGAACAGAGCGCCAACCGCGCCATCCTCGCGGTGCTCGAAAAACATACGATCGGCAACCTGCTGCTCAACATACTTTTCATCGCCGTATTTGCCGGCATCGGCGAAGAGCTTTTCTTCCGGGGCATTGTGCAGCGCCTCATCATCCGCAGCACGCGCAACGCCTGGGCCGGCATCCTCATCAGTGCTTTCCTTTTCTCCTTCTTCCACTTCCAGTTTCTTGGACTGCTCCCGCGCCTATTTCTAGGCATCATCCTTGGAGCGCTGTATTGGTACAGCGGTTCGCTTTGGACCTCCATCGTTGCGCACTTCCTATACGATGCGCTGTTCATCATCATCGCCTATGCATACCCTGCAACAGCAAGCAGCGATGCATCGATCTTCGAGGGCACGCGCGCATTGCTGCCGATGGCGCTGGGCAGCGCCGCCCTCACCATCTTCCTCATCTGGACGATGCAGCGCCGCAGCCGCACCGATTTCAACGAAATCTACAGCGACGAGCTCAACCCGCCACGCGCGGATAACGATTTAAGTTTTTAAGAATGGCCTTTCACTGGCAAACTTTTCGCACCCGCGCGCTCACTGCGCTTGTATTCGTAGCCGTAATGGCCGTCGGCCTCCTCTGGAATCGTTGGGCCTTCCTTGCCCTGTTCACCATCGTGCACTTCGGCGGTTGGTTCGAATACCTGAAGCTGCGCAAACTTTTTCCGCAACACGCCGCACACACAACCGTTAGCGACATTGCCGGCGGACTACTGTACCTCACTCTTCCTTTCGTATTGCTCTGCGATATGCGTTGCAACTTTTCCGGGATGATCAATGAAAGCGGTGCACTGTTCGAAGGCGCCGATAACGAGCGGCAGGGAATGATCCTAACGCTGCAACTGATCATCAGCATCTGGATCAACGATACGATGGCCTACATCGTTGGATCGCTGATCGGCAAGACCCCTTTCTCGAAGATCTCGCCGAAGAAAACCTGGGAAGGCACCATCGGTGGCGCTTTGCTCGCGGTTGTGGCGATGACGTTCATCGGACACGCAATGGGCCTGCGCTACATGCCTGCTGCCTGCATTGCCGCCATAGCGGCCGTTGCAGGCACCATCGGCGATCTTTTCGAAAGCAAGCTGAAACGCACAGCGGGCGTTAAAGACAGCGGCTCGTTCATGCCCGGCCACGGCGGCTTCCTCGATCGTTTCGATTCACTCCTCTTTGCCGCTCCCTGCGTTTGGCTGTTCGTTGCCCTCGCTTATTAGAAATTGGTTTATTGGTTCATTGGTTTAATGGTGCGGGACGTACCAGCGTGCCGGTGTCTCTCAACGCCTGACACAACTTCTCAAAACTCTTCAAAGCCCTTCGAAACCCCTCTTACAAAATACCCATTCCACGGTATTGCCTTCCCCCTTCGGCCCCAATACATTTGTCAGGTAATGGCGGACTTCGAAAGAAGTCGTATCCAGTAACACTCTCCTAGCAACCCTTTGTGGGCCGGACCTCTGCTTTTGCGGGGGTCCTTTTTTGCGAGGACAAGGGTCGGAAGTCGTACTTTAGCGCCCACAATCTTTTCCTGATGCGCATTCACAAAGAAGGCTTCGTCACCATCCTCATTACCGTGATCGTGGTGGCTGCCATCAACCTGCTTACCCTGTTTTTCGTCATGCCTTCGTATCCTTTGCTCGGCTGGATCATCATGATCGCCGCCATCGGCCTGCTCATCTTCATCCTTTCATTCTTTCGCATTCCCAGCCGCAATCATTCCGCGGGTGAAGACCTCATCGTAGCGCCCTGCGACGGCACCGTGGTGGTGATGGAAGAAGTGGATGCCGACGAATACTTTAACGACAAGCGCCTGCAGCTGTCCATCTTCATGAGCCCGCTGAACGTGCACGTCAACCGCAACCCTGTGGATGGCGAAGTGAAATACAGCCAGTATCACCCCGGCAAGTTCCTGGTGGCCTGGCATCCGAAGTCGTCAACGGAAAATGAGCGCCATAGCGTGGTGTATGCCCTGCATGGAAAAGAAATGCTGGTAAAGCAGATCGCAGGCGCGCTGGCCAAGCGCATTGTCAATTACCTCAAGCCCGGGATGAAGGTGAAGCAAGGCGCCGAAATGGGCTTCATCAAGTTCGGCTCGCGCGTGGACCTTCTGCTGCCGGTGGGCACAAAACTGGACGTGCAGATCAACCAGAAAGTAAAAGGCGGCGTAACGATTTTGGGTAAATGGTAATTTGACTATCTTTAATAGACTAATCGCTTCTATATGAAAAAGTATGTACTCGTGATCGTAGCTGGCCTTTTTGCCGCCGGAACTGTTGCTGCCACCGCTCTTACTGCCGACAAAGGCAAGAAGAAGAAGGCGAAGCACAGCTGCTGCCAGAAGATGAGCCAGGGCGATTGCGCTGCCAAGATGAAGAGCTGCACAAAGCATTGAAACCTCACCCGGTTTTTGTAAGGCCCGGCGCTCCTGCGCCGGGCTTTTTTTGATCAAAGAATATCCATCAACTGCTTCAGCCCTGTAACTGTATAGGCGGGCGTCGTCGCTTGCGGCGCATTGTTGAAGTTCACATGCACGCCGTCCATGCCCACCGATTGTGCGCCTTCGATGTCCACTTCCAGATTGTCGCCGATCATCAGGCTTTCTTCTACGGTGGCGCCCGCTTTTTCCAGTGCGTAGTAAAAGATCTCCGGCTGCGGCTTCAGGCAGTTGCTGCCTTCCGACGTAACTACGTTCTGAAAGTACGCGTGCAGTCCCGATACCCGCAGCTTGGTATGCTGAATCTCCTCGAAGCCGTTGGTGATCATGTGCAGTCCATATCCTTTCGCCTGCAGGTAGTCCAGTACTTCTACGGTATCGGGAAATATCTGCGTACGCGTTGGCATCAGTTGCAGGAACAGGTCGCTCAGCTCGCGGCTGAGCGACTCATCTGCGATCTTAAAGTCGAGCAGCGTGAGCCACATACGCTTCAGCCGCAGTTCTTCCTGCTTGATGTATCCTTTCCGGTATCTGTCCCACAGCTTTTCGTTGTGGCCGATGTAGCACTGGTAAAACCGGTCGAAGTCCTCTATGCCGCGGTCGGGCAATTGCAGGTCCAGATGCAGTTGCTCGAGCGTGGCGCGTGCATTGGCATCAAAGTCCCAAAGTGTATGATCGAGATCGAAGAAAAGGTGCCGGTATTTGCGTTGGGCCATAGATTAGCTTTGCGTGAACCATCAAAAGTACCGAATGAACGTTGTCATTACCGGCGCTTCGCGCGGAATTGGGAAGGCGATCGCTACGCAGTTTGGCGCGCACGGACACAACCTCTTCCTTAACGCCCGCACCGAGGAAACGCTCCTCGAAACAGCCGAAGAGCTGCGCACACGCTTTCCGAATATCCGAGTGGAATCGATGGCAGCCGACCTCTCGCAAAAAGCCGGCGCGCAACTCTTCGGGCAATGGGTAATTGCCACTGCCGGCACCATCGACGTGCTCGTGAACAACACCGGCACCTTTACACCCGGCGGCATCGCAACAGAGCCCGACGGCGCATTGGAGCACATGCTTTCCACCAATCTGTTCAGCGCCTACCACGTTACACGCAGCCTGTTGCCGCACATGATGGAGGCAAAAAGCGGTCACATCTTCACAATCTGCTCTATAGCATCCCTGGCGGCCTATCCAAATGGTGGCGCGTACAGCATCTCAAAGTTTGCATTGCTTGGATTCAGCCGCAACCTCCGCGAGGAGTTGAAGCCGCACAACATCAAGGTAACCTCGGTACTTCCCGGGGCCGTGTACACCGATTCGTGGAATGGATCGGGCGTTGCGGAAGAACGCATTATGAAACCGGAGGACGTCGCTCAACTGATTTACGCCACCACCCAGCTTAGCTATGCAGCCACCGTAGAAGAACTCGTGCTGCGGCCACAACTCGGCGACCTTTGATCGCACCCCTGCGCCTCTCCAAAGGAGAGCGATGAGTGCCGCAATGGATATACGCCGATCGGTTATGGTTGCTCAGGGTTTTGATCTACGTCTATCTGCGCTGATCTTAACAATCGTGTATATCTGCATTCTTTCTCTTACTCGGCATACTTGTACCCCACTCCTCTCACCGAATGGAAATACTTCGGGTTGCGTGAATCTTCTTCAAAGTACTTGCGAAAGTTGAGGATGAAATTGTCGATGGTGCGCGTGGTGGGATAAACGTTGTAGCCCCACACCGATTGCAGGATCTTTTCGCGCGGCACCACCTCGTTCTTGTTTTCGATGAGCAGCTTCAGCAACATCGTTTCCTTCTTGGAAAGCTCGATGCGCTCGCCGCGGTTATTCACCGCTTCCTGTGCCTTGAAGTTTACGCGGTGGCCACCGAATGCATAAGTATCACCTACCGTCGTCTTCTCTTTGATGCGCTGGCTCTTGCTGATCAGTTTCTGCACGCGCAGCACGAGCTCCTCCAGGTGAAAGGGCTTGGTAAGGTAATCGTCGGCGCCTTTCTTCAGTCCTTTCACACGGTCTTCGCTGCTGTTGCGTGCACTGAGAATGAGGATCGGCACTTCATCGTTCGAGAGGCGGATGTTCTGCGTCACACTAAACCCGTCGATCTCAGGGATCATGATGTCCATGATGATCAGGTCGAAATACTCTTCCTGCACGGCCTTCAAAGCAGTGATGCCATCATAGGCGGAAGTAACCTCGTAGCCTTCGAGCTCGAGGTTGAGCCGCAGCGTCTCGTGCAGGTTCTCTTCATCTTCCACCACCAGGATGGAAGGCTTCGCGGGGGTTGTGCTGTTCGCCATCAGGACTTTTTAAACCGAGCAGTAAAGGTAGCACCCTGCGGTGCATTGTCGGTAAGTGCCAGGGTGGCGCCGTGCGCGCGTGCAATGCGGCTGCAGATGTAGAGACCGAGTCCGGTGCCTTTGCTGCGGCGTGTTTGCTCGCTACCCACGCGGTAGAACTTTTCAAATACGCGTTTCTTTTCCTCGTCGACAATGCCGGGGCCCTCATCGCGCACCTGCAGCAGTGGCCCTTTCGGAGTATCCTCGAGCACGCACTGGATCGAACCTTCGCGCGGGCTATACTTGTTGGCGTTCTCCAGCAGATTGCTCAACAACAGTTGCAGCAGCAGCGGATCGCCGTCCACTTCAATGCCTTCGCCGATGGACGCTTGCAGGTCGCGGGCAGGGTTGCGCTCGCGAAACGCGGAAACCACATCCCTTACCAGACCGCTGAAATCGAGCTCCTCGCGCGTGGGCGTGTATGCGTGCGCATCCAGCTGCGACGAAAGAAGCACGTTGTTGATCAGCGTATCGAGGCGCAACGTTTCCTGCAGCGTGGCCGACAAAAGCCGCTGCTGCTTTTCTTCGGGAAGCTGCCGCTTTTGCACCGTTTCGAGGTTGAGCCGGGCTACAGAGAGCGGTGTCTTCAGTTCGTGCGTAATGGCCATCACGAAATTCTGTTGCTGCTGCTGCAGGCGGAACTGCCTGCGCACAAGCCGGTAGATGTAAGCAGCACCAAAAAGAATGAGTATGAAAAAAGTGACCCCTTCATAAATGTACTTGCGCGTATTGCGCTCATACTGCGCCTTCAATGCCTTGCTCACTGCCGAACCTTGCTCGGGCTCCTGCACAAGCGGCGCGGATGCCCACACCTTCAGGTCGTAGATCTCGCGGTTCTGCCGCTCAAGCGAAAGGAACCACCAGGCGAGTGCCACGATGATATAAGAAAGCAGCACCCAGAAGACGATGGTAACGAGGCGGGTTTGCGGGCGCGATGCAGAGTCCATCACCGTTGCTTTTTCTCCACCCGCAGGCCGACGTTATAAACTTCTTCCAATGGGTTTTCGCGCATGAGCTGCTCGATGGTAAAAGTGTACGTGCCTGCCGTGTGAAAACGATCATCGGGTGTAAGTTGCGGAAGAAGGATGCGATGCTCGTAAAGGTCATCCATTCCGCTGCCGAGCCATCCTTTCTCGGGGTCGGCGAGGGGCAGCTCGATTTTGCTGCTGAAAGATTTTCCATCCGGAAGGCCCACCTTCAAGTTCACCCACACATTATTATAATGATAGCGGGTGGAATGACGCAGCGTCATAAACACGTTGTAGGGCACGAGCGTATCCTTGATGGCAAAGCGGAAGGTTGGCTTCTGGCTGCTCTTCCACGAATGTTCTTTGATGATCGCCGTCTGCTCATACAGGTCAACAGTGTCGCAGCCTGCAAGCAGCAGCAGGCAAAGTGCGAAGGGTAAGAAGTTTTTAGCGGCCATACGGCGAACAGCTTAAATCAGAAATCAAAAATCTAAAGTACGTTGAGCACCTGCTCCTTTGCCTTTTCCAATTCATCCTTCATTTGCACCACGCATTTCTGGATCGTGTGATCGTAGGCCTTCGAGCCGGTGGTGTTGATCTCGCGGCCGATCTCCTGGAGAATGAACGACAGCTTTTTGCCCTTGTTGGAATCTTCTTCGTTGAGCACCTGCGTAAAATATTCCAGGTGGTTGTTAAGCCGCACCTGCTCCTCGGTGATGTCGATCTTCTCTATATAGTAAATGAGTTCCTGTTCGAGTCTGTTGGAATCGTAGTTCTCCTTGCCTACGTTTTCTTCGAGCAGCTTGGTAATGCCTTCGCGGATCTTTTGCTGGCGCAACGGCTCCAGTTCTGCAACCTGTGCCTGCTGTGTGCCGATGTTGCGGATGCGCAGCTCGAGGTCCTGGCGCAGCGAGCGTCCTTCGTCGGTGCGGTGGCGGTTGAGATCTTCGATCGCTGCCCGCAGCACGCCCTGGAACTGCTGCCACTCGGCATCCGTGAGCGTTTCGCTCGAAGGCGTGATCACTTCGGGAAGCTTGATGATGGTGCTGAGCAGGTCACCGGTCTCCAGCCGAAGCTCTGTTGCCAGCAACTTCAAAGATTGGTGATAAGCCTTCACCAGGTCGGTGTTGATGGTGATTGGTTTGGCGCTGCCTGTTTCTTTCAGGCTGATGTTGCAGTCCACTGTTCCGCGCACGAGCCCTTCGGAAAGAACCTTGCGTATGTTGAATTCAAAGGGCTTGAGAAAGGCCGGCATCTTCAGCTGCAATTCGAATTGCTTTCCGTTGAGCGACTTGATATCGATAAGAAAAGTTTTGTCGCCCACGGCCCGCTCCGCACGGCCGAAGCCTGTCATTGATTTCAGCATTAGTAGTAGAATGTTCGTAAAGGTAAAAGAAAAAGTCCCGGCGTTTCGGCCGGGACTAATATTGGGTTGGGTTAGTAAGTCAGGAAATAAAAATTTCCTACCACAATATTAAAAAGTTTTTCCGCTAATAGAAAAAAATTATGCACAAATTTATTCACATTTTTTACCGTGCTCGATGAACGATGCAACATCAAACGCATCAACGCGCCCGAAAGCAGAACCCTAACTTTGTTCTTCATTCTTCAAAACAACTATGCGCTTCGATCAACCCGTTGCACTTACAGATATCGCACGACTCATTGGAGCCGAGATCATCGGCGATGATGCTGGGCATGCTACCGGCATCAACGAGATACATAAAGTGGAAGAAGGCGATCTCGTGTTCGTCGATCATCCGAAGTATTATCGCAAATGCATCGAGTCGGCGGCAACATTCATCATCATCAACCAACGCACAGAATTCCCGCCCGGCAAGGCTTTGCTGCTGGTAAGCGATCCTTTCGAAGCATATCAAACCATCGTGCGCCACTTCCGTCCGTTTGTTGCGCAGCGCAGTGCCGTTAGTGAAAGCGCGCACATCGGCGAAGGCACTGTGGTTGCACCAGGAGCTATCATTGGCAACAACGTTCGCATCGGCAGCAACTGCATCATTGCACCCAACGTAGTCATTGGCGATCACTGCATCGTTGGCGATGATTGCATCGTGCAGGCAGGCACCGTCATCGGGTCGGATGCTTTTTACTACAACAAGAAAACGAACCGCGATGTGCATTATAAAAAGATGCTGAGCTGCGGCAGAGTCATCCTGGAGAAAGCAGTGGAGATCGGCGCAAACTGTACCATCGATCGCGGAGTGAGCGGCGACACCATCATTGGTGCAGGCACTAAGATGGACAACCTCGTGCACATCGGTCACGACACCGTGGTTGGAAAGAACTGTCTCTTTGCCGCGCAGGTAGGAATCGCCGGCGCAACAAACATCGAAGACAATGTGATCCTCTGGGGACAGGTAGGTGTGAGCAAAACGTTGACCGTTGGCGAAGGAGCAGAAGTGTATGCGCAAAGCGGAGTGCCGGCTTCAATAGCAGGCGGCAAGAAATACTTCGGCTCACCCGTGCAGGAAGCGTCGGTAAAAATGAAAGAGCTCGTATGGATCAAACGCCTCCCCGAGATCTGGCAAAAGCTCACCGGCGATAACAACAAAAACCAAAATTCCTAACATCGCACCTCCTGCCCAAAACTCCTCAACTTTTCAACTCTTCAACTGTTCAACCCCTCAACCCTTCAACTCCTCAAACTTGCTCCGCTACCTCCCCTTCCTGCTTCTTCTTTGCGCTTGTTCCGGTGGCACATCGGGCTCCGACAATCAACCGCCTTCTACGGTAGACAGCCAGACACTGCAGCTCCCGCCCGATGGTGGTCCGCAGATCGATACAGACGATCACAACCGGCCATCTGCCGAAGGCATCACCCTCGACTCGCCCGTGGGGCCGCAGCACCGCGACACCATGCTGCCGCGCCCGTGATTATTCCGGCGGCGCCTTGTTACATTTAGCATTCAAAAGCGTCCATGCCCGAAAAAACGAAGCACGATCCGATCATTCCGCCGAAAGAACACATCTACCTTGATGGACCAAAGAGCCGCACCTACGAGTTGCGCTTTGCCTGGAAGGTTTTTTACGAGCTCGTTCGCGCCATCCGCACACTGCACTTCGTAGGCCCCTGCATCACCGTGTTCGGGTCAGCACGCTTCAAGGACGACCACGAATATTACCTGCAGGCCGTTGAATTCGGCAAGCGCATCGCAGGAATGGGCTTCACAACAATGACCGGCGGCGGACCGGGCATTATGGAAGCAGCCAACCGCGGGGCAAAGGATGCCGGCGGCCGTTCGGTGGGGTGCAATATCAAGCTTCCTTTTGAGCAGGTAGAAAACAAGTGGGTTGATATCAGCATGACCTTCGAATTCTTCTTTACCCGCAAAACGATGCTCATCAAGTATTCGTATGCGTTCATCATCATGCCCGGTGGGTTCGGCACGATGGACGAGTTCTTCGAAACGTTGACCCTGATCCAGACCAAGACGATCACGGGCTTCCCGGTGGTTCTTTTCGGAAAGGAATATTATAAGGAGTTGCTGGAAGCCATGCAGGACATGGCGGCGCGCGGCACCATCTCCCCTTCCGATATGGATCTCGTGCTGCTCACCGACGACATCGATGAAGCGATGGAGCACATCCGCAAATACATACAGGCGAATTATAAAATAAAGCCTCGCAGGCGGCTGTGGTGGCTCTTCGAAAAACAATAACGATGAAACGGTACCTCTCCCTTTTGCTGGCAATGCTTTGTCTGCAAGCCAGCGCACAGTCCTACGACCTGCGATCGCCCGATGGCAACCTCCGGCTTTCGGTAACAATCGATGCCGATGGATTGCTTCGCTATGCATTGCATTACAAAAACCGCGAGGTGTTGCAACCCGGCACCCTGGGCATTACGTTGAAAGAGCCCTCAGTGAACCTCAACCAGTTTCGATGGATAGCCACGGCACGTACAGAGCGCGATGCCAACTGGAAACCGGTGTGGGGAGAATATGCGAGCATCCGCGATCACTACAAGGGCATGCTGCTCCAGTTGGAAGACCGGAGCGCCGCACACATCCGTTTGAACCTTGAGTTTCGCCTGTTCAATGAAGGACTTGGATTTCGCTACGTCTTCCCTGAGCAAAAAGGCTTGACGCACTTCGTGGTGGCCGCAGAGAACACGCAGTTCGATCTCCCGGCAGATCACACTGCCTTCTGGATTCCGGGCGACTATGACTCGAACGAATATCCCTACAACCATACGAAGCTGAGCATGGTAGATGCGAACATTGGCGAGCAACACACGGAGATTGGCGTGCGGAGCATCATCGGAAGCAACTACGTGCAAACGCCCCTGACGATGAAATCGGACGATGGCCTGTACATCAACATCTTTGAGGCGGCCCTCGTAAACTACCCGGCAATGAACCTTCAGGTAGACAAGACCAACCATATCCTGCAGTCGCAGCTGGTGCCCGATGCCGTGGGCAACATGGCCTATCTGCAAGCGCCGGCACACACTCCGTGGCGCACCGTCATCGTGAGCGACAAAGCCACCGAGGTGCTCGCCGCCAACCGGATGATCCTGAATCTCAACGAGCCCACAGCATTGAAGAACACTTCGTTTATCAAACCGCAGAAGTTCGTGGGCGTGTGGTGGGAAATGCACGTGGGCAAAAGCAGCTGGGACTATGCAGGCACGCAGGCCGGCTCGGCGTTGGCACCCCATGGCCACCACGGCGCCAACACGCCCAACGTCAAACGATACATCGACTTCGCGTCCCGACACGGCATCCCTTCGGTGTTGGTGGAAGGCTGGAATGTGGGTTGGGAAGACTGGTACGGCAAGTGGAAGGAAAACGTTTTCGACTTCGTTACACCGTACCCCGATTTCAATGTGAAGGAACTGAAAGCGTATGCGCAAAAGAAAGGCGTTCGTCTCATCATGCACCATGAAACGTCGGGCTCGGTCACCAATTACGAACGGTGGATGGATACCGCATACCGGTTCATGAAGAAAAACGGCTATAACGCGGTGAAGACGGGCTACGTAGGCCGCATCATTCCACGCGGCGAGCATCACGACGGACAGTGGATGGTAAACCACTATGCACGCGTTGCGAAAAAGACCAGCGAGTACGGTATCATGGTCGATATGCACGAACCTACGCGTCCCACCGGCCTACACCGAACTTATCCCAACTGGATGGCTTCGGAAGCGGCGCGTGGTAACGAGTTCAACGCCTGGAGCGTAGGCAACCCGCCCGCCCACGAAACGATATTGCCGTTCACACGACTCATGGGCGGACCGATGGATTATACGCCGGGCATCTTCGAGATCAAAATGAACGTGTACGACACCAGCCGCCACACGCAGGTGCATACTACGCTGGCGAAGCAGCTGGCGCTTTACGTTACGCTTTACAGTCCGCTACAGATGGCCGCCGACCTTCCCGAAAACTATGAGAAGCGCCGCGATGCTTTCCAGTTCATAAAGGACGTGGCCGTGGATTGGGACGATACACGTTACCTCGGCGCAGAGCCGGGCGAGTATCTCTATGTAGCACGTAAGGCGAAAGGCAGCCGCAATTGGTTCGTGGGCGCCATCAGCAATGAGCAGCCGCGCACGTTCGATGCTGACCTGTCCTTCCTCGAAGCCGGAAAGACATACGTAGCCACGATTTACCGCGATGCCGACAACGCCGACTGGCAGGCCAACCCCATGGCCTACGTCATAGAAAAGAAAACAGTAACGTCTGCATCAAAGCTGTCCCTGAAGATCGCGCCTGGCGGCGGTGTTGCCATAAGCCTCGTACCGGTCAGATAACACGCACACAAACCATTCTTATGGAATTCATAGAAATACTCGGAATGATCGCGGGCTCCATTTCGGCGGTGACGTTCCTGCCACAGGTGATCAAAACGTGGCGAACGAAATCGGCGGCCGACATCTCCCTGCTGATGTTCACCTTTGCCACCATCTCGGTCATCCTTTGGCTCATATACGGCATTGTAAAGAAGAGCGTGCCTATCATTTATACCAACAGCATGGTGCTCGTGTTCTCGCTCATCATGCTGTACTTCAAATTCCGCTTCGGCAAGAACCACCAGGCGCAAACCATCGACCACACCGAACGGAGCTTATGATCATCATCTGGGATCTTGGAAACGTGCTCGTCGACTGGAGCCCGCGCTACTTATGCGACAAGCTGTTCGATGACGCAAGCGAGCGCGACTGGTTCCTTTCGCATGTGTGCACCATGGAATGGCACAACGCCGTTGATGCCGGCGGCTCCACAGAGGATTCCACGAGCGCACTGGTAGCCGCGCATCCAGATTGGGCGGAGCAGATTCGCGCGTACTACGGACGTTGGAAGGAAATGTTCGCAGGGCCGATTGATGGTTCCGTAGAAATACTGGAGCGGTTACATGCTGCGGGGCACCGTCAGTTTGCGTTGAGCAACTGGAGCGCTACCCTCTTCGAGGAAACGCGGGCCGACTTTCCCTTCCTGAAATGCTTTGAAGGAATTGTCCTCAGCGGAGCAGAGCAGCAAACCAAGCCGCAGCCCGGGATCTACCAGCGCCTCATCGAGCGCTATGCTCTGAACCCAGCGCAGTGCATCTTCATCGACGACCGCGCAACCAACGTGGAGACGGCCACACGGCTCGGTATGGATGGCATCGTCTTTGAAAGCCCTGAAACGCTCAACCGCGAACTTCGGCAGCGCGGAATCGCGTGACTACTATCATACTCAAAACCATTTCGTGATCAAGGATATCATTTTCGACCTCGGCGGCGTGCTCATCGACTGGAACCCGGCGTATGTGTTCGATCCGCTTTTTGAAGGCCGCCCCAAAGACAGAGAATTTTTCTTCAATGAGGTGTGCACTTCCGACTGGAACGAGGAGCAGGATGCAGGCCGGCCGCTACGTGAAGCAACTGAACTGCTGGTAGCGCAGCATCCGGATTGGAAGCAGTACATCGAAGCATATTATGGACGTTGGGAAGAAATGCTGGGAGGCCCGATCGAAGACACCGTTTCGATCTTTCGGCAACTGAAAGAGGAGCGCCGTTTCAAAGTGTATGCGCTCACCAACTGGAGCGCCGAGCTCTTCCCCATTGCGCTGGATCGCTACGACTTCCTGCACTGGTTTGACGGACGCGTTGTGAGCGGCGAAGAAAAAATGCGCAAGCCAGCTTCCGAATTCTACCAGCTTATGCTCGATCGCTTCCACTTACAACCTTCCACCACACTGTTCATCGACGACAACAAGCGCAACATTGACGCAGCCGCCGCCATGGGCATCCAGTGCATCTGGTTCCGCAGCCCTTCGCAGCTGAAGGACGACCTGTTGCAACGCGGCCTGCTTCAGTGATTACTCCAGCACGGGGCGCAGCCACTTCTCTGCCTCATCGATGGTCATGCCCTTCCGCTCCGCATAGTCCTCCAGCTGGTCGCGGCCAATTTTACCGAGGCCAAAGTAATGGCTTTGCGGATGCGCGAAGTACCAGCCGCAAACCGACGCAGGAGGGTTCATCGCAAGACTTTCGGTGAGCTCGATGCCGATGTTGCCGGTTACATCGAGGAGCTCGAAAAGTTTGAGCTTCTCCGTATGATCGGGGCAGGCAGGATAGCCGGGCGCGGGTCGTATGCCCTCGTAGTCTTCCCTGATCAACTGATCGTTCGCAAGTGCTTCATCAGCGGCATAACCCCAATGCTCCTTTCGAACCCGCTCGTGCAGGCATTCCGCCAGCGCTTCCACAAAACGGTCGGCCAGTATTTGTACGAGTATCTTGTTGTATTCGTCGTGCTCTGCAGCAAAACGGTCAATGTGCGCGCGCGCACCATCGATGGTTACCGCAAACGCACCCATGTAATCCGTATCCTGTGCCGCACTTTCTTTGCTATCATTGGCCGCATCAGCCGGTCGAACAAAGTCGGCGAGCGAATAGCTCGGTTGCCCGATCGCTTTTTTCATCTGCTGCCGGAGGCTTTCGAGATGTACGGTTCCACTGCCGGTCTGCAGCGCGATCGTATCGCGGCCATTCGAAAGTGCAGGCCAGAAGCCAATAACGGCGTGCGCTGAGAACCAATTTTCAGCAACGATCGTTTCCACCATCTTCAACGCATCGTGGTGCAGGCGTGTGGCCTCGGCACCGAAGATGGGATCGCTCAGCACCTCGGGGAAACGTCCGGGCATCTCCCATCCTATGAAGAACGGTCCCCAATCGATGTATCGTGCAATGGTGGCCAGGTCGTAATCGCGAAACACCTGCACGCCATTCACGCGCGGTGCCACGGGCTTATAGTTGCGCCAGTCGAAGCGTTCCTTTGTTACGACGGCTTCTTCGTAAGGTATCAACACCTTCTGCCGCTGACGACCGAGGAACTGGTCGCGCAGGGCTTCGTATTCCGCACGCACATCACGCAGGTAATTCTTACCGGTTTCTTTTTGCAGCAGGCTGCTCACAGCGGTCACGCTGCGCGAAGCATCCAGTACGTGCACAACGCCACCTTCATACTCCGGCGCAATCTTTACCGCGGTGTGTGTGCGCGATGTAGTGGCACCGCCAATCAACAGCGGCTGCTTCATGCCCCTGCGTTTCATTTCGCGGGCAATGTGCACCATCTCGTCGAGCGAAGGTGTAATGAGCCCGCTGAGTCCGATGACATCGACGTTCTCCCTGACCGCTGTTTCCAGGATCTTGTCGGCCGGCACCATCACGCCCAGGTCGATCACTTCGTAGCCATTGCACGCCAGCACTACGCCCACGATGTTCTTCCCGATGTCGTGCACATCGCCTTTTACAGTCGCCATCAATATGCGTGCGGCACCGGCGGGAGAGATCTCCCCACGCGCTGCGCGTTCTTCCTTTTCTTTCTCGATGTAGGGCGTCAGCACGGCAACCGCCTTCTTCATTACGCGCGCGCTCTTCACCACCTGCGGCAGGAACATTTTGCCCGAGCCAAAAAGGTCACCCACCACGTCCATCCCGGCCATCAGCGGCCCTTCGATCACCTCGAGCGGCTTCGGGTATTTCTGTCGGGCTTCTTCGGTATCGGCTTCGATGAAATCAGTGATACCGTTGACCAGCGCGTGCTTCAGCCGTTCTTCCACCGACGCGCCGCGCCAGGCTTCATCCTTCACCGCTTCTTTGCCTTTTGCCTTCACCGTGTCGGCGAATGCAACGAGGCGCTCCGTTGCATCGGCGCGGCGGTTGAGTACCACGTCTTCGCAAAGGGCGCGCAGCTGCGGCTCGATCTCGTCGTACACCACCAGCTGCCCTGCGTTCACGATGCCCATGTCCATACCCGCCTTGATGGCGTGGAAGAGAAACACGGAATGAATGGCTTCGCGCACGGGGTCGTTGCCGCGGAAGGAAAACGACACGTTGCTCACACCACCGCTGATCTTGGCGAGCGGGAACAGCTTCTTCAACTGCCTCGTTGCTTCGATGAAGTCAACCGCGTAATTATTGTGCTCTTCGATGCCGGTTGCCACCGCGAAGATGTTGGGATCGAAAATGATGTCCTGCGCATCGAAGCCTACGCGCTCCGTAAGAATACGGTACGCGCGCGTGCAAATGTCGATCCGACGCTGCAGTGTATCGGCCTGGCCTGCTTCGTCGAAAGCCATCACCACCACCGATGCACCGTAGTCCAGGCAGATCTGTGCCTGGTGAATGAATGACTCCTCTCCTTCCTTCATGGAAATGGAGTTGACGATGCATTTGCCCTGCACGCATTTGAGTCCGGCTTCGATGATGCTGAACTTCGAAGAGTCGATCATCACCGGCACGCGGGCTATGTCGGGCTCGGCCTGCACGAGGTTGAGGAAAGTAGTCATCGCCTGCACGCCGTCGAGCAGCGCGTCGTCCATGTTGATGTCGATCACCTGCGCACCGGCCTCCACCTGTTGGCGGGCTACGGAAAGCGCTTCTTCATATTTATTCTCGCGAATGAGCCGCGCAAATTTCTTCGATCCCGTTACGTTGGTTCGTTCGCCAACGTTTATGAAGTTGCTTTCGGGACGCACAACTAGCGGCTCGAGGCCGGAGAGTCGGAGGTAGGGATGTAAGGTCGTTTGGGTCACGTCGTCAGTTCTTTTTCTACAATGGGTAATGGTCGTGGCGCGAGGCTGCGCACGTGTTGCGCAATGTGGCGGATGTGATCGGGCGTGGTGCCGCAACAACCGCCCACGATGTTCACGAATCCTTCTTTGGCCCACTCTTCGATGAAGTGTGCCGTGTCGGCGGGATGCTCATCGTATTCGCCCATCGCGTTGGGCAGACCTGCGTTGGGATAGGCAGAGGTGAAACAATCGGCAAGCCCGCTCAGTTCCTCCACGTGCGGACGCATCTCCTTTGCGCCCAGCGCGCAGTTGAGCCCGATGCTGAGCGGGCGCGCATGACGAACGGAGGTGTAAAAGGCTTCGAGTGTTTGCCCGCTCAGTGTGCGTCCCGATGCATCTGTGATGGTGCCCGAGATCATGATCGGCAACGGCTCCTTTCCCGTTTCGCGGAAATACTTGCGGATGGCGAAGATGGCTGCCTTTGCATTGAGCGTATCGAATATGGTTTCTACCAGCAGCAGGTCGGCACCACCGTCCACCAATCCTTTCACCTGCTCATAATAAGCATCTGCCGCTTCGTCGAAGCTGAGCGCGCGAAAGCCCGGGTTGTTGACGTCGGGGGAAAGCGAAAGCGTTTTGTTCATCGGCCCGATGGCTCCGGCGACGAAGGCCGTTTGTCGATCATCGTTTGTGGTTTGTGGTAGAGACGCAAGATATTCCTGCACCGCTTCTTTGGCCAACTGCGCGGCCGCTACGTTGAGCTCGTATGCAAGGGATTCCATGCCGTAGTCGGCAAGCGACACGCGCTGGGAATTGAATGTATTCGTTTCTATGATGTCGGCGCCCGCGTCAAGGTATTGCCGGTGAATGTCTTTCACGATCTGCGGCTGCGTGAGGCAAAGCAGGTCGTTATTTCCTTTGAGGTCGGAAGGCCAGTCGCGAAAGCGGTCGCCGCGGTAATCCGCTTCCTGCAGATTATGCCGCTGGATCATGGTGCCCATCGCACCATCGATGATAAGAATGCGTTGTTGTAATGCTGTGCGTATGTCCGTCATAACGATGTCTTTCAACAGCGGCGCCGACGAACACAGGCTAAAACGTAGGGGAACCCGGGAAGGAGAGTCTCTTGCGTTTATTAGTTCTGTGAGCCGAACAATAAACAAATCCGCTGGTGGCAAAGATAGTCACCGGCGCATAGAGAACGAACGCAGATTTTCTATGATCTGTAAGATTGCCGCAGAATTCTGTTCTCAATTCCGGCTAAAGCAAAATCATAGGAAATCCTCGGCATCTGCGTGTACCGCTTGCGGCACCTGCGTTGTTTGCTACCGCGCCTGCGACACGTAACTCTCGATCGGCAACCTGTTTTGCAGCGAGCGGGCAAGCGTCATCTCGTCGGCATACTCCAGCTCGCCGCCGAAAGCGATACCGCGGGCGATCGTGGTGATGCGCACAGTGGCGGGCAGTTTCTTCTGAAGATAGTAGATCGTTGTGTCGCCCTGGATGCTGGGGCTGAGCGCGAAGATGAGCTCGGTGGTTTCTTCTTTTCCGATGCGATGCAGGAGCGTGTCGATATTGAGCTGGCTGGGGCCAATGCCGTCGAGGGGTGAGATGACGCCACCCAATACGTGGTAGGTGCCGCTGAACTGCTGCGTGCTTTCGAGGGCGATGACATCGCGGATGTTTTCTACCACGCAGATGATGTCCTGCTTGCGCATCGAATTGGCACAGATGGAGCAGATGTCCGCATCGGCCACGTTGTGACAGCGGTTGCAAAACTTGATCTCGCTGCGCATGCGGCTCAGCACTTCACTGAATTGCTGCACTTCCTCGGGCTCCTGCTTCAGCAGGTGCAGCACCAGCCGGAGCGCCGTCTTCCGCCCGATACCGGGCAGCTTGGCAAACTCGTTGACCGTATTTTCCAGGAGTGCAGAGGAGAATTGCATAAGGCTACAAATTTACTTTTTTATAGCCGGAAAAGAAGGTCAAACGGTGCTAAAATAAGGTTACAAAGATCACTTCACCGGCGGGTCCGGCAGGGCGATCTCGATCTCGTTTTCCATATCAGGCTTCACCGTAAGCTTGCGGTCGATGGGGCGCACCAGTTCGGGCTGCCTGCGGCCTTCGAAGAATTTCCCGGGATCCCATTGCCCGTTGCCGTTTCGGTCGAATAGAACACGCAGCTCGTAGTCGCCGGGGAGGAAGAGTTCCCGCGTGAGTGTGCCACTACTGATGGGAGCCGAGAAGACGACAGCGCCGCTTTGCACGAACTGCAGCACCGGGTTGGTGCCGGCCTGCACGTTGCGGAAGCGAAGCAGCAATCGGCCATAGTCCGCCGTGCGGCGCGCGGCGAAGCGAACGGTGTCGGTGCGCAGCTGGCTACGGCCGGTGCTGTCGGTTGCGAAGTCCTTGTCGAGGAAAAGCGTGTAGTTGCTGCCGGGCTCCCAGCTGCTGCGCAGCACGAGCACTTTGGAAGTGCTGTCGAGGCTAAGCGCGAACGGAACCGTAGTACTACTGTCGCGTATGAGCCGCACCTTGCTGCTGTCGAAGGCCTTCACTTTGTTCTCGAAAACGATGCGGTAGTCGCTGCGCAGCTCCTGCGGCGCCGTAGTTGCTACGTATTTCAGGCGGCGGTCGGTTGCGGGCTGCGGCGTGGAACGGCCGGCAGGCGAAGCTCCCGTGGTGGTAGCGGCAGCCGCTTCGCGGTAGGCAAACAGGCGCACGGCGTTCTTACTGCCAGACGTTACGGTTGAATCGGTAAAGCCGAACAGCTGCGTCTTTGCGAGGTAGCGCCGGTTGTTCTTATCCTCGAGCGCATACACGGCAAAGGTTCCTGCAGGCAGGTTGCGAAACTCGAAGTTGCCCTGCGCATCGACGTGCGTGATGTAGCGCGGACCCTGCTTCTGCACGGCGCTGTCGTCGAGGTTGCGGTAAAGTTCAACGAGGACCGTGGTATCCACGGTGCCCGTTTCGGCCAGCGTCACGTTTCCGGCGAGGCGGAGCGAATCGAGAGCCGGACCGGTGGAAAAGGTATAACTGAAGCCGCGCAGCACGTTGTTCTCGGTAATGTCGCGGATGGCGTTGCCGAAGTTGAACGTGTAGGTGGTGTTGGCTTCGAGCGAATCTTTGATCTTGATAGTGAGCGTTCGCAGCTTGGCCGATATCTCGGGCTGGATATCGTACATCGGCGACACGGTAAGGTTGGCACGCGTTTCCTGCAGGTCGATGTACTCGTTGAAGGTGAGCTCGATATTGCGTCCCTGGAAGTTGACGGTGGAATCGGGAGGCGATGCCTTCACCAGCCGCGGCGGCAGGCTGTCGCGCGGGCCGCCCTGCGGCGGCACGATGTTGGCGCACCCCGGCCCCGAAAGAAGCGCGACGCCCAGCAGTCCTGCGAGGCCGGCGGAGAGAACGATTTTTTTCATCCGGGGCAAACTTAAACTCTTTACGGGAAGAGAAAGAACGCAGATCCCGCAAGCGGGATACGCAGATTGTTAAGATTAATTATGATTCGCCAAAGACGTTTCCAAAACCAATCGGCGTTGGTTCCCTCACTCCACCACCCGCAGCATACTCCGCTTGTTCTCTTCCTCCTCCGTCTTCAGTTCGTGTAGCGCCACGGTCATCTTGTTCGTCTTCACGAATTTGCACCAGTGGCAATCTTCGTCGCCGCAGCCGGTGTAGAACTTGCGTGCCTGGATGGCGGCGTAGGTGTCCTTGATCTGGATCTTCACATCCTGCAGGTCCATGTCGTTGATCAGCACATCCTCGCGCACATAATCCTTCTTCCTGGTGGGCTCAACGAAGTCGAACACCACGTTGGTCACGTTCCACTCGGGCTTGTAGGCGCCGATCATGATCTTATAGAACACTGCCTGGCGCCAGTAGTCGCCGCCGTTCGGGATCTTCGGGTTGGGGCGCGCAAACTTCTCGCGGCTGCGCTCGGGGTCGCCGGTCTTGTAGTCCACGATGCTGACGTCGTTGCCGCGGAACTCGATCTTATCGAGCTTGCCACGCAAGAGGATGCCGTCCACATTCACGCTGCGGATGTTGTGCTCGATGAGCACGAACTTGTTGAGGCCCGCCACGTGGCGGTTGTAGTATTGCTTGAGGATCTCGAGGCCATATTCCATGCGGCGCTCGAACTGCTCCTTGGTGAAGCATTCGCGGTTGCGCTTCAGGTACCAGCTGAAATCGTTGAGGAAATCGTCGAGCGTAGGGAAGCGCTCCTGCGGGTCCTTCTTCATCTTGACGAACAGTTGCTCCAGCGCGTGGTGCACGGCCGAACCGAACTCCGCGGCTTCGTTGCGTGGCGAAGGAATGCGCACCACGTTGCGGAAGTAAAACTCGAGCGGGCAGCGCAGGTAGTTGTTCAGTGCCGACACGTTCATCTGGAAGCCGGCGAGCACGCGGTTCACCATCTCTTCTTCGAGCGGCGCCACTTCGGGCGCGAAGATGCCCGTGAGTTGCAACACCTGGAACTCGGCGATCGTTTCCGCTTCGAGCACCTGCGCCTGCACGGGCAGCGGGTGGTCCTCGAATATCTCGGCGATGAATACCGACGGCTCCAGCAGCTTGCCTTCATCCGTAGCATTACTATAGGAGATATACAGGTGCTTCTTTGCACGCGTGAGCGCTACGTAAAAGAGGCGGCGCAGTTCTTCGGTGTCGTCGCCCTTGGCGTTGGAGGCGAAGAGCGTATCGGGGAAGGCGAAGCCGGCGTAGGGCTTGCGCTTCTTTTCCCAGCACGAAGCGGCCGAGCCCGCAAGAAAGACTTGGTCGAACTCGAGGCCCTTGGAGCCGTGGGCCGTCAGCAGGTTCACGCCCCGCTCCTGCCCCGACACCTGCACCAGCGGCAGCGACAGCTGCTCTTTGCGCATCAGGTCGATGCGCTCCATAAACGACTCGAGGGTGAGGTACGGATGGCGGCGCAGCTCGTCGCGCACGTGGTTGTAGAAGCCCGTCATCAGCTGCAGCAGCCAGTGGCGCTCCGCGTGATCCATGATGTGGCCGAGGAAGCCCGCTTCGCGCAGGATCTTCTCCAGCAGGTTAGCCATCGTTTCGTTGGCTGCCGCACCGATCAGGCGTTCCAGCAGGTGTACGGTTTCGCAAAGGCGCGGATGAAGGCCCTTGTCGAAGAGATCTTTCGGCGCCGACTTCTCGCACACGTATCTGCGCAGCGATGTCTTCTGGCTCTTGTTGGTATAGTTCTCGTCCGACACCTGCATGGCGGCCTTGGCCACTTCGAGTGGTGGTATGCCAAACCATTCGAAGTGCAGGATCTCGAACAGCAGACCATCGCCGCCGTAGGGTGTGTCGCGCTCGGCCACGATGTAGTCGAGCACCTGCAGCAGCTGGCGGATGAGGGGTTGTTCGAGGATGTTGAGGTGGCGGCGCGTGTGAAAGGGAATGCCTTTGAGGCGCAGGAATTGCGCGAGCTGCTCGCCGTAGCGGTTCTCGCGGTAGATGACGCCGATCTCGGAGGGCTCGGTGCCTTCTTTGATGAGTGCTTCGATGCGCGTGGTGATGCCGATCAGCTCCTGGCTTTGCACGGCGTATGCGTGCACTTCGGGACCGTGCGTGAGTGCCGCCATAGCCACGTTGGCGGCACGCAGGTTTTTGCTGAGGCCGCCGATCTGCTTCACGAGGCGCTCGTCGTTGCGATCGATGAGTGACTTGGAAATGTCGAGGATGGGCTGCGTGGAGCGGTAGTTCTCGGTGAGCACTACGGTCATCAGGTCGTTTCCGAAGGAGTTGCCGAAGGCGAGCATGTTCTCTACGTTGGCGCCCTGGAAGCGGTAGATGGATTGGTCGTCGTCGCCCACCACGAACACGTTGGGAACATCCCAGTAGTTGATCAGTAGTTCTACAATACGGTTCTGCGAGCCCGAGGTGTCCTGGTATTCATCAACAAGAATGTATTGGTACTTCTCCTGGTATTGACGGAGGAGGTCGGCGTTGTCCTGGAAGGCATTGATGACCCAGTTGATCATATCGTCGAAGTCGTAGCGGCTGCGGCGGCGCATCAGTTCCTGGAACTTCGTGAACTCCTTGCAGGCGGCGATGAGCTTTTGCATCCGTTCTTCCTGCTCGGCGATCTTGTCGGTGCGCACGTCGCCTTTTTTGAAGTCTTTGGTGGCGCGCTTGCAGATGTATTCGTCGCGCTCGGGGAGGCTCTTGAGATATTCGTCGATCTTCTGGCAGATATAGTCGGGCGTCCAGCCTTCGCGCTTCATCAGTGAGAAGAGGTTCTGGAGGTTATTGATCTCGAAGTATACGTCGCCTCGGTAGCGCTTGAGCGGGTGGTCTTTGCCGAAGCCATCGATCAGTTCTTTGAGCAGCTCGATGCGCTCGAGGTCCGAGATGGGGTCGAGCGACGTTTTTTCGAAGAGGCCGAGATTGTCCTGGATCACCTCGTTGCAAAAGGCGTGAAAGGTGTGCAGCGCCACGCGGTAGGCATCGGGGCCGATGAAGCCTGCCAAGCGGCGGCGCATGGCCACCACGCCGGCGTCGGTGTAGGTGAGGCAAAGGATGTTGTCGGGCTCTATCTGCGCGTCGGACAACAGGATCTTGCCGATGCGTGCCGACAGGATCTGCGTCTTTCCTGTGCCCGGCCCTGCGATCACCATCACCGGTCCTTCGATCTGGTCTACGGCAGCTTTTTGTTGCTCGTTGAGGCGGGCATATTCGGATTCGAATTTTTCGCGGAGTTCGGAGCGGTAGGACATGGAGGGAGTTTACAGTTTTCAGTTTAGAGTGTACAGTTGGCTGGCGCACGCCATGGGGGTATCATCCTGAGCGTAGCCGAAGTTGTCATCCTGAGCCTAGCCGAAGTTGTCATCCTGAGCGTAGCCGAAGGATGGGAGGGTAAAGGTAGGAAGGATTGCTAGGAATTTTAGCATGGAGTTCCCTGCGCCCGGAGGGCGCGCATCCCGGTAGCCGGGGGGCGATCCGGTCGGCTTGCCGCACCGGGGCGTCCCCCGGGCCGGAGGCGAATGGCGCAAGCGAAGAATGCAGCGCCCCGGAGGGGCGCTATATGCCGCCCCTCCGGGGCGGCCTTTAATCCGGGCGGGCTGCGCCCATCCCGGCCCGGGGGACTGGCGCCCCCCGGCTACCCATATAGCGGTCCTTCGGACCGCGCCGCGTTACATCGGGTCGTGGAAAAGGTATTCGGGCTTGAACGAAATCCCTTCGTCGTCCAGCAGGTAGATGATCTCGGAACGGAAGCTTTTCTTGCGGTGATGCTCCTCCTGGTTATGGATGTAGCGCGTTACAGTGGGTACAACCGACTTCGAAACGGCAAAAGCCGCGTACCCATCCTGCCAGTGAAAAGGCACATCGGTAAACCCGCGCTTGTTGATCCATTCCGAAGTGTCGCTCTTCAGGTCGCGCATCAGCGCGCTTTCCGATACACTCGGGTGCTTGCCCACCAACAGGTGCCAATGATCGGGCATGGCGTAGATCGCCAGCGGCTTGTGCCCCTTGTTCTTCAAATGACCCGTTTGATAACGCAACATTTCGTCGCGCCATGAAGACAGGATGAGGGCGCGGCGATACTTCACCGCAGTAACCAAATGAATGTGCAGACGCGTGTACGACATAGCCCAAAGGTCAACAGACCCCCTAGGGCATCCATGTGTTTTTCACCCGGTGTGCATTGTATTTTTCTCACCATCACACAGTGTTTTTCCCAACAAAAAAGCCCCTGCTCCCAAAGTATCGGGACGCAGCGGCTTTCTCCTGATCGTCGCCGCGCTTCCGCGTCGGCAACCACAAACCACAAACCTCAAACAACAAACTACAAACCCTTCGCGCCCTCCTTCGCAGCCTCCCGGCGGCCTTTTCGTGCGCTTACGATCTCGCGATACTCCTGCGTCAGTACATCTACGGTCTTCACCATGCGCGCCCAGGGCTCCGCACCTTCGGCAGTGTGGTAAAAGCCATCGAGCTTGTTGAGGAGATTTTCATACGCAACCTTCATCTCGTCGCGCTTCTGGATCATGGTGTACGGAACGTCTTGGTCTACCTTGAACGCGTTGCGCTCCATGTACACGCGGTCAAACTCGCTGTTGACGCGGCTCAGCGCATCCACCCACGACTCGAGGCCAAGCGCCGACACAGCGGCAACGCAGGGGGCATCCTGTCGGAAGTCGCGTGTGAGGCTGTTGATGATGGCCGTCTCCTCCGAATAATTCTGCTTGGTGATGCGCGGACCGTAGACCTCCAGGCGCCGGTCGAGCAGGTGGGCATGATCACGCAAAGTTTCATCGGGGTTGTAGCAATGACCCTCGCAGAGGTCCTGCAACCCGATGATCAGGTCGTCGCGCTGCCCATCGAGCTGCACCAGCTTTTGGGTGAGGCGTGATGCGTGATCGCGCTTGAAGAGCACGTCGATGTCGTCGAGGATGCGGGCCGCATTCGCCTTCGCGCCGAGCAATGCCGATGGCAACGGATCGGGGTCGGTTTCGATAACGCCCAGCAGCTGGGTGAAAAACTGGATGAACTCCTCGTTCGAGAGCGGGGTAAGATGTAAAGCATTCGATCTCATAAAAGAAGGTTTAGTTCCTATTAAGTTACGCCAGTTCGGCCGCATCCGCGCAGCACCGCCGCTTTCTTTTCGCACACTTGTTGCACTTTCCGGCTGTCGGCACGTCGCCAAGGGGCGAGAAAACCGCCCTCCGACCGGGAGGGAGCTTCTGCGCGTGGAAGAAAGGGCCCTCCAAAATAGAGGAAGCTTCTGCGCGTGGAAGAAAGGGCCCTCCAGATTGGAGGAAGCTTCTGCGCGTGCAGGAAAGGGCGCTCCCAAGGGGAGGAAGCTATTGCGCGGGCGAAAAAAGGCTCTCCAAACCGGCGCATGCATCTTTCCGCACAGCGCCCCACCACCCCCTAAGTTTGTGGAATGGGCCCCCGCCCGGAATCTTCAAGTAAATTGCCCGGATGCGTACCCTTATGCTGGCCCTGTTGCTCCTATCCCACTTTGCGCCCTCCGCGCAGCTTACCGACACGGTGCAGGCCGACGCCGATACGCTCATCAACCCCTGGACGTTCTTCCAGCGCCGCAACCCGGGCGGACTGGCCTATTACTTTGCGCGCGAAGTGAAACAGGGCTACCCCGACCAACCCGCACATTGGGGCTGGCAGAATTTCCCCTCGCGCGACAGCGTGCTGCGGATGTACCCGCGCCACCGCCCCATCGCCATCGCCCATCTTTCCACCGCACCGCTGGAGCAGGTGCTGCGCCCCTTCGCAAAGCAAGACCTCGTGCAGCAACAAGAAGGCTTCCGCGTTACGTTTGTCGACAACGACTGGGTAGTGGTAACGCAGCTGAAGCCACCCGCGGGCGCAACCGTCCCGGGCGGTCACTGGCAGCGGTTGCGCGTGCTCGAGATCAACGGCGGCCATAAGATGATCGGCCTCGGCGCCTACGGCTACCTGTTGCCCATGCGCGATGGACGCTGGCAGTATTTCTACAACACCTATCCTACCCCCTTCACACTGCAGCCGCGCGTAGACAGCATCGTGCAATACCTCGGGCGCTACACCTATCCGGATGCGCTTCCGCTGCATCGCTCTTCGGGGCGTGGGCTGCAAACGCTTTCGGGGCGCGAGCTGGTGCCGGCGCGCTACGATACGGTTTATGAAAATGGCTATTACCTCGTGGCCCAACGCAGCAACACCACCCACCTGTATTACCGCAACGGCGAGCCGCATACACTGCACAATGTTCGGGCGCTGCGCAGCAACCGCTGGAGCACGAGCGCACTGCTCGATACGGGCACCGTATGGCTCGACCTGTATGGCAAACCCACGCCGAAAACACCCTACTACATCGCGGGCTGCGGCTTCCAGGCCTACCACCGCGAGGAGCGCCTCGTGCACGAACCCGCCGGCTGGGTGCAATACAGCAGCTACCGCCGCGCCGGCAGCAACGACACCGCTACCAGCCGCACCGTTCTTTCTACCGACCCGCAGCTACACTCCCTGCAGTTCATCACCCTGCAATCCACCTTCACCGACTGGGGTATGGACAAGCCCTATCGCTGGCCGCACGACGTATACGTGGCCACCTTCCGCGACAGCACGCGCGCCGTTGTTCGTTTCGATGCTGGCACCATGCAGCTGCTCACGCGCCGCGCAGCGCAACAGTTCCGTATCGTGGGGGATGGCATTCTTCGGTTCGATGCCATCGACGGCGTGGGTCTCTATCCCTACCACCAGGAGCCGCACTATGCCACGCTGGAGGAGTTCGATAAAGGCTTCGCGAAGTTTACTTTGGCTTATGGCAGCACCGGGCACGTAACGGTGGAGGGAGTGGAGTATGGCCGGGAGTAGCGCTTCTCGCAGAGGGCACGGAGCGGTTCGCAGAGGACGCAGGCCCTGCGTAAACCAAACGGCGCGGCCGGGGGTGATCGATGGGATTGGCTCCACGCCGCGCCTTCATATTCCCCAAGGGGTGCGCACGTCATCCCGGCGCTTGCCGCCGGGATCTAAATGGGTGGCGCCTGCGGGGGCGTTTGGCGCTTGCCGCCGGGATCTAAATGAGGTGGCGCCTGCGGGGGCGTTTGGCGCTTGCCGCCGGGATCTAAATGGGTGGCGCCTGCGGGGCGTTTGGCGCTTGCCGCCGGGATCAGACCCCACCAGCGCTTACCCAACAGCCGACCCACCACGTAGATCCCGGCACTGCGTGCCGGGATGACAACGGCCGTGCGTAAACCAAACGGCGCGGCCGGGGGTGATCAGTGGGATTTGCTCCAGGCCGCGCCTTCA
>SEAC01000027.1 GCA_004173235.1 Chitinophagaceae bacterium | reverse complement strand
TTCGACGAAGCTGCCCGCCGTAAGGGTGTTACAGGTGAAAACCTGATCAAGTTATTGGAAGCCCGTCTGGACAACACCGTTTTCCGCATGGGTATCGCTCCCTCGCGCCCCGCTGCCCGCCAGCTGGTGTCGCACAAGCACATCACCGTGAATGGTACCATCGTGAACGTCCCCTCGTATCAGCTGAAGGCTGGCGATGTGATCTCGCTGAAGGACAAGTCGAAAGACAACCCCACGGTGACCTCGTTCGTACGTGAGAAGAACCCCAAGTTCGGTTGGCTGGATTTCAACGCCGGCACCTTCACGGGCACCTTCATCACCTACCCCGAGCGCGACTCCGTACCGGAGAGCATCAAGGAGCAACTGATCGTAGAACTGTACTCGAAGTAACGCTTCGGCTGCGCTCAGCGTGACAGCAGTCCCGTTATTTTTGGGTCGCTGACATGATGGGCGCAGTTGCGTTTCGACGATTACAGGGGAACACTGCTGCCACTGTCATGGTGAGCGCAGTCGAACCATGACGACGGACAATAACTTGTTAACACAAAAATCCCTAATACATGGCCATTTTAAATTTTCAGAAACCCGATAAGATCGTTCTGCAAAAGGTGACGGATTTCGAAGCTCAGTTCGAGTTTCGTCCGCTCGAGCCCGGCTACGGTGTTACCATTGGTAACGCGCTGCGCCGTGTGCTGCTGAACTCGCTCGAGGGCTACGCCATCACCGGCGTTCGCATCGAAGGCGTGGATCACGAGTTTGCCACCATCAAGGGTGTTTCTGAAGACGTGGTAGAGATCATCCTGAACCTCAAGCAGGTTCGCTTCAAGAAGATCGTTGACCACGAAGTGCAGTCCGAAAAGATCACGCTGTCGGTGAAGAACCGCACGGAGCTTACGGCCGGCATGCTGGGTGAGGGCACTTCCTCGTTCCAGATCATGAACCCCGAGCTGCTGATCTGCACGCTCGATTCGTCGGCAAAGCTCGAGATCGAGCTGAGTCTCGGCCGCGGCCGCGGCTATGTGCCGGCGGAAGAGAACCGTCCGAAGGATGCCGCCCTGGGCCTCATCCCGATGGATGCCATCTACACGCCTATCAAGAATGTAAAATACGCCATCGAGAACACCCGTGTGGAGCAGCGTACCGACTACGAGAAGCTCGTGATGGAAGTGACCACCGACGGCACCATTCACCCGGAAGAGGCCGTGAAGCAAGCGTCGCGCATCCTCATTCAACACCTCATGATCATCACCGATGAGAACATCACCTTCGATTCGAAAGAAGAGAAGAAGGAAGACATCGTAGACGAGCAAACGCTGCAGCTCCGCAAGGTGCTGAAGACACCGCTCGAAGATCTTGACCTTTCCGTTCGTGCTTTCAACTGCCTGAAGGCGGCCAAAATCAACTCGCTCAGCGAGCTGGTACAGTACGAGCAGGAAGACCTGATGAAGTTCCGCAACTTCGGCCAGAAGTCCCTTTCCGAGATCGAGCAGGTGCTCAACGAGCGCGGCCTCCACTTCGGTATGGACCTGAGCAAGCTCGGACTTGATCGCGAAGAATACTAAAAACAATTATGTGATGTGGTAATGTGGTAATCTGCTGGGACGTCATTGCGACCTCGCCCGAGGCGAGGGAAGCGATCTCATCAATCATGGCATTACCACATTCGCACACTACCGCATTACCACATTTTTTCTGTCATGTAGGCTGCAATTCCTGACACGGTGCAGCTGAACTAAAAACAAACGTCATGCGTCACGGAGACAAAATCAAAAACCTGGGCCGAACAAAATCGCACCGCGATGCCCTGATGAAGAACATGGCTTGCTCGCTGTTTCAGCACAAGCGCATTGTAACGACCCTTGCCAAGGCCAAGGCCCTGCGCGTTTACGCAGAGCCCCTGATCACCAAGGCTAAGGAAAACACCACGCACCAGCGTCGCGTTGTGTTCTCGTACCTTCAGGACAAAGAAGCTGTGAAAGAACTGTTCGGCGCCATCGCCGAGAAAGTGGCTGGCCGCCCCGGTGGCTACACCCGCGTGATCAAGCTGGGCATCCGCCCCGGCGATGCCGCGGAAACCGCTATGATCGAACTGGTGGATTTCAACGAGATCTACGGTAAAGCAACTGCTAAGAAAGACGAACCCGCCAAGCGTACCCGTCGTGCTGGTGGTGCCAAGAAGAAGGCCGACGCAGCTCCTGCTGCCGAAGCCGCTACTGAAGCCCCTGCCGCTGATCCCGAAGTATCGGGAACGGAAGCCACGGAGCAGCAGCCTTCCTAAGCAAATGCCTCTGGAATGTATAGAAGCAGCACTCTTGGGTGCTGCTTTTTTTTTGGTGAATTTTGGATAAAGTTTTCCGTGATTTCCGTGTATTCCATGCGCAGTTTTTCGGCAGGGTGTACATTTGCGCAATTTGTTTTCGCCCATGACCCCACAACGTGAAGCCCTGCTTGTATTGGAAGATGGAACCGTTTGCCGCGGAAAAGCCTTTGGCGCAATCGGTACCACCGGCGGCGAAATCTGCTTCAACACCGGCATGACCGGTTACCAGGAAGTGTTTACCGACCCGAGCTATTATGGCCAGGTGCTCATCATGAACAATGTGCACGTGGGCAACTATGGCGTGAAGGAGGCCGACGTGGAAAGCGATGCCATCAAGATCAAGGGCCTGATCGGCCGCAACCTCGAAGAGCTCTTCTCGCGCCGCCAGGCACAGGGCTCGCTCGATCATTACCTCAAAGACCAGAATATCGTAGCTATCGAAGGCGTCGACACCCGAGCGCTGGTGGCCGCCATCCGCGACAAGGGTGCGCAGAACTGCATCATTTCGTCGGAGATATTGGATGTGGAGGAATTGAAAAAGCGACTGGCCGAAGTGCCCGATATGGACGGGCTGGAGCTCGCATCTGTAGTAAGCACCAAAGTGGCCTACGAGCTCGGCGATCCCGCTTCGCCCATCCGCATCGCCATCCTCGACTTCGGCGTTAAGCGCAACATCATCAACTGCATGACCGACCGGGGCGCCTTTGTGAAGGTGTTTCCCGCAACCGCTTCGGCGGAAGAGATCCGTGCTTTCGAAGCCAATGGCTACTTTATCTCCAACGGCCCCGGCGATCCCGCTGCCATGGATTATGCCATCGGCACGGTGCGCGAGCTGCTTGCCGACGATAAGCCAACGTTTGGCATCTGCATGGGCCACCAGTTGCTGGCGCTTGCCAATGGCATTCCTACCTTTAAGATGCACCACGGCCACCGCGGGCTCAATCACCCGGTGAAGAACCTGCTTACCGGCCGCTGTGAAATCACAACGCAGAACCATGGCTTCGGCGTAGATCCCGAAGCAGTGCGCAATGCCGATCACATCGAGATCACGCACGTCAATCTCAACGATCAATCTATCGAGGGCATCCGCGTCAAAGGGAAAAACGCCTTCTCCGTTCAATACCACCCGGAAGCCACACCGGGCCCGCACGACAGCCGTTACCTGTTCGACGATTTCGTGGAAATGGTCCGTAGTTATACGGGAAAAAGCAATTAAGAAAAAACCCTCCGTTACGCGAGGGTTTTTTTCTGTATGTTCTTACCAGGTTGCGCGCAGCGACACGCTCACGCCCGAGCCGCCAGCAACGATGCCGGAAGAGTAGGGCCGGTATCGGCGGTCCGTGATGTTCTCCCACCCGGCCGTCAATTGCAACATCTTCCAGCTGTAGGATGCCCGGAGGTGCAGCACTTCCCACGAGGGGCTGTACGGTTTGCCCCCAGCATCGCTCGCGTAGATGTCGGTCTTTGCACTTTCGGAAGGAGGCATATTCTCCGCACGCACCGCAGCGTTGTATAGCGCCTGTGCTTCCGCAACAAGCCGTTTGTGCTTGAAGCGCAGGCCGCTGCTTCCATAGAACGGAGGTGCGTGGCGGAGTGGCACCTGCGCGTTTCTGGCGTCGTCGGTTTCGCGTCCGCGGATCCAGTTTGCATGGGTATACAGGGTGACCCAGGGCAGAAACGTCCATTCCGCGCTTGCCTGCAACCCCCACACGGTAGCCTGCGCTACATTCTGTAATGCTTCCACGCCGCTGCGAACGCCTGCATAGTCAAGGCTGTCCCGGCCACGGAAGCTGAACGGGCGTCGCACGATCGCGTTGGTGAGCAGGGTGTAAAATCCATTCAGTTCCACCCGGTAGGCAGCTTGCTTGTTTTTCGACACGCCCACTTCGAAGTTCCATGCGTACTCGGGCTGAAGGCCCGGATTTGGTACGGTAAGCATCCCGGGTGTGCTTTCAAACAATTTGCCGATATCGTCAACATTGGGCATGCGGTAGCCGCTCGATGCTAGCCCATTGAGCTGCCAGGTGCTATCGGGGCGGAATACGATGCCTGCGTTGCCTGTAATTGCGCCTTTCTGAAGGCGGGCCTCCTGGTAGGGAAACCGAAAAAAGGCCGTGTCGAAATCGGCGTTGAGAAAATTATAGCTGTAGCGCAACCCGCCGCTAACTGTCAGCTTCGGATGAACGTTCGCTTTATAGCTTGCATATAGCCCGGCTGTTCCCCACGTGCTGCCATCGGGGTAGCGGCTGGCTGTAAGCACCGATGCTCCAGTGCCGGTATGGATGCGCTCGCTGCTCGAGCCCACACGGTTATACACCGCCTCCGCTCCATAAAATAGTTGCCCGAGGCCGAAGCGCCGTTCGAGGTCGGCATTGAAGGAAGGCGCATGCACCCGCTCGGTTTGTACGTTGCGGTTGTTGTTGCGATACTGGCGGTCGATACGGCTTTCCTCGTACGACTGATACGCCAGCACAAAGCGCGCCTCGTTGTAAAACGCCGTTGCGCGCCGATATTGCGCCAACAGTTGGTGGGCGTGTAGTACCATAGGGCCGTAATTCCACTCAGCAAAGCGCAGGCGACCATTCCTGTATTGAATCAGCCGGTCGTACCGCGGTGCTTCGCCGGTGCGGGCATAGTTGTAGGTATACTGAAGATTGAGACAAGAGGTGGCACGAAAAAGGAGCTTCTGCAGTACGTTCCATTGCTCATAGCCGCTGAAGCGTTGCACGTGTGGATTGCTATTGGGCACGATGCTGTCGATGTCGTTGATGCGCCCGATGTATTCGGGCCGCAGGTAGCTGTCGGCACCTCCGTTGCGGCCCATCCGCAGGTCGCCGAACATCGAAACTGTGACCGAGGCGAGGTACGACCATCGTTTCCCGCCAACATTGGCATCAGCATGCACGGTGCGTTCGTTGTTGACCGAGCTGTAGCGCACAAGCGCACTGCCTCGAAACAAAGTCTTGCCATCTGTCGAAATCCTTGCTGGGATGGTATGGAAATCCATTACGCCGCCGATGGCATCGGAGCCGTAAATAAGCGAACCTGGACCGAAAACCACTTCGGCGTCGTTGATGCTGAGCGGATCCACGCTCAGTACATTCTGCAGGTTGCCGCTGCGGTAGATGGCATTATTCATCCGCACTCCATCGAGCACAATGAGCACGCGGTTGGTAGCAAAGCCACGCAGCATGGGACTGCCGCCACCGAGCTGGCTTTTCTGGATGAACACCGATCCGCTTTGGCCCAGGAGGTCGGCTGTGGTTTGCGGGTTGCGAAGCACCACGTCGTTTCGCACGATGCGGGTGATCATGTTCGGCACCTCATTCCGTCGCTGTTCCCACTTGTTGACAGTAACAATGACGGTGTTCAATTCCGTGCTGTCCTGCGCCTGCGTATAGGAGGCCGCCAGTAGCAGGGCTGGAGCGATCATCCTGGTTGGGGTCATCATGTAGCCGCAAACTTAACGGATATGCCGAACGTCACCAGCGCACCTGCACTGTTTTGCGGGCCAGCACCCGACCAAGGCGGTCGGCAAGTTCGAGCCAGTAATTCCCGGATGCAAGCCCGCTTACATCAATCTGTCGGTTTGCTCCGTTACCCGCCAAAAGACCCCCACGCAGCGTTTGTCCGCCGGCATTTACCAGACGATACGAAGTGCCGCTCCCCGCAGTATTGGGCAGCGTGATAAAAACAGTTCCCGTTGCCGGGTTGGGGTAAAGGCGCACCTGCTCATTCCAGGCAAGGCTGGATACCGAAGTGGAGAGGCGCTGTACCGTTTTTGTTTTGGACAGTATCCACAACTGCGGGTCGATGATCATCGTATCGGGCACGAAGTCGAGGTTGAAGGTGAAGGCCTGTCCGCTCTGCGTGTGGTTGGCGATCACCGTGGTGTCGCGCGTTGCGTTCTTGAATTGCAAAGGCACAGGCATCTCGAAGAAAGAAACCGATGCGTGCGATTGCGTTTGGCTGAGCGTGACACTGACCGAACCGCCATTCTGCTGGCTCCATACCGCACTGTAATTGGGATAGCCCTGGCCGTAAAACCAGTCGTTGAAGAACTCGGTGAGCGACAGCCCGCTCTCTGCTTCGAGATTGCGCTGCAGGTCGGCGGTAAGCGCGGTGCCATAGCTAACGGCCGGATCGGCCAGGTAGCGGCGCAGGCCGCGGTAAAATGCCGAGTCGCCCAGCTTCCAGCGCAGCATCACACCGAGGTAGCCTCCCTTTTTGTACGTGAGCCGGTTGTCGAAAATGCGGTTCTCGTTCAACGTATCTGCCGGGATGATGTACACCGAGCCTCCGGCCGACGTGGTGATCGTATTGGCCCATGCTTGCAGGTAAGCCACGCGCGTGGAGGGCGCGGTCAGTAGCATGTACTGGAACTCCATGTAGGTAGCGAAGCCTTCGTTGAGCCAGATGTCCGACCAGCTGCGGCAGGTTACGCGGTCGCCAAACCACTGGTGGGCGAGCTCGTGTGCCACCAACGATGGGCCGGTGCTACCGAGGAAGGTATTCGTCTGGTGCTCCATCCCGCCACCGAGGTTCCATTGCGTTTGCCCGTAGCGCTCGTTGGCAAAAGGATACTCGCCGATCAGCGGCGAGAATTGTTCCATCGAAAATTTCGCAGTGCCGAGCACGCTCTGGAACACGGTCGCGTTTTCGGGGTAGCAATGCAGCGTCAGTGGCACCGTGCGGCTTGCGAGCACGGCCATGTCATTGAACACCGAATAGTTGGTAACAGCAATAGCTACGAGGTAGGTGCTGATGGGATAGCGGTGCTTGAAGTAGGTGGTCTTGTTGGCACCGCTCACTGTTTCCGAAACAGCCATTCCATTCGAGGAAGCGACGTAAGTGGATGGGTAAGTTACATACAGGTCCACCGAGTCGGCCTTGTCCACGTTCATGTCCTTGCACGGCCACCAGTGGCTGGCGCCATACGATTCGGACTGCGTGTAGAGGATAGGTGTGCCGTTATGCGTTGCCGTCACATAGTAGCCGCTGTTGGGGGCCGTGCCCTGGTAGTGGATGCGCACCGAATCGAGGCTGCCCGATGTGATGGCTGTGGGGAAGTTCAACCTGAGGCTGTTGTCGTTGCCCCTTGTAAAAGCGATGTTGCTGCCGTGATACACCACGCTGTCCACACCCAACTGCACGTGCAGGTCGAGCGTGATGGAAGCCGCGGCGGCCGTTGTGCGGAAGCGCATCATCACCGATCCCTTGATGTAGCGGTTGACGGGCGTCACCTCCCAGCGGCAACGATAATAGTTGACGTCGTAGTTGTTGGTGGCTGCCGAGTAAACCCGTGCGTTGTGCGCGGCTGCAAACGAGCGGCGTTCGGAGGATATTAGTTGCTGCGATTCGTCGGGGAGGAGCTGTGCTGCGGCATTGATGCCGGCAAGCATCAGGAGCGGAAGGAAGATCTGGCGCATTGTCATAGAACGGTTTAGATGACCGTCAGCGAATTTATCGGATGAAGTGGAACGGATACCGGCACCGGTATCTGCCGTAAAGTTAACTTAGTGCCATGAAAATCACGGTGATCAACGGGCCGAACCTGAACCTGCTGGGCCGGCGCGAAACCGACGTCTACGGCAACGTGCCCTTCGACGAGTATTTTACTCAACTGCAGGCACGCTACCCCGGGCACAAGCTGCGCTATTTTCAAAGCAACGTGGAAGGCGAGCTGATCACAGAACTGCAACGTGCCGGCTTTGAAGACGATGGCATCATCCTCAATCCCGGCGGCTACACGCACACATCCGTTGCGCTGGGCGATGCGATCGCTGCCGTGCCTGCCCGGGTTGTGGAAGTGCACATCTCCAACGTGCATGCCCGCGAGGAATTCCGCAAGATCTCCCACGTGTCCGCAAAGGCCAAAGGGTCTATCGTTGGACTTGGACTGCGCGGTTACGAGCTCGCCTTGCTCTGGTTGTTGGGGTAAGCTTCCGCAAGCACCTTTTCCATATCCTGGCACACCTGCGCAATGAACTGCACCTGTCCGCCCAGCACCGGTGCGTCGGGTGCCGGCGCTGCATCGGCAGGCACAGTGCGCACCGGTACCGGCTTCGCCTTCATCCCGATGCTTACCGATGCACGCACGAGCGCAGCTTGCGCCTTGTCGATGGCCTGTCGCAAAGCAGCAGGCTGCACCTGAGGCTCGCGGTTGCGCAGCTCCGCGAGCGCGGAAGCGATGTTGGAAAAAAGAATGTGCTGCAGCACGATGAACTGTTGCAGCTGCTGCGCGGAGCGCTGCAGGTTGCGTGGCTCGTTCAGCATCCGCTGAAAGGCGGCAGAAAGGTTGGCCGTCTGCACGTAGATCTCTTTCCGTGCGAGCTTGTAGGGCAATGGCGGAACGGGTTTCCCCGCAAGTGCATCGCATAGCAGCGACAGGTAGTTGCGATCGGCAGCAAGCAGTCCTTGCAGGTGGCCGGACAACTGCCTCGCTTCCCACGATGGAAAAAGCAACACGCTGCAACCGAATGCAAGCGCGCATCCGAGCACCGTATCGAACAGCCGCTCCATCGCCACTTCGCGAAAAGGCATGCCCAGGAACGAAAAGAGCAGGATCACAAACGGCGTGGTGAAGAGCACCATCACGAGGTAGTTGATCCGCATGAACGAATAGGTGCCGAGCATGCACAATACCATGATGGCGAACTGGACCTTGCCTGCGGGCACCAGTAGTAATACAGCAACGCCGATGAGGCCGCCCACCACTGTTCCTATGATGCGTTGAATGTTGCGTTCGCGCGTGAGGCTGAATGCGGGTTTGAGGATGAACGCGATCGTGAGCAGCACCCAGTAGCTGTGTTGCCCGTAGCCGATCAGCAGCGTCATGCCGTAGCCGGCGAGGCAGGCGATGGCCACGCGGAGGCTGTGGCGAAATACGCCCGACTCGAGCGTGAGGTTGTCGGCAAAGATGCGTGCATCCAGCGGCTGGTGGTTCACGAAGCGGCCATGGTCGAGGCGCGCGCTGCTTTCTCCTGCCGTTCCTTCGAAAAAGCGTTCCATCTGCCGCATCCGCTGCACCAGCCTGCGCAGGTTGACGAGAATCTTTCGAAGTACAAGGTGGCTCTCACTCGGGAGGCGCGGAAGTGCGTCCAGTTCTTCTTTTAAACGTGTAAGGTTGTCTTCGATCGGGAGCGGGTTGCGATAGGGACGATTCATCTGCACCGCTGCACCCAGCGTATCCAGCTCCGTTGCCAGCACCGCGATCTGCGCCGATATCTTTTCCAGTATCCCGGTAGATGCGAAGCGTTCGCGCAACGAAGCGTAATCGTAATAGATATGGGTCATCTCCTCGAAGAGGTCGACGGCTTCCACGAACATCCACACGAGGCGCCGCCCGGGCAGCGTGGTTTCCTGCACGATCTGGCGTGTTTTAAACAGTATTTCGCGCACCGCATCCTGCTTTTCGTGCACCAGCACCTGTTGCTGCACCATGCTGCGGTAGTCGTCGTCGAGGCTGGTGGCGGGATCGTAAAAACGCGCCTTCGTATGGAGGTAGCGCGCCATCTCGCGGAGGCAGTCGCCAAGCACGCGCTGCGCCGCACGGTAAGGGCTGATCCAGGAAAAGAAAAGGCTGAGGCAAAAATACCAGAGCCCGCCCGCCGTGATCTGCGCCGAATGGAGCAACGCTTCGCTGAGCGGCGTCTCCTTGTCCATGGTGAGCACCATGATCAGTATGGCCGCATTGCCCACGCCCGCGGCCCGCGGCCCATAGGCATTGAACATCGAAAAGAAAAAAGCTACGGCGGCCAGCTCCAGCGCCATCCCCCAGGGATGTATGCGCGCAAGCGTGGTGAGAGAGGAGATGAGGAACAGGGCAAGGGCCGCAAACAGCATCCCGTTGCGTTTGTTGGTAATGGGCCCAGGTGCATCGGTGAGCGAAACGCACAGTGCTCCGAGTGAAAGCGTCATCCCCAGCTCGATGGCCCCCAGGTAAAAACCGGCAAGCGCGGGCACCAGGATGGCCACCGTGGTGCGCAGCCCGTCGGCAAAGGCCTGGCTGTACAGGAAGTAGCGGATTTCCCGCCGTTCGAAGCGCAAGGGGAGGGGGTTCATCAACAGCAACGAAATTACGGTGAGCGTCTTTCCTGAGAAAAAACAGAACCGGGCCTAAGGATACTCAGCCGGACCTCCGTGCTTTCATGCTTCCTTTGCACCAGATATGAAAACGCCCATTCGCTACCAGAAGCCTGAAGAGGCTCTCGCCATCATCCAGTCCGGTCAACGTGTATTTGTACAAGGCAGTGCGCAAACGCCTACCTGCCTGCTGCGCGCCCTCGCGGCCGAAGCGCCACGCCTGCGCGATGTGGAGCTTGTGTTTGTGTCGGTGTATGGAGATATGCATGTAGACAAGCCGGAGCTCGCCTCTTCTTTCAACCTCAACTCGCTTTTCGTTTCTGCATCGATCCGCCAGGATGTTGCCGAAGGGCGGGCCGACTATGTGCCCGTGTTCCTCAGCGAGATCCCGCGGATGTTCAGCGATGGCGTGTTGCCTGTAGACGTAGCGCTGGTGCAGGTTTCGCCGCCGGATGCGCACGGGTATTGCTCGCTCGGTGTGTCGGTCGACGTTGCGCGCTCGGCGGTCAACAATGCGCGCTACGTGATCGCACAGGTGAACCGCCACGTGCCCCGCACGCATGGCGATGGCCTCATTCACTCGAGCCGCTTTCACGCATTGGTGGAATGCCACGAGCCACTTTACGAAGCACGGTTCGGCGAAAAGGCAGGCGCCGACGAAATGAAGATCGGTGCGCACGTGGCGGGTCTTATCGAAGACCGCTCTACGCTGCAAATGGGCATCGGCGCGATCCCGGATGCGGTGCTGCGCTCGCTCACCGGCCACAAAGACCTGGGCATGCATACAGAGATGTGCTCGGACGGCGTAGTGGAATTGTTCGAGCGTGACATTATCAACAACCGCTATAAAAAAATCCATCCCAACAAGGCTGTTGTAGGATTCGCGCTGGGCACGCGCAGGCTGTATGATTACGTAGACGACAACCCCGCCTTCCAGTTCCTCGACATTTCTTATGTGAACGATCCTCATATCATTCGCCGCAACCCGCGGATGGTGGCCATCAACAGCGCCATCGAGATCGACCTCACCGGACAGGTGTGTGCCGACAGCATCGGCACGTACCAGTTCAGTGGAGTAGGAGGGCAGATGGACTTCATGCGCGGCGCCGCACTCAGCGAAGGCGGCAAGCCAATCATTGCCTTGCCGTCGCGCACGGCCAAGGGTGTGCCTCGGCTCGTTCCTTTTCTGAAGCCCGGTGCGGGCGTTGTAACCACAAGGGCGCATATGCACTACGTGGTGACCGAGTATGGAGTGGCCTACCTGTATGGCAAGAACCTGCGCCAACGCGCACGCGCCCTCATCAACATTGCGCACCCCGATGACCGTGAGTTGCTCGAGCGGGCCTGCTTTGAGCGATTCAAGGTGTTTTAATACCGCGCACCTATCGGTGTTGGCACGTTAACTCCAATTCATACAGAATAAGCAACAACTGGTGCAACATTAATCAACGTTTAATACGTACGTAGAAATACGGCATTCGCCGCAAAGCCCGCCGGGAGCCTGCATTCAGGCGCCCGGCGGGCTTTTTTCGGTTGAGCTGCGGGGAAAAATCATTTGGCTTCTTTTCAAAAAATTGTAACCTTCGTTAACATATTCCCAACGTATCGTTCGGGAATACCGAAACCAATCCCAGGCGAGAAACCAAGACGCACTGAACCTGCGCCGCCCAACCTTTAGTTAGTACACCAACTGCGCGCCTGCCTCTGGCCGGTGCACCAACAACCTTATAAAGACATCGAAATATGCCCTGTGCACGGTATTGCCTTGCGCTGCCGTTACGGGTAGTTTCGCCTGTTGAACCTGACAACCCTAAACTGTTATATGATGAAAAGGAGCCTGATCCTGCTGCTGACTTTTTTTGCCGCCTGCATAGCCCAGGGACAAACGGTACAAGTCGGAACCATTGATCCCACTGTGTATTGTGCCGGCGCCACGCTGAGTGTGCCCTTCACGGCCACGGGGTCATTCGATACCTCCAACCTGTTCAGCGCCGAGCTCAGTTCCGCTTCGGGGAGCTTTGGAAGCCCCGTGGTGATCGGTACGGTGCAGGCAATGGCCTCGGGCAGCATCAACGCTACCATTCCTTCCGGCACTACGAACGGCGCCGGCTACCGCATTCGTGTGGTGGCCAGCAGTCCTGCGGTGACGGGCCCAGACAACGGTTCGAACCTTACCATCAATGCCCCGCCGATACTCAATGTATCGGGCGCAACCACGCTTTGCACGGGCGGCACCACAACGCTGGTGGCCTCGGGCGCCACGCAGTATAGCTGGTCGCCCAACCCGCTGCCTGTTGATGCCGACGCGACACACGCCTGGATGGCCGTGGGCCTGCGCCTGCTGAAGTCGGGCTACAGCGGGCCCATCATCCGCCTCCGGCGCGGATCGGATGATGCGGAAATGGATTTCGGCGCTTCGGGCGTCGACCTCGACCTGGCTGCGATACAGACCTGGCTCGCGGGCGCCAACGGCTATTGCGTTCGCCTGTACGACCAGAGCGGCAACGGCCATGACGAAGCGCAACCTACTCCTGCACAGCAGCCGCAGTTCATTGCGAGCAGCCTGCTGAACAACCGCCCAGCGCTGGTGTTCAACACCGCGCAGTACATGCAGATGACGACCTACGTTTCCAACCCCTACACCGTGGTTTATGCAGCGCGCCAAACGGGTGGCAGCCGCGGCCGTGTGCTTTCTTCCACTTCGAACAACTGGCTGCTCGGCTGGCACGGTGGTTACAAGGCTACGGCTTATTTCGAAGGATGGGTATACTCCGGCAACACACCCGACAACAGCATTTATGTATATACCGGTTCGGGCAGTGGCACGCATTCGCAACTTTATGAGAATGGCGTTCAGCTGGCTTCCAACTCCAATGGCGTTTACCCGCCCTATGGCCTGCAACTCAATGGCAGCGGGTATTACAACGAGCGCTCGGATTGCGAATTCTACGACGTCCTCGTATACAATAGTGTACTCTCTCCATCTGCCCGTTCCGCAGCCGAATCGAATATCTGGAACTACTATGTTTCGCCCAATCAAATGTTTGTGAGCCTCGCCGCCGGGCAGAGCAGCCAGTATACGATCACCGGCTCCACGCCGGGATGTTCCGCCTCTACGCAGACGGTAACCGTCACCAACAGCGCGCAGGGCGATCCTTCGTTGTTTGGCAACAACCAATGGAATGTGTATGCCTGGAATGCGGGCAACTATTATAACGACGGTGGTTCCTGGAACGATAACTACGCCGGCTACTATACGGCGAGCGGGCTGAACTTCAACTCGCAGGAGCAGTGGGATGCCTATAGCTCTCCCTCCAGCGCGGTGGGTTACCAGGGTTGCAACGTGCGCACCGATTACTTCTCGTGGGCTGCCAAACGCAAAGGCTTCCCCTGCGGTTATTATAAGATCGTTCTCGGTTCGCACGACTACTATGCGCGCATTCGGGTGAACGGACAGGAAGTGTATTACTCCTGTTGCGGCAACACTACGGTATGGACGGGCTATCTCAACGACTCAAGCACTGTGGAAATGGCAGTGACCGACGACCTGTATACTTCCTACGGCTCCATCAGCTTCCAGCTGGTGCCGGAAGTGCAGATCACTTATGCTACGGCAACAGCGTCCACGGGTTGTAATACTACGGGACCTCTTTCACCAACACTTACGGCGGCAACCGGGGCCACGGGCGGATATTACATTGCCAGCCCTGCCGGACTTGCCATCGACAGTGTCACTGGTGTAATTACGCCTGCATCGAGCGCTGTGGGCGATTACACTATCTCCTACATCGTCACGGTGGAAACCTGCGGCTCGCACGCCGACACCGCAACCACCACGTTGAAGATCCGCAATGCGCAAGGCGATCCGGCCGTGTTTGGCACGAACGCATGGCATGTGTATGGCTGGAACGCCGGCGATGGCTACGACTATGGTAACTCCTGGAACACGCGTTATTCGGGTTACTTCGTGGACTCATCGCTGAGCCATAATTCGCAAAATTTCTGGCCCTATTACGGATCGCCTTCCGACGCTGCCAACTGGCAGGGATGTCCCATCAATCCGGACAATCACTCGTGGAGCGCCAAGCGCAAAGGCTTCCCCTGCGGTTACTATCGCATCACGCTGCCTTACCACGATGACTACGGCAAAGTGTTCGTGAACGGTGTGCAGGTGTACTTCTCGTGCTGCAGCAGCGGCAACGTGTGGACCGGGTACCTGAACGACACGAGCACAGTTGAGTTCCGGGTCACAGAGGGTGGCGGCAACTCTTATGGTGCCATTACCCTTACACCGTATGCGAAGTCGCTCATGAGCTACCCGTCGGCATCGTATTGCAATACCGCAGGCAACATCACGCCAACGATCGAAGAAGCGCCCGATGGTGTGGAAGGATATTTCTATGCAACACCCGCCGGTCTGAGGATTGACAGCACGACCGGCGTAGTGAACACAGACAGCAGCCTGCAGGGCGACTACACTATTCACTACCACAAGATTTATTCCTCCAACTGTGGGAACGATACAAGCGACATCACTTTCGCGATGCACATTTCCGTGGTCTCCGGCAACCCATCAGTTTATGGTAACAACGTATGGAATGTGTATGGATGGAATGGAGGCACCTATTCCAACGACGGGAACTCCTGGGTGACCAACTATGCAGGCTACTTCGTTGATACCCTGCTGAATCACAATTCGCAAAACTTCTGGCCCAGCCATGCCTCGCCATCTTCTGCACCTAACTGGCAGGGTTGTGGCGTCAACTGGGACAATCACTCCTGGGCGGCCAAGCGCCAGGGCTTCCCCTGCGGCTACTACCAGATCAATATCGTGAACCACGACGATGAAGCCGAACTTTGGATCAACGGCGTGAAAGTGTGGGGCCACAACGGCTGCTGCGATTACCACGGCAACGTATGGCGCGGATACCTGTCGGCAACCGACAGCGTAATGTTCCGTGCTACTGAAGGCGGCGGTGGTTCCAACGGCTACATTGAATTCGTTCGTGTGGCACCCGCTTCCATCAGCTACCCGCTCACGCCGTATTGCAACACGGGTGGTAGTGCACCGGTAACGATCACAGGTGCAACCGGCGGCTACTTCTATACCGACTCCACTCTGATCGTGGATTCAACATCGGGTGCTATCAACCTCAACGCATCCACAGTGGGCACCCATACCATTTATTATGTAGTGGCCGACGAAGGCTGCGCTCCGGATACCGTTTCTACAACGATGGAGATATCTCCCGCACCGTCTGCCGCCATCTCGTACGCACAACCTGCATATTGCACCACCAGCGGCGATGTAGCTGTGATCCGCAACGGCGCGGGCGGCGGTATTTACGCCGTTACACCTTCGGGACTGGTCATCGACAGCACCACAGGTACCATCAGCACCAACTCTTCGGCACCTGGGACCTACACCGTTACGTATACGGTTGCGGCAACGGGCGACTGCGCATCTTTCAACAATAGCACGCAGGTGACGATTTCAGCGCCGCCATCGGCAGCCATCACCTACGGCACGAACGCTTACTGCACGAACGTGGATTCGGTGCAGGTGCAACTCACCGGCACACCCGGCGGCAGCTTCAGCCTCAGCTGGGGTGGACTGAGCATCAACACAACCACGGGTACGATCTTCCCGATCAGCAGCTCGCCGAGCTACTACTATGTGTATTATAACGTGAGCACGCCAGGCTGCGCAACCGCCAGCTTCAGCCGCTACGTTGAGATCAACCAGGCGCCAACGGCTTCCATCAGCTATGGCAGCGGGCCATTTTATGTGGGTGGCAATACCATCAACGTAAGCCATAGCGGCACATCGGGTGGCACTTACAGCTCGAGCCCCTCGGGCCTGAGCATGAACACAACGACGGGCGCCGTAAACCTCAACATCTCTTCGCCGGGTACCTATACCATTACGTACACGATCCCATCGAGCACCTGCCCGGGCGCAAGCACCACCACCACGCTGCAGGTGCTGCAAACCGCGTCGGCGCAGATCTCTTACAACGGCAACCCTTTCTGTAACAACGAGGGCATTATCACCGCAACGCAAACCGGCCTCAGTGGGGGCACATACAGCGCGCAGCCTGCAGGCCTCATACTCAACACAGCCAACGGCGACATCAACACATCTACTTCCACGCCGGGCACGTATACCGTTACCTATTACATCGCTGCCGGCAACGGCCACGGCGAAGTGACGGCTACGACTACTGTAAGCATCAACAGCCCGTCTTCGGCAACCATTGCTTACAGCGCGCTGTATTGCAATTCGGCCGCGGCTTCCACCGTGAACCTTACGGGAACCGGTGGCGGCACCTTCTCGGCAGCACCGGGTGGGCTTTCTTACAACAGCAGCAACGGTACGATCTTCCCGCAATCGAGCAACCCCGGCACATATACGGTGACGTACACCGTCCCTTCGAACGGTGGATGCCCGACCTTCAGCACCAACACGTCGTTCACCATCCTTCCGGGCGGAACGATGGACGTGGTGCCCAGCCAGACCGTTTGTAACGGCGCTGCTACGGCACCTGTGAGCTTTACCAGCAGCGATGCCGGAACAACATACAGCTGGACCAACAACAACACAAGCATCGGTCTCGCAGCAAGCGGCTCCGGCAGCATCATCCCTTCGTTTGTTGCGATCAATAGCGGCGGCGGGGTACAAACGGCTACTGTCATCGTAACGCCTGTAAGCAGCAACGGTTGCGGAGGCGTTCCGCGCACCTTCACCATTACGGTGATGCCGAGCCCCGTGGCATCCATCGCAGGTGGCGACGACGACGCTTATTGCATCGGTCAATCGGTTACTCTTACGGCTTCTGCAGCAACGGCATACCAGTGGTCGACCGGTGCTACAACGCAAAGCATCCAGGTAACCACAGGTGGTACTTATACGGTAACGGTCACCAACGCCGGCGGCTGCACTGCCGTGGCTTCCAAAGATGTGAACTACAGCAGCAACCACCTGCCCACGCTCGCCCCCACGGGATCTGCAGGCTTTGCCACAACGGTGATGAGCCCCACATCGGGACTGCCGACTACCGACTACCGATTCGAGGTACGTTATACGGATGCCGATGGCGATCTTCCGCAGTCGAACATCCTGCGCCTGAAGCTGGACTTCGAGAATGATGGCAACTTCAACAGCGGCAACGACCGCATCCTGTACATGACTGAAAAAGATCCTGCCGATCAGAACACGATCGATGGCAAGGACTACTATATCGTAGTGAACTTCCTCCAGGCTTCGGCCAACTGGCACACTACTATCGAAGCCACCGACCAGAGTGGTTGTTCGGCCATCACCGGACCGTACCCCGGCCCCGTGGTGCTGCCGCGCGTCAACCTGTCGATCTTCGCCAACGATATCACGTTCTCTGTGCCGCACCCCGAGGTGAGCCAGAACATCGTGGTGACGGCACTGGTGCATAACAATTCGGGCCGCGATGCCACGAACTTCCGTGTGCACCTGCGCAACCAGAACGATACCAACACGGTTTATGCGGATACGGTCATCGCATTCCTCTCGGGTGCGAATGGCGTAGCCCAGGTGACCTGGCAGATTACCACGCCTTCGGTACCCATGTGGTGCCCGATGCAGGTGGTCATCGATTACGACAACGTGCTGGATGAAAGCAACGAGCTCGACAACCAGGCGATCCGTCCGTTCATCAACGGCAACTACAACCTGCCCGGCGATATTGGCATCACCGCCGCTCCGAGCCCCGCGGTGATCAACACCAGCGATCCAATTGCCATCAGTGGTAATGCATGGTACCGCAACACCGCCGTAGTGCTCCAGGATTCTTCCTGCGCAGGCGCAACGGTGACCGTGAAGATCGTTGAGACCAACCAGGTGCAAACCGTGTACAGCAACTCGGTTGGCGCTTACACGGCCAGCTTCCCTTACGGACCTGCAACACCGGGAACCTACCACGTGGTGGTGACCATCACCGACTACACGCTGGAAGGCGATACGGTTACGCAGTTCCAGGTGAACCCGCGCCCGCAATGCCTTGACGCCGATCTTGTTTCGGGCATCAACCTGAGCGCGAGCACGGTGCAACCGCAATACCCGCAGTCGAACACCCGCTATATCGTCGTAGGCCAGTCGCTCACAGGCGTGGCCACAGAAACCAACGTAGGTGCCCTCGCTTCGGGCAGCCACCTGCTGGGCATCGAGGTGCCCGGTGGTTCGCCGGTGCCCGGACCGTTTGCAGTGGCGAGCCTTTCACAGGGTGATTCGCATACGAGCAACCTGCCGGCCATCACCTTCAATACGATCGGCAACACCTACGTGCGCACCATCGCCGACGTAACCAACGTGGTGAATGAATTCTGCAGCAGCGACGAAAACAACAACACTGCCTACCAGGCCGTAGTTGTACTGCCGAATGCTCCGGACATCACGCCTGCCAACCACTATGGCTACGTTGTAGCGAACCAGTGCCAGGGCATCCCGGTTCCGTCGTTCACCATCCGCAACGTTGGTGGTGTTCCAACAGGAAGCTTCAACGCCCGCCTCACGGTGCTGCGCAACGGAGTGGTAGAAACGACCATCAACCAGACGGTAGGAAACATCAACCCGCTGTGGGAAACGTCCATCAGCTTCAACAGCTATGTGTACTCCAACCTCACCGGCCTGTTCACCTTCACACTCGATTGCGACGTGCCCGACGCCGTTAGCGAATACAACGAGGGCAACAACGGAACATCCTACCAGGTGCAGGTAAATGCCTGCAACCTCGACCTCACCGTATGGGGATGCGGCAACGTAACGGTATCGCCTGCCGAGCCGACGATGCCTTCTACCATCACGCTGAGCGCACAGGTGGCCAACACCAGCCTCGTTGCCAGCACACAGCCCATCACCGTTGACTTCAACGTGGGCGGCACGCACTATACAACTACCTACAACGGAACACTTGCTGCCGGAGCAAATGCGATGGTTTCCGTGAATGTGCCAACGCCCGCACCGGGCAACAGCGCCCTCATCATCACGGTCGATCCTTCGAACAGCATCTCCGAAACAAACGAATCGAACAACACAACCACCGCCAAGCTTTGCTGGGACTTCCAGCCCACCAACGTGGGTTGCTATGGTGGCTATTACATCTACCCGACGCAAACGGTGAACACGCCGGTAGCCATGCAGACGGGCCTCTACAACTTTGGTCTCTTCAAAGCCACGCAAGCAAAGGTGCGCTTTGAAGTAAGCGGTCCCGGCATCAGCGGCTGGCTCAACCTCGGCACGGCTACCACGTCGATCTCCAACACGTGCAACTGCCCGCTGGGTGTAAACCTCCCGAGCCCCTATGTGTTTACGCAGACGGGCAACTACCAGGTGCGCATCACCGCCGATCCGACAGGGCTCTACAACGAATGCGACGAAGGCAACAACGTGATCATCGTGAATGTGACGGTGGTGCTTCCGCTGCCCGATTACCTCACGCGATCCGAATTCATCGCTCCGTCGTTGCTGAACCCCGAGCTCGGCCAGGCTATCGACATTGATATCACCTATCGCAACCAGGGCGCGAGCGTTACCGACTCCAGCACCGTTTACACGAGAGTGGATAACGACTCGTTGACGCAGGTGCGCGTGCCCGGACTCGTATCGGGTCAGCAAACGACCGTGCGCATGCCGGCACAATGGTCTTCCAACATCCGAGGTATCCACGTGATCCGCGCCATTGTGGACAAAGACCAGGAAATTGCTGAAGGCGACGAGATGAACAACGAAGCAACGCGCGCCGTGATCGTCGGCAAAGCCCCGAACCTGCTGTGGACTTCGTTCGGAGTGAGCGACTCTACCGCGCAGCGCAACACGAGCGTTCGTATCACAGGTGTGATCCACAACATCGGCTTCGATGATTGCGACGCCGTGCTGCAGATCCTTTACCTCGACGACAATGGTCAGGAAGTGTTCATCAACCAGCGCAACATCAGTGTTGCCGAAGGTGCGAACTACAACCTCGACCTGCCATGGCTGGTGCAGGATGCGCATACAACAATCATCGCACGCATCATCAACGGCTTGCCGGCCGAATACAACACCGACGATAACACGGCCACTGCAAACATGGGTGGCATGAGCATCAGCACATCGTTCACCGCGGCTTCCTGCGGCAGTGCCACCGACGGATCTGCTACGGTAATGATCAGCGGCGGACTTGCTCCGTACTCCATCCAGTGGAGCAACGGCGACAACACTGCAACGATCAACGTGGCAGCAGGTACGTATAACGTATCGGTAACCGACAACGCAGGTAATACGCAGTTTGACACCGTAACCGTAACAACGGGCGCCGGCGCCTGCAACGACGTAACCTCGTCGCTCAGCGCTACGTCCATCTGCAGCGGCTCTTCGATCACGGTAACGTACGTGGCAACGGGAACGTTCCAGGCGGGCAACCAGTTCATCGCGCAACTGAGTGCGCCCGACGGCTCGTTCACCAGCCCCACCACCATCGGCATGGTGACTGCAACCACAAGCGGCAGCATCAGTGCAACGATACCTTCCAACACCACGGCAGGAAGCGGCTACATGGTCCGTGTCGTCAGCACGATGCCTTCCGTAACCGAGACCAGCGGTCATTCACTTACGGTGTTCAACCCGGCGAATGCATCGATCGCTTACAGCGGTGGACCGTTCTGCAATAATGGCGGCACTGCTACTGTAACACAAACCGGAAGCACGGGTGGCACCTACACCGCAGCTGCGGGCTTGTCCATCAATGCAGGCACCGGCGAAGTGAACCTCGCAGCCAGCCAGCCCGGCACCTACACGGTTACGTACACGGTTGCATCGGGCAACCCTTGTGGTTCGCACAGCGCAACTACCAGCATCACCATCAATGCGGCTCCTGCGGCGAGCATCAGCTACGACGGTCCGTTCTGTCCCAACGGCACTGGAATGCCGACCATCAATGGCACAGGCGGCGGCAGCTTCAGCTCGTCGGCCGGCCTCGTGCTTAACACGGGCAGTGGCGCAATCGATCTCGCTGCATCGCAGGCAGGCACCTATACCGTGTTCTATACCATCAACGCAAGTGGCGTTTGCCCGCAGGCGCAGGCATCGGCCAGTGTAACCATCTACCCGAAAGCGGTAGTGGATAGCGTTGCCGATCTTACCACCCGCAATGGTGAAACCACCGCGACGGTCTCCTTCATCGGCGCACCATCCGGCGTGCAGTTCGAATGGACCAACTCCAACCCGTCGATCGGGCTTGCAGCAAGCGGCACGGGCAACCTGCCCTCGTTTACTGCGGTGAACACAGGAGGTACACCCGTTTCGGCAACGATAACGGTGACGCCGGTTTACATCGGCGGCGACCTGCCTTGCTATGGTGCGCCCAGAACGTTCACCATCACAGTGAATCCGTTCCGTATCACTACACTGTCGTATCCGGGAAGCCCATACTGCGCTCGCGGCAACGGCATTCCGAGCTTTACGGGCCAGGGAGGAGGCGTGTTTAGTTCTACCGCCGGACTTGCCATCAGCAGCAGCACAGGGGTACTGAACCTCGCTGCAAGTACGCCGGGCACCTATACGGTGACGTACATTTTCACCAGCTACGGCCAGCCGGGCACAGTCACCGCATCGGTTACGGTTGCACCGCTTCCGTCGATCAACACGGTGCCCAACCAGGCAGAGTGCGGAAATACAATGACTGCACCGATCAATTTCTCGGGAACGGGCACTTCCTATGCATGGACCAACGACAATACGTCGATCGGTCTTCCTGCATCGGGTACCGGCGACATAGCATCGTTCCTCGCCATCAACAACGACACGGCAAATGCCATCGCCAACCTCACGGCTGTTGCGGTATCGGGAGGTTGCACATCCAACCGCGTTTCCTTCCGTATCACCGTCAAGCCGACGCCGAACGTAACGGCTCCTGCCAACCTCACAGTGTGCGCGGGATCGCCGACACCGGCAGTGAACTTCACCGGAACGGTGCCGGGTACTTTGTTCGCGTGGACCAACAACAACACCGCCACGGGCGTAGCCGCAGCGGGCTCCAATTCAATTCCTTCGTTCAACGCCGTAAACAACACCGGTGTGAACCAGTCGTCGACAATAACGGTGACGCCGTCTGCAAAAGGTTGCGTGGGCGATGTGCAAACCTTCAGCTTCACAGTAATACCAGCAGCCGGTTCGATTTCCTATGCAGGCACACCCTTCTGTGTTACAACGGGCCCATCGCTGGTAACGCGTACGGGCTCTACGGGAGGGTCTTATAGCGTAATGCCTGCCGGACTTACGCTGGATGCAACGACGGGTACCATTACGCCCACGAGCTCCTCTGCCGGAACCTATACCGTGACGTACACGGTAGGCAGTGGTGGCGGTGGCTGCAGCAACACTGCAAGCACGCAGGTTGTGATGAATGATAGGCCGACGGTGAACAGCATCAGCAATCAGGTAATCTGTGCGGGAGCGACCACGACGGCCGTTCCGTTTAGCGGAACCGGTGCTACGACGTTCACCTGGACAAACACGGAGCCGGGCATAGGCCTTGCCGCAAGCGGATCGGGCAACAGCCTTCCTGCTTTTACCGCGGTGAACAATACGAACGCGAACATCAATGCAATGATCAAAGTGACCGCCGTTGGCAACTGTCCCGGAGGTTCGTTTACATTCCGCTATACGGTTTACCCAATGCCGAAGGTGAACGCTGTTGGAACCCAGTCGTACTGCCGCAACGTGTCTACTGCAGCAGTCACATTCAGCAGCCCGGTGTCGGCTGCAAACACCTTCCAGTGGTCGAGTTCCAACCCGGCTATCGGTCTTACTCCTAACAGCGGATGGGCCGGCATTCCCGTCTTCACGACGCAGAATCCGACAAGTGGCTCGATCAGCTCGCTGGTGACCGTGACCCCGTACGCCAACAAGTGTGCCGGCGCACCGATGCAATTCAGCTACGTGATCAACAACTGCCTCGCGCAGGCAGGCGATACGGGTGGCGATGGCCACACCGGTCGCTTCTCGGATCACGTGACCGTTGGTCCCAACCCGACGCAGAACCAGGTGACCATCTGGTACACCGGCAGCAGCGCCGGTCCGCGCACGGTCGAATTGCTCGACCAATACGGCCGCACGTTGATCAAGCCTGCATCGTTCAGCGCGGGCAGCTACAGCCTTAACCTCGTTGGCCTTACCGCCGGCACCTACGTGGTGCGCGTGGCAGACAGCAAAACGAAAGAATCGGTAGAACGTAAAGTGATCAAGCTATAAATCAGTAGGCTTGTAATTAAAATGCCGCTCCCTGGGAGCGGCATTTTTTATTTCGATTCTTTCGAAGTGGCTTTCTTTTTCAGCCAGTCGGGATCTGCTTTCAGGCCTTGCACATCTTCCAGCTTTACAACGTACAGGCTTCGTCCGTGCGTTGCCAGCACCAGCTCGTTGTCGCGCTCCTGTATAGCAATGTCGTGCACGGGTACAGCATAGGGAAGGCCCGAGGTCCATGCCATAAAGTGACGGCCACGGTCGAAGCTTACATACAGTCCGCCATCGGTGCCTACGTAAAGGATGTCCGGATTCTTCGGGTCTTCGCGCACAACGTTAATCGGTTCGTGCGGAAGGTCGTTGCCCAGCGAAGTCCAGGTTGCTCCTTCGTCCTCACTCACAAAGAGGTAGGGCCGGAAATCGTCGTTGCGGTATCCGCTAAGTGAAAGGTATACGCGCGGAGCATTCCAGCGCGATGCTACGATGCGGCTTGTCCATAACCCTTGCGGAAGCGTGTTGCGGCGCTTGTTGTCGGTCAACGCATTCCAGGTGTACCCACCGTCGCGGCTCACGTGCAGGCGTCCATCGTCGGTGCCCGCATAAAGCAGTGAATAGCGAAGCGGCGATTCGCTGATGGTTGTGATGGTGCCGAAAGGAACGTTGCCTCCGCCGTCGCCGCGCGTGAGGTCGTTGCTGATAACGAGAAAAGTGTCTGCTTTGTTGAAGGAGCGGAAAAGCTGGTTTCCACCGAAGTAAACGATGTCGGGGTTGTGTTTGCTCAAGAGGATGGGCGCCTGCCAGTTGAAGCGGTAGGGGCGCTGGCCGAGCGCGTGCTGCGGCGTGACCGGCTTTGCGCGGTCGGGGTCGCGGCGGTCGAGGCGGCTGTAGTAGCCAAACTGCGATCCTGCGTAAGTGGTCACGTTGTCGCGCGGATCCACCTGCACCTGCATGCCATCGCCGCCCGAAATATGCTTGTAGGGATAGTCGCCGCCAGCCATCCAACCGGGGCTTGCACGGTAATTGGAAGGCCCGTACCAAACGCCATTGTCCTGCAGACCACCATACACATTGTACGGCTTCGCATTGTCTACCGTAACCGAATAGAACTGTCCCACCGCCGGTGTGTTGGCGCTGAACCAGTGCTCGCCGCTGTCATAGCTGATGTTGAGTCCGCCGTCGTTTGCATCAAAGATGTGCTCATTGCGCAAAGGGTTGATCCATACGGTATGGTGATCGCTGTGCACGTTGGCCTTGTCGATAACACGGAAGGTTCGCCCACTGTCCGTTGATAGTTGGATGGACACCCCGGTGATGATCACCCTGCGGTCGTCGTCGGGAGCAACGAAGATCTTTCCAAAGTAGTATCCGTAGCTGTAGTACATTCTCGGAATGGGCTTGCTGTTCATCTTGCGCCACGTGCGGCCGGCGTCGTCACTGCGAAACACCTCGGCGCCCACCGGGGCGGTTTCGAAGCCGGTGTTTACGTAGAGGTAATCATACAAGGCAGTCGGCTGCACCTGCCCGCTGTCTACCATTTCTTTCACCCGCTTCGCAGTATAGCGGCGAATGAGACCATTGCGTTTGAGGAACGTATCGAGCTTGCGCTCATCCAGCGTTCCAAAGTCTGCACGTGTGATGTTTTTGAAGTCGCGCAGGAAGTAACGGGTGGTATCGCCGAGGGTCGTGTCTTTGGAAGGCGTTTGGTTGTCGACGACCGCGTATACGATCGATGGATTTTTCGGGTGCACGGCTATGCCGATCCTTCCGGCTGCGCTGCCCGTGGGGAAATCAGGCCCGACCGTAGAAATACGGGACCAGTGCTCGCCGGCATCGTTGCTTTTGAAGAGCCCGCTGCCTTCGCCCCAGCCGACGAAATTGGAGGCACTGCGGCTGCGCTGCCATGCAGCTGCGTAGAGCTCGGAAGGGTTTTGCGGGTTAATGTCGATGTCGACTACTCCTGTTTCCGCGTTTACGAAAAGTGTTTGCCGCCACGTAACGCCGCCATCGCTTGTTTTATATACGCCGCGTTCGCGGTTCGACGAATAAAGGTGACCGAGGACAGCCACCCACGCGGTGTTGTCGTCGGTTGGGTGCAGCTGGATCTTACCGATATGGTGCGACTCGGGCAGGCCGCAATAGGTCCAGGTTTTGCCGCGGTCATTGCTGCGGTATACGCCGGTGCCTGCATACGACGAACGGCTGCTGTTGACCTCGCCCGTGCCCACCCAGATGGCACCACTGCGCCAGTTGACGGCAATGTCGCCGATCGTCTGCGTTTCCACCGAGTCGAACACGGGCACAAAGCTCTGGCCGTTGTTGCGGCTATACCACAGGCCGCCGGAGGCATAGGCCACGTAAAATTCTGTTGGATCGGAAGGATTGACGTCAATGTCGGTAATGCGGCCGCTCATGACGGTGGGGCCGATACTGCGAAAAACCACACTGTCGAGCACCGAAGCCTTGCGAAGGGCCGCCTTGCGTTCGAGGCTGCGCATCCGCTCGGAAGCGGGGCTGGGAGCCACCTGGGCCTTTGTGAAAAATGTAACGGACAGCAGGCCGGTGGTTAGCAGCGTTTGGGGTAATTTTAGGGGCATAAGGATCAATTCTATGAGATTACCAAACATACGGAATAGCCAATGGTTGCTTGCGCTGCTGCTGCTCTTCGCCGCTCCCGCATCGGCACAGTGGAAAAGCTTTATCATCAGCGTCAAGGGAGACACGCTAAACCGGGTGGACCAGAAAGACCGGCAGCAAGGTCCCTGGGTGATCAAGCAGGAAGCAGTGCGCGGCGAACGTGGCTACGAAGAGGAAGGCTACTTCCGCGATGGCTACCGCACCGGCTACTGGCGCCGCTATAGCCTCGACGGCGACCTCCTGGCAATGGAGCAATACCGCTGGGGCATGAAGGACGGCAAGCAGGTTTATTTCGACCTGGAGGGTAAGCCTACCCGCGAAGAAATGTGGCGGGCAGTGGATCCGAAGAACCCTTACGATACCGTTCCCGTACGCGACCTTAAAGACCCGAACAAGATCGTTGGATACCAGGTAGTGAAAGTAGAGCCGGTATCCCGCAAGCACGGCACCTGGAAATTTTACAACGAGCGCGATGGCAGGCTCGAAGCAACGCAGGAGTGGGTGATGGACCGCCTGAAGACCGACGGCATCGACGATGCGCTTGCTCCCATTACCCCTGCAACAAGCTCAGCACCCGATAGCGCCACCGCCGCTGCCGCACCTGTAAAGAGCGTGCGCGAGGTGACGAACGCACAGCGCCCCGATTATAACAAGCCCAAGAAAGACAAGATTCAAAAGCCGCCAGCCGTTGTGGACTTCGAAAAGAAACACAAGGGACGTAAGAAGTATGATGTGCGGACGGGTGAAACAGGGGGGTAATGGGGTAATGGGGTGATGCCTGCCCGGCAAGCACAGGGACGCGCTTGCGCAACCACAAACCACAAACCTCTAATTTCCTTCTTTTCCAAAATAGTTTCTGAAAAATAGCAGCTGGTACTGGATCGCATTGTTCCAGTATTGCCAGTCGTGGCGGCCGGGGCGCTCGGTGTAGTCGTGCGCGATCTTGAGCTCCTGCAGGCGCTTGTGCACGGCGCGGCTCATCTCCACGATGAAGTCTTCGGTGCCGCAGTCGAGTATAAGGGCCAGCGTGTCTTTGGGCTGCTTGTCGAGGATGCCGAAGATGCTGTATTCGCGGTAGCGAGCGGTGTTCGTGGTGTCACCCAGGCGCTTGCTCACGCCATACATCGGCTCCTTGATCAATTCAACCATCAGTGCCCCGCTCATGCTTCCTGCTGCACCAAAGAAATTGGCGTGGCGGTAGCCAAGGAATAATCCGCCGTGCCCACCCATGCTGAGCCCGGTGATTGCCCTTGCCTTCCGGTCGCGGATGGTGCGGTAGTGCGCATCAATGTAAGCAGGTATCTCGTCAGCCACGTACGTTTCGAAGCGCATCGTGCTGTCTTCAGGGCTATCGAAATACCAGCTGTTGATCGCGCCGTCCGGACAAACAACCAGCACATTATTACGGTCGGCATGCAGCTTCAGGTTGGGCGCTTTGCTCACCCAATCGCTGAATTTGCCACCAAGGCCGTGCAATAGATATACGGTAGGATAGTTGGTTTTGCCTTTCTGATAGGAGTCGGGCTTGATCACCACGGCCCTGAACGAGCGATTCATCGCCTTGCTGAAGATGGTTACGGTATCCACTTCGGCGGCTAGCGACGACAGCGAGAGGAACAATGCGAATAGAAAAAGGCTTTGTTTCATAAGTTGTTTATTTCAACAAGGTTGCGCCGTCAACTGCGTGTGCTTTCGGGCTGCTGAAAGGCTTGTATTTAAAGGGTCTGTTGTTTCTCAATCACCACCGTAAGGTTGTCGGGCTCACCGTCGGTTATGAGGATGTTATCTTCAATGCGCACGCCGCCCAATCCTTTCCAGTGCTCCAGCTCAGTCCAGTCGATATCGTCTTTGAACTGCTGCTGCTTCGCGCTGTCGTTGAGCAGGGCACCTATAAAGTAAAGTCCGGGCTCCACCGTGATGAGATGGCCAGGCTCCAGTTGTATATCTACACGCAGCCGCGCTCCGAAATAGGTTTTGGGCTCGAGGTTTTCCGCATGGCCCGTATCGCGCACGCGCAGACCCACAAGGTGACCGAGGCCGTGCGGGAAGAAGAGCGACACTACTTCTTTCTCAAGGAGAGCAGTAAGATCGCCTTTGAGGATGCCGAGTTCTTTGAGTCCTTCGGTGAACATCGTAGCCGCCTTGTTGTGTACGTCGCGCCACCAGTTGCCGGCTCGGCACAGGTCGATGCAGGCGAGTTGCACCTTCAGCACTAGTGCGTACAGCGCTTTCTGCCGCTCGTTGATCGAGGGAGAAGAAGCATATGTGCGCGTAATGTCCACGCAGTAGTCTGCGATCTCGGCACCCGCGTCCACCAGCACCAGTTCGCCCTCGCCGATGATGCGCTTTGTGGGCAGCGCGTGGAGAATGGCGGCGTTGGTGCCACTGCCTACGATCGAATCGTAGGGAACGCCCTGCGCACCGGCGCGGTAGATGGCGCTTTCATAAGCGATGAACAATTCCCTTTCGCTTATTCCCGGGCGCAGCGTGCTTTGTATGGCGCGGTAGCCTTCATTGGCCACGTCGGCGAGGCTGCGCACCAGTTGCACTTCGGCGGCGTCCTTGATGCGCCGCTGCCGGTCCATCGCGGTATTCAGCTCGAAAGCTTTTCCCTTTGCAGTATAGTGCTCCGTCTGTCCGAGGTCGTAAACGTTGGCGTACTTCGTTTTGGATAGGTGATCGGAGAGCTTGGAAATGTCCATACCTGCGCTCTGCACCAGGAGATCATTCTTTTCGCCCTCCCACACCGCCTGCTCTTTCGTAAAGGGGGTTTGAAATTCCGTCCACCCGCCATCGCGTGTATAAAGCAACACCTCGCCTTCGCGGCGCCGCCCCGTGAGCCAATAGTACGAAGGGTGCGGAAGAAAGGCATAGGTCTGGTCGAGGCCGCCGGGCTTTTGAATGGGGTGACCGCTATGAACGAGAACGGCTTCATCGTTGTGGAGGATGTCGTTCCACTGCGCGGCCACGCGCGCGCGGCGGGCCTGGATGTCTTGTGCGGTAAAGTACATAGCCAAAAAACTTAGGTGGTGAAGATAAGAAGGAAATGCCGCGGCGTCGCGGTGCAGCGTCATTCGAAGATGGCTTCCACATTGCCCTTGATGGTGTCTGCCATCCGTTGCATCGGGAGGTCGTTGGTATCGGTGCCAAACGGGTCTTCGATCTCTTCGGCGATGAGCTCGAGCGAAGCGAGCACGTAGAAAATGAACGTTGTTACCGGCACAGTATAGTAGGCGAGGCTGAATGTGAATCCAAAGGGCAGTGTCACCACGTAGAAGAAAATGAACTTCTTGATAAAAGCGCTGTAGCTGTATGGGATCGGTGTGTTTTTGATGCGCTCGCATGCGCCGCAAACGTCCGTAAACGAGCGGAGCTCCTCGTTGATCACGATCAGTTGCTCGCCGGAGAGCGTGCCCGCGCGGTATAGCGCGTTCACCTGCTTGTACATGCTTTCGGCCACCTTGTTGGGCATGTGCTGCGCCTGTGCAAGATCGGGCAAGCCCATGTGCACCGTTTCGTCCAGCGCAAGCTGGGTGCTTTCCTTCAAAAGGTGCCGCTGCAGCACTTTTGCATACAGTGGTATTGCCTGGCGAAAGAATGCACGGGCTTTTTCGTCGCCGGGCGGCAGGAAGGCCTGCAGCTTCAGCGCGAGGTTGCGGCTATTGTTCACGAGCGTGCCCCAAAGCTTGCGTCCTTCCCACCACCGGTCGTAAGCGGTGTTGGTGCGAAACACGAGCAGCATCGAGATGGCAAAGCCAAGCAGGGTGTGCATCGTGGGCGTGTTGCGCAGCCAACTGGTGTCGGGGAGGTGCAGCAGCGTGCGCTCGGCAAATACAACAGCCGTTGCATATACGATCATCACCAGCAGGTAGGGGACGAGCGCACGAAAAGTATCGGAGCGATTCACGAGGAAGATGGCGCGGCCCCAGTTCTTCGAATTGTAGTAGATCATCGGAGGTACAAAAATAGTAGGCTGCGGTTACCAATTGAAGTGGAGCGCCTGCTCGTACTTGTAGCGGATGTACGTGAGGTAGGTTTGGTTGAATTCCTTGTGCTTCTTGTATTCCGCGATCGCCTTGTTGCCCCTCTCCACGTCGTCGGCCTGCACATGCATCGAGATGAGTTCCAGCGCGCCGTCTTCAAAGTCGGGCGAATGTTGCATCAGCCGCTCGAAGGCCTTCAACGATGCAACCGTGTCTCCCTGCTCGCGGTAGGTAAGTCCACGATAGTAGTTGAGCCATGGATCCTCCATCATCTTGTCGATTTCATTGATGATGCGGTGCACCCGCGGGTAATCTTTGCGGGTAAAGTAGTGATCGAAAAGTGCAAACTGCGCTGAAGGGTCGTTGCCGTAGCTGGTTTCAAACGACTGAAGCGACTGTGCATAGGTCGCCGAGTCGAGGTGGCTGCTGATGGTGAGCTCCATGATGCGGAACGTGCGGTTGTTGCGCAGCGACGCAGGTAACCGGCGGATCTCTTCGAGCGCCGGCTGGTACTTTTCACGGCGGTAGAGGTCCTGTATCTTTTTCATTTGTGCAGCCTGCGTTTGCGCGCTTCCATCGCTTTGCCCGTCGAGGCTTTTCAGAAGTCCGGCCATGGTTGCACTCAGCTTTTCACCGCTGAGCAGAATGTACACATCGCGCGCGCGCACGCGCTCTTTCCGCTTCGTCAGTTCAAAATCGTGGTAGTTAAGTCCTGCAGCACTGAAAAGGCGAAAGATCATATGCTGGCGTCCTTCCTTTTCATAGGTGCGCACGAGGCGATAGGTGCCGCCGCCTTCCACCAGTGTCGACACCTGTTGGCTGAAGCCATTCTTGCGCAGGCTTTCCTCGATGCCTTTGCGCAGCGATGCGTTATAGCGCTGGCCACCGGCGCTGGCTGCAGCCCGCGCGAGTAATTCTTCGTCGATGACATCGCGCAGGGGATCGGCGTCTTTTTCACGCAGGCTCGAGTCGATATGTCTTGCCAGTTGTGTTGCCTCCGCTGGCGTAACGCGGTCTTCGGAAGGCGCGCAGGAGGGCAGGAGCAGCAATGCGCTGACAGAGAGGACCAGGAAAGAAAGGCATTTCATCGGCAGTCAGTTTTGGCCAACAAGTTACCAAATGCTTGCCTGGAGCAGACGAAAAAGCCGCCCCGGTTGCAGGGCGGCTTTACTAAATGTCGTGTGAAGATCAGAAGCCTTTCTTCTCGGCTGCCTTCTGCATCGGGTTCACGCCGGTGCTCTGCCCGCGGGCCGCGCCCTGCTTCGCTTTGAACATCTGGAAGCGGCTTGGCTCGGGAATAGGGCTGCCCCAGGTGTTGTTGCTTTCGTCGATATCTGCGGTCTCGCGCATCGGGTCGAGCTTGATGCCGGTAACGCGCTTGTCTTTCATGAAGAACTTGGTCACCTTGCCTTCGTTGAGGCGCCATACCTGTGCAGGGATCCGATCGATCTCTTTGGTGCCGTCTTCAAACGTCCATTCAACGATGATGGGCATCACGAGTCCGCCCTTGTTGGAAAACGAAACCTCGTAGAAATGTTTACTGGCATATTTTGCTTTCGTTGCTTCATCCACGGGCTCCTGCGATGCAGGAACGGCGAGTGGGTAACGGGCCGTATCAATGGGCTCAAGACCGCGGTCGTAGCGCCAGTAGAAATCGCGCAGCGAAGTGTCGGCATCGGTTTCAAAACGCAGTCGCTTGTCGTCGCGGTTGCGGATCTTCGACACGTCTTCGAAGGTATTGAGTTGCGGTTTCGGCAGCGCCACCATCACTACGGTATCGCGCATACGGCTGCTGTTCATTACGGGTTCGGGGCGCGCATACTTCACGCTGTCGATGGAAATGTCGGTAACGTCGGTGCTGTAGAACCAGCCACGCCAGAACCAGTCGAGGTCTTCGGCGGAAGCGTCTTCCATAGTGCGGAACAGGTCGGCAGGCGTTGGATGCTTGAAGGCCCAGCGGCGTGCATATTCCTTGAACGCGTAGTCAAACAGTTCGCGGCCCATTACGGTTTCGCGAAGGATGTTGAGGCCGGTGGCAGGCTTCGAGTAAGCGTTGGGGCCGAAGCCGATGATGTTTTCCGAGTTGGTCATGATCGGCTCCAGCTGGTCTTTCGGCAGCTTCATGTAGTCGGTGATGGTGAAAGCCGGGCCGCGGCGCGACGGGAACTTGTTGTCCCACAGTTCTTCGGTGAGGTATTCAACAAAGGTATTCAGGCCTTCGTCGAGCCAACTCCACTGGCGCTCGTCGGAGTTAATGATCATCGGGAAGAAGTTGTGGCCCACTTCGTGGATCACCACGCCGAGCATTCCGTTCTTGGTGTTCTCGGAGTAAGAGCCGTCCTTCTCGGTGCGTCCGTAGTTGAAGCAGATCATCGGGTATTCCATACCGTTGGCCGCTTCCACGCTTTGTGCAACAGGGTATGGGTAGGGAATGGTAAACTTCGAGTACGTCTTGATGGTGTGCGCCACAGCCTTTGAAGAATACTTGCGGTAAAGGCTGTATGCTTCTTTGCCGTAAAGGCTCATGCACATCACGTTCTTGCCTTCCACTTTGGCGGCCATCGCATCCCAAACAAATTTGCGCGAAGAGCCCCAGGCAAAGTCGCGCACGTTGTCGGCTTTGAATATCCACGTCTTGGTTGCCTTGCTCTTCTGCTTTTCGGCGGCCTTGGCTTCGGCAAGCGTTACGATCTCGATTGGCTCGGCAGCTGTTTGCGCTTTCTGCCAGCGGCCATATTGTGCGGGCGTCAGCACCTGCTGCAGGTTCTGGCAAAGACCCGTTGCGCCAATGATGTGATCGGCAGGAACGGTCATCGCCACTTTGAAGTTGCCAAAGCCGAGCGCGAACTCGCCGCGGCCTGTGAACTGGTGGTTCTGCCATCCCTGGAAGTCGCTGTACACGCAAAGGCGTGGGTACCACTGTGCCATGGTAAAGAGATGGTTGCCGTCTTCCGCAAAGAACTCGTATCCGCCACGGCCGCCCATGTTGATGCGGTCGGGGATTTTGTAGTTCCAGTCGCAGTTGAACACGAATTTCTGGCCTGGCTTCAATGGCGCAGGGAGGTCCACACGCATCATCGTTTTGTTGATGGTATACTTCAGCGCAGTGCCTGTAGCATCGGTCAGCTTCGTGATGTTCACGCCATAGCCATTATCCTTACGCGCTTTCTCGATGTTGTCGAGCTGAGCAGTCGATGCGTTGCGCGGCATCGTTGAGGAATTCTGGTAACCGGCATTGTTCACGGTGCTGTGCTCGTTCTCATCCAGCTGCAGCCAGATGAAGGTGAGCACGTCGGGGGAGTTGTTGTAGTACGTTACGGTTTCGGAACCACGGAGGGTGAGGTTAGGCTCGTCGAGGGTTGCACGGATGTCGTAATCGGCGCGTTGCTGCCAGTATTTAGGACCTGGTGCGCCGCTTGCCGTGCGGTACTCGTTCGGTGTCGGCAACACGGTGCCGAGTTGCTCAAACTTGTTGGCGTGGTTGGAACCCGGGTTGTTCTGTGGGTTCTGGGCCCAGATAAAGCCGCCGGCAAGGAGCTGAACGCCGCAAGCAAGAAGAAGCTTTTTCATTTCGTTGTTGTGTTATTTATGTGATTAGGGTAAGCGCTCCAGCGCCATCTTCAAAGCTAAACCAAAAACCGCTGCCGACACAAAGACCACCCACTCGCGACGCGGCACCCGCAAGCGTTCCACCACGACCCATGCAAGCAGCAGCACGCCCGTCACCACCACGATCTGGCCCGCTTCCAATCCAACGTTGAATCCAAACAGTCCCCAGCCGAGGCTCTGTCCCTGCACCAGCACGAAGCGAAGGGTGTTTGCAAAGCCGAGGCCATGCACGAGCCCGAAAAGCAATGCCAGCGCGTAGTTCAGCTGCATCATCTTCGGACGCAGGTCGCGGCGCAGCAGGTTGGCCACGGCAGTGAATACGATGGTGCAGGGAATGAGAAACTCCGTCCAGTTGGAAGGCACCTGCACGATGTTGAGCGTGCTGAGCGCGAGCGTGATCGAATGTCCTATCGTGAATGCGGTAACCAGCACGAGCACTTTGCGCCAGTCGCCGATGAGATAGATGGCGGCAAGCACCCACACGAAAAGCAGGTGGTCGAGCGCATCGATGCTCATGATGTGTTCCCAGCCTAAGCGGAAATAAAAGCCGAAGTCGCTCATGTACAAAAGCCGCCTTTTAACGTTTTTTGATCGGCGCGCAACAAAATAATCCAGAGTTTTGCAGGGAGCAAAAATAATCCGTCAATGGTGTTTCTGTCGTTTAAGTGGCTGCTTCCCGTCTTGGCCTCTTTCTTTCATCCCTTCTATATCAGCGTTACCGAGATCACGCACAACGCGCGCGAGAAGCAGGTGGAAGTAAGCTGCAAGCTGTTTGCAGAAGACCTCGAAGAAGTGCTGCGCCGCGGCGGCAGCAAAACCCTCGACCTCGGTGCCGATGCGCAACACGCGCAAAACGACAAGCTCGTTGCAGCGTACGTGCAGAAGAACCTCTCCCTTTCCATAGACGGCAGGCCGCAACAGCTGCACTACCTCGGTTTTGAAAAAGACAAGGAAGCCGTCTATTGTTATTTCGAAGTGGCCGCAGTAACGGCCGCACCGCGAAAGGTAGACGTTCAGAATTCGCTGCTCTATGATTTCTCGGATAAAGAAATCAACCTGGTGCACGTAGTGGTCAATGGCAAGCGCCAGAGCACCAAGCTCGATTATCCGAAGAAGGATGTGAGCTTCCAGTTTTAGGAAGGCGCACGGAATTCACGGAAGACACATAATAGACGGAATACACGGAATTCACGGAAAAGGAACAGTATAAACGCTGCTGGTTTCGAAGTGTGCAACGTTTCGCGAAGTTTGACCAAAGCCTGGTAACGTGCGTCTCACTCGCCGTCCTCGTCTCCGCTGCCCGCCTCGGGCTTCACCAGCACCTTGTCGATGCGGTGGCCGTCCATGTCGATGATCTCGATTTCAAAGCCGCGCCACTCCAGCTTGTCGCCGGTGTGCGGGATGCGCTCGAGTTCGTGGAGGATGCAGCCTGCAAGTGTATCGAACTGGAATTCATCATCGAGGAAATCCGTTTTGTCGAAGTAGGAGAGGAAGTCGTAGAAGTTGATCTGCGCGTCGATCAGGAAGGTGCCGTCCTCGCGGGCCATGATCTCGTAGTCGGCTTCGTCGCCCATTTCGGGAAGGTCGCCGATGATGGCTTCCATGATGTCGCTCAGCGTGATCATGCCCAGCACGGATCCATATTCATCTACAATGAACGCTGCGTAATTCTTGGTCACGCGCAGCTTCTCCATTACCTGGTAGGCCGAATTGTTGTTGGGCACGAAGAGCGCAGGCTTCATCAGCGTGCGCAGGTTTTCCAGGTTGGAAAGATCTGCCGCTACGTACAGGTCCTTGATGGACACGATGCCTTTCATGTTGTCGATGTCGCCTTCGCAAACGGGGTAGATGGAATGCGGCTCGGCGATGATGCGGTCGCGCACGAGCAATTCGTTGTCGGTAAGGTCGAACCAGGTGATATCGCTGCGGTGCGTCATCAGCGAGGTGATGTTGCGGTCGCCGAGGTGGAAGATGCGTTCGATCATCTCGCGCTCTTCTTCTTCGATGGTGCCCGCTTCGGTGCCTTCGGTGATGATCGCTTTGATTTCTTCTTCCGTTACCGTCTCATCCGAAACCGTGCGGATCTTGAACAGTTTGAAGAAGCCGTTGGATGTTTTGTTGAGCAGCCACACGAAAGGATGAGTGATGCTCGCGAAGATCCGCATCGGCTTGGCCATCAGTTTAGCGATGGCCTCAGCGCGCTGCAGGCCGATGCGCTTGGGGATGAGCTCGCCGAAGACGATGGACAGGAACGTAACGATGATGACCACCACCGTGGTGGAAATCCCCTTGGCATAGGGCCGAAGCACATCGAAGCGATCCAGGAAGGGCTGCAGGTAGTGCCCGAATTTCTCGCCCGAGTAAAGACCTGTAAGGATCGCGATCACGGTAATGCCGATCTGCGCGGCGGAAAGGAATACTTCGGGGTTCTGGGAAAGGTCAAGGGCAGTGCGGGCGCGGGCGTCTCCTTTTTCGGCAGCTGCCTCAAGGCGTGGTTTCCGGGCCGAGACCAGCGCGATCTCCGACATCACGAACAATCCATTCAACAAAATCAATCCCAGCAATATGAATATTTCCATCTAAGGACCAGTGTTATAGCTGCGGTAAAGCTACCTGTTTTTGTACAAAGACCCGGCCACGCGTGCGCCACTGCTCTGCCGCAACGGGCGCGGAAATTTGCCGCTCTACCGTATTTCCTCCAATACTACCCTGGAAAACGTCAATTTTGCACCTCAAGCTGACCCGCGCCATGCTCGCAAAAACCCGTTTACCAAAAACCCTCCTCTGGGTCATCAACCTCCTCTTCATCTACCTCGTGCTGTTTACCGGCATGCGGGCGCTGATGCTCCTGCTGTTCAAGCCGGCGTCGGAGTCCATTCATAACCTGCTGCCTTCGTTTTTCCTCGGGCTTCGCTACGACCTCCGCTGGATTTCAATGGTGCTGCTACCCGTTGTGGTGCTGAGCCTGTGGCCCCGCCTATCGCCTTTTTATGCCGAGCGCAACAAGAAGTTGTGGACCTGGTACCTCGCGGCAATGACCTTTTTCATCGTGTTCTTCTTTGCTGCCGACTTCGGTTGCTTTGCCTATAACCAAAACCGGCTGGGTGCTTCGGCGCTCAACTTTGCAGAAGATGCGAAGATATCTGCACGGATGCTTTGGCAATCGTATCCCATCGTATGGATGGTGGGCGGACTAGTTGTCGCCGTGCTTTTTCTCCGCTGGATCTTTTGGCGCACGCACTTCTACGTGGTGTCGCGCACCGATGGCCGCGGCATACCGTACCGCCGCAAATGGTTCTTCGCAGGGATGTTCGTGCTTGGATTTTTTCTGTATGGAAGTCCCACGGCGCAGCCGCTACAATGGAAGGCCGCATTCGGATTGCACGATTCGTTCCGCGCCTTTCTCGCACTCAATCCGCTGCAGAATTTCTTTACCACACTTCGCTTTCGCAAGCCGCAACCCAACGAGAATGAAGCGCGCGCGGCATTCCCTGCGATGAAGCAGTGGATGGGGCTCAACAGCGACGGCTTCTATTATCAACGCCCCGTAGCCGCTACGGGAAGCAAGCGACCGAATGTTGTGCTCGTGGTATGCGAGTCGTTCAGCATGTACAAGAGCAGCCTCAGCGGCAACCCGCTCAACACCACCCCGTATGTTGCCGGCCTGGCGCAGCAGGGGCTCCTGTTCGACCGCTGCTTCTCGCCGCACTTCTCCACGGCACGCGGGCTTTTTGCAACGCTCACCGGCATCCCCGACGTGCAGCTGTCCAAGTTTTCTACCCGCAATCCGGAAGCGCTCGACCAGCATAGCATCGTCAACGATTTCAACGGATACGAAAAGTTCTACTTCCTCGGTGGCGATCCCGGCTTCAACAACTTTAAAGGCCTTGTGCAGAATATTGATGGTGTGCAAATGATCACCGAAGGGCAGTTCAAGAACGACCCGGTAAATGTTTGGGGCATTTCGGACAAGGATCTTTTCCTGGAAGCGGATGAAATGCTGTCGCGACAGACCGATCCCTTCTTTGCCATCATCCAGACAGCCGACAATCATCGTCCCTTCACCATTCCTCCCGGTGAAAGCGGTTTCCAGTTGCTGCAGGTGCCATTGGATACACTGAAGAAATACGGGTTCGAATCCGAGGCGGAGTTCAATGCCTTCCGCTATTCCGACTATTGCATCCAGGTGTTCATGGAAGCGGCGCGGAAGCGTGCGTACTTCGACAATACGATCTTCGTTTTTGTGGGCGACCACGGTGTTTCGGGTGACGCTACGGCGATCTATGGCGCCGACTGGGACCGGCTCCGTTTGACGGATGAACATGTGCCGCTGCTCTACTACGCACCAAAGCTTATTCCGGCGCAGCGCCGCCACGAAGTGGTTTCGCAGATCGACGTGCTACCCACTGCCGCCGGTCTTGCGGGCATTCCCTACACCAACAGCACGCTCGGCCGCGACCTCCTCGGTCCGAAGAGCCGCGACTACGCCTTCATCATTTACCACGACGGTTTTCAAATCGGGATGGTTACGGATTCCTTTTACTACACGCGCAACCTGCAGCTTCAGAAAGACGAGCTGAGCCCGCTCCCGGGCATGCCGCAACCTACACCGCAGCAGCGCGATCGCCTCCGTGCCGAGCTCGGTCCGGCCACGCAGGGCTTTTATGAAACCGCTCGGTGGATGCTGCTGAACAACAAGAAGGCGTATGTGAAGCGGTAAACCCGTGCCGCGATGCGGCTTTAGAGAAAGAACGCAGATTGCTTATGATTTTTATGATTAGCGCAGATGCTTTCGTGAAGTACGTGCGCGCCAGCAATCTAATCAATCATAATGATCTGCGTATCCACCGTAGGTGGATCGGCGTTCTTTCTCGCATCAAAATGCTGCTTACTTTCGTTTCATGACCGATGAATACTTCATGCGGCAGGCACTTGCCCAGGCGCAGTGCGCCTTCGACGACGAAGAAGTGCCCGTGGGCGCAGTGGTGGTGCTGGGCGGGAAGGTGATCGCGCGCGGATACAACCAGGTGGAGCGCCTCAACGACTGCACGGCGCATGCCGAGATCATCGCGCTCACGTCCGCTTTTTCGTTCCTGGGCTCAAAGTACCTGCCCGAGGCGACGCTTTATGTAACGGTAGAGCCCTGCCTGATGTGCGCGGGAGCGCTGTACTGGAGCAAGATCGGGCGGATCGTATTTGGCACAACCGATGAGAAGAACGGCCACCGCCGCGTGACGGGAAGCACATCGCCCTTCCACCCGAAAACGGTGGTCGAGTACGGCGTGCTTGCCGAGGACTGCCGCGCATTGATGCGGGAGTTCTTCGCGCGGAGGCGCTAGCGGGTTCTGCATCCGGGATGAATGTATCCTCAAGATGACTTCCTGCTTCTCACTTCCATCTTCCCGCTCATTTCCTTTCTGGTCCTGTGTTACATTTGGTACCAAAATCATTTGTTATGGCATTTACTCTTCCTGCACTTCCCTATGCACACGATGCACTGGAACCACATATCGATACGCAAACCATGCAGATCCACCATGGTAAGCACCACCAGGCTTATGTAGACAATCTCAACAAGGCCATCGCCGGCACCGAACACGAGAATAAAAGCCTCGAGGAGCTGGTGCGCAATGCAGGCTCCATCTCGCCCGCCGTACGCAATAATGGTGGCGGCCACTGGAACCACTCGTTCTTCTGGACGGTGATCGGACCTAACGCCGGCGGACAACCGACAGGCGCACTCGCTGAAGCGATTACCAAATCGTTCGGCTCCTTCGATGCGTTCAAAGAGAAGTTCAACACTGCTGGCGCAACGCGCTTCGGCTCCGGCTGGGCCTGGCTGATCAAGAAAGAAGACGGCTCGCTGGACGTAACGTCTACCCCCAACCAGGACAACCCACTGATGGAAGTTGCCGAAGTAAAAGGCACGCCGCTGCTCGGTTGCGACGTTTGGGAGCACGCCTACTACCTCAAGTATCAAAACCGCCGCCCCGAGTACCTCGCCGCTTTCTGGAGCGTGGTCAACTGGAACAAGGTGAGCGAACTTTTCGGTAAATAGTATATTGGTTTAGTAGTTCATTCGTTAGAGCCTGGGAAACCGGCTCTTTTTTTTGCCACCACCGTCAGTCCTCACCCCCTCCAACTCGTTAACTACTTAACCCTTTAACTCCTCAACCTTTCAACCCCTCAACTCTATTTCTTCCCATGTACGAACGCATCCTCTCCAACATCAACAGCCGCGTGCAGCTGGATGCCGAAGAGCAGGCCTACTTCGTGTCGCTGCTACAACGGAAGACGCTCCGCAAGCGCCAGTACCTGTTGCAGGAAGGCGACGTATGCCGCAACGAGTATTTCGTGACGAGCGGCTGCCTGCGTGCTTACACGATCGATGCAAAGGGAGGTGAGCATGTGCTGCAGTTTGCCGTGGAGGATTGGTGGATCGGGGACATGAATTCGTTTCTGACGCAAACGCCGGCACGCCTGGCCATCGACGCCCTCGAAGACAGTGAAGTGCTGTACCTCGATAAGGCAGCCTGGGAAACACTGCTCGAACGGGTGCCAAAGTTCGACCGCTTCTTCCGACTACTGCTCCAGCGGGCTTTCGTGGCGTTGCAGGAACGCGTGGTGGCTTCTATGAGCGATAGCGCCGAGGAACGTTACCGCCGCTTCCGCGACCGCTTTCCGCAATTGGAGCAGCGCGTTCCGCAGCGGCAGATCGCGTCGTACCTCGGCATCAAGCCCGAGTCGCTGAGCCGCATCCGAAAGCAGCTCATGAAATGACGAGGATCAGTAAAAAGTACCGGAAACACCCGGATTCGTCACACAACAGGCGGTACTAATCAGGGTACCTTTGCACAATGGTGCAGAAGTCCATACCGGTTTACGATATCCCGAGCATCGATGATGCCGCACGCCACGGGCTGCTCGCCACGGCACTACCCGGTTACGTGGAGCGTCACTACGCGCACCTGCATCACCCGCATCGACATTCGTTCTATCACCTCGTTCTGTTCACGGCCGGCAGCGGCACGCATACCATCGACTTCTGCCGCTTCCCCGTAGCACCCGGTGCCGCCTATTTCATGACCCCGGGGCAGGTGCACGGATGGCAATTTGAAGGCCCGGTGGATGGCTACCTCGTGCACTTCAACGACAGCTTCTTCAAGAATTTCCTGCAGGACGACCGCTACCTCGAGCGCTTCGGATTCTTTGCCGGTGATGCCGCGCAGGGCGTGTGCCGTTTTGATGAAGAAACGACAAAGCAAGCGGTAGCACTCTTTGCGGAGATCGTTCGCGAAGCGGAGGCTGGCGATATCCATGGGCTCGACGTAGTGCGGCTCCAACTGTTGCGCTACTTCATCCTCGCCGATCGTGCCAGCGGACGTGGGGGCGCTGCAAGCCAACCTTCACAAAAAAGCATGCTGCTGCGCAACTTCCGTCGCCTGATCGATGCGCACTTTGCCGAGTGGCGCCTGCCGAAGCAATACGCCGATGTGCTCTATGTAACGCCCAATCACCTCAACGCGCTGTGCCGCGATCTGCTTGGTAAAACCGCCGGCGACCTTATCCGCGAGCGGGTGCTGCTGGAGGCGAAGCGGCTGCTTACCGGCGCCGACCTTACAGTTGCGGCCGTGGCCGACCGCCTCCATTTTGAAGACGCCTCTTACTTCGGACGCTTTTTTCGCAAATACGAAGGATCAACGCCCGAACAATTCCGCAAACAAATGCTCACGCAATAAAACTGAAGATATGTGTGCCTACCGACAAGATGAAAAACCGGCCCTCATTCCCAGCCTGCTGAAAAACAAATGCACACGCTGCCGTCGCGGCGACCTGTATCAATACAAGGGAGCTTTCCGTATCAAAGGGCTGATGCTGATGAACGACAAATGCCCGGTGTGCGGACAGCCGCTGGATATGGAGCCGGGATTCTATTACGGCACCATCATGATCTCGTACGGCATCGCGGTGCTGTTCAGCGTTATTACGTTCATGCTTTGGTGGCTCATCATCGGGATGTCGCTTCAAGACAGCCGCTTTTTTTGGTGGATCGGCGTGAATGCCGTGCTGCTGGGTCTGTTGCAGCCGCCGCTGATGCGCATTTCGCGCACCGTTTGGCTTTCGTTCTTTGTGCGCTATAGTCCCGACTGGCACAAAGGCGATGTGGTGGAACGGTATAACTACAATAAAGACCAGATGGGAAACTGGTAGCAAGCGATGGGCGCAGACAGACCTGCCTACGGCACGGGATCATAGCCACTGCCGCCCCAGGGGTGACAGCTGCCCACGCGCTTGAGCGTAAGCCAGAAGCCTTTGAAGAGCCCGTATTTTTTAAACGCCTCGAGCCCATACTGCGAGCAGGTGGGGGTGTAGCGGCAGGAGGGGCCGAGCCAGGGAGATATGACCCGCTGGTAGATGCGGATGAGGAGGATGAACGGCCACGCAAGGATCTTAGTGAACTGCTTCATTACTTTTCTTTTGCAACTGCTTCAGGCATCGGGCCATGGCGGCGCTTATTCCATCAAAGTTCGGGAGCGTCTTGTCGAGAAAAATGAAAAAGAATTCGCCCCGAAGGCCTTGCGCCTTTGCCGCTTCCAGCAATTCCGTTTTTTGCAGTCGGTAGGCTTCGCGCATCAGGCGCTTCACCCGGTTGCGGTGCACCGCCCGCTTGAAGTGCTTTTTGCTGCAGCTGAAGCCGGCAACCACTCCCGGTTCTTCGCTTCCCCCTTTCCATTGATGCCACACCAGCAGCGGGAAAACCGAAAAGCGCTGCCCGCCCGCAAAAAGAGCGTCGATGGCCTTGCGGCTTTTGAGTTTTTCGGTGCGGGGAAGGCGGGGCATGGAGAATTGAATATCGAATATCGAGCAACGAATGATGAATAATGAAGGTAGCCGGCTCCGAGCAGCAATGAGGCCGGGCAGTAAAAGCAAAAAGCCCCTCGCGGGGCTTTCTAAATATCGGGAAAGCCACGCGGGCTCTACTTACTTCAGTTTGCGCTCGTCGCTCACGGTCAGCTTGTGACGGCCTTTGGCACGGCGGCTGGCCAGAACCTTGCGACCATTGGCGGATTGCATACGCTTGCGAAATCCGTGAACGGTCTTACGACGGCGATTATGGGGTTGAAATGTACGTTTCATATCAGTTTCTTTACCTTTTTTTAGAAATGTGCCTGGGGAGAACCAGACGGGTTTTCGATCGCAGCCTACAGGTCACCACACCCGTGGGCTTTGTGAAAGGACGGCAAAGGTAGAGAAAATGTCTGATATAGGATGTCGGACGTCTGATTTTATTCGCATTTAGTTAAATCAGGGTTCAGACATCCTACATCGGCGATCAGAGATCGGGGCTGTTGAACGTGTCGCCCTGGTTGAGGTCGCCTGATTCGTAGCCTTTTTTGAACCAATACATGCGCTGGGCCGAAGTGCCGTGTGTGAAGCTTTCCGGAACGGCATAACCTTGGGCCTGCTTCTGCAGGTTGTCGTCGCCGATGGCGTTGGCCGCCCGCAGCGCCTCTTCGATATCGCCTTCCTCGAGGTAGCCCTTGCCCTTCTGGTAGTGGGCAAACACGCCGGCATAGTAGTCGGCCTGCAGCTCCATCATCACCGAATAGCGGTTGTATTCCGATTCGCTCAGGCGCTGGCGCAGGCGTGACAGCTTTTCCGAAGTGCCCATCAGTGTCTGGATGTGGTGCCCCACTTCATGCGCCACCACGTAGGCCATGGCAAAATCACCACCACCGCCAAAGCGCGAACGTAGTTCATCATAAAAAGAAAGGTCAACGTATAATTTCTGGTCGCCGGGGCAATAGAAGGGGCCCGTTTGGGCGCTGGCATAGCCGCAACCGCTTTGGGTGGAGCCGCTGAACAGCACCAGGGTAGGTGCCGGGTAGGTTTCGCCGGCGCGCTTGAAGATGTCCGCCCAGGTGTCTTCCGTATCGGCCAGCACCACTTTCACAAAGCGCGACAGCTGGTCTTCGGCCGCACGCGTTTCCTGCGACTCCATCCGGCCGCTCGTAGGTGCAGGGGCCTGGCTGCCTCCGCCGCCGCCACCGCCGCCGAGTAAGAAGTTGAGTACGAGGGCGATCACGCCAATAATGCCGCCGCCCGCAGCGATGGTGCCGCCGCCCATTCCGCGACGGTCTTCCACGTTACCGCTTTCGCGCCTGCCTTGCCATAACATAAGCTCTGTTTTAGTTTTCTTTACGAAATGCGTGCCACCCCATTCCCCGGTCAGCTCTTCTTTTTCTTTACGGGCGCTTCGCTTGGATGCGTTTCGGGCAGCGTGGCCCAGTTGAATCCGTCACGGGCGATGAGCGCCTCGGCATCCTCTGGTCCCCAGGTTCCGGGGGCGTAATTGGGAAAATCCACAGGTGGCTTGTCGGCCCACACTTCCATGATGGGGCGGATCACCGTCCACGCCGCTTCCACCTGGTCGGCGCGCATGAACAGCGTTGGGTTCGCTTCGATCACGTCCTGCAGCAGCGTTTCGTAGGCCTCCGGCTGGCAGTCTTCCTGTTCGCGGGTGGCATAACTGAACACCATGTCCACCGGTCGCAGCGTCATATGCGGTCCGGGCTGCTTGGCCTGGAAGCGAAGGCGGATATCCATTTTTGGCGCAATGCCGATTACGAGGCGGTTGGGCCGCCAGGTGTGGGCCGCTTCTTCGGGGAAAGCATAGTCGGGTGCGGGCTTGAACTGCACCGTGATGAGCGTTTCCTTTGCCGGCAGGCTTTTCCCCGTGCGCACATAGAAAGGTACGCCTTTCCAGCGCCAGTTATCCACGTAAAACTTCACGGCGGCAAACGTTTCCACGGCCGATTGAGGGTCAACCGATTTTTCTTCGCGGTAGCCTACCACTTTCTTGCCCTGGCTCCAGCCTGCTGCGTACTGTCCGCGCACTGTATAGCGGTGCACGTCTTCGGGGTGCATTTTCCGGATGGCCTGCAGCACGTCGAGCTTTTTGTTGCGGATCTCGTCGGCTTCGAACGAGATCGGCGCCTCCATCGCGATCATGCACAGCATCTGCAGCACGTGATTTTGCACCATGTCGCGCAGCGCACCGGAGCTTTCATAATACGAGCCGCGGTTTTCGATGCTCACCGTTTCCGCAGCAGTGATTTGCACATGGTCAATATAATGCGCATTCCAGATGGGCTCAAAGAGCGCGTTGGCGAAGCGGAGCGCGAGTATGTTCTGAACGGTTTCCTTGCCCAGGAAGTGGTCGATGCGGTAGATCTGCTCTTCGCGGAAAAGCCGGCCCAGTAAGCGGTTGAGCTCCTGCGCACTTTTGAGGTCGTGGCCAAACGGCTTTTCAAACACCATCCGGCTCCGGTGCGGGTCGGCGCAAAGCTTGTGCTGGTGCAGCCGCCTGGCAATGACCGGTGCCAGCTGCGGCGCCACCGAAAGGTAGAACACCACCTGTGCCTCCTCACCGTGTTTGGCCTGGAATTCTTTCCATTCAGAAGCCATGCCTTTGTAGGCCTTGTCGTTGTTGAGGTCGTGGCTTTGAAAATGGAGCGTGCGCGAAAACTTCGTCCAGTGTTGCGCAACGAGCTCGGGCCTGCGCGAAAACTCCTTCACGCTTTTGCGCATTTCCTGGCGGTAGGCGGTTTCCGCCATTTCGGTGCGGCCGATGCCCACGATGCGGAACGGGCCGGGCAGGTATCCGTCGATGTATAAATTGAAAAGTGCGGGTATGAGCTTGCGGTGCGCGAGGTCGCCGGTGCCGCCGAATATGTAGATGAGGGTTGGTGACATAAAGTTTACAGTTTGAAGTCTTTAGTATTCAGTTCTGTTTCGGAAAACGGTGGAAATCGATTTTCCAACTGTGAACTCGAAACTAAAAACTGAAAACTTCTTTAACGATGCCATTCCGTATGAAAAACTCCTTCCCGGTCGATCCGCTGATAAGTGTGGGCGCCGAAATAGTCGCGCTGGGCCTGTATCAGGTTGGCGGGAAGACGCTCGCTGCGGTAGGCGTCGAAGTAGGCGAGGGCACTGCTGAATGCGGCAACGGGAAGGCCTGCCTCCACGGCTTGCGACACGATGCGGCGAAGCGCTTCGGCACGCGGTTGCAGCCATTCGGCGATGGCCGGGTGCAGCAACACGTTGGCTGCGTGCGCGTCGTCGGCATACACTTGCGCAAACAGCGGCAACAGGTCGGAGCGGATGATGCAGCCCGCTTTCCACACCTGCACTACGGCAGGCATAGGGATCGCCATTTCGTACGCTTTCGAGGCTTCGGTGAGCAGGCTTAGTCCCTGCGCATAGGCGATCACGAAACAAAAGGCCAGCGCCGCTTCCAGGTCGGCTTCATCCACTTTCAAAGCCAGCTTGCCCTGCGGGTACAGTTGCGCTGCCGCAAGGCGTTGTTGCTTGTAGGCCGACAGCGCGCGGGCTGCAACCGATACATCGATAGTGGGAATGGGAACGGCCACGTCGAGTGCGTCCTGCGAGGTCCACTTTCCGGTGCCTTTCGAGCCGGTCTGGTCGAGGATCTTATCTACCAGCAGCTGATGCATCGGGTCGCCTTCATCCACGATCGTGAAGATTTCCGCGGTGATCTCCACGAGGTAGGAGCGCAGCAGGCCTTCGTTCCAGCCCGCAAACAGCTCGGCCAGCCGGGCGTTGTCGTAACCGGCCCCCCGGTGCAGCAGGTCGTAGGCCTCGCTGATCAATTGCAGCAGGGCGTATTCGATCCCGTTGTGCACCATCTTCACATAGTGGCCGGCAGCTTCGCGGCCCATGTACGCCACGCACGGAACGTTGTCGGCCATTGCGGCAATCGATTCGAGGATCGGGCGCAGGTAGGCATAGGCTTCTTCGTCTCCGCCGGGCATCATGCTGGGCCCGAGGCGTGCTCCCTGCTCGCCGCCCGAAACGCCCATACCGAAGAAGTGGAGTCCTTTGGGCTGAAGCTGCCGGGCGCGCGCGCGCGTTTCTTTGTAATAGGAATTGCCGCCGTCGATGAGAATGTCGCCCGCTTCGAGGTGCGGAAGCACGTTGGCAATGACGTCGTCTACAGGCTTACCGGCGGGCACCAGCATCATCAACTTGCGCGGCTTTTTAAGCGATGCAATAAAGGCATTCATGTCGGTAACGCCTTTGACCGTCGTTCCTTCGGGGGCTGCAGCTTCGAGGGCGCGAGCGCGCTCCTCTTTCAGGTCGAAGCCGATGACCGCGTAGCCCTGGTCGGCAATGTTGAGCAGTAGGTTGGATCCCATCACACCGATACCGATCATGCCGAAGTCGAATGTTCCTTCCATAGGAGCTCAAGGTAAGACTTGGCCATATGGGAATCGTCATTACGGGTGGGCTTCCAGGCCTACTGCTTCACCCGCACACTATCGGTTCCCGCCTGGGGCTGCGGCTGTTGGCGTTGCTCGCGTGGCGGTGGAATGGTGGCGGGCTCCACTTTCCCGTTGTGGCAGGTAAAGCAGGTCACCATCAGCTTCGTATCGAGCTTTTTAGGGTCGCCGGCAAATTCGAAATTCTGCTTGTTGATCTTGTTGGTCATCAGCATCATTTCGCGCGCCATGCCCTTGTGTTTGTTGGCGTCCGATGCAAAGTCCCAGGTGCGGGTGGAGTCGTTGTTGCGCACGTGGCAGAAGTTGCATTTCTGTCCCAGCGCGGCCGTGAAGTGGTGCATGACGCTGTCCATCTGCTCCTTGCTGATGTTCTTCGGCAGGATCTTGAGGTTCTTGTATCCGGGCTCTTCGTTGTGGATCGTAAAGGAGAGGGCCAGCACGCCGGCAACGAGGGTGCCGGCAAGGATCGTTTTCTTCATAACTCGGTATTCCGGGACAATTTATCAAAATCCAACGTTACGGACCGTTAACAAAAACCGCTGCCGGTATTTGGTTACCTTTGCGGCACCTTAGAAAAAGCGAAAATGGGCAAACTGGCAGAAGAATTCAACGACTACCGGGCGAAGATGAACGAGGTGATTCTGAGCAAGAACAACCTCGTAATGAAGCGCCTCTGGAACCTCGACACCAATACCTACGAAAAGGGTGCGCTCGACGTAAAAACGAAGGAGCTCCTCGGCCTCGTGGCCTCCATGGTGCTCCGCTGCGATGACTGCATCAAATACCACGTAGGAAAGTGCCACGAAAACGGCGTAACCACGGACGAACTTTACGAAGTATTCGCCGTCGCCAACATCGTGGGCGGAACGATCGTCATTCCGCATACGAGAAGAGCGGCTGAATACTGGGAAGAATTGATCGCGGATTGATGGTTAAAAAGACAGGCGAGGCTGGTGGAAATCACATGGTAAATTCATCCCTTGGTTTGAGCTTTGAGCAAATATTCAATATTCAATGCTCAATCTTCAAGGCACAAGTGGAGGAGAAGAAAGGAAGTTTGATTTGGAGGAGCGCCTTGTGGCCTATGCCTGCATGATGATGAGCGTGGTAGCGGCACTTCCTAATGATCGTATTGGAAACTACTATGCTGGGCAGTTGGTTCGTTCAGCCAACTCACCAGCATTCAACTACGCGGAAGCGCAGGCTGCTGAATCCAGACCGGATTTCATTCATAAAATGAAAGTTTGTTTGAAGGAGCTCAAAGAGTGCCGGACAACATTGGAGATCATAAACAAATTGCGTCTCATCGTCGCTTTTTCGCTGGAGCCGCACCGAAAGGAAACAAACGAGTTGATATCCATATTCGGACGTAGCATCGAAACGGCAAAACGGAACGCGCGAAAGCAAACTTGAACATTGAATATTGATTATTGAATATTGAACATTCCCGATATGTCTGAAGTTACAACTGTAGATAAGCCGCTCCTCTCCCCTAAGGATTTCGCCACCGACCAGGAGGTGCGCTGGTGCCCCGGCTGCGGCGACTATTCCATCCTGGCGCAGGTGCAAAAGGTGATGCCGACGATCGGCGTGCCCAGGGAAGACATCGTCATCGTGTCGGGCATTGGTTGCTCGTCGCGCTTCCCGTATTATATGAACACCTTCGGCATGCACTCGATCCACGGGCGTGCAACGGCCATTGCTTCCGGTCTTAAGGCCGCGCGCCCCGAGTTGAGCGTTTGGATCGTCACCGGCGACGGCGACGGGCTCTCCATCGGCCTCAACCACACGATGCACCTCATGCGCCGCAACTTCGACGTCAACGTGCTGCTGTTCAACAACCAGATATACGGACTTACGAAGGGTCAGTATTCACCTACTTCCGAGGAGAACAAGGTGACGAAGTCGACGCCGATGGGCTCGATCGACCACCCCTTCAACCCACTGGCCGTGGTGCTGGGCGCGGATGCCACCTTCGTTGCCCGTTCCATGGACCGCGATCCGAAACACCTACAGGCAATGCTGCTCCGGGCGCATGGCCACCACGGCACCTCGTTCCTGGAGATCTACCAGAACTGCAACATCTTCAACGATGGCGCTTTTGAAATATTCACCGAGAAGGGAACTAAGCTGGAAGAAGCGCTCTTCCTCGAGCACGGCAAACCGCTGATCTTCGGCGCCGCGCAGGACAAAGGCGTGCGTCTCAACGGCCTCCGACCCGAAGTGGTATCGCTGGGCGATGGCGTTTCCACCGACGACCTCTGGATCCACGATGAGACCGACCTGCTCAAGGCGCAACTCCTCACGCGCATGTTCGACGATCCGCGTGCCGACCGCCACCTGCCGCGTCCGTTCGGTGTGTTCTATTCCACCGAGCGCCCCACCTACGAAGAAATGATGGCGCTTCAGCTCGAAGAAGCCAAAGCAAAAAAGGGCGCCGACCTCGATAAATTGCTTCGGGGCAACGAGGTTTGGAATATCGTTTAATGTGCAGATGTGCGCATGTGGTGATGTGGTGATTGCTTGAGCAATGACCACATTATCACATCAGCATAGTACCACATTCGCTCACACCGCTCCGGTGAATTGTTTCAGAAAGCGGACGTCGTTCTGCGAATAGAGTCGAAGGTCGTTGACGTTGTATCGGATCTGCGTGATGCGCTCCACGCCCATGCCGAAGGCATAGCCGCTGTATTTATTGGGGTCGATGCCGCAGTTCTCCAGCACTTTGGGGTGCACCATCCCGCAGCCCATGATCTCCACCCAGCCGGTTTGCTTGCACAGCCCGCAACCCGAACCGCCGCAGATGGTGCAGGTGACATCCATTTCGGCCGAAGGCTCGGTGAACGGGAAGTAGGAGGGGCGGAAGCGTACTTTGATATCGGCACCGAACATTTCCTTCACGAAGAAATACAGGGTTTGCTTCAGGTCGGCGAACGACACGTGCTCGTCGATGTACAATCCTTCCACCTGGTGAAAAAAGCAGTGTGCGCGCGCCGAGATCGTCTCGTTGCGGTATACGCGGCCAGGGCAGATGATGCGGATGGGCAGTTTGCCTTTTTGCATTTCGCGGATCTGCACGTTCGACGTATGCGTGCGCAGCAGCCAATCGGGATTTTGATGGATGTAGAAGGTGTCCTGCATGTCGCGCGCAGGATGGTTTTCGTGCAGGTTGAGCGCGGTGAAGTTGTGCCAGTCGTCTTCGATCTCAGGGCCATCGGCAACGGAGAAGCCGAGGCGCTGGAAAATGGAAATGATCCGCTGGCGCACGAGGCTCAGCGGGTGGCGCGTTCCTGCCTGCATCGGGTCGCCGGGAAGGGTAAGGTCCTGGCCCGCGGCCTCCGGAGCAGCGCCACCGTCTGCCGCTTCTTTTGCGGTTTCAAACCGCGATTCTGCAAATATTTTAAAGTCGTTGAGCACCTGCCCGAATTCCTTTTTCTGCTCGTTGGGCACATGGCGCATTTCGCCCATCATCGCTTTTACGATGCCTTTGGTGCCGAGAAAACGGATGCGGAAGGCTTCCAGTTGCTGCGCGCTCCCCAGGTCGGCATTCTCAATCTCTTGCTTGTAATCATTGATCTGTTGCAGGATGGCTTCCATGGCCGCAAAGATAACAGCCCCTTTGCTTAAGTTTGCCGCAAATTGAAGCGATGTCGGACTACCTGAACCTGGTGGATTTTCTCGAGCCGGTAAGCACGGCGCAACTGTCGGACGACCAGGGCTACCGCGAGGGGCAGATCGGCAAGACCATTTTTGTTTTCGAGGAGCAGTTCCCCGACCTGGACGGCGCCCAGGTAGTGCTGCTGGGCTGTGGAGAGAGCCGCGGTGCGGGGCAGCGTGCGCTAAGCACTGCTCCCGATGCGGTACGCAAGGCTTTTTACAACCTGTATTACTGGCATACCGATGTGACGCTGGCCGATATCGGCAACGTGAAAGCGGGCAACAGCCTGCAAGACACGCTCGCGGCGCTGAAAGTAGTGTTGCGCGAGCTTATGTCCATAGGCAAGCGCGTAGTGCTGCTGGGCGGTTCTCACGATCTCACGCTCGCGCAATACCAGGCATTTGCAGCCGACGAAAAATCGATCGAGGCAGTGGGGGTTGATGCCATCGTAGACATTCACATCGACTCGCCGCGCCGCGCGGATAACTTCCTGATGGAACTCCTCACCGCAGAGCCCAACTACCTCAAGCACTACAATCACCTCGCCTTCCAGAGCTACTACGTGCACCCGCGCATGCTCGAAACCATGGACAAGCTGCGCTTCGATTGTTACCGTGTGGGAACCGTGAAAGAGCAGCTGGAAGAGATGGAACCGGTGATCCGCAACTGCGCGCTGATGACCTTTGATATATCGGCGTTCGCCAGCGCCTTCGCGCCCGCTTCAACACTGTCGCCCAATGGACTGAACGGCGAGGAGGCCTGCACGCTGATGCAGTACGCGGGTATGAGCAACCACCTGCAAACGCTGGGCATCTACGGGTTCGATCCTGCCAAAGATCGCGATGACCTTACGGCGCAGCAGATTGCGCACATGCTCTGGTATTTTGTGGACGGCTGCAGCCGTGGCAACCGCGAGGTTTCGCTTACCGATCGCGAATGGTTCAACGAGTTTCACACCATCTTCGCCGAGGTTGATACCGTATTTCTACAAAGCAAGCGCAGCGGCCGCTGGTGGATGCAGCTCCCCGACCAGCAGTTCGTTGCCTGCTCCTACAAAGACTACCAGCAAGCCAGCAACAACGATATTCCGGAGCGCTGGCTTCGCGCGCAGGAGCGTCCGTAAAGAAGTTTACAGTTTTAAGTTTGCAGTTAACTGAGTTGTCTTATTTTCTCCAAAGAAAAAGCGCTGACATGCAGCGCATTTTCCCGTTTCTCGTCGCTCACGCAACTATAATCTGCAAACTATAAACTCCAAAACTTACCTGTTCTTCAACCCATCCCGAATCTCCATCAACAGCTTTTCCTGCAGCGAATATTCAGGTGCTTTGGGTGTTTCTTCAACAGCTGCTTCTTTCTTGCGCTTCATGCTGTTCATTCCTTTGATCACAGCAAAGAGGCAGAGGGCGATGATGAAAAAGTTGAGGACCGCAGCTACGAACTTGCCCCACTTGACGGCGCCCCAGGATAGTTCCTCGATGTTTTTAAGATGTGCCGCCTCCAGTGCCGGTGTCAGGATCAGCGGAGTGATGATGTTCTCTACCAGCGAAGTGATGATGGCGCCGAAAGCTGCGCCGAGGATTACGGCAATTGCGAGGTCAACTACATTGCCTTTGAGCGCGAATTCTTTGAATTCTTTTACAAATCCCATAGTGGTTGGTTTTAGTGGTTCAAATGATACGTACAACAAGGTAAGATTTTTATTGCTCTCCAACGTTTTTTTACGCTGCAGACACTAGCCTTCTCCGTTAGAAAAAAATAGCTCCCATGATAGGAAGCTGTTCAAGAGTGCATTACCAGATCCTGATGCGGGCGTCGGGTGCCTTGTACATCGGGTCGGAAGGTTGCACGTTGAATGCTGCATACCAGGCATCCATATTAACGATGGGACCGTTGGCGCGGTGCTCGCCCGGGGAGTGCGGGTCGGTGAGGATCTGTTGTGCAAGCGCTTCGTCGGTTGAGTTGCTCCGCCATACCTGTGCCCAGCTGAGGAAGAAGCGCTGCTGCGGCGTGAAGCCGTTGATCTTCTTGCCATCGCGGAATTGTTTTGTTTTGGTGAACGCTTCGTATGCAATGTTCAATCCACCGAGGTCGGCGAGGTTCTCACCGAGCGTGAGCCTGCCGTTCACATGGAGCGTATCCAGCACGGTGAAACCATTGTATTGCGCTACCACCTGGTCGGCGCGCTGCTTGAAAAGATCTGCGTCGGCCTTTGTCCACCAGTCGCTCAGGTTGCCGCTGGCTGCGTACTGTCGTCCCGAATCGTCGAAGCCGTGGGTGATCTCGTGGCCAATGACAGCGCCAATGCCGCCATAGTTCACGGCATCGTCGGCACCGAAGTCGAAGAACGGAAACTGCAGGATGCCCGCGGGGAAAGCGATCTCGTTGTTTACGGGGCTGTAGTAGGCGTTGATCGTCGGCGGCGTCATGCCCCATTCGGTGCGGTCAACCGGGCGGCCAAAGCGCGCGATCATTTCGTTGTAGCGCCATTGTGCGGCACGACGCACGTTGCCCAGCAGGTCGGTGCGCGAAATGGTGATGGAGCTGTAGTCTTTCCACTTGTCGGGATAGGCGATCTTCTTGGTGAAGGCGTTCAACTTTTCGAGAGCGCGCACCTTCGTTTCCTCGCTCATCCAGGTGAGTCCTTTGATGCGGTTGGAGAAAGTTTCCTGCAGGTTGTTCACGAGGTCGAGCATCCGCTGCTTGGCTTCCGGCTTGAAGTAGCGGGACACATACATCTGGCCGAGTTGGTCGCCCAGCTGGCTGTCTACCACACCGCTGATGAACTGCCAGCGCGGCGTCATTTCCTTTTGGCCGGTAAGCACCGAGCGCATTGAAAAGCTCTCCTGCTCGAAGTCTTTGCTCAGGTAAGTTGCGGTGCTGTTTAGCACGTTCCACTTGAGGTAGGTCTTCCAGTCTTCAAGCGGAAGTGCCGTCAACAGTATATCTACGGTACGGAGGAAGTTCGGATTGCTCACGATCAGGCTATCCACGCCCGTCATTTTCAACTTGCCCAGCATCTGGTTCCAGTCGATCCCCGGCGTAAGCGTTGTAAGGTCCTTGACCGCATATTTGTTATATGTTTTGTATGGGTCACGCATTTCAACGCGTGCCATCTGCGACTTCGCGAGCGCCGTTTCGATGCGCAGCACGGCGTCGGCCATCCGGTCGGCCTCGCGCGCGCCGATACCTGTGAGCACGAACATCCGCATCACGTGCTGGCGGAAGGCGTTGCGCACTGTAGTACTACGGGCATCGTTCTTCAGGTAGTAGTCGCGGTCGGGGAGGGAGATGCCACCCTGAGAGATGTTCGGGATGTATTGATCCACCTTCTTGCGATCCTGCGAAACGCTGAATCCAAAAAGGGCGCCGCCCATGCCCTGCGTGCGCTCCCAGGCCAGTTCATTCAGAAAGTCGGCAGGGGAAGTGAGGGCGTCGATCCGCTGAAGGTCGGCGCGAATGGGATTGGCGCGCTGCTGCTGAATGTAGGCTGTATCCATGCCCGAAGCATAGAAGTCGCCCACCTTCTGCATCGCAGGCTCGCTGCTGCGTTTGGCCGCATCTTCCAATAGCGTACGCAGTCGGCGGCTGCTTTCTTCGCGCAGTTCATCAAACGAACCCCAGCGTGTTTTGGATGCAGGTACCGGGTTCTTCTTCAGCCAGGCCCCGTTTGCGTAGCGGTAGAAATTCTGCCCCGGTTTCACGGAAAGATCCATGTTGGCAGGGTCGATGTACTTGATCTTTTTCGGCTTCTTGTCGTCGGGCGGCGTGAACGACAACAGCGCCGCAGCCGATAGGCCCGCAAGGGCGATGGTGGCAAGACGTTTCATTGGGATGTGCATTTAAGTTGCCGAATTTACTGCCGCGCTAACATAGAAAAACCCCTAATTTCTCCTGCTGCGGATGGGTCGAATTTCTGGTAGTGAAGCAAGAACAAGACTTGTGTAAGAAAGCAGTCGGCAAACAAAAAGGCCCCTCAACAATGGAGGAGCCTTCCTTCGGGATTCGTTATTTAATGTATTCGATGTTCTACTGATCCAGTGTCATCGGGTAGGTATATGAGCCGTCGTAACCCGGGTAGATGCCTTCGATGCGTATGCGGGCATCAGAAAGCGTTGCGATCACGCGCGACAGTTCCTCCACGCTGTTTACATCCTGGCCGTTCACGCTGGTGATGACGAAGCCAGGCTGCATGCGCGTGTTGCTGATGGCGCCACCGTCGGTGATCTTTTCTACCACCACGCCTCCGGCGATGCCGTACTGACGTGCCTTCGTTTTATCCAGCGTCGCCAGGTCGGCGCCGAGGCGGTTGCCGATGTTCTGCGTTACCACGTCGCCTTTCTTTTTCAACGTTACCTGTGTGCTGTATTCCTTGCTGTTGCGCAGGTAGGTAACAGCCACCTTGTCGCCGGGGCGGAACGAAGCGATCTGCGCGCTCATCTGGATGCCGGTATTTACATTGGCACCATTCACTTTCGTAATGATGTCGCCTTTGCGGATGCCTGCAGAATAAGCACCGCCATCGGTAGCAACGCCCGACACGAGTACGCCGTCCTGGTCTACCGACAAGCCCTGTGCTTTGATCTGGTCTTCAGTGAGGTCGTCCGTTGAAATATAAGTGATGCCGAGATAGCCTCGCTGCACATCGCCGTAGCGAACGATGTCATCCACGATCTTCTTTACGATCTGCACGGGGATTGCAAACGAATAACCGGCGTATGTGCCCGTGGGAGCGAGGATGGCGGAGTTGATGCCGATCAGTTCCCCGTTGGAGTTGACGAGCGCACCACCGCTGTTGCCTTGGTTCACAGCAGCATCGGTTTGGATGAACGATTCCACAGGAGTTTCGCTCTGGCGGCGGTTGATGTTGATGGAACGTCCGGTTGCGGAAACGATGCCCGCAGTTACGGTAGTTTCGAGTGTAAGCGGGTAGCCGATCGCCAGCACCCACTGGCCCAGCTGCACATTGTTGGAGTTGCCATAAACGAGGAACGGAAACTTGTTTCCGTCGATCTTGAGCACGGCGAGGTCGGAGCTTGGGTCGCGGCCAATGAGGCGTGCCTTATACGTCTTGCGGTTGTGGAGCGTTACCGTAATCTCGTCGGCCACGCCGTCGGAACCATTGGAGATTACGTGGTTGTTGGTAACGATGTATCCATCTTCGGAGATGATGACGCCGGAGCCGGAAGCTCGCTGCTCGGGGATGACGTTGGGCCCGTTGCCGAAGAGCTCGTCAAACCAATCGTCGAAGAAGCCGTTGCCCGAGCGCGGGCGCTGGATGTTGTTGGAAACCTTCTTGGCCGGGATCTTTGTTTTGATGTGAACCACCGCCGGCACGGCCGCGTTCGCCGCCTTAGTGAGGTCGATGGGTTCCGCGCCGCCCTGGCCGCCGCTGAAGAAGCCGGCATAGTTGGCCGGCAGGCCGTTTTCGGCCGAGCCGATGGCGTTGCGATCGGAGGCCGCGAACTTATTGTAGGCGAAAATGCTGGCGAAGGTGGTCGCAGCACTAATCCCAACGATCATCAATACTTGCTTCCATTTCATAGTGTGCTATTGAATAGGGTTATGAGTTACTGTCAAATTGTATGCCTCTGCTTAACAAAATAACACTGCGGAAGTTCTTCTTTATATACCCACGGCCCGGTTTAACAAACATTTACTAAGACCTTCGTAGTTGCTCAAATTTACAACGAAAGGAGAAAGCGGAGCGTGTCGACCCCGTCGGCGAACGTGTCCACTGCCGGGCATTGCGCCTCGCCGAAAGGCGTATGGCCTTCACCCACGATGCATTGGATCTCGTCGTTGTTCGCCAGCGCCGATTCAGCATCCGCGCGGTTTTTATAGAATTGATAGTGCACCTGGCTGATGGGTGCAAACGGACTTTCCTTTTCCAGAAGCAGCACCGATCCGTTGGTCATGTAATAGCGGCGTTCGAGAATGTGCATCGCCAGCTGGTAGTCGTAGTTGTTGCGGAATTTGTTGTGGTGCTCGAGCTCTTTATACTTGTCGAGCGCGCGCACGAGCGGCTCGAAATCGTATCCTTCGGGCACCCAAAGCTGGGTTACATTTCGACAGCCGAGCCCGAAATATTGGCAAATGTCGTCTGCCAGTTTTTCCAGTTCCGCGGCGCTTTCATTGCCATTAAGGATAGCCACCGAAGTTCGGTTCTTGCGGATGATGTGCGGGTACTTGCCGAAGTAGGCTTCGAAGTAGCGCGAGCTGTTGTTGCTGCCGGTGGCGATATAAGCATCACAGTTGGCGATGCGATCGCTGACGATAAGGTGTTCGGAAGATGCGGGAAACCATTCGCGCGCCGCGTCGAGCAGCACGGGGAGCAGCACGGCATCCTTCGAAGAGAGCTTTATGTACGCGATGTGGCCCGCAAGGAAGGTGCAAAGCACATCATGGAAACCTACCAGCGGGAGGTTGCCTGCGAGCACAAGTCCTACCTTTTTCGGTTGGGCCTGCTGATCGGGAATGGCGTAGCGCGTGGCAAGCTCCTCCAGTGCCTCGCGGCGGAGAAAGGCATTGCGGATATTGCCGACGGAAAGGCCGATGAATGCTTCGGTGAACCAGTTAATCCGTTCTTGCAAATTCATGGGCACCCTTTATTTTTGTCGCACAAAAGTAACGCTCAACCCCAAACCGACTTTATGGCCATCAAGATAACGGACGAATGTATCAACTGCGGTGCCTGCGAGCCCGAATGCCCCAATAACGCGATCTACGAGGGCGGCGTGGACTGGTCCATCTCCGATGGCACTTCCGTGAAAGGCACTTATATCCTCGTGGATGGAACCACCGTGGATGCCGGCCAGCGCAATGCACCTATCGCCGCCGATACCTATTATATTGTTCCGAGCAAGTGCACCGAGTGCCAGGGCTTCCACGAAGAGCCGCAGTGCGCCGCCGTTTGCCCGGTAGATTGCTGCGTTCCCGACGAGATGTACCAGGAAACGGTAGATCAGCTGATGGAAAAGAAGGAGCGGCTGCACCTTTGAGAATAGCGAATATCCAACAAGGAATAATCAATAATGAAGTAGCGCCCCCGGATAAAGGGGGCTTTTTCTTTTACGCGGTTGTGCAATTCGATCTTCTTTATTCCCCGCTTTCGGCGGGGCAGGCTAAATTCTTTATTCGATATTCGTTATTCAATTGAGTTTGCATGAAAAAGAAAATTGCCCTCGTAACGGGCGGCTACTCCGGCGAGGCCGTCATCTCCTATAAATCGGCGCGCACCATTTACACCCACCTCGACAAGGAGAAGTATGATGTGTATACCATCGATATCAGTCCGAATGGCTGGTATTACGAGCACGAGGACGGACAAAAGACGCTCGTCAACCGCGAGAATTTCACGCTGACACTCGGCACCGAGCTCATTCGGTTCGATGCGGTATTTATCGGGCTCCATGGCACGCCTGGCGAGGACGGCAAGCTGCAGGGCTACTTCGATATGATCGGGTTGCCTTATACTTCGTGCAATGCTGCCACATCCGCACTTACGTTCAACAAGCGCTACACCGTGGCCGTCGCAGCCATGGGCGGCATCAATGTCGCGAAATCCGTGCATCTTTTCAAGCATACTCCCTACGATGTGGGCGAGCTGCTCGGGCGCATCAAGCTCCCTGTTTTTGTGAAGCCCAATAACGGCGGCTCGAGCATTGGAATGAGCAAGGTGTCGGAGGGAGCGCACCTGGGCGAAGCCCTCGATAAAGCCTTTCGCGAAGACGACCAGGTGCTGGTGGAAGAAATGATTACGGGACGCGAATTTACCGTGGGCGTATACAAAGCCGGCGGCTCCATCCACGTGCTTCCCATCACGGAGATCATTGCGCACAACGAGTTCTTCGATTTCGAAGCAAAATATGAAGGCAAGTCGTCGGAAGTAACGCCGGCCGACATAGACGCTACCTGGAAGAAAGGCCTGGAAGATGCGGCGCGCCGCATTTACGAAGTGTTCAACTGCAGCGGCGTGGTGCGCATCGACTTCATTTATAGCGATGCAGGTCCGTTCATGCTCGAGATCAATACCGTGCCCGGGCAAAGCGAGGCCTCGGTGATCCCGCAACAGGTGCGTGCGGCCGGGTTGTCGCTCACCGACTTCTACGGCAGCCTCGTGGAGCAGTGCCTCGGCGCCTCCTGAGCGAATCCTTATCTTGCAGCCTCAAACAGATCCCTTACTTGAAACAATTCATTCACCGCAACATCACCGGTCGCCCGTTATGGGTCAACATTTTGTGGGCCCTCGCGCTCGTGCTGCTGCTGTTGCTCATATTCGTGCTTTCACTTAATGGCCTCACGCGCCACGGTGTTGCCCGCAGCGTTCCTTCCGTAACCGGTAAAACACTTGCCGAAGCCGAGAAGCTCCTCGAAAGCGGCGGCTTCGACTACATCATCCAGGATTCTGTTTACTACGATTCGCTCGCTCCTTCAGCCGTCATCAAGCAAATACCCGAAGCCGATGCCGTGGTGAAAGTGAACCGCACGGTGTACCTTACCGTCAACCGTGTGATTCCACCTGATGTGGACATGCCCAACCTGCGCGGCTATAACCTGCGCAACGCGGAAATGCTGCTGCGCAATCTTGGTTTGAAGATGGGCGACACGACGTCGCGCCCCGACTTTGCCAAGGGCACCGTGCTCGACCAGTTGGTGGAAGGCGCGGCCATTGCGCCCGGCACCAAGATCCGTGTTGGTACGACCATCGACCTCGTTGTGGGTTCGGGCGTTGGCCTCGATGCGCGCGAGGTGCCCGAATTCGTGGGCATGACCTACGAGCAGGCACGTGCGGTGATCGAGAGTGAAGGCTACATCCTTGGCTCCGTTGTCGCCGCCGGCGTGCGCGATTCGCTTGCAGCATACGTCATTCGCCAAAGCCCGGATGTGCGCGATAGCAAGGGCCGCCGGTTCCGCATCCGCCCGGGGCAGATGGTAGACCTCTGGCTGGACGTGAACCCGCCGGCACGACCCGTGGACACGACGGCTGCACCTGCTCCCGCGCCGCCTCCCGCACAGCAATAACCGAATACACTATAATATGAACAACATCTCCGTAGACGAGCTGAAGGCGCGGATGGACCGCGGCGAAAAGATCAACCTGATCGACGTGCGCGAGCCGCACGAATACACCGAAAGCCACATTGCCGGCAGCAGGCTGTACCCTCTTGGCAAGATCCAGACGATGCAGGTAGACGAGCTCGAAGACCTGAAAGACGAAGAGGTAATCCTTCAGTGCCGCAGCGGTCACCGCTCCATGATGGCAGCCCTCGTGCTCGACCAGCTTGGATTCAGGAACACCAGCAACCTGGTGGGAGGCATTCTTGCATGGCAGGAAAAGTACCCGGTGGAGAAATGAATAATGAGTAATGAGTAATGAGTAAAGACAAGGCGCCGCACTGCGGCGCCTTGTCTATTAAAGCGGATACGGCAACACCGGCGCCAGCCACTCATTACTCAGTACTGATTCCTCATAACCTTATGTTCACACCCGTCATCACGTTCGTTCCGGCCATGGGATAGTAGAAATTTTCGCGCACGAGGTTGCTGTCGTACTTGTAGGAATACGTATAGCCATTCGATTCGTATTGCTTGTTCCAGATATTGTTGGCACGCACGAAAAGCTCGATGCTCCGTGCCGAATTTCCTCCAAACGTGTAACGCGCTTCGGCATCCTGCACAAAATAGCCGCGGATCTTTTTCGCATCGCTCCCGGTGTTGTCGAGGTATTGCTTGCTTACACCTTTGCTGACCAGCGAAAGCTCGAAGCCTTTCATTGGCGTTACTACGACCGTAGCAGCGCTGGTAAGCCAGGGTGAAAAGGCGATGGGCGTATTGCGGAAGGCCATCGTATCGTATCCTTCGAAATCGAAATTGACATCGTATCGGGGCAGGTAGTCCGAGAAATCACGCAGCACATTTCTGCTCACCGTCACGTTGCCCTGCAGCGACAGCCAGCGGTTGACGCGATAGCCGCCCCAGGCTTCAACGCCCAGTCGATAGCTGTTTGGAACGTTGACCCTGATGGCCTCGCCCACATCGTTGAGACGGCCCGTAAGCACCAGTTGGTTGCGGTACCACATATAGTAGCCGTTGATGCCGTACTGTGCGCGCTCACCCCGGTGCTCGGCGCCCAGCTCAACATCGTGCAACTGCTCCGACTGCGGATCGGAAATGCCCGCGCCGGTTTCAAAGTCGGTGCGGTTGGGCTCCTTCTGACCCACAGCATACGAAGCGTATACGCTGTAGCCGCGTCCCTGGTAGCGCAGCCCCGCTTTTGGGTTGAAGAAATTCCAGGTGCGGTTGACGGCAAGGGTCGGGAATTTTCGGGTACCCGTCACCGCGTGCCTTACGCTGCGGTATTGGAGGTCGATCATCGCATAGAGGTTGCGTGCAAAGGTGTAGCCCACTTTCGCGTACACATTCCCATCGTTCTTGCGCGCAGGGTAGCGATACCATTCATGATCTTTCGGAACGCCCTGCTGCGCCCAAGCAATAACTCCGTAGTGATGCCCGTCGAAGCCGCTCCATGAGCCACCGAAGTTGAGTTCAAGGTCCCGGCGTTTCCAATCGGCAGAGAAAGTAGCGCCATACAGATCGTTGTTGAGCCAAAGCTGGCGAACGAGATCGGTGCGCGTGACAGTGCCGCCTCCGGCACTGTAATTCGGGAGTCCATAGCTGCTGAATTTCTGACCGTATTTATACTCCTCGTAATAACCTTCTCCATGCGTGAGAAAGAGGGCCGCGCCCAGTGCAAGACCGCTTTTCAGCCGGTGGTTGAGAAAGAGCTGGTAGTGATCCTGGCGATAATTGTCGGTCTGGTTGGGGTATAGATACCCGTTGTACCGGCGTGGATCCGCGCCAAAGAGGTTGGCGGAATCGGCAGCGGTGAAATAGAGCGAGCCCAGGTTGTTGTAGTAGTGCGAGAGCAGGCTGTCGGCATTGAAGAAAAGCTTGTACTCGGGCACGCCATTCCACGACTGGTAGGTTTTTTCTTTCCCCGAAAACACGTTGAGCCTGATGCTTGATGCTTTGCCCAGCCACGCCCCCGACAGGTAATACGACTGCAATTTGCTGCTGCCCCGATCCACGAATCCATCGCTTGAAACGCGCGACAGGCGGGCGTCTAACGTGAAGTGATCGTTGAGCAGGCCGGTGCCCAGCTTCACCGTATTTCTCCAGGTGTTGAACGAGCCATAGGTGTTAAAGGCTTCCGCGTAGGCCGTTTTGCGCACCTCGTTGGTGCTTAGGTTGATGCTGGCACCAAATGCGCCGGGGCCGTTGGATGAAGTGCCGACGCCGCGCTGCACCTGGATGGAAGAGACCGATGATGCGAAGTCGGGGAGGTCGACAAAGAAAACGCTTTGCGACTCCGGGTCGTTGTACGGGATGCCGTTGAGCGTTACGTTGATCCGCGTGAGGTCGGTGCCGCGGATGCGCAGGCCGGTGTAGCCCACGCCGTTGCCGGCATCCGAGCTCACCACGGTGGAGGGCGTTTGGTTCAGCAGGAAGGGGAGGTCCTGCCCGAGGTTCTGGCGTTCGATGGTGCTCCGCGAAAGATCGGTGCGCGTGAACGGTGCTTTTTCCGATGCGCGTGTGCTCCGTACTTCTACGGGTAGCAGTTCGAGCGTGTCGGATGTTCGTTGCTGTGCGCCGGCCATCAGTGCGGGCGCCAGGAGGAAGAATGAGGCTGCAGTCCTTTTCATTTTAAAAAACAGTTTTAAATGAAAGGGAAATGCGGGTGCGATAAGGAGCGGTGGAACAGGAAGTGTTCAGCCTTCCCTGCGCAGGCATTACCCTGATCAGGTTCGACGGGTATGATCTCAGCCTCCCGCCTGCGGCGGGAAGCACCCCGAGGATGTCGGGGCAAAATTACAACGACCCGACCGAGGCTGTAACATTTTTTTAAGCCGCACGTCTAATGGGCAAGCAAACAATGCATCCTCATATGAAAAAGATCTTCTTCGCCGCCCTGCTCGTACTTGGACTGGGGGCTTCCGCGCAAAAAACCATCCACGACGATATGGCGCAGGTGCGCACGGTCACTTCCTTTCACGGCATCCGTGTGCAGGCCGGTATCGACCTGTACCTCAGCGAGGGGGAACCTGCCGTGGCGGTGAGCGGGCGCACTACCGAATTCCGCGAGCGCATCCGCACGACGGTAGAGAACGGTATCCTCCGCATCTGGTATGAAACCAGCGGTGGGGGAGGCGTTGTATGGGGCAACGGTCGCAACCTGAAGGCTTACGTCTCTGCAAAAATGCTTGACCAGCTGAGCGCATCCGGCGGTTCGGATGTATACGTTGACGGTACGCTGCGCGCCCAGTCGCTTCGCCTGGACCTGTCCGGAGGGTCCGACTTCAAGGGCGCCGTGGCCGTTCAGGCCGACCTCCAGGCTGATCTCTCCGGCGGCTCGGACGCAAACATTACGGGCACTGCCGCTTCGTTGAAGGTGTCGGCTTCTGGTGGCTCTGATTTCAAGGGGTTGGGGCTGACTGTGGAAACCTGCACCGCCGAAGCTTCGGGCGGCTCGGATGTGGATGTAACGGTGAATCGCGAGATACGGGCACGCGCCTCCGGAGGGTCGGATGTGCACTACCGCGGCGCGGCAACGCTCACGGAAAGCCATAAATCGGGGGGCTCCGATATTGGCAAGCGCGGTTAGATCGCAAGCAGCTTGCTTTTGCGGCGAAACACAAATTATTTTGAGAAAGATTCTTCTAAAAGAGGATCTTTTTTTTGTTCGGGATGAATTGCGCTCCTATATTTGCAACGCGAAGTAGAGCAGCGGTAGCTCGTCGGGCTCATAACCCGAAGGTCACAGGTTCGATCCCTGTCTTCGCAACTAGGTAAAAAGCCCCATTTTTTTGGGGCTTTTTTGTTTCCGGCTTTGCCTCGTCCTAAAATAAGGGATCAATCTCAAACCTTGGATCAAGAACATTTTTTGGGGGATTGGGAATGAGGAGTTGAGTTTGCGCTCAGATCAGACGAACGTGAAATCCTGACTGTCTACGATTTGATCCGGCTGGGCAAATTGCATAATTTTACCTGTAACCAACTACAAAAACTGCATGAAAAAGTTCTTCCTTCTTGGATTGCTCTGTTCATTCTGTCTTGTCAGCATCGGGCAGCTGGCACTGGTTTCCGAAAAAATGTCGGTGAGCGAATGGAACGACAATCTCGAGAAGTATCTCGATCGTTCGAAACGCGAAGTACGAAACTACATTAACTGGAAAGACGGTGAGCTGACGATCATCTGTAGCGATTGCAAGAATGATGTTTTCAAATACGTTGCGTTGAACAGGGTAAAGGAGGACGAGTCCGTAGGCGATGGATTCACCGTTGATACCTATACCGCGGTCGAGCTCAGCACGGGCATGAAACTACGGATAATGCTGGGCTATTCACATGGAAAACTATCGAACCTGAGCGTAGTGCGGCCGCGTACGGGAATGGTCATCTATGGCGAGCTCCACGATCAGTAATCCGATCACCTAATCGGACGGTTTTATTCACAACAGTATTTAGTGTGCCCGTAGAACCGTGGATGCGGCCCAAGGTGTTCCGCTCGTCGCGTGGCGCTCTGTGCACCCACTCACCAGGCTTCATTCGGAGCCATCTTGAAATACCACTGTTCCCTCTTGATCGTCGTTCTTAACCGTTGTGCTTCAAGCGCTACAGATAAGATCGGCATGCTTTTTACGCACATACGATGGCCCCACCTCCCCCGCAAAAAGCTTTTGTTCATCAAACCCTTAATCCATGCTAGCAATGAACTTTCGCGGGCCCTTCCGCGTGCGCGCTGATCGTAATAAGCCCATGCCCGAGATCCTTCATCCACAGGACGCCATCGTGCGCGTTACCCGCTCCTGCATCTGCGGTTCCGACCTCCACCTGTATCACGGCCTCGTGCCCGATACACGCGTAGGGATGACCTTCGGACACGAATTCACCGGTGTTGTGGAAGAGGTAGGTCCTGAGGTTACCAACATCAAAGTAGGGGATCGCGTGCTGGTGCCCTTCAACATTGCGTGCGGCTCCTGCCCCTTTTGCAAGCAGGAACTTTTCGGCAACTGCCACGAGTCCAACACGCAGGCAACCGCTGTGGGTGGCATTTTCGGCTACTCGCATACTGCCGGTGGCTATGATGGCGGACAAGCCGAGTATGTGCGCGTTCCGTATGCCAACGTAGGTCCCACCATCATTCCGGAAGGTATGGACCTCGACGATGCGGTGCTGCTTACCGACGTGGTTCCCACGGGATATCAGGCAGCCGAAATGGCGGGCATCAAGCCCGGCGACACCGTTGTTGTGTTTGGCGCAGGCCCCATCGGAATCATGGCCGCACGCTGTGCCTGGCTCTTCGGTGCGGGACGCGTTATTGTCATCGATCACATCGAATACCGTCTCGACTTTGTGCGCCGCTATGCACAGTGCGAAGCCTATAACTTCGAATCGATCGGCGACCCGGTACTCTTCCTCAAGAAAACAACCGACTACTTTGGTGCCGACGTGTGCATCGACGCAGTGGGTTGCGAAGCAGCGGGATCGATGCTGCAAACCCTCACCGGCCGCAAAGGTTTGCTGCAGGCAGGCTCTGCCACTGCGCTCCACTGGGCCATCAACTCCGTTAAGAAAGGAGGCATCATCTCCATCGTCGGCGTTTACGGTCCCACGTTCAACATGGTACCCATAGGCAACGTGGTCAACAAGGGACTTACGATCCGCGCGAACCAGGCTTCGGTGAAGCGATTGCTCCCGCGACTCATCGAGCACGTAATGGCCGGCCGCCTCAACCCGAAAGAGATCATCACGCACCGCGTACCTCTCGAAGAAGTGGCCGATGCTTACCACATCTTCTCGGCCAAGCGCGACGGCTGCATCAAGCCGATCCTGATCCCCTCGGCCGCGTAGGCGTTGAAGGTCAATGGTGAATGGTCAATGAGTAATGAGTAATAAGTAATGAGTAAAAGGGATCAGGACGGTAACGAAGACCTCGGAGGCGATCACCAATACACCGATAAACCACTAAACCAATAATCCAAAAAACTGATAAACAACTTAACATGGAACATATTCACAGAGCGGGCACCGACATGGAAAGCCTGCGCGAAAAGTACAAGCACATCAACGGCTGGGGCATTGATGCCGACCCGGAGAATGAGCCCACTTACCCGATGAAGCACTATACGGGCGACGATCACCAGCGGATACATTATGACCGGCCAACGTTGCAGCCGCTGTCCGTAGAACTACTGAAGTCGAACGAACGCCCCAATGTGAGCGCCGTCTTTGGTACGTCTACGCCACCTTCGGGCCTGAGCGGCGCCATCCGCCGCTATGCGTTCAAGTATAGTGAGGGATCGTTCGGGCACTGGCTGCCGCTGATCTTCGCCGACCGCGTAAACGTGATCGAGGGCTACCTCGACGACTTCAGCAAGGGCACCATCCCCAACATCTTTGCCGAGCACGGATGGAAGGCGGAATGGAAGCACGCACCCTGGCACCTCGTGCGCAAGGTGGCTACCACGGCGGCGGTGATTGCTGCTGCGGCCTGGCTGCTGTCGGGCGACAAGAAAAAGAAAAGCTTCAGCTGAATGGAAATCAGAAACGGCGCTTCCCCCAGGGGGGCGCTTTTTCTTCGATGCCGATCAACAGCCCGGGCAATAGGTAAGGTGGAGCAGCGGGTATGGCATCCCGAGGCTATCGGTATTGGACCGGCTGGTGACGCAAAAACCAGCGTGCTCGTAAAATCCGCGCGCCTGCTCGTTTTGCTCGTTCACGTCAACTTTCGACAATGACAGCTCGGTAGTTGCGTAGCGCAGGAGCAGCCTTCCAATACCCGCCCCGCGCTGGTCGGGACGAATAAACAGCATCTCGATCTTGCCCGCTGCCACACCGAGAAATCCGCTGATGCTCCCCGCTGCATCGCGAACGCAATACAGGTCGAGGAGCTCGAGGTACCGGGGAATGAGTGCGCGAAAGAGCAGGATATCGGCCTCCTTGAGAAAATAGTGGGTAGCCCGAACGGAATGTTCCCACACGTCCAGGATCTCCTGAAAGTCGTGCGGCCCGGGCCGCTGGATGGTGCCTGGAACGGTGGGTGGTTGGAGTGGCAGTGTATTGTTGGGCTCAATCATATGGCAAAGTTCTTACAACCATGGGTGCCCGGTAAACGCAGGCTGCTTCAACTGCCCGAAACCTGCTGCCAACTGCTCCGGGAACGTTGCCGGGGCTGTCCGCCGCCGCTGCCTTACCTTTGCGGCGATGAAAGTCGGATTTGTCAACATTTTCGGAAAGCCCAATGCCGGCAAAAGCACGCTCCTCAACGCGCTGATCGGGGAGAAGCTCGCCATTGTGTCGCCCAAAGTGCAGACCACCCGCCACCGCATCAAGGGCATAATGACCACCGATGCGTACCAGATCATCTTTTCCGACACCCCGGGCATCATCGGCGAAACGCGCTACAAGCTGCACGAGCGGATGATGGGGGCCGTAAAAGGAGCGATGGAAGATGCTGATGTTGGCGTTTTGCTGGTAGATGTGCTTGACAATCTTGAAGAAAACGACGCCATATTCACCGCCCTCCGCCTGCGCGTGCCGTGCGTGCTGGTGCTCAACAAGGTAGACAAAGCGCGCAAGGAGCAGCTGGATGCTGCGCTTGCGTTTTTTGCCGACAAGCCTTATGCAAAGCGGATCGTGACCCTTTCCGCGCTTACGCAGAACGGCGTTCCCACGCTACTGGAGGCCATCACCGAACTGCTGCCCGAAGGCGAACCCTTTTATGCCGAAGACGAGATGACCGACCTCCCGGAAAAGTTCTTCGTGGCGGAGATGGTGCGTGAGCGCATCTTTCACCACCTGCAGGACGAGATCCCCTACGAAGCGACGGTGCTGGTGCAGGAGTTCAAGCACAAAAGCTCGCTCATCAAGATCGGCGCTATCATCGTGGTGCAGCGCGAGTCGCAGAAGGCCATCATCCTGGGCGAGGGTGGCCGGATGATCAAGCGGATCGGTTCGGAAGCCCGCACGGAGATTGAAAAGTTTCTCCAGTCGAAGGTCTTCCTCGAGCTGTTCGTGAAAGTGCGTCCGAAGTGGCGCGAGAATGATTTGTTGTTAAGAGAATACGGATATTAATCGCTGATTTAGGATGTCGGATGTCTGATTTACAATCATATCCGACATCAGACGTCAGAAATCAGACATAAATTTTATGGGTTTTACAGTAGCAATCGTGGGACGTCCCAATGTGGGCAAAAGCACTTTTTTCAACCGCCTGCTCGAGCAGCGGAAGGCCATAGTGGAAGATATTCCCGGTGTAACGCGCGATCGCCAGTATGGTGTGGCGGAGTGGAACGGCAAGAGTTTCAACGTGATCGATACGGGCGGATTTGTGCCCGATACGCAGGATGTGTTTGAGCGCGAGATCCGCAAGCAGGTGGGCATTGCCGTTGACGAAGCAAATGCGATCCTCTTTGTGGTGGATGCAGCCACCGGCAGCACCGACCTCGACGATGCGATGGCCGATCTCCTGCGGCGAAGCACCAAGCCCGTGTTCCTGGTGGTGAACAAAGTAGACAACCACAACCGCATGCTGGAAGCAGCCGAGTTCTACAGCCTCGGCTTCGAGCACGTGCATTTCATCTCGGCCATCAGCGGCTCCGGCACCGGCGACCTGCTCGACGAGATTGCTGCCCTCATCCCCGAAGAGCAGGAAGAAGTAGAAGAAGAAAAGATCCCGAAGTTCGCCATCATCGGCCAGCCCAACGTGGGTAAATCGTCGCTGCTGAATGCACTGGTGGGCGCGGAGCGCACCATCGTGAGCGACATCGCAGGCACCACGCGCGACACGATCCACACGCGCTACAACCTGTTTCAGAAAGATTTCGTGCTTATCGATACAGCGGGCATCCGCCGCAAGGCCAAGGTGCACGAAGACCTCGAGTTTTATTCGGTGATCCGCGCCATCAAGGCCGTGGACGAGGCCGACGTGTGTATGCTCCTCGTGGACGCCGAGAAAGGCATCGCCGCGCAGGACCTCAGCATTTACAGCCTCGCATCCCGCAAAGGCAAAGGCCTTGTGGTGCTGGTAAACAAGTGGGACCTGGTGCAAAAGGAAACCAACACCGCCCGCGACTATGAGAAGATGCTGAAGCAGCGCCTGGCGCCGTTCAACGACGTTCCCATCATTTTCATTTCGGCGAAAGACAAGGTGCGCATTTACCAGGCCATCGAAGCAGCACTGAAGGTGTATGAAAACCGCCAGCGCCGCGTGCAGACCGCACGCCTCAACGAGGTGATGCTCAAAGCCGTGGAAACGTACCATGCACCTGTGATTCGGGGGCATATGCTCAGCATCAAGTACATCACGCAGTTGCCCACCGTAGTTCCATCCTTCGCATTCTTCTGCAACTTCCCCGACGAAGTGAAGACGCCTTATAAGAATTACCTTGAGAACCAGCTGCGCGCAAACTTCGATTTCACGGGTGTGCCGGTACGCTTGTTCTTCCGTAAGAAGTAATGCTGTGGAAAAGAATTCCCTGGCGTATTTGGAAATCTCATCCGTAGGTGTACCTTTGCGCCCATTAGTTAACTAAAACCACAAAGAAAAATGAAAAAAGTACTGGGCGTAATCGCTATCGCCGCTACCCTCGCAGCCTGCAACGGCTCGGAAACCACCACCACTTCTACCGACACGACTACGCACACTGTTGACACAACTACCGTTGTTACTCCGGTTGACACGACTGCTACGACTGTAGATACAACAACTACAACGACTGTAACTGTTGACACTACGCACGCTGCTAACCACTAATCTTTAGTGGTCTACATAATAAAATAGCCCTTCACCGAAGGGCTATTTTATTTTGTGTTTTCTCCTATGCTCAGGCCGAAGCAAGTGCACCTTCCTTCAATATATGGCTCACCCGCAGGCGCAATGCCGCGAGCTCCTCGCGCTGGTGGCAGATAAAACTATTGTCTTCGAGCCTGCCCACCACTTCGTTCATTTCTTTGGTGCTATCGTAGATCATGGTGCGGAATGGATTTTCATAATCCTTTGCACGCGCCTTGAATATTCCTTCCACCATCCATTCCTTCACACGCAACGTGCGCTCGAGCAATGTATGGAAATCCCCTTCCGCAAAGGCTGCGCGGCTCATTCCGATCATTTCAAAATAGGCGGTAAGCGCATGCGCGCGTTTTTGCTCGGGGTAGCGGGCGCCGCTCACTTCGTAGAACGTGTGCACTTCGCTCCAGCTTCCGATCACGCCGCTCTTGATTCCTTCTATCAATTCCTGCAAGGCGCTTTCGGGCATCAGCTGTCCGCCGGCGTTGTGCCATTGACCGCGGGGACTTTCATCCGGGAAGGATTCTTTCATTTCGGCGAAGGAGCCGAAGCTGTTTTCTTCCATCCATTGCAGCAGCTGCGTGCCGCAGTAATAAGCGATGAGGTCCTGGAACACGCGCCAGGCTTCGGGCACCTTGGTCAGGATCGTAGGGCGCGTATTGTTTTCGAAGCCATAGGCCTGGATGCCGGCCTTTAAGTTGGTCTTTCCTTCTGTCAGTAGGGTGTGGCCTTCCGCTTCCAGTTCCTGTTCCGACATGCCGCCGGCGTCGCCGCCGCGCACGTGAAGGGCGGTAAGGCGCTCGAGCAAACGGATGCCTGTGAAGATCTCGTTCACGCTATCGGGCGCGAGGTAGTCGTATTCAATATGCTGGCGCTTGCGTGTGCGCTTGTCGCGGTCAACGTACTTGTGTGCATTGCGTGCCAGTGCATACATATTGTACTGAAACCAATACGCCGGCATGATCACGAGGCGGTTGTTGCCTTCATCGTTGCTCACGAGGCTGAACGGAATGGGTATGTTCAGCTCGTTGGTGTAGTCGCCTTTTGCAATGAGCGTGAAGGATGCAAATTTCGAATTGTGTTTCAGGCTTACGCAAAGGCCGGGCCAGAACCCGCGCCCAGCAACGATCTCGCCGTCAGCCGCGCGGCTGTTGTGATTGGAGCCCACTGTTGCCCCTGCTGCCATGTTGCTCTGTCCCATCACCAGGGCGGCGCACAGGAAAGAGTTGTTGTGGTGCTGTTCGTGCGCCGGGAAGATGAGCGAGTTGAGCACTTCGCAACAGGAGATCGTGGCGTTGTTGCCCAGGTAGGAGTTGATCAGACGCGCGCCGTATTTCAGTTGCGAGTGGGAGGCCATCACGAAGCGCACGGCTTTCACGCCATAGAAAACGCGGCAGCCATAGCTTACGATTCCGTTCACGAGCTCGCAACCTTCCCCGATCTGCGACATCGCGTCCGGCGCGGAGTTGATGGTGATGTTCTTCAGCTTGTTGGCGCCCTTGATGTAGGCATCGGTGCCCACCCACACATCTTTCACGATGCTCGTATTCTTGATCACGGTGCGGTCGCCGATTTTGCCGTAATAACCGCGGCGCGCATCATAACGCAGCTGCGTCAGATCTTCGAGGCGTTGCATCAGCTCGCCATCGGCGCGGTGCTTGGCCCAGATCCACGCGTCGCCGGGCAACATGCCGTTGAAGGGAATGATCTTGCGTCCTGCGTTCTCGTTGCACACTTCCAGCCACACACGGCTGCTTTCATCTTCTCCTTCCTTGAGGATGCCGTTGCCAAACTTGGCCGACTGCGTTGTGTGCAGTTCGTCGATGTTGAGCAGCAGCACTTCGTTTCCGATGATATAATTCGAGAGGAACTTTACGTTATCCACCACCACATTGTCGCCGAAGTCGCAGGAGATGATCGTGCTATTGTATAAGCCAACAGGATGCGTCACGTTGTGATGACGGAGTGCGAAGCTTTCGAGCTTGCCGATGCGCACCAGCCCGAAGAACTTGCAGTTGCGCACGAGGTCGGCGTTGAAGGCATCCGACACTTGGATCTTGTTCCAGTCGTCGGAAGTGTTGTTGTTGCGCACCAGCTTTTCGATCTCGTAGGCCGTCAGGTTGCGATAGGCGATGCCGCTGCGGTTCTGGAGGTTGCGCAGGTAATATTCATCGGCGCCTTCGGGCAGGTACTTGGGGTCCACAAATCCGTAGCCAATAGACGGAAGGGCAATTTTGCGGATATCGTTCATGGTACGAAAATACCCAATGAAGAACGAATAACGAATAGTGAACAAGGAATCCAGGCGAGGGGCTGCTCCCAACAAAAAAGACCTCTCCATCCGGAAAGGTCTCACTTCGATATTGGGCATTCGTTATTCCTCACTCCACCGTTACCGACTTGGCGAGGTTACGCGGCTTGTCCACGTCGAAACCTTTAGCCACGCCAATGTGGTAGGCGAGGAGTTGCATGGGGATGCAATTGAGCATCGGTGCGAGGATCTCATCGGTCTCCGGAACCACGATCACGTCATCGGCAAGCGAGAGGCTCTGTGTATCGCCTTCGTTGATGATGGCCACCACGCGGCCTTTCCGCGCCTTGATCTCCTGCATGTTGGAGATCACTTTCTCGTGGTAGGAATCTTTAGTAGCAATGAATATGACCGGGAGGTTCTCATCTACAAGCGCGATCGGGCCGTGCTTCATTTCGGCAGCAGGATACCCTTCGGCATGGATGTAGGAGATCTCCTTCAGCTTCAGCGCGCCTTCGAGGGCAACAGGGAAGTTGTAGCCGCGACCGAGGTAGAGGCAGTTGGAAGCGTCCTTGTATTTTTCTGCAAGCGCCTTGATGGCATCGTTCTGCTCGAGGATCTTGGCGACTTTATCAGGAATGGCATCGAGCTCGCGCACCAGCTGCAGGAAGCGCTCGTGGGTGATCGTTCCTTTTTCGAGGGCCACTTTGAGGGCAACCATCGTGAGCACCGCCAGCTGGCCTGTGAAGGCCTTGGTGGATGCTACGCCGATCTCCGGTCCTGCGTGGGTATAGGCACCGGTGTCCGACAAGCGGGCAATCGACGAGCCCACCACGTTCACGATGCCCATGATGATGGCGCCTTGCTTCTTCGCGTTTTCGATGGCAACGAGCGTATCGGCCGTTTCACCGCTTTGCGAGATGGCCAGGATGACGTCGCCGGGCTGGATGACGGGATTGCGGTAGCGGAACTCGGAGGCATATTCCACCTCCACGTTGATGCGGCACAGTTCTTCAAAAATGTATTCTGCAACGAGGCCGGCGTGCCAGCTGGTGCCGCAGGCTACCATCACGATGCGGTTGGCGTTCATCAGTTGGTCGGCATACTTTGCAATGCCGCTCATCGTGATCGTTCCGTTCTCGGAATCGAGGCGGCCGCGGAGGCAATCATGGATGGTTTGCGGCTGCTCGAAGATCTCTTTCAGCATGAAGTGCTCGAAACCGCCTTTTTCGATGGCTGCGAGCTCCATGTCGAGTTTCTGGATAAATGGCGTCTGGCGCTCGTTACCGAGGTTCTTCAGAATGAGCTCGTCGGCTTTGATGATTGCGATTTCGTAGTCGTTTACATAAACAACTTCCTTCGTGTATTCGATGATGGGCGATGCATCGGAAGCGAGAAAGTGCTCGTTCTTGCCGATGCCGATCACGAGGGGAGAGCCTTTACGGGCGGTGATGATGGTGTCGGGCGTGTCCTCGTCCATCAGCACGATCACGTAGGCGCCCACAACGCGCTTGAGGGCCACGCGCACGGCCTCTTCGAGCGGGCAACCGAGGTTGTTCTTGATGTCTTCGATGAAGTTCAGCAGCACCTCCGTGTCGGTGTCGCTCTTAAAGGCGTAGCCTTTGCGCTGCAGGTCTTCCTTCAGCTGGGCGTAGTTTTCGATGATCCCATTGTGAATCATCGCCAGCTTGCCCGAAGCGGAGAGGTGAGGGTGCGCATTGCGGTCATTGGGCTCGCCGTGGGTAGCCCAACGGGTGTGGCCGATGCCGATATGGGAGTGCAGGTTCTTTCCAACAAGGCTTTCCTCGAGGTCGGCCACCTTGCCTTTTTTCTTGTAAACATTCAGATCCTTGTCCAGCAAAGCCACACCGGCGCTGTCATAGCCCCGGTATTCCAGCCTTTTCAGGCCTTTCAAGATTACTGGGTAGGCTTCGCGAGGGCCGATATAGGCAACGATTCCGCACATAGTGAAGGGATATAAGTTATTAAGGTCGCGAAATTCCGTAAAAACGGGCAGACCACCAAAGGGGAGGGAGAATGGGGTGATGGGATAATGGGGTAATAGGGTGATGGGGTGGTGGGATAATGGGGTAATTCGATTGACGCGGCGAAGTGAGGGTGATGCGCTCCCCTTCCCGTGGGCAAGGGATTGGGGGATGGGTCCTACCACTCAAAAACTGAAAACTAAATACTGTAAATGTTCCCTACCGAACAACTTCCCCGATCGGCTGCCCGATGCACCCGTTCGGCATCTGCACCCGAAGCAGGGCGGCGAGGGTGGCGGCTATGTCGGTCATGTATACCTCCCGCACGAGGCGGCCGGGCTTTTGTTTCCAGCCAAACCACACCAGCGGGATGTGGGCATCGTAGGGGTAAGGCGCGCCGTGCGTAGTGCCCGTAACACCGCCCCAATCGAACCACTGGGGCTTGAACACATACTGGATGTTGCCACTCAACTTCTGGTTGTAGCCATTCAGTACCATGTCGCGGATCTTGGGCGGCAGGGGCGCGGCAGCAATATTATCGAGGTCGATCACCTTCGACACTCCGGGAATGCGCAGCAGGCGGTTCATGATGAAATGCTTGATGGCTGCGCGGTCGGCATGCGCTTCTTCGATCTTTTCCTCATTCAGATAAACCTGGTAGTTGATGAGCGAACGCACGGCACGCGTCACTCCGAAATCGCGGTTGAGCGCGGCGTTGAGGCTGTCCATGAGTGCGTAGTCGCTGATGCGGCCGGCCGGCAGCCGCTGGCTGTTGGCGTAGGCCGGCGTGTGGGCCGCGCCGTGATCGGCGGTGAGGAAAAGCAGGTATTTGCCCTTGCCCACCTGCGCATCCAGGAATTTCAGAAAGGCTGCGATCTCGCGATCGAGGCGGAGGTAAGTGTCTTCGATCTCGATGGAGTTGGGGCCGAAGGCGTGCCCTATGTAGTCGGTGGAGGAGAGGCTAACGGTAAGAAAATCGGTAAAGGCACCCTTGCCGAGGCGCTCCGAACGCACCGCTTCCTGCGCAAACTGGAGGGTGAAGCTGTTGCCCCAGGGCGAAACGCGGAACGCTTCCATCGCTGTATGGCCCTTCAGCGAGTCCATCCGGTGGGGGAAAAAATTGGTGCCGCCGGGCTGCACGCCTTCCCAGTACGCGGTGTCGCGGCCGCTTTGCGCGTAGGTGCCGATCGGGTAGAGCGTATTCCAGTTGCGGCTCAGGTACTCGCGCGGCAGCCCGCGCTTGTTGAAGGCCGAAACCCAGGCAGGGAGCGCATTTGCATAAAACGAGCTCGTGATCCACGATTCCGTTTCGTTGTCAAACCAGTAGGCGCCGTTGGCCGTGTGTCCACCAGGAAGGATGGCTCCCCGGTCTTTGAGCGCAATGGCAACGGTCTTATTGCGAAAGTTGGTAGAGAGGCGCAATTCGTCGGTGATGGTGCTCGCCCAAAGGTTGCGTGGCGACATTTTGCCCGCCTTCGAACTACTGCCGATGCCGTGCACGGAGTTGTCCTGCGTGCAATACATCGTGGTGTCGCTGCTGCGGTCCCACCAGGTATTGGAGATGATGCCGTGGAGCGACGGAACGCTTCCCGTATAAATACAGGTGTGTCCGGGCGCCGTGTAGGTAGGTGTGTAAGGAATGAAGGTATTGTCGCAGCTGAAACCCTCGCGCAGCAGGCGCTTGAAGCCGTCGTTGCCATAGCGGTCGGCATAGCGGTACAGGTAGTCCCAGCGCATCTGGTCTACTACCAGTCCAACCACAAGTGCGGGCCGTTCGGACTGCTGGGCAAAGGCAGTGAATAATGTGCAGAAAAAAAGGAGAGACAGGAGCAGGCGCTTCATCATCCGGTGATCATTGAAGCCGCGAAATTACGCTCCAAAAAAGGATCAGCGGAAGCTGCTGCTGATAATTGCATGTTATCTTCATTCGATGAAGCACATTCTCCTTGCTGCGGGCCTGTTTGCAGCTGTTGGTGCACAGGCGCAGCCCGCCGCATTGCAGTCGATGGTAGCATCGGAGCGCGCCTTTGCGGCAAAATCGGTTGCTGAAAACACCCGCGACGCGTTCGTAGCTTTTATGGATACATCGGCGGTGATGTTCCGCAAGGATTCCTATCATAAAAGCTACGCCGAGTGGCAGGCCAAAGCCGCCGGTCCGGGCGTGCTCAACTGGAAGCCGCTCGTCGCGGAGCTCGCTTCCTCCGGCGACTGGGGCTTAACCACCGGCCCCTGGACCTTCCGTCTTACATCGAAAGACAGCATTTCGGCCCGCGGCCACTTCTTTACCATCTGGCACCGGCTGCCGGGAGGCGACTGGAAGTTCCTCTTCGATGCCGGCACCCATGGAGGCGATGAGACCCTGCAGGTGCTCTACCCCTTTGCCCCCGACAAAGAGCGGGGCGACGAGGCGTCGCTGGTGTTGGCCGACAGCGCTTTCGCCGAGTTGCTCAAACGCGATGCAAAGGTGGCCCACCGCGGCGCCCTTTCGGCCACCAGCGTGCTCTGCCGCAGCGGGCAGGCCTACGCGCTCACGCCCGGCCAGCAGGCAAAGTGGATCAAGGCGCTTCCGGCGATGGTGGAAACGCAGTCATCCGGCAGGCTCCTCGCGCCTTCGGGCGACCTTGCGCTCGTATATGGCACAGCTAAGGATGAAAAGGGGGAGCCGGCGCCGTTTGTACGCCTGTGGCGCCACGAGCGCGGCGGCTGGAGACTGGCGGTGGAACTGCTTCCGCTATAATTACTTACCTTCGCGGCAATTTTTAAAACCTACGTTACATGGCAGATATTTTCGAGCGTTTGGTCAAGAATTATGGACCCATCGGGCAGCATCGTGAGCGTGCGCATGGCTATTTCGCCTTCCCGAAGCTGGAAGGAGAGATCGGAAGCCGGATGCAATTCCGCGGCAAAGAAGTGATCGTTTGGAGCCTCAATAATTACCTCGGACTGGCCAACCACCCCGACATCCGCAAGGCGGATGCCGATGGCGCCAAAGAATACGGGCTCGCTTACCCCATGGGTGCGCGGATGATGAGCGGCAACTCCAACTACCACGAGCAGCTGGAGCAGGAGCTCGCAACCTTTGTGGGTAAAGACGATGCAGCCCTCCTCAACTTCGGCTACCAGGGAATGGTGAGCATCATCGACGCGGTTTGTTCGCGCCACGATGTGATCGTATACGACGCCGAGAGCCACGCGTGCATCATCGACGGCCTGCGCCTCCACGCCGGTCACCGCTTTGTGTTCAAGCACAACGACCTCGAAGATTTCGAAAAGCAAATGGAGCGCGCCACTGCGCTTGTTGAAAAGAACAAACAGGGCGGCATTCTCGTGATCACCGAAGGCGTATTCGGCATGGCCGGCGATCAGGGCAAGCTCAAAGAGATCATCGACCTCAAGAACAAATACTCGTTCCGCATCCTCGTAGACGATGCGCACGGCTTCGGTACGCTTGGTGCCACCGGCGCCGGCGCAGGCGAAGCGCAGGGCGTACAGGACGGCATCGACCTCTACTTCTCCACCTTTGCCAAGTCGATGGCGTCGATCGGCGCCTTCGTTGCCGGCGACCGCCAGATCGTAGACTACATCCGCTACAACATCCGTTCGCAGATATTCGCCAAGAGCCTGCCGATGCCCATCGTTATCGGTAACCTCAAGCGCCTTGAAATGCTGCGCGCGATGCCCGAGCTCCGCGAAAAACTTTGGAAGAACGCGCTTGCGCTGCAGGCCGGACTCAAAGAGCGCGGCTTCGACATCGGCAACACCGACACCATGGTAACGCCCGTTTACATGAAGGGTGGCGTAGAAGAAGCTACTGCAATGGTGATGGATCTCCGCGAGAACTACGGCATCTTCTGCTCGATCGTGGTGTATCCGGTGATCCCGAAAGGACATATCATCTATCGCCTCATCCCCACTGCTGCGCACACCGAGGCCGACATCGAGGCAACGCTCAAGGCCTTCAGCGAAACCAAAGCCAAGCTGGATGCGGGCGCCTACAAATCGGAAGCGATCCCCGATATGGCCGATGCGAAAGCGTAAGGTTTAGAAGGTGAAAAAGAGTTTTTCACCGCGAAGTAAAGAAGTGAATAAGCGTTTCGCTAAGAAATATGGTAACAGCCCCGCCGCAGGCGGGGCTGTTTTATTGAAATAAAACTTAGCGTACCACCTTCTTTTCTTCTTCTCTTTGCGGTTCCGAATCTTCTTCGTCTTAGCCTCCTTTCCCTCCGCTCCGTTAAAGTATTTGCCGCTCTTCAAAAGGCGCGCCCCGCGTAGCTTTCCTACGTTATATTTAACGCTCAAATTAAAAACGCACATGCGCATCCTTTTCCTGTTTCTCTTCCTGCCCTTCCTGGCCGTAGCCCAGAAGAAGCAGATTACCATCGAAGACATTTATAAGAAAGGCACCTTCCGCAGCGAGTTCGTACCCGGCTTTGCGGGTGGCTCCGATGATACCCTGTTCAAGGCCTCCGATGTAAAAGACGCGAGCGGCAAGATCATCGCCAGCACCGACTTCCAGGTGGCTGCCGACCGCAAGCGAATCCTTTTCTTCGACGGCCGCGAGCCCATCTACCGACGCTCGTCAAAGTCCAACGCATACGTTTATGATATCAGCACCAAAAAGGCCCTGCGTCTCGGCGGCGGAAAGGTGCTGCATCCTACCTTTTCGCCCGACGGCCAGAAGGTGGCCTATGTATACGACAACAACCTGTATATCTACGATATCGCGTCGGCCACCACCCAGGCCGTTACTACGGATGGCCAGTGGAACAAGATCATCAACGGCAACTGCGATTGGGTGTACGAAGAAGAATTCGAGTTCAGCCGCGCGTTTGAATGGAGCCCCGACAGCAAGTACGTGGCCTACTACAAGTTCGACGAAACGAACGTGAAGGAATTCCAGTTCACCGTATACGACAGCACCTACAACCGCCAGTACGGCTACAAGTATCCGAAGGCCGGCGAGAGCAATTCAAAAGTGCAGATACATCTCTATGACGTAGCCGGAAGCAAGGACGTGGCCGCGCAGTTTGAGCAGGGCGACATCTACATTCCCCGCATCAAGTGGACCCGCGATGCGCATCCCAAGCTCGTCGTATTCTGGATGAACCGCCACCAGAACGATCTCCGCCTGCTGCTCACCAACCCGGCTACCGGCGCCGCTACGGAGATGTACCGTGAGCAGAACAAATATTTCGTGGAGATCAACGACAACTGGCAGTTCCTGAAAGACGGGAAAAGCTATCTCTTTACTTCGGAGATGAACGGCTTCACGCAGCTTTATCGCTACACGCTCGATGGCAAACAGAAGGTACAGATCACGAAGCTGAAGGCAGACATCGCCGACATCAACGGCGTAGATGAAAAGAACGGCCTCGTGTACTACACGCTCGCCTATCCCACGCCAATGGATCGCAACCTGTTCGTGTCGGACCTCAACGGCCGCAACACGAAGCAGCTGACCCAGGGCACCGGCTGGCACCGCATCGAGCTGAAGGACGACTTCACCCAGTACATGGATTATTACTCCAACATCAACACGCCCCAGGTGGTGTCGCTGTATGACCTGAAGAAAGACAAGGCAACCTTTGTGAGGACGATCAACGAGAATACGAAACTGAAGCAGACCATTGCCGACTACGGCGTGGGCCAGGTGGAGTTCATCCGCGTGCCGAACAGCAAAGGCGACACGCTCAACGGCTGGATGCTGAAGCCCGCCAACTTCAACCCTTCTAAAAAGTATCCGGTGATCTTCTGCAACTATGGCGGTCCGGGCTCGCAGCAGGTGGCCAACCGCTATGGGGCAGCCAGCATGTGGCACCAGATGCTTGCGCAGCGCGGGTTCATCGTAGTGTCGGTAGACAACACCGGCACCGGCTTCCGCGGTGAGGAATTCAAGAAGAAGACCTACCTGCAGCTGGGCAAGTTTGAGATCGAAGACCAGATCGATGCGGCAAAATACCTTGCGAAGCAATCCTTCGTGGATCCGAAGAACGTGGGTCACTGGGGCTGGAGCTTTGGCGGCTTTATGAGCTCGCTGGCCATTACGAAAGGCAACGAAGCATTTACCGCGGCGGTGGCCGTGGCTCCCGTTACGTCCTGGCGCTTTTACGACAACATCTACACCGAGCGCTACATGCGCACGCCGCAGGAAAATAAGGCCGGCTACGACGACAATGCGCCCATCAACTTTGTGAATCGCATCAAAGGCAAGTTCCTGCTCATTCACGGCAGCGCCGACGACAACGTGCACTTCCAGAACAGCACGCAGATGATCTCCGCGCTGGTGAAAGCGAACGTCGACTTCGAGACGATGTACTATCCCAACAAAAATCACAGCATCAACGGCGGTGCCGACAATACAAGCCTGCACCTCTGGAGCAAGATGACCAACTGGATCCTGGACAATCTCGGCAACGAGAATGTGGACAAGAGCCACGTAGGCAACGCGGTGAATGCGCCGAAGAAGCAGTTCTGACCGTGAGCCGTGAGCCGTGAGCTCGCGATGCGCGGTATAGAGAACGGAGGCCATTGGCCTCCGTTCTTGGTTATTGGCGTTGGCAACCCGCTCCGCTGCGGAGAAGGGAGGGGGCACGAGAAGGGTGAGATCGTTCACGGCTGACGGCTGACGGTTCACGAAAACGTTTGCGCCGATTTCCGTCCCTAAAAGCCGCAAATCAATACCTTCGCCCATTATTGATTGACCCAAAACTTCTTGCAATGACGCAAAAGATTAAAGTAGCCAACCCGGTGGTTGAACTGGATGGCGACGAGATGACCCGGATCATCTGGAAATTCATCAAGGACAAACTCATTCTTCCTTATATCGATGTCGACATCAAGTACTTCGACCTGGGTGTGGAGTACCGCGACCAGACGGCCGACCAGGTTACGATCGATGCCGCCAATGCCATCAAGCAATACGGTGTGGGCATCAAGTGCGCCACCATCACGCCCGACGAAGCGCGCGTAGAAGAATTCGGCCTGAAGCAGATGTGGAAGAGCCCCAACGGCACCATCCGCAACATCCTCGACGGCACCGTTTTCCGCGAGCCCATCGTCATTAAGAACATCCCGCGCCTGGTTACCAACTGGGATGCGCCCATCATCGTAGGCCGCCACGCATTCGGCGATCAATACCGCGCTACCGACTTCGTTACAAAAGGCAAAGGCAAGCTCACAGTGAAATTCGAGGGTGAAGACGGCACCGTTATCGAGCACGAAGTGTATAACTTCCGTGGCGACGGCGTTGCGCTCACTATGTACAACACCGAAGAGTCGATCCGCGGATTCGCGCACAGCTGCTTCAACATGGCGCTGAGCAAGGGCTGGCCGCTCTATCTCTCTACCAAGAACACCATTCTCAAAAAATACGACGGTCGTTTCAAAGACATCTTTGAAGAGATCTACCAGGCCGACTACAAGTCGAAATTCGAAGCGGCCGGCATCACCTACGAGCACCGCCTCATCGACGACATGGTTGCTTCTGCCCTAAAGTGGAACGGCAATTTCGTATGGGCCTGCAAGAACTACGACGGCGACGTGCAAAGCGACACCGTGGCGCAGGGCTTTGGTTCACTCGGCCTGATGACCTCTGTGCTGATTACCCCCGATGGTAAAACGATGGAAGCCGAGGCGGCCCACGGCACCGTAACGCGTCACTACCGCGAGCACCAGAAAGGTCGTCCCACATCCACCAATCCCATTGCTTCCATCTTCGCGTGGACGCGTGGTCTGGCCTTCCGGGGGAAGCTCGATGGCAACCAGGAGCTGATCGACTTCTGCAACAAGCTCGAGGCCGTGTGCATCGAAACCGTTGAGAGCGGCAAGATGACCAAGGACCTCGCCATCACCATCAACCCCGGCAAAGCCGAGCACGGGAAAGACTACCTCTACACAGAAGAATTCCTTGACGCGATCGATGAGAATCTGAAAGCGAAAATGGGGTAACGCTTCGGCCACGCTCAGCGTGACAGAAGAGGGTTTTTGCCTAACCCGTTACGATCGTTTTAAAAAGAACGCCGCTCATCGAGCGGCGTTCTTTATTAGCACATTACCCAGCTGCACATTAATAGGCAGTGATCACGTTATACAGCGTATCCCGCTCCACCGGCTTGCGGCGCACTTGTTTGATGAGGGTCACGATCTCTTCGGTGCTCATGGCAGGCGTTTGTTCTTCTGAGCCCGCCATCGAATAGATCTTGGTGGTGTCGTCGATCGTGCCGTCGATATCGTTGACGCCGAAGGCAAGAGAGAGCTGCGCATTCTTGCGGCCCAGCATCGGCCAATAGGCTTTCAGGTGCGGGAAGTTGTCGAGGTAAAGACGCGCAATCGCGTACGTCTTGAAATCCTCCACGAGGCTGCATTCGGGCACATGGCTCATGTCGTTGCCGCCGTTGCGGAACTTGAGCGGGATGAACGTGTTGAAGCCGCCAGTGCGGTCCTGTAGCTCGCGCAGCTGGCGCATGTGGTCCACGCGGTCGGCGTAGGTTTCCACGTGGCCGTAAAGCATCGTCGCGTTGCTGTGCATGCCCAGCTCGTGGGCCGCACCGTGAATGTGCAGCCAGCCTTTCGCATCCACTTTGTCGGGGCAGATCTTCTGGCGCACTTCCTCGTTGAAGATCTCCGCTCCGCCGCCGGGCAGCGAGTCGAGACCCGCCTCGTGGAGGATGCGGAGGCCTTCCTCAACCGACAGCTTCGCTTTGCGGAACATATAATCCAGCTCCACCGCCGTGAATCCCTTGATATGCAGCTCCGGCCGGTGCGCTTTGATCGCTTTCAGCAGGTCAACGAAGAAATACAGGTTCATCTTGGGATGCACGCCGCCCACGATGTGCACTTCCGTTTCGGGCTTGCCGTCGTACTTCTTCACGATGTTGAGCATATCCTCGAGACTCAGTTCCCAGCCCTCCTCGCGGTGCGCATACAGGCGCGAGTAGGAGCAGAAGTGACACGAGAACACGCACACGTTCGTAGGCTCGATGTGGAAGTTGCGGTTGAAATAGGTGTTGTCGCCGTGCTTTTCTTCCCGCACGTGGTTGGCGAGGGCTCCGACAAAAGAAAGACTGCCCCTTTCAAAAAGGAGCAGTCCGTCTTCATCTGTAAGCCGATTATGGTTGATTACTTTCTCGCCGATTTCTCTCAGTTCACGGGGTTGTTCAGTAATTAATCTTTCGACAGATGTGTGATTCATTAGTGTTTGATGACGCGTTCGATTACGTTGCGGTATTCGTCTTCATAGCCCAGGCTGACCATGTAAACGCCTGCCGGTTGACCCGACAAATCTACGGTAATAACATTTTCAGCGCCCTTCTTGCCGAAGGATTTGCTCCATACCAGCGCGCCTTTCGCGTCGTAAATGTTCACATAACGCAGCGTTGTAGGCTGGCGAAGGTGCCAGATGCGGAACGTGTTGCCGTACATCGGGTTCGGCGAGATCACGTAGCCGTTTGCCTTCAGGTTGGCCGGGAGCGTGCGGGCTGTAACGTTTACGTTGTCGATATAGATGTTGTTGCCGTTATTGGTCGTTGCACGGAAAACGAACTGCACCTGCGGCTGGCTGGCCAGGTTGGTTACGCTGATGCGCTCGCTGCGCCAGTCGGTAGCGCGGGCAGTGGGCACAAAGCCGGCTGCCTGGGGCAGGTTCGGCGTGCTGAAGCTGTCCAGCACCGTTTGCAGTTCCTGCCCCCACTTCTTGTAAACAGACTGGTAGGTGGCGCCGCAATCGGACGTGGCCAGCACTTCGAGCGTATCCAGAGCAAGCGTGGTGCTGCCGGGGAAGAAGCGGCTCGAGGCAGCTACATCAAAGGAAAGCGTGAGCGAGTCGGCGTTGCTGTACTGAACCACCGGCGTAACGAGGTTGTCTACGTTGTTGTTGCCGGCGTAGTTGAAGCTGTTCACCGTTGCCGAGCCTGCATTGCCGTTGCCCGTAGGGCTCCAGGTCCAGGTTCTTGCATTGTCAAAGTTGGCTACCGTCCAGCCCTGGGGTGGGAAGGCAGTTGCGCTGCTGCCGCTGAAGTTCTCCACGAGGGGAGCCGCCACTTTGGTGGCAAGCGTCACCGAGCGGGTGAGCGTGTCGTTATCCAGCTTGGCGTCGCCGGTGCCCGAAGCGGTCACAGGATCGGCCACCCACACTTTGTAGGTGGAAACGCCGGCAGGGAACGTTGCATTGGCAAGCGTCACGGTCATGGAAGCATCGCGTGGCAGGTTGGCCGTTACGTTTTGTACTACCGCCGCACCGCCGTTGATGGAATAACCCACCTTGAAGGCAGTGACGGTCTGGGTGCCGAAGTTCTTCACCACCACCGAAGGAGCAACCGCCGGGTCGCACACGGTAAAGCCCGGGAGCGCTGACACAACAGCAAGGTCGCGGCCGTAATAAGGGGTGATGTTGATGTTATCTACGAACACGTTGTTGCCGAAGCGGCTCGTGTTGCGGAAGTAGAAGATGAGGCTGCCGGTGTTGATCAGCGAAGGCGTGGTGAGCACGGTGCGCTCGTTGCGCCATTCATTGTCGGCAGGTGCAGTGAATTCGGCAGTAGCGGCGCCGGCTGTAGCCAGGGTAGCGCCCTGCTTCTTGTAAACCGATGTGAAGCTGTTTCCGCAGTTGGCAGACGCATACAGGGCAAGGGTGTCGGGTGAGCCGGTGTACTCCTTGTAAGCAACGTCGAAGCTCACTGCAACGGAGTCGGGGGTGCCGATGTTGACAGCAGGCATACGGATCTCGTCGATGTAGCCATCCGTGTTGTTCCAGTTGTCCATGAACATCGACTTGAGGCTGTTGCGTCCGGGCTGGCGTGGTGCCCACGTCATGTCGGCGTTGGGGTTGTTGATGGTCCAGCCAACCGGCGGGAAGGCAGCGCCTTCGAAGCCTTCAACGAACGGAGTGGTTGCGAGGTTGATCACGCGGAAGTAGCGGATCGCAGTGTCGTTGGCTGTGTTGGCATCACCGATGCCGCTGCCCGTGATGGGGTCGGCCGTAAACGTGCGGATCGTGTCTACAGCGAAGATGCCTGCAGTAGCTGCCTGGTTGAAGGTCACCGTTGCGGAAGCACCTGCTGCGAGCGGCGTGGTCACTGTTTGCGTGAATACCGCGCCGCTGTTGATGCGGTAGCCTACATTATACGCGGTAACGGTTTCGGTGCCGTTGTTGCGTACCGTTATCTGCGGAACGAAGGTTTTGTTACAAACCGTAGTTCCCGGGTTGACGATCGCCGTTACCGAAATGTCGCGGGCAACAAGCTTCTGAATATTGATGTTGTCCACGTAAACGTTGTTGCCGAAGCGGCCGCGGGTGCGCACGGCAACCAGGATGCTGCCTGCGTTGACCATCGAAGCAGGCACGGTAGCCACTTCATGGCGCCAGTCGCCGTTGCCGGCGGGCACGTAGGCAGCGCCGGTAGCTACGCCCGATACGGTAGCGAGGTTGGCACCCCACTTCTTATAGATCTCGGTCCAGGTCTGGCCGCAATCTTTCGAAACCAGCACCGCCAGTGTATCCTGGCTGCCTGTAAGGCTGTAAGGCTTGTGCGCCACGTCGAAAGTTACCTCGATGTTGTCGGTAGAAACCACAGAGATGGGAGAACTGCGGAGCTCGTCGATCTGGCCTGCGGCGTTGTTGTTCCAGTTGTCGAAGTACATGGAGGCAGTGCTGTTGAAACCTGCTGTCGCAGAACGCTGCCAGGTGGCATTGCCGTCGGGGTTGTAAATGGTCCAGCCGGTGGGCGGGAACGTAGCCGACTGGAAGCCTTCCGTGAGCGGCGGCGGCGTGCCGCCCGAGATCACGATGCTGGTAGTGAATACGTCGTTCGCGTTGTTCTGGTCGGTACCGCCGTTGGGGTTCGACACCGCGAACACCAGCGTGTTGTTGCCGGTGGCGAGTGTGATAGCGGGCAGTACCACCGTTGCGCCGTAGCCGGTGAGGATGTTGAGGCCCGTAGCGGTAGTGGTTACCGTTTGGCTGCCGTTCACGATCAGCGTAACGGTCACCGAAGTGATCGTAGAGGTGCCGGCGTTGGTTACCTCGATGCGCGGTACCACAGAACCTGCGCAGATGGGCATCGGGTAAGTAGTGGATGTGCAGGAAACGTTGTTGAATTCCGTACCGCCCGGTGCGATCAGCAGCGTGGGCGTAGCGTCCAATGCCAGGGTTCCGGGAGGAGGAATATGACCCTGCGTGGTGAGGTAGCCGGGGCGCATCTGCTCCAGAACGGCATGCATCCGGTTTACCTGGTTGATGGTGAACATCGAGTAGCAGGCGTCATCGGTATAGTCCATGTAGTTCTGGTACATTTTGCCCGGAGGGTTGGGCACACCGGCGCAGTTGGAGGCAACGGTGCCGGAGAGGCAGCCGGAGGTAGGCTGCGACTGGCCGGGCGTATCATCGGCGGCGGCGCCGAAGAGCGAAGGATCGGTGAAGTTCGGTGTGATCTGACCGAAGTCGGCACCGGCCGCGCAACCCGTAAAGGAGTGGAACAGGCCGAAGTTGTGACCGATCTCGTGCACCGCTGTGCGGGCGAGGTTAAATTCGGGGTACGAGAAGCATCCGTTGGAGAAGCCACGATAGTCCACGCAAACACCGTCGATGCCGATGGAGCTGGAAGTGGTTTCGGTGGCGTTGCCCGGACCGATGTTCGGGGCAATGCCCAGCAGGCCCGAAGGACCGCCATCACCTACCCAGAGGTTATAATATTGAGTAACGTCCCAGGGATCCAGACCGCCGGCGCTTGCGTGCTTGATGGGCTGGTAGGTGTTGCCCGCGATCTGCACGTTGCCTACGCGGCGCTCGATGCCGTTGGTCAGCTGTCCGCCGGGCGTGCGGCGGGCGCGCGCAAAGCGGATCTGCGAGTGACCACGCAGGGGCATGAAGGCCCCGGCATTGGCGCTGTCGGGGTTGAGGCCCGAGAAGTCGAGGTTGAGGCGGCTCAGGAAATAGTCCACCTGTGCTTCCGTGATCTGGTTGGGGTTAGGCAGAACCACGTGCACGATCACCGGGATGGTTACGGGCCCGGTGAGCGTTGGCGTGCGCTGCGTGCCATTGGTGCGGGCCACGCCGGGTGCGAGACCTGCGCGCTGGTTGCGTTCCCACTCAGCCCGGAATGCCGGGTCAGCCTGGAGGCGTTGTTCGATGGCTTCCATCGTTCCGCAACGACGAAGCGCGGCTGAAGGATCGGTCTTCTGGGCGTGCACTGTAGCACCCAACAATCCCGTTCCCAAAAGCAGGAGTAGAAGTTTTTTCAAAGCAGAGAGTTTTTTGTTATCAAAAAGTGAATAGGCCTTAAAATTAGCGAATGTCTCCAAATTACGACGCGTTTTTCCTCGCGCCGCTAAGGGATACGGCCGGGCAGCCGGTGGGGTTGCCCCAACGCTCTGCGGTAGTTGCGTGGTTGCCGAAAAAGGCTATCTTTCCGCACCTAATTAAATGACTTGCTGATGAATATCAAATTGCGGCTGACGGTGATGAGTTTCCTCCAGTTTTTCGTCTGGGGCGCCTGGCTGATCACGATCGCCACCTATTATTTCAACAACCCGGCGTTCGTTGCCAACAATCCCAATGCTGGGGCCCAGTTCGGCGCCATCTTCGGCACCCTCGCGCTTTCCTCGCTGTTCATGCCCGCGCTCACCGGCATCATCGCCGACAAATGGGTAGACGCAGAAAAGCTCTACGGCATCCTGCACATCCTCTACGGCGTTTTTCTTTTTTTTGTGCCCCGTGCCGAAACCTCCGATCAACTCTACTATACGATTTTCGGAGCGATGATCTGCTACATGCCGACCATCTCGCTTTCCAACTCGATCGCCTATACCATTCTTAAGCGCGAAGGCTTCGACGTGGTGAAAGTGTTCCCGCCCATTCGCGTGTGGGGCACCATCGGCTTCATCGTGGCCATGTGGCTCACCAACCTCACGGGCTCCAAGGCCAACACCAACCAATTCATCATCGGTGGCATCGGCGCCATCGCGCTCGGTCTTTTTTCGTTCACGCTGCCCCGGTGCCCGCCGCAAAAGAGTATGGAGCGCGGTTCTGGTCCGCTCGAAGCCTTCAAGCTTTTCGGCAACTACAAGATGGCGCTGTTCTTCCTGTTCTCCATGTTGCTTGGCGGCGCCCTGCAGCTTACGAATGCTTACGGCGATACGTTCCTCGACGACTTCAAAAACAACCCGCTGTATGGTCCCGAGTCTTTCGTGGTAAAATATTCGACGATCATCATGTCGATCTCACAGATATCGGAAACCCTTTTCATCATCACCATCCCGTTCTTCCTCCGTCGCTTTGGCATCAAGAACGTGATGCTCTTTTCGATGGTCGCCTGGGTGCTGCGCTTCGCGCTTTTTTCGTACGGCAACCCGGCCGATGGCCTTTGGATGATCGTGCTTTCCTGCATCGTGTACGGCATGGCGTTCGACTTCTTCAACATCTCTGGTTCGCTGTTCGTGGAAACGACCACCGATGCCCGCATTCGCTCCAGCGCGCAGGGTTTGTTCATGATGATGACCAACGGTGTCGGCGCCTTCCTTGGCAGCCGCATCTCGGGCTTTGTTATTGATGAATATTTCACCAACGGCTCAGGCCAGAAAGACTGGCACCAGATCTGGCTTTCATTCGCCGGATACGCGCTCGTGGTGGCGGTGCTGTTCATGCTGCTCTTCCGGCACAAGCACGATCCGAAGGCGGTGGAAAATGTAGCACACTGATTGTATCCCTATAAATGAAAAGCCCGCGGCAATTGCTGCGGGCTTTTTTTCGCCCTGCCCACATAAAAAGCCTCCCGTATTTCTACGGGAGGCTTTCCTGTTATCTGCGCTGGATCAGATATGCGCTTCTATCTTTTTTACAAAGTTGGCTTTCGGCTGCGCGCCTACGAGCTTGTCTACCACCTGCCCGTTTTTGATGAACAGGATAGCGGGGATCGACGTAATGCCGTAGTTCATGCTTACCTGCGGGTTTTCATCTACGTTGACCTTGCCAATGTTGACCTTCCCGGCATAGTCTTTCGACAGCTCGTCGATGACGGGACCGATTGCGCGGCAGGGACCGCACCATTCTGCCCAGAAATCCACTACGGTCAGTTTATCGGAACTCAGAACGTCGGTCTGAAAATTTGAGTCGGTGAATGCTTGTGCCATTATTCGTTGTTTAATTATTCAGGTTGTAGAAACAAATTTAGTTCCGGAACGCTTTTCCCCGACATTCCGTCAGTCGCTTCGCCCATTGAAAGTTTTGATGGGCTTATTGCTCCGGTCAATAAGGCTTATGCCGTCTGCACCTTCACGTCAATTTCGGGTCTGCCTTCCAGCCACTGGATGAGATCGAAGTTCATCTCGAAGCCCGAACCGAGCGTGGAGAAGCCGGCTTTCAGCGACTCCTTCGGTTCGCGCACCACGATCTTGAGCCCCGTGCTTCCCGGGTACCGTCGGATGTTGTCGTCGAGGAACTCGATGATCTCCGTCTCCAGGTTGCGCACGTCGAGCTCCAGATGCAGGCTTTTCGTCAGCTGCCGCTTCACGTTCTCTGCCAGGTTGATGGCGCCCGGCTTGAATTCATACTCTTCGCGAAAGCGGTGCTTCTGAAACGAACCCGTGAGCAGCACGGCGCCACCCAATTGCAGGTAGGGGCTGAAGCGGATGTAGTCGTCTCCAAAAAGCACCAGCTCCGTCTTTCCCGAATAGTCTTCGAGCACGTACGACCCGAACTTGTTGCCTTGCCGCGAAATGCGCTGCTGCGCGCCGGTTACAAGGCAAAGCAATTTGAAGGGCCTTCCCTGCGACGCCAGCACTTTTGAATCTTTCGTTTCGTTGAAGTCGCTCACGGACGTGATGCCATAGTGCCGCATTTCGAACTTATAGTGATCCAGCGGGTGGCCGCTCAGGTAAATGCCCGCAACTTCCTTTTCTTTTTCCAGCTGCTCGGTGAGCGGCCAGGGAGCGCAGTTGGGGATCTGCGGCGGCTTGATATCGAGCACCGATGGCAGGTCGCCGAAGAGCGTGTTGCTCGTGTTGATGCTTTGCGCCTGCACGATCTGCCCGAACTTGATGATCTTTTCGAGCCCGTTCTGCGACTCGCCTTCGGCATTACAGAAATATTGGGCGCGGTGGAGCTGTGGAAACGAGTCGAAGGCGCCCGCCTGAACGAGGCATTCCAGCGTACGCTTGTTCACCGTGCGGCTGTTGATGCGTTTGATGAAGTCGAACGGGTCGGCATAGCGGCCGTCTTTCTTCCGCTCGTCCATGATGTTCTCCACCGCGTTTTCACCTACACCTTTCAGCCCGCCGAGGCCAAAGCGGATGTCGCCCTGCTCGTTCACCGCAAAGCCTTTTTTCGATTCGTTGATATCGGGGCCGAGCACTTTTAATCCCATGCGCTTGCACTCCTCCATGAAAAAGGTCAGCTTGTCGAGCGCGTTGGCGTGGTTGAGCACGGCCGACATATACTCGCCGGGGTAATGCGCCTTGAGGTAAGCGGTTTGATATGCCACGAAGGCATAGCAGGTGGAGTGCGACTTGTTGAAGGCGTATTGCGCGAAGGCTTCCCAGTCGGTCCATACCTTCTCGAGCACTTTTGCGTTGTGGCCTTTGCCTACGGCGCCGTCGATGAACTTGCTCTTCATCTTGTCGAGCGTCTTGCGGTCCTTCTTGCCCATCGCCTTGCGCAGCACGTCGGCATCGCCCTTGGAGAAGCCCGCGATCTTTTGCGCCAGCAGCATCACCTGTTCCTGGTACACCGTGATGCCATACGTTTCTTCGAGGAACTCGGCCATCTCTTCGATGTCGTATACCACTTCCTCGCGGCCGTGCTTGCGGTCTACGTATTGCGGGATGTACGCCATCGGACCAGGGCGATACAGCGCGTTCATTGCAATGAGGTCGGCAAACTGGTCGGGCTTCAGTTCCTTGAGGTATTTCTGCATGCCCGGACTTTCAAACTGGAGGAAGTCCATCTTGATCACACCGGAGTCTTCGATGATGGAACCTTCGATCTGCGTGATGAACAGGTTGGAGTCTTTCGAAGTAAATACCGGGATCAGCTCGGTAAGATCTTTGGGGGCGATGATGATGCCTGCGGCGTGGATGCCCGTGTTGCGCACGGAGCCTTCGAGCTTTTCGGCGATGTGCAGCACTTCGGCCTGCATGTCTTTGCCGTTGTAGATATCGCGCAGTTTGCGGGCGTTCTCAATGTCTTCCTGCCCGTAGTCGTCGTCCAGTGGTTTGTCGCCTTCTTTGGCGGTGAACGGCGCGTGAAGCATGCGATGCAACTTCGTACCCGGCTTGTCGGAAACGAGCTTGGCAAGTGCGTTGGAATCGGCCAGCGGGAGGTCCATCACGCGGGCCACGTCCTTGATGCTCGACTTCGCAGCCATCGTGCCGTACGTAACGATTTGCGCCACCTGGTTCTGACCGTATTTCTGCACTACATAGTCGATCACTTTCTGCCGACCCTCATCGTCGAAGTCGGTATCGATATCGGGCATCGATTTACGATCGGGGTTGAGGAAGCGTTCGAACAGCAGCTTGTATTTGATGGGGTCGATGTTGGTGATGCCGATGCAGTAGGCCACCGCGCTGCCCGCAGCCGATCCGCGGCCGGGGCCAACAAACACGCCGAGGTCGCGGCCCGCCTTGATGAAGTCGGACACGATGAGGAAGTAGCCGGCGAATCCCATCGTCTTGATGGTGAACAGCTCGAAGTCGAGCCGCTCGCGAATGTCTTCGGTGATCTCGCTGTACCGCTGGCGTGCGCCTTCATACGTAAGGTAGTGGAGGTATTCCCACTGATTCAGGTTGCTGTCATCGTGCGTTTGAAATTCTTTGGGCAGCGGGAAGGCGGGGAGGAGGATGTCGCGCTTCAGGTTGAGCAGTTCCACTTTGTCCACGATCTCGTTGGTATTGTCGATGGCCTCCGGCAGATCCTGGAACACCTGGATCATTTCTTCGGTCTTCTTGAAGTAGAACTGGTCGTTGGGAAACGCGAAGCGCATGTTCTTCGTGTTCACATCGTCGTCGGCAAATTCGCGGAGGGCCGGTGTGGTCACCTTTTCGCCGGTGTTGATGCAAAGCAGGATGTCGTGTGCGTTGAAGTCGTCCACGTTGGTATAGTGCGAGTCGTTCGACGCGATCACCTTCACGTTGTGCTTCTTCGCAAACTTCACCAGCACGGCGTTCACCTTGTCCTGCTCGGCCATCCCGTGGCGTTGAAACTCCACGTAAAAGTCTTCGCCGAAGATGTTGAGCCACCACTTGAACTCCGCCTCCGCTTCCGCTTCGGTCTTATTGAGGATCGCCTGCGGCACCGAAGCCCCGAGGCAACAGGTGGTGGCGATCAGTCCTTCATGGTATTTTAAAATGAGTTCCTTGTCGATGCGCGGGTACTTGGAATAGAGCCCCTCGATGTAACCGAGCGACGTGAGCTTTACCAGGTTGCGATAGCCCCGTTCGTTCTTTGCCAGCAGGATCTGGTGGAAGCGGCGGTCCTTCTGTTCTTTGGTGAACGTTTTGATGTGCCGGTTTTCCACGAGGTAGAATTCGCAGCCTACGATCGGCTTTACTTTCGGCTTGCCCTCTGCATCGGTGTGCTTGTAGGCCTGCGAAACGAATTCAAAAACGCCGAACATGTTTCCGTGGTCGGAGATGGCGAGTGCGGGCATGCCGTCGTCGATCGCTTTTTTGTAGAGCGAGGAAATGGAGGCCGCGCCGTCGAGCAGCGAGTATTGCGTGTGTACGTGGAGGTGCGAGAATTTCATAGTGGAAAGGACCCGGATATGGGTTTCGGGTAAAGGCCCCGGCATGGTTCCGGGAGGCCTGCAATTTACGCGCTTCCGTGCGAACGGTTTGGCACTTTAACCGGGCCTTGATATCCACATGTGTGTAAAAAAACCTTATTTTCGTCTTCCACCGAAACAGGTCCTATGATCCGGCAAATGCTCCTGCTCCTCGCGGCTGCCGCCACCGGCGCCGGGGTGTCCGCTCAAAGCGGCCCCAAGACAACCTCCCAGGTTCGCTTCCTCGATGATATAGAAGTAGGCTTTGCCCCCGAAGCCGCCGCTCCAAAAGCTAAGGTTGCCGCCTCGCCTGCTGTTCTGGTCACTACCAGCCCGGCTAGCGCAGTAACGCGCAGCACCGCCGTACCAACATCCGCAGCACGCAAGCCAACGGTTGTTATAGAAGAGGCAGGCACCCTGCATCTCAAATTCGCAGTGTTGCTCAACGTGGAAGTGGAACAGGTGCCGCAGCTCCCGCTGATGGTGCTTATCGACGACTGGTGGGGCACGCGTTACCGCCTCGGTGGCAACGACCGCAACGGCATCGACTGCTCCGGATTTACCTCCATGTTGTATCACCAGTTTTTCGGGATGCAGCTTCCGCGCACCTCGCGCGAACAGTTCCAGGCCGCCCGCAGCGTGCCCCTCTCCGAATTGCGCGAGGGCGACCTCGTGTTCTTTACCAGCGGCACCAACATCAGCCACGTAGGCTTTTACCTGCAGAACAACAAGTTCGTGCACGCCTCCACTTCCGAAGGTGTGACCATCTCCGATCTCAACGACCGCTACTGGCAGGCACGCTTTGCGGGCGCCGGGAGGATGGAATAGCTTTATCGCTTTTTAGTTCTGGATTGATCTGGCGACTTACTGGCCCAAGCCGAGTCGCTTTCTCACCGTGGCCCACACCGGTGCAATGTCGGGCGAGAGCTTCAGCAGCAACACACCTGGGAAGAAGACCGCACAAAAGATTGCGCTGCGTACAACGAGCCACAGTAATCCGCTTTTATCGGCGCATGGGAAATAGGCACCTACGTAAGCCGATGCTGCCAGCAGCAGCGTGAGCAGCGATTGCAGCGTGAAGGGCTGCATCCGGAATTTCTTCCAGAGAAAGTAGTATCGGATGCCGTTATATACCAGGTAGGCAACGATGTTGGAGATCGCCGGACCGATGATGCCCAGCCGCCTTGTGAGGAAGAAATTGAGGCCAAGCGACAGCGCCAGCAGCAGCAGGCCGGTCTTGAACTCGAACCGCCAATATGTAGACGTAGCAATGATCTGCGAGGAAACGCCCGTGCCCATGTCGATGATCACTTTGATCCCCATCAGGAAGAACACCCAGGCGGACGCTTTGTAAGCCTCCTGCAGGTGAAATGTATCGATGGCATCCACGTAGTTGAGCCACACGAGCCCGAACATACCGGTGGCGAAAATCAGCTGGTTGATGGAGGAGCGCTGGTAGATGCGCTGGATCGTATCGAGCCGCTTCTCGCGCCAGGCGGCGGAAAGCGGCGCTACGGCAGCAGACACTACTGCGCGCTGGGGCGCCTGAATCAACCCCGACAGCGTTTGTCCCAGCGTGAATACGCCCACCTGCGCCATCCCGTCGGGAAGCACCGCGGCGATCACGATCGTGTCGAAAACACCGGCAAGGTTGAAGATGATGGAGCTGCTCCAGGTAAATGCTGCCAGCGTCAGGATCTTATGTCGGTAGCGTCTCGTGACCTTGCTTTGCCTGAAGGTGAGGTTCAGCTGGCCGCGCCGGAAGAGCGTCCAGCCAAGCAGCAGCGTAATGAAGATGTAGCTGAAGGCAAACAGGTGCACAAACTGGTGGAATTGTTTGATCAGCCCGAGGTAAATGCAGGCGATGAGCACCAGTATGAGAAAGCGGTGAAAAAGCTCCTTGTAAAAGTTGGTCAGGATCGAGCGCCCGAGCATCCAGCCAAACGCCTCGAGGATGACGAAAAAGGTATAGCCCAGTGCGAAGGGAAACAGCCAGTCGTAATAGGTTACCAGCTCGGGCGAGTTGTTGAAGATGCGGGTGAAGAAGCCCTTGAGCAGTGGCGACAAGGCCCAGATGATGCCGAAGCCCGCGAGCGGCGCCATCAGCGCCCAGGCAGCTTGGTCGTTGTCGCGCGTTTGCAGGTGCGCGTTGTAATAAGGAAAGAACTTGCCGATGTAGGCCTGCACGCCAAAGCCCGAAAAAGCCAGCAGCACGCTTGCGAACGCGATGAAGGAGGAGATGAGGCCGTACTGCTCGCGCGTGAAGCCGCCTTCGCGCGTGAAAAGGTAGATGTTCAGGAAGCCCAGGGCAAAGCCGGCATACACGATCACCGATGATATGAGGCTTTGCTTCCGGATGCTGCTCATGGGAGCGAAGATAATGCCGCCTGCGGCGGGAGAGAAGGATCGCCGACTTTTTATGATGATTAAGATTTGCGCAGATAGTCGTTGAGCAAAACGCTACTGAGCGATGGCTTGCTCATTCACGCTTGCCGATTCACGACCCCACGGTAATATAAAAATTCTTGTCGGCGGTGACGTCTTTAAACGATGCTCCCTCCAGCTTCACCTTCGTTTCCTTGGTGGTAGGATAAATCCATTGACCGTTGGAAAGCCGCACGGGCATGTTGAATCCATCGATGCAGTTCTTCCACCAAAACCTGATCTTTTTGCCGTCGGCCTTCAGCACCAGTTGCGGAACCTGTGTAGTGCGCAGGTACTGGTCGAAGATCTTCGAAAGGTCTTTGCCGCTTTTCCGGCTGATGTATTGTTCCACCTCGGCGCTCGTGGTCGTCTTCTTGCCGAAGTCTTTGTTCAGTCCAAGCAAGATCTCGCGAAACAGCTTGTCGTCGTTGATCACCTGCCGGATGGTGTGGATCATCGCCGAGCCCTTGTCGTACATATCGCCCGAGCCTTCCTGGTTCACTCCGTAGGGCCCGATGATGGGATTGTCGTTCTGGATGTTGCGGCGGAGGCCCTGCACGTAGGCATCGGCCGCTTCCTTGCCGCGGTAATATTCTATGAACAGCGCTTCCGAATAGTTGGTGAACCCTTCGTGCACCCACATATCGGCAATGTCTCTAGTAGTGATGTTGTTGGCAAACCATTCGTGGCCGCTCTCGTGCACGATGATGTAATCCCACCAGCTTCCCTGCCCTGTGCCCGAACGGTCCATGCCCAGGTAGCCGTTCTTCCACTGGTTGCCGTAGGCCACGGCGCTCTGGTGCTCCATGCCCAGGTGCGGCGACTGCACCAGCTTATACGAGTCGTCGTAGAAGGGGTAGGGGCCAAACCAGTATTCGAACGCACGCAGCATCGGTTTCACCTGCTCAAACTGCTTCTTTGCTTTTTCGAGGTCGTAGTCGAGCACCCAGTAGGAGAGATCGAGCTTGCCGTTGAGCCCCATCATCGTGTCGGTGAAGTTGACGTACTTGCCAATGTAGGGAATGATCGTGTAGTTGTTGATCGGGTTCTTCACCTCCCAGTCGAACACGCGCTTGCCCGCCCACTCGGGCCGCGCAGCGCGCTTCACCATTTTTTGTATTCCGTTGCCCACGGCCACCAGTGTGTCCGGAACGATCATCGTAAGCGAGGCCCCGTTGTCGGGCTCGTCGCTCTGATGGTCTTTGCAGGGATACCACACCGAAGCGCCCAGGCCCTGGCAGGCCACCGACATCCAGGGACGGCCCTGTTTGTCTTTCTTCCAGATCCAGCCACCATCCCAGGGCGGGTTCACCGCCGGGCGCGGAACGCCGTGGAAAGAGATGCGCAATGTGCCGCCGCTTACCAGCGCAACGTCGTTCGTCTCCAGCAAAAAAGTGTTGCCATCGCGCGTGAAAGCGATATTCTTCGTTTCTTTTCCTGCCGGATTGTTCAAAGGAACATACTCCAGCGTCACCGCGTCGATCTGCATCGGGTTTTGCAGGTCGATCTGCATTTTGCCTTCGTTGCTTCCGGTTACCCGGAACCGGATGTTCACGGCTCCGCTGATGCTGCGTTTTTCAAAATCAGGCGTCACTTCAATTTCGTAGCGCTGCACATCCCACCACGTGCGGTACGGGTTGAGCGAGCCGCGGAGCGTGTCCTGGTGCGTAAACTGGCGTTGTCCGTGGAGAGGCTGCGCCTGTGCAGCAGTGCCTGCAAGGAGCGCGATGGTAAAAAGCTTTGCGAATAGTTTCATTCAGATGCCTGTTTTCGGGGCGATGCGCCTAAATTAGACTGCTTTCGACAACCACATGAACCGTTTGCATAAATATTGGCTTTTCGTTCTTCCTGTTTTATGCGGGTGGATGGCAGGCTGTTACCGGGGCGGCAAGGAATCCGCCAATGTCTTTCGCTACAACGAAGCTACTGGTATCGCTTCCCTCGACCCGGCCTTTGCCAGGAACCAAAGCATCATGTGGGCGGTGCACCAGTTGTACAACACGCTCGTGGAAACCGATTCGGCGCTGCACATCGCGCCTTCGGTTGCCCGTAGCTGGGAGCTTTCGTCCGATCGCACGGTATATACCTTTCACCTCCGCACCGACGTGTTCTTCCACAATGATGCCTGCTTTGCCATGGGCAAGGGGCGCCGCCTCACCGCCAGCGATGTTGCCTACAGCCTGCACCGGCTGATCGACACAACGGTGGCCTCGCCCGGAGCATGGATCTTTGGCGACAAGGTAGATTCGCTGCAGCCCTTCGTGGCGGTTGACGACAGCACTTTTCAATTGAAATTGCGAAAGCCTTACCAGCCGGTGCTCGGCATCCTGGCCATGCAATACTGCTCTATCGTACCCAAAGAAGCGATCGAAAAATACGGGGCGAATTTTCGAAAGCACCCCGTGGGCAGCGGCCCGTTCCATTTTGTGGCCTGGGATGAAGGGCAGGCGCTCATCCTGAAAAAGCATCCCCGCTATTTTGAAGTGGACGCGTCCGGCAACCGGCTCCCGTACCTCGATGGCGTGCGCATTTCCTTTGCCGACAACAAGGCCACCGAGTTCCTGTTGTTCCGGCAGGGCAAGCTTGATTTCCTGAATGATATTGATGCTTCTTTCAAAGACGAAGTGCTTTCGCGCAAGGGCGAGCTGCGGCCGGAGTGGCAAAGCAAAGTGCGGCTCGACAAACACGAATACCTCAATATCGAATACCTCGGTTTGCTGATGGATACGTCCAGCGCTGTGTTCCGGCAGTCGCCCACGGCGCAGCGGGCGGTGCGGCAGGCCATCAACTACGCCATCGACCGGCGGGGGCTCGTGCGCTACCTGCGCAATTCGCTGGGCACAGCGGCCGAGAGCGGCTTTGTGCCTGTGGGCATGCCTTCGTTCGATTCAGCGGCGGTGAGGGGCTACACCTACGATCCCGAAAGAGCGCGCCAGCTATTGCGCAGTGCGGGTTTTGGCGGGAAGGCCACGCCTTCCATACGCCTCGAAACGATCCCCGTTTATGCCGAGATCGGCAACTACGTGGCGCGGCAGCTCGAAGAAGTAGGGATAGCGGTGCAGGTAGATGTGGTGCAGAAATCGCTCCTGCTCGACATGACGGCGAACGGGAAAGCCTTGTTCTTCCGCGGCTCCTGGATCGCCGACTACCCGGATGCCGAAAATTACCTTTCTGTTTTTTATTCGAAAAACCCGGCGCCTCCCAATTATACCCGGTATAAAAGCGCGGAGTTTGATGCGCTTTTTGAGCGGGCGCTGGCCGAGCCCAACGACGCGCTGCGCTTCAAGCTCTATCAACAGGCCGATGCGCTCATCGTGCGCGACGCGCCTGTAGTGCCGCTCTGGTACGATATGGTGATCCACCTGCTCCAGCCAGGGGTGGAAGGGCTTCCGGCGAATGCGTTGAATTTGTTGGAATTGCGGAGCGTGACGAAGCAGCAGGATTAGACAGAAAGAACGCAGATCTTCTATGATTTATACGATTAGCGCAGCTAATTGTCGAGTGTGCGTAAGCAAATCATAACAAATCATAATAATCTGCGAGACGCCGAAGGCGTTATCTGCGTTCGTTCTCTCAAAAAGCCTCCTGCTATTCCTCATCCTCACGATAACTATCCTGCTCCTGGTTGGAGGGATCGTTATACTGCTTGTCCCAGGCGGCCACCTGGGTGTCACTGAGGCATTCCACAATGTCGTTGATGGCATCGGTCTTCCGGCGCCAGCCCGTTGAAAGCTGGTCGTCGTAATAAAATACATACAGGCAGTGATCCGTTTCGCTGGCGATACGGATCAATCGAATTGCATCTTCTTGTTGCTCCTGGATCAGGTAATAACAGCCGGGTTCCAGTAATCCATACGAATACATACGCTACTCCTCTTTTTTAAAATCACACGATGTATGGGTCAGTAAGTGAACTTCCGAATTTAATGGGGCGGGAAGCCTGGGTTAAGGGCCGATTCCGCTCCAAAATTAGGGGGTTTCGGTCCCAAATAATTTTTCGTTTGGTAAAATTTTACCCTATCGAAAAACTAATTATAAACAATTGATTATTAAGAAAGTACAAAGCCAGAGCTGCGGTCGTCAAATCAATAAAAAACTAAATACTTTAGCACATATACGGATGAATTACCGTATATTTGACCGCAGAGTTTCCGGACGGGTTTGAACCCCCTAAAAGCCTGAGCCTGAGGCGCGGGCGACCGGTTTATCCACCCTCCCGCAACGGCAGGCGCGGGTAGCCCGGCCAATCCTGTCCGTAACCGTTATTTTTACCAAAAAAGTGAATGGACGAACTGATGGCAGATCCTAAGAAAACCGGTTTCGAATACACCGAGGACAGTATCCGGAGCCTGGACTGGAAAGAACATATCCGCCTCCGCCCCGGCATGTATATCGGCAAGCTGGGCGACGGCTCCAGCCCCGACGACGGTATTTACGTGCTGGTAAAGGAGGTGATCGACAACTGTATCGATGAATATACCATGGGCTACGGCAAGTCGGTGGAGGTCAACATCTCCGACAAGGGCGTAACCATCCGTGACTACGGCCGCGGTATCCCGCTGGGCAAAGTGGTCGACGTAGTGAGCAAGATCAACACCGGCGCCAAGTACGACTCCAAGGCCTTCCAGAAATCCGTGGGCCTCAACGGTGTGGGTACGAAGGCTGTAAACGCCCTCTCCACTTACTTCAAGGTCACCGCCTTTCGGGAGGGCAGGCAGAAGACCGCCGAATTCGAGCGCGGCAACCTCGTAAAAGAGCACAAGGAAACGGCCACCACCGAGGCCAACGGCACCTTCGTCACGTTCACGCCCGACGACTCGATCTTCAAGAACTATCACTACCTCTCTGAATACCTCGAGAAGCAGATCTGGAACTATTGCTTCCTCAATGCAGGTCTACGCATTCACTTCAACGGGAAGAACTACGTAAGCAAGAACGGCCTGCTCGACCTCCTGGAGCGCAATACGAATGCCGACGAACTTCGCTACCCGATCATCCACCTCAAAGGAGACGACATCGAGGTGGCCATCACCCACAACAACGACTACGGCGAAGACTACTACAGTTTCGTCAACGGCCAGCATACCACGCAGGGAGGCACCCACCAGGCGGCCTTCCGAGAGGCCTACGTAAAGGCCATCCGTGAATATTACAAAAAGGATTACGACGCGTCCGACATCCGCCAGTCCATCGTTGCGGCCGTTTCGGTGCGCGTGGTGGAGCCGGTGTTCGAATCGCAAACGAAGACGAAACTGGGCTCGCTCAACGTAGACGAGGGCGGTCCTTCGATGCGCCAGTTCGTAAACGACTTCCTTGGCCGGGAGCTCAATAACTTCCTGCACAAAAATCCCACGATCTCCGACGCGCTCAAGAAGCGCATCGAGCAGAGCGAACGCGAACGGAAAGACCTTGCCGGCATCAAGAAGCTGGCGAACGAACGCGCGAAAAAGGCCAACCTGCACAACAAGAAGCTCCGCGACTGCAAGGTGCACCTTAATGAAGAAGCACCGACGAAAGTGAAGCAGGAGTTCTTCACGCTACAGCAGAACACGACGATCTTTATCACCGAAGGAGACTCCGCTTCGGGCTCCATCACCAAGGCGCGCAATGTAGACACGCAGGCCGTGTTCTCGCTCCGCGGCAAACCGCTCAACTGCTTCGGCATGAGCAAAAAAGTGGTGTATGAGAACGAAGAGCTGAACCTGCTGCAGCACGCGCTCAATATCGAGGAAGGCCTCGACGGGCTCCGCTACAACCGCATCGTGATCGCTACCGATGCCGACGTCGATGGCATGCACATCCGCCTCCTGATCATGACGTTCTTCCTGCAGTTCTTCCCCGACCTCGTGAAGAACAACCACGTATACATCCTGCAAACGCCGCTCTTCCGCGTGCGGAACAAGCAGGAAACCATCTATTGCTATTCGGAAACCGAAAAGCAGGCAGCCGTGAAAAAACTGGGCAACAAGCCGGAGATCACCCGCTTCAAGGGGTTGGGAGAGATCTCGCCCGACGAGTTCGGCCGCTTCATTGGCGACGAGATGCGCCTCGACCCGGTGATCCTCGAGCATGGCGATCACATCACGCACCTGCTCGAATATTACATGGGCAAGAATACGCAGGAGCGCCAGGAGTTCATCATCAACAACCTACGCGTGGAGCTCGATGCGGTGGACGATGCCGTCGCAGCCGCCTCTTAAGACGGAAAACCGCACCTTTGCGCCAACCGATAAACAGACCAGAACGATGATCCATTTAGTATTCCAGCCGGCCGATGCAGAAACCCTGCGCAAGGCCATGGAGCTTGAGGAATCCCTCCAGGGAGATATTGTGGTGATCAAAGACGATTACGCCGTTGGGCCGCTTTACGTTTCGGATGAAGCGGAAAGCTGGCAGCAACGCCGCGACTGGTGGCAAGGCCTTTGGGAGGCTTCGCCCTATAGCGTGGAAACGCTACCGATGGTGGACGATAAGATGACGGTGCACCAGCTGACGCGCACGCTGGAAGAAAATACCAAAGAAGAACTGTGGATCTGGATGGGCCAGAATGCGCACGATGTGTGCGGCTACTACTGGCTCATTTCGCAGCTGCAGAACTACCAGGGCCAGGTCTTCGTGCTCTACATGAACAACCTTCCGTTCATTAACGAGAAGGGCGGCATCTTTTACCCGGTATACCTTTTCGAGATCCCGCCTGCGGAATACCGGAAGGCGAAGAAGCTGTGCCGCAAGGTGACGCTTTCGGAAATGGAAGTGGACCCCGACGAATGGAAACGTCTTTGCGCTGAAAATACGATGGTGCGTATCCTCGAAGGCGGCAAGAAGATCGTGAGCAAAGCTGCCGACTTCTTCGACGAAGACATCCTCAAGCAACTGACGAAGGAGCCGCAAAAAGGCAGTAAGGCGATCAGCGGTGTTCTTTCGAAGATGAAGATCAAGACCGGTGATATCTTTCTTCTTTGGCGGATGCGCGTGCTCGCCGAACGCGAGGAGATCGTGCTCACCGGCGACCCTTCAAAAGGCTGGAAGGATTTCGACGTACGCCTGCCTGGTGGCGGATTGCCGTTTGCTGCGGAAGGGGATGCCAACGATGCCGAAGGCGTTGAGGCGCGCTCCGCTGATGGCGGATAGTACAAATAGACCAATAGACCAATAAACCAATAAACGAGCACTACGATCTACATGAAAAACAAAAATTTCGAACACGTTCAAACCGATCACGGCATCAACGGGCAATACAAGACCTGGTTCCTCGATTACGCTTCGTACGTGATCCTGGAGCGCGCCGTGCCCGCGGTTGAAGACGGCCTGAAACCCGTGCAGCGCCGTATTCTTCACGCAATGAAGGAGATGGACGACGGTCGTTTCAACAAGGTGGCCAACATCATCGGGCAGTCGATGCAATATCATCCGCACGGCGATGCCTCCATTGGCGATGCGCTGGTGAACATGGGCCAGAAGGGCCTGCTCATCGACACGCAGGGCAACTGGGGCGACGTGCGCACCGGCGACGATGCCGCAGCCTCCCGGTACATCGAGGCGCGCCTGTCGAAGCTGGCGCACGAGATCGTGTTCAACCCGAAAACGACCAACTGGGCGCTTTCGTACGATGGCCGCAAGAACGAGCCGGTGACGCTTCCCATGAAGTTTCCGCTGCTGTTGGCGCATGGCGCCGAGGGCATTGCCGTAGGCCTCGCCACGAAGATCCTCCCGCACAACTTTTGCGAGCTGTGCGATGCCGCGATCAAATACCTCAAGGGCCGAAAGTTTGACCTGTATCCCGACTTCCTTACGGGGGCGATGGCCGACGTAACCGACTATAACCAGGGCGTACGCGGCGGCCGTGTAAAGGTGCGCGCGCACATCGAAGAGTTCGATAAAAAAACGCTGCTCGTAAAGAGCGTTCCTTTCGGGGTAACCACCAGCTCGCTGATGGATTCGATCGTGAAGGCCAACGATGCGGGCAAGATCAAGATTAAAAAAGTAACCGACAACACGGCTGCCGAAGTGGAGATCCAGATCGACCTTGCGCCCGGCATCTCGCCCGACATCACCATCGATGCGCTGTATAAGTTCACCGACTGCGAAGTGTCGGTAGCCACCAATGCCTGCGTGATCGTAGACCAGAAGCCGGTGTTCATCGGCGTTCAGGAGCTGCTGCGCATATCGGTAGACCGCACCAAAGACCTGCTGCAGCGCGAGCTGGAGATTAAGCTGGGTGAGCTGCAGGAGAAATGGCACTACACGTCGCTGGAAAAAATATTCTTTGAAGAGAAGATCTATAAAGAGCTGGAGAAAAAGCACGAAACCTGGGACAAGGTGATCGTGGCAATCGACAAGGCGTTTGCGCCTTTTGCAAAGCAACTCCGTCGCCCCATCAGTCGCGAAGACATTCTGAAGCTCACCGAGAAGCCCGTTCGCCGCATCTACAAGCTGGATATCGACGAGCTGAATGAGCAGATCCGCGGCCTCGAAGCAGAGATCAAAGGCGTCAACCACGACCTCGCGCATCTCAATGACTACGCGATCGCTTACTTCGAAAACCTGTTGAAGAAATTCGGGAAGGGCCGCGAGCGCAAGACCGAGTTGAAAGTGTTCGAGGTGATTGAAGCGAAACACGTGGCCATTGCCAACACACGCCTTTACCTCAACCGCGCCGAAGGTTTTATCGGCACATCACTGAAGAAGGACGAATTCCTCGTGGAGTGCTCCGACCTCGACGACATCATTGCATTCACCAAGCGCGGCATCATGAAGATCGTGAAGGTGCAGGACAAGGTGTTCATCGGCAAGGACATCATTCACGCAGCCGTTTTCCGCAAGGGCGACGAGCGCACCACGTACAACATGTTGTATACCGACGGCGATAGCGGCACGAGTTACGCCAAGCGTTTCAACGTTACGGGCATCACGCGCGACAAGGAATACGACCTCACGAAAGGCCACGACAAGAGCAAAGTGCATTACTTCTCCGTCAATCCCAACGGCGAGGCCGAAGTGGTGCGGATCGTGCTCAGCCCCAACTGCACGGCCAAGAAAAAAGAGCTCGACTTCTTCTTCGAGGAGCTCGAGATCAAGAGCCGGTCATCCATCGGCAACCAGGTGACCAAGTACCCGGTGCGCCAGGTGAAGTTCAAGGAAGCCGGGGTGGCCACGCTTGGCTCCATCCGCCTGTGGTTCGACGATAAGTTCGGACGCCTCAACCACGAGGGCAAGGGGATTGACCTGGGCGACTTCGATGCCGACGACCGCATTCTTGTCATCTATGCCGATGGTTCCTACGAGATCACCGACCAGGAGCTGACGCAGCGCTTCAACCCGGAGGAAGTGTGGCTGGTGGAGAAGTTTGAGCCGCAGCGCGTCATCACGGCCGTTTATCTCGATGCCGAAAAGATGCAGTTCAACGTGAAGCGCTTTCGCATCGAAACCCAAACACTAAAAACGAAATTCACCTTCATCAAGGAAGGGAAGAACAATAAGCTCGAGGCCATCTCTACCGAAGCCGACCCGCTGCTGCTGGTGAAGACCGGCAAAGGTGCGCAGCAACGTGCGGGCCGCTACAAGGTAGCCAACCTCGTGGAAGTAATGGGCTGGAAGGCCGTCGGCGCCAAGCTGGTGGACTTTGCCAAAAGCATCGAGTTGGCGTGGGAAGTGAAAGAGGAAGCGAAGCAGGCGGATCTGTTCTGAGACGCGAACGGAATCCCGAAGCTTCGGGACGGAATACACGGAAACAAATTGCGATTAATAATGTGAAAATGGCTCGCTCGCGAGCCATTTTTTTTGCTATTCCGTGTGCCCCGTGATTTCCGTGCGTCTTTCTTCTACAGCTTGCCGTTCCTGATCTCCTCCACCACACCCGGATCGAGCAGGGTAGAAGTATCTCCGAGGTTCGATGTTTCGCCTTCAGCGATTTTGCGGAGGATGCGGCGCATGATCTTCCCGGAGCGCGTCTTCGGTAGGCCTTTCACAAACTGGATCTTATCGGGCTTCGCAATGGGGCCGATGATGCGTGAAACCGTTTGGACGATGTTCTTGCGCGTCTCTTCTTCGCTTCCGTGAAAGTGCGGGCATACAACGTACGCGTAAATTCCTTGTCCCTTGATGTCGTGCGGGTAGCCTACCACCGCGCTCTCTACAACATCGCTGTGCATGTTGATGGCATTCTCCACTTCTGCAGTCCCGATGCGGTGGCCGCTTACGTTGAGCACGTCATCCACGCGTCCGGTGATGCGGTAGTTGCCGTCTTCATCGCGCAGGGCACCGTCGCCGGTAAAGTACAAATTTTCATACGTGGCAAAGTAGGTGGTGCGGCAGCGTTCGTGATCGCCCCACGTAGTGCGCAGGATGGCAGGCCAGGGAGCCTTGATGCACAGGTTGCCCGAAGCCGGGTTGCCTTTTATTTCGTTGCCCGCTTCGTCTACCAGCATTGGCTGCACGCCGGGCATGGGCAAAGTGGCCCAACTGGGTTTCGAAGGCGTTACACCTGCCAGGTTGGAGATGAGCGTGCCGCCGGTTTCCGTTTGCCACCAGGTGTCGATGATGGGACAGCGCTTGCCACCTACGTGCTCGTCGTACCAGTGCCAGGCTTCCTCGTTGATGGGTTCGCCCACCGTGCCCAGAACTTCGAGCGAAGAAAGATCCTTGCCCTGCAAAGGCTCAAGGCCAAAGCCCATGAGCGAACGGATCGCTGTAGGTGCAGTGTACAGTATGCTGACCTTGTGTTTTTCAACGATGTCCCAGAAGCGTCCGGCATCGGGCCAGGTGGGGATGCCTTCGAACATCAGCGAAGTGGCGCCGGCGCTCAAAGGGCCATATACGATGTAGCTGTGGCCGGTGATCCATCCGATGTCGGCCGTGCAAAAATGGATCTGGCCGGGCCGGTATTGAAATACATTCACGAACGTGTAGGTCGTCCAGATCATATAGCCCGCAATGCTGTGCACCACGCCCTTCGGCTTTCCCGTTGAGCCCGATGTATAGAGGATGAAGAGCGGGTCTTCGGCATCCATTTCGGTGGCAGGAAAATGTACGACGCCGTCTTTTTCTACCTGCGTTTCTGCGTGCTCCATTTCGTCTTCCCACCACACGTCGCGACCCTTGATCATGGCCACCGGGGTGCGGGTGCGCGTATACACGATCACCTTCTTTACGGTGCGGTTGCCAATGAGCGCGTCGTCGATAACGCTCTTGAGCGGGATCACCTTATCGCCGCGGTAGGCACCATCGCAGGTGACGATGTATTCGGCCTGCGCGTCTTCGAGCCGGTCGGCTATGCTTTGTGCGGAGAATCCCCCGAAGATCACCGAGTGGATGGCACCCACGCGCGCGCAACCGAGCACGGCATAAGCGAGTTCGGGCACCATGCCCATATAGATGCACACGCGGTCGCCCTTTTTTACGCCCAGGTTGGTGAGCACCTGCGCAAACTGGCAAACGCGCTTGTGGAGCCGGTTGTAGGTCACCACGCGCACGCGTTCTTCGGGGTTGTTGGGTTCCCAGATGAACGCAGCCTCTTCGCCTTTTTCTTTCAGGTGACGGTCGATGCAATTCTCGGTGATATTGAGTTTGCCACCGGCGAACCACTCGACGCGCGGCTCTCGGAAATTCCAGTTGAGCACACGATCCCACTTGCGACGCCACGTAAAGTGGCCGGCCACCGTGGCCCAAAAGCCTTCGGGGTCGTCCACGCTGCGTTGGTAATCGGTGCGGTATTGCTCCATCGAGGTGATCTGGTAGGGGTAGGCCATTGCTTTCGTGCTTCTTTGTGCACCAAGTTACTGAAATCGATTGCACCATTTTATTCGCTAATTTTCACCGATGACCCAGGCCCCGGCTTCGCAACGTACCCTCTTCACGGTGATCGCCGCTTCCTCCGTAGGCACGCTGATCGAATGGTACGACTTCTATATTTTCGGAATGCTGGCCAAGACCATCTCCACGCAGTTCTTTCCCGAAGGAAATGAAACTGCCGCCTTGCTCAGCACGCTTGCCATTTTTGCGGCAGGCTTTCTCGTGCGGCCGTTCGGCGCTTTGCTGTTTGGCCGCCTGGGCGACAAGGCCGGGCGCAAGCACACCTTCCTGCTCACTCTGGTGTTGATGGGCGGAGCGACCTTCCTCATCGGGCTTGTGCCTGGTTACAAAACCATTGGCATAGCCGCGCCGCTGCTGGTTCTATTGCTCCGCCTGCTTCAGGGCCTGGCATTGGGTGGCGAGTATGGCGGCGCCGCCACGTATGTTGCCGAGCATGCACCTGCCAACAAACGCGGGTTCTATACGAGCTGGATCCAGACCACCGCAACGCTTGGGCTCTTTGTGGCACTTGGCGTGATCATGGCCGTGAAGGGTGGCAGCAGCGATGCCGCCTTCAATGCCGAATGGGGCGGCTGGCGTTACCCGTTCTGGGTATCGGCGCTGCTCGTTGCGGTATCCGTATATATACGGATGCGGATGGCGGAGTCGCCGCTCTTTGCGCGCCTGAAAAAGGAAGGCACCACCTCGGCGAACCCGCTCAAGGAAAGCTTCGGGCACCGGGTGAATTTCAAGACGGTGCTGCTGGCGCTCTTCGGGGCCGTGATGGGGCAGGGGGTTATCTGGTATACCGGGCAGTTTTATGCGCAATCGTTCCTCGAAACAACGGTGCGCCTCGAATTCATGGAAAGCCGCTCCATTCTCCTGTGGGCCATCGCTTTCGCAACGCCCTTCTTTGTTTTCTTCGGGTGGCTGAGCGACCGCATAGGGCGCAAGTGGATCATGCTCACCGGTATGTTGCTGGGAGTGCTTACTTACCGCGATATACCTGGTGTGAAAGACTGGGGCATTTACAACAGCATGATCACGGAAGCCGCCGTTGACCCGCAACGCATCGAAACGGAAGGAGTGGTTTATCAAAGCAAGGCGGTAAAGAAAACAGAATCTTTAAAAAGTGGCAACGGCACCGTGCATAGCACGTTGGATACGCTGCAGCTTGCGGGCGGTCTGCGTTTCGTGCGCGTTGTAGCCGACACGGCCTTCGTGCCGACGCCAATCGTTGCGCATTATGCAAAGACCACCTACAAAGACAAGGTGCTGCCTCCGGCAACGAGACGGCGGTACATCTTTCTTGTATTTCTACAAGTGCTGTTTGTGACGATGGTATACGGCCCCATCGCTGCATTCCTTGTGGAGCTCTTCCCGACGCGCATCCGATACACCTCGATGTCGCTGCCTTATCACATCGGCAATGGTGTGTTTGGTGGACTGGTGCCCTTCATCGGTCTGCTGCTGGCTGCGTCCTACCCGTCCGATCCGCTGGTGGGATTGTGGTACCCGGTGGCCGTGGCGGCACTCTGCTTCGTCATTGGCGCGCTCTACCTGCGCAACGGCATCGATAAGAACGTGAACGACTAAACGAATTCAAATGAATCTTTTCAAACGATATCTCGGGCTAGTGTGGATGCTGCTTGCTCCGTTCGTGCTCTTCCTGCTTTTCGCCGGTGCCCTGCAAAACATCGATCCTGCCGGTCTGCGCGATATCAACAAGCCCGTTCCGTGGATCATCATCATCGTAGTTTTTACACCCATCGCCATCGGGCTTGCCATCTTTGGCTGGTATGCCTGGAAGGGCGACTACGACCGGCTGCCGGATTCGTCGGGTTCGCTGGAGGACTGAACTTTACACATACCAAACATGCGCCGCGTCGATGAGGACCGTCACTTCCTGCCCCGGGGCTGTGCTTTCGCCCGGCACGCGCACACGCAGCCTGTCTCCGCCTACGCGCACGTCGGCCTCGTAATGACTCCCGTAGAAATACAGTTGCTCCACCATTCCGCGGGCCCCGGCTTCGCTCGCAGGGGCAAGGCGCAGTCCTTCGGGGCGTATGCCGATGTCGTGGCGGCCGAGTCGGAACACCGTGCTGTCGGAAAATGCCGCTACCTGCTCTGCCGTCAGCAGGTTATAGGCCCCGAGCAAACCTGCAACGTATTCTGATGCCGGTTGCCGGTACAAATGCTGCGGCGAACCCTGCTGCGCGATCCGTCCCTCCTGCAGCAGCACCATATGGTCGGCCCAGGAAAGTGCATCGGGCGGCTCGTGCGTGACGAGCAGGCAGGTGATGCCCAGTTCTGTCCCGATGTCGTGGATGACGGATTGCATGAGCGCTTTGTGCCCGCGGTCGAGGTTGGAAAAAGGCTCGTCGAGCAGCAGGAGCGCCGGCTTTTGCACAAGCAGCCTTGCGGCGGCTACGCGCTGTTTCTCGCCGCCCGAAAGTTCATGTTCCTTGCGCGCCAGCAGGTGGCCGATGCGACAAACATCATATATCCTGTGTGCCTCACTGACTTCGAGCTTATTAACGCGCTCCAGTATTTCTACGACCCGGTAGTGGTGGCGGAGCTCAAAGTGCTGGGAGAGGTATGCGATGCGCTCGTGGCCGGGGATCAGTTTCTCGGCTGGACCTTTCACCCGCGTCCCTTCCAGCAGCACTGCGCCCGCGTCAGGCTGCTCCAGCCCGCCGATGATCTTAAGCAGGGTGCTTTTGCCCGAACCGGTGGCGCCTGCAATGGCCCACTTCTCACCAGCCTCGATGGAGATAGAGATGGGTTCGAGCATGAAGCCGGTACCCACCCGTTTGGCAATGCCCGCAACTTCCAGAAACGACATGGGCGCAAGCTAGCGCAATACCGGATGGCCTGCAAGGCGAACTGTGCTTTCATCGCAGCGCCAGCAGCTGCACGCGTGCACGGAAGGAGCGGGGCGACTCGCCTTTCTTGCGCAAAAAGACGCGGTTAAAGTAGGTGAGGCTTTCATAGCCCGTTGCAAAAGCGATCTCGGAAACGGTTTGATCGGTTTCTGTAAGCAGGCTGCACGCGTGGCCGATGCGCACTTCATTCACATAGTCGGAAAACGTCTTTCCGGTGACGCGCTTGAAAAAACGGCAGAACGCGCTGGGCGTGAGGTTGACCATCGCCGCCACGTCGCCGAGCGCTATCGTGGTGGAGGCATGCTGCTGGATGTGACGGCATACCTTGTTGATGCGCTGGCCGGCTTCTTTTCCTTTTACAAAAGAAAAGTAGTCGGATACGAGGGGCTCGCTCCTGAGCCGCGAAAGTGCCTGCAGGATCTCGATCAATGCCGTGATACGGTGGAGGCCCGAAAGCGCCGGAAGTGCCGTGATGGCTTCGGCCACCGCGCGGCTGCGGCGGGCGGGAAAATGCAGACCGTGCACAGAAGCTTTGAGAAGGCGGGCGATCGCTTCGCATTCGGGCCAGTGCAGAAAATCCTGCACGAAGGATTCCGGGAACTGAATCACCACCGCTGCCGCTCCGCCGCGCTGCACGCGATCCGACACCCAGGTGTGCGGAAGGTCCGGGCCCGCAAGCACCAGGTCGCCGGCAGTAAACGATTCGTGCGAGTCGCCCACCATTCGTTTGCCGCTGCCCCTCGTAATGAGCGTTAGCTCGTATTCGGGATGGTAGTGCCACTTGAAGGGAAACGCCGGCACACGGAGGTCGTAGGCCACGAACGAAGCATTGCCTTTTCGGCTTCCGATATCTTCAAACGAGGGACGCATGGTGATACAATATAAGCTTGAACTGCGGAGCTTTTCTGTGCGAACAGTAAATATAGTGCCGGTATTTGCATCCCGGTGCCGGGCATTGCCGCCGGGGCCCGGTAGGTTTGCAACAAACGAAGCATATGCCCGAAAACCCATACGATCTTCAGCAGGCATTCAGCGAGCCTTACGCGCTGAGTGCCGACCACATTGCCTTCTACCAGAAAAACCGTTTTATCAAACTGAAGCACGTGTTCGATGCCAACACACTTGCTTACCTGAGCCGGGCGATCAACGATCGCGTTGCACAGATGAATACCAACAGTTCGAAGTTGGAAGAGCGCGACACTTATGGTAAGGCATTTTTGCAACTATTCAATCTTTGGCGCGAAGACGAGGCGGTGAAAGAGCTCGTGTTCAGCAAGAGGCTTGCGCGCATTGCAGCCGAGCTGATGCAGGTGGACGGCGTGCGGCTCTACCACGACCAGGCGCTGTTCAAGGAAGGCGGCGGCGGAATTACGCCCTGGCACGCCGATCAGTATTATTGGCCGCTCGAAACCGATAGGACCGTCACCGCGTGGATTCCTTTGCAGGCAACCCCATTGGAAATGGGTCCGCTCGAGTTCAGCGCGGGCTCGCACCGCATTGTAGAAGGCCGGGAACTGGCCATAGGAGACGAAAGTGAAAAGGTAATGCAGCAGCGCCTGCGTGTAACCGACTTCGAGCACGTGATCGAACCCTTCGATGCAGGCGAGATTTCATTTCACTCCGGCTGGGTGTTTCACCGCGCCGGTGCCAACACAACGCAGGATATGCGCCGCGTGATGACCATCATTTACATGGACCGCGATATGATACTGAAGCATCCCGAAAACGACAACCAGGTGCACGACTGGAACACCTGGTGCCCCGGTGCACAGATCGGTGAGATTATCAACAGTCCCATCAACCCGGTACTATACGAAGCTTCATGGAAATAAAATTCCTTTGTACTTACTGGGGTCGCGAGCACCAGGATGCGGAAACCTTCCTCGAAGGCGTACTCGATGAAGGGTACGATGGCGTGGAGGTGAATGTCCCGTCCGACGACTGTTTCCGGGCACAGCTCTCCGAAGGACTTGCCCGTATCCGTAAACTTCAGCCCGGATTTGTTTTCTATGCGCAGCAGGTGTTGCCACCGGCAGTGGAAGATGCAACCGCCTATTGCGACCGGATGCTTGCGCGCCTCGAAGAACTTGCAGCCCTGAGGCCGCAGGCGATCAATGCGCACACCGGCAAGGATCACTTCTCCTTCGAAGACAACTGTCGCATCATCGAGGCGGCGGAAGCCTTCAGCCGGCACAGCGGCATACCGGTGTACCACGAGATCCATCGCGGGCGATTCAGCTTCCATGCGCCCACGCTGATGCCCTACCTGGAGCGCTTTGCGGAGTTGCAGCTAACTGCCGACTATAGCCACTGGTGCACCGTATCGGAGAGTATGCTTGAAGACCAGGAGCCGTACCTCTTGAAAAGCTTCCCGCATGTTGCGCATTTGCATGCGCGCGTCGGCGGACCGCAGTCGCCACAGCTTGCCGATCCTTTCGCGCCCGAATGTGCCGCAGCACTTGCGCGCTACACAGGATGGTGGCGATCGCTCTGCCGCTCCATGGAATCCCGTGGTGTAAGGCTTCTTACAATCACACCGGAGAGCGGCCCCGCACCTTACATGCCGGCCGAGCCTCACAGCGCGCGTCCGCTTGCCAACCAGCACGGAGTGAACCTGCGGATGAAACAATACCTCCAACAAACCCTGACCACTTAGCACATGAATGCAACCGGAAACCTCCGTATGATCAGCCTCATTGCAGCCATTGGCGGCCTGCTGTTTGGCTACGACACTGCCGTAATCTCAGGCGCCATCGGCAACCTGACGAAATATTTTTCATTGACGCCTGCTCAAACGGGCTGGGCCATTTCGTCGGCGCTCGTAGGATGCCTTGCGGGTGCGCTGGCTGCGGACTACACCAGCCAGCGCTTCGGGCGCAAGTGGAGCATGGCGCTTGCTTCGTTGCTGTTTCTGGCCGGATCTATCGGTACCGCATTCCCGGATTCCTTTTCAACGTTCGTGATGTTTCGCATCGTTGGAGGCATCGGCGTAGGCATCGCTTCGATGGTGGTGCCCATGTATATCGCGGAGATCGCACCCGCCAATAAACGGGGCGCACTCGTGGCTTACAATCAGCTGGCGATCGTGATCGGGATCGTTGTCGTGTATTTCGTCAACTACTTTATTGCGCTGCAGGGTAACGACGAATGGAACCTGCATACGGGATGGCGCTGGATGTTCGCATCGGAAGCGATTCCTTCGGCGTTGTACCTCGTGCTCGTGCTGGTGATTCCCGAAAGTCCTCGATGGCTCCTGATGAAAGGCCGCGGCGAGCGTGCCCAGGCCGTGCTCGAAAGGTTCAACCCTGCGCCTGTGGCTACCCAGATCTGCGAAGAGATCCGGGAATCGCTGCAGCAAAAGCAAGAGGCTTCGTGGCGTACGTTGCTACAGCCAGGTTTTCGCAGGGCACTGTGGATCGGCATCGGGCTTTCTATTTTTCAACAGGTAACGGGCATCAACGCGATCCTGTACTATGCGCCGGAGATCTTCAAAAGCTTCGGCTCCGATGCCACTGCATCGCTGCTTGAAACGAGCATGCTTGGTGTGATCAACCTGGTGTTTACCATCGTGTCCATCTTCCTTGTAGACCGTGTAGGTCGCAAACCATTGCTGCTGGCGGGTTCTGTAGGAATGTTGGTGGCGCTTTCGGTGGTCGGTATCGCCTCCTGGCAGGGGGAGGGTGGGGTGTGGTTGCTGCCGGTCCTGCTACTATTCATGGCCTCCTTTTCTCTCTCGTGGGGACCGGTGGTATGGGTGTTGCTTTCTGAGATATTTCCCAACAGCGTGCGCAGCCTTGCGTTATCGATAGCCGTATTTATACAATGGGCGGCCAACTTTGCCGTATCACAGACCTTTCCCCTGCTTACCGGCTCGGAATTGCTGCGTGAGCGTTTTCATGGCGCGTTCCCATTCCTGCTCTTCGCAGTGCTTTGTGCTGTGGCCCTTGTCTTTGTGCGCCGCTACGTGCCCGAAACCCGCAATAAGACGCTGGAACAGATGAACGACCTTTGGAATACGTCCAACCACCCTTCAAAACACCAGTCCTGATGAATGCACTGAAACGCTGTCTCCTTTCTGCTACCAGTTTCCTCCTCGTTGCGTCTGCCACCGCGCAAAAAGCACGGCCCATTCCTGAGAAGCTGCACCCGCTCCCATTTGGATCGGTGCGGCCGCAGGGATGGCTCAGGCAGCAGGTGGAAGACAACCTCGCGGGCTTTACGGGCCACCTCGATTCGTTGGTGCCCAAACTCATTTTGCAGGATGATATCTATGGAACGGACCGCCTCACACCCAAAGTGAAAAGCAAGGACGTGGGAGCGGAAGGCGCGCCGGGCGAGTGGCAGGTGCAGTTTCTCTGGTGGAACTCCGAAACGCAAAGCAACTGGCGCGACGGCTACATCCGCAGCGCGCTGCTGGTGCAGGATACATTGCACCTCGCGCGGTTGCGCCGCTACGTGTACCGCATCCTCGCAACGCAGGACAGCGATGGATACATCGGTATCTATGCTCCGTCCCTTCGTTATCGGTTCGACAATGAGAACGGTGAGCTTTGGGCGCAGGCCACGTTGTTTCGCGGATTGCTCGCCTGGTATGAAGCCACGGGCGAAGAGCGTGTGCGCACCGCTGTGGAGCGTGCGGTGCAACTCACGATGCGCAGCTGGCCTATTGCGACGGCACATCCTTTCAAAACCGTCAACCCCAACGTGGGCGGACTTTCGCACGGACTGATGTTTACCGACGTGCTCGAGAACCTCTACCGCATCAGTGGCAACAAAACATACCTTGAATATCTTCTGTTTTGCTACCGCGATTTTTCAGCTGCAGTGATCAATGAAGACGCGCAGCTGCGCAAGCTGCTGGATGCGACGCTCCCGCTGAAAGGCCACGGCGTGCACACCTACGAGCACCTGCGATCGGTAGCCGCTGCTTACCAGGTTTCCGGCGATACGGTGCTGCAGCGCGCGCTTGCGAACTATCTCCGGAAGATCGCGGTTGCAACCGCACCCTCTGGCGGCCCGGTAGGGGATGAGTGGATCGGAGGACGTGGCGCGGATGCTACGCGGCGTGGCTACGAGTATTGCTCGATCCAGGAATTGCAGCATAGCTACAGCGAGCTTCTTTTTAAAACAGGTACTGCTCAATGGGGCGACCAGGTAGAGCGCATCTTCTTCAACGCCGCACAAGGTGCGCGACATCCTCATGAGTCTTCCATTGCCTACCTCAAGTCGGACAACTCGTATCAAATGACCGGCGGACTTAATGGCGATACTTCGGACAAGCAGCAGGTGCGCTACAAATACTCGCCGGTGCACCAGGATGCAGCGGTTTGCTGTGTGCCGAATGCAGGGCGCGTGGCTCCATACTACGTGCAGTATATGTGGGGTCAGGATGCTGAAGGGCTGGTGGCCACGCTGCTGGGCCCCTCCGAAGTGCGTACCCGCTTCAAAGGGCGCCCGATCCGCATCACAGAAGAAACAGGCTATCCGTATAACTACGGTATCGCTTTCAATGTGGAAGGTGCCGGCGCATCGTTTGTTTTAAAGATACGCAAGCCAGCCTGGAGCGGTAGCGTGCGCATGAATGTGCCTTTTGAGGAAAAAGATGGATACCTGGTCGTTCGCCGCAAATGGCGCGGACGCGAGCGCATCGAGCTTCAATTGCAACCGGCGGTGACGCCTGCTTCAGATGCGCAGGGTGAGCGCTTTTTTACTTACGGCCCGCTGGTGCTGGCCCGCGAAATCGCCGCTGTGCCTAAGGCCGTTAAAGCGTATTTCTTGCCCGGCTTCCGCGACCTCCATTACGAGCGTGCGCAGGAGGTCCCTTTTCGCAATGCCGATACCACAGTCACCGGCCCGCTTACAGGCAGGCTGCTTTTTGAAGCGAAGGCTATAAATCCTGCGACGGGTCAGATGCAAACGATTCACCTTGTGCCGATGGGTGGAACCATTTTGCGGCAGGTAACGTTCCCGCTGAAGTAGGCCCGGCGCGGGAAAACGGCAGGAATTGATGGCTCTGAATTTCGGTTGCTCATTTCCGTTTCTTGCGCCTTATCCGCACCGCTGCATTCTTTTGCAGGTTGCTGGAAAGACGCAGCTCGTAGCGTTGCTTTCCATCCCACACGGTCATCAACGCGGTGTTGGGAGGGTAGCGGCCCAGGTTGTTGGCAAACATGCTCACCTCGTTGTATTCGCGCGTTGAATCAACACCCACATAAAAGTGGATGGCGCGCGTGCTCAGCATCCGGTTGAAGGTGAGAAGCTGCTTGTTGTAAAAAACGGAAATGGAGTCGCCGTCCACTTCGCCGTTGTCGTAAAAATCAATGCTCACCGAATCGGCGTCCACTTCGATGGTCTGCACAAGTTCGGTTTCGCGCTTCTCAAAATCCCCGGCAATAACGTAGTTCACCACGGGGCGCTGCTGCACTTTCACCGCCGCAAGCGTGTCGTCGGCGCCGGGCGTCCAGTATTGCTGCTGCTCCTTGAATTGCGCAATGGCCTGCAGCACGGAATCGCGGTTGCCTGCATCTTTGTTCTGTTTCAGATCCATGACAATGGACGGGCAGGTGTTGCGGTACGTTCCTTTCGCGATAAGCGAACCCCTGATGTCGGCGCTCACGCGGCTCACGCGCAGCTGCCCCACGAAATCCATCGGGCAATCTACCTCCAGGTTCACCGGCGAATTGAAGTACGTAACCGGAAGATTGAACAACGTCACCGTGCGCGTGAGGGAATTGAAGTTGCCGCTCAATTTGAAGGAGCGGAAGGCATTTTTGAAATAGTAGTTCACGATGCCTTTCACCGAAGTGCCCTTGTGTTCGAGCAGGAGCTCGAACATATAGTTGTTGGAAGAGCCGCCATTCTCGACGTTCCCGGAACCGTACCAATAGCCGTTGAGGTCCTGCGCCGAAAGGCTGCTGCAAAACAGGAGTGCAAGAACGAGTAGGCAGGTGCGCAGTTGCTTCATTGAAGGAATAACGTTTTTCAACGGCTCTTATTTCAGGTAGCGTTTCAGTTCGCGGTCGTTGTCGCGCTGTTTGATGGAATCGCGCTTGTCGTGCAGTTTCTTGCCGCGCGCAAGCCCGATCTCGATCTTGATGAGGTTGTTGTCGTTGCTGAAGATGCGTACCGGCACGATGGTGTAACCCTTCTCACGGATCTTTGCCTCCAGCTTTTTCAGCTCCCGCTTTTCGAGCAACAGCTTGCGGTCGCGCAGCGGGTCGTGGTTGTTCATCGTGCCGTGACTATAGGGCGTGATGTGCAGGCTTTTGAGCCAGAGCTCGCCTTTGTTGAACTGGCAGAAGGCGTCGTTGAAGGAGGCCTTGCCTTCGCGCAGCGCTTTCACCTCCGTGCCGAGCAGCATGGCCCCCGCCACGTAGGTGTCGTCGATGAAATACTCGTGGTAGACGGGCCTGTTGCGAATGTCTACGATCCGGGGTTTACGCGCCACTAGTTTGCAAAAAGGGTCAGCACTTTGGCAATCTTGCCTTTGAGTTCCTTGCGGTCCACAATGAAGTCGAGGAAGCCATGCTCGAGGATGAACTCGGAGCGCTGGAAGCCTTCGGGGAGGTCTTTCTTGATCGTTTCCTTGATCACGCGCGGACCGGCAAACCCGATGAGGGCGCCCGGCTCGGCGATGTTGAGATCGCCCAGCATCCCGAACGATGCGGAGATGCCGCCGAACGTAGGGTCGGTAAGCAGCGAGATGTAGGGGAGGCCGGCATCGGAAAGCTGCGAGAGCTTGCCCGACGTTTTGGCCAGTTGCATCAGCGAGAAGGCGCTTTCCATCATACGGGCGCCACCGCTTTTGCTGATCACCATATACGGTAGCCTGTGCTCGATGCAGTAATCTACGGCACGCGAAAATTTCTCACCCATCACCGATCCCAGCGAACCGCCGATGAACTCGAAGTCCATGCATGCAACCACAAGTCCGTGGCCATCCACCTGGCCTGTCGCCACGCGCATTGAATCCTTCAGATCCGTCTTAGCCCAGATCTCTTCTAGGCGCTTGCCATACGGTTTGAGATCGGTAAAGCCGAGGGCATCCTTCGAGCGGATGTTCTCAAACAGCTCGCTGTATTCCTGGTTGTCGAACAGTATGTCGTAATACTCGCGGCTGCCGATGCGGTGGTGGTAGTTGCACTTGGGGCAAACGAACAATTGCTCGCGCAGGTCGTTCACCGTACATATATAATTGCACTCCGGGCACTTGGCCCAGAGTCCTTCGGGTGTTTCTTTCCTTTCGGAGGAAGGCGTGGTGATCCCTTTCTTCAGGCGCTTGAACCAGCTGCTCTTCGATTCTTCGGTCCGTCCTTCTTCACCAGCCAGGTTCGCGTCAAAGTCTTCAATTGGTTTGGACATCAGCCAATCAGTTTAGGGGCAAATATAGACGTGAATCGTGAATCGTCAATCGTGAGTGCCGCGATGCGCGACCTGGTCTGGCGTTAGCCTTCACGATTCACGATTGACGATTCACGTGTCCTTCGGCTCTTTTGCAGTCCATTCCCTATTTTTACCGCCACATATTCCGATTATGCCCAAGAATGCGAACCGCCAGTTTCTGGATTTCGAAAAGCCGATCAAAGACCTGATCGACGAGATCGAGCGCCTCAGGCACGCCGGTGAACAGAAGAAGATCGATTACGCCGACCAGATCGGGAAACTCGAAGCACAGATACTCGAGCGCCGCACGGCCATCACCCAAAGCCTTACCTCCTGGCAAAAAGTCCAACTCAGCCGACATCCCGACCGTCCCTATACTTTGAAATACATCGACAAAATGACGGACAACTTTGTGGAGCTGTATGGCGACCGCAACGTGAAGGACGACAAAGCGATGGTAGGCGGCTTCGCGCAACTGGACGGCCAGACGGTGATGCTGATCGGCCAACAAAAAGGCATCAATACGAAGACGCGCCAGCTGCGCAACTTCGGCATGGCCAACCCCGAAGGCTATAGAAAGGCGCTGCGCCTCATGCGCCTCGCCGAGAAATTCAACAAGCCTGTCGTGACCCTCATCGACACTCCAGGAGCCTTCCCTGGCCTTGAAGCCGAAGAGCGCGGACAAGGTGAGGCCATCGCGCGCAACATATATGAAATGATCCGCCTGAAGGTGCCCGTCATCGTTTGCATCATCGGTGAAGGCGCATCTGGTGGCGCACTCGGCATCGGCGTCGGCGACCGCATCCTGATGATGGAAAATGCCTGGTATACCGTCATCTCGCCCGAAAACTGCTCCACCATCCTGTGGCGCAGCTGGGCGCAAAAGGAGATCGCTGCCGAGCAGCTGAAGCTCACCGCCGACTACATGAAATCCTTCGGCCTCGTTGATACCATCGTTACAGAACCACCGGGTGGTGCGCACTGGGACTACGACGGCGCGGCGCAATACCTCAAAACGGCCATCCTCAAAGCGCTGGAAGAAGTGAAGCACGTTGCGCCGCAGCAACGCGTGGAAGCCCGCATCGAGAAGTTCGGCAAGATGGGATTCTTTGAAGAAGTGCCGGCCGAAGCCGCTCAATAAACGCATCAAACACCCTTATGATCAACGAGCTTCTCAGGGGTACCGGCGTTGCGCTGGTAACTCCATTCAATAGTCAGGGCGGAGTGGATTTTCCTGCGCTCGAAAAGGTCATCAACTTCGTGATTGACGGAGGCGTTGATTACCTCGTGTCGCTGGGCACCACCGGCGAAACGCCCGTGCTGAGCCACGCGGAGAAGCTTGAAGTGCTGCAGTGTACCTTCGACGCCACTGCCGGCCGCGTGCCCATCGTGATCGGCTCCGGCGGCAACGACACGGCTTCCGTCATTCGCGAGATCGAATCGTTTCCCGTGGAGAAAGCTGCGGCCATCCTGTCGGCAAGCCCCTACTATAACAAGCCTTCGCAGGAAGGGATCTTCCAGCACTACAAAGCCGTGGCCGCGGCAACCACGCGTCCCATCATTCTTTATAATGTGCCGGGCCGCACCGGCTCCAACATCGCGGCGGCAACAACGGTGCGTCTTTCGAAAGAAGTGGACAATATTCATGGTATAAAAGAGGCCAGCGGAAACCTGGCGCAGTGCATGCAGATACTGCGCGACGTATCTCCCGACTTCCTCGTGGTAAGCGGCGACGACAACCTTGCCATGGCGCAGATCGCCTGCGGCATGCGCGGCGTGATCTCCGTTGCGGCTAATTGCTTCCCGAAAGATTTCAGCCGGATGGTGAACTACGCACTCGACGGCGATTTCGCCGGCGCGCGTGGCATCAACGACCGTCTGCTTGCCGGGTATGAGTTGCTCTTTGCCGAAAACAATCCTGCCGGCGTAAAGGCATTTCTTGCCGAACTCGGCATCATTCAAAACCACCTGCGCCTTCCGCTCGTGCCGCTCAGCAGCGGGCTCCACGATCAGGTGCGCGGCTACCTCCAACAATTACATGGCGCACCGGGTATTCATGCGTAAACTTTTCTTCCTCCTGCTTGTGCTCGGCGCATTGCCCGGCGCCGCACAATACAACGTGGTGCTGGAGATCGATACGATTCCCCACTTCACACCCATGGACTCGATCTTCGTTGCCGGCACGGTGAATGGCTGGAACCCGCAGTCGAAAGACCACCAGGTGATCCCGCCGCCCGACGGCCCTTTGCAGATGCTGATCAATGCGCCTGCCGGACTGCTGTCGTTCAAGTTTACGCGCGGCTCCTGGAACTCGGTAGAAACAAGCGCCAAAGGTGGCGATATCGAGAACCGCACCATCGACGTGCGCGGCGACACGCTGGTGCACGTATCCATCCGCGGATGGAAAGACCGCTTTGTGCGCAAAGCAAAGCCCCGCACCGCGCTTCCCACCGTTCGCGTGCTCCGCGACAGCCTGTGGATGCCGCAACTCGAACGCAGCCGACGCGTTTGGGTGTGCCTGCCGAAAGACTATTACCAGAGCAAGAAGCGCTACCCGGTTCTCTACCTGCAGGATGCGCAGAACCTCTTTGACGACAGCGTCACCGCGTTTGGCGAATGGGGCATCGACGAGGCGATGGATTCGCTCGAACGCAGCGTGGGTGGCATCATCATCGTAGCCATCGAGCATGGTGGCAACAAGCGTATCAATGAATATTCGCCGTACGATATGGAGCGCTTTGGAAAAGGAGAGGGGCGCGCCTACACCGACTTCCTCGTGCAAACACTCAAGCCTTTGGTAGACCGCACGCTCCGCACGCGCCGCGACCGCTCCAATACGTTCATCGCCGGTTCGTCGATGGGCGGACTCATTTCACTTTATGCGCACCTCCGTTACCCGCAGGTGTTTGGCGCAAGCGGCGTTTTCTCTCCCGCATTCTGGGTGGCCCCCGATATCCGCAAAGACGTGCTGCGGCAGGGCAATTCGCTTACCGGCAAGGTGTTCTTTTATGCTGGCGAAGCCGAAAGCGAAACGATGGTTCCCGACATGCTGACCATTTTCAACCTGCTGCACCAGCTGTCGAAGGCGAAGATGGAGACCGTGATCCGCGCCGATGCGCGCCACACCGAAGCGGCCTGGCGCAAGGAGTTCCCGGGCTTCATTCGCTTCATCATGAAGAAGGAACCGAAACCGTTTACGCCGCGCTTCTAGCCCCCTGTAGCGAAATGGGGCTAGTGAATTTCGTACGTCGTTCCTTCCATTGCAATTTCCGTGTTGGGAAACACTTCGCGCGCTTCATCCTGAAACGGATCGAGCACGGCATACTTCGACGAGAAGTGACCGATCAGCATTTTCTTTACCCGCGCTTTGCGGGCGATCTCGCCTGCCTGCCTTGTGGTTGAGTGAAAGCGCAGTTCGGCCTTGTCGCGCATGTTGTCCAGGTAAGTCGTTTCGTGGTAGATGAGGTCGCAACCGTAGATATACGGGATGATGTTCTCATCGTAGCGGGTATCGGCACAAAACGCATAGCGCTTGCCGGGCTCTGCCGGCGCGGTGACGCGGCCATTGGCGATCACCTCCCCGCGCGACGTGATGTAGTCGCGGCCCGCCTGGAGCGAGCTGTAAAACGAGATCGGGATCTTGTATTTGCGCACTTCTTCGATCAGGAGCTTGCGTTTTCCTTCCTTTTCTTCAAACAGGAACCCGTAAGTTTCAATGCGATGGGTGACGGGGAAGGCGCTGATGCGGATGTTGTCGTTGTCTACAAGCACGCCCGCCCCGCCCAGTGTGTGAAAATGCAGCGGGTAGCAGAGCTGCGAATCGGCGACCTTCAACTGCAGGTTGATAATGTCCTCCAGCGGCGCCGGTGCGAAGATGTGCAGCTCCTGTTTGTGCGAGAGGAGGTTGAAGGAGTTGAGCAGCCCGATAAGCCCGAAGTAGTGGTCGCCGTGAAGGTGCGAGATGAAGATGTGCGTGATCTTGCCGCGGCGGATCTTATAGCGGATCATCTGTATCTGCGTGCCTTCGCCGCAGTCTACCAAAAAGTTGGTGCCATCCTGCGTTACGACCTGGCTGGTGGGATGCCGGTTAAAGGCAGGTACAGCCGAATTATTTCCCAGGATCGTCACCGATAACATCGCAGTAAAAATATGAAAGAAGTCGGAAGTTGAATATCGGAACTAATTTTCAGGCCACGCAGGCGGCTCATCAATTGTGGAATTTTCGGCGCAACTCTACTGTTCGTCTTCGTCGTCGCCTTCCAGCAGCTCGCGCTCCACTTCTTCCATTTGTACGATGTCCCAGGCCTCGCTTTCGGTGGGCGTGACGTTCATCAATTCCAGCAATTCGAGTTCGTCCAGCCGTGTTTCTACTGCCGGCTGCAGTCCGCAAATAACGAACGATGCCCCGGCCTCATAGAAGTCCTGCTGCGTTTTGGTGAGCTTTTCCGCCGCTGCTTCGTCGATGCTTTGAACATCCTGCATGTCGAGCACGATGTTCTTCACCGGCTGTTGCAGGAAGCCTGTCAGGAGACTTCCCAATTCGGCTGTCATTGTTTCCGACAATTGCGCCGGCATGCCAGTTATGACAGTGAATTTCTCTTTGGTACTAGTTTTGACCTCCATACGCTTCAGCGGTTATATTAACAGTTTCGGCGTAAACCTAGCAAAAAAATAATCGTTATTATTGTAACAAGCATCATTCACCGCTTAATCAATCAAATGGACAATAATTTCTCCTCACAGGTAAAAGAGATCAT
>SEAC01000006.1 GCA_004173235.1 Chitinophagaceae bacterium | reverse complement strand
TACTGAACATCCCAAAAGCGGGAAACTACTCCGCCGCTAATAGAACACACAGCGCATATCAAACAGGTGAAAACGAAAAGAGGCTGCCTCAATTTTAGTATTGAGACAGCCTCTTTTTTATTGGCGTAGTAAAAGATATTTTCTTTCCGTGATTTCCGTGTGTTCCGTGCGCCTCACTTCGTGCCGAAGACTTTCTTCAGCAACTCCGTTGTGCGTGCGGCAGGATCCTGGCGGATCTTCATTTCTTCCTGGCCAACGTTGTAAAAGATGCCATACAGCGACTTCTCGGTCACGAATGCCGACAGGTCGGGGTTGACCTTGTCTTTGCTTAATCGGTTGTAGGCGGTGAAGAGGGTCGTCCAGTATTTGGTAGCGTTGGTTTTTTTCAGCGCTTCCTCGATCACGGGGCGGAAGGCCTCGGTGAGCTGCGCCTGCGTTTTGCCTTTGAGGTAATTGGTGGCTGCCTGGTTGTCGCCCTTAAGGATGCTCATGCCGTCCTGTATGGTGATGCCTTTGATGGCGCTCAGGAAGATCGGTGCGGCCTGCCTGGTAGCTTCTTCGGCGGCGCGGTTCATGCTGAGGATGGCCTGGTCTACCTGCTTGCCCATGCCCAGCGCACGCAGCTTTGTTTCCACCTTCTTCGCTTCCTCCGGCATCAGGATCTTGATGGCTGCGTCTTTGAAAAATCCGTCCACCGCGGCAAGGCGCGTAGTGCCTTTGTTGGTGCCCACGCTGAGTGCTTCCTTGAGGCCATTGATCACGTCGTCGTTGCTGAGACCGCCACTGTGGCCTGTAACTTTTTCAACCACCTGCTGCACCGTGGTGTTTACCTGTGCGCGCGTGGAGCTGTCTTTGAGCGCGTCCTGCCCTTTTTGAATAAGGCCTTTGAGACCCTGTGCCTGCAGTGTGGAGAGCGCGCCGGTAGCGACGCAGAGAAGCAGAAGTTTTTTCATGGAGATGGAGCTTGTTGCCTCGAAAATAAGACGGCCCGCGCAAACCCCAACGTTAAAGTACCTTTATAAAATGTTCAGTATCTGGGAACAGGAAACCGTGCTCGCCCCTGTGGACGTTGCCATTGCAGGTGGCGGCTTCGCGGGTTTTTGGACTGCCTTTCACCTGCGCCGGCGCTACCCGAAGGCAAGGATCGCCCTGCTCGAAAAGGAGCTGCTGCCGATGGGCGCTTCCACGCGCAATGCGGGCTTCGCCTGCTTTGGGTCGCTCGGCGAACTGGTGGCCGACGAGGCCGAACTGGGCACCGAAGGCATGCAACGACTTGTAGAAATACGGTACAAGGGCCTGCGGCAGATTGAGAAATGGTTTGAACCTAAATGCATCGACCTCGACTGGTGCGGCGGCTACGAACTATTTCCGCCCGGATCCGTTTCGAAGGAAAAACTGGAACACGACCTCGATCACATCAACAGCACGCTCAAAGACATTACCGGCAAACGCCGCAGCTTTCGCAATGCCACCGGACGCATCCACAGGTTTCGTTTTGGCGGCACGGAGCACATGGTATTCAACAGGCTCGAAGGAGCCTTGCATTCCGGCAAGCTTGCCGCGCTGCTGCTGCGTACGCTGCAGGCAACGGGAGTGCAATGGATGCCGGGTGTGGCCGTCACCGGGTTTGTAGAAAAGAATGATACCGTAGAAATACAAACGGCAGCTGGGTTTCAACTCAACGCCCGCAACCTGGTGGTGGCAAACAATACCGCTGCAGCTTCGCTCCTTCCCGGCATCAGCGTCACACCCGCGCGCGGCCAGGTGCTGCTTACCTCTCCCATCAACGACCTGCGCTGGAGCGGCACTTTTCATGCCGACGAAGGCTACTATTACTTTCGCAACCTGGGCAACCGTGTGCTGCTGGGCGGCGCGCGCAACAAGGCTTTCGATGCAGAGCGCACCGACGAGCGCGTAACGACGTCGTTGATACAGGATGAACTCGAGCGCTTCCTCGACGAAGTGGTGCTTCCCGGCAAAAAAAATACCTACAGCATCGAACACCGCTGGAGCGGCATCATGGGAATGGGCGAAGAAAAGGGGCCGGTGGTACGCGCCGTGCGTCCGAACGTGTTTGCTGCCGTTGCTCTTGGTGGCATTGGCGTAGCAGTGGCGCCGGAAGCCGGGAAACGCATTTCCAAAATGATCCAGCTGTAGGTCAAAGTAAAAAGACAAAAGTCAAATCGCTGCGTCAGGAGCAACGCGCGCAGGCATGGTTCCTTTTGACTTTTGCCTTTTGAATTTGCTACTGCTTCACGAACGTGAGCTTCAGGCGCTCCGATGCAGTACTTGCTACCAGGAAATAGACACCGGAAGCAAGTCCTGAAACATTAAGGCGCAGGCGCGCTGAAGTGACGGAAATGCGCTGTATCAATGCGCCCTGCAGGTTGCGCAGCTCCAGCTGGCCACCGATGAACGCGTCACTGCCCAGGTTGATGTTGAGCGACGCGGACGCCGGGTTGGGGTAAAGTTGCGCACTAGCGTTCGACTTCACTTCTTCAACAAGAGAAGATGCAGGCGGAGGCGTAGCCCAGGGCTTATCCAAACCCTTCGTTTGCAGCAGAGCAGCACGAGGGCCGCCGTTGAGAAAAGCGCTGCGCATGCGTGCCGACTGTCCCTTGGTAAAAAGATTGATACAGGCGTCGCTGGTGAAATCCATATAGTTCATGTACATGTCGCCGCTCGTGTTGTTGCCGCACGAAACGCGGAAACCGGAGGGGCATCCCGAAGTGAAGTTGCTTTGCTTCGGCGTGTCGTGGATGCCGTCGTCGCCGCAATATGTGTCGCCCCAGATGTGGCGCAGACCCAGCCAGTGGCCTACTTCGTGCACTGCAGTGCGACCTTTATCGTAGGGCGCCACGGTATTGAATGTGCCCATCGCCGAAGTGTTGATCACGATGCCGTCCACATCGGCCGCGCCACCGGGCAGGGTGCTGTAACCCAGCAGGCGGCGCATCGGGCCCACCCAGATATTGAGGTAATAGCGGCTGTCCCAGGCATTGTCGCCACCACGCGACGCGAACTTGATATCATCGTTTTGCTCCCAATACTGCACCGACGACGCCTTGCGCACGATGCCGTTGGTGGGATATCCTTCGGGAGTAGCGGTGGCGAGCGTGAATTCGAGCTGCACATCCGCAGCAAGGCCGCGAAAGCGGGCCGGGGTATTCGCCGAATCGTCGTTCATGCGGCGGAAGTCGCGGTTCAGCGCGTCGATCTGGCTTTTGATCTGTGCGTCGGGAATATTGTGCGCGCCGTTGTTGTAAAGTACGTGCACTACAACAGGAATTTGTATCACCCCATTGGAAAGCATGCGTGCGGTGGCATTGCCGGCGAGTGCCTCGCCGGAGCGGCGCGATTGAAAGGCCTCAGCGGCATCCATGCCCTGCGCCTGGGCAGGATAGGCAGCACGCAGGGCGGCGATATATTCCGAGCTGGCACATGCGCGTTGCGCCATAGCCGGCAGGGCAGTGATTGCGATCAGACAGGTCAGGATTAAATGCCTCATAGATTCCGGATTGGGCGGAATCACAGGATGAACTGGAAGTGGTCAGCTTCAATGGGATTGGAGGTAGGAGGCTTTAAAAAGGATAGGTGGACCTAAGTGATTTTACTAGACTTGACTACGGTCTTTCCTTAGGAAGAGGGTAAGTACAAATCTAGAATATCTATTTGACAAATACGATACCATTTTTTTTCCCTTAACAATCATCAGGAATCCGAAACCCTATTTTTGTCCGCATGAACCTGACGCGCAACCTTCTCGCTGCTTCCCTCCTTTTGCTGGCTGCCTGCAACGGAACTGAAAATCCCGGCACCGATACGGGCAGCAGTGCGCCCACTGTGCCGCTCCTATCCTACACCGTGGGCGGCAACCTTCCGCACGATACGAGTTCGTTCACCGAAGGCCTTTCCTTTTACAAAGGACAGCTCTGGGAAAGCACCGGCGAGTATGGCGAATCGAAGTTGCTCCTCACCGACCTCAAAACGGGGAAAGCACTGAAGACGGTTACGCTCGACTCCGCACTTTTCGGCGAGGGTGTCGTCATCGTCAACGACACCATCTACCAACTCACGTGGCGCGAGCACAAAGTGCTGGTGTATGATGTGAACACACTGAAGAAATTGAAAGAACTTCCGCTGCAGACAGAAGGCTGGGGCCTTACTACCGACGGCAACGACCTGATCGCATCCGACGGGTCGAGCAATCTCTCTTTTTATGAGCCCGGAACGTTTCGCCTCCTGCGCACGCAAGGCGTTACCGAAAACGGCAATCCCGTTTCGAACATCAACGAACTGGAGTGGGTGAATGGCTATGTGTACGCGAATGTTTGGGGCAAGGACGACCTGCTGAAAATCGACCCGGCAAGCGGACAGGTTAAAGGCCGTCTCGACCTCTCCCAGCTGACGGCCCGAGCGAAATCCCTTTACCCCGGAGCCGATGTGGCCAATGGCGTGGTGTATAACCCCGACACGAAGAAGTTTTATGTAACCGGGAAGAATTGGCCGGAACTCTATGAGTTGCAGTTTGCATTCTAAGTCAAAATTCAAAAGGCTGACGCCAGATTGCCTGCGACAAACCGGCTTTTGACTTTTGAATTTTTACTTTTTACTTTACTCTCCCGCAATGATATAAACGATCGAGCTGCAGCGCTCGGTGTTGGCGAGTGCCCCGAGGTTGGAACGCAATCCCGCAAGTGGCGCGCCCACCCAGTGAATGTTCCCTGAGCGATAGCGGCTGCTGAGCAGGCTGATGTAAAACGAATCGTACCACTGCGCATGCTCGCTTTGCACCTTCATGCCGTGCCGTTGCACCAGTATTTTTACGGATGCGGGTGCAAAGTGATAAAGATGCCGCGGAACATCGTACGCGGCCCAGTAGCGGCCATAGGTAGCCGCATCGCCAGAAGTATAATTCGGCACCGCGATCACCAGCTTACCCCCCGGGGCCAGCAGGCTTTTGAGTTGCGCAAGATAACCTTGCAGGTCGTGCACGTGCTCCAATACGTGCCAAAGCGTAATAAGATCGTAGGAACCCGTGGGCAACGAAAATAAAGCACCCGCCTCCTCCACATCCAGGTTGAACTGTGCAACTGCAAGCTTGCGCGCATCGTCGTCGGGCTCCACGCCTTTCACGTTCCAGCCGGCGGCGCGTAGTGCATTCAAAAAAGCGCCGGTGCCGCAGCCTACATCGAGCGCGCACCCGGTTGAGCGCCCGGTGGCCTTGTTTACCAGGCGCACCTTCTGGCGCAACGTGGTGCGGCGCACGCGCTGGTACAATTGGTTGATGAGCCCTTTGCTGGTATTGCTGTGCGAAATGTAATCGTCGGACTTGTAGTAGGGACCGATGTGCAGCACGTCGGGCACATCCTGTGTAAAACGAAGCTGGCAGGCGGCGCATTCCCAGATGGAAAATTCTTCGCGGCTTACGGTATAATCGGTTGCCGTCAGCACCGGCCCTATCGACCGGCTGTCGCACACAGGGCACTGCGAATAATGCACACGTCCTTCCATAGTGGCTGCAAAAATAGCGGGGCGGCCCCGAATCAGGGAAGGGAATTGGTGGCCGGCGTTTGCAGTCCGCCCGACAGCGGCGAAAAGCCACCGCTATACATACAATAGAAAACGAAGATGGCCGCCAGCACGGCGAGCAGCCAGGCCAGCCACTCCAGGTCGTTGCGCCCTTCGGCCTCCACGGCACGCTCCTCGTAAAAGTTGGAGTCCACCTGGTTTTCGCCCACGCGGATACTGTGTCGCGCATCTTCGCGAATAACGCGCGCGGCAGGGAACGAAGGCATGGTAACCGGCGTATGCGGCTGCAACTCGAGGTGCCCTTCCTGCCAGTGGAGCAACCCCACACCGGGCCACAGGAAAGGGGCCCGTTTCAACCGGGTGAGCATCTCTTCGCCAAACTGATCGAGCTTTTGCTGCGCTTCCCATTCGCTCTGGCGGCAAGCTTCTGCAAGAAAATAAACCTGCTGTGCGGCGGCCTGCACTCCATCGCCCGTGCGCACATGATAAGCAGGGCCCTGCAGCGACTGGTCTACAACGCTCCAGGCCGCGGGCTGACGCTCGAGGGTGAGCGAGCCCACCTGGGGGATGGTCACGGAATTTGTTTGCGAAAGGTATTGCGTCAGCAGGTCGAGCACTAGTTCCTGTTTTGGGCGAACGAAAATACGATTCCTCCGAGGAACTGGAAGCCATATGTTGGATACTGGTTCCAGCGCTGGTAATTCTTGTTGAACAGGTTGTTGAACTGCGCCCAGAGCTTCAGGTTCCTATATACCGTAAACTCCAGTCCCGCACTCGCATCGAAAGCTCCGTTCTGCTTGCGGTTCTCCGCGCTGGCACGGTAATACACGCCGTCGAACGCGTAGAGATCAGCCTTCACATAAAGGTCGCGGAGCACCTGCAGGCGCAAGGCCGTGTTCCACTCGAAGGACGGCAGGCCATAAGCTTCTTCCGCCACGTCGAGACCGGTGTAGTGATTGGCTTCCACGATGGAGCGCAACGTGAAGCGGTCGCCGACCGAATAACCCAGCTCGCCATGAATGTTGAGCGAGTTCATCGTGGGTTCATACAACACCGAGAAGCTCTTACCGCCCGCACCACTGTTGATATACAGCGGCATGTTGGTGTATTTGTTCACGCCACCGCGCAGCAGGTACGTGAAGTGATCACTCACCGTGCCGCGTATGCCGCCATAGATCTCTTCGATGCCGCTGTTGTTCACTGCCATTGGAGCCTCGATCCAGGGGTTGTAAGTAGCGAGGTATTGGAAACTGTTGCTACGCATCCGTCCCGTCCATCCGCCGATGACGGCGAGTGTCTTGTCGGCCGTGCCCACTTCGGCCATGATGTTCGGCATCAGCTTGAACGCACCATTATCCCAGGAAGGACGCAGGCCGGCCTGGATGTAGAACTGCGCGGTCTTCACCTGCAGCGACGGCGAAACCTGGAACCAGTTGCTGTTGCTGTTGGTCTTCGCTGCGCCTTTGAACGAAGTGAGCTGTCCATCAATGCCAAGGTCTACCGAGAAGCGGTTTTCCAGCGACTTGCGGAGCGGTAGGTTGAAGTAGGTGTTCGTTTCGTTGTTGCTGCGACCATCCGAGAAAGCGTCAAAGCGAACTTCCGGGGCATACGAAATTCCGTAGGCCGTTGTGTTCAGGTTGCGCAGCCCGATGCGCGCGCGGAAGTTGCTGTAGTGTGCCGACAGCGAGTCTTTCGCGAACGTCAGCGAATCGGGGTAGCCATAGCGGTAGTATTGATCGTTGCTGTAACCGATGCGGCCGGTCACTTCGTGGTTGGCGCCGGCGCGGGCGTGACCAAGCAGATCGATGCGGCCCTGGCGCAGGTCCTGATTGGGCAGCTTGCCTTTCGAAGAAGTGAAGGCTCCGTACACGTTGGCACCGGCAGTTTGCGGATCACCGATGGAAAGGCCCGTTTCGATGTACGGCGTTTGCTGCGTACCGTAACCGAGCTTCACATAGTTCCAATTGTCCCACCGCAGGATGCTGTCCACGTTGAGCGCCAGCGGGCGGAGCGCGCCGGGCTGGTAGCCAAACAGCAGGTTCTGGTTGGGAATGTTGTAGGCCAGTTGCGGGCGCGCAGTATCGGCCGCGGGCGCCGTTGCGTTAAAGTTGATCTTGCCCGCCTCGCGCAGCACGGGTTGAAAGGATGCCGTCACATTCACTTCGTGTTTGCGCGTTGTGTCTTGCGCTGCCACCGTAAGCGAAGTGAGGGCCAACCCGGATATCAGGAGCTTTTGCTTCATGGTTGATTCGTTTATTGTCCGCCTACTTTGGAGTTACGCGCTTCTTCGTCGGTCACTTCCTGGAGCTTCCGTTGCGCTTCCGCTTTCAGTTCGGGGATATTGGTCGCATCGGCTACGCTCTGGTAGGTTGCCTTTGCGTTGAAGTAGTCTTTCTGCTGGTAGTACAGATCTCCGAGCAGCAGGTATGCTTTCGTCACCCAAAGCTCGTACGATCCTGATTTATTGATCACCTCGAAGGCTGCCTTCTCGGCATCCTTGTAGCGGGCCAACGCAAACTGGGAAGCGGCGATCTCGTAGCGCGCCTCGGCTGCAAGCGATGCTTTATTGACGGCTACAACAGCGCGGTAGGCAGTGATGGCGGCTTCGTAATTATTGGCTAGCTGCGCCGATCTTCCAAGCACGATGTTGGCGAGCGCTTTATCGTCGGCATTCGCACCTTTAAGTGTAAGCAACTCCTGCGCATTCGGTGCGGCGTCCGCCCACTTCTGTTGCAGGTATTGGCTGCGCAACAAGCCGCGCGCAGCTTCGAGGCGCGTCTCGGCACGACTGGTAAGACCTTTCAGTTGCGCATAGTAACGCTCGGCCTGCGCGTAATCTTTTTTGCCGAAGAAATAGATGCGTGCGGAGTGCAACACTGCTGCCTCGGCGTAGCGGTTGGGCGCGCGTCCCGCAACGGCTTCCAGGTGCGGAAGCGCAGCGGTCGAATCTTTTTTATTGAGATAGATAGTGGCGAGACCGTTGTGCGCATCGAGCGCATACGTGCCGTTGGAGAAACGCTGGAGATAGTTCTCGAGCTGCGTTTGTGCGGCCGATGTGTTGCCTGCTTCGAGCTGCACCTGCACGGCGGCATACGTGAGCGAATCCTGCGCGTCGGTCGACAGTGGCTTGCCTGCTTTTTGCGCAGCCTGCACATAGGCATCGGGGCGGCCCTGCTCTACGTAAATGGTGCGTAGATTTTCGAGCGCATCATCGGCCTCTTCCGAGCTGGGATAGCGCTCCAGCACCGTGTTGAACTGCGTTATGGCGTTATCGTATTGCTTCAGGTTGAAGTAGGCGATACCGAGTTTGAGAAACGCTTCGGGCTTGGAAGTGGCGCTGCCGCTTGCTTTCGTGAGCGTTTGAAGATAAGGAATGGCTTCCCGAAAACGTTCCGCCGCCAGATATGTATCGGCGATCTCCTGGTTCGACTGTGTCACTAACACGGAATTGGGAAACTTTCGGATGAGCGTGTTCAGCAGCGCGATCTTTTCGGTGCCGTTGCTGATACCGGTAATGATCGCTTTCTGATACGTAGCATAGTCTTCGGAAGGCCACGAGTACCGGATGACATTGTCGTACATCGTTTTTGCCTGCGCAAATTGTTTTTGCATGAAATACGCATCGGCCGTGCGGAGGTAAGCATCCTGCGTCAACGGGTCGGCGGCTGCACCGGCGTTGCGCGAAAGTGGCTCGAAGTAGCCCTGGGCAAGCTTCCAGTTCTCTTTACGCAGGTACGAATAACCAAGATTGTAGTTGGCGTTGCGCGGGTTTGCGTCGCCGCCAGTGGGTGCGCCCGCCGAAACGTAATCCTGGAAATGACGGATGGCGTCGTCGATGTGGCCTGTGCGGAACGCGATCTCCCCTTTCCAGAAGTGGAGAAACGGAAGAACAGAGCCGTTGTTGCCGTCCTTCAACGCCCGGTCGAGCAGGGCTTCCGCTTCGGGCAGCTGGCCGTCGTTGATCAGTTCGGTAGCGCGGCCATAAAGAATGCGCGGATAGAATCTTTTCGTCGCTGCAGAAGGGTTGCGCAAACTTTCGATCAATGCCAGCGCATCGCGGTAGTTGTTGGTGTTGGCCAAAGCAGCTACCAGCAGTTCGGTGGCCTCCGGTGCGTAGTTGGAACCGGGATACTCGTTGATGAAGGCACGCAGGCTTTTCAGCGCTTCATCCTGGTAGCCGAGTTCATAAGAGAGCTTGGCATAGTTGAAACGTGCGATCTCGCGCTGTTGTGCATTGCTGTTGTTGGTGGCGCTGAAGAGGAATGCGTTGCGTGCATTGGCTTTTTGTCCGGTTTTGAGATAAGCATCGCCGAGCAAATACATCGCGTGCTGGCTCAGCGAGTCCTCGCGGCCGCTCAGCTGGCGAAAACCCTCGATCGACTTTGTATAGTCCTTTGCCTGGTAATAGGAATACGAAAGCTCGTACAGGTCTTCGCGGCGCACTTTGGTGGAGCGGCGCACGTAGTCTTCGAGGTAAGGCAATGCCTTTGCATATTCCTGCCGCTCGAAGTAAGCGTGGCCGAGCAGCTGCTTCAACTCGAGGTCGTAGTGTTGCGTATTGCCGTTCTTCAGCTTGTCTTCGGCATAGCGGATCGCTTCGTCCTTCTTTCCCTGCACATAATATATCTGCGCAATGTAGTAGGGAACGATGGTACCATACGTCTTGTGATTTTCCACCGCGCGGAAGGCCTGCAGCGCTTCCGTATAATTACGGTCGGCGAATGCGATGAAGCCGTAATAATATTCGGCGTCGAGCTGGTTGGCATCGCCCTTGCGTTGCCGCACGGCAGCAAAGAGCGGCTTGGCCTGCGCAAACTGCTTTTGACTGAAGTAGGTGTAGGCCTTGTGAAACTGCATCCCCGACAGTTCTTCGGGCGACAGGTTTGCTTCTCCGGCTGCTTCGTAGTGTGCCAGTGCTTCGGCAAACTGGCCATGACGATAATCGTATTCGGCCAGCTGGTAGTGCATTTGCTGCACGCGGGCATTGTTGCGCGTAACATTGATGTATTGTTCCGCTTCCACCGCGGCACCGGGCTCGCCTTGCATCAGCGCGCAACTGATGGCATAGTAGTCGATCTCCTGCGCATCTACGGCGCGGTTGATCCGGTCGGTTTCCCGGAGGCCGCCACGCAGCTGCCTAAGGAGCGGCCAGGCAAGATTGTATTGTCCTTTCTGGAAATATTCCTTGGCGAGCAGGAAATCCTGGTCAGGGTTGCGCATCGCGAAGGTTTGCTGCGCAGCAAGGTGGTGGGTGAACAGGAGCAAGAGCGGGAGGGCAAGGAGTTGCTTCATAGTCTGCTGTTTGCCGTTAGGTTGTTTAACGCAGGGCACCGCTTTTTATTTTGGCGGATGATTCTGCCGCGGTCCCGTCAAAGGACGCAAAATAGGGCAAGGACGCGTAATAAAACTTTGTTAGAATTGATGCATCCGCTTCGTATCATTGTCGCTGAAAGACCAGTTCCCATGAGAAAACTTTTCAGTGTCCGCACCTCGGACAATGCGCTTACGTTCGGCGCTCTTCTTCTTCGGCTGTTTGGTGGCGGGCTGATGCTGCACCACGGCTTCGACAAGCTTACGCACTTCTCGCAATACGCGGGCACGTTCCCCGATCCTTTTGGAGTGGGCACAACAACGTCGCTGGCACTTACCGTGTTTGCCGAATTCTTCTGCTCCGCCTTCCTGATCCTCGGTCTATTCACGCGCCTCGCCGCTATTCCGCTCATCATCGCCATGAGTGTGGCGTTGTTCAAGGCACACAACGGCGATTTCACGGGAAAGGGCGAGCTGGCGGCGCTCTTCCTGGGCGTCTACCTCGCCATCCTCGTCATCGGGCCCGGCAAGGCCAGCCTGGATCGCTTTCTTGATTATTAAGATTTACGCGGATCTATTCGGCGTCAAGATCATAACCAATCTTAAAGATCTGCGTGCTCGCCGAAGGCGAATCTGCGCGCAAGCGCGTGGAGAGAAAGAACGCAGATTTTTTATGATAACTAAGATTACGCGGATCATTTTGCGTCAAAATCATAACTAATCTTAAAGATCTGCGTGCTCGCCGAAGGCGAATCTGCGTTCTTTCTCTAGACCCGATGGTAATCGCCACGCCAGCTCCTGATCTCCTGCTTGATCTGCTTGTTCGTGAGCCCTTCGCGAATGGCGCGGTCGGTAAGGGCCGGCAACTCCTCATCCGAAGCAAATCGTAACGCAATGATCTGCCCCAGCCGCAATGCGGGATCGAAGCGCTTTCCCGTTAGCATGAAATACCGGAGGCTTTCTTCGGCGCGGATGGCGCGGTCCTGCGCCTTCAAGGCAAAGGAGCGTGAGAACCATAACAGCACAAGCAACACCACGGCAGCCAACACGAACAAAACAGCCGGATACTTGTCGGTCGTTTCATCGCGCACCAGGTAACGGATGCTGCCAATAAGAAATGTAAGCCAGGTCAGGTAGCCGATGTAATGGAATCCGGGTACGAGGCGCGTGTGGTTTTTGAAGTTTTGTTGCATGTAACTAGGAAGTTTGTAGTTGGTAGTTTGCAGTTTGTAGTTTGTAGTTTCGCGATGCGCGGCCGATTAGTAGCGTTTGGGGAAACCTTTCAAAACCCTTCAAAACCCCTCAAAACCTTTATTGGAGAGAGCTTTGCCGAGGGGATTATTTCAATTCGTTCAACACGGCATACATCTTCTGCACGATCTCACGCTCGCTGCCATTGTAGTTGTTCACGATGAACGACACCGTGTAGGTTACACCAGCCTTCGAAGTATGATAGCCGCAGTAAGCCTTCACTCCACCAATGGTACCACTTTTCAACTTCATGCCGTTGTATTCGGGAAGGGCGTTGTAGAAGCCAAAAAACCAGGATTGCTTACGGGCGTATTGAAGAACCTGTACGAGCGCTCTTGTAGTAACACGGTTTTCGGGAGAAAGACCGGAGCCGTCGCGGATTGCAAGTTCGGCGGGATCGATGCCCCTGGCTTTCCAGAAATCCTTCATTACTCCAATACCAATCTCGTAGTCGCCCTTTCCCTTCTGCCGGAGAGCGATTGTTTTCAAGAAAGCCTCCCCGTACAAATTGATGCTTTTGCGCAGAAACCAGTACGATAACTGGTCGAGCGTGGGCGACTGTTCGGTATGAAAGGTTCGCATCTTCGACGTATCACTGTAAGCCCGAATTGCCGCGAAAGGAATGTCAATGCTCACATTCTTACGACTCATCGAATGTTGGAGGCCAACCAGGAAAGTGGTTAACGGATCGGGAATGGAACCGGAAACCGTGTATTTCTTTCCGGCTCCTAGCGAACCGCGCAAGATGATCGGTAAAAACTGGTTCCTGTTGCGACCAAATAGATCATAAAAGAAATAGCTGTTGTCGCCTGTACCAGCCGCCGACGTTGTTGCCTGCACGTCGAGCCGAACCATGGGGAAGGGATCGGCGCCTGCGATATCGGGCTGAACGGGTGCGCCCGGTGCAGAGCCCGCCGTCACCTGCAGGTCGAACTGGTTTTCGTGCCAGTTGAACACATCAGCACCTGCGCCATAATATTGACCGATATCTTCCCAGATCCAACCACGTGGGATAATCGAAACATCCCAGCGCCCCTGCACCGATGTGGTGTTGCCGAAATAGCGCCAACCAGCATCCCGCGCGGCCCGTGCCACCCGCCCATACACAGAGTCCATCTTCTGCGATTCGTAACGCCAGCTGCCGAGCGAGGGATCGCCGCTGCCAAGAATCAGCAAGGTGGAGGCGCTGTCTTTCCGCGCCGATGGAATCGCCGCAAACCGTGTGCTGTAACGGAAATCGGGGCCGAGCAGATCGTAGGCGGTTGCTGCCGTGACCACTTTCTGAGATGATGCAGGTGCTAGACCAACCCGACCGTTTCGGGCAAAGACCTCCGAGCCGCTGGCACTTTCGACGATATATAGCGAAGCAATGCCGGCGCGCAGCTGCGAATCGCTTTCGAAGCGCTCCCAGGCATTCTTCAGTCTCTCTGCAAGCGGCTGCGCGCGAAGACTGCCGGAAAGCAGGAATGCAATGATAAAATACAACAACCTCATACGGAGCCTAAATGTACGGCTTTGCACGTGCTGCCCTTTTACGATTCACGCTTCACGATTCACGAGTCCTGCCGCCTCTTATCTTGCATCTTCAACCACTTCCCCGCATGAAGCCCATCACCGCTTCCATCATCACCATCGGCGACGAGCTGCTCATAGGCCAGACCATCGACACCAACAGCGCCTTTATCGGACAGGAATTGAACCGCGCAGGCATCTGGCTCAAACGGCGCATCGCAGTGGGCGATGTGCGCGAAGAGATCCTCGAAACCCTGGAAGCCCAAAGCCGCGACAACGACATCCTCATCCTCACCGGCGGCCTCGGCCCCACGGCAGATGATATCACCAAGCCGGCACTCCGTGAATATTTCGGAGCGGGCATTCGCACCGACGCAGCAGCCCTGCAAAATGTGCACGACATCTTTGCCCGCTTCGGACGCACCCCTTCCGAAGTAAACCTGAAGCAGGCCGAAGTGCCCGACTGCTGCACTGTCCTTCCGAATCGTCGGGGAACGGCGCCGGGAATGTGGTTCGAAAAGGCAGGCGTGATCTACGTTTCCCTCCCGGGCGTGCCGCACGAAATGAAAGGGCTGATCACCGACAGCGTACTGCCCAAATTGCTCGAACGATTTACGCTCCCAGTGATCGCACACCGCACCGCCGTCACCGCCGGCAAAGGCGAGTCGGACCTGGCCGCGCACATCGCCGCCTTCGAAGCCGCACTCCCCGAATGGATCAAGCTGGCCTACCTTCCCTCCTTTGGCCTTGTGCGGCTGCGTCTCACTGCCCGCGGCGACGACGAGGCAACAGTGCACGCCGAACTGGACCGCCGTTTTGCACAACTGAAAGAAGCCACTTCCGAATGGCTGGTGGCCGACGAGGATATCAGTCTCACCGAAACGCTACACCGCCTGCTGAAGAGCCGCGGAAAAACGGTTGGCACGGCGGAAAGCTGCACCGGTGGCTACCTCGCGCGGCTGCTTACGGAGCCGGCCGGTGCTTCCACCATCTTTAAAGGATCTGTTGTGGCGTATGCAAACGAAATAAAAGAATCCGTGCTGGCCGTGCCTGCAGACGTGCTGCGCGCGCACGGCGCGGTGAGCGAGCAAGCCGTGCGTGCAATGGTTGCGGGCGGACTCAAAGTGCTTGGGGCCGACTACGTGGTGGCCACTTCGGGCATCATGGGACCATCAGGCGGCACGGATGCCAAGCCCGTTGGCACCATCTGGATCGGCGTGGGCAACAGCGCGCGCACCGAAACGCTTCTTCTGAACTACCGCTTCGACCGTGCCCGCAACATGGAACTCACCGCGAATACAGCGCTGAATTTCCTGAGAAAATTCATCAAAGCGGATTTATAATGGTGGATGCAGAAGCTTGGATCTGACGGTCCAATACAAAACCGGCAACGGCGACAGCCAAACATCTCACATCAAACATCCCACATCAAACATCGTTTGTGTTATTTTTGCCGCGATTGTTTGCAACAAACCCCTTTAAAACCTTAGTTACGCAATATGGCCACAGTTGACCTGGTAATGCCGAAGATGGGCGAAAGCATCATGGAGGCTACGATCCTGAAATGGCATAAAAAGCCCGGAGACGCCGTCAGGATGGACGAAACGGTGCTCGAGATCGCCACCGACAAGGTAGACAGCGAAGTTCCCTCCACCGCCGAAGGCACCATCGAAGAAGTGCTGTTCAACGTCAACGACGTGGTGCCCATCGGCACGGTGATCGCGCGTGTGCGCACCGGTGGTGCAGCCTCCGCCCCGCAGGCAGCTCCTGCAGCCGAAGCGCCCAAAGCTGCCGACCCGGCACCCGCCCAAGCGCCCAACACCAACGGCTCCACGCAGGAAGCAGCGCCTTCCGGCAGCACCGGCAGCTCGTCGGCGCAGGCAGGTAATGGCCGCTTCTACTCTCCCCTCGTGCTCAACATCGCAGCACAGGAAGGCGTGGGCATGCAGGAACTGGAAGGCATCCCAGGCACCGGCAATGAAGGCCGCGTCACCAAAAAAGATATTCTCCAGTACGTTTCCGATAAGAAAGCAGGTAAGGTGCCGGCAGCACAGGGCTCAACTGGCTCTGCAGCACCGGCTGGTGCAGGTGCACCGGCTCCGCAACGCCAGGATATGGTCATCCCGATGAACAAGGTGGAGCAGAACGATGCGCCCGCCCAGTATCCCGGCAACGTGGAGATCATCGAGATGGACCGCATGCGCAAACTGATCGCCGACCATATGGTGCGCAGCAAGCACACGAGTCCGCACGTTACTTCCTTTACCGAGGCCGATGTAACGAACCTCGTTATGTGGCGCGACAAGGCGAAGAAGGAATTTGAAAAGCGCGAGGGCACGAAGATCACCTTCACGCCGTTGTTCATCGAAGCCATCGTCCGCTGCATCAAGAAGTTCCCGCTGATCAACTCTTCGCTCGACGGAACGCGCATCATCGTCAAGAAAGACATCAACATCGGCATGGCCACCGCGCTTCCAAGCGGCAACCTGATCGTTCCGGTGATCAAGAATGCCGATGGTTTCAACCTCGTTGGCCTTGCAAAGCAGGTGAACGGCATGGCGGACGCTGCACGCAATAACAAGCTGAAACCCGAAGACATCTCCGACGGCACCTTTACGCTTACCAATGTGGGTACGTTCGGCTCCTTGATGGGAACCCCGATCATCAACCAGCCGCAGGTAGCGATCCTCGCCGTGGGCGCCATCAAGAAGCGCCCCGTGGTGATCGAAACACCGCATGGCGACTCGATTGCCATCCGACATATGATGTACCTGTCGCTCTCCTACGACCACCGCATCGTGGATGGCTCGCTGGGCGCCACCTTCCTCACTGCAGTTGCCAACGAACTCGAAAACTTCGATCTCAACCGCGCGATCTAGTACAATCCAACGCGGCGATAAACCGCGAAGAAAAAAAGGAAATAAGGTCTACGAAAGATCTCAACGAAAAGTCCCGCCTCGGCGGGACTTTTCTATTCTTCGCGATTATCTTCTTCTCTTATTTCCTTAGCGGTTACGCTCTCTTGCTGTCCTAAAGCCCAAAATGCTCGTGCTTATACGAAAAGCGCTTACCCCTCTTCGTTACAATGAACAGGTCGCCGAACGAAGAATCGGGAAGGTCCGTCAGCTCCTTCCTTCCGAGGAAGCGGTTTACGAGGTCGTCAACCGTATTGGAATGTCCTACAATGAGCGTGTTGCCCTTGCCCTGCGCAAGCACGCGGCCAACGAATGCCGTGTCTTTAGGATCATAGAAAATGAGTCCCAGTCCGGCCGCCGAGGCCGAAGGCGCAGCCGTGGCTTTGGTGCGTAGGTAGTCGGTGCTGTATACATAGCGCAACCGCGCGTCCTGCAGGCGAACGAGCAAGGCCTGCGCACGCTCTTCACCGGCGGGCGACAGCGGCACATCGCTGGTCATGCCGGCGCCGGGGTTGGATTTTTCACCGTGTCGCACGATGTAATAGCGGGTGGTTTGGCACGAAGCCAAGAGCAAGGCAGCAAAAAGGCAAAGGGTGCGCATGGTTGTGTTTTAACGGTTTAAATATAATCCGGTATCCTATTTGTTTTTCCCTCTTTGTATATTGAAGTGTAAACAGCCCGCTTATGAAGCAGCTTTCTGAAACCTGGTTCGCCGAAGGCTTTATCGACTTCGAACTGAAAAAATACACGCTCCTCGCCTATCTCCAGGAGATCAACCGCCATTTCTACGAGAACCGGTTGTACCCGCAACTGGCCGATGCGGTGTTTCATTATAACAACATCGTCGCCTTCCGCGAAAACAAAAAATACCTTCAGGAGCATTTTCCGAAAAAGCTCACCGGTTTGCAGATCGAAAAACTGCAGGTGCTTTACGAAGCCATGATAGCCGACGATGGGCTGATGCAGGAACTCGAAGACATCATTCATTATTCCGAAACCGAGCTCAAGACGACCATCAGCAATGGGGCGGAGATCTATGAGTTCGTTGAAGGCGCCCTCAGCATTTCGCCGGTAGGCCTTGTTCCGCTCGACATGCAGGAAGGCTACTTTTTTCTCAGCGCCGGAACTGTCCGCCAGACGCGGGTTTACCAATACCGCCTTTCCATTTTTGAAAAACACGATGAGAAGTACCGCGCCATGAAAACGTCGTACGTGGACGAATGGCGCCGCTCGCCTTTCCAAACGTATGAGCATCTTAAGTCGGAACTCATTCAGCAGCGCCGCGACCTTCCCAACCCGGCTGTGTATTGCATCGAAACGGAATTGCAATTCCCTATTGAAGAGACGGTGCTGCCTATTGCAAAAAGAAGTTTGGTGAAGTATATCAGTACGGCAGCGTAAGTTCGATAGGATCGTCATTGCGAGGAATCGAGGCTTGAGCCGAGTTTTCGAAGCAATGACGTCGTAAGGTGCCAAACTCCCCTAACTTTCCCTTCTTCGCAACAACCGCCACGTATGCACCACCACCGCAATGGAGATCAGTGCGAAGCCGAGGTAGAACCAGTTGCTGATCTCCTTATTTTCTTTGTAAAAAACAAAGGCGAGCAGAATGCCGTACACCGGCTCCAAAGTGAGCACCAGGTTCATGGTAAAAGCGCTCACCTTTTTCAACGCACGGATGTAAAGGAAGAACGTGAGGATGGTGCATCCCCATGCCAGCACCGTGAGCCACAGCCAGTCGATGGCAACCGGAACCGAGTTGGGCTCGGGGTAGAACTTCTGGTAAAATGGAAGCAGGATGCTCAGGCCGGCAAAACCTCCCGTGAGCTGGTACAGGGTCAGCGCTTCGGGTTCGTATTGGTTGATGATGCGCTTCGTGGTGACCGACACAAGCACGGTGAGCAGCGCAGAAATAAGCCCGATGACAATGCCCGTTGAGAACTGGAGGTGCGTGTTGTAAATAAGTATGATGCCCGCAATGGCAAAGAGGCCCAGCCCGATCTCCACCCAGTCGAATTTTCGTCCTACGATGATGGGTTCGAGGAACGATGCAAGCAACGCCGTCGTAGACAAACAAGTAAGCGCAATGGTCACGTTGCTGTACTTGATGCTTCCGTAAAAACAAACCCAGTGCAAGGCAAGTATGAAACCGATAAAGGCGATGAAAAGCGCCGAGCGCAGCGGAATGTGGCGGATCTTACCGAGAAAGGCATACAACACCCACAGGCTCACCACGGTGATCAGCAGCCGGTACCACACCAGCCAGGTCTGGCTCAGCGTGATCACCCGGCCAAGCACGCCAGTGAAGCCCCAGAGAAATACAGCCCCGTGAAGTTGAAGTAACGCTTTGCGCATAGGTGGATGTCTTCGCGAGCGAAGCGAGGCAAACTCCAGCGCGTGCTTCGCTCGCAAGAACGGGCGTAGCCCGTCAGGAGCCGAAGTTAATGGATGGAGCGCGCCGTTTCGCCTTTGATACGCACTTTCCGGCGATAGGAAGTGAAGATGCTGTACCAACGCAGCTTGAGCACGCCCAGTATGCCTTCCTTGACGATGCCTTTGCTCATCTTCGACTCGCCAAACGTGCGGTCGGTAAAGAGGATCGGCACTTCCTTGATCTTGAATCCCAGCTTCCAGGCGGCAAATTTCATTTCGATCTGAAACGCATAACCCACGAAGTGTATCTCGTCGAAGTTGATCGCTTCCAGCACTTCGCGCTTATAGCAAACAAAGCCTGCCGTGGGGTCGGCTACCGGCATCCAGAGAATCATGCGTGTATAAACGGACGCCCCTTTTGAAAGGGCAATACGATCGGTGGGCCAGTTGTGCACGCCTCCGCCGCGCACATAACGCGAGCCTACGGCCACATCGGCACCGCCGGTTTTGCAGGCGGCATACAGCTCCGGAAGCTTTGCCACCGGGTGCGAGAAGTCGGCATCCATCTCGAAGATGAAACTGTAGCCATGCGTTTGCGCCCACTTGAAACCATGTATATAAGCGGTTCCCAGTCCAAGCTTGCCGCGGCGTTCTTCGAGGAAGAGCGTTCCCTCGAACTCGGGCATGAGGGTGCGCACGATATCGGCCGTGCCGTCGGGTGAACCGTCGTCGATGATCAGCACGTGGAAGTCCTGCTTCAGGCCCTGCACGGCGCGGATGATCGCCTCGACGTTTTCTTTCTCGTTGTAGGTTGGTATGATGACAATCTTCTCCACGAGCGACAGTGCGATCAGGCTTTTTTCAGCATGATCCGGGTATACAGTTCAGTTAGTTTTTGCTTGGTGTTCATCGGGAACTCACCCTTCATCATCCAGTCGTAGTACTGCGGCTCGGCCTTCAGAACGTCGGCCACCGTGCGGCCCTTGTGCTTTCCGAAGTTGAAGGTTTCCACGCCCTTTTCGTTAAATACGAAGCGGCGGGCAAAGTCAACGATCTGGTCTTCACCAACACCCTTAATGACGGTATCGAGCGAAGTACCCAGTTGCGGGTAACGCTCCACCTGTGCGAAAAGGATTTCGGCAGTGGCCGATGCGTCCACTTCGGCACCGTGCGCACCTTCGAGCGTTTTCTCGCAGTAGAACTTATACGCGGCAGCGAGGTTGCGTGGCTCCATCTGGTGGTAGATCTTCTGCACGTCCACCACCTTGCGGCTCTTCATGTCGAAGTCCACATCGGCGCGGATGAATTCTTCCACCAGCAGCGGAACATCGAGGCGGTAGGCGTTGTAGCAGGCTAGGTCGCAACCATCGAGGTATTGCTTCAGTTCCTGCGCCACCTGTTTGAAGGCAGGCGCGTCTTTTACCATCTCGTTGGTGATGCCGTGAATGTCGGTGATGTTGGCCGGTATCTCGATGCCGGGGTTGAGGAGCTTGCGCTTAACGGTGCGGGCACCGTCCGGCATCAGCTTGATGATCGCGACCTCCACGATCCTGTCCGTGGCCACATTATTTCCGGTCGCTTCGATATCAATGACTGCCAGCGGCTTTTTGAGTTGTAACATGCGTACGAATTCCAGTTGCTTATGAGGGCCTAAAGATAGCTCTTTACGAAAGCCGAAGTGTTAAATTGTCAGGACGCGAGGATCCGCTCCACGAGCGGCGGGAGCTCCAGTCCATCGTAGTTGCCGGAGCTCATTAGGAGCACCACTGCATTGTCGTAGCTGCTCTCCGCAAACCACTCTTCCAGCTCCTTCCTATCGTTGAATACCTGCAGCTGCTCGTTTGCGAAGCCACGGTGCACAGCTTCCTTTGGCAGCTCGGGCAGCCGCTTGATCTCCAGCGCGTGCCTGGCATAGAACACCACCGCTTCGTCGGCTGCATCGAGCGCGCCGGCATATTCCTCCATGAATTTGGCATTGAGCGAACTGTACGTATGCAGCTCCAGAATGGCCAGCATTCGTTTGGAAGGAAATTGCTGCCGCACCGCATCGATGGTTGCTTTCACTTTGGATGGCGCGTGTGCAAAGTCGCGGTAGACAATCGTCGAAGCGTTCTCGCCCAGCAGCTCCAGTCTGCGCGCAGCGCCTGTAAAGGAGGAGATTCCTTTCGCAAACTCCGGGGCTTCCATACCCAGCTCCCTGCACACCAGCCAGGCTGCATGCATGTTGAGCAGGTTGTGAGCGCCAAAAACCCTTAGGTAAGTAGCGACGCCATCGATCGTCACGCTGGTGCGGCCATTGTCGATCTCGTGCGGCAACACGCCATAGGGCGCATAGCGAATGTCGGAGCGGCGTGTTTCTTCAATGAGCTTCGCGAGTTCCGCGTCGGTTTCGTTGTATATCAGTAACCCGTTCTTTTCGATCATGCCGATGAAAATGCGGAACTGCTCGAGGTAGTTGTCGAAGGTGGGAAACACGTTAATGTGATCCCAGGCGATGCCGGTGAGGATGGCCACCTGCGGGAAAAGGAAGTGAAACTTCGGACGCTTCTCGATGGCGGATGCGGGGTATTCGTCGCCCTCGCAAATGATCACGGGCGCCTCGGTGATGTTCACCGATTGATCGAAACCCGGGAGGCGTGCGCCCACCAGGTAGTCGAACGGACGGCCGGCGGCACGAAGTGCGTGCATGATCATCGAAGTGGTGGTGGTTTTGCCGTGGCTGCCGCCCACTACCACGCGCTGCTTGTTGCGGCTCTCCTGGTAAATGTATTCGGGGAAAGAATAGATGGGGAGATCGAGCTCGCGAGCGCGCTGCAGCTCCGGGTTGTCGAGGCGAGCATGCATCCCGAGAATGACGGCATCGAGCCCGGCATGAACGCGCGCCGGCTGCCAGCCCATTTCGGAAGGAAGCAGGCCCTCGGCCGACAGGTTGGAAAGGGCCGGTTCGAAGATCTCATCGTCGGAACCGGAAATCTGGTATCCTTTTCGCTTTAATGCTATTGCGAGCTGGTGCATCACCGACCCGCCAATGGAGATAAAATGGATATTCATTCCTACTTTTGGGGTAATATCCGGCAATATTAAACCGTTTATCAACAAACCTCCCGGTCATGAAAAACAAATTAACGACCCTGGTACTGCTGAGCGCCCTCACCATGTCGATGGCCTCCTGCTTTACTTCGCGCAGCAAATACGGCTGCCCCTCCACCGCCTATAAAGGCACGGTGAAGTCCGCAAAAATCTAGTGCCCATGCAGTGGAAGACGCTAACCTCCGACGACCAGCTCCAGGAGCTGATCGAACGTTCGAAGGAAACACCCCAGGTCATTTTCAAGCACAGCAACCGTTGCTCCATAAGCAGCGTCGCTTTTCAGCGCGTAGACAAGGCTCAAAAGCCGGCAGCCACCGACTTCTGGCTCCTCGACGTCATCACCCAACGCCCCCTCTCCCAGCAGGTGGCCCAGCGCTTCGGCGTTCCGCACGAGTCGCCACAAGTGCTCGTTGTTAAGAACGGCGAATGCGTGTTCGACGAAAGCCACCTCGGCATTTCGATGCAGGACATTGCGGACCAGGTGCAGATGGCGTAGGTACGTGAGCCGTCAGCCGTGAGCGCTTCTGCATGATATATAACAAAGGGATGCCTCGGCATCCCTTCTTCGTATTAGCCTTTGCTCACGGCTCACGGCTCACGCTCTCCCTCATATCGCCTGACTAAACCTCCTCGCGGCCTCCCCGTTTTCCTCGCTCCTTAATTTCAGCAGGTCGAAGGCAGCGCAGATGTTGCGGATGAAATGCCGGCCCAGCGCTGTGATCGTCATGCCCGCTTCGTTCCAATCCACCAGGCCGTCTCCCGCCAGTTGCTTTAGCACCGGGAAAGTGTAGAGCCGCAGCAACGGCAGGTGTTCCGGGCGGAAGCTCACGCGTCCGCGACAGCTGGCGTCGAGGATGTAGGATCGGAAGGCAAGGTCTTCATCGGTTAGAAAATAGCCCTTTACAACGGCCAGCTTCCCTTCATTGATATGAGCATAGTAGTCCTGCAGCGTTTTCGCATTCTGTGCAAACGCGCTTCCGGCATCGGAAATGCTCGAAACGCCAAGTCCAAGCAGCAGGCCGGTATCCTGGGTGGTGTAGCCCATAAAGTTGCGGTGCAGGCGTCCTTCCGCACGCGCCTTGCTCAGTTCATCGGTAGGCAGCGCAAAGTGATCCATGCCGACGTCTTCGTAGCCGGCCTCGGTAAGCAATTCTTTCCCCAAACGGTATAATTCGAGCTTTTGCTCCGCCGAGGGCAGATGGCTTTCATCAAAAAGTCGTTGTGCGCGGCTAGTCCAGGGCACATGTGCATAGCTGTAAAAGGCGATGCGGTCGGGCTTGAGGGTGATCACGGAGCGGATCGTTTCGGTCATCCCGGCAACGGTCTGGAGCGGCAGCCCATAGATGAGGTCGAAGTTGACCGAAGTGAACCCGGCCTTGCGTGCGGCTTCGGTGGCGCGCTGCACATTTTCAAACGGCTGGATGCGGTTGATGACGCGCTGCACTTCGGGGTCAAGGTCCTGCACACCGTAGGAAATACGGCGGAAGCCGAGGTCGAACAGCACTTTGAGGTGACCAGGCGTGGTGTTGTTGGGATGGCCTTCCACGCTGAATTGCCGCTGTGGGTGCACCACCACGCCGCGGAGCAGCTCGGTAAGCATCCGCTTCAGGTTTTGCGGCGAAAAGAAGGTAGGCGTCCCGCCGCCGAGGTGCAGCTCGCGGATGACGGGCGTTTGTTGCATCACTTTGCGGTAAAGCTTCCATTCCTTTAGAAGGGCCTGCATGTACGGATCCTCCACGCTGTGGTTGGTGGTGATCTTCTTATTGCAGCCGCAATATGTGCAAAGCGATTCGCAAAACGGCAGGTGGAGGTATAGTGAAATGCCGTGGGTATGGTTCTCCTCGTGAAACTGGCGTGCAAACCGCTCCTTCCAGGCCTCCGCATCCGCGCCATCGTGCCAGTAGGGTACGGTAGGATAGCTCGTATAGCGCGGCACGGGCTGGTTATATTTGCGGATGAGGAGCGGGCTCACAGGTTCGGCTTTCATTCTACAAACCTACCGGGCCGTTTGCTCCTGCGGGCTGACGCGCGTTAGGGCAAAAGGCGAGGTTTGTCAGGCGGCACGCACATCGCGCAGCTGACAATGCAAAAAGCCATCGCAATGCAATGGCTTTTTGTAGGTCTGCGCTATCTGCACTATCTGCGTACTTAGTAAAGGAGGTTCTTCAGCTTATCCAGGTTGATGATCGAGATTTTTCCGCTCTTGATGTCGATCAGCTTCTCCCCTTTAAAGTCGCTCAGCGTGCGGATCAGCGATTCGGTGGCGGTGCCGATGTATTGCGCAATGTCGTCGCGCGAGAATTCGATCACCGAGTCGGGGCGCTGGCTGTAAAACTTTTCGTGGATGTCCACCAATGCCTTGGCAACGCGCTTCCGCAGCGAGCTGTAGGCTAGGTTGAGCAGCCGCTCCTCCTTCTCCTTCATATTGTGCGTGACGATGCGAATGAATTTCGCGGCGATGTTGATGTCGCTGTGGATCATCTGCAAAAACTCGTCGCGCGGGATCTGCATCAGTTCGGCATCTTCCAGAACGGTGGCCGTGTCGTCGTAGTTCTTGTCTTCAATAAGTGCCGTGTAGCCAATGAAGTCGCCTGCGCTGAACAGGTCGGTAATGTATTCCTTCCCGTCTTCGTGGGTTTTGTAGGCCTTCACCTTGCCGCTAACGAGGTAGTACAGATATCGCGGGCGCTTGCCTTCGCTGTACACGGTTTGCTTTTTCGAAAAATGCTCCACATCGTACTGGCCACTGAGCTGCTGGATCATGCCGGCATCTTTCACATCTTTCACAAACTGCGAAAGTCCCTGCGGCGTGTTGGCATAGTTGTGCTCGAGCACATCCACTTTCTTCAGGCGCACTTCGATGGCATTGAGCAGTTCGATATCCTCAAACGGCTTCGTAACATAGTCGTCGGCGCCCATTTCCATTCCCTTGCGGAAGTCGCTCCGCTCGGTCTTGGCGGTGAGGAAAATGAACGGAATGCGCTCGGTATCGGGATTCTTCTTCAGCAGGTGCAGCACTCCGTACCCATCCAGCTCGGGCATCATGATGTCGCATACAATGAGGTCCGGCTTTTCGCGCACCGCCACTTCCACGCCGCGTTTGCCGTTTTCCGCGGTCAGCGTCTTATAGCCTGCCAGGTCCAGTATTTCTGCGGTATTTTCCCGCAGGTCGTTGTTGTCGTCGATTACAAGGATGGTTTTCTGCATAATTAGTCCGTTTGTGATGCGACGCAACTGGTGCGTCTTTACTTCGATATTGTCTATTACTTGTTCTTACACGATCTTCTTTCACGCCTCCTGTTCCAGCCGCACCGGCACCCGCAGCGTGATCGTCGTGCCCTTGCCCAGTTCACTTTTCAGCGATATGCTTCCACCCATCAGGTCGGCATAGCGCTTCACGATGTGCAGGCCCAGCCCCGTGCCTTGTATGTTGATGGCATTCTTACCACGAAAAAACGAAGTAAACAGGTGCTGCTGATCCTCTTCCGAAATGCCGATGCCGCTGTCTTCCACGCTGATCGCCGCTTCGGCATTGGCCACCCGGCTGCGTATGACGATGTTGCCCTTTTCTTCTGAAAATTTCAGCGCGTTGCTGATCAGGTTGATCAGGATGTTGCGCAGCAGCTTCTTGTCGTTGAACACTTCTTCAGGTCCCTCGTGGTCAAACTGCAGCTCCTGCCCGCTGCGCACCAGCCCGCGCACATCGTCGAGCGTATCGGTCACGGTTTCTTTGAGGTTGAATGGTACCGGCTGCGCTCCCACCTTTCCCTCATCGAGCTTGCCCAACGACAGGAAATCTTCCAGCAGGTCATTCAAGTGCTTCACCGAATCGCGAATGCGGTTGATGTGCTTGTCGCGGTTGGACTGCTGCTCGGTGGTGGTATATTTTGCAATCAACGATGCCGACGAAAGCACTGCGCTGAGCGGCGTGCGGAATTCGTGCGACGCCATCGAAACGAAGCGGCTTTTGATCTCGTTGAGCTGCCGCTCTTTGTCGAGCGCTTCGCTCAACTCGGCCTGCGATTGCTCGAGGCGCTGCAAGGCCTCCTTCAATATAAGCGTGCGTTCTTCCACCTTAACTTCCAGTTCGGCATTCAGGCGACGCATATCGCTCGTGACCTGCTCCAGCTGTTGTTGCTGCAGCAGCATGCTCGTTTCGATCTCCTTGCGATGCGTGATGTCTACGATGAACGCGATCACGTATTGCTCGTTGCCCTGGCGGTACGAGCTGAGGCTCACTTCCACCGGAAAGTTGCTCCCGTCGCGGCGCTGCCCGTTGAGGTCGCGGCCCGAGCCCATGCGGCGGTTGCTTGGGTTGTGATAAAATTCGTTGCGCAGCTGCACGTGGCCGGCGCGGTATTTTTTCGGCAACAGTGTTTCTACGGGTTTGCCAATCAGTTCTTCTTCCTCATATCCAAACATCCGCGCGGCCTCTGGGTTCACGAGGATGATCTCAGCGAGGTGGTTGGTGAGGATGATTCCTTCAGTGGCATTCTCGAACAGGGAGGTCATGTGCGACTTATCGAACTGCATAGCGCGTATCAGGCTTTTGATGTAAAGTACAATAAGCGTCGTAAACAGGATCAGCATCCCTATGAACAGGTACTGCGTCCAGGGTTCGCCGCCGGCCCGCCACTGGTCCCACACAAGAAACCCGAGCACCACCAGCAGGCTGATGCCGCCCGCAATGAACGTGGAGCTACGACTCGAAACAAAAACGGAAAGGAAGATGACGATGAGCAGACCGCTCAGTACGATCGAATAGCCGGGGAGCCATGCATTCACTGCAATGGTGAGCAGAAAGGCGAGCATGGCATACAAACTCGCCTGGCGCGGGGATAGTTGCGGCATCTTCAACGAGGAAAAACTTTGAGTGCAAACTTAACGAGCAGAATTAATGCGCGCGCAGTTCTTTTTCCAGAGCCTGTATGCGAGGGAAAAGCACATTGTGTTCCAGGTGCATATGTTGCACGAGATCTTCATCAAACTCGCGCAGCTTGTGATACAACACCTGGTGATTGGTGCAGGCACCCTCGCCAAAAGTATAGTGTGCGGTAAGCGTGCGAAGACGCCGCAGCAGCGGGCCAACGTGCCTGTGATCGTCGCCGAAGGCCTTCAACGGCTTGCCCATGGTGCGGATGAACAATTTGCCGTAGGCCTCGCGGTTGGCATGCGCGCTATGCACCTGGCGGAAATACGGAAAAGCCTTCTCCTCCTCTTCCTGCATATGCTCGCCGAGCTTCAGTAGCAGCGCATCGAACGCCTCCTCTACTTCGCCGAGGTAGGGATACTTCTTGAGATGCCCTTTCACGAAGTCGTGCAGCTGGCGGCCCAAAGCAGCGCCTGTGCTGCGCACGTAGGCATGGTGCACCAGTTGGATATAGTCGATGAGGAAGGGCACCGGCCACTCGTTGAAAGCAATGCCCGGCGAAAGCGCACGCTGCCGGCGCGCTGCATCGAGGTCGCTCTCGATGGCGGCCTGGTCGAGCCCCTGGAGGTGGCATACGTCGGTCAACGGCAGGTTGCCGCCACAGCAATAATTGATGCCCCACTTTTTGAAGACATCCGCTGCGCGGTAATCCTGGCGAACGATCTCGGAAACGGTCGGTGCAGTGCTCGTCATATAAAATTGCGAAACGGCAAATCTATCCGGGGCGGAAGAGCACAAACATGACTTTGGTCACCGCCGCGTGCGACCTTCGTCAGTCCGCGCGCTCTTTTTCAATATTTTAGCCAACGCTTCACAACACGCTTATGAGATCGCTGCTTTTTCTGCCCCTGCTGCTGCTTGCCCGTACCGCCCTGGCGCAACCCGCGCCCATACAACCCAACCTCGTGCCCTGGTCCTCCATCGGCAGCTCCGGCCGCATGGCGTTCTCCGCCGATGGGCAGCACCTGCTCTTCACCGCAGGCAAGCAGGTGCTGATCTACGATCTCAAGAAACGCGCGATGCTGGCTTCGGTGCCCGGCGTTTCGGAAGACGTGCTGGAAGTATCCGCAACTGAACCGTATTTCTACACCTGGGCGGCAGGCAGCGTGCAGAAGCGTTCGCTGCCACTCGGTACGCTCGTAGAAGCTACGTCCCTGCCTGCAGGCTCGGAAGCGCTGACGGACCTGGTGGTGGAAGTAGATGCCGATAACGGCACTCTTTTTACGGCAACCGGCTACGAAGGCCGCAAAGCCGTGATCGGGTTCAACGGCAAAGGATTGCTGCACACGATCAGGGGCTTGCCTTCGGGCGAAAAGATCAATGCGATCTGCCGCCGCAACGGCAGCACCTGGGCGCTTACCTCGCATGGACTGTGGCGCCAGCGCGATTCCCTGTTTGAAAAAGTGGCGCTTGCCGGCGAGGCCGATTATGCCAACGCGCGCTTCCACGCCGACACGCTCGTCATTCTCGGACGCACCGCCATTAGCTGGTACGATACCCGTGCGGCACGACTGATCCGGCAAACGGCCATCCCCGGATTTTTTGCAAGCGATGCGACCGACACGAAAGCTTCCATCCTCAGCTTTCATCATCCCTTTGCCATCGATCGCAGCGGCAAAGTGTGGCTTACCGATACGCGCCCCATCTACGAAGCGCAAGCGCTCCATTATCCTCCCTACGCTATCGCCCTCATCGGCGACGCCATTGAATACCCGTTTCGATCGGTCGAGCGCGGCTCCAACGCTTTGAAGTATATGGACCGGGCACTGGCTTACCATGCAGGCCACGAAATGCTCGCCGTAGCGGGCGGGCTCGACGAGATCGAACTCCTTCACCGCCAACAGGGCCCGCTGTTCACCATCGCTCGTACAAGCCTGCAGGTGGAGGGCCTCCGCTTTACCGCGCGGCCCGGGCGCATCCTGCTCCGCGTGTCGGCCATGCGCGCTGCGCCTGCGCTCCTGCTCGACCTGGGCAACGGCCGCCTGGAAACTATCGCCACCTTCGACGATCGCTACCTGATCCCCGGCAATCCTTCGTTTACAGATGCAAAACCGGCCGGCGTCGGCGAACGCCTGTACCGTGGAAATACAGGACAGTGGGTGGAGCAGCCCTTTCTCCGCTACAATGGCGAGGTGCCGCTGCAATACGATTCAGATGAAAACGATAGGCTGTACCTGCCCGGTGGCAAGACGGTAATGATATCGGCAGCCGGCCTGCTCGAGTACCGCGACCCATCCGGTAAAGTGTTGCGCAGCATGCAGCTTTCACCGCTCGACCACGACCTCTATGGCGTAGTGAATGACAAAGAGTTGCAGCTGAATAAGGCAAAGAAGATCCCCTTCACCGATCGCCACTACATCAAGCGTGTTCAGTTCGACAGCGCTTCGGGCTTGCTCTACGTCAAGATCATGGATCGCTACAGCGTTTCGGAAGGAACCCTTACGGTGGTTGATCTGGAGAAGAAAACAGTGGTGTTCCAGAACACCGGCGTAGACCTCCTGCTGCTTCCCGGCGGCCAATCGTTTCTTACCGAAGACGGCATCTTCGAACTGCGCAGCCTGCGCACGCAAACGTATTTCGGAGGCAAGGCACCGCGCAGCGCGTCGGACTACATCCTCAACCGAGATGCCACCAAGGTGTATGCACTTGGATGGAAAGGCCATCCACAGCCTTTCGTGTACGACATCGCACAAAAAACATGGACCGAACTGAGCCCCTTTGAAGCCGATGAATTGCACGCCGACCCTAACGCCGACCGCGTATTTGCAATTTCAAAAGAAGCGGGCGTGGCCGTGTGGGATACAAAGACGAACAACCTTCTTGCACGCATCGTGGTGGCCGGCAACCGCAACAACGATCGCCTCGACCAGCTCGATGCCAGCTACCTCGTGCTCCTGCCCGATGGATCGTACATGGGTCAGAATAAATACTACCAGCTGCTGCAATTACAGCAAGGTGGAAAGGCCATCGGGCTTTCGGAAATGGATGGCATCTTTCATCGCCCCGACAAAGTGCTGCGCGCATTGGGCTATGCCAATGCATCGGCGGTAGGTTTGCTCGAGAAGATCGCGGAGCGCCGCAGCAGCCGCTTCAGCGGCCGCTTTCCCACCGACGATGCCCGCATCGACCAACTCGCCGCACTGCCGTTCTATCATCCGGCAAACCGCATCGCGTTGCAGGTGGCCGTTCCTGCATCGCGCAGCAACAACGGCCTGATGGCTTATGCCAACGGCACCGCGCTTTTTGCAAAGCCATTACCTGTTGGCGGCAAAACGAGCATCCCGCTCGACGTTGCGCTCGTGGACGCAGCCACGCACCTGCGGGTGTGCCTCGTTGATGCGGAAGGCAAAGAAACGCCCGGCGACTACTTCTACCTGCAGGGCAAAGCCGTGGAAGACCGCGACCTATACGTGCTCGGCATCGGTGTATCAGACTACCGCGATGCACGCTACAACCTGAAGTATGCAGCGAAAGACATGAACGACCTCGCCGAATTCCTGCGCACCACTTCGAGCTACCGCAACGTGCGCCTCCGCACCTGGCAGGATGCACGCGTAACGACTTCGTTGCCCGACAGCATCCGTGCAGCACTGAAGGATGCACGCCCGCAGGACGTAGTGCTCTGCTACTTTGCCGGCCACGGCCTGCTCGATAAAGCAAACAGCTATTTTCTCGCCACGCACGACCAGGATTTCAGCGACCCCGCGAAAGGTGGCCTTCCCATCGACGCTGTTTCGGCCGCACTTGCCTCCGGCGATGCGCGCAAGAAGCTCCTCGTGATCGATGCCTGCCACAGCGGTCTTGTGGAAGACCTGGTGAGCGGCGCGAGTGCCGCAGCAGCCGACAGCAGCGGGCAATCGGCAGTAGTGCGTCGTGGCATCGAAGCACCGGGTCGTGGCACGAAAGCATCCGACCTGTATTTCTCCTTCCAGCATTTCGGGCAGGGCAGCGGCCTCGACATCCTCGCGGCTTCCGCGGGCAATGAATATGCGTTGGAGTTGGGCGCGCTGAAGAACGGCGTATTCACCTATTCGATGTTGCAGGCGCTGAAGACCGGCGCTGCCGACAACAACGGCGATAAAAAGATCTCGCTCGGCGAACTGCAACGTTATGTGGCAGCCAACACCGCGCGGCTTACGCGGGGCGCCCAGCAGCCCACGTTCCGGCAGGCCAACCTGTACCAGGACATGGCGCTGTTTGCCGCGGGCGACACCTACCTCGAAAAGCTGATGGCGGCAGCCCGCGCCAACGACCCCGATGCGTTGCAGGCGATGCTTGCCACCGGCTCCGTGGATGTGAAGGCCGTGGACGCAAACGGTTTCACAGCGCTGCATTACGCCGCCCGCGAAGGAAGCCTGCAGGCCGCACAATACCTCGTCCGCAACGGCTCCAGCCTCACCGCACGCACGCCCATCGGCGCCACGCCCTTGTATCTGGCCGTATACAATAATCACTACCGGCTGGCCTACTTCCTGATGGCGAATGGTTCGGGCACCGCCGATTTTTATGAGTGGCAGAAGAACGAATTACCCAAGCGTATAGACACAGCGATGGCCGGGCTGCTGCAACGCTTCGGTGCTATCCGCGACGAGCAGGCACGCTACTACGCACTTGCCCGGGCCCTGTCGGCAGGCAACCTGCAAGGAGCCGATTCCGTGTTGCAACAAGGGCGGCTGGACTGGGACAAACCCCTCATCATCGAAGGCATCCCCGTTCTCTTTTCGCCCGTATACGACGACAAAGTGGATGCAGCACGCTGGGCCATCGAGCGGGGCGCATCGCCGGACAGCCGGAGCTTCCCCGATCGCTGGACGGCGCTGATGATCGCGGCCTACCGGGGCAATGAGGCGATGGTTCGGATGCTGATTGAAAAGGGAGCACGAAAGACCGCGCGCGACGGCAGCGGGCGCACGGCTGCCGACTATGCACGCCTTGGTGGCCGCACGGCTTTGCTGCCGCTGCTAACCGAATAGGAGAAAACAACCGCCGGCAAAAAGAGCTGCCAACAGCGTGTTGCAAAAGTTGACCGCATCATTGTTCAGGATGCCGCGCCGCTGCAACGTGGCGCCCAGCCACGAGTCGGCGGCATTGCCCAACGTGCCGGCGGCCACAAGGAGGAGTGCCGCACCTAAAGAGTTTTTCAGCAGGAAGAAATAAATAGTTGCAATGAGCACGCTGCCTGCAAGTCCGGCCAGGCTTCCTTCAAGGCTGATGGCGCCATCCACACCGCGCACATCGCGGCGCAGGCTGCGTATGTTGATGTATCGGCTGCCCCAGGCATTACCCAGCTCCGAGGCTAGCGTATCGGCAGTGGCAGAAGAGAGTGCCGCGGCTGCCGCCAGTTGCAGTCCCTGTTCCAAATGGCGGCCGGGCATGCATTCGCCGTGTTGCCACATGCGCGTCAAAACCGCTCCCAGTGCGCACACCGCAGCCACGCCGCCATTGGCCCATACCTGCACCGCCCTTCTGCCAACGATGTTATCCCGCAGTCCCGCCTTTTCTTTCCACTTCTTTCGATAGGAAGTAGCGAGCGTGCCGAGGATGAAGAAAAGGCCCAGCAAAGCGAGGCCCGGATAATCGAGGCCTGAATAAAGCGCCCAAGCTACGACCGCACCGGCAGCCCCGCCCGCCGGCGTTAGCTTCCGGAGCAGCACCGCAATTGCAGCCAGGGCGACGATCAGTATTACAATCAGGAGCACGCCGGAAGGTAAGGAAAGCCCCCGTTCGTGCGCATCGCAGGAGAGCGTTACCGGTCTTTTCTCCCGCGTTACATCGCACCCCATGCCTTAACACAACCGGTGCGGCTATAAGCCCGAATTCGCGGCGCGTAGCGCCGCCATGTGCCTTCACTCGGGCTCGGTGAAAAGGTAGAGAGGATCAAACGCCACACCATTCTCCTCCAGCAAAAGCTCGTATTCCTTGAGAAACGGTTTCTTGCGATGATGTTCCGGCTGCGTTCGGATGTAGCTCGCCACGGCGTCGATGCCGCGGGCGCTGACGTGAAACCATCCATAACCCCTTTGCCACTGAAACTGGGGTGAAAGCCCGCGATCCTTGATCCACTTCGTCGTTTCCGCCTTCAACACCTGCACGATCTGTTGCGGCGCCATCGTCATCGACATGGCGAACAGCAGGTGCACATGGTCGGGCATCGCGTAAATGGCGATGGGCAGGTGGCCCATCCCTTTGATGGTGCCCGTCATATACCGCTGCGTTTCTTCGCGAAATGAGGGGAGGATCAGCGCTTGCCGGTATTTTGGTGAGAAGACGAGGTGCACGGCAGATTGGGTGTAGGTGTTCGCCATCGGTTTTTATCCAAAGGTCTGCACACCACAAAACAGCGCAAGGGGGAAAAGGCCAGGATTTCGGGGGAACTTGCCCGCGATTCGGCGGGAAAAATCCCGACAATGCGGCCCGTGGCACATAGTAGCGCTATGCGCTACGGGGAGATGGATTGATTCCTCGTTGCCTAACACAGCGTTCCGCTATGCGGAACGAGGTGCGGCCACGACACCCATCTCTCGCGCGGCGCATCGCGCCGCTATGTGTTAGCCCCCGGAGGAGGCGACACGAACAAAGCTCGCGGCGCATCGCGCCGCTATATGCTACCACCTGCGAACGGCCACTGCATGGGCGCACGGCCGGCCAAATCGAGAAACTCCCAACGGTTTTCTTATATTTAACGCCTTACTCTGCATCAACCCAGAACAGCGCTTGCTTATGAACCTGAAGGAGCATGAATTTATGCGGGAGGCCATCCGCCTATCCCTCGATAACGTAGAGAGCGGCCAGGGCGGACCCTTCGGCGCCGTAGTGGTGAAAGACGGAAAGATCATCGCCCGCGGGGCCAACTCCGTTACCAGCACCAACGACCCCACCGCCCATGCCGAAGTGATGGCCATCCGCGAAGCCTGCCGCCTGCTCGGCACCTTCCAGCTCGACGACTGCGAGATCTACACCAGTTGCGAACCCTGCCCCATGTGCCTCGGCGCCATCTACTGGGCGCGCCCCGCCAAACTGTATTACGCCAACACGAAGAGCGACGCCGCCGCCATCCAGTTCGACGACCAGTTCATTTACGAGGAACTCGAAAAGCCCGTAGAGCAGCGCAGCCTCTTCACCCGCCAGTTGATGCGCGAAGAAGCGCTCGAAGCCTTCCGCAAATGGACTCAGAGCACCATCAAAACCGACTACTGATGATCCGATTCCTCCTCAACGATACCGAGGTGGCTACCGACCGCGCACCAGGCGGTACGCTCCTCGACTTCGTACGATACCATAAAAGGCTCACCGGCACCAAGATCGGCTGCCGCGAAGGCGACTGCGGCGCGTGTACCGTGCTGGTCGGCGATTTCGAAGAAGGCAGCCTGCGCTATCGCTCGGTCACCTCCTGCCTCATGCCGCTGGGCAACGCCGCAGGAAAGCATATCGTAAGCATCGAAGGCCTCAACATGGCGGGCCTCTCGCCCGTGCAGCAGGCCATGGTGGAAACCAACGGCACGCAGTGCGGATTTTGCACCCTCGGCTTCGTGCTCTCGTTCACGGGTTTCGTGATGAGCCCGAAGGCGCGCCACTACGACGAGGCCATCGCCGCCATCGACGGCAATATCTGCCGCTGCACCGGCTACAAATCCATCGAGCGCGCCGCCCGTAGAATTACGGACGACATCCAGGGCAAGCCTGCGGAGGATACGCTTCCGTGGCTGGTACAGGAAGGATTCATCCCCGCCTACTTTAGTGGCATCGAGGATAAGCTGCGCGCGCTTCGTACCCGCTCGGCAGGGGTAAGGCCCGGTCATGGTTCGGCTGCGCTCACCATGACAGGTGAGTCGGAGGCCGACTGTCACCCTGAGCGCAGCGAAACGGGGATGGAGGGCGATGCTTCCTGTCACCCTGAGCGCAGCGAAACGGGGATGGAGGGCGATGCTTCCTGTCACCCTGAGCGCAGCCGAAGGGTGACGGGGGAGCACCCTGAGCGCAGCCGAAGCGTGATCGTCGGTGGCGGCACCGATCTCATCGTGCAGCGGCCACTCACCGTAGCGCAGAGCGATGTATACCTGGTGCATGATGATCCTTCGCTGAAAAGCATAGAATACAGTCACGGCTTTCTTCATCTTGGTGGCGCTGTTACCGTAACGCAGATACTGGAATCAGGTGTTGTCAACAGCTTCTTTCCGCAGCTCGCACAACACCTCAAACTTGTTTCTTCCACACCCATCCGCAACATGGCCACGCTGGGCGGCAACCTCGTCAACGCCTCTCCCATCGGCGACCTGACGATCTATCTGCTGGCTCTGGACGCAACGCTGACGCTGTGCGCCCCCGGTCACGGTTCAACTGCGCTCACAGGGACCCAACCCCTCGGCGTTGTATGTGAGACAGAGGCCGACTGTCACCCTGACCGCAGCCAAAGTAATACCGAGGCCGACTGTCACCCTGAGCGCAGCCGAAGGGTGACGGGGGAGCACCCTGAGCGCAGCCAAACGGGGACAGAGGGAAGCGGCCGACGTACCGTACGACTCCGCGACTTCTACAAAGGCTACAAGAGCATCGATAAAAGCGCCGACGAGATCGTGGAATCCATTTCCTTCATTCCACCAGCGGAAGGCACGTTTTTCAACTTCGAAAAAGTATCGAAGCGCACCTACCTCGATATCGCGTCGGTCAACACGGCCTGCCAGCTGCGCCTCAACGACAATGGCGTAGTAGCACTCGCACACCTTTCCGCAGGCGGCGTCGGCCCCACACCGAAATACCTCGCCGCGACCTCGGCATACCTGCAGGGGAAAGTGCCCGATGCCGCCACGCTCAGCGAGGCGCTCAGCATTGCCAACGGCGAGGTCACTCCCATCTCCGACGCACGCGGCACGGAAGCCTACAAACGCCTCCTGCTCCGCCAGCTGATCGCTGCCCACTTCCACAGCTTCAGCATCGCACCCGATTTCGTGACCAACCTGATCCCGCAATGATCACCGCCACCAAAACAGAAAGCAGCACCCGCACGCTCGTCAACATCGACGCGAACGGGCACGTCACCGGCCGCTCGCTCTACCTCGACGACCTGCCGGTGCTCGAAGGAACCCTCTTCGCCAAAATATTCGACAGCCCCATCGCCCACGGCACGATCCGCAAGCTGGATGGCAGCCGCGCTGCCGCAGCGCCTGGCGTTGTGCGCGTGTTCTCGTATAAAGACATTCCCGGTCACAACAACATCGGCGGCATCATCGCCGACGAGCCCTTGCTCGCCGAAGACAAGGTATTGTTCCGCGGCCAGCCGCTGCTGCTCATCGTAGCGGAAAGCGAGGATGCTGCAGAAGCAGCGCTGGCACTGGTTGAAGTGGAGATAGACCCGCTGCCTGTCATTACCGACCCCAAAGAGGCATTCGCCCAGGGCGCACTGCTTTGTGGATCGCGGCAGTTTAAAAAAGGCGATGTGCAGAACGCTTTTGCGGGATGCGCACACGTGTTCGAGGGCGAAGCGGAAACCGGCGGACAGGAACACCTGTACCTCGAAACGCACGGCGCTTATGCCTACCCGCTCGAGAACCAGAACATCCGTGTGTACTCTTCCACGCAGGGCCTGCGCCATGTGCAGGAGACCGTAGCCCACCTCCTGGGGCTCGGCATGCATTGCGTGGAAGTGGACGTAACCCGCCTTGGTGGCGGATTTGGCGGCAAAGAAGACCAGGCCGCGATGTGGGCTTCGATGTGCGGGCTCGCCGTGCACCACCTGCGCCGCCCCATCAAATGCGTTCCGCACCGCATGGAAGACATGCGCATGAGTGGCAAGCGCAACCCGTATAAATGCGATTACAGGATCGGCCTGGACGAAGCGTATAAGATCGTTGCTTTCGAGGCTACTTATTACCAGAACGGCGGTGCCGCGGCCGACCTCTCGCCTGCCATCCAGGAGCGTACGCTTTTCCACGGTACGAACACATATGGCATCGATCACGTGCATCTTACCACGCACTCCTGCCGCACCAACCTCCCGCCCAACACGGCGTTTCGGGGTTTTGGCGGTCCGCAGGGCATGTTCATGATTGAAAGCGCCATCGACCATGCCGCCCGCGCACTCGGATTGGATACGATCGAACTGCAACGCCGCAACCTGATGAAGGAGGGCTACGAGTTTTCGTATGGACAGATTGCCGCGGGCGTTGCCGCCGAAGAGTGTTGGGACGAAGCCGTGCAGCGCTTCGATCTTGAAGACCGCAGGATACAAGTGGATGCTTTCAACGAAACGCATCCTTTCAAAAAGAAAGGACTGTCGCTGATGCCGATCTGTTTCGGCATTTCCTTCACCAACACCATGATGAACCAGGCGCGTTCGCTGATCCATATTTATTGGGACGGCTCCGTGAGCGTGAGCACCGGCGCGGTGGAGATGGGCCAGGGCATCAACACCAAGATGCTGCAGGTAGCTGCCGATGCATTGGGCATCGCTCCGTCGCGCGTGCGCGTGGAAAGCACGAACACGACGCGTGTTGCCAACACGTCTCCCTCGGCAGCATCAGCCACCGCCGATCTCAATGGCAAAGCCGTTGAAGATGGTTGCACCCAGCTGATGCAGCGGCTTAAGGCCGTTGCAGCCGGTCTAGCCAACGTAGACGAAGCAAGCATCAGCATCCGCGACGAGCAGGTGTTCACCAATGGCCTCGCCGCGGGCATTGATTGGCCAACGCTCGTACGCACTGCTTTCACCCAGCGTGTGAACCTGAGTGCAAAAGGACATTACAGCACGCCCGACATTCATTTCGATAAAACAAAGGAGAAGGGGCATCCCTTTGCCTACCACGTGTACGGCACGGCACTAACCGAGGTAACGGTGGATTGCCTCCGCGGCACTTATGTGTTTGATGCGGTTGAAGTAGTGCACGATTTCGGATCGAGCATCAACACCCTTATCGACCTCGGGCAGTGTGAAGGCGGCATCGTGCAGGGTATCGGTTGGATGACTATGGAAGAAGTGGTGTACAACACCGACGGCAAACTGCTTTCGAACGCATTGTCTACCTACAAGATCCCCGACATCTATTCCGTGCCCAAAGTGCTCGACATCCATTTCCTCCAAACCACCGGCCACCCGCTGGCCATCAAGGGATCCAAGGCCGTAGGCGAGCCGCCCCTGATGTATGGCATCGGTGCGTACTTCGCGTTACGCAATGCAATAAAGACCTTCAACCCGAAAGCGCAAATGCCCTATGTATCCCCCATGACGCCGGAGCGCGTGCTCCTCGGCCTCTACGGCATCTGATCGGTAAAGGCGCGCCATGCGCTCTCTCCCTAAAACCGAGGCGCCATGCGCGTCTCTCCGAAAAAAATATGACGCAAACAATCCTCTTTTCCCAACGCTGCTTCCTCGAAGGCACGCTCCTGCCCGCTACCGTATATCTACGGGAAGGCCGTATTGAGAAAATAGTGGAGGGCGATGCGCTTCCCGAAGGCGCCACCGACCTCGGAAGCGCTGTTTTGATGCCGGGCGTGATCGATGCGCACGTGCACATCAATGAACCCGGACGTACGGATTGGGAAGGCTTCGAAACCGCCACCGACGCAGCGGCAAAAGGCGGCATCACGGTGCTCGTAGACATGCCGTTGAATTCTGCGCCGGTAACAACGAGCGTGCCCGCATTGCAACAAAAACTCGATGCTTCAAGCGGAAAACTGCGCGTACACGTGGGTTTCTATGGCGGCCTGGTGCCCGGCAATGCTCCCGAAATGGAGGCCCTCGCAGCCGCGGGTGTGCTCGGCATCAAAGCTTTTCTCACCCACTCGGGTATCGACGACTTCCCGAATGCCACCGAAGCCGACCTCCATGCAGCAATGCCTGTACTGGCAAAAATGGGGCTTCCCCTGCTGGTGCATTGCGAGCTCGATGAGCCCGGAACCACGGAAGCCTTACAACAAAATACTTCGTCCTACAACGCATACCTGTCCAGCCGTCCCAAAGAATGGGAAAACAAGGCGGTTCAGCTGATGATCGACAAATGCCGCAGGCATCGCTGCCGCGTGCACATCGTTCATGTGTCTTCAGCCGAAGCGCTTCCGCTGATTGCAGCGGCGAAGAAAGAAGGCCTGCCGATCACCGCCGAAACCGCGCCGCATTACATTTTGTTCAACGCGGAGGATGTGCCCGATGGACAAACCATGTATAAATGCGCACCACCGATCCGCGAACGCGCCAACAATGAACTGCTGAAAGAAGCGCTTTGCGCCGGCACGCTCGACTTCCTCGCAACCGACCACTCCCCTGCCCCGCCTTCGATCAAAGAACTGGAAAGCGGCAACCTCGCGAAAGCCTGGGGTGGTATAGCAGGATTGCAGTTCCTGCTTCCGGCCGGTTGGACCGCACTGAAAGAAACGATGACCCTCGAGGATTTCATTCCGCTGGTGACGGCAGCACCCGCCCGCTTCCTCGGCCTCGACGATCGCAAGGGGCAGCTGCGCGTGGGCTTCGATGCCGACCTCGTGGCCTGGCATCCCGAAGCGCCCGTCCGGATCAGCGCAGCGGAAGTAGCACACCGACACAAAATAAGTCCCTATATTGACCACCCGCTTTTCGGGCGTATTGCACAGACCTGGGTGGGCGGCGCGCCACAACTACCGCTCAGCGGCACCCAACAAAAACAAGGAAAATGGCTTTTCAGAAAGTAAGCGAGATCATCAAGGAAGCACCCGCGTTTGCAACGCTCACCGACCTGGCCGCAGCGCAGCTCGGAGGGAAAGTGCTTTACGCTACCGACGACTTCTTTGCGGAAAAGGAGAACCTCATCGCGGCCGGCCGCGGCATCTTCATTGCCGACAAATTCACCGATCGCGGCAAGTGGATGGATGGCTGGGAATCGCGCCGAAAGCGCACGCCCGGCCACGACTGGTGTGTGTTGCAACTGGCCGCACCCGGCATCATCGAGGGCTTCGACATCGACACGCACTTCTTCCTCGGCAACCACCCGCCACATGCTTCCATCGAAGCCGCTTACATCACCGATGTATCTTCCGTTACCGACTGGGACACCGTGCAGTGGACGGAGATCCTTGGCAAGAATCCGCTGGACGCGGGAAGCCAGAATTTCTACGCCAGTAATTCTACGGATGCCTGGACGCACGTGCGCCTCCACATCTATCCCGACGGCGGCGTCGCACGCTTGCGGGTATATGGCGTGGTGCAAAAAGACTGGACCGGCGTAACCGCTGAGACCGATCTTGCATCTGCGCTGAATGGCGGGCAGGCGATTGCCTGCAACGACATGTTCTTCTCTTCGATGAGCAACCTCATCATGCCGGGCCGTGGCATCAACATGGGTGACGGCTGGGAAACCAAGCGCAATCGCACGCCCAACAACCGCGACTGGGTCATCATCCGCCTCGGCCACCCGGGCATCATCCGCGAAGCCATTGTGGATACCGCACACTTCAAAGGCAATTATCCCGATCGATGCTCTATTGAAGGATGCCTCGCTACCAACGACGAATCCGTGATGAATGATGAAGTGGAATGGAAAACGCTGTTGCCGGAGCAAAAGCTGAGTGCAGACAACATTCACACCTTCGCATCGGAGCTCGCCGCGCACAGCGCCGTATCGCACGTGCGTCTCAACATTTTCCCTGACGGTGGCGTAAGCCGCCTCCGGCTCATCGGAATTCCTTCAGCCGTATGATGCTGTACGTCGCTACTTACCTGGTGCTGGCTGTCATCTTCGTTATGCTCGTAACGCTGACGCACAAGCTGCCCAACCTTGTGCGTACCGCGCACGAAGAAGGCGAAGAGCAGCGCCACGACCAGCTCGCGCTTTTCCAGGGGCTCGTATACACGGCAATGATCGCAGTGGCCATCGCTGCGGTGGCGCTCACATGGCTTCTTGTGCAGAACACGCCCTGGGAGGGGCATCTCACCGAATGGCTCAACCTCGTGGTGCGCCTGATGCACATCACCTTCGGCATTGCCTGGATCGGTGCTTCCTTCTATTTCGTTTTCCTCGAGAACGCACTCAATCGCACCAAAGACCTGCGCAAAGAACTCGCCGGAAACCTGTGGGCTGTGCACGGCGGCGGCTTCTACTACCTGGAGAAATACAAGGTAGCGCCCAAGACCATTCCAAAAGAGCTTCATTGGTTCAAATACGAAGCGTACTTCACGTGGCTCTCCGGCTTCTGCCTGCTGGCCATCGTTTACTATTTCAATGCGAAAGCATTCCTGATCGACAAAAGCGTGATGGATCTTTCGCCCATGGCCGCCATTTCCATCGGTGTCAGCTCCTTCCTTGTTGCGTGGCTGCTGTATCACCTGCTTTGCAAAACTCCGCTCGTTAAGAAGGGTCCGGTTTTCGGGCTGATCGGTCTACTGATCGCAACGGGCTTTGCGTATTTCTACAGTCATGTGTTCAGCGGTCGCGCGGCCTACATCCATTTTGGGGCGATGCTCGGAACGTTGATGGTCGGGAACGTTTTTTTCATCATCATCCCTGCGCAGAAAGCAATGGTAAATGCAGCGAAAAAGGGACTGCCGCTGGATCCCTCGCTGGGCAAATTTGCCGGGCTCCGCTCGTTGCACAACAACTACCTTACGCTGCCCGTGCTTTTCGTGATGATCTCCAATCACTTCCCCAGCACCTTCGGCCACAGCCAGCCCTGGCTAGTACTGGCCATCATGACCGTGGGCACCGCGGGTGTGAAGCACTGGTTGAACCTGCGCGAAAAAGGACAGCTGAATGTGTGGGTGTTGCCCGTATCGGCGCTCATCCTGCTCGGCGCGGCCTTCATGACCGCCCCGGTCAAAGACGCAACTGCCTGCAAAGGCACTGTGACGATGGCGGAAGTGCAGGCCATCGTACAAAAGCGCTGCCAGCAGTGCCACTCCAGCAAACCCACCGACGACGTTTTCACGGCACCACCAAATGGCGTTGTGTATGAAACACCGGCAGATATCGTCAAGCTCAAAGACAAGATCTACCAGCGCGTTGTGGTGACGAAGAATATGCCGCAAGGCAACAAGACCGGTATGACGGATGAAGAACGCAACGCCATCCGCTGCTGGTTCGAAAACGGCGCCCCGGAAAAATGAGGATCGAAAGAACGACAAACAACAAACGACAAACCACAAACCTTTCCCCGGCAATGACCTTACAAGACTTTAACCAGCTACCACCCGACGAAGCCGCACAACGGCTGCAGACCTGCTGTGGTGCCGCGCGCTGGGTGAGCGAAACGATGAAAGGATTTCCCTTTGCTTCGGAAGCGGAGTTGGTGCAGCGGGCCACATCGGCATGGTACGACGTGTGCGATGAAAGTGACTGGCGCGAAGCCTTCACGCATCATCCCAAGATCGGCGACATCGAATCTCTGCAAAAGAAATTCGCGTCAACCAGCCATCTCGCAGGTGCCGAACAGTCCGGCGTGAGTAGTGCGGGCAGCGGCACCATTGAAGCGCTCGCGGCTGGCAACGCAGCCTACGATGAACGCAACGGCTTCATCTTCATCGTATGCGCTACCGGTAAGTCGGCCGATGAAATGCTGCGCCTGCTGCAGGACCGCTTGTTCAACCAGCCTGAAGAAGAACTCCGCGTGGCAATGGGAGAGCAACACAAGATTACGATCCTCCGACTGAAGAAACTGGTTGACGGAGACTGGAGCTTTTTGAAGGTAAGCCAGCTTACCACCCATGTGCTCGACACATCGCTGGGGCGCCCCGGACAGGACATCGCCATTCGCCTGCAGGAGCCCGATGGCACTGGGGGCTGGCGCACCATAGCCCAAGGCGTCACCAATGCCGATGGCCGCATCCCCGACCTGCTGCCGCCCAACCGCACACTGCCGCAAGGCAACTACCGGGCAGTGTTCGACACCGGCCGCTATTTCGCCCAACAAAAAACAAGCGGCTTCTACCCGGCCGTAGAAATACAGTTCACGGTTTTCGATGACAGCCACTACCACGTGCCGCTGCTGATCAATCCATTCGGCTACTCCACTTATCGCGGAAGCTGAAATACCACTTACTAAAATAAATGCATTTCATATGATCCCTCCTTCCACTTCCATCCCCGGCTCCCAGCGCGAGCAACTGTTCAACAACCTGCGCACGGCCAACGTGGCCTTTCAGCAGATCTACCCTGGCGACCGCCCGGAGCGGCAGCCCGTGCACACCGTATATGGCGGCGCGAACCTGTTCAAATCCGATCTCGCAAGGGCGATGGGTGAACGCGCGCTCGATACCTTCCAGACCTATGCGCCCGATGTGCAGACATTTGGAAATGTGTTCGGCCTCGGGTCCGACAGGCTTGCGACAGACGTATACAACAAAGTATTGCGCAAGCTGAAGAACGAAGCCGTGGAAGATTTTCGGATCGACTTTGAAGATGGCTACGGCAACCGCGCCAACGAAGAAGAAGATGCTACCGCCGTGCAGGCAGCGCAGGAAGTGGCAAAGGGAATGGAAGCCGGAACGCTCCCTCCTTTCATCGGCATCCGCATCAAACCATTCACCGAAGAGATGAAAGAGCGCGGCCTCCGCACGCTAGACCTTTTTGTGTCAACGCTCGTGAAAGCTACTGGCGGCAAGCTTCCCGACAACTTCGTGGTGATGCTTCCCAAGGTAACGATCCCCGAGCAGCCCGCAACGCTGGCGGCTTTTTTCGACATACTTGAAAAGGAACTGAATCTTCCGGAAGGGTCCCTGAAACTCGAAATGATGGTGGAGACGACGCAGTCGATCATGTCGGTGGAAGGCACCAACCCGCTGTGGCGCTTTGTGCAGGCGAGCAAGGGCCGCTGCATTGCGATGCACTTCGGCACCTACGACTACACGGCTTCGGCAGGCATCACGGCACGCTACCAGGAAATGGATCATCCCGTATGCGACTTCGCGCACCATATGACCAAAGTGGCGCTTGCACACACGGGCATCTGGCTCTCCGACGGCGCCACCAACACGATGCCGATCGGCCCGCACCGCGGCGAACTCACCGACGCGCAAAAAGAAGAGAACCGCAACGTGGTACACCGCTCCTGGAAGAAGGGCTACGACCATATCCGCCACTCGCTTTGGAATGGCTTCTACCAGGGCTGGGACCTTAACCCGGCGCAGTTGCCCATGCGTTACACCGCTGTGTTTGCATTCTTCCTCGAGAACTACGACGATGCCGTGGAGCGACTTAAAACCTTTGTTGAAAAAGCCGCGCGCGCCACGCTCATCGGCGATGTGTTCGACGATGCCGCAACCGGGCAGGGCCTCCTCAACTTTTTCCTGAAAGCGCTCAACAGCGGCGCGATCACCGAAGAAGAAGTGCTCCGCACGGGCCTCACGCTCGACGAGATCCGTGGCCGCTCCTTCAAGAAAATACTGGAAAACCGCGCGCAGAAATGACGACCTGGCTTTTCGTTCGCGACAAGCTGCGGGCATCGGTGCCGGTGCTGTTGCTGTGGGTGCTGGACAGTGAAGGTTCATCGCCGGGCCGCAAGGGATTCAAGATGGCGGTGGCTGCCGATGGACAGTTCGCGGGCACCATCGGTGGTGGAATGATGGAGCATAAGCTGGTGGAAAAAGCGCGCTCACTGCTGGCCGCCGGCCAAAGTACCCTCTTCCTGCAACGACAGCACCACGATAAAGTTCACCAGCGCGATCAGTCGGGAATGATCTGCTCAGGCAGCCAGCTCATTGCGTTCGTGCCTCTGGATTCGAAGCAGGAAGATTTCATCAGCAAGTTGCTCCACGCCTTTGTCCAGAACCGCGACAAGCGGATCCAGCTCGATCCCGATGGCATACGGCTCTCACCCGAGCGCGCACAGCGCGACGAAGGGCTCGTGTATAATGATGAAGAACATTGGTCGTACAGTGAGCAGCTCGATCAGCGCCCGGTGATCCACATTATTGGCGCGGGTCATGTGGGCCTTGCACTGAGCCAGCAGATGTCGCTCCTCGGTTTCTACATCAAGCTTTACGACGACCGTCCCGGCCTTAACACCTTTCTCGAAAATCCGCATGCGCACGAAAAGATCGTTTGCGATTACGAGTCCATTGACAGCATCATCGAAAATGCCGAGCAGGATTTTGTGGTCATCATGACATTCGGGTACCGCGACGACAAAGTGGTATTTCGGAAGCTCCTCTCCCGCCGTTTTCACTATATCGGAATGCTCGGCTCTGATGCCAAGCTCGTTACTCTGCTGCGCGAACTGGAAGCGGAGGGGCATTCGCCGGAGAGCTGGCAGCACGTATCGCTTCCCATCGGCCTCCCCATCTTCAGTAAAACGGCTGAAGAGATCGCCGTTTCCATCGCGGCAGAGATCATCCGCGAAAAGAACCGTGATTTGCCCTCCGGGCGCACCGGTCTATCTTTGCGATAATGATCCCTGCCTCCCTCACACCGGCACGCCGCTGGCTCGCTATCCAACGCATTACGGCCCTCTGGGCTTTTTGCGAGTCGGGGCTTGGGGGCGTGCTGCATGCGCTGCGTTTGCCGTTTACGGGTTTGCTCGTGGGTTCCTTCTCGGTAATCTGCATCACGCTCATTGCCTGGCTCTCGGGAGGCTCGTACAAACGGATCCTTCACAGCCTCCTGCTTGCGCTGATCGTTAAAGCTGCGGTGAGCCCGCATTCGCCGCCCACTGCTTACGTAGCCGTCGCTTTCCAGGGCCTTGCAGGTTACGCCCTTTACAGTGCCTTCCGGGTGCGCAACTTTTCCATCTACCTGTTTGCAGTCATCGCGCTTATCGAGTCGGCGTTGCAAAAGCTCTTGACCCTGACCCTGTTTTTTGGAAAGTCGTTCTGGCGCGCAGTCGACGAGTTGGTGGGCTACGTGGGTAAGGAGTTGTCTATGGCTTTGCCGCTTGGAAGCGTGCTGCTGGTGAGCTGCTACATCGGCATCTATCTTGCAGGCGGCTTTTTGTGTGGCACCCTTGCGCGCGTGCTTGTGCGCGATTTCCAAAACGAAGGGCGAGAGATTCCTCCACTCCCGTCGCTCGGAACGGTTGCAACAGCACCAGGGAAAAGGAAGAGGCATCGTATCGTTGGAGGGATAGTGCTGCTGGCGCTCATTGGACTCACCCTGTATGTAGCATCCGATTCGAGGCAGCAGGCAACACTTGCGGTTTTGCAGGCAACCACCTGGACAGTTTGCGCGCTCCTCATCTGGTATGGCCTCATTGCTCCTTTGTCGCTCAGGCTGCTGCATCGTTACCTGCTGCGGAGGCGCTTCGAGCATGGCGCCGAGGTGCAGGAGCTCTTGCATCTCCTTCCTGCCCTCAAAAGCATTGCCGTGGCTGCCTGGCGCGCCAGTGCCCACCATAGGGGGCGAAGTCGCTTCGCGTGGTTCGTGAGGCTGTTGGTACATTGGTCGCTGGTGTACGAACCCGTAGAAATACAAGCACAACACGCGTGAACGTTTTTATCTTTTCGAGACCGATACGTAGCGGTAAGACCACCGAGCTAAAGCAATGGTGTGCGGGCCGCGAAGGTGTAACGGGCATCCTGATGCCCGATATTTCGGACGAGCGCTATTTTGAAAGTATGCCCGGTGGCGTGCAGTGGCCACTGAAAGGAATCGACGATGACACATGCACGGAAGTGGGGCGCTTTCGCATCTCCCACGCTTCTATGAGCAGAGCTGTTGATTGGCTCTCTTCAAACCGCACTGCCGGGTGGCTGGTCATCGATGAGATAGGGAGGCTAGAACTGCGCGGCGAAGGCTTCGCACCGCTGCTTTCTTCGCTACTGAGCGATACGGCTCCCGGGCCCATCAACCTGCTCCTCGTGATCCGGGCGACGCTCGTGGACGAGGCGATCCGGCATTTCGGGCTTGAACATGCGCATACCGTATCGACACTGAACGAAATCTAATGCCTGTTTACCGAAATCTTCACACCAGTGCAGCCGTCGAAAGGCCCGCCAGCTGTACATTTGCCGCCAATGTCGCTCCAGTTCGCTTCGATCAACTCCGGCTCCAACGGTAATTGCTACTATGTGGGCAATAGCCAGGATGCTGTGCTCATCGATGCGGGTATATCCTGCCGGGAGATCGAAAAGCGAATGACGCGCATCGGGCTTTCCCTGCAAAACGTTCGAGCCGTGTTCATTTCGCACGAACATTCCGATCACATCCGTGGCCTGCCTACGCTGCTGAAAAAATACCGGCTCCCGCTCTATATCACAGCGCCAACATTTTGCGGCACCGGCATGTATCTCTACGAAGAACTGATGCGTGACTTCAGCAACGAAGAAACGGTTACGATCGGCTCACTAACCATCAAGCCTTTCTCGAAGATCCACGACGCGGCCGACCCTTACAGCTTCACGGTAACGGCCGGAGGCACCACGGTTGGCGTGTTCACCGACCTCGGAAGACCGTGCAGCAACCTCGTTCAGCACTTCGGCCAGTGTCATGCTGCGATACTCGAATCGAATTATGATGAGGAGTTGCTGCAAAACGGTGGTTACCCGTGGCACCTGAAGCAACGGATCCGCGGCGGGAAAGGACACTTGTCCAACAGCGAGGCGCTGGAGTTGTTCCGCGCACAGCGTTCACCGCAACTCACCCACCTGGTGCTGGGCCATTTGTCGCAAAACAATAACGATCCGAAGTTGGTGGAAGATCTTTTTGCACCTCATGCGGGCACGGTGCAGATCACCGTGGCCTCGCGTTTCGCCGAGAGCGTTTTGTTCGAGGTGAATGGCGGCTCGTCTACCGTTACACCGGTCTACGCTAGTGCCCGGCCTGCGCAGCTACAGCTTTTTTAAAGACCGCGCCCCTTCAATCAAATTGCTGCAACAGGGCGCGCAGCGGAGCATAATCCGCCTCCATTTTGATCGATCGCAATTGCTCTTGCATGAGCCCTTCAACGGATGAAGGCATTGCAACGGCAGCACCGGTTTCCTCCGACACTACATCGGGGAACTTCACCGGGTGCGCCGTGCTGAGCACGAGTCCGTGCGCGCCGGCAGGAGCAACCTGTGCAAGGCCGTGCCAGGCTACGGCGGTGTGCGGATCGAGCACGTAACCGAAATCGTTGAACACGCTGCGGATGGTGTCGCGGGTTTCGATGTCGCTTGTGCGGGTCGCCTGCAACGCCGTGCGCAGCAATGCGATGTCGTTATTGAAGAGCGCAAGGATGCGCACGAAATTGCTTGGGTCGGCCACATCCATGGCGTTCGACAGCGTGGCTTGCGCTGCTTTGCGCACGAACGCACCCTTCTCAAGATAAGTGGGAATGGCATCGTTGGCATTACAAGCCGCAACGAAATGTTTTACGGGCAGCCCGCTGCGCTGCAGCAACAACCCCGCTCCTATGTTGCCGAAGTTTCCACTGGGCACCGAAACTACAGGTGCCCGATCCTTATCAGCCCACTGCTTCCATGCAAGCGCATAATACAATTGCTGCGGAAGCCACCGCGCGACGTTGATGGAATTCGCAGATGTGAGGTACACCGCTGCACGCAACGCCTCATCTGCAAATGCCTGCTTTACGAGCGCCTGGCACTGATCGAAATCGCCATCAACTTCCAGCGCATGCACGTTGCCACCGAGCGCCGCGATCTGTCGTTCCTGTACAGGACTCACTTTGCCCGAAGGATACAGCACGACGACATCCGTGTTGGGCACGCCGTAAAAACTGTTGGCAACCGCTCCGCCTGTATCGCCCGAAGTGGCCACGAGCACTACCACGCGGCCCTGCAAGCCGCCGGCAAAATGGGCAAGGCAGCGGCTCATGAACCGTGCGCCCACATCCTTGAAAGCAAGCGTTGGCCCATGAAACAACTCCAGCACCGAGCGATCGGTAGTGACACGCCGAACCGGAAGCGGGAACGAAAGCGTTTCTGCTATGATCTGCTCCAGTACGCTTGCAGCAATATCTTCCGCAACATAAGGCTGAAGAATGCGCAACGCAATTTCGGTATCGTCAAGATCGTTGATCGCGGCCCAGAAGTGCGCCGGCAGCTGCGGTATCTGCTCTGGGAAATAGAGGCCTTTGTCGGGTGCCTGTCCGTGCACCACCGCTTCGCGAAAAGAAACGGCCGGAGCTTGTGCATTGAGACTATAGTAGCGCATGGCTGTAGTTCGGATTTATGGGTTCTGGATACGCACGCCTTCCGCGTTGATCGTTGTGACGTAAGTATAATGCTCGATGCCGAGCTGTTGATACACTGCGCTCATTGCGTCCGCAACGGCGCGGGCCGTCTCTGGTGTTTTGCTGAATTGAAAGAGGGATGGTCCCGAGCCCGAGATACCACCGCCCAGTGCGCCCGCACCCGCGGCCGCTGCCGTTGCAGCATCGAAGCCCGCGATCAATGCCTTGCGATAAGGCTCGGCCACGAGGTCTTCCATTGACCGTCCTATCAGTTCCACATCGTTGCGATAAAAACCTGCAACCAGCGCTCCGAGGTTGCCCCACTGCCGGATGGCGTCCTTCAGCGGAACTTCCTGCCGCAACACGGCGCGCGCTTCGGCGGTGCGCACCTCAAACTGAGGGTGCACAATGGTTACGAAGAGATCGGCTGCGGGAAGTGGTATGATATCAACCGGATCGAGTGAGCGGATCAGCGTTACGCCACCCCAGATGCAGGGAGCTACATTGTCGGCATGACGCGCACCGGATGCGATCATCTCGCCTTCCATTGCCAGATCGAGCAATTCGAGTTTCGAAAAGGGTGAGCCCAGCAAGGCGTTTGCAGCCACAGCAGCGCCTGCCGCCGAAGCAGCACTGGAGCCGATGCCACTGCCCGGCTTTATGCGCTTACGCACCGTAAGCTCAAAGCCCTGCGCGATACCGGTCTTTTGAAGCACTGCCAACAACGTAACACCCGATACATTCCTTTCAGGATTGTCGGGAAGATCGAAGGGCGATTCGTTGATCAAACGCACGCCGGGCTCGTTGGTGAGGCGGAGGTGCATCTCGTCGAAGGGCTCATTCACTGAAAAGCCCAAAACATCGAAGCCGCTTCCCAGGTTCGACACCGAGCCGGGTGCAAATACAGTTACCGATTCCATCAGCTACGCGCAGTTTTAATGATGTCCGCAAAAATACCGGATGCCGTCACCTCGGCGCCAGCGCCCGCACCTTTTACCACAAGCGGCTGCTCTACGTAGCGATTGGTGAAAAAACGCACGACGTTATCCTTGCCGTAAAGGTGATAAAAATCGTGTTGCGCATCGATCGCCTGCAAACCAACCGAGGCCGCGCCCGCGCTGAAGCGAGCGACGTACTTCAGTCTTTTTCCTGCAGTTTTTGCTTCCTCAAGCAGCGCGCGAAAATGTTCTTCGTGCCTTTCCATTTCCACGTAAAAGTCTTCGATCGATCCTTCCATGCACGACGGTGGCAGGAACGGTGTATTCTGAATGGCATCGAACTCGAGTTCCGCGCCGGCTTCGCGGGCAAGTATGAGGATCTTGCGCGCAACGTCGGTGCCGCCAAGGTCGAGGCGTGGATCGGGCTCGGTGTAGCCTTGTGCCTGTGCATCACGCACAACATCGGCAAAAGGCCTGCTTCCATCGTAGTTGTTGAACACAAAGTTCAGGGTTCCGCTGAGCACCGCTTCTATCTGGTGCACCTGGTCGCCACTGCTCATCAGGTCGCTTAGGGTGCTGATGACCGGCAGGCCCGCGCCCACGTTGGTTTCGAAAAAGAACGGTGCGCCAAATTCCTTCGACAGGTCTTTAAGTGTGCTGTAGCGTGCATAGGTCGCCGATGCCGCGATCTTGTTGCAGGCAACGACAGGTATGCTTCGTTTAAGAAATGCCTCATAGGTGGCCGCAACCGACTCCTGCGCGGTGACGTCCACAAAAACGGAGTTGCGCAGGTTGAGCGCAGCAACACGTTCCTGGAATGCGGCGCCGTCCATCGCATCGCCCTGCTGCAATTCGCTTTCCCAGTGGGCCAGAGCAATGCCGCCTTCGGCAAAGGCCATCGTGCGGCTGTTGGCGATGGCGATCACGCGCAGTTGAATGCGCAGGTGCTGTTGCAGCCAGGCCTGTTGCTGCGCGATCTGAGACAGCAGCTTTCTGCCTACATTTCCTGCGCCAGCAATAAAAAGGTTGACCTGCTTGTATTCCGTTTCGAAAAATGCTTCATGCAATACGTTGATCGCTTTTCGCACGTCGCTACCGGAGATGACCGTTGATATGTTCCGCTCAGAAGATCCCTGCGCAATGGCACGTATGTTGATGCCGTTGCGACCCAGCTCGCTGAATTTGCGGCCGCTGATGCCCGAATGATTCTTCATCTGGTCGCCTACCAGCGCAACGATGGCAAGTCCGGTTTCGCACTGCAGCGGCTCGATGCTTCCCTCGCGGATTTCGTTTCTGAATTCTTCCTGCACCGCACGGATCGCCGCATCCACCGACCCGGATTGGATCGCAACGCAGATCGTATGTTCCGACGAGGCCTGCGTGATGAGAATGACATTGATCTGGTGCCGCGCCAGCGCGCCAAACAGGCGATGACTGAAGCCCGGGATGCCCACCATACCGCTCCCTTCCAGGCTCACCAGGGCAATGCCGGTAATGCTGGAGATGCCGCGAATGATGGTACGGTCGGCGAGCGGCTGCGCATGGATAAGCGTTCCCGGTTCATCAGGCGCAAACGTATTGCGGATGCGCACGGCGCGATCCTTCTTCATCAAAGGCTGCACGGCGGGTGGATACAACACCTTGGCGCCGAAGTGCGAAAGCTCCATCGCTTCCTGGAACGAAAGCGCGCTGATAGTTCGCGCAGCGGGCACCAGCCTCGGGTCGGCGGTCATCATACCTGCTACATCTGTCCAGATCTCCACTTCCGCTTCCGGAAGTGCAGCACCAATGATCGCTGCCGTGTAATCGGAACCACCCCTGCCCAGGGTCGTCGTTTCACCGGTTTCGTTTGAAGCAATGAAACCCGGAAGCACAAAAACGCGCGCGGCCCTGTTCCCGAAATAGCCGCGCACCAGTTGTTCTGTGACGGCAAACTGCACGTGTGCCGCACCAAACTGGCTGTCGGTCCTGATCAGTTTGCGGCTGTCTGCCCACTCCGTAGAAATACGGTTGGCAAGGTGCGCTGCGAAAATGCGCGAAGACAGTAACTCTCCAAATGCAGCAACGCGGTCGGCACTGCGTGGGGAACATTCTCCCAACAGGCAAATGCCCTGGTATAAAGCACGGAGCGCGGAGAAATCCGCGGCAATCGGAGCCCAACTCTTCTTGTCGGCAACAAGGGTGTCAAATACTGCGCTGTGTTTTTCTTCCAGGGCGTCGAGCGATTGCGCCCAGTCCTCATCCTGGCTTGCCGCCTGCCGTGCGAGCCGCAGCAGTTCGTCGGTAACGCCGCTCATCGCCGAAACGACTACGGCAGCCGGCCCGCGTTTGCCATAGCCTTCCACGAGCGCGGCCACCCGCCGGATGGCTTCCACGGAACCCATAGAGGTGCCGCCAAATTTCAATACATACATAAGTTCCGTCCTGTTTTGGTCAAAAAAATCCTGGTGAAGTACGGCCTGGGGCCCAAGGGGGGATATGACTAGTTACAACCCTTTCGGGTTGTGGTTGTCGTGGTGGTGCCGCACAGGCCGGAGCTTGCCAGGACGGCAAGGATCGGTTCATTTTTATGGTAGCAGTGCAGCATCTGCCAACAAGATAGCCGCATTCGTACACACCGCCAACTGAATTCTTAAAGGCCGGAGCGTTGGCGAGCGGAGGAATGTTCGGAGGAAACCCCTGCCCAATAAGGCTTCCAGCGCGGTGCCATGGATTTAGGCGCCGTAAAAGGCGGGCAAAATCCTTATTGTGTACCGGCAACACATTCTATTTTTGTATCCGGTTCCAATCAAAAATTTTCATATAGCAAGCAATCGTTACGTCCCGCTATTCTTAGCGGGATTCTTTTTTTCATTAGGCTTCCTTAACCTACGCCGAACAACTGTTTGTAATACACCTTCTGAAAGGTTTTACTGAATACGAGCAGCACCAGCAACGCGCCCAGTGCAAAAGAGGCCACCGTTGCGTACGGAAAAAACGTGTGCACTGCAAGTGCGGCCACTACCAACCGGATGAAGTCCAGATAGAACACCCAACGCCTTTGCTCCAGGATCGCGCCGGAGTTGATGAGGCTGAGAACGATGAACACGGAGATCGCCCCTACTTGCGCCATCGTCAGTCCATTTGCAAAAAGCAGCAGAAAAAAAAGGATCAGCAGCGTTACCGCGGTTTGAACGCGCACCAGCCGGCGCACGTGCCGGGTTACCGGGCGGAACTCGTTGTGGTTTGAAAACTTCTTTTCCAGCAGCTGCCTGATGCGCGGATCGATTTCATCCGGTGTGCCGAAAAGCACGCGCCACCTGGCTTTCAGGCCGCGGCTGCGGCGGAAGGCAACCGCCATTTCCAGTACGAAGTGAAAATGCTGCCAAAGGAAGCTATGGCTATTCAATGGCTTCGTCAATCCGTAGCTGGGCTCTGTTTTTTCTTCTGCAAAAGTTCCAAAAAGTTTGTCCCAGATGATCAGAACATCGCCGTAGTTTTTATCGAGATATTCCGGGTTGCTGGCGTGATGCACCCGGTGATGCGATGGGGTAACGAAAAGCAATTCGAGGAGGCCCAGCTTGCCAACCAACTGCGTGTGCGTGAAGAACGGGTAGGCACCGTGAATCAGCAGCAGCGTCGTGATCATGTGCGGCGGAAAACCGATCAGAGGGAGCGCAGACCAGAAGAGGCAGCGCGCCACTGCCTGGAAAACCGTGATGCGGCCGGAAGTGGTATAATTGAAATCTTCGCTCTGGTGATGCACTACGTGCACGCTCCAAAACAGGTTGACCCGGTGCCCTGCACGGTGATACCAGTACCAGAGCAAGTCGGTGGCGAGGAACAACAACACCCACGAATACCAGCTCGCGTGGATATCGAGCAATGCATAATGTTGATACAGCCAATCGAAAAAAAAGAAGAAAAGGCCGCTGGTGAACAGATCGGTCAGGCGTTCCGCCATGCCCACGTTCAGATTGGCGATGGCTTCATGAAACTGGTGTACGGAAAACTTCCGGCGCAGCGAGTATCGGTATTCCGCGTACATCAATCCAACAAACAAGGGCACAGCAAGGGCGATCCAGTTCAGGTTCATCCGATAAAAATAGAACCCGCCCATTATCCTACCAAATTTGTAGACTTCTCTACTTCCGGAAGAGGATCCATGCACTGCTTGCAGGAACCTGAACATGTTTGCCGCGAACGCTGCGCAGTCCCTGGGCAGCCACGCGCTGGCCGTCGGCAGCCAGCATCCAGGTACCTCCAGGTATTTCTACGGATGTAGCATGCGTGTTGCCATTCAGCACCACGATGATATCCTTCCACTGATCGCCGGGGGCGTTCTGAATACGATACGTAAGCAGCAGCGGGTCGGTTTCCGCGCCAAAGCGAAGGTGCTTGCGAATAAGGGCCGCCGTGGGCAGGCGGAATGCAGGGTGCGCGCGGCGCAGCGCAATAAGGCCTTTGTAGTATGCAAACACATCGCCATACTTCCCTTTCCGCGACCAATCGAGTGCATTGATGGAATCGGGCGCGTTGTATGAATTGTGCATTCCTCCTTTTGTGCGGAGCATTTCTTCGCCGGCATGGATGAACGACACGCCCTGTGCCGTGAGCACCGCTGTTTGCGCAAGTCGGTCCATAGCGATCACCTGCTGGCCGGTAATGTCGGGATTGGAAAGACGAATGCGATCGAAGAGCGTAGGATCGTCGTGGCAGGAAACATAGCTGATCGTTTGCGCCGGCTCGTTGGCCCACGGCGCTTTTGAATAGGACACCTTGCTATACTCCACCTGCGGGTGTTGCACCGACCCGGCGATGCCGAACTTAAGGCTCTCTTTTGTTCCGGCCTTTCCACTGATGAACCCACTTTCCTTGTCATTGCTGAACGGGCCGCGCAGGGCATCGCGGATGTCGTCGCTGAAGGCTGCGATATTTTTCAAGTGCAGCACGTTCTTCTTCACTGCGCGTTTGTCTTCGGGCAAGGGAGAATCACCGGCCGTCCAGCCTTCACCATAAAGGAAGATCGAAGGATCGAGGCGGTGGAGGCTGTCGCTGATGGCATTCATCGTTTCAATGTCGTGCAACCCCATCAGGTCGAAGCGGAAGCCGTCAATGTGATACGCGCGCGCCCAGTGCAGCAAAGATTCGATCATGTATTTGCGCATCATTGCTTTCTCTGAAGCCGTCTCGTTGCCGCAACCTGAGCCCGTGGCCCATTTCCCATCAGCCGTTTTGCGGTGATAATAACCGGGCGCCAGCTGGTGAAAAACGGAATGGTTGATATCGGAAGTGTGGTTATACACCACGTCCATCACAACGCGCAGACCAGCCTTGTGGAGCGCCTGCACCATGGCGCGGAACTCGCGTATCCGCACGCGTCCGTCACGCGCATCGGTTGCATAGCTTCCTTCGGGCGCATTGTAGTTGAGCGGATCGTAGCCCCAGTTAAAAGGGGCAAGTGTTTTTGTTTCGTCGATCGAATTATGATCGAACGCCGGCAGCAGGTGCACGTGGGTGATGCCCAGTTCGCGCATATGGTCGATGCCGGTGCGCACGCCGCCGGGGCCTTTGGTGCCCCGCTCGGTGAGGCCGATATATTTCCCCTTGTTGCGAATGCCGCTGTTGGCGTTCATCGAGAGGTCGCGCACATGAAGCTCGTAGAGTACGATGTCGGTGAAGCTTTTTTGTGCAGGCCTTTTGTCTTTCGCCCAACCCGCTGGCTCGAGCTCGCCCATGTCGACGATCATACCACGGCGGCCGTTTACTCCAACGGCTACTGCGTAAGGATCGGGCACTTCGAGCGAAGCCGCGCCGCCGTGCACGGTTTGAAAAGTATAGTACCGGTTCTTCAGATCGCCGTCGAGCAGTGCGAACCAGGTGCCCTCCTCCCCTTTTGCGAGCGATACGGTGCGCAGTGCGGAACCTCCATCGCCTTCGGCATAGATCCGTAGAACTACGGAATCGGCAAAAGGTGCCCACACCTTAAATTGGGTCTGCTTCTCCGTGTAACGGAAGCCGAGATCGTTGCCTTTATAGGGTGCGGGGTCTTCCGACTTGCGCGCATGTGGCATAAACGAAGTAATTACAAGGGCGATCAGTGCGAGGAAAAGGAGCCGCTTCATGCTGGAAAGGTAGTTCAAGAGCCGGTGTGTATCGTGCGGCTTCGTCCGGGTGTCATTTTTGCAAGACGGCACGCATGGATCTTTCCGTACAAACAAATAAGACTGCGGCTTCCGGCGTGTTGAAGCGCCTGGCGCGCGTAGGGCTCATCACCAAAGGTGTGTTGTATTGCATGCTCGGCACGCTCGCGGCAATGGCTGCCTTCCAGCTCGGCGGCCGGTCTGCAGACGAGGCGGACCGCGGCGGTGCTTTGCGCACCATCCGCGACCTTCCCGGTGGATTTGTTTTGCTCGGCGCCGTTGCGCTGGGCCTCATTTCCTACAGCATCTGGCGCTTGCTGCAGGCATTTGCAGATACAGAAGACAGGGGCACGGACGGTAAAGGCTGGGCAGTGCGTGCACGCTATATGGCCAGTGCGCTCACTTATGGATCGGTGGCTTTTATTGCCGGCCGCCTGCTTTTTTCGGAGCGGCCGAAGCAGGACAGCCAGCAGCAATTTGCCCAGCAGCTAATGGAAAAACCGTTGGGGCAAATACTTGCGTTTGTGGTAGCGGGCATCTTTGTGGCCACGGCTGTTTACCAGTTCTATTACGCGTTCAAAGCAAAGTACCGCAAGCACACAGGGGCAACGGGCAGCAAGCCCGGCGGATCGCTTCTGCTGCTTTCAGGGAAGATCGGGTACACGGCACGCGGCATCGTGTGGTTGCTGCTTGGTTTTCTTTTTGGACGCGCAGCACTGCATGCGCGTGGCGCCGAGGCGGGCGATACATCGAAGGCGTTCAGCCTGCTGCAGCACGAAGCATATGGACCCTGGCTGATGGCCGCTATCGGACTGGGGCTCGTGTGTTACGGCATCTTCAATTTCATCCGTGCGCGATACGACAACCTCGAAGTGAAGCGGTGAGAAGAGGGGATAATAGGTGTTGGTCGGCATAGTGTGTTAGAACACCTACCTGCACTTCTTTGACAAGGGATTTACCTTCGAAGTCGTCTTTAACCGTTGTACTTGTTGCAAAGCTTGTGCAAAGGAGGTTGCGGATTGTTGTGCAAGTATCTCCTTGCCCCTCAAAGACAACTCCTGCAGTGATATTTTTAATTTTGCCTTGGGTATCATCCGTCAACATTTGACGTAAAGGTAAAAAATGAGCAATAACTGCAATGTGAAGGTTCGAGATACTGCAGAGTCTAAACAACAAAGCCGCTGAAATCAGCGGCTTCTTTGTGGAGGTGACCAGAATCGAACTGGTGTCCAAACAGGACATTCAAAAGCTTTCTACATGCTTATTCCCGGATTATTTGTCGGGAGTGTGCAGGACCGGAACAAACCGACACACTCCTTAGCTGGATGATCTTAAACTACCGGCACAGCCTGTGGTAGTAGCATTCCTCCTTCTTTTTAAGTCGGCGGCGGCGATTGGTGAAGGACGAACCCCCGCGGCGGCCCAAATGACTAACTAATCACTGATTAGGCAGCCATGGCATACGAAGTATTGCCATTTGTGTTTTGAATATTCAGATTTACGGGCTAATTATCCAACGCCCGGCATGCTTACACCTTCAAAGATCTCTGCTGTCAAAACCAAATACACCCCCGTGTATGTTGCTTCACAACGAAGCGAAATTAACGATTACAACGCTAACTAAATGCAAAGAATCTGCTCCCGTCATTGCGAGCAAAGCGAAGCCCGTCCAATCGTCCGGGCGGGCAGACTCGCCACCGGTTGTTTACGATTGCTTCACTTCACTTTGCTGCGTTTGCAAGGACGTCAAAACGAAGGGCTCTACCCCCGAATCAGCCTCCAGATATCCAGCCCCAGCGCATAGATCATCAGGCTGATGAGCAGCACGAAGCCGACAATCTGCGCATACTCCATGAACTTGTCGCCGGGCTTGCGGCCGGTGATCATTTCATAGATCGTGAACAGGGCATGGCCACCATCTAGGCCGGGAATGGGCAACACGTTCATGAAGGCGAGGATGATGGAAAAAACCGCAGTCAGGCTCCAGAAGCTTTGCCAGTCCCACTGCCCCGGAAAGATCTTCGCGAAGCTTACGATGGAGCCCACCGACTCGTTGGGGTTGGCTTTGCCGGTGAAAAGCTGCTTCAGACCCGTCATATACATCGACAGCGTCTTTTTACAGCGACGCATACCGGCGGGAACCGACTCGGCAAAAGAGTAGTGCTGCGTATACAGTTTCAGTCCGAGCTTATCGCCCGAACGCGGGAACACACCAATAACGCCCTGGCCGTCTTTTTCATCTACCACTACCGGCAGCGTTAATAGCTGGCCGGCGCGCCGCACAGAAATCTGCACCGTCTTGCCGGGTTGATCGCGCACGATGCGCTGGAAGTCCTGGAAGAAAGGAGTTGCGGTTCCATTCACTGCCACCAGCGAATCGCCTTTGCGGATCCCGTATTTATACGCAGTAGCGTTTTTCGTGAACGAGTCGGCAACGAAAGGAAAACGAATGCTCGTGAAGGAAGCACGAAGGCTGGAGTTGAGCGACTTGATCATTCCGTTGGGCACGGGCAACACCACCTCCTGTCCATTGCGCTGAACGGTGATCTGCGTGGCTTCCTGCCCGATGATATCGGCAGCAACCTGGCGTTCGTCTTCCACGGCCTTCTTGCCTACGAACGTTACGACGTCGCCATCCTGTATGCCCATGCTGCGCGCAAGGCTGTCGGCGGCAAGACCGTAGGTAGCATTCTGCGGAGGAAGGACCGTATCGCCCCACTTCCATGCAATGCCGATGAAGATGACGATGGCAAGCAGCACGTTGACGGTGACGCCTCCCAACATGATGATGAGGCGTTGCCAGGCCGGCTTGCTGCGAAATTCCCAGGGCTGCGCGGGCTGCTTCATTTGCTCCGTGTCCATGCTTTCGTCGATCATGCCGGCGATCTTCACATACCCGCCGAACGGAATCCAGCCAAGGCCATATTCGGTTTCCCCCACTTTGCGCTTATACAGCGAAAACCAGGGGTTGAAAAAGAGGTAGAACTTTTCGACGCGGCAGCCAAACCAGCGTGCCGGCAAAAAGTGACCGAGCTCGTGGAGCACTACCAGTATGGAAAAGGAGAGAATGAGTTGAGCGACCTTGATCCCGGTTTCGCCCCAGTTTATCACCAATAAATGCATTCGTTCAGTTTGTCGATAGAAGCAAATATCCGCTATTCAAGGCAGGAATGAGCAGGAGGGGTAGATTTTAGGGAATTGTATTGCTGCTTCGCCGTCAGCCGTCAGCCGTCAGCCGTGAGCGATGACGCCGCTTGGAAGAACGTTCGACAAAGGCATCCGTTATACTGCGTCGCTTCACCAGTTCACGGCTCACGGCTGACGGCTCACGATCTACAGCTTAATCAGTTCCCCGGCATACAGGCGCGCCTCGCCGTCACTCTCGTAATAGTCTTCGATACTTGGCTTCTCGATCCACGACACCTTCTGCATCGTTTGTTCGATCACGTCGGTCATGTCGAGGAAGCCGATTCGGTTTTTGAGGAAGGCCCATACGGCGATCTCGTTGGCAGCATTGAGCACACAGGGAAGGTTTCCTCCTTTCTTGAGCGCTTCGATGGCCAGCGGCAGGTTGCGGAACGTGCGGTAGTCGGGCTCGTCGAAGTTGAGGGTGTTGAATTTCTTGAAGTCGCAGCGAGGGAAACTGTTGGCAACGCGGTTGGGAAATGCGAGAGCGTATTGAATGGGGAGCTTCATGTCCGGAAGTCCCATCTGCGCTTTTATGGAGCCATCTTCAAACTGCACCATCGAATGCACGATGCTCTGCGGATGAATCAGCACCTGGATCTGGTCGGGACGCAGGTTGAACAACCAACGTGCTTCGATCATCTCGAGACCTTTGTTCATCAGCGTTGCCGAGTCAACAGAGATTTTCGCGCCCATGCTCCAGTTGGGGTGTTGCAGCGCGTGCTCGCGTTTTACGTTGACCAGGTAGTTGGTCTTGCGACCGAGAAACGGCCCACCCGACGCGGTAAGAATGACCTTTTCAATCGGGTTGCGGTGCTCGCCCACGAGGCATTGGAAAATGGCGGAGTGTTCGGAATCGACAGGAATAATGGGCACGCGCATTTCGAGCGCTGTCTGCATCACGATGTCGCCCGCAACTACCAGCGTTTCCTTATTCGCCAGCGCAATCGCTTTGCCGTGGCGGATGGCGGTGAGCGTAGGCTTCAGTCCGGCGTAGCCAACAATTGCCGCCAGCATCAGGTCGTATATATCCATCGCCGCCACTTCGGCAAGTGCGGCTTCGCCCGCAAAAACTTTGATGTCGGTTTGTTCCAGTGCAGTACGCACCTTTTGGTATTTACTGTCGTCCCCGATCACCACCACGTTGGGTTTATAACGAAGTGCCTGCTCAATGAGCAGTTCGTCGTTTGCATTGGCGGTCAGTACTTCTACGGATAGGAGCTCCGGGTGAGCGGCGATGACCTCGAGGGCCTGCGTGCCGATGGAGCCGGTGGAGCCAAAAATGGCAATGCGTTTCGCGGAGTGGTTATTCATAATGGCGGACAGTTCCCAAAAGTACTGAGTTAAATGGTTATTGGTTTACTGGTTCATTGGTTTATTGGAAATCGGACCTATCAACATTAGTGAATACGCATGACTAAACCACTAAACAAATAAACAACTCCCTCTCTCCGTCCTAGTCTGCGCGCCACTTCAGGAGTTCATCAGCTATTCTGCGGTCGTTGCTGAGGCGCGGCACTTTGTTTTGCCCACCCAGCTTTCCGATCGACTTCATATAATCGATGAAACCATTTTTCCGTACGGGCGTAATGCGGAGCGGAAGCAGGATGTTGCCGCGCATCAGGTCATCGTAATAAATGTTTTTTGCGCGCAGGTTTTCATTCACTTCGTTTGCAAAGCTTTCCAGGTTGGCCGGAGCATTCTCGAATTCAATGAACCACTCATGGTAGCTGTGGCCCCTGCCCTGCTGCACCATAGGCGCCACAGTAAACTCGGTGATCTGCACTCCGGACTCCTGCGCCGCCTTTAGCAAAGACTGTTCCACTTCTTCGCCAATAACGTGCTCGCCGAATGCGGAAATGAAATGCTTGGTTCGGCCCGTAACTACGATGCGGTAGGGATTCAGGCTGACGAACTTTACCGTGTCGCCGATGTTGTAGCCCCACAAACCCGCGTTGTTGCTGATGATAAGCGCATAGTTCACACCCAGCTGCACGTCGCGGAGCGAGAGGCGCGTTGGGTTTTCATCGAAGATCTCCCCGGCGGGGACGAACTCGAAAAAGATACCGCTGTCGGTGTTCAGCAACAGCCCTTCTTCCGTTTGCGTATCCTGGAAAGCAAAGAATCCTTCCGACGCGGGGAAGGTTTCGATGCTGTGCATCGGTGCACCGATGCTTTCAAAAAGGCGCGCTTTGTAAGGTTCGAAATTCACGCCACCGTGCACCAGCACCGAAAAGTTGGGAAAGAGGTCTTTGATCTTCTTCCCGCTCAACTCCTGCAGGCGGTCGAAATACATCTGCACCCATGGCGGTATGCCGGAGATGAGGGTCATGTTCTGGTTGATCGTTTCCTTCACCACGGCTTCGAGTTTCGTTTCCCAATCTTCGATGCAGTTGGTTTCGTAGCTCGGAAGCTGGTTGGTGCGCAGGTATTTGGGCACGTGGTGGTTGACGATGCCCGAGAGACGCCCCGTAGGAATGCCGCCCACGCGCTCGAGTTCGGGCGAGCCGGAAAGGAAAATGAGTTTGCCGTCAGCGAACGCGGTGTTGCCCGTTTCGGCCATGTACAGCAGCAGCGCATTGCGGGCCGAGTTGATATGATTCGGGATCGACTCGCGGGTGATGGGAATGTATTTGACGCCGGACGTGGTGCCGGAGGTTTTGGCGAAATAAATGGGCTGCCCTTTCCAGAGCACGTTGTGGCGGCCGGCCTTGATCTTTTCGATCCAGGGGCGCAATGCTTCGTAGTCGCGCACGGGAACGGCCTGGCGAAACGAGGTGTAGTCGGTGATGGCATCAAAACGGTGCTCCTTTCCGAAGTCGGTGCCCCTGCCGGTGCGCACGAGGCTCTTGAGGAGGGCATCCTGGTCGGCGAGGGCCGTCTGCATCCCCTTGCGGGTGCGGTTGTATATATAGGAAGCAAACGGCTTGGCGAGCAGGGATTTCAGCTTCATGTCGGGAGTCTCCGGGGGCAAATATAGATTCAAAGGAGGCGGTGATGTGAGCGGAGGAAGGCAAAATTCAAAAGTAAAAAGTCAAAAAAACTCCAAATTCGCATCTCCGTTGGGCTTGGAGCAGGTAATTTTTGACTTTTGCCTTTTTACTTCCCACTTTATTCCCTACCTTTGCACTCCTAATTTTAGAACCGTATGTTCGCAATTGTATCAATAGCCGGTAAGCAATTCAAGGTCGAGAAAGACCAGACTTTGTATGTTCCCCACCTCGGTGGCAACACTGGCGATAAAGTAGAGCTCGGCGATGTAATCATGGCCGATAACAACGGCAACCTGTCGTTCGCCAAGTCCGCAACCGTAAAAGTGCAGGCCGAGATTCTCGACCATGTAAAAGGCGACAAAGTGATTGCCTACAAGCAGAAGCGCCGCAAGGGCTTCCGTAAGAAGCACGGTCACCGCACGCACTACACGAAGATCCGCATCTCGGATATCGCGTAAGCAACGGTTCAAACAGCAAACAGAAATTACAAATCAGAAATCTGAAATCATTCTATCATGGCACACAAGAAAGGTGAAGGTAGTGTAAAGAACGGCCGCGACTCCCATAGCAAGCGACTGGGTGTAAAGATCTTCGGCGGTCAACCTGCGGTATCCGGTAACATCATCGTGCGTCAGCGCGGCACCACTTACCATCCTGGTAAGAACGTAGGCGTTGGCAAAGACTGGACGCTCTTCGCACTTACCGACGGCGTTGTTGAATACCGCAAGGGACGTAACAACCGCACACAGGTATCGGTTAGCGACGTTCAGGCGTAAGCGCGTTTGTGAATTTCGTGGGGGTAAAGAAATTTGGTAGTTTGGATATTGGCATTAATTTTACTACCGTTATTTCATTACTAACCCCTAAATTCTACAAACATGGCAACAGCAAAAAAAGCTGCTCCGAAAAAAGCAGCTGCTAAGAAAGCCGCACCGAAAAAAGCCGCAGCCCCTAAGAAGGCCGCCGCTAAAAAAGCAGCTCCGAAGAAAGCCGCTGCTAAGAAAGCTGCCCCCAAGAAGGCCGCTGCTAAGAAAGCTGCTCCGAAAAAAGCAGCCGCTAAAAAAGCAGCTCCCAAGAAAGCAGCTTCTAAGAAGTAAGCTTCTTCTCGAAATTAGAAAGACCCCGCTCCTGCGGGGTCTTTTGTTTATTGGCCCTTCGGCTGCCCTCAGTATGACAATGGTTTACTGGTTTACTGGTTTATTGGTTCACTGGTTTAGTGGTAAGCTTCCACCTACCCACGGGTCCGCGACGATACAGGTTGCCGCGAACCCGCCCAATAAACCAATAAACTAATAAACCAATTACCTTGCAGCCATGGACAATTATGCGATCGCCGCGCAGTTCTCGCTTCTTGCACGGCTGATGGACATACACGGTGAAAACCCTTTCAAAAGTAAGAGCTACGCATCGGCGGCCTTCGCACTGGAGAAGATGGAAGTGGAGGTGGAAACGCTGGAACCCGCTGCTGTTGCGGCTATCCGCGGCATCGGTCAAAGCGTGGCCGGTAAGGTGAACGAGCTGATCGGGACCGGCAAGCTGGCTGCGCTCGATGAACTGATTTCACAAACACCTCCCGGCGTGCTCGAGATGCTCAACATCAAAGGCCTGGGCCCGAAGAAGATCCATACCCTCTGGAAAGAGCTGCACATCGATACACTCAACAGCCTGCAGGATGCCTGTCGCAACGGGCGCATTGCCGCAACGAAAGGCTTCGGTGAGAAGACGCAGGACAAGATCCTCGAGGCCATCCAGTTTCACAAAAGCAATAGCGGCAAATTTGTATACGCACAAGTGGAGGCCTTCGCCACCGCCATCCAGGCAAAGCTCGAACAACATTTTCCCGGGCACCGCCACGCGCTGACGGGACCTTTCCGCCGGCAGTGCGAAGTGATCAACGAGCTCGAATGGGTGAGCACGATCGGCGTCAGAGAGGCGAAGCGGTTTTTCGAAGGCGAAGCATTCACGCTGGTGAGCGAATCAAACGAATGGGTGGAATTCCAGTCGGGTGAAGGGCTGATGTTGCGCATTCATTTCAGCGACGGCGATCGTTTCGGTGCAACGCTTTTTGCGACAACAGGCAGCGAAGCGTTCACGCTTGCATGGAAGAATGCAGGCCATGCTGTGAGCGGAATCGATGAAGAAACGATCTTCCAAAATGCAGCAATGGATTTCATTCCGCCCTACCTCCGCGAAAACGAATCGGTGCTCGCCCGCGCGCAGGCCCATGCCTTGCCGCGGCCCATACAAGTTGAAGACATCCGCGCTGTGATCCACGCCCACAGCAACTGGAGCGATGGCGCACATACGCTCGCTGAGATGGCACATGAACTTATTCGTCAGGGATATGAATACCTGGTCATCTCCGACCACTCCCGCTCGGCCTACTACGCAAACGGGCTCGACGAAACGCGCATCCGCGCTCAGCATAAGGAGATCGATGCGCTCAATGCGCGCCTTGCGCCTTTCAAGATCTACAAAAGCATCGAGTGCGATATACTGTCCGATGGCACGATGGACTATCCCGACGAAGTGCTTGCGAGCTTCGACCTTGTGATCGCCTCCATTCATTCCAACCTCGATATGCCTCTGGAGAAGGCCATGATGCGGCTCATGGGCGCTATCAATAACCCGTATGTGCGGATCATGGGACACCTCACGGGGCGGCTCCTTACACGCCGCAAAGGCTACCCGGTAGACCACGAAGCGATCATTGATGCTTGCGCCGAAAAAGGCGTAGCCATCGAGATCAACTCGAGCCCGGTGCGCCTCGATATGGACTGGCGCTATGTGGACTACGCCCTGCAAAAAGGGGTGCTGCTATCCATCAACCCGGATGCGCACAGCTTCGAAGACCTGCACAACCTGAAGTACGGAGTGAAGGTTGCGCAGAAAGGCGGGCTTACCAAAGAACGCAACATCAGCTCGTTTACACGCGAAGAATTTGAAGCGTTCCTTTCGAAGAAAAGGTCGTGAGCTGAATCAGGATTCGGTCTTTTCGTCCGCCAGGGGCAGTTCTACGAAGAACGAAGTGCCTTTCCCCTTCTCTGTTTCAAACCAGATGCGGCCGCCCGCCTGTTCCACGATGCTTTTGCACATGGCGAGGCCCAGGCCGGTTCCGGAAGTCTTGGTGGTGAAGTTGGGCGTGAATATCTTTTCCTGCATCTCGTCCGGGATACCTTCGCCATTGTCCCGTACTTCTACAAGTACTGAACCTCCCGACACAGTTTCAATAAGCGTGATCCGGCAGCCGGGAATCGCAGCGCAGGCTTCCACTGCATTCGTCACGAGGTTGGTGAAAAGGCGCACCATGTGCGTACGGTCGGCATAGATGCGCAGCGGTTGACGCAGCCGCTCCCAGTTCCATTCCAGCTTAGGGTTGGTCACATACAACGCTTCGAGGCTGCGCAGCACGTCGTGCAGGTCGAAGTATTCGAGCTGGCGGTTGCCGATGTTGGCAAAGCGCGCAAAGTCGGAAGATATCTTTGCAAGGTGATCGATCTGCTCGATGAGGGTTTTCGCAACACTAGTGGTAAGCTCCTGAACATTCGGCTGGTTGGCACTTACGGCCCGCTGCAGGAACTGTATGCTTAGCTTCATCGGCGTAAGCGGATTCTTGATCTCATGGGCTACCTGACGTGCCATTTCGCGCCATGCCCCTTCCCTTTCGCTTCGGGCCAATGCACCGGCGCTTTCCTCAAGCTGTCGCACCATCCGGTTGTATTGCTCCACCAGCACTCCAATCTCGTCGTTGCGTGGCCACTCGATCTCTTCGTTGCGCTGCCCGAGGTTTATGGCGCGCATCTTATCACCTATCAACGAAAACGACTGCGTAATGCGGTTGGTGATGAACAAGGCTATGATGCCGGCGATAAGGAAAATGAATGCATTGAGGTTGATGATCGTCACGAGGAAGTTCGATATCTCCTGGTTGAGATCGATCTGAGAGAGGAAGTAAGGAATATTGAGATACGCATACACCTCCCCTTTCTTGTTGGTGATGGCTGAATAGATGCTCATGTAACGCAGCGAGCTCAGGCGCTCTTCCTGCACGAATTGTATCTCGCGCAGTCGTGCAAGGTGATACCAGGCCACAGGATGGATACGTGTACTCAGTAGACCCCGCTTGTAAACCTCCGGCTCCGAAGACACCTGCAACGTTCCCTGGGGGTCGTAGAGATTTACATCAACGTTGTGTATCGCAGCGATCTCGTTGATCAGGTTTTGCAAGCCCTGCCCGCTGAGCGAGTCTTCTTCAAGCAGGCTCGCGCCGATCGGCTTGCCCGCAAGCACGCGCTGTTGCAGCTCCTTGGTAACGATGCCTGCCGTGCGACTCAGCTTGTCAACGTTGTTGCGCTGGTAACGCGCCACGAAAAAAGAAATGGTTGCGATGCCGATCACCAGAAATGAAAAGATGCTGATGAAGATGATCGTGCCGTGCACCTGCGATCGGATGTTGAGCTGGAAGAAATGCATCGAGCGCCATTCTTCGCTTGCCTGCAGCAGGAAGAGCAGGAGGCGCATCAGGCCAACGAGAAACAGGAAGGCGCAAAAGAGGTACGAGAAGAGCGTGATGCTTTCCAGCAGTGTATCGCGCTGCTTGGCAATGACGACAACCTTGGAGCCACTTGCGCGGTACCAGAGCTCGTCGAAGCTGCCATTCCTGCGCCGCTCGTATTCCTCCACAGGCACTTCGCGCGGCGAAAGGTTGATCTTGAATGAATACTTGTTGCTGGAAAGCACGAGCAAGCCGTTGGAGTAAATGGCATACGCATACACCGACGAGTTTTCGGCATCGGCCTGCCCCGTGCGCCGGAAGAGTTCGGGATAAAGCGCTTCGGAATTGTATTTCCTCGGTGTGCTCACGATGAAGAAAGTGCCGCGTGTGCCGCTTGAATCGCTGATGCGCCGCTTTGTGATGTAAGTGAATTGGTTGTAAGCGGTTTCGAAATAAGAAAGATCGGGCACCCTGGTGGCGCGGCTTTGCACAGTGAAGAGGTTGTTCAGCTCTGCAAAGCTTGCACTGTCGCTGTTGTTGACCGGGCTGTTCCCCGCATCGAAAACGAAGATGCGCGTCTCGTAGCGACTGAGATAGCCCATGATATTTTCGCTGATGATGCTGTCGCGCAGGATGCGGTTTTGCTGCCCGTTCTGGAAACGCGGGAAGTTGGCGACGAGGAAATCATTGTCGAGATAAGCAAGCGCGGTGCTGAGGGTGTGTTCGCTCGAAGGATCGGTGAGCTCGTCGTACTTCACCGCCATCGCTTTGCGAAACTCGATCTCCTTCTGCCGGTTTTCACCAAGGATAACGATGGCCAGCGAAACGGAGAATACGAATATCCAAAACAGCACGCCGGCGATGGTAATGCGGAAACGATTGATGAAAAAGTGGCCGCGGCTTACGAGCGCCGTGTAGCACATCAGCCACACCAGCACCGGCAAATGAAACAATACCACCTTGTTGCCACTGCGTAGCGTGAGAAAGAGAAGACCCATGAAAGCGAGCGCGAAATAGACGAAGGTCATCCTCCCTTCGAATGCCGGGAAGATCACGCGGTATAGTATCCGGGTAAAGTAATAGAAGGAAAGCGTCAGCAGCGCGAGCACGAGGAAGCCTACAACGGTATACGCATCGAGGCTGAAGAAATCGATTACGTTGAAAGATATCTGCGAGTCGGCTACGAGTGAGCGCACCACGTTGGCAAACTGGAAACTGCCGATCATAAGGAGGAAGATCGCTGCAATGCCCACCGGCAGCAGGCGTTTGCCGGCAAACCAGGGATGCAGCTTTCCTTCGGGCCCGAGGCGATACCACACAAAAACCGTGAGCCAGCAAAAAAAGAGCGAAGTGGTCAGCAGGTCGCCGAGGGAACGAAGCAGGAAGTTCTTGCTGTAGATCGTTGGATCGAACAGAGAAAATTGCCGGAACGCAAACAGCGCAGGCCAGAACAGCAGCAGTGCACGCACAGCCACCAACACAACGGCGAGAAAGAGAATCCCCCGCACCTTCCCTTGTTGGCGCGTTACCCGTTGCGCTAGAAAATGAATGTAGGCGAGCAGTAAAGTGAACGCGAGTATGCGCAGCAGTGCGGTCACGGCATCTACTTTACTGCCCGGCGACGTATCGTGGGCCTTCAGGTAAAAGAGGCGTTGCGTACTCGCATCGCGCACCACGAAGGGCGTCTTTTCTAGCGACACCTCTATCCGTTGGCCGGCCTCGGCATCGTGTGCGAAGTAGGATTTCAGGTAGCTCGAGTGCTGGTAGCCGAAATGATATTGTATCGGGATCACTGCTACAGCCCACATTTGCCTGCCGGTGGCGGGCAAACGAAAAGGACGGCTCACGGTCACGAAATATCCATTGGATAGCGATTGAAACGCGGTGCCGGCCCGCCATCCGGCCTGCAGCTTCGGGGGCTGCATGCGCTGGTTATTCCAATAAACAAGATCGAGCTGGGGGGTGTAAAGAAAAAGACCATAAGGCTTGTCGAGGAGCGTGTTGAATTCGGCTTCATCTTCATGCCCGAGTGCCAGCCGCTGCAGGAGCGCGCTATCAGCCAGAAGACCGCTGAAGTCTGCTTCAGCGTTGTGCAGGTATTGTTCGAGCCTGCGCTGCTCGCGCTCCATCGAAGGTTGCTCGTGGAAGTAGATGCCGGTAAGGATGGAAAGGAACAGCAATGCCGCAGCCGTATACAGGAGGGCCTGCCTGGGCAGTCGTCGGTTGCTGTTCGGTGCGTTCACGATCGTTCGCGTTTGATCTCGTTCCAGAGTGCATCCATTTCCTCGAGGTTCATATCGTTGAGCGAGCGGCCTTTGGCGCGCGCACGATCTTCCATGCTGGTGAAACGAGCGGTGAATTTGTTATTGGTGACAGCCAATGCGTTCTCGGCATCGACATTCAAAAACCGTGCGAAGTTCACCAGGGAGAACAGCACATCGCCGAACTCCTCCTCGATCTTTTTAGGATCGCCTTCGTCCTGCGCTTCCTGCAATTCGCGCAGTTCCTCTTCCACCTTCACCCAAACCTGGTCTTTGTTTTCCCATTCAAAGCCTACCTGCTTTGCCTTTTCCTGGAGGCGCATCGCCTTCACGAGTGCGGGCAGCGTCTTTGGAACGCCCGACAGAATGGAGGTCTTGCCTTCTTTCAATTTGATCTGCTCCCAGTTGCGCTTCACGTCATCGGCGTTCTCCACCTTCACGTCTCCGTAGATATGCGGATGCCGTGTGATCAGCTTTTCGCAAATGCCGTTGATCACTTCGTCGAGGGTGAACTTGCTTTGCTCGCGACCGATGCGGGCGTAAAAAACGATGTGCAGCAGCAGGTCTCCAAGTTCTTCCCGGATACCTTTCCAGTCTTCGTCGGTGATCGCATCTGCCAGCTCGTAGGTTTCTTCCAGCGTCATCTGGCGCAGGCTCTGGATGGTCTGCTTACGATCCCACGGGCACTGCTCGCGCAGTTCGTCCATAATGGTCACCAGTCGGGCAAATGCAGTTTGGTCAGGAGTCATAGATCAGAATTGAATAGCCGAAATGAACAGGAAGATGATGAAGAGCAATGACGTTACGAAAAAGGCCAGGAAATTCAGCAGCAGGAATTTAGCAAGCGTGCGTCCCCACTTCTGCCCATAAAACGTGCGCATTCCTCTAAAGAGTGACCACAGTCCATACAGTAGCAAAGCCATGTTGATCCAGGTGCCGATGCGCCATCCGCCTGTGTTGAATCGCGCGATGATCAGCATGACCAGCAGCAGTATGAAGTTGAAGATATAGTGATACAGCGTGAATACGAGGTGGTCGGCGTAGTAGAAATTCTTGCGCCGGCGGTAAAGCAGCTTGAGCAGCAACGCGAAGAATGGAAGCGACACGAAGAGCAGGTATGGAAGCCTGTGAAGAATATCCTGGATGAACGCCGCCTTAGCGGCGCGCCGGTCGTCGGCAAAGCGCTCGTTGAAGTGATCTACGCGCTTGCGCACGGTGCGCCCCAGCCAACCGTTGCCGAGGTCGATTTCAAAGTTGGATGCGCGCATGCTATCCATCGGGTCGATTGAGTAGACGTAGCGCACGTTCTTGAGGTCGAACACAGAATCCTTACGCCCGGTGGAGTCTACTTGAAGGAATACGGCTCTTGAGGTGTCGAGGAGCACGGGAATGGCGCGCGTTGCATTGCTGTCGTTCCTGCGCACGGAAAGTTGCGATGCGATATCGTAGCGCTCCGCACGCGACAGGTAGGTGCCGGTGAGATTACCAGAGCCTACCTTCACGTTGTTGACGGATGCAAAGATCAGGAAGAACACCGCAGAGGTAAAAAGGTACATCCGGATGGGATCCAGGTACGATTGCCGGCGCCCCGCGATATATTCCTTCGGCACTTTGCCGGGGCGAAAGAGCAGGAACTTGAGGGTTTCGAAGAACTTCCCGTCGAAGTGAAAGATGTCGTAGATAAAATGCGTAATCAACGACCAAGCACTCTGGCGGGTCACGATGTTCTCCTGGCCACATTGCTGGCAAAACCGTCCGGCAACTTCCGTCCCGCAGTTAAGGCAATTTTTCTCGGCGCGTTCGGGTTGGTGCGACACGTCTGATTTTTGTTAAAAATAAGTAAGGGAAAATGGTTGCAACACTTTGTTGTCAAGCCGGTGGCAAAGCAAGGCGTATTTTTGGGAACAAACAATACCCGGATGAAATTCCTTCTTTCCTTGCTGCTTGCGTCCGTTTCCCTTGCCTCTTCGGCGCAATACTACTACAAGGATATAGTGGGCACGCGTGAAACCAACGAGCAGATGAAGCGCTATCGTGCGCTTGCCGTGCGCTCCGTGGTCGTAACGAGCTTCGATGCCGATGGCAGCAAGAGCGATGTGCTGGCCGTGCAGCAGGAGTTCAGCGGGAACGTGCTTACCACGAGCACGGCACTCGACTCGAATTACACCGTACTCCGAACCTACCTCGATGAACAGGGACGCGTGATACGCACCACCGACAGCAGTGAGGCCACCCGTTCGGCAACCACTTACATGTATAATGCAGCCGGGCAACTGGAGCGCGCGCTGAATGAAACGTCCGATTCGTCGGGCAAGTTCGTACAACGCGAAGAGCACCGCTGGGAATGGTCGGGCAACAGGCCGCTGCGGATGGTACGGATCAAGAACGGGAGCGACTCAACCGAAGTGCGCATTGTTGTTGACGACAAGGGCCAGGTGAGCGAAGAACGCTTCAAGCGCAACGCAATGCCCGAGGAAGTATTGTATTACTACTACAACGACGCCGGACGCATGACCGACATCGTGCGGTTCAATGAAAAGGCGAAGCGGCTGCTTCCTGAATACATGTTCGAATACGACGATGCCGGGCGGGTGGTGCAGCGCATCACCGTTCCAGCCAACAATTCCAACTACAGCATCTGGCGCTACCAATACGACGAACGCGGACTGAAGACCCGCGAGGCGTTGTATAACCGCTACAAGCAGCTAACAGGCAAAATAGAATATCAATACGTCGTTAACTAGAATTCTGCGTTTCGATTGGAGTACAGGTACCTGGGTGATCGCAATACGGACCCTGCATTGAAAGGCGCAGGTTGCAATGCCGTTCGGCGATCCGACGGGAAATGCATCCGTGGCCGGAATGGATCGATGCTGGCGCGGTTGGAGAATGGACGTAAAATCGTGCTGATCGGGCGCCTGCTTAGAAAACAAAGCTTGCTCTGAATACGAAAGCCGCTGCGAAGCGGCTTGTTTATTTCAGTCCCGAAGAACCTTCGGCCCTGAACGGTCGGGAGGAATCGAAGCGGTAATTTGTGCCCCGGGCCGGAATCGAACCGGCACTCCCCTTGCGGAGAACAGGATTTTAAGTCCGGCGTGTCTACCAGTTTCACCACCGGGGCAATACAGCAAAGATGCCGTAAATAAAAAATCCCGACAATGTCGGGATCTTTTGGAGCGGAAGACCGGGCTCGAACCGGCCACCCCGACCTTGGCAAGGTCGTGCTCTACCAAATGAGCTACTTCCGCTTGATTATCAACTTGTTATCGTTGATTTTTGTAAGAACTTCGGGTTGCAAATATAAGAGCCTTTTTTCTTTCCAAACAAATTTTTCGAAAAAATTTATTTGTACTCCGGCATATACTTCGTGCTTGGTTGCACCGTCGACTCGATGCGGTTTTTCTCATAGCGCTTCGTGTACAACTTGAAGCAGCTACCAAAGAAAAATGCAAGCATGCAAAATACCGACAAGTAGAACAGGAATGCAGACGACGACACCCAGCTGTGGGTAAAGTCGCGGTCCTGCACCTTCTGAAGTTCCTCGTGGTATTCGTGCTGTTGATTCATACCTGAAATTTGTGTTGCAAAAATAAGGGGCTGTGTGTCAAATTGCAAAAGCCGGTGGAAAACTATTTGACGATTTCGCTAAAAAACTTCCGTCCTCGAGCAAAGTGCTGCCAGATAATGCTCCCGGCATACACCCCCCGCAGGCTGCTGAGGCGCGGCTTTGGAAGCGTGTCGGGCCGTCGTTTTCCCAGCAGCCATTTATAAAATGCGAAGTGCGCACGGTTGATCGCGATGAAGTAGCCGCTGTCGCCGCCCAGCAAACCTTTGATGGCCGCTACCTGGTCGAGGAAGATGCGGTACGGGATCTTCCACCAGCGCTCGGCCGGCGCAAGGTTCTTCGCCATCATGATATGGTTGTTGCGGAAGTTAAGAAAGGTCTTGCGCGAATTGCCTTTGGGCAGCGTGCCCCCGCCAACATGATATACCACCGAATGCGGGCAGCAGTACACGCCGTAGCCCGCGCGCTGCAGGCGCCAGCAGAAATCGATCTCTTCTTGGTGCGCGAAGAAGAAAGGGTCGAGACCGCCTAGTTCGTGCCACACCGATGCGCGCACGAAAAGCGCCGCCCCGCCGGCCCAGAAAAGCGACTGCACGGAATCGTATTGTCCCCGATCGGCTTCGGTAACATCAAAGATCCGCCCCCGCGAAAACGGGTAGCCGAACGCATCGAGCCAACCGCCAGCTCCTCCGGCATATTCGAAGTGATCCTTTTGATGGAATGCCAGCAACTTCGGCTGACATGCAGCTGCGCCCGGCGTCGTTTCGAGAAGGCCAATGATCGGCGAAAGCCAGCCCGGCGTCACTTCTACGTCGGAATTGAGCAATACATAATAGTCTGCCTTAACCTGCGCAAGCGCTTCGTTGTAGCCACGCGCGAATCCATAGTTTTCAGGAAGCTCCAGTATTTCTACGGATGGAAATGCGGTTTGGGTGAAGGCCACCGAATCGTCGGACGATGCGTTGTCGGCCAGCACCACGGTGAAATTGGGATAGTCGGTTGCCAGCACGGAAGGCAGGAATTGCTCCAGGAAGTGGCGCCCGTTCCAGTTCAGGATCACAATGGCAACATGGGGAAATGCGTTCAATGCACAGGAAAGTTAGGCGCCAAAAGTAGGGAAGAATTTGAGGGGGTGTAGAGTTAAAGGGTTAAGGGGTTAAGGAGTTAAGGGGTTAAGGGGTTAAGGGTTGGTACATCCTGGATACCAATAAACCAGTAAACGAATAAACCAATAACTAATCACTGCTGTCCGGTAAAGATAGAATTTGGTGTTTTTGTGAGCTGTGAGCCTTTGTGGGGTTGAGGAGGCCTGTATTATTACGAAGTAAGCCCCCTTTCTATGTTGCAAATAGGAGTAG
>SEAC01000031.1 GCA_004173235.1 Chitinophagaceae bacterium | reverse complement strand
GCCGTGGCCTTTGTGAAATGAAAGGAACTATTTTTGTCAACAATAAGATCGCCGTGGAAGCCGACCTCGTGGCGCAAATCGTAAAAAGACCGAAGACCAATGATTAGTCCTTTAGCGCAAGTACATCCGAACGCGAAGATCGGCAACAACGTGACCATTGAGGCCTTTTCGGTCGTTTACGAGGATGTTGAGATCGGCGACGGCACGCACATCATGCCGAACGTTACGGTGTTCGACGGCGCCCGCATCGGCAAGGACTGTGTCATTTTCCCCGGCGCGGTCATCAGCGCCATCCCCCAGGACCTGAAGTTCGTTGGCGAAAAAACGACTGCCGAGATCGGCGACCGCACCACCATCCGCGAGTACGTTACCATCCACCGCGGCACCAAGGATAAGTGGACCACCAAAGTGGGCAGCGACTGCCTGCTGATGGCTTATGTGCACGTGGCGCACGACTGCATCGTGGGCAACCACGTCATTCTCGCTAACGTGGTGCAACTGGCCGGCCACGTACTGATCGACGACTATGCCCGCATTGGCGGGCATTGCGGCATTCACCAGTTCATTCACATCGGCGCGCACACTTATGTAGGTGCGCAGCTGCTCATTCGTAAAGACATTCCTCCGTTCGTAAAGGCGGCGCGCGACCCGCTGTCGTTCATCGGCGTCAATTCCGTAGGCCTCACGCGCGCGGGTTTCGCTAAAGATTCCATCGACGAAATATCCTCCATCTACCACGTGCTGTTTGTGGAGAAGCACCCGGTGAGCAGGGCGATCGAGCTGATCAAAGCCAACTTCCCCGACACCGGGAACCGCCGCAGCATCCTTTCCTTCATTGAAGGTTCCAAGGCCGGTATCATCAAACGTTATGCAAAAGGCGGCGACGAGGATTGAGCTCGCGGGTGCCGGGCGGCGCTACAACCACGACTGGATCTTCCGGAAAGCCGATCTCCAATTCCTCGAAGGCCGGTCGTATGCCCTCACAGGGCCCAACGGCTCGGGCAAGTCTACGTTGCTGGGTGTCATCGGCGGACTGCTGCAGCCAAGCGAGGGCAAAGTGCGCCACTATTCCGGCGACGTGCTGATCAGCCCCGAAAGCAGCTTTCGAAACGTGGCACTTGCGGCTCCCTACCTGGATGTAGTGGAAGAATTCACCGCCATGGAGCTGCTCGATTTTCACCAGAAGTTCAAACCGTTTCGCACCGGCCACACAACAGCTTCCATTCTTGAACGTGTTGGTCTCGCTGCGGCAGCGCACAAGCAGATCCGCTATTATTCCTCGGGCATGAAGCAGCGCGTGAAGCTGGCGCAGGCCTTCTTCTCCGACGCATCCGTATTACTACTGGACGAACCCACCACCAACCTCGATAGCGTGGGTGCGCAACTGTACCTCGATCTTATCAAAGAAGAAACCGCAAGCCGCCTCGTGATCGTGTGTTCCAACGACCCGGCCGAGTATGCGTTTTGCGAAACGGTGCTGAGCGTGCTGGATTACAAGCCGGCGGCCCGTAAGTAGTGGGCGAAGCAACGGCCATGGGCCGTCATTGCGAGCGAAGCGAAGCAAACTCTTCCGTTGCGCAATAGCGGGCCTTCATCGTGCTACAGAATCTCCCGCAGGCTCTCTTCCGCCGCCGTGATCGTTGTATCGAGGTCTTCCTGCGACAGCGCCGCGCTGAGGAACCAGGTTTCGTATGCCGACGGTGGCAGGTACACGCCGCGGTTGAGCATCGCGTGGAAGAATTTGTTGAAGAGGGCGTTGTTGGCCGATGCGGCAGTGGCAAAGTCTTTAACCGGGTGATCGCTGAAATGTATGGAGATCATCGAGCCCAGGTGGTTGATGACGAAAGGCGTTCCCGCTGCCTCGAGCACGCGCTGGAGGCCGGCTTCGAGGTATGCGCTTTTTTCTTCGAGATCCGTATAAATACGGGGATTTTCTTTCAGGTGCTTCATCAGCGTATATCCTGCGATCATGGCAAGCGGGTTGCCGCTGAGAGTGCCCGCCTGGTATACCGACCCAAGCGGCGCGATGTGCTGCATGATCTCTTTGCGCGCGCCGAATGCGCCTACGGGCATGCCCGCGCCTATCACTTTTCCGTAAGTGACGATGTCGGCGTCGACCTTCAGGCGCTCCTGTGCGCCACCGGGTGCGAGGCGGAAGCCGGTCATCACTTCGTCGAAAATGAGCAATGCGCCTTCTTCCGTACAAATACGGCGCAGGCCTTCGAGGTATCCCGGCTGGGGAAGAATGCAGCCCATATTGCCGGCCACAGGTTCGATGATGATCGCAGCGATCTCGCCCTTGTTTTCGGCAAAGAGTTGCTGTACCGCTTCAAGATCGTTGTAGCCGCAGGTGAGCGTATCGTTTGAAACGCCGCCCGTCACGCCGGGAACGGTTTGTATGTTGAAAGTGGCCATGCCGCTTCCCGCTTTTACAAGAAACGAATCGGCGTGCCCGTGGTAGCAGCCTTCAAACTTGATGAACTTGTTGCGTCCCGTAAATCCCCGTGCAAGCCGGAGCGCGCTCATGCAGGCTTCCGTGCCCGAGCTCACCATGCGGATCAGGTCCACATTCGGCACGAAGCTCTTTACCAGTTCCGCCATTTCAACTTCCAGTTCGGTGGGCGCACCAAACGAAGTGGAGTCGGCCGCCTTCTTCTGAATGGCTTCCACAACCGGTTCAAAGGCGTGCCCGAGAATCATCGGTCCCCAGGAGTTGATATAGTCGATGTAGCGGTTGCCATCCACATCATACAGGTAGGCACCTTTCGCGCTCTTCAAAAAGATGGGATTGCCACCCACGCTTTTAAAAGCGCGCACGGGTGAGTTGACGCCACCGGGGATGGACGATTGTGCACGGGAGAACAGTTGTTCGCTTTTGGAGATGTTCATATAAACGAATGGGGTGATGGGGGAATGGGGTAATCGTTCGCTTGCGCTCTGGACAAGGGCCTTATCTCTTCTGTCATGGTGAGCGCAGTCGAACCATGACGGAGGGGTTTCACCCTATTAATTTGGCCGCATCCTTCGCAAAGTACGTGGCAATGAGATCGCCTCCGGCGCGCCGGATTGAAGTGAGTGTTTCGAGAATGGCCTTGTTTTCATCGATCCAGCCCATTTTGGCGGCCGCCTTGATCATGGCATACTCGCCGGAAATATTGTAAACGCTCACCGGAACCTGCACGGCGTTCTTCACATCGCGCACGATGTCGAGGTAAGGGAGGCCAGGTTTCACCATCACGATGTCGGCTCCTTCTTCTTCATCCATCAACGCTTCCTTCACGGCTTCGGTGCGGTTGGCCGGGTCCATCTGGTAGGTCTTTTTATCGCCAAACCCGGGGGCGCTGTCAAGCGCATCGCGGAAGGGGCCGTAGAAGCACGACGCGTACTTCGCGCTGTAGGCCATAATGCCCGTGCGGGTGTAGCCATGATGCTCGAGGCCTTCGCGGATAGCACCGATGCGGCCGTCCATCATGTCGGAGGGCGCAACCATGTCGGCACCCGCGGCAGCGTGCGACAAGCTCATTTGCACCAGTGCTTCAACCGTCGGGTCGTTCACGATCTCGCCGTCTTCCACGATGCCGTCGTGGCCATACGACGAATACGGATCGAGCGCTACGTCGGTCATCACATACATGCCGGGTACCGCCTTCTTGATGGCGCGGATGGCGCGCTGCATCAGCCCTTCACTGTTCAAGGCTTCGAGGCCGGTATTGTCCTTCAGTTCGTCTTTACACTTGATGAACAGCAGCACGCTGCGGATGCCAAGTCCCCACAGTTCTTCCACTTCGCGCACCGTTCCATCGAGCGAGCGGCGATAGTAGCCGGGCATCGAAGCGATCTCGGTAACCACGCCTTCGCCTTCGTCGATGAAGAGCGGCGCAATGAAGTCAGTGGGGCTCAATTTCGTCTCGGCCACCATCGCACGGATAGAGGGCGTGGCGCGGAGGATGCGGTTTCTTCGTTGGAGATACATAGTTGATGTAGGATGTCTGATGTAGGATGTCTGATGTGGGACGTCTGATATCTGATTTGAAATGCAAAAGTAATCAAGACCCGTTTGAGGTCGTGATGCAGAGCCTTTTGTCTGCTGTTAAAATACATCAGACATCCGACATCCTACATCAGCGATCGTTCTCCAGCCATTCTCTTGGGTGGAGACATGCCTGCAGCAGGTTGTCTTCGTCGGAACCAGGAGCTGGTTGGTGGTCATACTCGAAACGCACGGTAGGCGGCAGGCTCATGAGAATGCTCTCGGTGCGGCCGTTGGTCTTGAGGCCAAAGATCGTCCCGCGGTCGTGCACGAGGTTGAACTCGGTGTAGCGTCCCCGGCGAATCTCCTGCCAGTGCTTCTGTGCTTCCGTGAAGCGATCGTTCTTATGTTTTTCCACGATGGGTACATAGGCCCGAAGAAACGCGTCGCCGCAAGCCTGTCCGAAGCGAACCCAGAAGTCGAGGTCCTGCGTTGCACTTGGTCGCTGGTGATCGTAGAAGATGCCGCCGATGCCGCGTCGCTCGTTGTTGCGGTGCGTGTTTACGAAATAGTCGTCGCAGGTTTTCTTGAAGCGCCGGTAGAAAGTAGTATCGAAGCGGTCGCACACTTCTTTGTAGGTGCCGTGAAAATGTAGTGCGTCTTCGTCAAAAAGATAATACGGAGTGAGGTCGGTTCCACCGCCGAACCAGCGGTCCTGCACAGCGCCGTTGCTGTACAACTCAAACATCCGGTAGTTGCAATGCACGGTTGGAACCATTGGGTTGAATGGGTGCAGCACGAGGCTCAGGCCGCAGGCAAACCAATGCTGGCCGTCGATCTTCAATGCATTGCGCATCGTATCCGTCACTTCTCCGAAAACGATCGATGTGTTGACACCTCCCTTTTCGAATACGGCACCGTTGGCGATCACGCGTGTGCGTCCACCGCCGCCCTCAGCCCGTTGCCATCGGTCCTCGCGGAACCGTTCGGTGCCATCCACGGTTTCCAGTCCCGTACAAATACGGTCCTGCAGGTCGTGGATGTAGTCGATCCAGCGGGAACGCACTTCGGAATGGGGGAGGTCGTTGATGTTCATATTGCAGGAGACGCATGTAATGCGTCTTTACCGATTGGCGATTGACGATTCACGATTCACGACGGTATTCCTTCACCGCCTCCACAAATGCCTTTGCATGATCAACCGGTACATTCGGCGTGATGCCATGACCGAGGTTGGCAATGTAGCGCTGCGTGCCGAAGCCGTCGATCATTTCCTTCACCCAGGTTTTGATCTGCGGGATAGGGGCCAGCAGTTTTGCCGGATCGAAGTTGCCCTGGATGGTGATGCGGTTGCCGGTCAGCTCGCGCGCCTTTTGCGGCGATACGGTCCAATCGATGCCGATGCCCGAAGCACCGCTCTTCGACAATTCTTCGATCGCATACCAGGTGCCTTTGGGAAACAGGATCACCGGTGCGAGGTCCTTTACGGCGTTGCAGATCTGCAGGAGGTAAGGTTGTGCGTAGGTGCGGAAGTCTTCCGGGCTCAGCGAGCCGGCCCAGGAGTCGAACACCTGCACCGTGTCGGCACCGGCCTTCACCTGCGCCCGCAGGTAATCGATCGTGATGTCGGTGATCTTTTGCAGCAGGGCATGCGCCAGCTTCGGTTGCGTGTAAGCAAACTGCTTGGCCTTGTCCCAGGTTTTCGAACCCTTGCCTTCCACCATATAACAAAGGATGGTCCACGGTGCTCCGGCAAAGCCGATCAGCGGTGTGCGGCCATTCAGTTCTTTCTTCGTGAGTGTAAGTGCATCGAGCACATACTTCAGGCTTTCTTCGGCGCCTTCCGTTACCAGTGCATCGATGTCGGCCTGCGTTTGGATCGTCTTCGGAAGCGAAGGTCCCTTGCCTTCTTCCATCAGCACTTCTACGCCCATCGCCTGTGGAATCACGAGGATGTCGGAGAATATAATGGCTGCATCCACGCCCACCTGGTCGATCGGCTGCAGTGTGATCTCCGTTGCCAGCTCCGGCGTTTGCACGCGGGTGAAGAAATCAAATTTGGCTTTCAGCTTCAGGTAGTCGGGGAGGTAGCGGCCGGCCTGGCGCATCATCCACACGGGCGGGCGTTCAACGCTTTCGCCACGGAGGGCGCGCAACAGCAGGTCGTTCTTCAGTTCGCTCATACGTTTATTCGGTAGTTGTAAAGTTCCGGAAATGTTCGATGGCCAGCCGCAGCAAAGTTTCCTTGCCGGGCTGCTTCGCAGTTACGATATGATCGGCACCGGCCTGGAGCAAAGCTTCCGCCGTGCTGCTGCCAATTGCAAAAGAAACAGTTGAAGGAGAGAATTGGTTCGCCGATGCATAGCTCTGCACGGCGCTTGGACTGAAAAAAAGCACCGCGCTATAGTCGCGGCCCAGTGCATGCGGCGTGGCGATGGTGCGGTATACGGTTAGCTCGTCGAGGGTAATGCCGGCCTCCCGTAGTTTTAAGGGAAGGACGTCGCGCCGTTGATCGCCGCAAAAGAAAAGGAGTGACTGCTCACCCGCAGCGATGATGCGGTCTGCAAGCGCGGAAGCATCGTCGGCAGTGCCTGCCACAGGCGCCTGCAGTTCTTCTTCTACCCGCTCGCGCGTGCTGTGGCCGATGCAGTAAACAGACCATTGCGGGCGGTCTTTGAGCCAGCTGCTCACGGCATCCACCGCGTTCATAGAGGTGAAGATGACGCTATGCGGCTCTGTTGCCAGGAAGCGCACGCGCTGCATCAGCGACGCATCGGCTATCGCTTCGGTTTCAATGAAGGAAAGACAGTTGACTGCAAACCCCTCTGCAGCGGCTTCGAGGATCAGCGTGGCCGGTAGCGGCCGTGTGCTCAATATGGTCCGCTCAGCCTTTGGCATTGCGAATCGACTGGATGATTTGTTGTGCTTTGGGATCTTTCAGCAGTTCCTCACCGGCTTCGGTGCCGAGGTTGCCGGCTGCGACGATATCTACGGTATTCCGTATTTCTACAATGTCCGATCCATCGGGTGCGCACACATGTCCTTCAAACACCACCTGCGCAAATTCCATGCGGGCAAGGGCCGAGATCGGTGTAGAGCAGCCGCCCATCAGTGCACGCAGAAACTGTCGCTCGATGCGTGCGCAGAGTGCCGTTTCGGGATGATTGAGCGGGCGCACCATGTCGTATGCTTCCTGGTCGTCTTCACGGCATACGATCATGATGGCTCCCTGTGCCGGTGCGGGAAGCATCCAGTCCAGTTCCACCGAAGTTTCGGGCCGCAGGTTGATCCGCTCCAGGCCGGCAGCCGCAAATATGGCGCCCGTCCAGCTGCTTTCAGCAAGCTTGCGCAGCCGCGTGTTGACGTTGCCGCGCAGGTTTTCCACTACGCTATTCGGGTAGCGCCGCTTCCACTGCGCGTTACGCCGAATCGAGCTGGTGCCTATCGTCAATGGTGAATGGTGAACGGGCGATGCATTTGCTGCTCTGTCATTATTGACCAGTGACCATTGACCATTGACCCATCCAAGTTGTTCAAGCGCGGCCAGGTCTTTGTAAACCAGGATATCTTTTGTGGAAGCGCGCTCGAGCACGGCGTTTTCAATGATACCCTGCGCGAGTTGCGTAGGTACGTCTTTCATCGAGTGCACGGCGATGTCGATGCGGTTGCTGAGCAAAGCAGCATCGAGGCTGCGCGTGAAGACGCCCTGTACGCCCAGCGCATACAGCGGCGTGACGGTATCGATGTCGCCTTCACTCTTGATGTATACGAGTTCGGAGGCTATGCCTTCTGTTTGAAGCAGGTCTTGAACGAGGGTAGCCTGCCAAACGGCAAGCTGGCTGTCGCGGGTGCCGATGCGGAGTGTGCGGGACATTAATTACGTACGCTTATAAATTCATTCAATGCGGCAATATACTGGCAACCGCGCTCGTTGCGCTCTTTGATACGGCCGGCGGTTTCGTTGAGCACGCGCTGAATCTGCACGTCGAGCAGTTTGTTGTGTTGCTCGCGCATGTGCGGACACTCGGGGTGTTCGTATAGCGTACGGAGCTTCGCCTTGAGGTCTTTTAACAGCGGCACATGGCGGCGCATATCGCACCATTCTTCAAATTCCTGCATTCCTTCGGCGATGATGGCGCGAGCCTTGGGCACTTCGGCCTGGCGCATGCGGAACGTTTCGTCTTTCAACTTCGAAAGCTCGTCTACGTTCACCATCCGCACATTGGGAAGCGTTTGTGCATCGTCGGCAACATTATAAGGAATCGACAGGTCGATGATCAGTTTCTCGCCCGCCCCTTCGAGGTGCTCGCGAAGGATGGTCTTTTGCTGCGCGTTGGTGGCCACGATGATCACATCGGCGGAGCGCAGTTCGGATTCCAGTATTTCTACAGGAGCCCAGCGCAGGCCCAGCTCGGAAGCCAGCTCCTGTGCTTTTTCGGAAGTGCGGTTGATGAGCGTGATGTTTTTCGTGCAGAGGTAGTCAACGAGGTTCTTACAGGTATTGCGCCCGATCTTTCCGGTGCCTACGAGGAGTATTTTCTTTTCGCTCACCTGCGGCACGTGTGTGCGGATGTACTGTACGGCGGCGAAAGCGGTAGATACGGTGCCCCCGCTCAGTTCGGTATTGTTCTTTACGTTCTTGGAAGCCTGCAGCACGCTGTTGATGAGACGCTCGGTGAACGCGCCTACGAAGCCGCCTTCTTTTGCAAATTTCACCGCGGTTTTCAGCTGGCCCACGATCTCGTAGTCGCCGAGGATTTGCGAATCGAGGCCCGATGCAACGCTGTAAACGTGCTCCACGGCTTCGAGCCCCTGCTTAATGTAAGCCGAGCTCAGAAAGGTTTCGATGGAGCCTGCCGTTTCGCGGCAAAGCAGGCGCACCAGCTGGTGGGGACAATATGCAACACCGTAGATCTCGGTGCGGTTGCAGGTGGAAAGTACGAATAGTTCGCCTACGCCTTCGCGGGCGGCCGTTTCGAGGATCCGGTTGTATTGCTCGCTGCCGATGGCAAAAAGGCCGCGCACGGAGGCGTCGGACTTCTTGTAATTGATGCCGGCAACAAAAAAGTTATCGATATTCTTAAAGTAGTGGTTGTTCATGGCACGGTGTTCCAATAACACGCGGCAAAGGTACCCGGGGTGGCCTCGACAGCCTAAAACTTGTGTCATTGATCTGTCATTTGGAGGGGTGATCTTGCTCAGGATGCTGCATGCGGGAGATCAGTTGGGGAAGTGCGGGGATGATTTGAGCGCGGCAAGCGGCCAGGGAATGAACCCCGCTGCGGCGGGGCAGGCTCCAGATTTATTACGATTTTTGTGATTAGCGCAGATTTCTGGTTGTTCGCTTGCGCAACGGAAACCAAAATCATAACGAATCATATTGATCTGCGAGCCGCTTGCGGCATCTGCGTTCTTTCTCCAGCTGGCATCTGCGTTCTTTCTCTCCCGATATTTGCAGCCATGAAACGTGCGATCATCCTGATGAACCTGGGCTCACCCGACTCCACCGAGGTGAAGGACGTGAAGCGTTACCTCGACGAGTTCCTGATGGATGCGCGGGTGATCGACAAGCCGTGGCTGATCCGCAACCTACTGGTGCGCGGCATTATCGTTCCGTTTCGCGCGCCCAAGTCGGCCGAAGCTTACAAGAGCGTGTGGACGCCTGAAGGATCCCCGCTGATCGTGCTATCCAGCCAGCTGGCGGGACGCCTCAACGAGGAGGTGGACGAGCCCGTAGTTATTGCGATGCGCTATGGAACGCCCTCGCCGAAGCAGGCCTTCGATCGCCTCCTTGCCGAAAACCCCAACCTCGCGCAGGTGCTGCTGGTGCCGATGTACCCGCACTACGCCATGAGCTCTTACGAAACGGCGGTGGAGTATGCGAAGGAGCAACACAAAGAAGGCCGCTATTCATTTCGGCTCGATTACATCAAGCCGTATTACAACAACGAAGAATACCTCGAAGCACTTTGCGAAAGCATCCGGCCGCACCTTGATAAAGAGTACGACCAGATCCTGTTTTCCTACCACGGTGTGCCCGAGCGGCATATTCAGAAAGGCGACATCACCGGGCAGCACTGCCTGAAGAGCGGTAGCTGCTGCGACGTGCCTACTGCAGCGCATCAGTATTGCTACCGCCACCAATGCTGGTCCACCACAAAAGAAGTGGTGCGGCGCCTGAACATCCCTGAGGGCAAGTGGGGCTTTTCTTTTCAAAGCCGTCTGGGGCGCGATCCCTGGCTGCAGCCCTACACCGCTAAGCGCCTCGCGGAACTTCCTGGCGAAGGCGTGAAGAAGGTGGTGGTTGCGTGCCCGGCATTTGTGAGCGACTGTCTGGAGACCCTCGAAGAAATTGCCGTAGAAGGAAAGGAAAGTTTTCTCCACGCCGGCGGCGAACACTTCGACATGGTTCCCTGCCTGAACCTGCACCCGCTATGGATCAGGGCGATGGTGAAGTGGATCGGGGATTATGCAGCCGGCAAAACGGAAATGCTCCAGTACGATTCGGCGCACGAGCTGCTGCCGAAGACGAAGTTCATTGACTTGGTGTAGGGTGAATGGTGAAAGGTCAATGGTCAATGCAAAGGCGCGCCGATCGCGTATCTTTCTTCTTAAAATAATCGCGACATGTTTTTGACCTTGAATCATCAAAAACTCGATCTCTATGGTTTCTCGCGGAAGTTTGTGTTGGAGTGTTACCGTTTCAGCAAGACGTTGCCGCCTGAAGAGCGCTTTGGCATGGTGACGCAGATACGCAGGGCTGCTCTATCGGTACATCTGAACATGCGGAAGGCGCGTCGCGAAAGTCGGATGCGGAGCGAAAGCGCTACTATGAGATCGCGCGGGGTTCAATTATCGAGATAGACGCCGCGTTGGACATAGCCAGTGACCTCGATTATTTGGGAGATTTTGACTTCGCGAAACTGCAGGAGCATATGGTTAGAACGTTCAAGATATTGTCTGCTATGATCAATCCAATTAATCCAAGCTGATTATTCACCATTGACCATTCACCATTGCACATGTACGACTACTGGAAAGGCCTCCACATCATCTTCATCGTCACCTGGTTTGCCGGGATGTTCTACATCGTGCGCCTGTTCATCTACAACCGCGAGGCTCAAGACAAAGCCGAGCCCGAGCGCAGCATCCTGCAAAGGCAGTTCGCCATCATGATCAAACGGCTGTGGCTCGGTATCACCTGGCCTTCGGCGATCCTCACACTGATGCTCGGCCCCGTCGTATTGTTCCACCCCGATCGGCAGTGGTATCAATCCATCGGCAAGGGTACGCACTGGCTCGATATCAAGCTGGCCTTCGTGCTCGGGCTTTATGCATACTTCTTTTCGCTGCACCGCATCTACAAGCAACAACGCGCAGGCGTGTTCACCTGGAGCGCGCAAAAGCTGCGCGTGTGGAATGAAGTGGCCACTATCTTCCTTGTCGCCATCGTGCTGGTCGTTACAACAAAAGGCACTTTTTCCTGGCTCTGGGGCCTCCTCGGACTTTTCGGTTTTATCGTCGTGCTGATGAGCGCGGTCAGGATTTATAAAGGAATACGGAAAGGCTAGGCGGCAAGCCGCATTTTACACAACGACCGAGGACACAGCGACACGACGTTCATCTATCGAGTTTGCATGGCAACAATGAAAGTAATGCTTCCATCGCCATAGTATTCTGTCTGCTGTCGCGTCTTTGCGTCTTTGCGTGATTCGTCGCTTGCGACGTTACGCTAATTCGTCTTCCATCTCCTCCGTCATCAAAACCTTCTTCCCATCCTTCCTGCGCTTGCGTGTACGATTCCACCACATGACCGTGCCGGTGATGGGAAACGATACACCAAACAAGCAGATGATAAAGGCAATGACCTTCGTGGGCCAGCCGCCGATGGAACCCGTGTGCACCGGCTTGAAGGTGCTCCGCACACGCGCGCCGCGGCTGCGCTGCGCGTAGCTCAGTCCGCCCATTGGTGCAGCAGTGTATTGGTCGAAATACAAGGCGTCGGTGGCCGACTCGTGCACTGGATGCTGCGGAAGGACTTGCACAGTGAACACTCCGGTTGAATCTTTGGGAGCCTGCACATTGTAAAACTGCGCCCCCGGTTGTGCACCACGGGCAGCCGCCAGCACGGTGCCGAAAGGCACTGCTTTCGCACCTTCGGCAAATGCAGACTTCGGTGGTTTTGGCGCTTCTTTCTTTGAGCCCGTTACTTTATAGATGCCTTTGTCCATCCACTCGAAGCTCCAGGCGAGACCTGTAAAAGCAACGATGAAGAGGAGGATGGCACTGTAGAAACCCAGTACGATGTGGAGGTCGTGGTTGAGGCGCTTCCACGATGCGCCCCATTTGATGCTAAGCCGCTGCTGCAGCACCTTGCGCGTGCGCGGCCACCAGAGAATGACACCGGTGATGAGGATGAAAAGAAAGAGCAGGGTGCTGACGCCCACGATGTACTTGCCCACCGATCCGTCGCTTCCGAGCAGCCAACGATGCAGGGCGAACACGGTGTACCAGCCCGTTTCACGGTAGCTGTATTTGTCCCGTATTTCCCCGGTATAAGGATCAACAAAAATGGTGAAGCCTGGAGCGCGTCCTTCCGGCTTTGGCTTTGCACCTTCTTCTTTTTTCTTGGGCATCGTTACCGCCACTTCCACGGTGCGGGCGGGATCGCTGTACCACTTGATGCCCGTCACCTTTCCGCCGTAAGCAGTCTTCACCCGGTTGATGATGCTGTCGGCCGGGAGTGCGTTAGCCGCAGCGTTCGTGTAATAACGCTCTTTCCTGAACGCCATCTGCAGGTCTTTCTCAAATACCAGCAGCGCACCCGTAAGGCATGCGATGAGGATCACCAGACCTGCGGCGAAAGAGAGATAAAGATGGATGCGGCGGAAGAACACTTTCATGGCGAATGGTGAATGGTCAATGGAGAATGGCGTGTCAAAATTGACCATTCACCATTGACCATTGACCTTGTAGTTGAAATTAGAATTTATACGCCACCGTCGCCAAAAACTGCGTCGGCGGAATCGGGTTGACGCTGTAGTTCTCGTGCACGTACCAGTTCAGAGTGTTGGTGACGTTGCTCACTTTGCCCATAACCGAGAAGTGATTCCAGCTGTAGCCGGCAGAAAGATCGAGCGTGCTGTAGCCGCGCACAGTGAACATTCTTTCCCGCCAGATGAAGGGCGCCTTCGGCACACCGTTGTTATCGGTCACTTTCACCACATCGCTGTTCCAGCCGGCATTGCGCTCGCCGATGTACACGTAGGTAGCACCTACTTTCAAACCTTTAATGCGGCCGCTGCGGAATGTAAAGAAGGCGCTGGCATTCGCAGTATGCGAAGGGTTGTTCACCAGCCGCTCACCGGTTTTGAACGCACCTGCGGTTGTATCGTTTTGCGTATAACGCATGTAGTTGTAGCTGTATCCGGCGCGCAGGTCGAGTCCGGCAACGGGCGATGCGGAAAGATCCACTTCCACGCCGTCGGAGATCGTTTGGCCGGAAAGCAGCTTGATGTTGCTGTTGTTGTTCGGTGTAACGCCGTCACGCAGGTAGGGCGCGGTTTGCGCGAGATTGTTGTTGATGATGCGGTAGCCGGTAACATTTGCAGAAAGACGTCCGCCAAAAAGCTCATTCTTGATGCCCACTTCAAACTGGTCGATGTTGGAAGGCTTCAGCGCTTCGCCATTCACATCCTGGCCGGTGTTCACGGTAAACGAGTTGGCATACGAAGCAAACAGCGATGTGCCCGAAGTGGGTTTGTAAACGACCCCGAGTCGCGGCGAGAACGCGCGATCTACACGCGTGGCTGCAACCGAAAGCGAATCTTTCGCGAGCGTTCGCGTGCGCACGCCTTCCGTCACTACGTATGAAACGCGCACGCCGGCGAGGAGATTCAACTTGTCGGAAAGTTGCAGGAGGTCCTGCACATACACGCCAAAGCGGTCGATGGGCGCGGTGGTCTTCGTTGCCTTGGTATACAGCGGCATATCCGTAGATGGTGCAAACTTGCCGGGGTTAATCAGGTTGATGCTGTCGTATACGCCGGCAGCGAGCAGGCGGCCATTTACCGTGCGGCGCTGGAAGGTATAGGTGAAGGCGTCGGTGGTATAATGATCCGCATCGATGCCTGCGAGGATCGTATGCTCCACGCTGCCCGTCTTCACCTTTCCGGTGAGATTCACCTGGCCGGTGTAGTACTGCTCCTCGGTAAGCACGCGGCCCAGGGTGCGGCCCCAGTTGGCGGCGGTGTCGGCCTGCACACGTTCAACAGAAAAATAATCGCGCTTGTAAAACTGGTAGCTCACCGAGCTGTTGATGCTCCAGCTTTCGTTGAAGCGATGCTTCAGCGTGATGCCCGCGGTGCTTTGCTGCGTATGGTTGAATTGCCAGGGCGTTCCGAAGAACGTTCCCCGGCCAGTAGGTGTGATGGTAGTTCCCGTTGCAGTGCCCGCTGCACCGATGGTGCCGATGCCGAAGTCGGGCGTGAAGTCGTGCTTGAGGTAGTCGGCCTCGAACAGCAGTTCGGACTTCGTGCCCAACTTGAACAGGAACGAAGGATTGATATAGTAGCGATCGGAGTGCACCGTCTCGCGATACGAGTCCGTGCTTTCAAACGAGCCGTTCACGCGGTAGGCTACGCGTTTCGAAAGCGGTCCGTATACATCGAAGGCAGGTTTGTACAGGTTGTACGATCCCGCGCGGAACGATACCTCGCCGCCGTTGCTGAACTTGGGCTGCTTCGTTACGAGATTGACCACGCCACCAGGCGCTACCTGTCCAAACAGGATGGCCGAAGATCCCTTGAGCACTTCCACACGTTCCAGCGACCCCATCTCGGGCATCGCCCCGCTGTTGATGCGTGCGCCGTTCTTGAACAGATTCTGTGCACCAAACGCATAGCCGCGTGCCGCGAAGCTTTCCTGCACGTTGCCGCGCGCCGTGGTCATATATACGCCGTTCACGTTGCGGATGGCATCGGAAAGTCGCTGCACCTGCTGCTCGCGGAGCACGGGCGCACCGAGCACCGTCACGGCCTGTGGCAGATCCATGGGATGAATAGGCGCCTTGCCGATGATGGGCGTACGATCGTTGAGCGAGCGGCCGCTGCTGATGATCACCTCGGTAAGTTGCTTTTCGTTGATGGCGAGGATCACGTCGAGCGAAGCGGGCGCATCCTTCCGTACTTCTACGGTCTTCTCGATGGGCGTGCTTCCCGTCATCGAAATGAGCAGCGTATAATGGCCCGAAGGAAGCGAGCGGAACGTGAAGTTTCCGTTTTCGTCGGAAGTGGTGTACTGCCGCGTGCCGCTGATCTGGATGGTCACGTAGGGCGCGGGCTGCCCGTCGCTGGTGTGCACGGTGCCGGTAATGGCGATTTCATCGGTTGCAACGGTGCCGGTAGTAAGGTGTGCCTGCGGGCCGCTTTGCGCCACTGCGCCCAGGGAAGCCATCGCGAGAACAAGAGTATAAATGCCTTTCACTGATTCGAAATTTGAGCGCAAAGAGAAGAAAGCCGGCGCCCGCAACGGTGCCGGATCGGGAAAAACGGGTTACGGAAGACGGAAAAACCGACCACTCCGCCTGCTCACTACCGTTGAAAGGTGTTTGTCCGGCCCACGCTGCAACACGATCAGCGACCTGTTTTGAGCGGATCATTACCTTTAGCCCCATGGCCCAGAACCTCGCGCAAAAGCTGAAGATCAAGGAAGACTATGTGCTCCGCACCCTCCATGCGCCGCCGCATTTTGAAAAGACCCTCGACCCCTTGCCCGAAGGCGTGCACATCAGCGTGCGCTCCAACCGCTTCGACCAGCTCCATTGGTTTGTAACGAGCCAGGCCGAACTCGAAGCCGACCTGCCCCAGGTGCTGGCGCTGCTCAAAGAGTCGGTGACCTGCTGGATCTACTACCCGAAAGGATCTTCGAAGATGCAGACCGACCTCACGCGCGACAAAGGCTGGGACGCGCTCAACGCGGAGCCCGGCCTGCAATGGCTGGCGCTCATTTCTTTCGACGATACGTGGTCGGCATTTGCGTTGCGCAGGAAAAGCGCTGCCGCAGAAGCACCAGCGGCGGGCTTGAAGAAGCGGCCCATCTTCGATTATATCGACGTAGCGAAAAAGGAAGTGCGCATCCCACAGGATCTTGCGGACGCCTTCGAAAAACACCCCGAAGCTGCGGACTATTTTCACAGTCTTGCCTTCAGCCACCGCAAGGAATACGTGGAGTGGATCGTGGAGGCGAAGCGCGAAGAGACCCGAGCAAGCCGCGTGGAAGGCACTATCGAGCGCCTTGCACAGGGCTGGAAGAACCCGCGCAATCTCTGAGCGCGGGGCATATAAAGCGCTGCAAATTTTGTATGTTTAATGCAGCCAAACCTGACCCGATGTCCCTGAAAGCAATGTTCGTGGGCGTGTGCCTGCTGTGTGCATCCGCCGCGCCCGCACAAAAGCCGGATCTTCTCTTATCCGCCGTACGACAGCAATACAACCGCATACAATCGCTCCGCGACCTGCGCGTGGTGAGCCTCGATGCCGAAGACTTTCTTTCGAACAACCCCGACAACGGTGCCTCGCTCAAAGGCTACTTCCGCGGCGACACGCTGCTCAAGATCGTGGAGTGGATCGGTCTTTCCGACCGCGTGCGGCAAACGGAATACTACCTCCAGAATGGCAAGCTGCTTTTCGTTTATGCGTGCGAAAACCGCTACGCCCTCAGTGCCAGCGGCGACGGTATCGACCCCACACGCTTTGCATCGGGCACCTGCAGCCGCTTCTATTACGACCGCGGCCGCCTCTTCCGGCAAACGGGCGATAAGGTTTCTTCCGCCAATTTCCACGAGTCGCTGCGCACGTATGCAAAGCTGCTGCTGGCACGGCGGTAGCAAGTGAGCCGTGAATCGTGAGCCGTGAATCGTGAACGCATTTACTTTACAGTAGAAATACAGTATCACACAAGAAGGCCGCTCACCCTGGAGCGGCCTTACTAATAAACCAATAAACTGTTTCCCGCTACTTTATCTGCTTCAGCACCTGCTTCTTTGCTACGTAGCCCACGTTCCACCACTTCACCTTCCTGGCTTTGTAGAGCACGAGCGTGGGCAGCGCCTGTATCTGGAGGGCATTGGCGAGCTCGGGGTTCTGGTCTACGTCGATGCGGATCACCTGCACTTTGGCGGCCTGCTCGCGGCTGATCTCTTCGAGGTAGGGGGCCATCAGCTTGCAGGGGCCACACCATTCGGCGTAGAAATCCACGAGCACCTGTTTGTCGCTTTTGAGGAGTGCGTTGTATTGCTCCATCGTCATGCCGCGGGCAACGGATCCTTCTTCCACGTAGCCGGCCTTGCGCCAGCTGAGGATGCCGCCATCGAGTTCGTACACCTGCGTGTAGCCGAGTGCTTTGAGGCGTGCGGAGGCGGAAGCGCTGCGGCCGCCGCCGAGGCAGTATACGAACAGGGGCGCGTCCTTGGCCACGGGTGCCACTGCCTGGTCAAAGCCCTGCGCGTTCCAATTTACATTTCTTGCATTCTTCAGGTGGCCCTTGCCAAACTCCTCGGGTGTGCGCACGTCGAGCAGCACGGCGGCCGGTGTTTCAAACAGCTTCTTTGCAAAATCGTTTGCCGTGAGCAGTCCGGGTGCCTGCGCAAATGCGGTAATGGAAAATAGGATGGACAGCAGGGTAAGGACGCGTTTCATGCTGTGAAATTACGAAGCGCTGCGCGGATGGAGAGAAAGAACGCAGATGCCGCAAGCGGCTCGCAGATTGTCATGATTTTTTATGATTTGCTGACGCACGCGATTTCACAAGTCGGAAGCCCAGGCGCAGCGAGCGAAGGGGCATGGTTCGAAGCTCGCGCGGATGGGGCGTTGGGCAAATACCGGGTTATGAGTACAGGTCCACATCCAATGCAGATAGTATGACGCCTGCCAATGATCGCCCCAGCGGGGCGCCATATCGGTAACCCCGGACGTAGTCCGGGGGCACATCAGGGTAGGAAATCCCATTCCACCATCAGGAAGTTCTCCTCCTTCAATCCAAGCCGCAACGCAGCCGCCAGCCAAGTTTGCTGGCTTTGTCGAACGCTATCCTTTTTTGTGCGTTTCGACTCTGCAAACAGGATCTGCTCTCCTTTTTTCGACACTACGTCCCAGCATCCCGCATAACGATCATTGTTCACATGCGCGATGGCAGCAAGCAATTCCGTGATCGTCGCATCTTCGAATGGTTCATGGATCTGATTTGCGTATTTATCGTCTTTCCAGTCCAGCAGGCAGATGGGTGTCTTCTTGCCGTAGGTTTCCACCCAGCGCGTTTGCCAACCATCATCCTGGAACGTTTTCATGATCGCCAACTCGGCGAATAGGGGCTGACCGTTGTAATCCACGATCGGTTTGCCTCCAAATGTTTCTTTAACCGGTGCCCCCGTCCATTTTCGAAATCGTACAACGCATTTTGGAATGGACAGTATTTGTTGATCAAAAGCGGATGCTTCGAAGGACGTTGGTTGGAAGGCTTTGGGGTAGGTCATTCCGCTCAAAATACTCACTATTTGCTGCAGAATACGCACCGACAATGCAGCGGGGCTTCCTCAATTCTGTGCGTTCAGATACCAGATTCATTCAGCATCGTTAAGTGCGTTGATTTTTTTGAATCTAGCACTTTTTCCACGCTTTGTCTTCCTGCCCCCCCAAAGAAAACACCGTATTTCCACTATTGTTTTCCCCAATTCCTTCGTATAACTTTATAGGGCATCGCATTCAATAACCCAAAACTTACTGATTATGCCCTCCCGTTCCACGTCCGAAACAGGCCATGGCGTAAACCGCGCCAACTTCGATGGCCTCTATGAACTCACCGGTGTCATCGGCACCGCTTACAAACCCGCAAACGCGGCTTTCAAACGCTCCAGCCTCAAAGCAAAGGCCACCGAGTGCGGCATCGCCTTCGAGGAAGCCGAAAGCGCCCGACGCGCATTCAACAACGCCGTCAACGAGCGCGCCGACTGCTTCAAAGGATGTAGTTTACTCAGCACGCGCATGATGAAGAGCCTCCGCAGCTCCGGCGCCTCCGCCCGCGCAGTGGCCGATGCGGAAACCATCAACAAAAAAGTTCAAGGCGAACGTGCCACGCCTCCACCCAAAGCGGTCGACGGCGCAGAAGCCGCCCGTGCACGCTCCGTGTCGCAGCGAAGCTTCGATATGACTCATGCTAACTTCAACAAGTTAATAGAGCAACTCGCAGCCACGCCGGCCTATAACCCTTCCGAAGAGGAATTGTCGGTTGCCGAGCTCAAGGCGCGCGCAGCCCGCATGAAAGAATTGAATACGGCAGTGGTGCCCCTCGAGGCAGCGCTCACCGAGGCGCTCCTCCGCCGCGATATCGCTTTTTATGCACCCACCACCGGCCTTGTGGATACCGCCCTCGCCGTCAAGGAATACATTGGCTCCCTCGACCGCAGCAAAGTGCCCGTCGCTACAGAAGCCCGGAAATTTCGCTTCCGCAACATCCGAGAACGCCTCGAGCAGGCCGGCCTGGCCTGAATGACCCGGACAGGTCAAATACGCAAGCCCCGTATGCCGGGGCTTTTCTTATATGCAGAATGACCCAATGCGCGCAGAACGCCCCGCACGAATAGCAGGGCGATACGCACGGTTACCACGGCCATCCGCACGGTTACCACGGCCATCCGCACGGTTACCACGACCATCCGCACGGTTACCACGACCGTCCGCACGGTTACCACGACCATCCGCACGGTTACCACGACCGTCCGCACGGACACCACGAATATCCGCACGGTTATCTGAGCCTGCGCAGGGAGAAACAACCCTCACGCCTCCGCCAGCACCCGCACCTCCGGCTCAAACACGATCCGCGCTTTGATGGAGTTGCTGATCAGGCATGCTGCTTCCGACTTCCGGAGCACCGACAGCGTCTTCTCGCGCAAGCCTTCTTCACCCACCTCCACCACCGGCGCCAGCAAAATCTCGCTGAGCAGGAACTTGCCGTCCACCACCTCCAGTTTGCCTTTTGCATCGCAATGAAACGAAACGAACGAAAGCTTCGAATTTTCGGCGATGGCTAGGAAAGTGGTCATCAGGCAGCTGTTCACCGCGGCCACCAGCAGGTGCTCCGGCGACCAGATGGAGGGCTCGCCCCTGGCAAACTCGGGCGGCGTGGCCACTATTATCTTGTCGGTAAGCACAGGCGAGCTGAGGGTTCCATGGCGGCCTGCATCCCAGGCTACGGTCACATCGTAAAAATGTACAGGGGTACTCATGATCTCTTTTTTATGAATGATTCAGGATTGCAGTTTGTTGCGCAGCGAGTGCCAGCCGCCACCCTTGTACACGCGCCGATGCTGAACTCGCTGGCACTACAGACCGTTCTGCAAAGTTCCCACCGCCGGCTGCGCCGGGGCTGACTTCTGTCATATCCTCCCGTAACCCCTCTCACCCCATTCCGGCCCGGGCTGGCGCAACTTTGCCCTCTTTCAACCGGAATCCTTATGTCCCTCACCGAAGCTCCTCCCAAAAAGCCCCGCACCCCGGCCGCACCCCCGGTGGCCGCGCAATGCTACCACTGCGGCGAAAGCTGCGACGGCAGCATCGTGCAGCACGACCACGCGTTTTGCTGCGAGGGATGCCGCTTCGTGTACAGCCTGCTGCAGGAGAACGGCCTTTGCAATTACTACGAGCTCGAAAAAATGCCCGGCATCAAGGTGCGCGGCCAGTTCGCCTCCGACCGCTTCGCCTACCTCGACAACGCCGATGTGCAGCAAAAGCTCCTTCGCTTCACCGACGGCCGGCAAAGCCACGTGCTCTTTCACCTGCCCACCATGCACTGCGCTTCCTGCATCTGGCTCCTCGAAAACCTCCACGCCATCCGCCCCGGCATCTTGCAAAGCAAAACCAACTTCGGCCGCAAAGAGGTCTTCCTCGCTTTCGATCCCGCGCTGGTTTCGCTTCGTCAGGTTGTAGAACTACTGTCGTTCGTGGGCTATGAGCCCGAGATCCGCCTCACCGACGCAGAAACGAAAAGAGGCAAGAAGGCCGACCGCCGCCAGTGGTACAAGATCGGCGTTGCAGGCTTCTGCTTTTCCAACATCATGATGCTCGCCTTCCCCGACTACTTCGCGGGCGGCCACATTGAGCAGGAAACCCTCAGGCAGGTTTTTTCGTGGGCAGGACTACTACTCGCGCTTCCGGTATTCTTCTATAGTGCCAATGAGTTCTTCGTATCGGCATACAAGGGCCTGCGCCAGCGCTGGCTCAACATAGACGCACCCATCGCACTGTCCATCCTTATCACCTTTTCGCGCAGTGTGTACGAAGTGGTGAGCGGCACCGGCTCGGGGTATTTCGATTCCATGAGCGGTATCGTGTTCTTCATGCTCATCGGGCGGTGGTTTCAAAACAAGACCTACGACTCCTTCTCTTTCGACCGCGACTACAAAGCCTACTTCCCCCTCGGTGTTACGCGTCTTTCCGAAGGCGGCGCAGAGCAGCCCACCACCATTGCGCAACTCCTTCCCGGCCACCGAATCATTGTGCGCCACAACGAGATGGTGCCTGCCGATGCAGTGCTGAAAAAGGGCGAAGGCTATATTGATTACAGCTTCGTTTCGGGCGAAAACACGCCGCTGCACAAGCGTTCCGGCGAGCTGGTGTATGCTGGCGCAAGGCAAACCGGCGGCCGCATCGAACTCGAAGTGGTGAAGACCGTTTCGCAGAGCTACATCACGCAGCTTTGGAACAACAACGCCACGGCGGGCCGCAAGAATGCCGTGCAAAGCTTCATTCATCCGTGGAGTCGTTACTTCACGCTGGCGCTCTTTACCGTGGCTGCAACCGCAGGCATCTACTGGGCCATCGTCAATCCAGCCAACATACTCCCCGCCGTGTCGGCAGCACTCATCGTAGCCTGTCCCTGCTCGCTGCTGCTGTCGGCCACCTTCACCTTCGGCAACATGCTGCGCCACTTCGGGCAGCGCAGGCTTTACCTGAAGAATGCGTCGGTGATCGAAGCGATGGCCCGTATTAATACGGTAGTGCTCGACAAGACCGGCACGCTCACGTACACCGAAGAGGCCGCCATTGAATTCATTGGCACGCCGCTGGGCAACGCCGAGCGCAACGCGGTGTATAGCGTCGTGAAAGAATCCGCGCACCCACTGAGCCGGCTGCTGCAAAAGGAGCTGCTTCGGCAGGATGCGCAGCCATTGCCGCTCGCGGGTTTTACGGAGCATAGCGGCAAAGGGTTGGAAGCCATCGTATCGCTGCGCCGGATGCGCATCGGCTCTTTCTCCTTTGTGCATGGCCGCGATGCGGAAGAGGCGAACACGGCTACGGAAGTGTGGGTTTCGGTTGAAGGCGTTGTGCGCGGATGCTACGGGGTGCGCAACCGCTACCGCGCGGGTCTGGCCGAAATGCTCAAAGGCCTGCAGGCGCGCGGCTATGCGCTCCACCTGCTTTCGGGCGACAACGACGCCGAGCGCGACAACCTTCGCACCCTTCTCGGCCCCGACGTTGCGCTGTGCTTCAACCAAACGCCGCAGGGCAAGCTTGAATACATCAAAAACCTTCAATTGGGCGGTGCCCGTGTGCTGATGCTGGGTGATGGCCTCAACGACGCGGGTGCGCTGCTGCAGGCGGACGCCGGCATTGCCGTCACCGAAAACACGAGCCAGTTTACGCCCGCCTGCGATGCCATCCTCGATGCCTCCGGCGTCTCCCTCCTCGACCGCTTCCTCGTGTATGCCCGCCGCGGAAAAGCCGTTGTAACCGCCTCGTTCGTGCTCTCCATTTGCTACAACATCGTGGGCGTTTCCATCGCCGTGCAGGCCGCCATGAAACCGATGGTGGCGGCCATCCTGATGCCTGCTTCTTCTATTTCCATCGTCGCACTAGTTACGATAGTAAGTGGTGTGGTGGCGCGGAGGCTGTTCGGGAAGGCCGCGCGGTAGCGAAGTCCCATCATTGCGAAGCGCCTAATCCGCCTCATCATTGCGAGGGCACCCCATTCCGCCCGTCACTGCGATCCGCCCCATTGGGCCCGTCATTGCGAGGCCTGAGGCGAAGCCGATGGGCCGAAGCAATCTGCCCGAGTATGCGTCTGTTGCTCCCGCTCCGGCTCCGGGTCGGAAGGGCTTTGTCGTCGCGCTCCGCTTGCCTCCTCGCAATGACGCGGTGTAGTGTCTTTCTTTTCCGTGCATTCCGTGTATTCCGTGCGCCACACCGGCCGCAGGCCGCATTTCCGCGTCCCCCTCTTCCCTCAACATGACGAGCATCATCTTTTCCCGTGAGTGCCCTCACCGTGTCAAGCGAACGTAAAAGCGAGTTTTGCCTCTCAATCGCCGCTATGAGTGTACTTATCATCCTGATCGTTGTGTCTGTGCTGGTTGCCGGCACCTTTCTCTACCTCTTTGTGCTCAGCGTGAAGAAGGGACAATACGACGACGACTACACACCCTCCGTGCGCATGCTCTTCGACGACACGCCCACCAAACCTTAGAACCTCCAGAACCTCCAGAACCTCAAGAACCTCAAGAACCCCCTCAGAACCTTCTAAAACTCCCATCCGATAAATGGAAACGATCCAACACGAACAAGCGGTGCACATTCCCTCCGGGCCGCAGGCCGCCGTGAAGCGAGAGCAGTTTTTTTACGACAACAAAACGGTGCGCAACTTTGCTTATGCCACCGCCCTCTGGGGCGTGGTGGGCATGCTCGCCGGGCTTTTCGTAGCACTGCAGCTTGTATTTCCCAAGGCGCTCACTTTTGGTCCCTGGTTTAGCTTCGGCCGCCTCCGCCCGCTGCACACCAACGCCGTCATCTTCGCCTTCGTAGGCAACGGCATTTTCATGGGCTACTATTATTCCATCCAGCGCCTCCTCAAAACGCGCATGTGGAGCGACAGGCTGTCGAAGATCCACTTCTGGGGCTGGCAGCTGATCATCGTGGCCGCAGCCTGCACCCTTCCGCTCGGTTACACAACCGGTAAGGAATACGCCGAGCTCGAGTGGCCTATCGACATCGCCATCACGGTGATCTGGGTAGTGTTCGGCCTCAACATGTTCATCACCATCCTCAAGCGCCGCGAGCGGCACCTCTATGTAGCCATCTGGTTCTACATCGCCACGTTCATCACGGTTGCAGTGCTCCACATCGTCAACTCCGTAGAACTACCGGTGTCGATCCTCAAAAGCTACCCGGTGTATGCCGGCGTGCAGGATGCACTCGTGCAGTGGTGGTACGGACACAACGCCGTCGCGTTCTTCCTCACCACGCCTTACCTGGGGCTGATGTATTACTTCCTTCCGAAGGCGGCCAACCGCCCGGTGTTCTCCTACAAGCTTTCCATCATTCACTTCTGGGCGCTCATCTTCCTCTACATCTGGGCGGGCCCGCACCACCTGCTCTACTCGGCGCTGCCCAACTGGGCACAATCGCTTGGCGTGGTGTTCTCGTTCACCCTGCTGTTTCCCAGCTGGGGCGGCATGATCAACGGACTGCTTACGTTGCGCGGTGCCTGGGATAAGGTGCGCGAAGACGTGGTGCTGAAGTTCATGGTAGTTGCGATCACTGCCTACGGCATGGCTACGTTCGAAGGACCGATGCTGTCGCTGAAATCCGTCAACGCCATCTCGCACTTTACCGACTGGACCGTAGCGCACGTACACGTTGGTGGCCTCGGCTGGAACGGCATGCTCACGTTCGGTGTGCTGTACTGGCTGCTCCCGCGCATCTTCCGCACAGAGCTGTATTCGAAAAAACTCGCCAACCTGCACTTCTGGCTGGGCACGCTCGGCATCCTCTTCTGGGCCATACCCATGTATTGGGCGGGCTTCATGCAGGCTTCGATGTGGCAGCAGTTCACCCCGAGCGGTCAGTTGAAATACACCTTCCTCGAAACGGTTACGTACATGAAGCCTTTCTATGCCGTACGCGGCATGGGTGGAGCGCTCTTCATCGCCGGTGCGCTGGTGATGGTATACAACCTGATTAAGACCGTGAAGCAGGGATCGCTGCTCGCCAACGAAGCGGCCGAAGCTCCCGCGCTCGAAAAGGAATACAAGAAGCACGAAGGCGAACACTGGCACCGCTGGATCGAGCGCCGTCCCACGCCGCTGCTCGTGTTCACGCTCATCACCATCCTCATTGGTGGCGCGGTGGAAATGATCCCGACCTTCCTCATCAAAAGCAACATCCCAACGATATCTTCCGTCAAACCCTACACGCCGCTCGAGCTCCAGGGCCGCGACCTCTACATCCGCGAAGGCTGCTACGTTTGCCACTCGCAGATGGTTCGTCCCTTCCGTGCCGAAACGGAGCGTTATGGCGAATACTCCAAGGCAGGTGAGTTTGTGTACGACCACCCCTTCCAGTGGGGCTCCAAGCGCATCGGTCCCGACCTTGCCCGCGAAGGCGTTGGCAACAACAAGAAGAGCGACACCTGGCACTTCAACCACCTCGACGATCCGCAGTCGATCTCTACGGGCTCAGTGATGCCTTCTTACTCGTTCCTCATCAGCAAGTCGCTCGACATCACCACAACGCCGGTCAAGATCAAAGCGATGCGCAAGTTGGGTGTTCCGTACCCAGAGGGTTACGAGCGCCAGGCCAATGCCGACCTGCAAAAGCAGGCAGAAGGCATCGCAGCGAATCTTGCCAAAGACAGCATCAACGTGCCTTCGGGACGTGAGATCATTGCCCTCATTGCTTACCTCCAACGCCTCGGCACCGACATCGGCAAAGAGCCAAAGACACCCGCCGCAGGCACCACAGCCCAAAACAAATAAGCCATGTTCAAATTCATCAAGAAATACGCGGAGACGATCGATCACATCGACATCTATCCCATCATCTCGCTGCTGCTGTTCTTCTGCTTTTTCGTAGGCGTGCTCTGGTTTGTGAAGCGCATGCGCAAAGACGCCGTTCAGCACATGGGACAACTGCCGCTCGAAGATTCCACACCGTCCGTTCTCCACTCCTAAAAATCAGACTGACTATGAAACGTACGCACTTACTTCGCTCCGGTCTCCTCGCGCTGCTGGCGCTGGGAATGGGGAGCGCCGCGTTTGCGCAGGAAGCTGCCGGGGCCGCCACCGATGCCGCCGCTCCCGCACCATCCACCTGGTTCAACTCCGACAAGATCTTCATCTATATCTTCCTCACCCTGTTCCTGCTCGTGGGCATCATGATCGTGCACATCCTGTGGCGCGTCAACCAGATGGTGCTCGAGCGCTTAGGCAAGGTGCCCAAGGCGAAGCCTGCAAAAGCGCCCGGCCAGCCCGGCAGCCTTAAAGCATGGTGGGCCCGCATCGACGCCAAATACCTCACGCGCGCCATCCCCGTGCACGAGGAGCAAGACCGTGTGCTCGACCACGAGTACGACGGCATCCGCGAACTCGACAACGCGCTGCCGCCCTGGTGGAAGTGGGGCTTTTACATCTCCGTGATCGCTGCTTTCATCTACATGTATCACTACCAGTTTGGCAGCGGTCCCAACCCCGAGCAGGAGTACACTGCCGAAATGAAGGTCGCCGCCGCCGAAGTGGAAGCGTACCGCCTCGCCGCGAAGGACAACGTGGATGAAAAATCCGTTACCATGGCCGACGCGGCCGGTGTGGAAGCAGGCAAGGTCATCTACCAGAAGAACTGCTTTATGTGCCACGGCGCTGCAGGCGAAGGGGGCGTAGGCCCCAACCTCACCGACGAATTCTGGCTGCACGGCGGCTCTATCAACGACGTGTTTCATACCATCAAGTATGGTTATCCCGACAAAGGCATGCAAGCCTGGGAAAAGATGTTCTCGCCCGTACAGATCCGCGAGCTCTCTTCCTTTGTGATGTCGCTCAACGGCACCAAACCGCCCAACGGAAAAGCACCGCAGGGTGATATCTATGTAGACAATGGTGCTGCGAAGAAGGATTCGGCTGCGCCGGTGGCGGCGAAGTGAGAAGGTTCCGGAAGGTTGCCGAAGGGTGACGATTGTTAGTTTTTGTTCCCTCAAAGGTCAGGACATCCCCCGGCGGGGTGCCTGACCTTTGTGCTTCAACCATGGAGACACGTAAACCTGCAATGAAAACCTACCAGCGCATTCCCGGCGATGAATCGTTCCGCGATTCCATTTCTACAGTGGACCAGCAGGGCCGCCGCAACTTCCTCTTCCCCAAGAAGCCGAAGGGCAAGTTGTACAACAAGCGCACGATCGCATCGATCATCTACCTCGTCGTATTCTTCTCCATGCCTTTCATCAAGGTGGAGGGCGAACCGCTGTTCCTGTTCAACGTCATCGAACGGAAGTTCATCTTCTTCGGGCAGATCTTCTGGCCGCAGGACTTCTTCATCTTCGCCATCGGCTTTCTTACATTCATCGTGTTCGTGATCCTGTTCACCGTGGTGTTCGGCCGCGTGTTCTGCGGCTGGGCCTGTCCGCAAACGGTGTTTATGGAGATGGTGTTCCGAAAGATCGAGTACTGGCTCGATGGTGATTCGTCGGCCCAGAAGCGCCTCCATGAAATGCCCTGGAACGGCTTCAAGATCCGCAAGCGTGCCGTCAAGATCACCGTGTTCTATGCGCTCTCTTTTCTTATTGGCAACTTCGCGCTTTCGTACATCATCGGTATGGACAACGTGCTGTTGATGATCCACGACGGCGTGGGCGCACACCCCGTAACCTTTTCTGCCCTCATCGGCTTCACTACGGTCTTCTTCTTTGTATTTTATTGGTTCCGCGAGCAGGCTTGCCTCGTTGTATGTCCCTACGGCCGCCTACAGGGCGTGCTGCTCGATCGCAAGAGCATGGTGGTGGCCTACGACTATGTGCGTGGCGAACCACGTGGTAAAGTGCAAAAAGGAACTGCTGCCGAAGACCTCGGCGATTGCATCGACTGCGCGGCCTGCGTGCGCGTGTGCCCCACCGGCATCGACATCCGCAATGGCACGCAACTGGAGTGCACCAACTGCACCGCCTGCATCGATGCCTGCGACGCCATCATGGTTTCGCTGCAGCGCATGGAAGGACTGATTCGAATCGACTCGGAAGAGAACATCGCGCGGGGACAAAAGAAACTCTGGAACAGCCGCACGAAAGGATACACAGCGCTCCTGGGTGTGCTCATCGGTGTGCTCGTCACGCTGCTCGTTACGCGCACCGACGTAGATGCTACGGTGCTGCGCACGCCCGGGCAGATCTTCCAGACGCAGCCCGACGGCCGTCTGAGTAATATCTACACCATCAAGTTTGCCAATAAAACACGTAAGGATCTGCCGATGACGCTGAAGCTGGAAAACATGAGCGGCGAGATCCAGGTCGTAGGCAATGCTCTCGTTGCACCCCGCGAATCGTACGCGCAGTCACCCTTCTTTGTGAAGCTGAAACGCAAACAGATCGAGCGCCGCAAGACGCCCATCGTAATAGGCGTGTACCAGGGAAAGAAGCGCATCAAAACCGTAGAAACGACCTTTTTCGGGCCGGGCTATTAGCGGAATGAGCAATGAGTAATGAGTAATGAGTTGAAAGCGTCAATGGAGCTGCAAACAAAAAGCTGGTATGTCCTTACCAATAAACTAATAGACCAATAAACCAACCTAAACTTTTCTCTCTATGCGTATTTCCTGGGGTTATAAAATCGCGGCCGTGTACCTGCTTTTTGTGGCCGGCATCCTCGCCCTTGTATTCAAGGCCAGCAGCCAGCATTTCGACCTGGTGACCGAAGACTACTACGAGCAGGAGCTCAAGTTTCAGAACGTGATCGATCAGCAGAACAACGTGTCCTCGCTGTCGGAAGCGCCGCGTTACAATGCTACGCCCGGCACGCTGCAGGTCTTGCTCCCCGCCGAGTTCGAAACGCAAGCCTGGAAAGGCGAACTGTATTTATACCGTCCCTCCGACGCCCGCCTCGACCTCCGCAAAGAAGCCGACGGCTCCGGCCGCGCATACGTGTGGGTGCTTCCCAAAACCCTGAAGGGCAGCTACAAACTCAAGTTTTCCTGGGAGATGAACGGGAAGAAATATTTTGATGAGAAAATTCTTTATTTCTAGGAGAAGATTCCTGAGGGTTCCTGAAAGTTCCTGAAGGTTTTGCCTGAACCCCTCAACTCTTCAACTCTTTAACTCATCAACTCATCAACTCCTCAAATCTCCAACCCCTCAAATCTTCAACCCCTCAACCCCTCAACTCTTCAACCCCTTAACTCTTTAACCCCTCAACTCTTTAACCCCTCAACTCCTCCATTGACCCTCCCCGAACTCATATCCACCTCCTTCCTCATCGGCGCTGCCGGATCGCTGCATTGCCTGGGCATGTGCGGACCGCTGGCATTGTCACTGCCGCTCCCGCAAACAACGATGGCAGGAAGAGCGAAGGGCGGGTTGCTGTACAACGCTGGCCGTATTTCTACGTACGCGCTGCTCGGGCTGGTGCTGGGCACGATGGGAGAGGTGCTGCTCCAACCCCAATGGCAACGGGGGCTTTCGATCGGCATCGGTGCGCTGTTGCTGCTTTATCTGTTGGGAGGTCAAAAGCGCCTCGATCGGGCCGGATCATCTGCAAAGCCTTTTCTCCGGCTCCGTGCCGCGCTGTCGGGGTTGTTTCAGAAACACCACTATGCGTCGGTGTTCAGCATCGGCCTGCTCAACGGCCTCCTTCCCTGCGGTACGGTCTACCTCGCGCTGCTCACGTCGTTTCTCACCGGGAGCGCACTAAAAGGCGCATTGTTCATGGCTTTTTTCGGCATGGGCACGCTGCCCGCGATGTTGCTGATGGTGTTCTGGGGTGCATCGCTTGGCAGTTCGATGCGTACCCGCTTCCGAAAGCTCGCGCCTTTTGCGCTTGGCCTCATGGGTGTGCTGCTCCTGCTGCGCGGGATGAACCTGGGAATACCTTTCGTGAGTCCGCATTTCAGCACCGCACCAGCCGGCGCGGTTGAATGCCATTGATCTCCTGTCAATCAGTCTACGTACGTCGCCCACCAGTTTTCGGCAAAGTCGGCGCTGCCTTCCACGAGAATATAGGGAAAGGTGTATTGCAATTGCTTCTCGGCGAGACTGTGAAAGGTTTGCGCCACCACGGCGTCGTTACCGTCGGGGTATTCGGCGCTTTGTATGCGGGCATCGAATGCGATGGCCCAGGCCCGCGCATGGCCACTTTGCACGAGGCGATAAAATTCTTCTTTCAGCTGCCCGATCACTTCCTCGCTATCGGGGCGCTCGTTGTCTCCCTGCACGGCAAGCGGCACGATCTCGCCCGTGAGATCGAGGTAGGCACCCACGGGGAAGAATTCGCCGAAGCGCTCCAGCAGGTCGGAGCCGAAGCCCACGAGGTATTGCACCAGCAGGTTGAGGTCCTGCTCCACGCGTGTGCCATTCAGATGTACCGTCATTGAATAAAGATAACAGGCGTAATCATTCCATCGATGTCTGGATGGCCTCGATGTGCATCGCTTCGATGAGGCCGTCGCGGAAGGTATAGACGTGGCGCACCATCCCATCGGAAAGCATGGCGCCACCCTGATCTTTCACCAGCTGGTGCACGCGCACGGCCACCGATCCGTCGGCCCGCTGCTCAAATGCTTCGGGCGTCACTACCGGATCCACATCCTTCCACTGGCGCGTCCAATATTCCTGCACTTCGCGATGCCCTTGCACAGAGCCGCCTTCCCAGCCATTGGGCCAGTGCACGTCGGGCGTCATCAGAGCCAGCAGCTTGTCTACCGCGCGGCTGTTGAAATATTGATACGCAGCATGGAGCAATTGTTCGTTGGGTATCATCGGTGCTGTTTGACGGGAAGGTAGCGATGGGCCATTCCTTATTCGATGCGTTTCGCCAGCACTGCACCCTGGCCCATCGTGAGCGGACTGTTGTGCGGCAGCTTCGCAAGCAGCACCTGCAACTCCGGTTTGTGCGCGGTCAGCAGCTTGCGGGAAAATGAAGGAAGCACGGAGATGCTTTGATAAATGCCATCGGAGCAATCGGGCTCCTGCGTGTGGTTGCCGAGGCAGCGGTTGGTGCGTTCGAGCAGCAGGTGCAGCAGTTCCTCGTCGGTGCTCCAGTTCTGCATGATCTCGGCAGCGGCCTGCACGCGAATGCCGTTCTGCACGTCGAAGAGCGCCTCCACGAGGTCGCTGCGCTTGGCGCGGAGCGCGTTGCGTGCCGTGCTGGCGCCGGCCCCGCCGTCATTGCGCGCGATGATCTCCACGATGCGCTTGCCCGGCGTTGGTGCGGCATACAGCACCGCCTCGATGGCAATGTTGCGCACCGAGGTGTCGGCGTTCGTGAGTTGCTGCATGAAGTCTTTGATCAGCTCGCTTTGTCCTACCGAGCTGTTGATGTAAGCCACCTGTAGTTGTGCCTCGTGCTCCTTGCGCTGCAGTTCCATCTGGTTGCTGTTGTGCGCATTGGTGAAGTGCCAGCCCACGAGCGTGAGCGCTACGGGGATCAGCAATGGGGCCACCACGGCAAGTTTGTCCCACAGGTCTTTCTTTTTGCCCGCGAGGTGGCGCTCAAGCTTGTCGAGCCGTTCCTGGAGCTCGGGTTCCATAATGTCGGTTTTGGTAGATTAACAAGATACGAAATCCTAATCGGAACTGCCCGGCCCTGGTTGTTGGCGCAACCTGAGCGGCCCGGCCGTACTTTCGGGTTGGCCAACCGCAGGCCCGCCCTTCTCCATGCCGCAAGACGCTACTGCATTTCCTTCGCAAAACAACCTGTTTGGCAGCGGCCCCTTCGCCGGCTACCTCGCCGCATTTCCATGGCAGAACAGCCCCGTAGGAACCCCCGAAGAATGGCCTGCAGAATTCCGGATCACCCTTCGCAACCTGCTCCGCAGCGCTTTTCCGATGGTGCTGCTCTGGGGACCTAAGTTCCACGTGTTTTACAATGAAGCTTACGGGCCTTCGCTGGGCGACAACATCGATCATGAAAAGATGCTGGGCCGCCCGGGCGCCGAAGCTTATGGCGCTTCCTGGAAACTCGTGGCTGCGATGCTCGAACGCGTAGTGAGCGCTGGCGAAACCATCTATTACGAGGACATGCCTGCACCGAGCATCCGCAACGGCCGCGTGGAAGAACTCTATTGGACCTCCAGCCTCAGCCCGGTATTCGACGATGAAGGCAAAGTAGCGGGTGTGCTTGTGGTATGCAAGGAAGCATCGGGCAAGCTGGCGCGCAGCCGCAACCTGATCAACCAGGTAGCCGCGGGCGTTGCGGTTTTCAATGGGCCCGATATGCTCATCGAAGAAGCCAATCCCGCAATGCTGCGCATCTGGGGGCTTACCTCCGAAGTCATTGGAAGGCCACTCGCCGAAGTGCGCACGGCCACGTTGGGCAACTTCCTCCAGATGCTCCAGGATGTGTACCGCACCGGCGAACCGGTTCGGGGCTTCGAAGTGCCGGTTTCCTTTCAGCGCGCCGGTGGTTCGGTGGAACAGTTCTACTGCAACTTTGAATATGCGCCCTTCCGCGATGCATCGGGCGAGCTCACGGGCGTGATGGCCATCGCCCACGACGTGACCGACGAAGTGCTGGCGAAGCGCGCACAGGCGATCGCCGAGGAAGAAGTGCGCACCGCGGTGGCGGCAGCCGACATGGGCTACTGGCACGTGGATCCGCGCAACAACGAGCTGCGCTCCAATCAGCGCACACGCCAGCTTTTTGGACTTCCGGCCGAAGAAGAAGCAGCCGACCTCGACCTCGCCATCCAGGCCATTCATGACGATGACCGCGAGCGCGTGGTGTCTACCATCCAGCGCACCGTTACCGATCCGGCGTTTTCCGATTACGAGATCGAATACCGCGTGGTGCAACCCGTTACCGGAGTGTTGCGCTATGTGCGTGCAACGGGTAAATCGTACTTCGACGACGAGCCGGTGGCCTACCGCTTCAGTGGCACCATCCAGGATATTACTTCGAAGAAGGAGGCCGAAGAGGCGCTCCGTGCATCGGAGCAACGCTTCAGCGCTGCCATCCAGGCGGTGCAGGGCATTTTGTGGACGAACAGTCCTGATGGTAGAATGCTCGGCGAGCAACCCGGCTGGGCCGGACTCACGGGCCAGACGCGCAGCGAATACGAGAACTACGGGTGGGCGCAGGCCGTTCATCCCGATGATGCGCAACCGTCGCTGGATGCATGGAATGAAGCCGTGCTTGAGCGCAAGAAATTCATTTTCGAGCACCGCGTGCGCCGCGCCGACGGCGAGTACCGGAACTTTCATATTCAGGCCATACCCATCCTGAAACCCGATGGCAGCATTGCCGAATGGGTGGGTGTGCACACCGATATCACCGAGCAGCGCCGCAGCGAAGCGCAGCTGGGTTTGCTCGCCGATTTCATGCCGCAGATCGTTTGGGCTACGGATGCTGCTGGTTACCACGACTTCTTCAACAAGCGCTGGTACGAATACACCGGCCTCAGCTACGCTCAAACCAAGGGCGAAGGCTGGTCTACCGTGCTGCACCCCGACGATGCGCCGCGTGCATGGCAGGTGTGGCAACACTCACTCGACACAGGCGCTTCCTACGAAATTGAATACCGCATGCGCCGTGCAGACGGCCAATACCGATGGCTGCTCGCACGGGCTACTGCTATCCGCAACGATGCCGGCATCATTGTGCGCTGGTTTGGAACCTGCACCGATATTCACGATCAGAAAACATCGGCGGAAACCCTGGAGCGCATCGTAGCCGAGCGCACGCGCGACCTGCAACGTTCCAATGAAGACCTGATGCAGTTTGCACACGTAGCCTCGCACGATCTCAAGGAACCCGTACGCAAGATCGCCACCTTCGAAAGCCGCCTCAGCCACGACTTCGGGGCGCAGCTGCCCGACCGCGCACAGCTGTATCTTGAAAAGATCCGCAACGCAGCCAAGCGGATGTATACGATGATCGAAGGCGTGCTGCGCTACTCTTCACTCAACGAAGGCGACCATCGCGACTTCGAGCCCGTTGACCTCAACATCGTGCTCGCCAACATCCGCTCGGATCTAGAAGTGCTCATTGAGCAGCAGGGTGCGCACATCGAGGCTGGCCAGCTGCCGGTAGTGGACGGACTGCCTACGCTGCTGTACCAGCTTTTCTATAACATACTGAACAACGCACTGAAGTTTGCCGATACGCAGCGAACGCCGGTGATCCGTATTTCTACGGTAACTGCTCCGGAAGGATTTACCTGTGTCCGCGTTGCCGACAATGGCATCGGCTTCGATCCCAAACAGGCGGATCGCATTTTCAAAACCTTTACGAGGCTTAATCCCAAAGACCGCTTCGAAGGCACCGGCCTTGGCCTCGCGCTTTGCCAGAAGATCGTGGACCGGCATGGAGGCAGCATCCGTGCGGAAGGCAATGAGGGAGAAGGCGCTTCGTTTTACATTACGTTGCCCTTGGCGAAGCCGGAATGATTGCTCCCCCACCGCGATTTTAGTTCATTCGAGCTGCGCTGCTTTCTTCCAACAACCAGGTGAGCCACCGCCGGAAAAATCCCAGAAAATTCTGAGGATTTTCCCATGGCGGCGCCAGTTGCGCTTTCTAGCTTGCGTGAAAGCAAACAACGTGGCCAGAAGCAATATTCCCTTAATACATAACTACTGCGACCGCTGGTGCGAGCGGTGTTCGTTTACAAATCAGTGTGCGGTGTTCGAGATGAACGAAGACCTGCCGCCGGAATCGACCGATGTGGAGAGTGGCGCCTTCGTGGAGCTGATATCAACGCGGCTTTCCGAGGCCTACCAGGCGCTCCAGGAAGGCTGCGCCGAGTGCGGCATCGAGCTGCAGGAACCTACGGAGACCGAGTGGGAAGAAATGCGCGCAAACGATAAAGCATTGGAAGCCCGCATGGAAGAAACCGAATTGATCCGCAGCGCGCGCTCCTATGCCCGATCCGTAGAACTACTGCTTACCCAAAGCCCGGTATGGGAGCGCAAGGGGAAGGAGCTGGCACAGGCCACCACGCTCGGCATCCGCAGCGTGGAGCAGGGACTGAGCGAGGTAGACCTGCTGGCCGACTGCCGGCACGTGCTTGGCTGGTACCAATACTTTATCGAAGTGAAATTCCGGCGCGCCCTGCATGGACTGTACACCGACCGCGACGATGCGCTGGAGCAGCAAAGCGGTGTGCACGGCTCGGCCAAGATCGCGCTGTTGGCAGTGGAACGGTCACGGGTGGCGCTTACCTCGCTGTTGCACCTTGTTGGCGATGATGATGGCTTGCTCGATCTCCTCGCGCAGCTCGAACGCATCGAGCGCGAGGGGCGCGCAACCTTCCCCGGCGCCCTCGGATTTGTGCGCCCCGGCTTCGATGAAAACCAAAACTCCTGATATGAGCTCCTACATCTCTTCGATCTATTGCTACTGCGACCACTTTTGCGAGCGTTGCCGGTTTACCGCGCGCTGCGCCGTTTTTGCCGGCTCGGCCGCCCTCGCCGACAGCGACCCCGACGACCCGGGCTTCTGGCAGAAGCTGCTGGAGCAGTTTGCGCAAAGCCATGGTCTCGAAACCGGTCCTGACGACTGGGAAATAGAAGTGCGGAAGCCAACGGATGAAGAAATTGCATTTGCGGAATACGAAGCTGCGCTCTTAGAAGCAAGGCTCGCGCAGGACCAATTGATCTGTCTCTCGGTGGGGTGGCAGGAAACGGTGTTGTGCCTGTTGGAAGACGTATCCTTCTGGCGCGCCAAAGCGCGCGCATCTGCTTCGGAAGCGGCAATGGGGTTGCGCAGTGTGCAGGATGCGATGGGCGAAGCGGAGTGCGTGACCGACTGCCTGCACCGCCTTCGGCGCTTCACCGAGACTGCGGATATGCGGTTGCGCGAAGCGGTGATAAACGCGGATGGGGAAGGGCCTGACACCACCTCCGGCGACGGCCTCGCAAAGTCTGCCCTCCATTGTCTTCGGGAGGCGCGCTCGGCGCTGGCCGGGCTGTTCGATATATTCCCCGACGAAGACCGCATCCTGCCCCTGTTTTCTCCGCTTGCCGCGTTGGAACGTGCGACCGATGCACGCTTCCCGGCTGCGACTTCGTTCGTGCGTCCGGGGTTTGATGAGATGCCTGTGGTGGTTACCGGTGATTTGGAATTGCCCTGGCCTTCAGTTTCCGCACCGGCAGCACTGTAAGGAGCAGTGCGACCACCGGCAGAACCGATCTACGAAAACGTTCGTCATAGGTATCCGTCAATTCATCACCTAATCTTCCCAATCATACACAATTGGGATGGAGGCTCAATCGCTTTTCGCCAGGTTTACGACAGATTTCGTAAAACAAGACCAACCCAACCCTGGTTATGAAGCAAACAACCAACCTCCGCAGCCTGTTTCTCCTCGTATTCCTTATCGCAGGATGCTCCGTATTCGCGCAGCAAGGAAGCATCACGGGTACGCTGCAAGACAGTGCCGCCCGCAAGGCGTTGCAGTATGCCACCGCTGAATTGTACGCTGCGGCCAATCCATCAACGGCCATCAAGAGTGCTTATACCAACGACAAAGGCCGCTTTACCATCAGCGGGCTGGATAGCGGACGCTACATCCTGATCGTTTCGCACACCGGGTTCCTCGAGCGCCAGCAGGAGATCACGCTGGGCAAAGGGGAGAAGCGCGAGCTCGACGCGCTGCAACTGAGCGCCGCGCCAAAAGAAATGGCCGGCGTAGTGGTGCGGGCCCGCAAGCCGCTGATCGAATCGAGCGACGACAAGATCGCCTACAACGTGGCGCAGGACCCCGTGGCAAAAACCGAGACCGCGATCGACATCCTCCGGCGCACGCCGTTCGTGAGTGTTGACGGCGATGGCAACATCACCGTAAATGGCCAGAGCAACTTCAAGGTGCTGCTCAACGGGCGCGAAACCGCGATGTTTGCGCAGAACGTGAAGGAAGCACTCAAAGGCTTTCCCGGCGCACTGATCGTGAAGATCGAAGTGATCACCACGCCGTCGGCGAAGTATGACGCAGAAGGTGTGGGCGGCATCATCAACATCGTGACCGCTAAGAAAGTGGTGGGCTACAACGGCTCGCTCAATACCTATTACACGAGCACCGGTTGGTCGAATGCGAACGCCAACTTTTCCGCCAAGTATGGCAAGCTTGGTTTCACGTTGTATTATGGCGTGAACGGGGCCAACAAAGTGCCGGGCATCACCCGCAACACCTATAGTTACTATGGCAGCAACCCCCGGTTCGACCGCCGTGAGCTGGTAGGCAAGCGCGTGATGACCAACTTCTGGAACTTCGGCAATGCCGAACTGAACTACGAGATCGACTCGCTCAACACTGTTTCGGTGTATGGAAACGTGAGCGGCGGCCAGAGCAGTAACAGCTTCAACCAGGTAATCACCGGCAGCAAGGCCGGCCAGCCCGACGACGTCAGCTACTACCACGTGGATACCCGCAACGAATACCCTACGAAGAGCGTGGGTGCCGACTATATCCGGAAATTCTCCAGCAATAAAGAGCGGGAGTTCAGCCTGCGCTTCAATGGCGAATTCGGCAACAGCAACTCCTTCAACGATGCCCTTACCGACTATGCCGACCCCGTTGCCGACCGTTATGTGATCAACAACAGCGAGGCGCTCAACCGTCAATACACCATCCAGAGCGACTATGTGCACCCGATGAACAACAACCGCAAATTCGAAGGCGGCCTCAAGGCGATCCTGCGCCGGGCGACCTCCGATTTCGAAAGCCTTACCCGCGCCACTTCAACGGAAGAATACAAAGTGAATCCGTTCAACACCAACCAGTTTGCCTACAACCAGGAAGTGTACAGCGCCTATGGCACCTACAGCTTCAAACTCAACAAAACCACCTTCCGCCTCGGTGCCCGCTTTGAGCATACCGACGTGAACGGCAATTTCACTTCGGGAGAAACGAAAGTGGTGGGCCAATCGTACAGCAACCTGCTGCCCAACATCCAGTTGAGCAGCAAGATCGGGGCGGTGAATACCACCCTCAGCTTCAGCCAGCGCCTGCAGCGCCCGTTCATCTGGAACCTCAACCCCTTTGAGAACAACAGCGATGCGCTCAACGTGTCGAGGGGCAACCCCGACCTGCAGCCGCAGCTCATTCACAGCCTCTCGCTGGGCGGACGCATGAGCAAGGGCAGCACCTTTTTTGGACTTACCCTCATTGGCACCTACAGCGACAACATGATCGTGCAATACACCACCGTGGAACAGGGCAGCGGCAAGGCCACCACTACCTCGGGCAACCTGGGCAAAGAGATCGGCTTCAACCTCAGTGGCAACGTAAACGCCCGGATCAGCGAAAAGTGGAACGTGAGCGTCAACGGAAACGTGCGCTGGGCACAGGTGCAGAACAAGCTCGACGCCTCCACAAAGCGGAGTGGGTTTGGGGGGAATGCCAACCTCAACAGTAACATCAACTGGAGCAAGCGTTTCTACAGCTATGCCTATGCCGGCTATTATAAGAACGCTGTAACCTTCCAGACCAACTACGCGTTAAACCTGTGGTACGGAATTGGTACTGGAGTGAAACTCTGGAACGACAAGGTCAATCTCTCGGTAGGTATCGCGAACTTCTTCCAGAAAGACCGCGACTACATCACTACCACGGAAGACCCGGCTTTCCAGGTGCGCACCGTTTCCACGCTGCCGAACCGTGCGTTCTCGCTCGGGCTTACCTGGAACTTCGGTAAGATGACCGAGAACGTGTCGAAGAAGAAAGGCGTCAGCAACGACGACCTCGTGGGTGGAAGCAGCAGCCGCTGATCCTGGAGCCAGAATCGGGATCAACTATTCTTTTGCGAGTTTTTTAAGTGTTATAAAGCCTTAAGTACAAAGCCCTTTTCCTGGGGCTTTTCTCTTTTACAGGCGTTTGCCGGCCAGCAACCGAAAGATTCCAGGTGCCGAATACCATCCACATCTAACATCTGACATCAAACATCAACCATCAAACATCTAACATCTGCCATCTAACATCTGCCATCTCCTCGCTACCTTTGCCCACATTTTCAAGAGCATTTAATGGAAAATCGCTATACCGTCTTCCCGCAGCTCGACCTGCCGGGCATCGAAAAACAGGTGCTCGCCCGCTGGCAGGCCGAGGAAGCCTTCCAGAAAAGCGTTGCCCTCCGCGAAGGAGCCGAGCCTTTCGTGTTCTACGAAGGCCCGCCCAGCGCAAACGGCATGCCCGGCATCCACCACGTGATGTCGCGCACGCTGAAGGACCTCGTGTGCCGCTACAAAACGATGCAGGGCTTCCAGGTGCAACGCAAGGGCGGCTGGGATACGCACGGCCTCCCGGTGGAGCTGGGCGTGGAAAAAGAACTGGGCATCACCAAGGAAGACATCGGGAAGAAGATATCCATCGCCGAATACAACCAGAAGTGCCGCGAGGCGGTGCTCCGCTACAAAGACAAGTGGGACGACCTCACCACGCAGATGGGCTATTGGGTGGACCTCGAGCGCCCCTACGTGACCTTTACCAACGATTATATCGAATCGCTGTGGTGGTGCCTGAAGGAGCTCTATAATAAAGGACTGCTGTATAAAAGCGTATCGATCCAGCCCTATTCGCCCGCCGCGGGCACGGGCCTCAGTTCGCACGAACTGAACCAGCCCGGCACCTACCGTGATGTAAAGGATACGTCGGCGACCGTGCTCTTCAAGGCTAAGGATGATCGCTTTGGCGGCGGCCACGGCACCTACTACTACCTCGCCTGGACCACCACGCCCTGGACGCTTCCTTCCAACCTCGGCCTCACGGTAGGACCCAACATCGACTACGTGCTGGTGGAAACCTTCAATCCCTACACCCACGAGCCGCAAAAAGTGGTGCTTGCGAAAGCGCTGCTGCACAAATTTTTCAAGCCGGAAGGCGAAAATGCCGACCTGAGCGCTGTTGGCGTGGAGCAAAAGGTGATGCCCTGGGCCATCCGCGGCGAAGTAAAAGGATCTGCACTCGAAGGTGCAGAATATGAGCCGCTGATTTCGTTCGAGGCCAACTCGCTTGAGGCCGTGCGCGCGGGAACGCCCGATGCGCAGCCCTGGCGCGTGCTCCTCGGCGATTTCGTGACCACCGAAGACGGCACCGGCATCGTGCACACCGCTCCTGCATTTGGGGCCGATGACTATAAGGTGGGCAAAAAGTACGGTATCGGCATCCTTACGCTGGTAGACCGCGAGGGCAAGTTCGTAGATGGCCTCGGCGAGTATTCGGGCCGCTACATCAAAGATTACAAGGACGCGAAAGATTATAGCGACGTCAACGTCGACATTTCGGTGCACCTCAAGAAAGAAGGACGCGCCTTCAAAGTAGAAAAATACGAGCATAGCTACCCGCACTGCTGGCGCACCGACAAGCCGGTGATCTACTACCCGCTCGATGCCTGGTTCATCAAAACCACCGCCCTCCGCGACCGGATGGTGGAGCTCAACAAAACCATCCGCTGGAAACCAGAATCGACCGGTACGGGCCGCTTTGGCGCGTGGCTGGAGAACATGGTGGACTGGAATCTCAGCCGCTCGCGCTACTGGGGCACGCCGCTTCCCATCTGGCGCACGGAGGACGGCTCCGAAGAAAAATGCATCGGCTCTATCGAGGAGTTGAAGGCGGAAATGGCTAAAGCTCAATCAGCGGGCGTAGCCGCTCCCATTTCCTTTGGGAAGGGGTCGGGGGATGGGTCTGCGGAACCGGTGCTCGATCTCCACAAGCCGTTCGTAGACGAAGTCATCCTCGTTTCGAGCACCGGCAAACCGATGCGCCGCGAGCCCGACCTGATCGACGTTTGGTTCGACTCGGGCGCAATGCCGTATGCGCAGTGGCACTTCCCCTTCGAAAACAAGGAGCAGTTTCAGCGCAACTTCCCCGCCGACTTCATTGCCGAAGGCGTGGACCAGACCCGCGGCTGGTTTTACACCCTGCACGCGCTGGGCGTGATGCTTTTTGATTCGGTGGCCTATAAATCGGTGGTTTCCAACGGCCTGGTGCTCGACAAGAGCGGCCAGAAGATGTCGAAGCGCCTGGGCAACGTGGTGGATCCGTTCAAGACCATCGCCGATTTTGGCGCCGACGCCACGCGCTGGTACCTTATCACCAATGCTTCGCCCTGGGACAACCTCAAGTTCGACCTCGACGGCATCAAGGAAGTGCAGCGCAAGTTTTTCGGCACACTATATAATACTTATCAATTCTTCGCTCTCTACGCCAACGTGGACGGCTTTAGTTATAAGGAAGCTACGGTTGCGCTCGCCGACCGCCCGGAGATCGACCGCTGGATCCTTTCGAGCCTGCAAACGCTGGTGCAGAAAGTAACGGCCGCCTACGACGACTACGAGCCTACCCAGGCCGGCCGCCTGATCGAAGACTTTGTGGATGAACATCTTAGCAACTGGTATGTGCGTCTTTGCCGCCGCCGGTTCTGGCGCGGAGAGTACGAAACCGACAAGATCGCCGCGTACCAGACGCTTTACGAGTGCCTTGAGACCGTGGTGCGGCTCATGGCGCCCATCTCGCCGTTCTTTGCGGATGAGCTGTTCCGAAACCTGAATGCGGTAACGGGTCGTTTTTCGGAAGCGTCGGTACACCACGCGCGCTTTCCGCAGGCCGACGTGGCGCTCATCGACACGCTGCTGGAAGAGCGGATGACCGCTGCCCAGGAGACCTCCTCGCTCATCCTTTCATTGCGCAAAAAGGTGAACATCAAAGTGCGTCAGCCGCTCAAAAAAGCGCTTGTGCCTGTTTTCAACCCACTGATGCAGCAGCAGTTACAAAAAGTGGAGGATCTCATCAAGAATGAGGTCAATATCAAGGAAATCATATACCTTACCGACACGGAAGGGTTTATCAAGAAGAAGATCAAGCCCAACTATATCGCGCTGGGTAAAAAGCTCGGCCCCAGGATGAAAGCGGTTGCAAATGCACTGGCAGCGCTCGACCAGCACGCCATCACCCTTTTTGAAAAAGAAGGGCGCTACCTGCTGCTGCTTGAAACGGATGGCGCGCCTGGTAATAGTGAGCCTGTCGAACTGTTGCTCAGCGAAGTAGACATCACATCGGAAGATATCCCGGGCTGGTCCGTGGCCAGCAAGGGAGCGCTTACGGTGGCCCTCGACATCAATGTGACGCCGGAACTGGAGCAAGAGGGAGATGCCCGCGAATTTGTAAACAAGATCCAGAAGATCCGCAAAGACAGCGGGTTGGAGGTGACGGACCGCATCGAGCTGCAAGCCGCCGCAACCGGACGGCTGGCTGAATCGCTGACCCGTTTTAATGATTATATTTGCGCCGAAACCGGGGCTGATAAACTAGAGCTCCGACCCGGTATCAGCGGCGGAACGGAGATAGAAGTCCATGATATGACGCTCTCCGTCAACGTTTTAAAAAAGGGGTAAACCAACATGGCAACAAAGAAAGCAGCACCGAAGAAAGCCGCGCCGAAAGCGGTTAAGTCTCCCGCCAAGCCGGCACGCACCGCCGTGAAGGCACCCGCCAAGCCATCCAACAGCAAAGCTGCCGTAAAGGCAGCCCCCAAGAAAGCAGTGCCCACCAAGACAGCCAAAAAGGCCGTTCCGGTGAAATCGTCCTCCAAGGCGGCTCCCGTAAAGGCTGCGCCGAAGAAGGCTGCCCCGGCACCTGTGAAAGGAGCACCCAAGGCGGCCCCTAAAGCAGCTCCGAAGGCTGCTGTGAAATCGGCTCCTCCGAAGGCTGCTCCCAAAGTTGCCCCTAAGAAGGCTGCCCCTGCACCTCCGAAGGTAGCGCCTAAGCCGGCTCCCAAAGCGGCGCCGAAGCCTCCTGCACCCGCAGCTAAAAAAGCCGCCGATCCGGTAAAGAAGCCCGCCGTATCCGCACCGTCGGCCCCGCAGGTGAAGCCCGCGATCAAGCCGCTGCCCGCGCCGGCAAAGAAAAATGAGCCAAAGAAACCCTTTGTCATACCCAAAACCACAACAACGAAATCTGTGAAGTACGATCCTGAGTTTACTAAATCCGTCCTCGACAGCAAGGGACAGCCGATCGAAACGCAGCGCCTCGCGCAGCGCTATTCGGATGCCGACCTGACCGAGTTCCGCGAGCTGATCAACCGCAAGCTCGACACCGCGAAGAAAGAATTGCTCTACCTGCAGGGCCTCATTACCCGTAAAGACGAGGGCGGCGACCTGGACGAAGGCCGCTACATGACCCTCGAAGACGGTTCGATGAGCATGGAGCGCGAGCAGCTGAGCCAGATGGCCTCCCGCCAGATCCAGTTCATCGATCACCTCGAAAAGGCGATCATGCGGATTGAAAACAAAACGTACGGCATCTGCCGCGTCACGGGGAAACTCATCGACAAGGCGCGCCTTCGGGCCGTGCCCCACGCGACGCTCAGCATCGAAGCGAAACAAATGATGAATAAGTAATAAAAGCCCTTCGGGGCTTTTTTGTTTATTAGTTCATTGGTTCAATGGTACCCGGACCTACCGGTTGAGCGGCAATGAGAAGTCGAAGGATCTTCCGGCGCGTAGCGCCGCTATGTGTTTGCCTCGGGCTTTAGCCCGAGGTTCAGAGATTCAGGGAGTTTTCGCAGCGCTTAGCGCCGCCACCTCAACGATAGGGCTTCAGCCCTTTGTGCCCGCCCCTGCAGCGCCTATCTTTGGCACTCAACCGTTCTCATGAAGCGCCTTCTTCTTTTTTTGCTTGCCTTCGTTGGTCTTTCGGCCCAATCCCAACTCGTTTCCGGCCCCATGCTCGGTCCCGTAGAACTACGGGACGCCGTGATCTGGGTGGAAGTGGGGCCGCGGACGAAATCCGTCCGACTGCAATTGTTCGATCCCACGATCGGCATCCCGAAGCCGCCGGCCAGGGTGGTGCACAACAACATGGGATGGATCTCCTACAAAGGCCCGCTGGGGAACGCTTCCAATCCAATTGCCCTGCGCATCCCTGATCTTCAACCCGCAAAGACGTACCATTACCGCATCCTGCTTGATGGCAAAGAAGCGGCGATCGGCACCTTCACCACCAAAGACCTCTGGCAATGGCGCAAGCCCGCGCCCGACTTCTCTTTCCTCACGGGCTCCTGCGCCTATTTCAATGAGCCGGTGTACGATCGTCCGGGCACACCTTACGGCGGCGATTCGTCCATCTTTCTGGCGATGGCAAAAGAGAAGGCTTCGTTCATGCTCTGGCTGGGCGACAACTGGTATTACCGCGAAGTGGATTTCTTTTCGGCTACTGGTCTCCGTTACCGCGCCCGCCGCGACCGCGCGCAACCCGTGCTGCAACCACTGCTCAAAGCAATGCCGCACTATGCCATCTGGGACGATCACGACTTCGGCCCCAACGACGGCGACAAAAGCTTTGTACTCAAAGAAGAGAGCCGCCGCATCTTCCTGGACTACTGGCCCAATCATTCGGCCGGGGAAAACGAGCAGGGCATCTACACGAAAATGTCGTATGGCGACGTGGACATCTTTATGATGGACGACCGCTGGTTTCGCAGTGCCAACAACATGGACGAACTCGTGGATGGCACTCCCAATGCTGCCAAGCGCATGTGGGGACCGCAGCAGATGGAATGGCTCAAGAACGCGTTGGTGAACAGCACCGCCACCTTCAAGATCATTGCCACCGGCAACCAAACGCTCAACCCGAAGGCGCGCGCGGAGTGCCTGCAGGATTATCCGATCGAGTTTAATGAATTGATGCAGTTCCTCGCTGCGGAAAAGATTACGGGCCTGCTGTTGTTCACCGGAGACCGCCACCACAGCGAAGTGATCCGCTACGAGCGCGCAGGCACGTACCCGTTGTTCGATGTAACCAATTCGCCGCTGACATCGGGTATCTCCCGTGTGTCGGGCGATGAGAAAGACAATGCCGCACGCGTAAGCGGCACATTGGTGGAAGTGCAGAATTACACGCGTGTTACTGTTGCAGGGCCAAAGGGTGCACGCCGGCTGCAGACCGAGTTCCTCGACATTTCAGGCAAGGTGCTGGCCACGTGGAGCGTTAGTGAAACCGAACTGAAAGCCCGATGAAGATTCCGATCATTTATGAACGCAGCGCCGTCATACAGGGCCTGCGCTATCATTTTCTCAGCCGCCGCGAGATCCGCCTGATGATCATCCTCGTGAATGTATTAGCGCTGACATCGGCGGTGCTGTCTTACTTCAACAAAGTGCTTCCGCTTGCATTTTTGCTGGGCTCCTTTCTCTGGTTTTCGCTGATGCTGGTCTTCTGGTGGCTGCTGCCGTTCATTGTATACCGGCGCAACGAAACCTTCCGCGACGCGTTCACGATGGAGTTCTTCGAAGATGGCTTTCGCCTCGCCAACCCGCGCGGGGAGCGTTTCTTCGCATGGAAAAAACTGAGCTCTTTTTCGGAAACTCCCGGATTCCTGTATTTCTACTTCGATCCCCGTTCTTTTTTTCTCGTACCCAAGAAAGGTTTCGCCAGCAGCGACGATCTGCACGAGATACGTATGCTTCTCAACGAGCAAGTGGGGCGGAAGAAGAATAAGTAGACGAAGTATTTACCGCTAAGGAAATGAGTAAATAAGGTATTCGCAAAGAATACGAATACGGCTCGCCAAGGACGAGCCGTATTTATTGTACTACTTAGCGTAACAGCTTCTTTTCTTCTTCTCTTCGCGGTTCCGAATCTTTTTCTTCTTTGCCCTTCCCGTCAGAGTTGCTTTTCCATCACATAATGCGGGATAGTGATCTCGTGAAATTCTTCGCCTTTTTTGCGATAGCCCATTTTTTCGTAGAAGCCCTGGGCATTTCTGCGGGCATGCATCGTGATCTTTTTGTAGCCACGGTCGCGGGCGATGTTTTCGGCGAAATTCATCAGCGCTTTGCCGATGCCCTTGCCCTGGAGGTCATCGAGAACCGCCATCTGGCGCAGGCGCACGGTGTCGGGCGCTTCCTCTACTAGCATGCAGCATCCCAGCATCTGGTCTTCTTCGTAGGCAGCCATCAGGATGTTCTGCCGTTCCGATTCCAGCTCTTCCGTGTCGAACTGCATCCCGAGCGGGCGGCGAAGGATCTCCTCGCGCAGTTGGATCATTTGTTGGTATTCGGGAGTTCCGTGGTCGATAATTTTCAGAGCCATAGCTGCCGCTTCAAGGTGCCTCAATATACAACGATCTGATTTTGCGTACAAATGGACTTTGTTGCGCAATCCGTTTCCCCCCTATATTTGAGCCCGCATAGGCGCGACCGAAAGAAATGCACAGCCGGTGTATTTATTTCAAAAACTTCTATTTTTGCAACTCTATAACCAAATCTTTACAAAATGTCAGACATCGCAGCAAGAGTAAAAAAGATCATCGTTGATAAGCTAGGCGTGGACGAAGCAGAAGTTACCAATGAGGCTTCTTTTACCAACGACCTCGGTGCCGATTCGCTGGACACCGTCGAGCTGATCATGGAGTTCGAGAAGGAGTTCAACATCTCGATCCCCGATGAGCAGGCTGAGACGATCACCACGGTAGGCCAGGCTGTTTCCTACCTGGAAGAGCACGCTAAATAAGACGAACACCCCGTAGCAAATACGGTCTACTTTTTATTCCGCCTTCCATGCTACCCGCAGCGAAGGCGGTTTTATCTTACAACAGATCGCAATTCACCAGGCTTTATGAAGGGTTTTAAACGTGTAGTCGTAACCGGGATGGGCGCGCTGACTCCGCTGGGCAATACCATTACCGAGTATTGGAATAACCTGCGCAACGGTGTGTCGGGCTGTGATTTCATCACCCAGTTTGACGCCTCCAAGTTTAAAACCCGCTTTGCCTGTGAGATCAAGAACTTCGATCCCACCGCCTTCCTCGACCGGAAGGAGGCGCGCAAGCTCGATCGGTTTACACAAACCGCGCTTGTAGCTTCCGACCAGGCCGTGCACGATGCCGGCATCGACAAGGCAACGATGAACCCCGACCGCATCGGCGTGGTGTTCGCTTCGGGCATCGGCGGACTCATCACCTTCCAGGAAGAAGTGATGAACTTCGCCAAGGGCGACGGCACTCCGCGCTTCAACCCGTTCTTCATCCCGAAGATGATCTCCGACATCGCCGCCGGCCACATTTCGATGCGCCACGGCTTTCGCGGACCCAACTTCTCCGTCACGTCGGCCTGCGCCTCCAGCACCAACGCGATGATGGAAGCCCTCAACCTGATACGCCTCGGCAAGAGCGACATCATCATTACCGGCGGTGCCGAAAACGTGATCTCCGAAGCAGGCATCGGTGGCTTCAACGCCATGAAGGCGCTGAGCGAGCGCAACGAAGACCCGAAGACGGCATCGCGGCCCTACGACAAAGACCGCGACGGTTTCGTTATGGGCGAAGGCGCCGGCGTCGTTGTTTTTGAAGAACTCGAGCATGCCCTTGCCCGCGGTGCCAAGATCTATTGCGAAGTGGCAGGCGCCGGCGCTACCGCCGATGCGCACCACATCACCGCGCCCCACCCCGAAGGCCTCGGTGCCCGCAACGTGATGCTGCAGGCGCTGGACGATGCCGATATGATCCCCGGCGACATCGACTACATCAACACCCACGGCACTTCCACTCCGCTCGGCGACATTGCCGAGGTGAAGGCCATCCAGGCCGTGTTTGGAGAAGATGCGTACAAGCTCAACATTTCGTCTACCAAATCGATGACCGGCCACTGCCTCGGCGCAGCCGGCGTAATTGAGGCGATCGCGTGCATCATGGCCGTGCAGAACGACATCTGCCCTCCCACGATCAACCACTTCACCGACGACCCCGAGCTCGACCAGCGCCTCAACTTCACCTTCGGGGAAGCCCAGAAGCGCGAGGTGCGCGCAGCGCTGAGCAACACGTTCGGCTTCGGTGGCCACAACGCCTGTGTCATCTTTAAGAAATATTCGGCGTAACTTAAGCCCGAATCCGGCGCCAAACCCGTCGACCCAACGCGTGAGTTTCTGGAAATCCCTTTATAAGAAGAAAGACGGCGATACCTCCTTTAAAAAGCTGCTGAAAGGCCTGCTCGGCTATTCACCGGGCAACGTCGGCTTGTACAAGACCGCGCTCACCCATCGCTCCATCAAGGAAACCAGCGACGAGAACAACGAGCGCCTGGAATACCTGGGCGATGCGATCCTCAGCGCGCTGGTAGCCGAATACCTTTTCAAGCGTTATCCTTACAAAGACGAAGGCTTCCTCACCGAAATGCGGAGTAAAATGGTGAACCGAGCCCAGCTCAACGACATCGCCATCCGCATGGGTCTCAAGAAAGTGACCCTTTTCAACAAGTCGGATGCCTCCCTGAAAACCAGCCAGATCTTCGGCAACACCCTCGAGGCACTCGTGGGCGCCGTGTACCTCGACCTCGGGTATAAGAAGACCGTGCGCTGGGTGCTGCACCATATCGTGCAACCCCATATGCATATGGATGAGCTGGAAACCCGCGACATCAACCAGAAGAACAAGCTCTACGGCTGGGCAAATAAGCACGGTAAGACCCTCGAATTTGAAACGATCGGGGAGAAGCTGGAAAACGGCCGCCGCCTGTTTACGGTAGGGGCGGTGCTCAACGGAAAGGTCATTGCCGAGGGCAAGGCCTTTAATAAGAAAGACGCCTCCCAGATAGCCGCACAAAATGCTGTGGAGAAGCTCGGGATCGAGAATTCCGATTCTACCGGCAACGGGTATTGATGTTGCAACTCCTAAACCTTTACCGCGACACTTAGTTTACTAAGTGTTTTTTTATTTCCGACGTCGGGCGCAGGCGCTCTGCGGTGCCCTTTTTGGCCTGTTTCCGGGGGTTAATGTGTACAAAGTACCCGATGAAATTGACGGTAGCGACCGTAAAAACTACTCAGCAACAAGTTTGCTATTTGGTTGATAACCAGATAATTAGGACATCAACTAAGTGTAATGATGTATTTGGATGCAGTATTTCTACCATAAAAAGTAGTAGAAATACTTGTTTTTGCTAAGAAGCCCTGCTATATTTGCATTCTCAAAACGAAAGCGGTACCCCCAAACCCCTAGAGAAAACTAACGATTTCGTTTAGAGATAATAGTTGAAATCATTAACTCCGTACCCAATCACACTTATGAAACAGTTCTTCGCTACCCTCCTCGCCCTTGTTGTTTTTTCTTCCTTTGCCAATGCCCGCACGCTGAAGGCAGTCGCTGACGGCAACTGGACCAATCCGGCAACCTGGAGCCCCGCATCCGTACCCACTGATAAGGATATGGTGTACATACCCAACGATCGCATTGTGACCATCACAACGAACATTAACCAAACGTCTTACACGATGGACATTCGTGTAGGCGGCCGCCTGAACTTCGTGGGTGGTGGTGCGAAGCTGCGCCTCAGCAGCCAAAGCATCGTATTCGTTTACCCTGCAGGCGAGATTTACGCCAACCAGAACTCCCAGGTGATCATTCTTGGTGGCACTACGGTGCTCAACGCAAGCAACAACGGCACATTGATCACCGGACCTTCCGCGGCCATCGCCGGAAACAGCACCAACAACCTCGCATCAAGCAACACGCCTTCAGGCTTCCTCCCCTATAGCCCCTCTGCACTCCCCGTTGAGTTCATCGCCTTCACCGCCACCCGCACCGGCAACGACGTGCTCGTTCAGTGGTCTACAGCCGGCGAAGTGAACGCTGACCGCTTTGAAGTAGAAATCAGCCGCGACGGCCGCGCCTGGGAAACGGTAGGCACGCTCGCAGCAGCAGGCACAACCTCTACCATTAAAGAGTACAGCTACACAGCCCGCAACCTCGGTGGTTCGCTTCAGGTGCGTGTAAAGCAGCTTGATTTTGGCGGCCGTTTCATGTACACCGCCGTACGCAGCCTCCGCGCCACTGCCGACGCTTCCATCAAAATGACGGCAACAACCGGCCGGCTCGTACTGAACTTCGGAAGCGAAGTGAAAGACGCCAGCATCCGCATCATGAACCTCGCCGGCCAGGTGCTTCAGGAGCAGAAAATGGGCTCCGCCATCGGCCAGGTGCTCGTACCCACCAATTACAAAGGCCTTTGCATCGTTGCCGTTGTAACGGAGAGTGGGGTTGCAGCCAGTCAGAAAGTAATCCTCTGATTTAGGTCTTGACCGAATCGAAATAGAAAACGGATGCCAGCGGCATCCGTTTTTGTTTGACCACCGGCCGGAAACCCGGTGCCGGCACGCCTAAGGCTTCGGCTGGCACAGCTCGATGAGTACGCCGTTGGTGCCCTTCGGGTGGAGAAAACACACGAGCTTGTCGTCGGCGCCCGCTTTTGGCTGCTCGTTGAGCAGCGTGAACCCCTCGGACTTTAGCCGGGCCATTTCTGCCCGGATATCGGTGACGTCGAAGGCGATATGGTGGATGCCTTCCCCCTTTTTTTCTATGAATTTCGCGATCACGCCATCCTCCGTAGCCGATTCCAGCAGTTCGATCTTGTTGGGCCCCGACTGGAAAAAGGCGGTGCGAACGGCTTCGGAAGCCACCGCCTCGGTTTTGTAGCAGGGGGTGTTCAGGAGCTTCTCAAAGAGGGGAACGGAGGCTGCGAGCGACTTTACGGCGATTCCGATGTGTTCAACTTTTTCCATGGCTGCTTGTTTGCGAAATGGGTAAAATTAGCTTTCCTTAACCTGATTTTCCTCAGGTCGGGGCTGTTTTTAGAGTAAATTTGTGTGCTGAAATGGAACCTACGCATATGTTGAAACTACCCGTATATCTCGACCATAATGCCACTACTCCCTGCGATCCGCGGGTGGTAGAGGCCATGATACCTTACTTCACCGAAAGCTATGGCAACGCCGCGAGCCGCAACCACCCGTTTGGATGGCAGGCCGAAGAGGCCGTTGACTATGCCCGCGAGCAGGTGGCCCAGCTCATTGGCGCCGACCCGAAAGAAGTGATCTTCACTTCGGGTGCCACCGAGGCTGATAACCTCGCCATCAAAGGCGTGTTTGAAATGTATGCCAGCAAGGGCAATCACATCATCACCTGCAACATCGAGCATAAAGCAGTGCTCGACACGTGCAAGCACGTTGAAAAGCTGGGTGCCGAAGTGACCTACCTCCAGGTGAACAACGAAGGCATCGTTACGCCCGAAGAAGTGGAAGCAGCGATCCGTCCCAATACGATCCTCATTGCCCTTATGTATGGCAACAATGAGATCGGAACGGTGATGCCTATCCGCGAAATCGGTGCCATCGCGCGCAAGCACGGAGTGCTTCTGTTCACCGATGCCACGCAGGCGGTGGGCAAGATCCCTGTTGACGTCAACGCCGATCACATCGACCTGCTGGCCATGACCGCGCACAAGATGTACGGTCCGAAAGGCATCGGCGCCCTCTATGTACGCCGCAAGAATCCGCGCGTGAAAGTGACAGCGCAGATGGACGGTGGCGGCCACGAGCGTGGTATGCGCTCGGGCACGCTCAACGTTCCCGGCATTGTTGGATTCGGTAAGGCCTGCGAACTCGCCCGTTTGGAAATGGCGCAGGATGCGGAGCGTCTTTCGAAGCTGCGCGACAAGCTCGAGAATGCCCTCATGAGCCTCGAAGAAGCTTATGTGAACGGCAGCAAGGAACACCGCCTCCCGCATGTGACCAACATTTCGTTCAAATACGTTGAAGGCGAAGGCCTGATGATGGGCTTCAACAAGAACATTGCGCTCTCCTCGGGCTCGGCCTGCACATCGGCTTCGCTGGAGCCTTCCTATGTGCTCAAGGCGCTGGGTTTAGGTGATGATCTGGCACATAGTTCGCTGCGTTTCGGTTTGGGTCGCTACACCACCGAAGAGCAGATCGATTATACGATCGAACAGGTGCGCAACACCGTGCTCAAGCTTCGCGAAATGAGCCCGCTGTGGGAGATGTACAAGGACGGAATTGATATGAACAGCATCGAGTGGGCACACCACTAGCGTAAAGACGCACTATGTGCGTCTCACTGTAAAACCGCACTATGTGCGTCTCTAAAAAACAAAAAAACACGATCATGGCATACTCAGATAAATTACTGGATCACTACAACAACCCCAAGAACGTGGGTACGCTCGATAAGGGCAATAAGAACGTGGGTACCGGCCTCGTGGGTGCACCCGAGTGCGGCGACGTAATGCGCCTGCAGATCGAGGTGGACGATGCGACGGGCCTCATCAAGGACGCGAAATTCAAGACCTTCGGTTGCGGCTCCGCGATCGCCTCTTCGTCCGTTGCCACCGAGTGGCTCAAGGGCAAGTCGATCGATGACGCAATGAAGATCGACAACATGGACATCGTTGAGGAGCTCAACCTCCCACCGGTGAAGATCCACTGCTCCGTTCTCGCCGAAGACGCCATCAAAGCGGCTATCAACGACTACCGCGTGAAGAACGGTCTGGAAGAACTCAAGTTCGACGAATCCATTGTTCACTAACCGAATGGGGTAGTGGGGGCATCGACTGTGCTCAGCCTGACAAATTTGTTGTCTTCCTGAGCCAGTTAAAGGAGTACCCCATTAGCACATTACCCCATCAGCACATTCGATCTTATGACAGCAACAGATAACGCAATCTATGTTTCCGACAAGGCGCGCGACAAAGTGCGCCAGTTGATGCAGGAGGCCGGCGTTGCCGACGACCCGGCGTACTTCGTGCGCGTAGGCGTCGTGGGTGGCGGTTGTTCGGGACTGAGCTACAAGCTTGATTTCGACAACGAGCAAAAGCCGATGGACCAGGTGTTTGAAGACAACGACGTGAAGGTGGTGACCGACCTCAAGAGCTTCCTGTATCTCGTAAATACCATGCTCGATTTTTCGGACGGTCTCAATGGCAAAGGTTTCTTCTTCAACAACCCGAATGCCTCGCGCACCTGTGGGTGTGGGGAATCGTTCGCAGTGTGATCGTGAATCGTGAATCGTCAATCGTGAAAAAATACGAGGCTCCGTGAAGGAGCCTTTTTTGTTGGTGCACCTCCGCACTCGTAATGCCCACCCGCCTTCGCCAGGGCTACAGCGGGCAAGGCAAAACCCTAAAACCTCAAAACCCTAAAACCCTTTTCTTTACTTTAGCGCTTATGTGGTCCATCTGTAAAAAGGAGCTCGGCCAGTTTTTCGGTAGTCTTACCGGCGTCATTGCCATTATTGTATTTCTACTGGTGAACGGGTTGGTGCTTTTCGTGTTTCCGAACAACATTCTCGACAGCGGCTACGCGACGCTGGACGCGTATTTCGAGCTTGCACCGTGGATCCTGCTTTTTCTGATACCTGCCATCTGCATGCGCTCCTTTGCCGACGAATACCGCGGCGGAACCTTCGAGATCCTGCGCACGCGACCGCTTACAGCAGGCCAGATCGTTGCCGGGAAATTCTGGGGTGCGCTCATCATCGTGATCATTGCGCTCCTGCCTACCGTGGTTTACTTTTTCACCATCAACTACCTCGCCTCTTCGGGTACCGGCATTGATGGGGGCGCAGCAGCCGGTTCGTATGCCGGGCTCTTCTTTCTTGCAGCCGTCTTCACAGCCATCAGCATCTTCATCAGCAGCCGCACCAACAACGCGGTCATCGCCTTTATACTGAGCCTCATCGCCTGCCTCTTTCTGTATTACGGCTTCCACGCCCTGAGCGGCCTGGCGCCCTTTCGCGGCGGCGCCGACTTCTACCTCGACCTCATCGGCATAGACGCGCACTACCGCAGCATCAGCCGCGGCGTGCTCGACACCCGCGACCTGGTCTATTTCGCTTCACTTGCCTTTTTCTTTCTTTTTCTCACCCGTCAAACCCTGGTGCAACGCGCATGAACAAACGAAACCGAGGCGGCGCCACCATCCTTGCGCTCGTTGCCCTTGTAGCCATCAACGTGGTTGCTGCGCTGCTCCACGCTCGCTTCGACCTCACTGCCGAACACCGCTATTCTTTGAGCAAGCCCACGCAGCGCCTGCTAAACGGCCTCGACAGCACCGTCAACATCGACGTGTACGTTACGGGCAAAGACCTGCCTTCGTTTGCGCGGAAATTCAAGAATACACTGGCAGACTTCCTCGACGAAGCGCGTGAGAATGGCGGACCGAAGATCCAGTATCGCTTCATCGACCCCTTCGCGGGCGATTCAACGGAATCACGCATTTTGCTGGATTCATTAAAAGACAACTACGGGCTCGCGCCGGCTGCCATCCAGGCTCCGGAAAAGGTGGGGGACAACCTTCAGATCGTGTCGCTCGTTCACGGTGCGATCGTGTACCAGGGCGATCGTCGGTACCCTGTGAATCTGCTCGAAGGGCAGCGATCGTTCGGCACGGACGCAGAATCGCTGCAGAAATTGTACAACAACATTGAAGCTTCGATCGAGTACAAGTTTGCGAATGCGATCGAAAAAGTAAGTGCGAAAGAAAAGCCGCTCGTGGCCTACCTTCTGGGCAACGGGGAAGCATGGGGCTACAACATCAACGACGCATTCACGTCGCTACGCGAGAACTATTTCGCCGACACGCTCAACATCCGCGAGGTTCCTTACATTCCCACCGAGATCAACGCAGTGGTGATCATGAAACCCACCCGTCCGTTCACTACGGAAGACAAGCTCAAACTCGATCAGTACGCCACGCATGGCGGCAAGATCTTTTTCCTTGTAGACAACGTGTATGCTGAGTTCGATAGCCTTTACAATAGCGGCGGGTTCATCGCCTTCGACCGCGGGTTGCAGCTCGAAGATCTCTTTTTCAACTGGGGCGTGCGCATCAACCCCGACCTTGTTCAGGATATGCAGAGCGACCAGCTGCCACAGGTGAGCAACAACAACGGGCAGCGGCGCATCGTCAACTGGCCCTTCTTCCCCGTGCTCGACGGCACGCAGCACCCCATCAGCAAAAACCTTGACGGCGTGCGCGCCTTCTTCCCCACCAGTATGGATACGGTGGAAGCGGCGGGCATCCGGAAGACCGTATTACTACAATCATCCGCCAACGCACGTGTGCTGGGTTCGCCCGCGAAGATCGACTTCGAATTCCTCCAGATCGCTCCCGACGAGAAGCTCTTCAAGCGGAAGAACGTGCCGGTGGCCTACCTGATGGAAGGCGCCTTCCGTTCGCTCTATGCCGGACGACTTCCGCGCGCTGTTGCCGATTCGTTTAAAGCGCAGCGCTACGAGTTTTACCCGCAGGGAACGGCTGAAACGAAGATCATTGTGGCGGCCGACGGCGATCTTGCCCTCAACCAGTTTAGTGCTTCCACGGGGCCGCTCCCGATGGGCGTCAACCCTTTTACGCGGTATACCTATGCCAATAAGGAGTTCTTTATGAACAGCCTTGAGTACCTCGTCAACCCTTCCGACATTCTGCAAACGCGGAGCAAGGAGTTCACGCTGCGCCTCCTCGACCCGCGGCGCACGAAAGATGGCAAAACAACCTGGCAGGCGATCAACATCGTGGTGCCGGTGTTGCTGCTCATATTGTTCGGCGTGGCTTACCAGCAAATCCGCCGCCGCCGGTATGCAACCTCCGTATCTTAGCGCTTCAAAATTCGGCGAATAGATGACCCTGGATCAGCTTAGTTACCTGGTGTTCGGACTGGTAGTTGTGATCGCCCTCGTGCTCGACCTGGGACTGCTGAGCAAACGCTCCACCGAGATCAGCATCAAGAAAGCCCTGTACCAGACGCTCTTCTGGGTGGCGCTTGCATTTGCTTTTTTCGGTTACCTGTGGTATGAGTACGGAAAGGCGCCCGCGCTCGAGTACATTAGCGCCTACCTGATGGAGTGGAGCCTGAGCATCGACAACATCTTCGTCTTCATCCTCATCTTCAGCTTCTTCCGCATCGCTTCCGATCACGTGGCGCGCGCACTGCTCTGGGGCATCATGATGGCCATCCTGTTCCGCGTCATCTTCATCACCGTGGGCGTAGCACTGGTGGAACGTTTCCACTGGCTGCTCTACATCTTCGGCGCCTTCCTCGTGTATACGGGCATCAAGATATTCATGGTGAAGGACGACGACGAGGGCTTCGACCCCGCAACCAACCCGGTATATAAATTTCTCAACCGCTTTCTTCCCATCGTGCACGAAGACGTGGGTGGTAAGCTCACCGTGCGCCGAAACGGCAAGCGTTTTTTCACGAACCTTTTTGTGGTCATCGTCATGCTGGCTACCACCGACATTGTTTTTGCGCTCGACAGCATTCCCGCAGTGTTCGCAATAGTTACTGAATCGAAGCAGCGCAACCTGATCATCTATACCTCCAACATCTTCGCTGTGCTGGGGCTGCGCTCCTTGTTCTTCCTGCTCAAGGGCGCCGTCACCAAGTTCGCGTACCTCCAGCAGGGCATTGCCATCGTGCTTGTTTTCATCGGGATCAAAATGCTGGTACCGCTGATTCATTCGGGCTTCCATATTCCGGTTACGATCTCGCTGCTCGTTATCGTTGTTTGCCTGGGTGGATCGGTGCTCTACTCCATCAACATGGCGCGCCGACGTGCGCGCGAGCACGACTCGTTCTGACGCTCCTTTAGTACCTTCATCCCGTGTACAGCATTAGCAGCATCGCCGGCGTTGTGGGCGCATCCGTTTTGCAGGAAGGCGACCCCGATCGCTCCATCGCGCACCTGTTGCACGACAGCCGCGCAGTTACTTTCCCCGACAGCTCTCTCTTCTTTGCATTGGTAACGCCCCGCAGTGATGGCCATCGGTATATCGATGATGCCTGGCGAAAGGGCGTACGTGCATTTGTGGTCAGCCAGCATCCTCCCGTGGATGCATTCCCGGGCGCTTCTTTCCTTTATGTAACGGATGCGCTCCTGGCATTGCAAACGCTTGCCGCCTGGCACCGCAGCCAATTCACACTGCCGGTGATCGGCATCACGGGCTCCAATGGCAAAACGATCGTCAAGGAATGGCTGCACCAGTTGCTCGAGCCCGAACATCGTATCGTGCGCAGCCCGCGCAGCTACAATTCGCAGATCGGGGTGGCGCTGAGCGTGTGGCAGCTGCGCGCCGAGCACACCCTGGCCCTCATCGAAGCGGGTATCTCGCAGGCAGGCGAAATGCCCCGTCTTGCACGCATGATCCAACCCACGATCGGCGTGCTTACCAACATTGGCTCGGCACACGACGAAGGATTTGCGGACAAAGAGCAAAAACGTAGCGAAAAGGGACGGCTCTTCGAGGGCGCACAGGTCGTTGTTGGTCCGGAGCCATGGACTGGCTTGTTGTCAAATCATATCAGCTGGGGCCCCGAGTCGGGTGCAAGCCTGCAGGTGCTGCATGTGCAGCGCGGCGCGGTAACAGTCGTAAAGGCAACCTACCGCGATCTGCCCGTAGAAATACGGATACCCTTCGCCGACGAGGCCTCGGTATCCAATGCGCTCACCTGCTTTTGCGTGCTGCTTTATCTTGGTTATTCGGTGGACACCATCAACGAGCGGCTGGCGGGATTGCAACCGGTAGACATGCGCCTGCAATTGAAGCACGGCGGCGGCGGGTGCACCATCATCAACGATGCTTACAGTGCCGACCTCACGTCGCTACAGCTTGCGCTCAACTTCATGGCGCAACAACAAACCGGGCAGCCCCGAACGGTGATCCTGTCCGACTTTGCCGAATCGGGCTCGGCACCCGACCGCTTCTACCCGCAGGTGGCTGCAGCCATCGACGGCGCGGGCGTGACGAAGGCTGTGCTCATTGGTCGCGACATCACGCGTCACCTGGCGCTTCCTGCACATATACCGGTGCAGCACTATGCTACCACCGAGGCGTTCCTCGAGCAGATACATCCCGCACAATTTCACGAAGAGACCATCCTGGTGAAAGGTGCGCGTGCCTTCCGCTTCGAGCGGATCGTGGCCGCACTCGAAACGCGCGTGCACCAGACGGTGCTCGAGATCAACCTCAACGCGCTGGCACATAACCTGAAGCAATACCGCTCGTTGCTGCGTGCCGAGACGAAGATCATGGCGATGGTCAAAGCGTTTTCGTATGGAAGCGGGTCTTCGGAAGTTGCATCGGTGCTGCAATTCAACCGCGCCGACTACCTGGGTGTTGCCTATGCCGATGAGGGCGTGACGCTGCGCCAGGCCGGCATTTCACTTCCTATCATGGTGATGAATGCCGATGCTTCATCGTTTGATGCGCTTGTGGAATGGAAACTGCAGCCCGTGCTCTACTCATTTGCCATGCTGCAGGAGTTTGAGCGTTACCTGCAGCGCGAAGGAATGGAAGCATGGCCCGTGCATGTGGAGCTGGAGACCGGTATGAACCGTCTTGGTTTTTCATCCGTAGAAATACAGGCGCTTGCCCGCCACCTGGAACAAACGGGCTGGGTGCGGGTGCAATCTGTATTCAGCCACCTGGCTGCCAGCGAAGACCCGGCGCAGGATGAATTCACGGCGGCTCAGGCGGCGCGCTTTCGCGAGATGTCGGGCATTCTAGAAGCAGCATTGCCTTATCGTTTCCTGAGGCACCTGTCCAATTCGGCCGCCATCATCCGCCATCCCGACCTGCAGTTCGACCTCGTGCGCCTCGGCATCGGGATGTACGGAGTGGAGATCGAAACGAAGCAGCTGGAATTACAGGCTGTGGCTACGCTTCGCACCACCATCGCCCAGTTGAAGCAACTGGAAGCGGGAGATACGGTAAGCTACAATCGTCGTGGTGTGGTGAAAGAAGCATCGCTGATCGCTACCGTACGCATCGGTTATGCCGATGGCTATAGCCGCAGGCTCGGTTATGGGGTAGGCAAGATGAGCGTGGGCGGCCACCTTGCTCCCGTGATCGGCACGGTGTGCATGGATATGACGATGATAGACGTGACCCACGTTCCTGGTGTGCGCGAAGGCGATGAGGTGGTTGTATTTGGTCAGCCGCTGCCCGTGCAGCAACTGGCGCAGTGGATGGAAACCATACCGTACGAAGTGATGACCGGCGTAAGTCAGCGCGTAAAGCGCGTATATTTCCAGGAATGATCAGTGGGCCACGCATAACAAGCATGGAAGAAAAACTGCTGGCTGGCCGGCAGCTGGAGATGTCGTATGCACGCAACCGCACCGTCGAGCTTTGGACCACGTTCATGCCCAGGCGAAGGCATTTCAAAAATTCCGTGAGCGATCATCTTTACAGCCTGCAGGTATATCCGGATGCAAATTTCTTCCGTGATTTCGACCCCACCCGCACGTTCGTGAAATGGGCTTTGATCGAGGTTCGCGATTTCGACAACCTTCCCGAAGGCATGGAGCCCTTTGTTTTGTCTGCAGGCGCGTATGCGGTGTTCGACTTCCGCGGCGCCTCCAGCGAAGCAGCAGCGGCCTTCCAGTATATCTACGGTGTGTGGCTTCCCGCCTCGCGCTACGAGCTCGACGACCGGCCGCACTTCGAGCTGCTGGGCGATAAGTACCGCCGCGAAGATGCACAGTCGGAAGAAGAGATCTGGATCCCTATCCGGCCGGCGCTATCCCTTCTTTCCTAAACGCTCCCATATCCACTCGTGCGGGATCAGCCTGGGCTCAACGGCTTCGGCAAATCGGCGTGCTTCTTCCTGCGCCTGCCGGCGCTTCGGATCGGAAGCATCGGTATTCAGATCGAGATCGGGCCATGCTGGCGAGCTTGCGCGCACCGCCACTCCTTTTGCGTAGGTGATGCGCCAGCGCGTTTGCTCCCTTCGGATCACTTTCACGGAATCGGAAGGCGCCGCCTCCAATACAAAGCGTTCCTTTCCGCGCAGCACCGATGCGAGCTGCCCGTTCTTATTGTAGAAATACTGGTATGCAACGGTATCGCGCCGCAACGAATCGATGGCCCAGAAGCGCCCGGGCTGTTCATCCAGCCTGTACTGCACCCGAAATACAGAATCGTTCATCCGCAGGTATACGCAGCGTCGTTTGGCGTCGTACTCGGCCCAGGCTTCGGCTTCATTAAGCTTGCGGTAGATCACGTTCCCCACGTTGGGTCCATAGATGTTGTCGGAGAAGGACGTGTCCGACCGGTTGATGATCCGGTACAGGTAGTCGCTCCCATCGGGAAGCGTGCGGTGTTGCCATTCCTGGTATTTGCCGAAGCTTCGCTTTCCGAGGCTATCGAAGGAAGTGATGCGGCTGCCGTAGTGATTCGGGTCGTTTTCGCCGTACTCGTTGTAGAATGAAATGTATTCGAACTGCTGGCTCGTGCCATTGCGCCGGGTGAGGCGTGTGACGCGGAAGGTTGCCGGGTCGTATTCGATCAGCATGCGCGTGGAATCGGTATAGCGTATTTCCGTCATGTTCGTCACCGCATCGTAGGCATGTACGTACTGATTGCTGTCGATGTCGCAGGAGTACATCAGGCGTTGGGCGGTATCGTAGCGGTAAACTGCTTTCTTCACCTGCCCGCTGTCTTCCATAGTGATGGAGGTGATCCTGCCTGCCGTATCCATCTTCACGGAGCAAACGGCGTGTTTGTCGAGGATGATGCGGTCGAGCGCGTTGCCATGGTAGCGCAGTTCCATGTGTGCTGCGGGCTCCTGCACCTGAGTGAGGCGGCCGGCGCTATCGAAATAGTAATACGTGTTCCAGGTGCGGTGCCTGTAGCGTTTGCCATCCCACTCCAATTCCTGGTTGGTATCGATGCGCCAGCTTTGCCGGCTGCGAGGTGCAGCCACGCGCTGTTTGATCCCGCCTTTTGCAACCTGGTTCAGGTACCTCGTGTACAATTGGTTGTCGTCTGTCTGGAGCTCGCCTTTTCTGCGAAGGATCTCGGCAGGAATATTGGCGAGCTTTCCTTCGGCGATCTCGGCCGCAACTACGGCACGCACCATCGCATAGTGCGCGTCTTTATCGAGGCGTGCCGCCGGCGCGATGTCGCGCGAAACCCCGCCCCACCACTCAATGCCCACCGTTCCGTCGGGGAGGGGCACAAGACGCGTTTCGAGGTTGCTGCTCCACCCAAGGCCAAAGTAGCCCGTGGTAACCGTCAGTGAGTTGAACGAGCGACTCACCTGCAGGTCCTCGTTCGTTGCCACATCCGAGTACGATATCTGGAAATTGCCATTCAGCGCATTCACCTGTGCGCCGGACCTTGCAGCGAAAAGTAGTAATACAAGTATGGTCGGGATCCACTTCATAGCGCCGAGAGTATTTGTCGGAAGCGGGTTCCGAAGCTTTGCAGCGCCGCCGCGTGCGTTTTCCTTTTTTCCTTCCGCGCAGCCGAATGCCGACCGGTTACTACCAATGCTACCGCGGAGATCGCGGGGTCAGGATTCAGTGTTTCTTCGAGGTAGCGCTGCGCGTATTCTTTTGCTGAAGGATCTTTCAATTCAACGGCAAGCAGGAAGCAATAAGTCAATCCCTCCGGGTAATTCAGCTGCGATGCAGCCTCCGCCCTACGCAAGCCGTTAAAGGCCGGCCTTTGCTGCCGCCCGGAGCGATAGGATGCTTCGGCAAGCGCGGTGTGCAGGTCAACGCTTGCCCCATCGAGCGGCAGGAGGCGCTGCAGCCAGGCATACCGTTGTTGCACGGCGATCTCCCGGCTCTTTTCGAGCGCTACGTTGAGAAAACTAGTGACGCGATCATCGTAGGGCGACAGCCTGCGGAGACGCCCAATGACACGCAGCGCGGCCTGCGTATTGCCCTGTTGCAGTTCCAGGTAGGCAAGCGCGGCGAGCGCCGGCGTAAAGGAGCTGTCCACCTGTAATGATCGTTGGTATGATACGACTGCCGCCGATGCGCGCCCCGACTGAAATTCTAAATTGCCCAGGAAGTAGTGTACCTGCGGGGACAGTGGCTGGTATCGGATGGCGGTATGCAAAACCTGCGTTGCGGCTAAGGTATCTTTTTCCTTCAAAAGGAATCGCGCGAACTCGTCGGCCGCATCAGCGCGATAGGGGTTCAGTTGCAACACGCGCGCATACACCGCACGGATGCTATCCTTGCTGCCGAGGTGTTCATAGTAGGAGGTCATCGTGTACCATGCACCATCCGAACCACGTGCGGCCTGCACTCCCCGGTAGAACCATGCATAGGCGCTATCCGGTTGCTTGCGATCGAGCCGGATGAGGCCCTTGCCGGCATAGCCGTCCGGATCGTATGGGTTGAGTGCGATCGCGAGGTCGTAAAGGCTGTCGGCACGCTCCTGGTGCCGATATACGGTTGTCCGTTCCCGGTAGTAATCACCGAGCGCTTCATATCCTGCCGCTGCATAAGGACTGCCGTCGATCATTCTCTTGTAGTAAGCCTCAGCCTTCCTGCCGTCGTTTTTAGCATACAGGTCGCCGAGGTTTTTTTGTGCGGTCGGGAACGTTGCATCAACCGAATCCGCAAGCAGGAAATAGCGCTCCGCCTGCGCCGGTAGTCCACGTTCGTTGTAAATGATCCCAAGATTGTTATAAGCGATCGCCCAGTCACGCTTCAGCCGCTTGTCGGCATTGATCCACTTCAGTGCAAGGCCTTGTTGCAGGTATTTCTCAGCTTCGGCAAGACGTCCAACATAATACATCACCAGTCCCATGTTGTTGTAACTCCACGAGTAAGTGCTATCCAATTGTATTGCCTTTTGAAAATACGCCATCGCTTCGTCGTAGTGGCCGATGTCCATATAGTGCCCTCCGATCTCGTTCTTAGGATGCACCCAGGTTGGAATCAGTTCTTCCGCTTTTCGCGCATACCAGAGTGCGCTGTCGTATTGCAGCCGGTGAGCCTTCACCTGCCCGATGGCCATATAGATGTAGGCCGCTCGATCTTCGAGTGCGAGGGCATTGCGGAGCAGCGCTTCGGCCTCATCGAACTTTTCAAAACGGTCGTAGCGGATATAGCTGTTCGCTTTGAGAAAAAGCGCCATCACCGCATCCGGGGTGTGGCGCGGATCACCGGCAGGAAGCAGGCTGTCGGCAAGGGCCGCTTCCACTCCCGATCGGTAGAATGTTTGCGCTGGCGGCAGCAACGCCTGGCCTTTCAAATATTCATTCAACACAAGCTGGCTGCGGGTTTCGAGCACCTCGGCCAGGTGATTCTGCAGGCCTTCCTGGAGCTCGCGTGCCGACGACTCTTTTCGTTGCGAGAGGATCCGGATCACGCCGAGGCAACTGGAATCGCTTTCATACAGTCGGCCTTCGCTTAGAAATTCGTTGTAGCGCGCTACGTATTGATCCAGCAAAGAGTCAACTTGGCCCTGTGGAGCAGCGCTGGTGCCGCGCCCTGCGAGTTGCGGCCCATATTTGCGGTTGCGAAAAAGCAACAGCGCCTTTTCGCGAATGGCCGGTGTAATGGTAGCGATGGGTCCGCTGTCTTCCGGCGCGATGATGATGGGATTTTGCCGCCCACGCGTGGCGCCCGATACATGTGCTTTTACAAAATTGCGTAGTTGCTCCACGCTTAGCTCGTTGCTGTTCATGGAATTCATGCCCATTAGACCCTGCACGAGGTACCAGGTGAAAAGACCATGGCCTACCGAGTCGGCTTCAAACGACAATTCATTTGCCGCGCAGCCGAGCATTTTGGAGATCTTACCAAAGTTCGTCAACGCATCTTCCTGTGCCTTCTGAAAACCTTCCTGGTATTGCGTGAAGCCGGAGTGGCAGGCGTCCATCACGAGCGTCACCTTTACTTTCTTTTGCTCCGACAATTTCCGTGTGTGCTCTTCGAGGTCTTTGAACCGGAGCGTGCCGCCGTTGCCGAGGTAATTGCGCGTGTCGGAAACATCCCAGCCGAGAAAGAAAGCTTCGCGATCGTCGTCGATGCCCTGCACGTCGCCGTGGCCAGCGAGGTAGATCACGAGCTCGTCGCCGGGTTGCAGCCACCGTTTCAGCTCGGAGATGGAACTATAGATTTTGCTGCCGGTGGCGGCGGAATCGGGAAGCGAAAAAACATTTTGTGCCGGGAAGTCGCGCACTTCGGTGAGGTAGCGGAAAAACAATTCGGCATCCTGCCGTGCATATTTGAGCTGCAGGTTGGTGCTATAATAGTTGGAGATGCCGACGATGAGTGCAGCCTTGCGCTTGCCCGAATCGCCCTTGAGCGGGCTTTGGGTGCTGCGCACGAACGCCGTGGGCTTGATGCCACGTTCCTGCGCGTGGAGCAGGGTGGGAAGGAGGCAAAGGATGAGAATGGATAGGATACGCATAGCGGCTTGCGATAAAGGTAGTATAACGGTGCAACAGCCTGCCTACTGCAAAATTGGTATTTCTACGGTCGCCCCGTCCAGCACGCTTCGCTATTTGCGCCAAAAAAAGTATTTTCGGATTTCCAAAACGAACTGCCAACAACTGCATGCGCCTCCCGCTTCTCCTTGACATCGGTCTTACCGTTTGCCTTCCGCTTCTGCTCGGTTGCGGCTGCTATGCGTTTGCCTTCGAGAGTTGGTTTCCTGACTTGCTGCGCAGCCATGGAGCCGATGCACTCTGGGCTTTCGCGTTCATGTCGCTGCTGCTCATCGTGTGGGAGCGCAGCCCGCAACGATCGTGGCTGTTTGCTCCCTTTGCCGTCGCGGCGGCCTACGAAGGAGCACAGGCACTGTATTGGCTCCCCGGCACTGCCGACGGCGCCGACCTGTTTTCCTATGCCGTTTTCTTCGGGCTGGCATTACTGCTCAATCAATTTTTACAGATACCCAAAACAAAACTGCCTTTATGAAAAAGCAATTGCTTTCGCTGCTTACCGTGCTGCTTTTCGGCCTCCTTGCCATGTCGTCTAAGGTCAACAAGATCCATATCAACGCATTTCAGTATAACAACAACGTGGAAGAGGCATCGCCGCAGGGCAACTACGTGGAGCTGAATGACGGAAGCAAAGTGTATGGCTCCAAGATCTCGTGGAAGACCGGGCTGCTGGTGAAAGACCAGATCAAGATCGACGACCAGAAGTTCAAGCTCGCCGAAGCGCGCGGCTACCGACAGGGCTCCACGTATTATATCCGTCACAAGAACGATTTCATCCAGCGCATCGTGCATGGCCCGCGCGTGAACGTGTATGTGCAGTTCACACAAGTAACGCAAACGACAACCGACAGCCGCACCGGAGCCATGCGCACACGCACCTACACGCGCACCGACCATTGGGCGGAAAAAGACAATGATGGCAAGCTGATCGGCGTTGCAGGTCAGAAAGACATTCAGAAGCTGCTGGCCGACTGTCCGCTATCGGTTGAAATGGCTTCGCTGAGCAATGGCAAGATGCGCAAGGCCATCAAAGCCGACCGAAATTACCTCAACAGCATCTTCGACGTTTACAACAACGGCTGCAAGTAACGGCGCAGGTTTTAACAGGCGGCACTGCGCCGCAGCGGTGCTGTTGACGCCCCGTTCCCTATCTTTGGCGCCTTGAAGACCCCGCCCCGCGGGGATTAAAAAAGCTCCGTGAAACTCAGAACCCCCTTCCTGATCATCCTGGCTGTATTGATCATCGACCAGGCACTCAAAGTCTGGATCAAAACGCACTATTCGTTCGGCGAGGTCACCCGGCTTGGCGGCATGAACTGGGCGCGTCTTTATTTCATCGAAAATGAAGGCATGGCCTGGGGCTGGAAGTTTGGCGGATCCTGGGGCAAGATGTTCCTGACGCTGTTTCGCCTCGTTGCGGTCATCTTCGGCACCTGGTACATCGTGCGCATCGTGCGTGAGCGTTACACGCGCGGCTTTATCGTTTGCGCAGCGCTGATCTATGCAGGCGCGTTGGGCAACCTGATCGACTCCATGTTTTACGGGATGCTCTTTTCTGCATCCGATTATGGAACGGTTGCGCAGGCCTTTCCGCCCAACGGCGGCTATGCAGGCTTCCTCCACGGCCGTGTTGTAGACATGCTTTATTTTCCCTTCGTAGAAAACGGCACCTGGCCTTCGTGGGTACCATTCGTAGGCGGAGATACGGTTACTTTCTTCAGTCCCATCTTCAACGTTGCAGATGCGGCCATCTCCGCCGGCGTTATCACGCTGATCCTCTTCCAGAAACGCTTCCTGCACAAGCAGACCGAAAAGGAAGTGGTGCGCAGCGAACCGCGAAATGCGGAGCCGGGATACCCGGAAAATACAACCACCGAAATCGATTCCTGACACCTGACAAACGAAAAAAAGAGGCTGTCTCAATACTAAAATTGAGGCAGCCTCTTTTCGTTTTCACCTGTTTGATATGCGCTGTGTGTTCTATTAGCGGCGGAGTAGTTTCCCGCTTTTGGGATGTTCAGTA
>SEAC01000017.1 GCA_004173235.1 Chitinophagaceae bacterium | reverse complement strand
GCGGAGAGGGGGCAGGGGGTGAGGATGCTCCCCCTCTCCGGTTCCCGGAGAGGGGGTCGGGGGGTGCGGTCCGGGCTCCTACCTTTGCCCCATGCAAATCATCCCCCTCTCCGAAGGCTCCTTCACCATCGACCGCACCAAACAATTCATTCCCTTCAACGAGAACCACGACATCCTCAACGACCGCCCCACCGGGTCGCTACTTGTAGAAATACAACCCTTCCTCGTCATCACCGAAAAAGACGTGCTCCTGCTGGACTGCGGCCTGGGCTTCTCCATCGGCGACGAGCTGCAACTGCATCGAAACCTCAAGAACGCAGGCTATCATCCACAACAAATAACCAAGGTGCTGATGAGCCACCTGCACAAAGACCACGCAGGCGGTGTGGCATTTGGGCCCCACAACAACTGGCTCAGCCTCCCAAATGCAACATACTACGTTCGCGAAAAGGAACTCCAGTTCGCGCTGGATAAAGAAAACAAGTCCTACATCCGCGAAGACCTCGAAGTCCTGCAAGGCAGCCAGCAGGTGCACCTGCTCACGGCCGACGAAGGCGACATCGATGGATATATCCACTACCGCCACACCGGCGCGCACTCGCCCGAGCACCAGGTATTCTGGATCCGTGAAGGCGGCGAAACGATCTTCTTCGGCGGCGACGATGGTCCTCAGCTGCAACAGATGAAAATCCGCTACAAAACGAAATACGACTTCAACCCCGAGCTCGCTTCGCAACTGCGGCAGCGATGGTGGGAAGAAGGTAACAACGAAGGATGGACCTTCCTCTTTTACCACGATATCAAAACGCCCACGTACCAGAGAAAGAACGCAGATACTATATGAGTGACGATGAGCGCGGCTGCATTTGAAGCAGCATAACCCATCTTACTAATCCGCGTCTCCTGCTTGCAGTCCGAAAGGTTCCGGGCTTCGGTCCTTCTCCCTGTCCGGCCGCTACCTTTAAGGGGATGAAGATCATCAACCGCACAGTCCTCGTGCTTTCGCTTGTGTCGATGTTCGCCGATGTGGCAAGCGAGATGCTGTATCCCATCATACCGGTTTACCTGCGGCAGATCGGATTCTCTGTCTTTGCCATCGGCGTGCTGGAAGGCGTTGCAGGCTTTACGGCCGGCTTGACCAAAGGCTACTTCGGCAAGTGGAGCGATGAGATCGGACGCCGCCTGCCGTTCGTGCGCAGCGGCTACTTCCTGAGCGCACTGTCGAAGCCGATGATGGCCTTCTTCACATTGCCGCTGTGGGTGTTCTTTACGCGCTGCGTAGACCGCCTCGGCAAAGGGCTGCGCACGGCACCACGCGACGCGCTGCTCGCCGACAATTCCACCGAAGCCACCCGTGCGCGAGTGTTCGGTTTTCACCGCTCGCTCGATACACTGGGAGCAGCCATCGGTCCCTGCCTGGCGCTCGCTTTCCTTTGGCGCTGGCCGGGGCAGTACACCTGGCTATTTTGGGTAGCCTTCATCCCGGGCATGCTCTCCGTTGCGCTCACGTTCCTTCTGCACGAAAAACGCTCGCCTTCCGCAACGCTTCGCCGCGGCGGCTTCTTTTCCTTCTTTGGCTATTGGAAGATCGCTACGCCGCAATACAAGCGCATTGTTCCCGCACTGTTTCTCTTCCTCATGTTCAACAGCTCTGATGTATTCCTCCTGCTGAAAACCCGGGAGGTGAGCGGCTCCGATACCACAACCATAACGGCGTACATCTTTTACAACATGGTGTTCGCCGGCGCATCTTACCCGCTGGGCGCATTGGCCGATCGGCTCGGCAAGCGCAACGTGCTGATTGGTGGGCTCTTCCTGTTCGCTATCGTCTACACGCTCTTCGCCTGCGTGCAGCAGTCCATCTCACTGTTGTTTCTCGGCTTTCTGCTTTATGGTCTGTATGCCGCAGCTACCGAAGGCGTTGCGAAGGCGTGGATCGCAGGACAGGCACATACCGACCGCGCTACCGCCATCGGCTTCTACACATCAGGTGAAAGCCTCTGTACGCTCTTCGCCTCCCTCCTAACGGGCTTCCTCTGGACACACTTCAATCCATTTTTTGCATTCGGTGCGTCCGTTCTGGCAACGTTATTGGTAATAGTCTACCTGCTGATTATCAAGTCGAAATAACTCTGTATTTGTTCTGGCACGGTAATCGCTTTCTCTAAAACAGCAAACAACTTCCTTACGATATTCAAGTTGTTCTACGCTAACCTATGCAAGAACACAAGGGCGGTGAATTTTTTCATCGCCCTTATTTTTTGTACCTTAAAGGCATGCGGGTAACACCTATGCCAGCCTGGAAACACCGGCCCGCGCTACGTTTGCTTCTGCCCTTTTGCGCGGGCATCATCACGCAGTGGTATGCAGCCCTGCCGCTATGGCCTATCATCCTGGCGGCCATCCTATCTTGTCTTTCACTCCTCTGCCATCAACTGTTGCCGCTGCGCCTGCGCTTCGGCGCTGTTGCATGGCAGGGACTTTCGTTGAATGGCTTGCTGATTGCCGCAGGCGCTTTATTCTGCCACCAGGCCGACGTGCGCAATGACGCATCGTGGATCGGCGCGAAGCAACAGCCGTCATCGTTCATAGCAGAGATCAGCACCGATCCCATTGAAAAGGCCAACAGCGTCAAAGCACAAGCGCGGGTGCTACGCTGCTTCCATAACGGGCATTGGGAGGAAGCCAGTGGCGCTGCACTGCTTTATTTCGAAAAGGGCAGCGCCGCCCCGCAACGCGGCCAGTACATACAGTTTCAAGACCCGCTACAACGCATCCGCAATAGCGGCAATCCCGGCGCGTTCGACTTCGCACGGTGGAACCTTTTTCAAGGTGTGACGCACCAGGCCTTCGTGCGTTCCTACAGCACACTGCCAGGAAAGGCCCACCACCCCCTCGACGATGCACTGGCTTCTCTACAACAATGGGTATTGCGTGCCCTCCGAAAGAACATTCCGGGCAAGGAAGCACAGGGGCTTGCTGAAGCACTGCTCATTGGCTATAAGAATGACCTCGACCAGGAACTCACCGCCACCTATGCACGCACAGGCGTCGTGCACATCATCGCCATTTCGGGAATGCACCTTGCACTTGTATATCTACTGCTCATGGCACTGACGCGCCCCTTCGGCGCGCCGCGGCTTCGACTCCTGCGGCTGGCGATTGTGCTCGGCGGGCTTTGGGGCTTCAGCCTCCTGGCCGGCGGCGGCCCATCTGTGTTGCGCTCGGCGTTGATGTTCAGCCTGCTGGCCATCGGCGGACTGCTCGGGCGAAAAGGAAACAGCCTCAACAGCCTGCTCCTCGCCGCATTGCTCCTGCTGCTCATCAATCCCTTCTGGCTTTGGGATGTGGGCTTCCAGCTCTCCTTCACAGCCGTTGGCGGCATCATCCTCTTTTACCGGCCCATCTACCAACGCTACAATACGCACAACAAGCTGCTCGACTTTATATGGAAAGGAGCGGCGGTTTCGCTCGCTGCCCAGGTGCTCACCACTCCGCTCAGCTTGTACCATTTTCACCAGTTCCCCTTACTTTTTTTGGTGGCCAACCTGCTTGCCGTTCCCCTTTCGGGCGTGCTCGTGTATGCACTCATTGCACTGTGCGCACTCTCGTGGTGGCCTGCCGCTGCGGCAATGCTCGGAAAAGCATGCAGCTGGATGATTGCCCTGCTGAACGGCTGGATCGAACGGGTTGACCGCGTGCCCTTCGCGCTTTGGGATGGACTTTCGATCAATGCCCTCCAAACGGCGCTGCTCTATGGGTTGATTGCAGCCCTTAGCTGGGCACTGCTGCAGCGCCGACCCAGGGCGATGCGCTGGGCCGCCCTATCCACTCTCCTATTCTTAACGGTGAGGGGTTGTTCGTTTTACAACGCCAACCGGCAGCAGCGGCTCATCGTGTACCAGGTTCCGAAGCACTCGACCGTAGAAATACAGTATGGCCGGACGCTGTTGCGACGCAGCGATGCGACCCTGATACCGAACTCAAGTCTGTATAACTTCCACCTCAAGCCGGCGCATACGCTTGCAAGGAGTGTGGCAGAAGCACCGCTACCATCTGCGTTTTTGTTTGCTGGAAAGGTGGTAGCGCAGATCGGCCTCGGCGCTGAAGCGCTGCCCGACACGCCTGTCGACCTGCTCGTCGTTGCCCGTCTCGCGCGCCCCGAAGTGGCAACACTTGCAGGCGTGCATTCTGTTGTGCTGGATGCGTCGGTTACCCGGCGAAATGCGGCCAGGTGGAAACAGATGTGTGCCGCAGGCGGCATCGCCTGCCACGATGTGCAGGAATCGGGAGCTTTTGTGTGGGAACCGTGAGGCTCAGCGGTTTACTTATGAGCGAAAAATATATCAACGGCGCGCCCGGTGAGATCGGATTCACCTGCGTTACTTTTGGCGCGCCCAACCAGCACCATGGAAAAAAAGATCGCCTCTGCCCTCATCTCCGTTTTTTATAAAGACGGGCTTGAACCGCTTGTACGCCAGCTCCACGCCCAGGGAACGACCATCTACTCCACCGGCGGCACGCAACAATTCATCGAAGCGCTCGGGCTCCCCGTAACGCCCGTGGAAAGCCTGACCTCTTACCCTTCCATCCTCGGCGGACGCGTGAAAACGCTGCACCCGCTTGTGTTTGGAGGCATACTGGGTCGTCGGTATGTAGATAGCGACCGCGCCGAAATGCAGCAGTATGGCATCCCGGAGCTCGACCTCGTAGTTGTTGATCTCTACCCTTTCCAGGAAACGCTGAAGCAAACAAGCGAAGAGGCGCTCATCATCGAGAAAGTGGACATTGGCGGGCCTTCCATGATCCGCGCCGCAGCCAAGAACTTCCGGGATGTTGCCGTGCTGGCTTCCAAAGATGACTATGCCGGCCTCGTATCGCAACTGCAGGCGCAATCGGGTGCGCTGTCCATCCAACAACGGAAAGAATACGCCGCAAAAGCATTTCGCATCGTTGCCGATTACGACATCGCCATCAGCAACTATTTCAACAGTGATGCACCGATGCAAATGATCGGCGGCGGCGCAACCAGGCACCTGCGCTATGGCGAGAACCCGCACCAGTCGGCGCAGTTCTTCGGTGACCTCGATTCTGTTTTTACGCAGCTGCATGGTAAAGAACTTTCCTATAACAACCTCGTTGATGTGGACGCAGCCATCGAGCTGATCAGGGAATTTGAAACGCCTTCCGCAACCGGCGTCACCTTCGCCATTATTAAGCACACCAACGTTTGCGGGGTGGCGCAGCGCAGCGACGTTTTTGCTGCCTGGACCTACGCGCTTGCCGGCGATCCCGAAAGCGCATTCGGTGGCGTGCTCGTGTGCAACGGCGCCATCGACCGCGCAACAGCGGCGGCCATTAACGAGATCTTCTTTGAAGTGCTCATTGCACCCGCTTTCGACGCAGATGCACTGGAGCTGCTGCAAGCGAAGAAGAACCGCATCCTTCTGCAAGTGCACGAGAGCACACTTCCACAACAACAATATAAAAGCATCCTCAACGGCACGCTCGTTCAACAAAAAGATGCAGGCAACTTCGAAAAGTGGGAAGAAGCGGGCGGCCGTAGTTCTACGGATGCCGAGCATGCCGACCTCGCCTTCGCCAACCTTATTTGCAAGCACCTGAAGAGCAATGCCATCGCGCTGGTAAAGAACCGTCAACTGATTGGCAAGGGCTGCGGGCAAACGAGCCGTATTGATGCCCTGCGCCAGGCACTCGAGAAGTCGCGCCAGTTCAAGTTCACACTTGATGGCGCCGTGCTGGCTTCCGATGCGTTCTTCCCTTTCAGCGACTGCGTGCAGATGGCCCACGATGCGGGCATTACCGCGTTCATTCAGCCCGGCGGCTCCATCCGCGACAAGGACAGCATTGCCTACTGCCAGGAGAAGGGCCTCGCACTGGTGATGACCGGACAGCGACATTTCCGGCACTAGGCCCGCAAGCGGGCGGAGAGAAAGAACGCAGATTTTCTATGATTTTCATGATTTGCGCAGATAACCGGGCGTGTGCGCAATCAAATATCCAGTGCTGTACGCAGGTAACTTTTTGCGCGCGTAAGCCAATCATATCTCATCTTAACAAGCTGCGTATCACCGCAGGTGTCGCGAAACTTCGGGAGCGTTTTTTCTCTATACTGTTGCCCTCGCCCCCTCCCAAACTGTGCTGCCCACTCCTCCCGGCTACCAACGACCTTCGTGGACGAAATGGAAAAGCACCCTTCCCACGAAATCTTCACCCCCGCCGACCCACAATCCACGCAGGAACTGGCCTGGTGGCACCACTCGCGGCTCAATCCCTTCCACTTTCATAAGCGCGGGCGCCGCTTTAAAGCGATGCTGGCCCTCATTACCATTTGCTTTTTCTGGGGCACCACGTGGATTGCGGCGCGCCAGGGCGTGAAGTTCATGCCTGCCCTGCAGCTGGCGGGGCTGCGGCAATTGCTTGCCGGGCTTTGCCTTGTTGGCTATTTCATCGTGAAGCGCGCACCCTGGCCTACGAAAGCGCAATGGCGCACCATCGCAATGCTCGGCTTCCTCAACTTTCTTCTAAGCAACGCACTCTCCACCTGGGGTGTGCGGTTCATCCCGGCAGGCCTCGGTTCCATCATCGGCGCCATCTATCCCATCTGGCTTGTGCTGATCGGGCTTGCCACGGGCAGCAGCAAGTTGTCAACGCGCACTGCTCTCGGTATGCTGCTTGGCTTCGGTGGCATCTGCATCATCTTTTACGAACACCTCGGCGAGCTGGTGAACCCGGCCTTCCGCTTCGGCATTCTACTGTCGGTTGCGTCCACGTGGAGCTGGGCATTCGGCACGCTGTATACCAAGAAGCATGCAGCCAACTTCAACCCCTACTTTAGCTTCGGACTGCAGCTGGTGCTTTCGGGCTCGGTGTTGCTGGGTGGAATGAAGCTCACGGGCAACAGCATGCCCCTTGCCGACATCCCCTGGCAATCGTGGGCGGCCATCTGGTACCTCGTGTTCTTCGGCTCGGTAATCACGTTCGCCGCATTCATCTATGCTTTGCAAAACCTGCCCACCACGCAGGTAAGTTTGTATGCCTATGTAAACCCGGTAGTGGCCGTGCTGTTGGGAGCGGCGCTTATTGGCGAGCCGCTTTCGCTTTTCATCGGCGTGGGCACTGCAGTAAGCCTCTACGGCGTGTACCTCGTGAACCGCACGATCAGCAGGAGAGAGAAAGGCTGATACCGCTGAAGCGGGATGCGCAGATTGTGATGATTTATTATGATTTGCTTCCGCATGCAACCTGTTATCTGCGCGAATCATTAGAGTCTTCCGTCCGGAGAAAGCTGGCATAAAGCTCGGGCCAGCCGGCGTATGCGCGCGCGCTGCCCAGGTAGCTGTTGTGCCACACCGAAACGAAGGTGCCCCCCCATTTGCGAAACGTTTCCACGTACTGCGCCAGTTCCGCTTCGGTTTGAGCGGCGTCCTGTTTTTGCTCAAAGAGGGCATTCGCATCCATAAAACAAAACGGGTGCACCCGTAGCGTTGTTTGTTCATCGCGCTCCAGGTCGTACCAATAAAAGGGAACGGCTACAGAAGCACGAAACCCATTGATGGAGCCATAGCCCATGGAGTAATCGTCGGTGATGCCGGCGGCGATGAGTGCGCGGTAGGTATCAGGAAGTTTCATCCTGATAAAGTGCTGGCGCGAGCTGCTTACCGGCGCGCCAAGCACCGACGCGAGCGCGGATTTCTCCTCAAGGAGCAGCGAAGGATCGTCGCCGCTGGCCCAGCTGGGATGCAGGCCTACCGTAGAACTACGGGACAGGTCGCGCACCAGGCTTTGCATGGCAGGGTTGCTGAGCGGAATGTTCTTGTCGAAGGCATTGCGCTTGCTGCCTGCATGAATGAAATAATGGGGATGAACGCCGTTACGCCCGTGCACTTCGTGCAAAAACGTAAATGCATCGAACGGATCCTGCCTCTGCCCGCGCAGAACTTCGATACGTTCCGCGGCGGTTCCATCGCGCCGCAAAAGCGACCGCAAAAGCCCGCCGGCATTGCGTGCAAAGCCTTTGTGCCGATAACTCCAGGCCATATCTACATCGATGGTGGGCAGAAAACGAAAGGGAGGAATAAAACCTTCGCCAAATAGCTGCTGCGAAAAGCGGAACAGCCATTCGTGCACGATGGGCCGCTCCAGGAAGCCTCCATGAAAAGCGGCGCTGGATGTGTATGGAAAGCGGCCAAAAGCATCGGGCGGATGGGCGAGGTATTCTTCGCAACGCGCCATCAGGTAAAAAATGGCGGAGAAAAGATCAAAACCGAACGAGCTGTCGTCCGGGAAAAGCACCCATGTTCCATCAGGATCGCGGGCGGCCGGCACTTCGTTCCTGTACAACCCGCGTTCCTCCAGCAGTCCGGCAGGGTCGAGATTTACTTTAGACACGACATTGACCGCGTAGGTAACGTCGGCGCCCGCTGAATGATCCGTGCGCACGAACGGCTTTCCGAAATATTCCGACAGGAATTGCAGGATGTAATCGAGCCTGGGAGATTGTATGGAAGAATAGACGCGGACCATGGCGCTGGCGCAAAATACGACCATCCGGCGCATCCACTGCCTTACCGAGGGCATTGGAAACGTATTCCAACCCAATCAACCCGAAAAGTACGTGCGTACGATCGTCCAGCTACGTGCTCATGGTCGTGCCGCAACGTGCGTACGGCCGTTCCGGTACGTGCGTACGGTCGTGCAGGTAGGTGCGTACGGTCGTGCAGGTACATTCACCAGTCCACGCGCAGGCAATGAGACACATTACTCATTACTCATTACTCATTACTGATTTCTCATCTTCCCTGCCGCTCCTTCCACTGCTGGCTGAAGCTTTTAGCTGGAAATTCGAGCGGTGCACGTTGCTTCTTCCAGTCTTTAACGAAAGTGTTCACCACGAAGCCCTTCATGCGGCCGGAAGCCATGTTCATCAGCGGGCGCTTGAGCATGGCCATCTTCCAGAATTTCCAGGCCATCTTTTCACCGAAGCTGAATTCGCCTTCCGCAACCGCCTCTGCCCGGTTATCGAGCAGCAGTTCGTGCAGGTTGATCTTGACGGCGCACACCTCGGTGCAGTTGCCGCAAAGCGAAGAAGCGTAGCTAAGGTGTTTGAACTCGCCGAGGTCTTTGAGGTGCGGCGTGATCACGGAGCCGATGGGGCCGCTGTAGGTGGTGCCGTAGGCGTGGCCGCCGATGTTCTTGTATACGGGGCAGGCGTTGAGGCAGGCGCCGCAGCGGATGCAGTAAAGGCTTTCGCGCTGCTTTGGGTTTTGGAGGATATTAGTGCGGCCGTTGTCGAGCAGGATGACGTACATCTCGTCGGGACCGTCTTCTTCGTCCTTGCGGCGCGGTCCGCTGATGATGGAATTATAAACCGTCATGCGCTGGCCCGTGCCGAAGGTGGCGAGCAGCGGCCAGAACAATGCGAGATCGTTGATGGAAGGAAGCACTTTTTCGATGCCTACGATGGCGATATGCGTTTTGGGCCAGGCGCACGAAAGGCGGCCGTTGCCCTCGTTCTCGGTAACGGCAATGGAGCCGCTGTCGGCAAGAATGAAGTTGGCACCTGTGATGCCCACTTCGGCCTCGCGGTATTTTTCGCGCAGCTTTTCGCGGGCCACCTGCGTCAGCTCTTGCGGTGTGAGGTGCGCGGGCGTTCCAAGTTTCTCGTGAAAAAGCTTCGCAACATCTTCCTTGCTTTTGTGCATGGCAGGTGTTACGATGTGATACGGCGGCTCGTCATCGAGCTGTTGGATGTACTCGCCCAGGTCGGTTTCGATGCTGTCGATGCCGTTCTGAATGAGGAATTTGTTGAGATGCAGTTCCTCGGTGACCATGCTCTTGCTCTTCACGATGGATTTGCAATTCTTTGCCTTACAGATGGCGAGGATCTGGTCGAGGGCTTCCTGTGCGGTTTCGGCGTAGATCACCTTGCAGCCGTTGCGCGTGGCTGCAGCCTCGTAGGTTTCGAGCGTTTTGTCGAGGTGCTCGATGGCGCGCCACTTGGCATTTTTTGCGCGTTCGCGGGCCAGGTGCACGTTGGTGAACTGTTGCTTGCCGGCCGGCACCACAGCGTTGTAGCGGGCGATGTTGAAATTGATCTTCCGGCGGTGCTCTTTATCGGCGGCCTTGATGGTGCTCTTGGCCTGGAAGGTGGAAGCTTGTTCGGACATCAGCGTGTTTTGGCGTCAAAGTGTTCGATGGCTATCTGGTGGAGGGTTTCGTAGAATTCCTTGCCGAAGCGACGTTCGATGGGTTCCTGGAGGAATTGATAAACGGGCATTTTTGCTTTTTTGCCGAGGGCGCAGGCAGGGTTGCACAGCGTTTCGCGCGGTTCGTAGTTCACCATCGTGTACGACTTGCCTTCATTGATGCGGATGGGAAACAGGTGGCAGGAGATGGGTTTCTTCCATTCGAGCTTTCCCTCGAGGTAAGCCGCTTCGATGCCGCATTTGATGATGCCGTGCTCGTCGCGGAAGCCGTAGGCGCAAAGTCCGCCGTCAACGGTAGGCGTTACCCATCCAAACTCGCGGTCGTAGATATAGCGGCCCTGGCGTTTGAGTTCCGACTTGCCCTCTGGTGTGAGGTAGCCTTCGAAATCGCCGAAGTGCTTGTCGAGGATGGCCTTCTCCTCTTCCGTCAGTGGTGCGCCGGCGTCGCCGTCTTCGCAGCATCCACCCTTGCACTTGGCGAGGTCGCAAATGAATTTCGCCTCCACCACATCGTCGCTCACCAGCACGTTATCGATCGCTATCAAAAGGGGAATTTTTGCGAAGTTACGGAAACGGGGGCAGGGCTGGCTAGGACCTACCAGTTAGATCCCGCTGCTGCGGCCTCCCACCGCGAGGACGTACCATTTAGATCCCGGCACTGCGTGCATCCCCCCGCGAGGACGTGCCATTTAGATCCCGGCACTGCGTGCCGGGATGACGGCGGCACCGTGGGGGCAGAAGAGGCGCGGCCTGGGGCATCCGTGGGATTGACTCCCGGCCGCGCCTTCCTTTTCTCTAAGGGAGCGCCGGTCATCCCGGTGCGCAGCACCGGGAGCGAAGCCACTGGAACCCGCTGTCTCGCTGAGCGCAGCCGAAGCGATGCCACTGGAACCCGCTGTCACGCTGAGCGCAGCCGAAGCGAAGCCACTGGAACCCGCTGTCACGCTGAGCGCAGCCGAAGCGAGGGCAGCGGATCAGGCTTCGGCCTGTGGTTTCTTTTTACGCAGGAAGCGCGTCAGGCCTACTTTACCCACGTCTTCGTGCAGCTTGCGCGAAGCCAGGTAGTGCACCACCTTGTGCTCCAGCCAGTGGTGGAGGGGCAGCAGGGCCGCGATGAGCAGCACTTTTATCCCCAGCACTTTCAGCGGCTCGCCGTGCGTCCAGTGGTGGATCTTGTTGTCGGCAATGAGAATGAGAAACTCGAAGAAGAAGATGAACGAGAAGAAGCCCAGCACGCGGATGACCGTGGCAGAAACCTGGAAGAACCCAAGCAGCACCAACAGCACGAAGGCGCCGGCGATAGCCACGGTGATGGCCATGTATTGCAGCGTGTGCTGGCGCTCCTGCTCTTCCGCGTGCTGCCGCTCGATGCGCGCCTGGCGTTGTTGCTCGTCGGCGAGCTCTACCTGCAACAGGTCTTTTTCCTCTCCCAGCTTTTGCACCGAATCCTTGTAGCGATGGTAGTCGGATTTATATTGGTTGCTGAGAGCGTAGTTGCCCGATTGTGCATACAGGGTGTCGAGTTCCTTCGCAGTATTCTGCAGCCATTCAATGTTTTTGGCAGTATCTGCCAGCGCATGTGCTTTCTGAAAACGCTCGATGGCGCCCGCGCGGTCTCCCGACTTCTTCAGGTGATATCCATACTGGTAAAAGAAGCCGATGCGGGTTGCCGGTGTACCCACACGGTCGAAGCGGTCGGCGGCGCGGGCGAAGTAGAAGTTGGCGGAATCGAATTGCCGGAGCTCGCTGTAGATGATGCCGTACGCCTGGTCAATCACTTCGGGCATACCGGCATTCACGATGAATTGCTTCAGCTCCTTGCGTTCATTGAAAAGCTCGAGGGCCTTTTGCGGCTGCCCGGATTGCAGGTATTGATTGAGCAGTCCATTGTAGCCAAGCGTTTTGAGCGAACCGTTCTTCAACGAATCGGCGAGTGCAATGCATCGGTCGAAATGGTATACCGACATGTTGAAATCCTTTTTGTAGGCATACAGCATCCCGAGGTTGTAATAGTCCTGCACACGGCGATATACTTCGCCGCCTACTTTCATCAACGCCAACTGGTCGATGGCGAGTTGCGCATAGTCGATGGCCTTGTCGTATTCTTCAATGCCGGCATAAAAGCGGCTCAAGTTGCTATAGCAGGTGCGCTTCAGCACGGCGGCGCGTTCCGCCTTGCCCATTTCAGCAATGCGGAGGCCATCGAGGTAGCTGCGCAGCGCAAGCAGGCGCTCTTTGCGCGCGAGGTAATAATTTCCGAAAGCCACGTTGGCCACCACTTTCAGGCTATCATCGCCGATGCTGTTGGCGAGGCTGTATGCCTGCGTTACATAGCCATGCGCCCGATCGTAGTTATACAGGTTGAGGTGTGCCGAAGTAAGATACACGAGCGCCTGGGCCTGTTCTTTATCGAACTTGTTTTGACGTGCCAGCCGAAGCGCTTCATCGAAATAACCGATCGCTTTTTCTGTTTGGTCGCGTGCCTGCTGAAAGTAGGAGAAGCGCTCGCCGTTGCTGAAGTGGGCGCGGATGATCAGCCTGCGGTCGCGGGAGAGCTCGGCTTCGCGCATCATCTTGCTGCCCCACTCATCGGCCTGCGCACGGTTGGTGTTCATGCACAGCCGCGCAAGCATCCCCATGAAATAAACCTTGTCGGTAGCGGTGTTGGCAGCCGCCAGTTTGCGTTGGAGCGAATCAATGATATAGTCGCCTTGCGCACGGGCGAATCCTGCCGTCAGCACCAGGGCCACGACACACAAAAGCTGTCTCATTTGCAGGTTTGAGAAAGTAATTTAGGAAAAAAGGTTGGCCTGCCGCCGGTTGGGGCGCACGGAATTCACGGAAAACACGGAAAGAACCACAAGGTGAAAGCCAACACGAATGAACCAATCCGCATTCTAAAATCAACTACCCGAAACCCTCCAGAACCATCCGGAACCATCAGGGACCCTCCAAAACCATCCGGAACCATCCGCAACCTTCCCTACCTCCACTCCAACGTGTTGATCAAATGCTCCACGTCCTGGCGCAGGAATTCTGCCACCGGGCGCAGCGAATCTTCGTTGGGCGTAGCTGCGAAATAGAGGGCGCCGCGCAGAAAGTGGCGTGTGCTGTCGGTTACGAAGAACTGCGTGCCGGTAGCGGTGTTGCCACGGAGGGTAACGAAAACACCTTCGAGTCCTTTCGGTGTGGTGAAAGGCTTATGGTCGATCGCGGAAGCCTTGTAGGTGTGTTGCTTGTAGCTCAGTTCGTAGGCATCGGCCACCAGCGAGTCGAATTTGTTGGGACCGATCTGCTTGTAGGAAATGTGGATGCGGCCTTTCAGCTGCGGGAAGTCGATATTGATCCAGTAGGGATTTTCAGCGCGCTCTTCAAAGAACATCGAGTCCTGCAGCACCTGGCCGTACACCGGGTATTCGAAGGTGTAGGGATACCCGGGGCGGTCGAAGCGCTGGTATTGCTTCTTCGGAAGCTCGATGCGAAAATAGCCGCGCGGCTTCACGGTGTAGTCGCTGTTGCAGGCGGCGAGAGCGATAAGGGCAAGGAAGAAGAACAGGAGGCGGGTCATAGTGCAAGTTAGGGAAACGTGAGCCGTGAGCCGTCAGCCGTGAGCGGTGAATCGTGGATGGTGAGCGCTGGCGCCTGAATAATAAAATAACGGATGCCTTCGGCATTCGTTCCTCTTTGCGTTGCAGCGCGTACTCACGGCTCACGGCTCACGGCTCTCGCCTTACTGACGGTCGATCGCAACCTTAACCGAAGTGATCCTGTTCCGGCTGATCTCCAGCACGGTGAAGAGGAAGTCGCCGACGCGCACGGTGCTGTTGATTTCGGGAAAGGCGCCGGCGATCTCGAGCACGAGGCCGCCAACAGAATCGCTTTCACCTTTCACGGGGTCGAACGTATCGAGGGGAAGCCGCAGCGCACGGCACATGTCGTGGAGCATCAGCTTCGCATCCACGATCCAGGTGTTTTCATCAATGGCCTTGACGCTGGTTTCTTCCTCGTCAAATTCATCGCGGATATCGCCGATGATCTCTTCGAGGATGTCTTCCATGGTAACGATGCCCGAGGTTCCGCCAAATTCATCCACCACGATGGCGAAGTGAATGCGCTTGGCCTGGAATTCTTTCAGAAGGTCTTTGATCAACTTGCTCTCCGGCACAAAAAATGGCGGCCGTATCTCCGTATGCCAGTCGAAATCGCGGTTGTTGAGATGCTGCAGCAGGTCTTTCGTGTTGATGACGCCTACGATGTTATCGAGGTTGTTGTTGTATACCGGCAGGCGCGAATAGTGCAGTTCCTCCACGCGGCGCGTAACGTCGCCGAAAGAAAGGGTGTGCTCGAGGCCATTCACTTCCATGCGGAACTTCATGATCTGGCGCACGGTGATGTTGCCGAATTTCACGATGCCCTTGAGGATGTTCTTCTCTTCGATGGTGGTTTCGTTGGCGTTCACGTCGATGGCCTCGTCGAGCTCGCGCATGGAAGCGCTCTGCCGCTCGTTGACGCCGCTGCGCTGGTTGATGTTGTCGGCGATACCCACCATCTGCAGCGATATGCGGCGGAGGAGCAGGTGCAGCCCTTCCACCACGGCGGCCGAGCCATAGGCGAAGCGCAGGTTGTTTTGCGTGGCCCACACCTTCGGCAGGATCTTGCCCACCAGCACCAGCACGAAGCCTATGGAGATGATCTTGATGGCCCACTCCAGCCAGTCGGGATGCAGGTTGCGCAGCGGCTCGGTAAGCAAATGATTGGCGAGAATGATGATGCTGATGTTGAAAAAGGTGCCGGCGATCAGCAGCGAGGTGTATACGGCCTTGCGTTCTTCCAGCAGGCCTACGATGCGCTTGGCGGCGTCGTGCTGCTTCGTGCGCAGGTTGTTGATCTCTTTGCTGTGCAGCGTAAAGAGCGCCACTTCGGACCCTGAGATGATGAAGCTAAGCAGCAGCAGGATAATAAGCAGGATGACCAGGAAGACCGTGCTTTGCGGGATGGCCAGCAGTGTGAAGGCAGATACATCGAGCAGCGTCGGTGCCGGGAGGTGGTCCAAAATACAGGTTTTGGTGAGCAATGGGGCCACGCCGGGGCGCGCCACGTTTGAAAGCTACAAAAATATAGGGAAAAAGGTTTAGGGTGGTCCCCTCTGACCTCAAGTAACCATGTACGCAGTTTGGTCAGGCATTCCCCTCGCCGCTAAAACGATAGATCTTCGTCCATCCCCGGATCGGGGCCGCCAATGGGATCAGTGCCGCTATCGCCGTGATAACCGCTGCTGCTGCCGCCGCCGCCATTGCCCTCGTGGCGCTTGTCGAGCATGATGAGGTTGTCGCCCACCACCTCGGTGGCAAACTTCCGGTTGTTGTCCTTGTCTTCCCAGCTACGCGTGCGCAGGCGTCCTTCGATGTAAACGAGCGAACCTTTGTGCAGGTATTTCTGCGCCAGCTCGGCAAGGCCACGCCATAGCACCACCGTGTGCCACTCGGTTTGCGAAACAAGCTTGCCCGTGCGGTCTTTAAATGTTTCGGTGGTAGCCAGTGGGAACTTGGCCACAGCAATATTTCCTTCCAGGAACTGGATGTCGGGATCCTTGCCCAGGTTGCCGATCAACATCACACGGTTTACGCCTCGCATATCCGACTATTTTCAGGGGTTAATTGAATTCGCTCTCGTTACTGCACCTGCCTGTCCAAAACAATCAAATTTGTTGCCAGTACCCGCCTAAAGGTTTTTACGAAGGAAGTCGCCGACCATCTTTGGATAAGGATGCCGCTCCAGCCCGGGAATGGACACCCAATGGAAGCCGGGCAGTGAGAGGGGACGTTGTAGTTGCAAATGAAGAAAGGCAAAGCGGATCAGTTGGTGCGACAAGCGCTGCTGTGCATGCGCTGCCGAACTCAACACATCAAAGTCGGTTAGCGACAGCGCATATTCTGCCTGCAATGCCGCAAGCAAATCTTCTTTTGAAAGCGGCGCTTCCGCTTCGATGAGCAGCGGCTGCCAGAGACCCTGCCACACATCGCCGGCGCCACGCTCATGCAGCGCAATGCTGTCGCCGTGCTGCAGCACCACGTAGTGAAAGTAGCGGTTGCGCACCGCCGTTTTCTTCAACTTGAGCGGGAGCTCTGCCTGCCTTCCTGTTTGAAAAGCGCCGCAATGGCTTTGATAGAAGCAGCGAGCGCATTCCGGCAGCGGCTTGCACACCGTGGCCCCGAAATCCATCAGCGCCTGGTTGTATTCGCCGGCGCGGTCTTCCGGCAGCAGTTCCTGCGCCTTCTCCGCCGCCCATCGTTTCCCTTCCGTGCTGTCAATCGGATCGGTGTAGTTGCAGATGCGCGCCAGCACGCGATACACGTTGCCATCAACGACAGCATGCGGCAGGTTGTACGCGAAGGAAGCAATGGCTGCGGCGGTATAGGACCCAACGCCCTTGAGCGATTGTATCTCCGCAAGCGTTTGGGGAAAGCGACCGCCGAAGTCATCCGTAATTCTACGGGCGGCGGCCATCAGGTTGCGGGCGCGGCTGTAGTAGCCCAGACCTTCCCACAATTTGAGCACATCGCCCTCGGGGGCGGCGGCAAGACGTTCCACGCTGGGGTATTGGCGGATGAAGCGTTCGTAGTAGGCGCGGCCCTGCTCCACTCTCGTTTGCTGCAGGATCACCTCGCTCAGCCAGATGCGGTAGGGATCCCGCTCCCCTTTCCAGGGCATCGGGCGGTCGTTTTCGGTAGCGTTCCACCGCAGGAGCGCTTCGGCAAACCGAGTAAGGCTTCTCCCTTGTTCCGACTTCTTCTTCCGCCCGGCCATCCCGCTCTTGTTTTTGCCAAAATAGTTTATATTTACTTGACAATCACAGGTTTTCATCTTACATTGACCGAATAAACGACTCCGCTATGAGAAAGGCAGACTTAGTCAACCAGATTTCGGAAAAGACGGGCATCCCCAAGGTGGACGTGCTGATGACCCTTGAGGAGATGTTTCGCGAAATCAAGCACTCGCTCTCGAAGGGCGAAAACATTTACATCCGCGGCTTTGGTTCCTTCATTACCAAAAAGCGGGCAGCCAAGATCGGGCGCAACATCAAGAAGAATGTGGCGGTGCATATCCCCGAGCATTTCATCCCCGCATTCAAGCCTGCCAAAGAATTTGTGGCCGAGGTGAAGAAAACAACGGTAGTGGAATAACTTTGCGGCCCCGGCGTTTCAGCCTGGAGACTCGTAAATGAAGAAAAAACAATGGACCGTCCTGGGACTCGTTGCCCTGCTGACGCTTGGTCTTTACATCCTTACGCAATCGCAGATCTTCGGCTCTAAAGCGCCCAAGGGCGAAACCGCCAGCACCGTGCATGGCCCCGACGACGGGCATGGTCACGGCGAAGAACTCAGCACCGATACCCTCCTTTCCCGCGCGCGGCAGCAGCTTGCCCCGGCGCAGCGCAGCCGCCTCGACCTGCTCGAGCACAGCATCACGCGCGGCGACGTGCAGGGTCAAAAACTCCACCTCTATCACCAGCTCGCGGGCTTCTGGCGCGACACGGCGCGGCTCTTCGAGCCCTTCGCCTGGTACACCGCCGAAGCGGCAAGGTTGGAAAATTCAGAAAAATCCCTCACCTTCGCAGCCCATTTGTTCCTAAGCAGCCTGCGCGAAGAGGAAAATCCGGAGCTTCAGCACTGGAAAGCCTCGCAAGCAAAAGACCTGTTTGAACGCTCTTTGCAGATCAATCCGTCCAACGATTCCAGCCAGGTAGGCCTGGGTGCCAGCATTCTTTTTGGTGGCCTCGGCTCGCCGATGGAGGGCGTGGCCAAGATAAGGGCCGTAGCCGACCGCGACTCCACGAACGTGTTTGCACAACAAACGCTCGGAGAAGCTTCGCTGCTGTCGCGGCAAACGGGCAAGGCCATCGAGCGCTTCGAGCGCGTGGCGCGCCTCCAGCCCGGCAACCTCAACGTGCTGCTGCTGCTTGCCGACCTGAACGAGCGTGAAGGCCACAAGCCCGAAGCACTTGCCTGGTACCAACGCGCGCTGCCGCTGATCGATCGTGCAGACATCCGCGCGAGCGTGGAGCAAAGGATGAAGGAATTGGAAAAGAAGTAACTAGTTAACCAAAAATAATTTAAACAATGCCCTGCGGTAAAAAAAGAAAGCGTCATAAGATCGCTACCCACAAGCGTAAGAAGCGTCTGCGTAAGAATCGTCATAAGAAGCGTAAGTAAGCTTCCGTTGACCTACATAAACGTGCCGGGAAAGCAGCTCGACTGTCTTTCCCGGCATGTTATTTATCGATTGCTGATCGCTCATCCAGAGCAGCGCGCCCGCTTCGCAAGGAAGCCTCCGCACAAGCCCGGATCGGCCGCCCCACGTCCCTTTATTGCCTTCTCTCCACTTAAAGGTTCTGCAGCAAACCCCTGGACGGCGTAATCAGCGTCTATTCCCCTTCTTACCTAAAGCTGTAGTAATGTGAACAAAGAACTAATCATCAATGCTGCTCCGCACGGAGTGGACATTGCCTTGTTGGAAGACAAGAAGCTGGTGGAACTACACACCGAGAAGATCGATGCCCGCTTTGCGGTTGGCGACCTTTACCTCGGCAAGGTGAAAAAACTCATCCCGGGCCTCAACGCGGCCTTCGTGGATGTAGGCCACGAGAAAGACGCCTTCCTCCACTACACCGACCTTAGCCCCTACGCCCGCTCCCTCCTCAAATTCACGGCAGCCGCCATGGCCGACAAATCGGCCGAAGGGATGGACTTCGCCTCTTTCCCCAACGAGCCCGAGATCGTCAAAACCGGCAAGATCGCCGAAGTGCTCAACGGCAAGCCCAATGTGCTGGTGCAGATCCTGAAGGAACCCATCGCACAGAAAGGTCCGCGCCTCTCCTGCGAAATTTCGCTCCCCGGCCGCTTCGTGGTCATCACGCCTTTCAACGACATCGTAGCCGTTTCACGAAAGATCCACTCCTCCGAAGAGCGCAAGCGCCTCCAGCGGATCGTGGAATCCATCAAGCCGAAGAACTTCGGCGTGATCGTGCGCACCGCCGCAGAAGGCAAGAACACCGCCGAACTGCACGAAGACATTTCCGAGCTGGTGGCCACCTGGAAGTCGATCCAGAAGAACCTGCGCGGCGCCAACCCGCCTGCCAAGATCCTCAGCGAGCAAACAAAAACGACCTCCATCCTCCGCGACCTGCTCAACGCAGACTTCAACAAGGTGGTGATCAACGAAAAAGGCTTATACCAGGAAACCAAAGCCTACATCCAGAAGATCGCGCCCGAGAAGGCCGACATCGTAAGCTTTCATTCCAACGGCTCGCCCATCTTCGACACCTTCGGCATCACCAAGCAGGTGAAGTCGGGCTTCGGCAAAACGGTGAACCTCGATAGCGGCGCCTACCTCATCATCGAGCACACGGAAGCACTCCACGTGATCGACGTCAACTCGGGCTACAAGAGCGTTAGCAACAACCAGGAGCAGAACGCCCTCGAAACAAACCTCGAAGCCGCAAAAGAAATCGCCCGCCAGCTGCGCCTCCGCGACATCGGCGGCATCATCGTGGTAGACTTCATCGACATGAAGCTGCCCGACAACAAGAAGAAGGTGATCGAGGCGATGGACGAGCATATGGCCACCGACCGCGCCAAGCATGCCGTGCTGCCCATTTCGAAGTTCGGGCTGATGCAGATCACGCGCCAGCGGATGAAGCCGGAGATGAACATCAACACGCAGGAAGTTTGTCCCACCTGCAACGGCACGGGCAAGATCCAAAGCACGATGCTCATTGACGACGACATAGAGAAGAACCTCAACTACCTCATTACCCACAGCCACAAAGACCTCACGGTGGTTGTCGGTCCTATTCTCTATGCCTACCTCACCAAGGGTTTCTTCTGGAACTCGAAGGCGGCCAAATGGAAACGCAAATTTGGCCAGAAGATCACCGTCCGCGAAGACTCTACGTACCACCTCACGGAATACCATTTTTTCAATAAGGATGGTGAGGAGATAAAGATGTAGGATGTCTGATCTTTGATGTCTGATGTCTGATGTCTGATTTAGCGAAACAAAACGGCCGAAGCTTTGCTTCGGCCGTTTTCATATCAGACATCCCACATCCTACATCAGCGATCTACCGGCGGTCGCGGCTTCCCATAAAGATGGAAACGTATTGCAGCAGCATCACCACGGAGGCGAGGGCAGCCACCACGTAGGTCATTGCGGCCCAGGTGAGGGCGCTCTTTGCTTTCGGAAATTCGTCGGTTGTGGTCACATTGGTGGTTTGGAGCCAGGCAAGCGCGCGCCGCGAAGCATCGAACTCCACAGGAAGCGTAACGAGCGAGAACAGCACCGTGAGGGCGAAGAGGGCGATACCCGCGAGGAGCAGTGTGCTGTTTCCCGACGCTGCCAGCACCAGCCCGATCATGAGCACCCACTGGGCAATGCTGGAGCTGAACTGGACCGCCGGAACCAGCTTGCTGCGCAGGCCCAGCCAGGGGTAGGCATTCGCGTGCTGGATGGCATGCCCCGTTTCGTGGGCCGCTATGGCCGCCGAAGCCACCGACGCGGAGGTAAACACTTCCGGGCTCAGGTTGATGGTCCGGGCAACCGGGTTGTAGTGGTCGGACAAAAATCCCTCCACCGACACCACTTTTACGTTGAAAATGCCGTTCTCACGGAGCATCTTTTCGGCAACTTCCTGGCCTGTAAGCCTTGCGCGGAGCGGAATTTTGCTGTAAGCCGCAAAGCGGGCCCTGAGAATGCCCGACACCAGCATGCTCAACCCCATGAACAGGAGCGAAAGGAGAAATATCGAATTATGACCAGTATAAAACATCCCTTTTTTTGAAAAGAGGGGGCAAAATCGGCTCCAAAAAGGCTCAGCCGTACAGAAGGGCGCGAATTGGCCGGTTTTGCTAAGTTTTTTGGCGAAAAAGGGGCCGATTTGGCGGTTTGTAACTGACAGTTTTTCAGCCCTTTAGCCAAACTGCTCCGCCCAAGTGACTTTGCAATTTGCTGATTATCAATACATAAAATGCTCTTCGGCATTGTCTTTTCCTTGCGCAAGGGATTGCTAAAACTTATACACAGGGGCAAAAAATAATTTTGTTATGTGCCCCCAGTTTGTAATTTAGTGTCAGAATTTAATGGGTTAGTAAGTAAAGGGGTTGGTCGCAAGATTGACCCCTTTCTTCATTTTATCTCCCCAGCGTTTTCAATCCCCTCTTTTATGTCGAAAGTTAAAACCGCATACTTCTGCCAGAACTGCGGCTATGAAAGCACCAAGTGGTCGGGCAAGTGTCCCTCGTGTCAGCAGTGGAATACTTTCGTGGAAGAACTCATTCAGAAAGACGACAAAAAAGGAAAGGGCACCGACTGGCAATCGTATCACGAAGTTCCGTCTACATCGCGCAAGGTGCAGGCGTTGCACACTGTTCAAACAAGCACCACCGAGCGCATTGCTACGATCGATCCCGAGTTGAATCGTGTGCTCGGCGGAGGCATCGTTCCGGGCTCCATCGTGCTTGTTGCCGGCGAGCCCGGCATCGGCAAGTCAACGTTGTTTTTGCAAATGGGTTTACAGCTGCAGGGAATGACGGTGTTGTATATCTCCGGTGAAGAAAGCGAGCAGCAGTTGAAGATGCGCGCCGACCGGCTGGGCATGGCCAACGAACAATTTTACCTGCTGACGGAAACGAGCACGCAATCCATCTTCAACGAGATCAAGAAGCTGAAGCCCGAACTGATCATCGTCGATTCCATACAAACGCTCGAATCTCCTTTCATCGAATCGTCGCCCGGGTCGGTGTCGCAAATACGCGAATGCGCAGCCGAGTTCCAGCAGTTTGCGAAAGAGACGAACACGCCGGTATTTCTCATTGGCCATATAACAAAGGAAGGATCGATCGCCGGTCCGAAGATCCTCGAACACATGGTAGACACCGTGCTTCAGTTTGAAGGCGACCGCCATTACGTGTACCGCATACTCCGCACGCTCAAGAACCGCTTCGGCTCCACGTCGGAGCTGGGCATCTATCAGATGAACGAAGGGGGCATGCTGCCCGTGCGCAACCCGAGCGAGATCCTCATCACGCAGAAAGAAGAAGCGCTGAGCGGCACCGCCATTGCGGCCACGATGGAAGGAATGCGCCCGCTGCTCATCGAAGTGCAGGCGCTTGTGGCACAATCGGTGTACGGCACGCCGCAGCGAACCGTCAGCGGCTTCGACCTGCGCCGGCTGCAGCTGCTGCTGGCGGTGCTCGAAAAGCGCGGCGGCTTTCACTTTGGTGTGAAGGATGTTTTTCTCAACATGGCCGGCGGCTTGAAAGTGGATGATCCGTCCATCGACCTGGCCGTGCTCGTTGCTCTTTTATCTTCTTACGAAGACGTACCTGTTGGCCAGGATATCTGCTTTGCCGGCGAGGTGGGTTTGTCGGGCGAGATCCGTGCAGTCAACCGCATCGAGCAGCGCGTGGCTGAAGCCGAGAAACTGGGCTTTGCGAAGATCGTGGTGTCGAAATACAACCAGAAGGGACTGAATGCAAAGAAGTTTGCCATTGAGGTGGTGCAGATGGGACAGGTGGAGGAGGTGTACAGGTATTTGTTTTCGTGAAGCGGCAATCGTGAATCGTCAATCGTGAATGCGGGCACCACTGATGGCAGCTGCTCCCACGGATCCTTCCCTGCGGGAAGGCTGGTGGGAAAACCACCAGCGCAGAACGAGAAAAATACCGGGAAACACTGTTCAAAACAACAAGGTCGGGTTTCCAGGCGCCGGTAGCTTCGAGTGAAAAATGTTTCTTCAGCTCGAGCATCAGAAATTAGACATCTACCAGGTTTCACGATCCTTTGTGCATGCTTGCTATAAACTCTCGAAATTGCTTCCACCAGAGGAGCGTTTCGCAATGAGCCAGCAGTTAAGGCGCGCAGCTTTGTCGGTTCACCTGAATACGGCAGAGGGCGCTTCCCGGCGAACGTCACCAGAACGAAAACGCTTTTATGAAATCGCCCGGGGTTCTGTTATTGAAATCGATGCACTTCTTGACATTGCCGGCGACCTTGGCTACTGCAATAAAGAACAGATGACCGAATTGGGCAACCTGCTCGTGCGGTGCTTCCAGATGCTAACAAAGCTGATGGCGAATGGCTGATCAAGCATCAGCCTTTACGATTGACGACATCGCGCGTCAGCATTCACGATTCACGATTGACGATTCACGAGTCCAACCGCCCCATGCGCCTCCTCCACGACCTCCGCGACTCCCTCCTGCACCTCGCCTACCCGCACCTCTGCGCGGGCTGCGGCTCCGACGCGCTGACCACCGACGTGCCCCTCTGCCTGCGCTGCCTCTCCCATCTTCCCCTCACGGGCTTCGAGCGCCACGCCTACAACCCTGTCGACCGCCTCTTCTGGGGCAGAATTCCGCTCTTCGCCGCCACGGCGCAATACTACTTCAGCAAAGAATCCATTATCCAGCGGCTGATGCACGGCATCAAGTACGGCGGCGCGGAGGAGCTGGCTTCTTTCATGGGAACGTTGATGGGACGCCAGCTGGCGCTCGTGCCACGCTTCGATACGGTGGATGCGCTGGTGCCCCTGCCGCTCCACCGCAGCCGGATGAAGAAACGCGGCTACAACCAGGCCGAGCTGCTGTGCAAGGGAATGGCCGCCGCATGGGAGCGCCCGGTGTGGGCCGATGTATCGGAGCGCAACAGCGCCACCGAAACGCAAACCCGGAAGGGCCGCGTGGCGCGCTGGCAGAATATGGAAGGACGCTTCGCCGTTGCCGACCCTGCCCGCCTCGAGGGCCGCCACCTGCTGCTTATAGACGATGTGGTGACCACCGGCGCAACGCTCGAAGCCTGCGGCCGCGCACTGCTTGCCGTTCCGGGCGTCACGCTCAGCATCGCCACGCTTTGCATTGCCGCCTCCTAGCCGTACAGACGCGCCATGCGCGTCTCAGCGCCATGCCCTTCTCAGCGCGCAGCGCCTCAAAAATCTGCGCATCGCGCGTCTTACGCTATCTTGCCCTTATGAAACCCGCAGCCCTCCTGCTTATCCTGATCACCATCGCTTTTGCCGCCTGCCGCAAAGACCGCTTCACGGGCAGCGCCGATGCGCAACTGCGACCAGGAGCGGATACGCTGCACTTCGATACGGTATTCGTAAACACAGGCTCCACCTCGGGTGTGGTCAAAATTTTCAACGACAACGAAGAGGGCATCCGTATTTCTTCGGTGCGCCTTGCCGGCGGCAATGCCTCACCCTTCCGCATCAACGCCGATGGCATCGCGGGCCCCGAAGTGCGCGACCTTGAAGTGGCGGGCGGAGATAGCCTGTATGTGTTCGTTACGGTGACGATCAATCCCAACAGCAACACCCAGCCCTTCGTGGTGCAGGACAGCATCGCCATTGAATGGAACGGCAACCGCCGCTGGGTGCAGCTGGATGCCTTTGGACAAAACGCACGCTTTCTCCGCAACCACATTGTGCGCGGCTCCGAAACCTGGGACAACACGCTGCCCTACGTCATTCTCGACGGCATAACGGTGGACACACTTGCATCGCTCAACATCACGCAAGGCACACACATCTACTTCCATGGCAACGCACCCATGATTGTGCACGGCAGCCTGCACTCTACGGGCGATCGTTACGACAGCACGCGCGTTCGCTTCACCGGCGACCGGCTCGATATTCCCTATCGCAACTTTCCCGCATCGTGGCCCGGCATCTATTTTTCCGATGTCAGCCGCAACAATACGCTCACCTTTACTTCGGTGCTCAACGCCTACCAGGCCATCGCTATCGAAGGACCGGCACCGGCTACACAGCTCACGCTGCGCGAGTGCATCATCGACAACGCCTATGATGCGGGCATCTACGCCAACAACGCCGGCATCGACAGCCGCAACCTCCTCGTGAGCAATTGCGGCAGCGGCATCTCGCTCAGCGGAGGGGGCAACTACAACTTCGTCCACACAACCGCGGTGGGTTATAGCAACCGCTACCAGCAGCACACCAATCCTGTATTGTTCATCAGCAACCGCACTGCATCGGGCGGCAGCGCGGCGCTCAACGCCACTTTTCGCAATGGCATTTATTGGGGTGAAGCGAATGGCCTAGTGCAGGATGAAGTGGTGGTGCTGAATTCAACCGGTGCGCCGTTCAACGTAACGTTCGACGGAGCCCTTTGGCGGATGCGCGCCACACCGTCGGGTATCGGCGCGAGCAACATCCAGAACGGCCTCGATCCGACCTTCGACTCGGTGGATCACACGAACCGCATTTATTCCTTCCGCCTCGCAACCGGATCCCCCGCCGTCGACAAGGGGGGCAATGCGGGCACCCCCATCGACCTTGATGGAAAGCCACGTCCCGCGGGGCTTGCACCTGACCTCGGTGCCTACGAGAAACAATAACCCACTTAGGTGTGAATACCTGAATCGGAAATGCATCGGGTGCCAAGCCTCACGATGATCCCTACCCGTGATGAAGCGCCTTGATCAACTCCGGATGCGCCGGTGTGATCCCCGGGTCGAAGTAATGCGTTAGCGTACCTTCTTCATTCACAAGGTACTTCGAAAAGTTCCACGTGGGTGCTTTGCTATTCCAGCCATTCAGCTTTTTGTCGGTGAGCCAGCGAAAGACCTCCTGCTGCTGTGGTCCCGTGCGCACCGAACCCTTGTGGGCCACGGGAAACGTCACGCCGTAGTTGCGCTGGCAGAAGGCCTGGATGGCGCTGTCGCTGCCACGCTCCTGTTCTTTGAAATCGTTCGAAGGAAAGGCCACTACTACAAGCTCGTCGCCAAAGTGCGCCATCAGTTGTTGAAGCTCCTGGTATTGATCCGTATAAATACAGTCGGAGGCCGTATTCACCAGCAACAGTTTCTTCCCGCGCAGCGTCTCCAGCTCCAATTCGCGCCCATCCGGCAACGGCACGCTCAGGTCGTAAAGCGACTGCGCGGGCCGGGCGCCGGGATTGCGCAACAGCAGGCGATGGTGGCCGGTAAGCCGGCCGAGGGCAATGTAGAGCGGATAAATGGTCTTAAGCAGGCGTTGGCGAAGGGTCATTGCCGCAAAGTTACCTTATGACCTTTTTGAAAAGCCCAAGCTTTCCCTTGAAGGGTGGATACTTCAGGGCAGGATCAAACCAGGTGGGCGTTTGCATCACTGCCTTGCGGTGCGAAAAGGTTTCAAACGAAAACCTGCCGTGGTAACCGCCCATGCCGCTGTTGCCGCGGCCGCCGAACGGCAACGAAGGATTGGTAAGGTGCCAAGAAGCATTGTTGATGCAGCCGCCACCAAAAGGAAGTTCACGTATCCACCGCTGCGCCGTAGCATCACTCTTTGTAAAAACATAAAAAGCAAGCGGGTCCGCATGCCGCAGTATCTGCGTCTTTGCTTCGTCAAATGTGCGATAGGTAAGCACCGGCAACAAAGGCCCGAAGATCTCTTCGTTCAATAGGGGCGCATCGGGCGCAACATCCGTGATGATGGTCGGCTCGATGTAGCGCGTGGCTGCATCTGCGCGACCGCCAAAAAGCACCGTGCCCGACCGGAGGTAAGCCGTCAGCCGTTCGAATGCACGTTCGTTTACAATGCGCCCGTAACTTTCGCTATGTACGGGATCATCGCCGAAGAACCTTCGGATGGTTGCTTTCAGCTTGTCCAGGAATGCATCCCTAACCGACTCATGCACGAGCAGGTAATCCGGCGCAACGCACATCTGGCCTGCGTTGGAAAATTTCGTTACCGCAATTCTACGGGCGGCTACCTCAAGGTCGGCGTCTGCTTCAATCACGCAGGGGCTCTTGCCCCCGAGCTCGAGTGTTACGGGAACCAACTGCTCCGCTGCCAGCCCATAGATCTTTTGCCCCACCGTTGTGCTGCCCGTATAAAAAATATGATCGAAGCGAAACGACCGGATCATGGGCGGAAGAACCGCAGCGCCGTCGCCTTCCACCACCAGCACTTCCTCAGCGCTGAACGCATCTTTAATGAGACTGCCCACTATCGTAGAAGTACGGGGCGCCAATTCGCTCGGTTTCAGCACCGCACAGTTGCCTGCAGCAAGGGCGCCCACTAAAGGTGCAAGCAGCAATTGCAAGGGATAGTTCCATGGGCCGATTATCAGCACAACCCCGAGCGGCTCGCGGTAAATGCGGCTCCGCGATGGTAGGTTGAGCAGGTTGGTGCCCACGCGCTCGGGGCGCATCCAACCTTTCAGGTGTTTCAGCGTGTGGCGAAGCTCACTTAATACGAAGCCCGTTTCCGTCACCCACGATTCTTCAATGCTCTTACCCAGATCCGCTGCCAGCGCTTCGTTGATGGCCCCCTCGTGCTGCAACAGCGCATCACGCAAACGGCTCAGTGCGTGCACACGGCTTTCATAACTACGCAACGCACCTGCTTCGAAACACCGTCGCATCGCTTGAAGAAAAGGAAGCTGCTCCATGCCGACAAGGTACGACCAAAACAAAGCGCGCTGCAGGGCGGCGCGCTTCGAATGACATGTTCAGGTTCAACCGTAATGATTCTACTGAACGTAGGTAAAACGTTGAAAGTTGTGCATTGAAAATTGAATATTACTTCTCTGTATACACCGCGTATCCCCACGCCTCAATACCAAAGCCTTTGTCCACGGTTTCAGGCTGGTAGCCAAAAACGTTGAACCAGGACTTTTGCGAGGGCTGGGTCTGCCAGCGTAGTTGCTGCTGCTTGTCGCTCAGGTTGAGGATGACGAGTACCTTGCTTTTACCCTTGCGTCGCTCGAAGGCATACAACGCAGTGTCGTCGTTGGTGCGCAGCCGCACAAATGATGCGTCCGACCCGAGCGCAGGCACCGTGCGGCGCAGCTCGAGCAGGCGCTGGTAAAAAGGAGCGCGGGCGTATTGGTGAAAATTGATGGTGTCTTTGTAGAAGAAACTGAGGCTGTCAAGAAAGGGTTCCTCCTGGCCGCTATAGATCAGCGGGATGCCGCGCGGCACCGTTGCGGTGAGCACGGCAAAAGGTCCATGCACAGCGCCGGGCATCGTTCCGTAGTCTGCTTTGTTCCAGGTATTCTCGTCGTGGTTGGATGTGAACATGAGGCGGCGTGCGCCTTTCTTGAAACCGCTGGCTACGCGGTTCAGCGCCGTATCTACGTACGTAGCATTCTTCTCTCCCTTCGCAATGCCTTTCCAGTTGGCGAAATCGTTCCAGCCGTAGGTGGCATCGAAGCCTGCATCATGCAGCCAGGGCTCGTCGGCTTCGGCGAGCATAAACACGTTCTTCACCTTCTTCAGCTGCGCGATGCAGCGCGTCCAAAAGGCCTGTGGCACTTCAGCGGCCACATCGCAGCGGTAGCCATCGATGCCCGACTCCGTAATCCAATATTTGAGCGTAGCGATCATGCTGTCGGCGAGCTGCGGGTTGCTGTAATCCAACTTGCGCACATCGGTCCAGTCGAAAGGCGAAACCGGTTGCCCGTTCTTGTCCTTCACGTAAAACTCGGGATGCGTGCGCAACCAGTAGTGATCGCCGCCCGTGTGGTTGGGCACCCAGTCGATGATGACCTTCATGCCCAGGCTGTGCGCTTTTTGCACGAGTCGCTTCCAATCGGCAAGCGTGCCGTATTCTGGATTTACATCGCGAAAGCTTGCAGCTGCATAGTAGGAGCCAAGTGCTCCTTTGCGGTCCTTCTTTGAAATGGGATGGATGGGCATGAACCACAATGTTTGCACGCCCATGCGGCGAAGGCGTGGCAGGTGTGCGGCAAACGCGTTGAACGTGCCTTCGGGCGTGTATTGCCGTACGTTTACTTCGTAGATGTTGCCGTTGTTGATCCAGCCCGGATGGCCGGCGATATTGGCAGTGGATTGCGCTTGCGCATTCAGAATGAAAAGCGCGGAAAGGAAAAGGGCAGTTAAGCGGGGGAGCATAAGCAAGACTTTGCAGCTAATGTACTACAATGTGTCTCACATACACGTTGAATTTAGCGGCCCTTCAACAAGACACACCATAGCGGAGATAAAGAATAACTGCGAAAGTGAAATCCTACACAGCTACGAGCTGGCTCGACGGGTTGATCTTTAAGTAAAAGCGCGATATAGCTTCCTGGAGCTCTTCGGCCAGCAGGCGCTGGGTTTCCTCATCCGAGTGTGCCGATTCGAGGCGAAGTTCCTTGATGTTGATGACGAACGATGTGCCTTCATAGCGGCTGAACACGGAAACGAGCGTCTCAAAGGTGTTTTCCTCAACCTGCACTTCGGAGCAGAAAAGCTTGACCATTACCGGAGATTTGACTCAATGGTAAAACAACCGTGCCACCGAGCCAATATCAAGCTGCTGCAAGCTTTGCAAGGATGGGCATTCACCCGAATGCCCTTGAAACGTGCGCGCTTTTGCCCCACTTTCGTGTGCCATTGATGTCCGTAATTCTACTGCTTCCGCCGCATCGTTACCGGGAGGAGTGCAGCGGCACACAAGTGCAAGGGCAAGCAGCCCGCAAAGGATCGTGGTTTTCACAATCGACAGGTTTGAATCAGGCCGCTTTCGTTACAATAACTTTGGGGGTAACATCACTGCTCATGCGCAACCTTATTCTATTGCACGGTGCCCTTGGTGCGCCCGAAACGCTCGAACCGTTGGCAACCGCGCTGACGGCGCACTACCAGCTCCACCTTCCCGCATTTCCCGGCCGTGCCGGCGTTGCGGCAAGCGGTTATAACATGAGCGCGCTGGTGGGCTTTCTATCGGAATTCATCACCGACAATAACCTGGAACGTCCGCTCATTTTCGGTTATAGCATGGGCGGATACGCCGCTCTCACGCTCGCTTCGCGTCAACCCGGCCTTTTGGGCGGAGTGGCTACGCTTGCCACGAAGCTCCATTGGAGTGCCGATGCTGCGGCTGCCGAAGCACGGATGCTCGACCCCGACAAACTCGAAGCCAAGGTGCCTGCATTCGCAGCCACGCTGGCCCGGCGGCATGCTCCGCTCAACTGGAAAGACGTGATGCGCGGCACCGCAACGCTGATGACCGACCTCGGCAACGACCCGCTGCTGAAGCAGCCGCAGTTCAAAGCGATCGCGGATCCAGTATTACTACTGCTTGGCGACAGGGATTCCATGGTCTCTTTGGAGGAAACCCGTGAAGCCTGGCAACAAATACCCGGCGCACAGCTGGGCGTGCTCCCCAATACGCCGCATCCGATCGAGAAGGCGCCCGTAGAAATACTGTCGGCGCAGCTCCATCACTTTTACAGACAATGCAACCTATGAGTATGTACGTATATCGTGTTGCCACCCACGCCGACATCGACGCGATGCAGGTGGTGCGCCGCGCCGTGAAGGAAAATGCCCTCAGCCATCCCGACCGCATTAGCAACGAAGACTATCTTCCGTACCTCCAAGAACAAGGTAGTGGCTGGGTGGCGCTGCACAACAACCGCGTAGTGGGCTTCGCAATCGCTGATCGCATCGAAGGAAGCATCTGGGCGCTGTTTGTGCTGCCCGAATATGAGGGCAACGGCATCGGCAAGGAATTGCACCGCATGATGATGAACGGATATTTTGCGCACAGCGATAAGACCGTCTGGCTAACGACTGCCTTCGATACGCGTGCCGAAGAATTCTACCGCCGCCAAGGCTGGCGCGACGCCGGTATGCACAATGCCATCGAACGCAAGTTTGAGCTTTCGAAGCAGGAGTGGAAAGCCAAGCAGCCGGCAGCCTGCACGTTACGCACGGCCACCATCCAGGATGCCGAATTGATTGCCGATCTAAGCCGAAAAACATTTTACGATTCCTTCGCGCCGGACAATACGGTTGAAGACATGGATATCTTCCTCTCGCAGCAATTTACGCGCGGCAAACTGATGCTCGAAGTAGGGCGGCCCGAGCTTCACTTCATTCTTGCCTACGTGGATGACGTTGTTGCCGGATACGTGAAGCTGCGCGAAGGCAAGCTTCCGCAACAGGCGGTCAGCGGAACGGCACTGGAGATCGCGCGGCTGTATGCCGAACAAGCATTTGTAGGAAAAGGCGTGGGTGCGGCGCTGATGGCGGAAAGCATCCGCATAGCGAGGGAGCGAAACAAGCAATGGGTGTGGCTCGGCGTGTGGGAACACAATGCGCGCGCCATTGCCTTTTACCAACGATGGGGCTTTGAAAAATTCGGCGAATGCGATTTCCACCTGGGACGCGACATTCAGCGGGATTGGTTGATGCGGAAGGACGTGAGCCGTGAATCGTGAATCGTCAATCGTGAATGCTGACCGCGCATCGCGGGCTCAGCTAACCGCGCATCGCGGGCTCACGGCTCACGGCTCACGTTTCTCACGTTACAGGTTTGCCAGGCGGTTCGGATCTTCCTTCGGCGCCTGCGGCACACCGGCTTCTTCAAGCAGGTAATCTTTCCGGCGCAGTTCGAAGTTGCGGCCGAGATAAAGCCGCTTCACCTGGTCGTCGTCGGCAAGTTCCTCGGCGCTGCCATGACGGAAGATCTTCCCTTCAATGAGCAGGTAAGCACGATCACAGATGGAAAGCGTTTCGGTCACGTTGTGGTCAGTGATGAGGATGCCGATGTTCTTGTATTTGAGGCGCGCCACCACCATCTGGATGTCTTCCACGGCAATGGGGTCGATGCCGGCGAAGGGCTCGTCGAGCAGAATGAACTTCGGATCAACAGCGAGGGCGCGTGCGATCTCGGTGCGACGGCGCTCACCGCCACTCAGCACGTCGCCATTGCTCTTGCGCACATGCTGCAGGCGAAACTCTTCGAGCAGAACCTCCAGCTTTTCCTTTTGTTCTTTCTTCGGGCGGCCCGTCATCTCCAGCACGGAGGTGATGTTTTCTTCCACAGTGAGCTTGCGAAAGATGGAAGCTTCCTGTGGCAGGTAGCCGATGCCGAGCTGCGCACGCTTATACATCGGGAGCTTCGTGATATTGAGGTCGTCGAGGAACACTTCGCCTTGGTCGGGTTTGATAAGGCCGACAGTCATATAGAACGTGGTGGTCTTTCCCGCGCCGTTCGGACCCAACAGGCCCACGATCTCACCCTGCTTCACTTCAATGGAAACGTTGTTTACCACGGTGCGTGTGCGGTAGCGCTTAACGAGGTCGTGCGTGTGAATGCGGATGGACAAGCGGAAAAGTTTGATCAAAAATAGGGGAAGGAACGCTACCGGGCCGGTGTTTGGCCTTCCGTTAACGATGCAATCGTTGCCGCAGTTCCTGCAGAGGCTTTGCCGTTCGGGGCTTAGTTTTGCTGCCTTATGAAAGTGACCGAGCACCTGCAAAAGTCCGAAGGCCGCACCCTCGTTTCGTTCGAGATCCTTCCGCCCCTGAAAGGGAAAGGCATCAACGCGCTGTGGGAGCACCTCGATCCGCTGATGGAGTACCACCCTTCGTTCATCAACGTGACGTATCACCGCAGCGAGACGATGTTCAAGCGTAAAGCCGACGGCACTTTCGACAAGGTGGAAGTGCGCAAGCGGCCGGGTACGGTGGGCATTTGCGCGGCCCTGCAAAACCGATACAAGGTAGATGCCGTTGCGCACCTGATCTGCGGAGGCTTCTCCAAGCAGGAAACCGAAGACGCACTCATCGACCTTCACTTTCTCGGCATCGACAATGTGCTGGTGCTCCGCGGCGATGCGCCGAAGAACGAGGCAATGTTTGAGCCCGAGCCCGGCGGCCACGCCTATGCCATCGACCTGCTGCACCAGGTGCAGCAGATGAACAACGGGCTTTATCTCGAAGAAGACCTGAAGAACGCAGTTAAGACCGACTTCTGCATCGGCGTTGCCGGCTACCCGGAAAAGCATTTCGAATCGCCCAACCTGCGCGCCGACCTGGCCTGGGTGAAAGCAAAGGTGGATGCCGGCGCCTGCTACATCACCACCCAGATGTTCTTCGACAACCAGAAGTATTTCGACTTTGTAAAAGCCTGCCGCGATGCGGGCATCCACGTGCCCATCATACCGGGACTAAAGCCGCTCACCTCGCGCAAGCAACTAAGCATCATCCCGCGCACCTTCCACGTAGACATTCCTGAAGACCTCTCCAATGCAGTGCTGGCTGCAAAAACCGATGCCGATGTGGAACGCATTGGCGGCGAGTGGCTGCTCCAGCAGTCGAAAGACCTGAAGGCCGCGGGTGTGCCCGTGTTGCACTACTACACGCTCGGCAAGCCCAAGGTGATTGCAGATGTGTGCAGGGAGATCGCTTGAGAGAAAGAACGCTCCGAAGTCTCGCGACCGAAGCTTCGGGAGCCGCAAGCGGCATACGCAGATGATTATGATTGATTTTGATTTTGGTGAGGCACGACAGAATCCACGCCGATGCCAAGAATCTTGAATAGCTGCGTCGCTCAACAAAAAAGGTCACCCGTCGGCGACCCTTCGATCTATTTGAATCTTGAACGAACCTTCCGGAACCCTCAGAAACCCTCAGGAACTCTCAGAAACCTTCTACTTCCCTTTCATCAACTCCAGCAAAACCGGCTGATTGATCGTAACCGGGTATTTAGCGCGGAGGCTGTTCACCCACCTCTCTTCCAGCTCTTTCTGGTAGTCGGCAATCACCTGTCCGCGGGCTTCGGCGAAGGTGCGTGCTCCGGTTTCGGGGCGCATCCGTAGAACTACGGCAAAGGTGGCCGAGCCGTCGGTTGCATTCACCTGAACGCCGGTTACCGTAAGCGACTTCAGCGGAAGCTTCGTCGGGTTCGGTATCTGGTCGATCTCGAAGCGGTTGGAGTCGATCGCTATGCGCTCGTCGTGGTTGGTGACGATGCTGTGCCACGAAGCGGGCTTTTTAGCAACCAACGCCTGTGCAGAACGCGCACTGGCTGCATCGGGCGCATAAAACAACACCGCCTCGGCGCTGGGCTTCCACACATACTTGCTGCGGTGCGCTTCGTAATAAGCTTCCAGCGCAGCGGTATCGGTTTGCGCCGGCGTCCACACCTCGCGCTGCATGATCTCAAAAAAGAGGTTGCCATCGCGGAATTCTTCCATCTGCGCACGGAACGCCGGGTTGTACGTTTCCAGATGCGCTTTGTAAAAATCGATGGTCGAAGCATCCACAAACTCCTGCCACAACTGTGCGAAAGGCTTCGCACCGCTGCCATCGCTCTTGAAGCGGTTGGCGCCTGCCCAGCGGATCCAGTCTTCGCCGGTGAAGGTTTGCGTGCCGATGGTTACGAGGCCGGTGCTGCTGTTCACGCCAAGTGTGCGTCCAGGCTTCGCATATTCCAGCAGCGAATCGGTGAAGGCGCGAAGGTCGGCCTCGGAAACGGCGAGGCCTGTAAAGCCCGCCTGCTTGCGAATGTTTTGCGCGAGCCGCGTTTGCACGATGCTCATGCGATCGCTGCGCTGCACCTGCTCGCGGAGCAACTGCACCTGCGTGGTGCTATCCATGCCGGTGCGTGGCAAATACTTGACGCGCTTCACAATGTGCCAGCCGTGCGCTGTTTGGAATGGCGCTGCAACGGCCCCGTCTTTTGCAATGGCGAACACCTTTTGTTCGAACACGGGATCAAACTGTCCCACGCTGATATCGGGCAGCTCGCCGTTGTTGGCGGCCGACACGACATCATTGCTGAATTTAGCCGCAAGCTTGCTGAAGTCGTCGCCTTTCTGCAGACGCAGGTAGATAGAATCGGCACGCTTCTTTACTGCGGCGCGCTCGGCATCGCTGGCATCCGGCGGAAAGGCAAGGAGTATTTGCGAAGCCTTCACGGTGCCAGGGTCGGCACGCTCACCCATGCTTTTGAAAATATGATAGCCTGCTCGCGAGCGATATACCAGCGCAGGCCCGTTCGGACGCGCGGTCCAGGCAAGGTTCTCGAGTTCGTACGGCAATTCAAAAACCGCAACCCAACCCAGGTCGCCACCGTTGGTCTTCACAGTTGGATCCTCGGAATAGGTGCGCGCAACGTCGCCGAAAGATTTCCCTCCTTTGAGCTCGGCAAGCGCCCGCTGCATTTTGGCCCACGCGGCCGTGGTGTCGGCTGCGCCTCTTGCGGCAACGAAGATGTGCGCAACGTGGATGTTCCTTTTGGAGCGGGCATAAGCTTCGTTCACCAGGCCATCCACTCCCGCAAGATCGTTGAGGTAGGTGGGCAGCAATTGCTCGCGAAGCTGCTGCAGGTCGGTCACCATCTGCGGCAGCGTATCGTAGCCGAGACGGCGCGCTTCCTTCACCTTCAGGCGCGAGCTGATGTACAGATCAAGGTATTCGTTCAGCGGGCTGTTGCCCTTTCCTGCCCCGTTATTTTTATGGTAGGCAGACAGAAACTCGGGCGCCGACACGCTGTCGGAGCCGTAGGTAAACAGGGTTTGCGCGCCGGCCCCTGTAGCAGAAAGGAGCAGGGCGCCAAGCAGTAAGCGTCGGATCATAAATACTATTTGGAACCGGTTGATTTCTTTTCTTTCAAACGCATCTGGATGATCTCATCCGCCTGCGCTTCGCCAAACTTTTTCGCAACAATGCGCTTCTCGTCATCGAGCAGGAACAGCGTGGGGAACGACTGCACGTCGAAGAGCTGCGAGTAGCTGGGAATGTTGTTGTCTACGCGTTCCTTTTCGGCGGCCTTCGAATAATACACGTGCGTCCAGCCTTTGAGGCTCTTCTTCACGATGAAGTCCGTCCAGTCTTTGCGCGAGCCGTCGGTCTCCTTGGCGAGCGCGTAGATCTTCACGCCCTGCGCCTTCCATTTTTCCTGAAAGAGCGTGTCGATCTTGGGAAGCGTTTCCTTGCAGTGGCTGCAGGTAGGATCCCAGATCACGAGGAGCGTTAGCGGCGCCTTCACTTCGTAGAGCGTTGTTTTCTTTCCGTTCGAATCGGGCAGCTCGATGTCGGATGCCGGCTTTCCCGTGATGTTCATCACCACGCTGTAATAACGGTTGCGGATGATCTCTTCGCCCTTCTCCGATATCCAATCGTACTTCTTCGTCTGGAAATATTTTTCGTAGAGGTGCGCATACACCTGGTCTTCCCACATGTATTTGAAGTTGAGGTAGCGGTTCACCCACTTCAGCAGGAAGAAGCGTTCCATCTCTTTGTTGATCTGCGCAAAGGCCATGATGTTGTCCATCTCGCGAATCACCGAGTCGGCCGCAGGATAGATCAGTTGGTCGAAGTAGCGGTCTACTTTGCCTTCGAAGAACGGCGTGCGGGAAAGGCGCTCGTCGTAGAAGGCCACTCCATCGAAATAGTGATTTTTATAATACCTGTAATTATACAAGGAGTCTTCGCGGGTGCGCGGCGTTTTTACCGGCATTTCGGGATCCTTCATCGCCTTCAGCAATGCGGCCATCAGGCTGTTCGGATCCTGGGTCATAAGGCGGGCGCGGTAGGCCAGCACGTCCTGGTTGATGGCCTCGAGGCGCTTCGTGAGGCGGGCGGAATCCTCGGGCTGGGCGCTGCGTACACGCACCAGCGAATCGGCCTCGCGGCCCGCTGCGCTCATCGCGTTCTGGTATTCGTGAAACGCGGTATTCTCGGGCGAGTTGATAAAAACGATCTGCGCAGGAAGCGTTGCCGTATCGGCAATGATGCTGAAGCGCTGCGACTTGTCGATGAGGATCTCGAAGTTGCGGGCGCGGTCGGGGTAGCCCACGAGGTAGATGCCGCCCCCCAGCGTTTTGTTGCCGCGGAAGGTGCCTTCGCTACGGTCGTTGAGCTTTACCGAGTCGATGATGGGGAGCGTCTTTCCGTAATAATGCCCGAGGTAGATCCACTGGTTCTTGAAAGGCTTCAGTGTCACTTTGATCTCGTAGCTGCCGGCTTTGGCCACTGCGGCAGCAGCGGTGCGCGCAGGCGTTTTTACGGGCGTTTTCGGGGCGGCGGGCTTTTGCGCATTTGCGTTGAGCGCCAGGGCGAAAAAGAACAGGGAGGCAATACGCTTCATGGTCGTTCTATAGTTTTTCCGTACGTAAGTCGTAAAAATAGCCCAAAAGGGTTGGATGGAAGGGTTAAAACGATTTGCGCCACAGCGAAAATACTTTGCGTGCGGATCGTTGGTTTCCCGAAAATGCAATGGCCTGCCGCTACCTTAGAGGCAACGATTCCATGTATGAGTGAAGCCCGAGAAACAGTGCAGGAGCTTTTTGGCCGCATTCCACGCCGCCACACGGCCGACAACGTGAAAGAGATCTATAGCATTATCGACGACTATGAAGACCTCCTGCAAACCCTCGAAGCGAACCCGCAGTATGAGTCCGTGATCGCGCCTTTTTTTGAAGCGGTAGCGCCGGTGCGCGCAACGGTGAAGAAATCGAACGACCCGAAAGCATCGAAGAAAGCGAAGGACGTATTGTTCGACGAAGGTTCCGGAGCACTGAAAGACACGATGGAAGAACTCATGAAGCTGCTCGAAGGCTAGTCAGCATCCCTGAACTCTGCGATCAGCGGCATATGGTCGCTCCATGCCGACCACTCGTGGTGCACACCCACGCGGATCGAATCGAGGCGCTGCAACAACGTGTTCGAAGCAAAGCAATAATCCAGGTGATAGGGCTTATCGGCATGCCGGTAGAGGTAATGCGTTGGATGCAGTTCCTTTCCGTGTTCCTGCGCGTAGTGCCGATGATACAGGCTGTGAATGCCGTAGCCCGCGAGGCGCTGCACCAGGGCCGAATGATTGCCCACGCGGCGGGGCCGGTCCCAGATGCTGTTGCTATTGAAATCGCCCGCGAGCAGCACCGGACCTTTGCGAAAAAGCTGTTCGTAATGCTGCACCGCCTTCCACACCTGCGTTACGTAAGCACCATCCTTGTCGGATGGATTGTTGGCCCACACGGCAAACAGCGTGAAGGACATCGGGCCGCCCGTGACCTCTATGGGAACGATGGTGCGAAAGAGTCCATGATCTTGGTGCAGCACGCGCAGGCGGTAAGCGCCATAGGCCAGCACCCCCAGGCCTTTGTGCGGGTTCGACCCAAACCAGGCAGAATCCGAAGGGAGGCGTTCACCGTCCCGAAACTGCAACCGGTCCGGGCATTCGCACTCCGGCAACACGAGGATGTCGGCGGCCTCTGCTGCCAGCGCCGCCGCCTTTTTTCGAAAGGCCATGTTGCAATTCCAGGCTACCAGTTTCACGCGCTCGTTGCGTAGTGCAACACTACGATGCCGCAGCCGAACGGTGTTGCCTTGATGAGCGCGAAGTTGCAGCGGTCGCGAAAGATGGAGAGCCCCTCACCTATGGCGGTTGGATTGACAAACAGGTGGATCTCGTCGATGAGCCGGGCGCGGAGGAGGCCGGACACGAGTTCTGCACCACCATATACGATGATGTCCTTGCCATCGGCTGCTTTCAGGCGCCGCACTTCGGCTTCGAGATCATTGGCCAGCGCCACTCCGGGCCAGGGCGACTGCTGGAGTGAGCGGCTGAACACCACGCGCTCCGCATCCGTAAAAATACGTCCCACTGCTTGCTCGGTATGCTGATCGTCGGCTGCAACGCCCGCCCAGTAGGGGATGAAGCCTTCAGCCATTTTCCGTCCCAGCAGGATGGTATCCATCGTATCGGTGAGTTCCTGCGTGTATTGCTTCAAGGCATCATCCCACTGGAAGTTCATCCAGTCCATTTCGCCATTAGGACCGGCCACATAGCCATCGAGGCTCACCTGCACCTGCAACTTGAGTTTGCGCATACGGTTTGTTTTGAAGCAAAGCTAGCGCGGCCGTCCCTGTGCGCGCGGGTGCGAATGCGTCTTTTGTGGAGGCGATTTACGAAGGAGGGTCGGTGCTCAGCGCGTACGACGGCCAAACAGAAATCCTACAAAGCCAAGCAGCAGCAGGAAACCGGCTCCTACAGCCCAGAAAAGTCCTTCGCGACGCTTCACCTTCGGCGCTTCGCCCGCCTCGGGGTTTGTAGTGTATGCAAAGCGCGCCGTATCGGCCGCCTCTTCGCGCCCGATAGCCTGCGCAGTGGTATCGCCTGCCAACTTCGCCCGCAACTCGCCATGGATGCGCGCGAGGCGGCGCGTCAGCAAGGTGTCGCGAAAGCCGTAGCGCTGCGCGGCCGCGTACACATCCGGAACGGAATACAGATCACCCTGCAGCCAGCGTACGTTACCCAGCTCAAACAGCAGGCGGCCGATCACCGGATCGGGCGGTGCGATGAACGACATCCGCTCGCTCAACTGGTACGACAGCGCCTCGTCAAGCTTCGCGTAAGACGCGTGTTGCCGAGGTGCGGCGGGGCGCGCATCCGTACCGAAGTCAATGTCGAGCAATTCCGCGGTTGCAGGATCGGTCTTGCCGGCCACCTTCGCTTCGAGGATGTTGACGTGGATCCACTCGGAACCTTTGTGCGAAGCAGGGTTGATGGCCACCGCGCGGCGTATCCAATGCAGCGCCGAGTCGTTCCTCCCCATCAGCTCGTACACCGTACCGAGGTTGGACGCTGTTGAGTATCGCCCCGGCTTGCTCCGCTCCAGCTCGAGGTAGAGGTTGCGCGCTTCGCTGTATTTTTTTTGCAGGATGAGCAGCACGCCCATATCCGAGCGGTATTCTGCATGACCGGTGCGTCGCCAGCCGGCTTCGAGGCTTGCCATCACGCGGCCGTAGTTGATGTCGTTGAAAGCATGACCTCTCGGAACACGGTTCTCGTCGCCGGGGTCGGCAAAAAGCACGGTGCCGTCTTTGAGTTCGCGCGTCTCACCGTTGATGCAGGCGCTGGCGCGCAACGTGCAGGCAAGCAAAACGATAGGTATCAAGATCTTTTTCATGAGTTTAGTTGTTGGGGGGCAGCGCGGCGCAATCATCCGGTTCTATGCTCAAGGGAATAATAAGAGCAGGCAGGCAGTGAGCTTTTGCATGCAGTTGGTATTGGTACCGATGAAAATACGGAATCCCGCCAATTGACCAAAAAGGATGTGTTAGCGGATTGCCAAAGCAAGGGCAAACAGCAAACTCGACGGCCCCGGCAGGCCCGCTGCCCGTACTTTTGAGGCGTGAGAAGAAATCAACAGCCACGGATCCTCGAAAGTGTTATCGTAGAGGCCTATGCCGCCGAAGGAAAAAGCCTCGCCCGCCAGGATGGAAAAGTGATCTTCATCGAGGGCGTTGTGCCTGGCGACGTTGTGGATGTGCGCCTTGGCAAAAACAAGAAGGATTGGGCCGAAGGTCACGCTGTGCGCTTTCACCAATATGCAGCCGAGCGCGTGCAGCCGTTTTGCCAGCACTTCGGTGTGTGCGGCGGTTGCCAGTGGCAGATGCTGCCCTATGCGAAGCAACTGCAATTCAAGCAGCAGCAGGTGTTCGACAACCTCACGCGCATCGGCAAGGTGGCCCTGCCCCCTTTCGAGCCGATCGTTGGCGCGCCCGAAGACCGTTTTTACCGCAATAAGCTGGAGTATACTTTTTCAACGAAAGAGTTCACGCCGGGGAAACCAAGCCCCTCCGGCGAATCCTACGACGATCCGCTGCCGGGATCGGCGGGCTTCCACGCGCGCGGGTTCTTCGACAAAGTGGTAGCCATCGAAAAATGCTGGCTGCAGGACGATATCAGCAACCGCATCCGCAACGCCGTGCGCGACTTTGCACGTGCAAACGGAATTTCTTTTTACGACATCCGCGCCCACGTGGGCATGCTGCGTACGATGCAGGTGCGCCTGTGCACCACGGGCGAACTAATGGTGAACATCGTTTTTGGCGAAGAGCGCGAAAAGCAGCGCATCGCCCTGCTCGAATTCGTGAAGCAAAGCTTCCCCGAGATCACTACGCTGCTCTATACCATCAACCTCAAGTGGAACGACTCGATGTTCGACCTAGAGCCACAGGTGTATACCGGCACCGGCTACGCCATCGAGCAGCTCGAAGCCTTCCGGTTCAAGATCGGGCCGAAAAGTTTTTTCCAGACCAACACGAAGCAGGGCGAGCGACTTTACCAGGTCACGCGCGAGTTTGCCGAGCTGGATGGGTCGCAGGTATTGTATGATCTTTATTGCGGCACGGGCTCTATCGGCATCTTCTGCAGCCGCGGCGCAAAAAAGATCGTGGGCGTGGAGCTTATTGAAGCCGCCATTGGTGATGCAAAAGAAAACGCAGCGCTCAACAACATTGAACATGCTTTCTTTACCGCAGGCGATGTGATCGACGTGTGCAACGATGAATTCTTCGCAACGCATGGCCGTCCCGATGTGCTGATCACCGACCCGCCGCGCGCCGGCATGCACGAGAAGCTCGTAAACAAGATCCTTGAGATGGAAGCCCCAACGGTGGTATACGTCAGCTGCAATCCCGCCACGCAGGCCCGCGACCTCGCGCTCCTCGATGCGAAGTATGCCGTAACGCGCGTGCGACCCGTCGACATGTTCCCTCATACGCACCATATCGAGAATGTGGTGCAACTGAAACTCCGATAACCATGAGCCGATTTCAATATTACCGTCCCAACCAGATGCCGCCCGTGGTGCGCGGCCTCATCGTCACCAACGTAGTGGTCTTCATCATCCAGATGCTGGGCGACAATTACGGTGCGAGTGCGCCGATACCATTCAGCCTCACCGAAAAGCTTGCGCTATGGCCCTTCGGCGCCGGCTTCGAAGTGTACCAGCTGGCAACGCACATGTTCACGCACGGCTCCTTTGGACATATCCTGTTCAACATGTTTGCGCTGTGGACCTTCGGCAAGATGCTCGAAATGGTGTGGGGCCCGAAGCGCTTTCTCAACTTCTACCTCGCCTGCGGCCTGGGTGCGGCGCTGGTGCACCTGCTGGTGCAGCAGCTCACGGGCAGCTACAGCATCGCCGTGGGCGCATCGGGTGCCGTGATGGGCATCTTCGCGGCCTGCGCTTTCCTGTTTCCCAACACGGAGATGTACCTGCTGTTCATACCGTTTCCCATCAAGCTGAAGTGGCTCGCAGTAGTGTATATCGCCATCGACCTGTTTGGCGGCTTCAACCCAACCAGCGACGGCATTGCGCACTTCGCGCACCTGGGCGGCGCCCTTACTGGTTTCATACTCGTTTTGTTCTGGCAGAAACGCGGTGGCCGCCGCCGCTTCTATTGACCTGAGCTATCAGCCGTATTCTGTGAGCACAGTCTTCCTATTGTCGGAGCGCTCACGGCTCACGGCTGACGATCCCGGTCTACCTTTGCACTATGTCTTACTATCCTCAGCAAAATCGCAGGAAGCTTACCGTGGGTGCCGATGGCAATGCGCTGATGAATCTTATTGCACTGCTACTGATCGTTTTCGTAACGTTCGCGTTCATCCAGGTAGTGTATACGTTTACCTACTACAAAGAAGGCTCCGCGCGTTACCACGCCGAGATGTTCCCATGGGTGGCGCTCCCGGCCGATCTCGGCACACTCGTGTCGCGCCCTTGGACGCTCTTCACGCACGCGTTTGTGCACGACGGCATCTGGCCCGTGATCGGCAACCTTGTGTGGCTCCTCGGCTTTGGTTTTATCTACCAGGATCTCACGGGGTATCGCAAGATCATCCCGCTTTTTCTCTATGGATCGCTTGCGGGCGCAGTGCTGTTCCTCGCGGCATACAACCTCGTGCCCGCGCTGCGCGCGCACAATGAGGGTGTGCAGCTTTGGGGCGCGGGTGCAGGCGTGATGGCCATCGCGGTGGCCGCTGCAGTAAAGGCGCCCAACTTCCGCCTCTTCCCGATGCTGCGCGGCGGCATCCCGCTGTGGGTGCTTACGCTGGTCTACGGACTGATCAACCTTGCCTCCATACCACTCAGCAACACCGGGATGCATATTGCGTACATCGCCGGTGCCATCATGGGCTTCCTCTTCCAGTCGGCACAGGCGCGCGGCAGCGACTGGTCGGCGTGGATGAACCGCGCATGGGACTGGTGGGTGAATCTTTTCAACCCCGAGCGCCCGGGCAAACGTGCATCGTTCAAAGACGAACTGTTTTATAACGCCACTGTGCCGCCGTTCAAGAAGTCGACCAACTTCACGCAGCAACGCGTAGACGAGATCCTCGACAAAATCAACCAGAAAGGCTTCAAGAGCCTCAGCGAGGAAGAGCGGGATATACTGAAGCGGGCAAGCGGTGACGGAAAGTGATCGCAGATCCCGAAATTCGAAGTAGGCTTTGAAGCAACGGTAGCCGTGCCGTGAGCGACTTTTCCAATCCTGCATCCGACATCGGAGATTACTTAATTTGCACTTATGGCAGGCAAGGCGCGTCGATTGGTACGGCGGTTCTACTTAGGGCTCAACATCGCCGTGGTAGTGCTTTTCCTGCTTTCCTGCCTCGCCTCCTACCTGAACCCGGCGCGGTGGTGGTTCTTTGCCGTGCTGGGTCTCGGGTTTGCTGCAACGCTGTCAACACTTCTTCTTTTCTTTTTCTTTTCCCTCATCATCAAGCCGCGCTATGCACTGGTGTCGCTCGCCGCATTGCTGGTGGGCTACCAAAGCATCGCGGTGTTCTTTGCTTTCAGCTCGGGCGGTAAAAGCAGCGGGAAGGCCGCGGCCGAAGGCACCTACAACCTGCGCATCGTGCAATGGAACGTGGCGCGCTTCATCGAACAACGCAAGAATAATAACGAGGGCAGCCAGACGCGGTTGAAGATGCTGGAACAGCTGCGGCGCACCAATGCCGACGTGCTTTGCTTCCAGGAATTCATCCAGGGGCAGGGCGACGAGTTTTACGACAACATCAGCTATATCAAGCGCGAGCTTGGTTACCGCTACCACTACTTCCCGCGCGGCGAAGGATTCAAAAGCTGGTACGGGCAGGCCATCTTCTCGCGCTACCCGCTGATCGATACCGGCTACATCAGCTTCCCCCAACCCGGCACGCCCGAAAAGCTGGTGTGGGGCAACGTGGTGCTCGGCAAGAACATCATCCGTATTTATACAAGTCACCTGCAATCGTATAAGCTGCGCCCCCAGGACTACGAGCGGATCGAAAAGATCAAGAACAACGAAGACAGCCTCATCAGCAACTCGCGCAGCATCTGGAGCAAGCTGCGAAGGGCCACCACCATCCGCGGCACGCAGGCACGCCTCGTGCGCGGCGAGCTCGACCGATGCCTCTACCCCATTGTGTTCACCGGCGACCTCAACGACGTTCCCAACTCATATGCCTACCACACCGTGCGCGGTCGCTTGCAGGATGCTTTTCTTGAAAAAGGTTTTGGCGTGGGCCGCACCTTCAACGCCCTGGCACCCACGCTGCGCATCGATTACATCTTTACAACCGAAGACTTCAAGGTGCAGCACTTCCAGCGCATCGCCCGCGACCTCAGCGATCATTACATGCTGGTGACGGACCTGCAGTGGAAGCGATGACCGCCCGACGCGTCATTGCGAACGCAACGAAGTGTAGTGAATGACGTCATGGCGAGAACCCTCAGGAACCATCCGGAACCTTCAGGAACCCTCAGGAACCTTCAGAACCCCTATCTTTGGCGCTCATGATCCCGAAGTACCGCTTACTTTCCTGTTGTTGCTGTTGCTGATTCCAAGCGACCCGGTACTTTATTTTCTTACGATCATATCTCCATTCAACATGAGCACCCTCAAGGTTTATAATTCGTATACACGCGAAAAAGAAGAATTCACATCCCTCACGCCCGGCCACGTAGGCATGTACGTGTGCGGACCAACGGTTAGCGGTGAAAGCCACCTCGGGCATGCCCGGCCCTACATCACTTTCGACGTGCTGTATCGCTACCTCACCCAACTGGGCTACAAGGTGCGCTACGTGCGCAACATCACCGATGCCGGCCACTTTGAAGAAGAAGGCCGCGAGGCGGAAGACAAGATCTCGAAGAAGGCCGTGCTCGAAAAGCTGGAGCCCATGGAACTGGTGCAGAAATACACCAACCTCTTTCATTGGGCGATGGACCGCTTTAACAACATCCCTCCGTCCATCGAGCCGACTGCAACGGGCCACATCGTAGAGCAGATCGAAATGATCAAGGACCTCATCGCGAAAGGATATGCGTATGAGAAGAACGGCTCGGTTTATTTTGATGTGAAGCAGTATGCGGCCGGTCACGATTACGGCAAGCTCTCCGGCCGCGTGCTCGACGAGCTGCTCAACACCACGCGCGACCTCGAAGGACAGGAAGAGAAGCGCAACAAAGAAGACTTCGCACTGTGGAAGGCCGCTCCGCCCGAGCACATCATGCGCTGGCAAAGCCCCTGGGGCGAAGGCTTCCCCGGCTGGCATATCGAGTGCTCCGCGATGGCCACCAAATACCTCGGCACCCAGTTCGACATTCACGGCGGTGGCATGGACCTCCAGTTTCCGCACCATGAAAGCGAGATCGCGCAAAGCCATATCTGCAACGGCGTGCCGCCCGTGCGCTACTGGATGCACAACAACATGATCACCATCAACGGGCGCAAGATGGGCAAGAGCTACAACAACGTGATCAAGCTTACGGAGTTGTTCAGCGGCAACCACCCGGAGCTGCAAAAGGCCTATGCGCCCATGACGGTGCGGTTCTTCATTCTGCAAACGCACTACCGCTCAACGCTCGACTTCTCCAACGATGCCCTGCAAGCCGCGGAGAAAGGTTTGAAGCGCCTGATGGAACCCTACACCTGGTTTCAGCAGCAACCGATGCCGGCCACGGGCGAAGGAACGGATGCCGAGCTCGACAAGAAAGTGCGCACACTGCTCGTGGAGCTCGACGACTTCATGAACGACGACATCAACACGGCACGCGTGCTCGCCAATCTCTTCGAGATCGTGCCGGTGCTGAATTCGCTGAAGGATAAGACCATTGCCATCGAAGCGCTATCGCACGAAACGCTCCAGTGGATGCAGACGAAGCTGAAGCTGTTCGTGGAAGACATCCTCGGCCTGCGCAACGAAGAGGAAGGAACTTCGGAAAAACTCAAAGGCGTGATCGATATTCTCATCGGCCTGCGCAAGGAAGCCCGCGCCAGCAAAGACTGGAAGACCTCCGACCAGATCCGCAACCAGCTTGCCGCCATCGGCATTTCGGTGAAGGATGAAAAGGACGGGGAAATGAGCTGGTCGCTGGCCTGAGATTAAAGCGTGAGCCGTGAACCGTGAGCCGTGAGCCCTTATTCGAAAGCTTCGAAGTAAAGGCTATGCACCTCTAAAATCGAGTCTAATAAAATCAACGTTCCGCACATCATGCGGGACGTTTTCATTACTGTATTTCTTCGCTCACGGCTCACGGCTCACGATTCGCTTGACGTTTCACGCCTCCCGCACCGCGCGCACCATCTCCCGCTTCCCCCAGGGGCCTTGCGGCTTGGTCACATGGAAGCCCGCATCCATCATGGCCCGCCGCACCACACTCTTGGAGCAATAGGTAACCAGCGTTCCGCCCGGATGAAGCACTTCGTAAAGTTGCCGGAAGCGCTCGGCCTTCCACAGCTCGGGCTGCGACGATGGCGCAAAAGCATCGTAATAAACAAGATGATAAAGCCCCGTTAGTTGTAGGTCCTGCAAAGCACCTTCTTCCTTGCGGATGGTGAAGTGTTCGGATATCTTCGTCTCCATGCTCCAGGGCGCTGCATGCAGTTGCTGAAACACTTGCCGCGCACCGAGCAACGCGCCATAGTTCAGGGCTTCTGCTTCTTTTGCCGGTATGGGCTGCGCCTCTATGGCAACGTACTGCACGGTGAGGGCGATGCGCTCCGCTTCAAGCGCGGTGAGCAGTGCGTTCAGGCCGCTGCCAAAACCCATTTCGAAAACAGAAAGCGGTTGCCCCGGAAAGCGGCGGAGCGCATCCTGGAAACCCGCTTCGAGAAACACATGCCGCGACTCGCCCAGCGCGCCATGGCGCGAATGGTAGGTGCCGCGCACATCGGGATATTCAAACGTGTGCGAGCCGTCTTTGGTAACGATGATCTTGCGCTCCATGCAGCGAAGTTCGCTACTTTCGGATATGGACTATACCGAGCATCTTTCGAAGGACCGCAGGATGGCGCAGGTGCTCCGCAGCCTGGACGCACTCGAGCTGCAGCCCCGCAAGAATGTATGCCTGCGCCTTTGTGCTTCCATCATGAGCCAGCAGCTTTCCACCAAAGTGGCCAAAGTACTCTACCTCCGCTTTCTCGGGTTGTTTGAAGGCAAAGAGCCAAAGCCTGCGCAGATAACCGAGCTGTCGGTTGAACAACTGCGCGGCATCGGGCTCAGCAACGCGAAGGCGCAATACGTGCTCAACGTCGCACAGTTCTTCATCGACAACAAGATCGACGAAAAGAAACTGCGCAAGATGGATGACGAAGCCGTGATCGAATTGCTTACGCAGATCAAGGGCGTTGGCCGCTGGACCGTAGAAATGCTGTTGATGTTCACCCTCGGCCGCGAAGACGTTTTCGCCGTCGACGACTACGGCATCCAGATGGCCATGAAGAAGCTTTATAAACTCGACGACAGCAACAAGAAGGAGTTTAAGCAAAAGATGCATCAGATCGCTTCCAAATGGGCGCCTTACCGCACATATGCCTGCCGGCATCTTTGGGACTGGAAGGATGGGGAGTGAGCGGCGTCATTGCGCAGGCACCCACACCACCCGGCGCCATTGCGCAGGCACCCACACCACCCGACGTCATTGCGCAGGCACCCACACCACCCGACGTCATTGCGCAGGCACCCACACCACCCGGCGTCATTGCGAGGCAGCGAACGAAGTGGAGCTGCCGAAGCAATCTCCCACCTGGCCGAAGGCCGTGGGCACCGCAACCCCGCCCCGACGTACCGCATCACGTCGCCGTCCAGCTTCCCGTCAGCCACGCTGCCTTTGGCCGCGCAGCGAGGCCGGGCGCATCGCTTACTTCAATGACACCGTTTGCCGCATAGCGAATGCCACCCTCGATCGGGTCTTCGGTGAACATCAGGGGCGTATCGAAATCGCAATAGTGAATGGCATCGCTGGCGAGGGCAAGATGGGCCGCAGCCGTCATGCCAAGCCGGCTCTCCATGAAGCCGCCCACCTGCAACGTGATGCCTCCCGCTTCGGCCAGCCGCACCACTTTGAGTGCTTTGTGCACTCCGCCCGTTTTGCCCAACTTAATGTTGAATTCGCCACAGGCATTGAGCCGGATGAGGCGCGCCGCATCGTGCTCGTCGCCGCAGCTTTCGTCGGCCATGATGGGTATCGGGCTCGCAGCAGAGAGACGTGCGAGATCGAGGAACTGCCAGCGCGGGATGGGCTCTTCACAATGCTCTATTCCGAAGGGCGCCAGCGCCTGCAGCACCTGCAATGCATAGTCGGCGTTTCCCCATCCCTGGTTGGCATCTGTGCGGAGGGGATGTTCGTTGCCGATCGCTCCCCGGATGGCGCGAATGCGCGCAACATCCAGCTCGAGCGTTTGTCCCAACTTCACCTTGATGGCCGGGAAGCCCTGCTGCACGAACCGAAGGGCATCGGCTGCCATCTTTTCCGGCGTTCCGATCGATACGGTCATATCGGTTTCCAGGCGCTTGTTGTTGGCGCCGCCGAGCAGAACGTACAGCGGCACCTTTAAACGCTGTGCTTCGATATCGTGGAGCGCCATGTCGAAAGCGCTCTTGATGCTGGTGTTGCCATAGATGACCGCGTCCATTGCGGCGACCGCGCCTGCTATGTCGGAAGCATCACGCCCCCTGAGCACCTGCGCGAAATATTGTCCCACAACGAAACACGTGTCGAGGCTCTCCCCGTTAATGGTCATATACGGGCTGCATTCCCCCCATCCTTCAAGCCCATCATCGGTGTGAATGCATACTGCAAGGTTTTGCACCGCTTCGATCGGGCCGAGCGAAATCACAAATGGCTCGATGAGCGGCACGAGCATACGGTGCAGCGCAATGGAACGGATTGCAGGCATGGATTAAGATTTTGTGAAAGGCCGTGGGGAAATAGCAGTTGAGCACGATTTTAGCCGTTACGCGGCAAATTAAAAATCCGCCGATGAAAAACCTAATCGTCCTTGGTGCTGCCCTGCTCGCATTGTCGGGCTGCAGCAAAAAGGTCACCGACCTGCCCGAGGCCACCGAAAGCGGCGCCAATACGTTCGGCGCACGCGTAAACGGAGACCTCTGGGCACCCCAAAAGGCAGGCATAATGGCCACCGCGCCCATCCTGGAAGCATCCTTTGCAGGTGCCGACAGTTACGTGCTACATGCCCGCAATTTCAGCAAGAGCCCCACCGAAACGGAGTTCGAGATCTATCTCCACAATGTGACGGCGCCAGGCACTTACCAGCTGAACCAGAACACAGAGCTTCGCCCTAACCATACCGCCTCGTATGCCTCTTTCGTTGAACGCACCTTCACACCCACGCACCAGTGGATGACCACCGCCCAAACACCCGGAACAGTGGTAATCACCAAGCTCGACAAAGTGGCCCACGTGATCTCCGGAACGTTTTCGTTTCGCGGCACCGACCAGATCGGGAGTGCATCCGTGCTCGATGTGCGCGAAGGCCGCTTCGACATGACCATTCAGTAGTGGTAAGTGAATGGTTTACTGGTTTATTAGTTTATTGCTGGCGAGCGCTTGCCGCCGGAAACGCGCGCCCAGCCAGGCGCGCAACGGCTCATCAAAATAACGCAGCGCAACCCAGGCCAGCAGCACAAACAGCACGAACAAACCCGATGCCACCAGTGCCACCGTGGAGGGTGCCGGCTTGCTGGTGTATACCCACGCCGTGTAGGTGTAGATGAAGGGATAGTGCAGAATGTACACCGGGTACGACATGCGGCCGAGCAACGAACAAATACGACCCATCCTCGCCCCCACTGCACCGCCTGCGCCCGCTGCCACTATTGCAGGAAAGATGAACAGCACCAGCGCCGCGTCGAGCAGGCCGTTGCCACGCGGCGCGGCGGGCAGTAGAAATACAACTACGAGCGCCAGCGCACACAGCGGGAAAGCCCACCTGATGCGAATCGTGCGCCGGGAGCGAAAGAGGAGGAGTCCTGCCACAAACGGAAATGCCATCCGCACCGTCGCAATCCAAAAGGTGCCATAGCTCCAGCCGGTGCCGATATTGGGAAGACGCGATGCGGTAACGCAAAGTGCCACTGCGCAAACGATCACCACGAACCACAATGTTTTGTTCGCCAGCTTCCGCAACAGGAGTGCGTAAGCAATGTTGGCGATGTACTCCTGCAGCAGCGACCAGCAAGGGCCATTGAGCGGGTGCGTTTCGCCCCAGCCACGAATGTCGGGGCCCGGAAGCAGCAGCAGCGAAAGAAGAGTGGTAAGTGCAATAAGCCCCCCGCTTTTAGGAGCGGTGTTGTAAGGGTCGATAAGAAAGACCACGAGCCCCAGTAACACGCCTAACACAACCAGTGGCTGCAACCGGATCAGGCGGATGCGAAAAAAATCCTTCACCGACATCGCGCCCCAGCGGTCATCGTAGGCATAGCCCACCACGAAGCCCGACAAAAGAAAGAAGAAATCGACAGCGAGGTAACCATGGTGCACCGGGTGAAGTGCATAGTCGGGGTACACCGCCTCCAAAAGATGGAAGATGATCACCATGAACGCCGCAACGCCGCGCAGTCCATCGAGGATGGGGAAGTGTGCCTTTGCAGCTGCTGCTGAAGTGGCGCCTGTTTGGGACAAAGAAAAAGCCGCCGGGCTTTGGACTGATGCCGGTTCGATTGAGCTCATTACAAATTTTTTCGCTGCTGCTGCAGCAATGGGCCTGGCGGGGGGAGGTCAAGATACGGAGTTCCGTGGATTGCGCAGGGAGATGCTGATACCGGCAATCCAGCAAAGAAACCACGCAAACGTGAGCTTCTGCACAACGGCGAGGCCCGGTGTTAACGGCGGGTAGTAATAATAAACGTTGTTGACTACGATCAGGATGATCGTCACCCAACCGTAGAAATACAATCGTCTCCAACGGAGCTTCCTTAGCCCCGCCATCGTACCAATAAGCGCAATCAGTCCGCAAAGCCCCGCCAGGTTGAGCAACAGGTCGTGGTAGCCCGTGAAAATGAACAAGCCAAGCAACATCGCCAGCAACCCGCCCCACTGCGTGGCCCATTTAAAGGGCGTGCTCAAACCGGCATGGCGCGGGAAGATGAACCAAAAGGCCGCCATCGAGAGTGCCAATACAAACATGGCTCCGAACGCAAAGGGCCTCGCCGTGTTCGGCTCGCCGTTTAGCGCCTGCTCATTCAGGAGGTTGCACCAGTAGTTATACCGCCAGCTGAATCCTTTTGCAGTGCGATCGGCAGCGTGGCCACCGGGGTAACGCAGCGTTGCCCAAACGTAAAGCACCACATAGAGCACGATGCCGGCCACCGGAAGCAGTGGAATAAAGGCAGTGTTCCGCCGCTGCGGTTGTGCGTTCGGGAAAGTGGGTGCAACAGTGCGCAGTTCTTCCAGCCAGTCTTTTGTGGAGCGGTGGCGGTCGAGCCCTACGCTTTCAAATACGTCGGCGCCATTCGTGCGCGTAGCGCCCAGCGACAACAATACGCTGTTGATGCAAGCGTGTCCGGGGCCTTCGATGCGCCCGCGGCATCCTTCCTTCCAGCACACTCCCATCTGGCCTCCGCTGCCGCCGAAATAGTCGGCTTCGATGTAGCCAATTGCAGCGCCGCCCACCGAGGCTAACAAACATTGCTCTACATTCTTAGTCAGGCCAATGAAGGCGCCGACCGATGAGGAAGGTTCGGGGCTATTCATTTCGCCGAACAAGGCATCGGATAAAGGGCATAGCGCAAAACCCTGTTCCAACGAAACCAGCCTTGCGGAAGCAAAACGATCTGCAAGCAACTGCAGGCTCGCTGCCCGGCCTATGAACGCTTCGATCTGGTATGCCATCGTATGCAGGAAATGAACTCCAAGTTAATGCATCGGGCCACGTTACCTTGCGGTATGAACTTACGAGCCGGCGTCATGCTTACCTCACTGCAGCACGACGGCAGCATCTTCGACGATGCGCTGCTATACCTTGTGGCCTATGATGAAAGCGGCGCGGTGGGCGTGATTGTGAACAAGCCTTATGGACGCGCGTTGAACGAGCTGCACGAATTCAGGCACAGCCCCTCGTGGCCGCTTTACAACGGAGGGCCCGTTGCCCACGAGGAACTATTCTTTTTGCACCGGCGCCCCGATCTTATTGCCGATGGAGCTTCGGCGGGCGATGGACTGCAGTGGGGCGGCCGCTTCAGCGATGCGGTGCGCGGCATCAACAACGGTGCGCTTACAACAGCGGATGTAAAACTATTTGTGGGCTATTGCGGCTGGGATGCCGGCGACCTGGAAGCCGAAGTAGCATCAGGTGCATGGCAACTTTCCGAAGCAAACGGGAACACGATCTTCTAATCGAAACGAAGGTCGCCGGGAGCAGGATAACGCTGCAGCGGGCTGAAATCAGACTTCCAGATATCCAGCTCGAACAACGCGCCGCTGTCGTTCGAAGTAAGCGTGAGAAATACTTCGCGACGGTCATCGTCTATAAAGGTCGCTTCCACAAGGTCTTCCGCATGTTCGCCTTCTGAAGAAAGCTGCAGACCATATTCACCCAGCGAGCCCGCCTCTTCGGGTATCGTGTAGGATTTGCCGTTTGATACTTTCGAGAGCAGCTTTTCGATGAGGGCCTTTTCTTCGGGGCGGAGGGGGCGCATGTTGATCGGCTTTAGAAGCGAAGATACACGGGTGCCGTCTGACGCTTACGGCGTGCCCAATGTGGAGCCATGTCCCTGTCCTTTTTTGAAGGATTGTAGCTAGCGCATCCCAGGCCTTCGGCCATAGATCCCGTTCGTTCCGAACGAGATGACGGGGGGGCTGGGAAAAATAAAACGAGGGGGCTGCCTGCGGCAGCCCCCTCGGTAAAATATCGGTCATCCCGAATTGCGTTACTTACGCAGCGACAGCTCGTTGATGATGTTCGTGGCACCGCCTACTTTGTCTACACACCACAGCACGTAGCGGATGTCTACACAAATGGTGCGGTTCAGGTTTTTGTCGAAGGCCAGCTTGTGGCTGAGGGCTTCGTAGTTGCCGTCGAACGCGAGGCCGATCAGCTCGCCTTTCGCATTGATCACGGGCGAGCCCGAGTTGCCGCCGGTGATGTCGTCGGTAGTGATGAAGCAGGTCACCAGCGAGTTGGTGCGTGCATCTTTATACTGGCCGAAGTCCTGCGCACGTGCCTTGTCGAGCACATTCTGCGGGAGGTCGAACTCGTAATCGCCTGCCTTGTATTTTTCGAGCACGCCGCGCATGGTGGTCACGTAGTCGTATTTCACGGCATCGCGGGGTGCGTAAGGCGCCACCTTGCCGTAGCTCACACGCATGGTAAACGTTGCATCGGGGTACATCATCTTCGCCTTGGCGGGGTTCTGCTCCATGATGCCTTTCAGGTAGAGACGGCTCCACTCGTTGTTGCGCGTGGTAAACTGCTGGTATTGCGGCAGGTAACGGCCTTGCCAGTTGCGCAGGAAAGCGTTGGCCAGGCTATACGCCAGGTCGGTCTGCAGCGTTTGCGCGTCGGGGTTGTTCTTAAATGCAGCCCACTTCTGGTTGTCGAGCAGCATCGTGTTGTCGAAAACTTCCGCCGTGTATTTCTCCCAGGTGTTGGGCTTGTCGAGGTTGCCATACTGGTTGCGCACGGCTTCAAACAGGCCTTGCGGCTGCTGGTCTTTCGGAACTTCCTTGTAATACATCTGCAGCACCGAGGCCACGATGTTGCGGTCGGAGGGGCTGTTGTGCGCTTCGAGGAACGCAGTGCGCGCACGGTCTGCGGCAGCCACCAGCTTCTGGATGTCGGCAGTGGATGTGCCGGGCTTCACCATCGTGTTTTCGAGGTTCTGAAGCGATGCGGCAAAGGCCAGCAGCGGCGATCCGAGGATGCCTTCGTTGATGTAAACGCGGTGCAGCGCGTACGGACGCCATGCAGCATAGCTCGCATCGAGGTTGGTGAAAATGTCCTTGTATTCCGGCTTGTTGGCAGCCCACTTCATAAAGTCGGCTTCCGCTTTTTGCTTTTGTCCGTAAACGTCGTACTTCAGCAGCTGCTTTGTTTCGCCGTCATAAAACTTCCAGTAGTTGGCGATGCCGGCGTAGTCGGAAGCGAGCTGCAGCTTCGTTGCGGGATCCTTCTTCATCTCCTCGAACATGTACTTCAGGCGCATGTCGCGCAGCTTCACCAACGTGGGGTTGTTGATCTCCGTAGCGATCTTGATGCCTTGTGCCGACTCGTAGCGGTTGGTGCTTCCGGGGTAGCCCCAGATCATCGTGAAGTCGTTCTCCTTGATGCCCTTGAGCGACACGGGGAGGTACCACTTCGGCTTCATCGGCACGTTGGCGGTGCTGTAGCGCGCGGGCTTGTTGTCTTTGCTCGTATACACGCGGAAGATGGAATAGTCGGCGGTGTGACGGGGCCACTCCCAGTTGTCTGTGTCGCCGCCATACTTGCCCAGTGCTTCGGGAGGCGTGCCCACGAGGCGCACATCAGCATAACGCTGGTATACGAACGCGAGGAACTGGTTGTTTTTGAAGAGGGGCGAGATGCGCGTTTCGGTAAACGTCGCCGTGTCGCTCATCTGCTTGTTGATGGCGGCAATCACGGCAGCCTGGCGCGTGAGGCGTTCCTGGCCGCTGAGGCCTTTGAGCGAATCGAGCACGCGGGCAGTGAGGTCTTCCACGCGCAGCAGGAACTGCACGGTGAGCCCCTGCGATGCGCCGGGTATCTCTTCGCCCATGTTCTTTGCATAGAAGCCATCACGGAGGTAGTTCTTCTCCATAGTGGAAGCGCCGGCGATAACGCCGTAGCCGCAGTGGTGGTTGGTGAAGATCAGTCCCTGGCTGGAAACGATCTCACCCGTGCAGCCATTGCCGAAAATCACGATGGCGTCTTTGAGCGATGCTTTGTTTATGTTGTAGAGCTGGTCTTTTGAAAGTTTCAGACCTTTCTTCACCATGTCGTTGTACACCTGCTGTCCAAGCAGCATAGGCAGCCACATTCCTTCATCGGCAGAGGCTTTGAAACAAGCCGCGGCGAGGAAGAAGAAGGCCAATAAGGTTCTCTTCATATAGAAACGTTTAAGGTTGGCAAACCTACTTAAAAGTTGCTTCGAAAGACTGCAGGGATTGCGAAGAAGACTTCTTTAGTTCAGAAGCTGGCTCACCCAGATGAATACGATGGCGAGCAGGTGGAACAGGAAAAGGACGGAAGCGAAAACGCGAAACGAGGGTCCGCGGTCGCGGAAGGCCGTGTGATTGTCGAGAAAGCTTTGCAGTTGTTTTGTGCTCATATGGGGGGATGTAAAAATAGCACACCGAGTGCAAACCGGCAAGCTGAACTACATAAATACTATTAGAATGTTCTTAGAGGAAACCCGAGGATATGAAGGTGTCTCAACTTTGAAAGCTTGTGAGATGTCTTGATAATCTGCCAGTTGCATAGATGGAACATGCAAGTTTGAGGCACGATTTCCGCACTTTTCAGTGGAGCTGCGAGCCATTAAAAACTGGTTGTTAAAGGCTCTTCCGGAAGCATCGACGCAAATCAGCCGCTCACCGGCCGCTTGTGCCCACTCACTGGTGGCAGTTGTTAAAGGCCGCAGACCAGGCAATAAGGGTACAGCCTTTGCCCAAAGGGAAGGGAATACGTCCCCCCATGAACAGCCGCCTTCAACGATTGGAATTCTTCACGCTCTACGACCTGTACCTCAAGAAAAATGAGGAGTTCCGCCGGGCAGTGCAGCAGCGTCGCGACAGCAGCGAGCTCGATACCCTACGCGCCAACCTGCAGGACATTTTCGAAAAGATGGCCGAAAAGCGCGGCACCGCGGGCAATCCTAACCTTAGACGACCCTCATAATTTTTTGCCAGCTCAGCGGTTGTAGGTATTTTGGCGCTTTCTAAACCAAAATACACAAAATGAAAACAAAGCTGCTACCGCTGCTCGCCATTCCCTTCTTCTTGTCTTTAACCTCCTGCAAGTCAGTTCAGAAATCGCGCACCGCCGACTATGATTACCTGTTCATCACGAAACAAGGCATCATTCAAAAGCCGCTGGTGGCCGACCTAGACGTAGCCAAAGTCAAAGTGACTCTTACAAAAGTGTACGAGGATGTTACCTTGAGCCAGGCGAAGGAAAATGCTATGGCTGATTTCATCAAAGAAAACAGTTGTGACTTGATCGTTCAGCCGTACTTCTCCTCCAGTTCTACTTCAAGCGTTGGTTCGAGCAAAATCACGATCACGGTTACTGGATACCCTGCCTCTTACCGCAACATCCGCCAGTTTGAGCGGAAGGATACAATGTACTTCCTGCCTTCGAACTATCTGTTCCACACATCTGCCAAGGCGCCCATTTCTACCGAAGCGCCGGTACTAGCAAAGAAGAAATCAAAAGCTGGTCTGGTAGTAGGGAGCTTGCTCTTGGTAGGTGGTCTCACCTATGCCATCGCTCATTCCAGTTCTGGTTTGTAAATCTTTGAGCCACAAAAAAACAGCGCAAAAGCGCTGTTTTTTTTATCCATTCAATTCCTTCCATAACAAATCTTTCAACTGCTGCAGGTTTTGCTGCGCTACGGATGAAAAGAACAGGTGCGGCACATCTTTCGGCAACTCGGCGGCGATGGCGGCCTTCAGCTCCTCATCGAGCATATCGCTTTTGCTCACGGCAATGATGAAGCGCTTGTGGAGCAGTTCGGGATTGTATTCTTCCAGCTCGTTCTTCAACACCTGGAACTCCTGGCCGTGGTCTTTGCTATCGGCAGGAATGAGGAAGAGCAGGATGGAGTTGCGCTCGATGTGGCGAAGAAAGCGATGCCCGAGGCCTTTTCCTTCGGCAGCTCCTTCGATGATTCCCGGCAGGTCGGCAATGCAAAAGCTTTTGCCGTCCCGGTATTCCACCATTCCCAGGTTGGGCGTGAGCGTGGTGAAGGCATAGTCGGCGATCTTGGGCTTTGCCGCGGTGATCACCGAAAGAAGCGTGCTTTTGCCTGCGTTCGGAAAACCTACGAGACCTACATCCGCCAGCACTTTCAGCTCGAGCACCTTCCATCCTTCGATGCCGGGGAGGCCGGGTTGCGCGTGCTCCGGTGCCTGGTTGGTAGGGCTCTTGAACTGGAAGTTGCCCAGCCCGCCCTTGCCGCCCGGGAGCCACACCACCTGTTGCCCGTCTTCGAGTATCTCCACTTCTGTTTCGCCGGTTTCTTCGTCGCGGGCGATGGTGCCCAGCGGCACTTCGATGATGATGTCTTCGCCATCGCGGCCGGTGCGGTTGTTATCGCCGCCGCGCTCACCGTCATCGGCAAGCACGTTCTTGTAGTAGCGCAGGTGCAGCAGCGTCCAGAGGTTGCTGTTGCCGCGAAGGATGATGTGGCCGCCGCGGCCGCCATCACCGCCGTCCGGCCCGCCCATCGATGTCAGCTTATCGCGCCGAAAGTGCTTATAGCCGGCGCCGCCGTGGCCGCTGCGTGCGAATATCCTGATCTGGTCTACAAAGTTGCTCTTCTCCAATCTTTGGGTGTTTGAACAGGCAAAAGTACCGAAATCGCGCCACCCCGTTACGGATGGCATTCAGGAGAGACAACGCCGGGTGGCACCTGTCATAGGGAGCGCACAAAAAAAGGCCGCTCTCGCGAGCGGCCTTCAACTTGATTATCGAAAGTCTTACTGTACAAGTATCTTCTGTTCGTAAACGCCGGTGCCGGAGTTGTCTACGAGGCGCACCATGTAGAAGCCCTTGCCGCTGAGGCGGTTCAGGTTCACCTGCTGCACCTGGTTGTCCATCGTAATGGAGATGCGGCGGGTTTGTACCGTCTTGCCGTTCGCGTCGGTCAGCTGCAGCGTATAGTCGCCGGAAGGCACTTTCGTGAACTGCATCGTGAACACGTTGTTGGTAACGGGGTTGGGATACACGTGGATCTTGTCGCTCAGGTTCGCCTTGCCGCTGTTGATCAGGTCGATCGTGTAGGGATTTTTGCGGGTAGCGAGGTAGTTGCTGTTGGCGAGGTCGGAGCTGTGAAAAGAACCGCTCTTCAGGATCTGTGCGCTCCAGTCTTTAGGGTTCACCACGTAAGAGCCGCTGCCGTCAACGGCGCTGCACACTACGAGGTTGCCATCGGCATTCACCACGGCGCCATTGGTAGTAAAGGCGGCGGGCAGGCCCTGGATGCTGGCCACGAGCGTAGCCACGCGGTTCTCGGGGTTTACTTTGAAAACGTGGTTGCGGGCGGAGATCACATACAGGTTGCCTTCGTTGTCGGCGATCATGTCGCCACCAAACGAGGAGCAGCGGTTGTGTACCGAGATCGATCCGTTTGCGGGATCATCCACGAGCGAGCCGAGCACGGTCACCTGCGTGTTCTTGCCGGTGCTGAACTGTATGAAGGTGTTGCCGTCGTTGGAGATGGCATAGCCGGTACCGTCGGGAGTGATCACCATGCGGGTGATGCACTTGCCTTCCTGGTTGTGCATGTTGCCCTGGCCGGTGAAAGCCTTGTCGGCAACGTAGTATACCTTGTTCGTCTTCAGATCGATGTAGCGCAGCTGGTCGATGAACATCGGTGTGAAGTAGATGCGGTCGTGCGTGGGATCGTAGGCAGCCGCAGCAACGCCGGTGCTGAAGGGAATGTTCAGCGCATTGCCATAGCGGGTGTCGGGCGTAAGTGCCAGCTGCTTTTTAGTAGCGGCATCATACACGGGCGCAGTGGCGTCCACACCGTTAAACAGCACGGGGCTGTACTCACCTGTTGTCAGGTCGATCTTGCGGAGCACGCTCCAGTTGAAGCCTTCCTTCGTGGCATCGGTAATGGCGTAGGCAAAGCGCTCGGATTGCGCGTTGGCCGAAAGGAAGCTGCCGGCGAGGAGGGCAGCGAAAACGCCCAAGCGTAAATTTTTGTTCATTGTCAGCGGTTTTAGGTAATGAGTTTGTATCGGTGTTTCGACAAGTCTAAATTATAAAGATTTTTCCCCTCCCGGCCTACCTATTTCTCATTATTTTTTGAACGGTCGGTAATCGCTGCGTAAAAGCGGCGTTTGCTCCACGGGTGATTCGTAGGGTTCGCAGGGCTTCAGCGTGTTGTGGCACCAGCGGGGCAATTGCTGGTAAAGCCGCGTCCCTTCTGTCTTCCACGCGATCTGCTCGTCGCTCACCTCGCGGATGATCCGTGCGGGATTGCCGGCCACGAGCGACCGGGGCGGGATACGCTCACCCTGCCGGATAAACGAAAGTGCGCCCACGATGCACTCGTCGCCCAGCTCCACCTCGTCCATGAGCACCGCGTTCATTCCCACCAGGCAGTTGCGCCCCACCGTGGCACCGTGGATCACTGCGCCGTGGCCAATATGCGCGCCTTCTTTCAGCAACACCGTGACGCCGGGAAACATATGCACGGTGCAGTTTTCCTGCACATTGCAGCCGTCTTCGATCTCGATCCGTCCCCAGTCGCCGCGAAGTGCAGCGCCCGGGCCAATGTAAACATCGCGCCCGATGACGACCTCGCCGGTGACCACCGCCTGTGGATGAATGAATGCACTGGGATGAACGACCGGCCGTATGCCGTTGAACTCGTAGATCATGGAAGCAAGTTAGCCCGCGGGAACGTTGGCGGGCTCGGCTTTTTTACGCGGCCCTTTCACAATGCGGCGAATGACGGCCACGGCGCCCCACACCACGCCCACAACACCCAGCGCGCCCACGATGATGGCCACCACTTCGGCACCCGAGCAGGCTATGCTGCACGCAAGCGCCAGCACACCCACGATCAACAGGATGCCTACCAGCACCGTAAGAACAATGAGACCGGCTCTCTGACCATCGCTGCCGTCGCGGTAGTGTGCGCGCAGCTTCCGCGCCCACTTGCGCATCAGCTTTTTGTATTTGGGCGGCGCCTGTGCCGACGCACGCACCGATGCTGCCTGTGCACTGCTTCCACCGATGGGCAAGCTGCCTTCCGGAGCTGCGCTGAGCAGCATCACCATTGTAAAGGTGCAGGCCGCAAGCGCGCCGTCATACATCTTGCGCTGAAGGAAGCGCGCGCGGCGGGCAGGGTACGAAAGGAGCAGGAGCGTTCCTGCGATGGTTGACAGGTAAAAAGGAATACCGATGTCGGTGTGGCCTTCCGCTGCGAGCCAGTTGCCGGCCACCCAGGCCGTTGCATTGAGCAAAACAAAAGTGACAATAAGGAGGACGCGCGCGGCAGCCTTGTGACCGCGGGCCCAGACGCTGATGGAGTAGGCAAGCATGAGGTCAGTTTTTGGTAGTAGTAAGGTACGCTATTTAGCAGGCTTGCGCAAGCGGCCCAGCAGGAAAATCAAAAACAGGATAGCCGCCACCGTGAGAATGATCTTGCCCGTGGTGCCGAAACGCGTCACTTCATATACCGACCATGCCTCGAGCAGTAGCGCCGGAACCTTGCCCAGGCTGCTCGCCCAGAAGAACGTAGCCGGCCGCACCCTTCCCACCGCAGCGGCAAAGGTGACCAGCCCCGACGGAACAAAAGGGAGCAAACGCATGGAGAAGATGAGGCCAAAGGCAGTGCGCCCTTCGGCATCTACAAGCTGGCGCAGGCGCGGATGCCTTCCAAGGCCCGGAGTTACGCGCTTGCGAAAGCCCTTGCGGTAAAGCACAAACGAAATAAAGGCACCCAGCGCCTCGCCCGCAAGCGAAAGGGCGAAGCCGCCCCAGAATCCGAAGAACAGGAGGTTGGCGGCAGTTACGAACACGCTGGGCACCAGCCCGAGCAGCGCCACGAGCACGCTCACGGCAAGGCTGATGAGCACGGCGGCACCCGGGTGCTGGTGAAAGATCCGGAGCAACTCTTCCTGCACTAGAGCGAATTGGGCGGAGTTACGAGCGGCTTATTGGTGCGGAAGCAGGTGCCTTTGAAGTGTGCTACCGTCTCGCCCGCGTCGTTGCTGATGTTGATGTGATAAAGGCCCGTGCTGCGGCCATTGTGCAGCTCTTTCGCCTCCGCTGTGATGCGCTCACCCGGTTTCAGCGATCGCGTAAAGGTGATGCTCGTGTCGAGCGCAACCGACAGGTTGTTGCGATTGTTGCACGCAAACGCGAAGGCACTGTCGGCAAGCGAGAAAGCGATGCCGCCGTGGATGATCCCGAAGCCATTCAGCATCTCGTCGCGCAGCGTCATCGCAATGCGGCTGTAGCCCTCGCGCACCTCCTGTATTTCTACACCCAGCCACTGGCTGAAGCGGTCGTTCTTCATCATATGATCTACCACCTCGCGGGCGAAGTCATCGTGCACCTGTTGTTTATTTTCCAATGAAGGTCGGTTTACGTTTTTCCAAAAATGCCTGCACGCCTTCTTTGTAGTCGTGCGTGCTGCCGGCGCGCTGCTGCAGGATCTCTTCGTCCTGAAGCTGCTCTTCAAACTGGTTATTCATCGAGTTGTTGAGCGCAAGCTTGGTGAGGGCAAGGCCGCGCGTAGGCATTGCGGCCAGCGTCGCTGCGATCTTCTGCGTTTCTTCGGCAAACTGCTCGTCGGGGAACACCTTGTATACCATCCCCATCCGCTCTGCGTCGGCGGCGGGCACTTTCTCGCCGAGCAGGAAGAGCGCCGATGCTTTCTGGAAACCGATGAGGCGGGGCAGCACGTAGGTGCCCCCGCTGTCGGGTATGAGGCCGATCTTCGAAAAGGCCTGTATGAAGGAAGCGCCCTGCGCCGCCAGCACCACGTCGCAGCAAAGTGCGATGTTGGCGCCCGCTCCGGCGGCCACGCCGTTCACCGCGGCCACCACGGGCTTTTCCAGTTTGCGCAGGCGCATCACGATGGGATTGTAATGCTCGCCAAGAATCGTGTCGATGGCTGGCCCGTTGGGGTCTACCACTTCGTCGAGGTCCTGGCCGGCACTGAAGGCCTTGCCTGCGCCCGTGAGGTATACGCAGCGGATGGCTTCGGCCCGGCATTCGTCGAGCCGCTGCTGGAGCTCCAGCGCCATCTCGCGGTTGAAGGCGTTGTATTTATCGGGACGGTTGAGCGTGATGAAGGCGATGTGGTCGCGGACTTCGAAGAGGATCGTGGACATGCGTCAAAGCTAGAGAAAGAACGCGGATACCGCCTTCGGCGTCACGCAGATTTATAAGATTCATTATGATTTGCTGACGCCGGTGAATACAAATCTGCGCCAATCATAAAAATCATAACCAATCAGCGTTCTTTCTCTCCCGGCCGCAGGCCGCCTCAATGGCACTTAAAGTGATCGAACGCCTCCTTGCAATCGAGGCAGCGATACATGCTCTTGCAGGCAGTGGATGCAAACTGCGAGATGAGCTCGGTGTGCCACGAGTTGCAGCGCGGGCACTGCACGCTTTCTTCCTGGAACATATCCGTGCTGCAAAATTGTTGCTTTGGATTGGGTGGCGCAATGCCGAATGCGCGCAGCTTTTCCTTTACTTCCGCGCTCATCCAGTCGGTGGTCCAGGCGGGCGTGAGCTGCTGCCGGATCTGAACCTTTCGTATCCCCTGCTCAATGAGCCTGAGGCGGATGTCCATGGCAATGACGTCCATCGCCGGGCAACCGCTATACGTTGGTGTGATGGTGATCACCACCTCGTCGCCCGAAACGGCCACATCCCGAACGATGCCCATATCGAGCACCGAAAGCACCGGGATCTCCGGGTCTTTCACGTCGTTGAGGATGGACCAGATTTGGGGGAGTTCGGGCATGAGGGCAAATAGTTTACAGTTTGAAGTTTGCAGTTTTTAGTTACGCGAAGCGCCGCTGATGGAAGAGGCGCGATCATTCTATTCGACGATCTTCCCTCAACTGGAAACTTTACACTGTAAACTAAAAACTTGTTTTACCAGGTCTCATTCAAATACGTCCGCTGCAAATATTGCATTTCGGTGAGCAGGTAGCCGAGGTGCTCGCTGTGTATTCCTTTCTTGCCACCGCTTTGGTGCCAGGTGCTTTGGGGCATTGACAAGCCGGCTTCAGCAAAAACGGCATTGATCTTTTCTTCCCAGGCTTCGCGAAGGATTGCAGGGTCTACGGTAAACGCAGCAGACTCAAAATCTGCCATTCGGAACAGCTCGCCGGTATAGGGTGCAAGCAACTCCAATGCCGCTTCGATGCGGCGGCGGCTTTCATCCGTTCCGTCGCCGAGGCGGATCACCCACTCGCCGCTCCAGCGCTGGTGGTAGGCCACCTCCTTGAGCGACTTTTCAGCAATGGCGGCGAGCGATGCGTCGGTGCTTTGCTGTAAGGCTTTGTATTGCTGGTATTGAAACACGGAAAGAAAGAACTGGCGCAACACGGTGAACGCCCAATCGCCTTTGGGCAGTTCTGCAAGCAGCACGTTGCGGTATTGCCGCTCTTCGCGGAGAAAGGCGAGGTCGTCTTCCTGCAGCGCGCGGTTGAAGGACTTCCAGGGCCTGGGCAGCAATGCTGCAACAGCGCCTTTATCCGCGTCACTCAAGCCGTTATAGGTTTCGGCCGCGAGCGCATACAGGTTGCGTGCAGCGCCTACGAGGTCGAGCGATATGTTGGTGATGGCTATGTCCTGCTCCAGCACCGGGCCGTGGCCGCACCATTCGGCGTTGCGTTGGCCGAGGATGAGGGCGTTGTCGGCGAGATGGAGGGTGTATTCGAAGAGTTGATTCATTGGTGGAATTTGGAGCCTGGCGAAAAGAGAAAGAACGCAGGTGCCCCCTTCGGGGTCTCGCAGATTTGTTAAGATTATTATGATTCGCTTACGCGCGCAGAAAAGCAATCCGCGAAAATCTTAATGATCATAAAAGATCTGCGTTCTTTCTCTCCATTACATGTGCGTGAGTTCATCCGGCAGATCATAGAACGTCGGATGCCGATACACCTTGTCATTCGACGGCTCGTAGAACGATTCGGCTTCGTCGGGGTTGGAGGCGTGGATGAACTTGCTCTCCACCACCCAGATGCTCACGCCTTCCTGGCGGCGCGTATACACATCGCGGGCATTCTCTACCGCCATGGCCGCATCGGCGGCATGCAGCGAGCCGACGTGCTTGTGGTCGAGGCCCTGCTTGGAGCGGATGAAGATCTCCCAGAGGGGCCATTCAGCACGGCCCATCCCCGCCCCTTCCCCAAGGGAAGGAAGACCAGCCGCACGGGCCTCGCCTTTCAACGAGTCGGTGCCTGATGGGGCGCCGCCTTTCTGGATCGCATCATAGTCACCGTAGAAATACTTTCGGAACAATTGCATAAAAAAAATTCAAACGTCAAAAGTCAAAATCAAGTTCGTAGCAAAGGTCGTCGGCAAGAGTTTTTTGACTTTGCCTTTTTGACTTCCTACGCGGCTTCCACCGCACGACGGCTTTTCCGTTTCTCCGCATGCGCCACCGCGGCTTCGCGCACCCACGCGCCCTCGTCCCATGCCTTCTGGCGGGCAGCAAGGCGCTGCGTGTTGCACGGACCGTTGCCGCTCACCACGTTCCAGAACTCCTCCCAGTTGATGGCCCCGAAGTCGTAGTGCTTCCGCTCTTCGTTCCACTTCAGATCAGGGTCGGGCAGCGTCATTCCCAGCAGCTTCACCTGCTCGGCGATCATATCCACGAAGCGCTGACGCAGCTCGTCGTTCGAGAAGCGCTTGATCTTCCACTTCATCGAAAGCTGCGAGTTGGGCGATGCATCGTCGGTGGGACCGAACATCATCAGCGAAGGCCACCACCAGCGGTCTATGGCGTCCTGCACCATGGCGCGCTGGTCGTCGGAGCCTTTGCTCAGCACGAGCAACGCCTCGAAGCCCTGGCGCTGGTGAAAGCTTTCCTCCTTGCACACGCGGATCATGGCGCGGCTATAGGGGCCATACGATGTGCGGCACAGCGGCACCTGGTTCATGATGGCAGCGCCATCCACCAGCCACCCGATGGCGCCCATATCGGCCCACGTAAGCGTTGGATAATTGAAGATGGAAGAGTATTTCGCCTTGCCGTTGAGCAGCTGCTCCGTCATCTCGTCGCGCGAGATGCCGAGCGTTTCGGCGGCACTGTATAAATACAAACCGTGGCCGGCCTCGTCCTGCACCTTGGCAAGCAGAATGAGCTTGCGCTTGAGCGACGGGGCACGTGAGATCCAGTTGCCCTCGGGCAGCATCCCCACGATCTCGCTGTGCGCGTGCTGCGAGATCTGGCGGATCAGGTTCTGGCGGTATTTCTCCGGCATCCAGTCCTTGGGCTCAATGCGGCCATCCGCATCGATCTTGTCCTGGAAGATCTTCTCCAATTCAGCTACACTCATGTTGAAAATGTTAGATCACAAATTTACGCGTTCCGGGGCGGGCAAACGCGGTTTTAAGAGTTTGTAGTTTGTCGTTGCTTACGCCTGCGGAAGGTTTGCCGCGCATCGCGGAACTACAAACCACAAACAACAAACGACAAACCTTACTTCGCATCAAAATCCACCACCACCCTCCCCGACCTCGGGTGGCTCTGGCAGGTGAGTATATAACCGGCGGCCACCTCATCTGGTTCAAGCCCCCAGTTTTCGTCCATTTCCACCTCGCCTTCGAGCAGCTTCGCCTTGCAGGTGCAGCACACGCCGCCCTTGCAGGCATACGGAAGGTCGGCGCCCTGCTTCAGCGCGGCATCGAGAATGGAGTGGCCGTCGAACGAAAGGTTGAAATCGAAAGCGATGCCATCGAGTTTCACCTGCACCTCGGCACGCGGACCGCTGTCGCTCACGGTTTGCTTTTCCGTTTCCACGTTCGACTTCTTTTGTCCGGGCACGGTAAACAACTCGAAGTGGATCTTCTTCTGCTCCACGCCCTGCTGCTGCAGGTAGTCGCGCACGGAGAAGATCATCTCCTCGGGGCCGCATACGAAGAAATCATCGCAGCCAGCGAGGTCGATCACCTTATCGAAGAGCAGCGCGCATTTGTCGCGGTCGATGCGGCCGTAGTTGAGCACCACATCGGTCTTTTCGCGGCTCAGCACATGGTATAGGCGAAAGCGTTCGATATGCTTGTCTTTGAGCGCTTCCAGTTCTTCTTTGAAGATGATGGAGTTCTTGCTGCGGTTGCCATACACCAGCGTGCAGCGGCTTTGCGGCTCTGAAGCGAGGATGGTTTTGAGCAGCGACAGCACCGGCGTGATGCCCGAACCGGCGGCGAAGAACACGTAGTGCTTCCGGTGCGCCGCGTTCAGCCCGATGCAGAACTTGCCGGTGGGCGGAAGTGTTTCGAGCACGTCGCCGGGCTTGAGCTCCTCGTTGGCCCAGGTGGAAAAGGCACCGCCCTCCACCTTTTTTACGGCCACGCGCAGGCTGCCCTCCAGGGGCGAGCTGCACAGCGAGTAGTTGCGGCGCAGCTCCTCGCCATTGACGGTCTTTTTAAAGGTCAGATTCTGCCCTGCCCGAAAGCGGAAGGTTTCCTGCAGTTCGGCAGGCACGTCGAAGGTGACCGACACACAGTCGTCGGTTTCCCGAACAACTTTCTTTACGGTCAGGGGGTGGAAGTGGATCATAGCAAGGGCGCAAAGATAACCCACGGTACTAAATTGACGCCCCTGCAGGGCGTTTCGTTCGCGGTTCCCGCGCTGGCGCCGTGGGTTTCCGACCCACGGTTACCAGGATGGCGTCCCGCCGGGACGCTTTTACGGCCACCATCCTGCCTTCTGGCGCGATCATACCGTATCCGTTCAGGATGCGGTTTGTTTGAACACAAGCTTCGCATACCGGTTGCCGATGTCTTATCTTGGGGTCAACCAAACTCAGTATGCGCGCAACCCTGCCCGCCACCGCACTGCTGCTTCTACTTGCGGGCTCTTCAGCCCTGGCCCAGCAAGAAGCCCCGCTGCACTTTCAGCGCGTGGGCGGCCTGCCGCAAAACACCGCATACGCCATTACGCGCGACCACAAAGGATTTGTATGGGTGGCTACCGGCAACGGCCTCGCGCGTTTCGACGGGCAATCCATGCAGGCTTTTCCCGGCTACAATAGCCCGACTACCCCACTGCAGGGGCGCATCATTCGCAGCGACCTCCTCGAAGACGGGCAAGGCAGCCTTTGGTTTTCGACGGAAAAAAGCGTTCATCGCCTCTCGCTTCAAACAACGCGTGTGCAGCCCGAATCGCTTCCCACCGGCGAAGGCTCCCGCGCGGGCTTTGCCAGCCCCGTGTTGCGCACCAGCAACGAACTCTGGCTTTGCTCCCCCACCGAAGGATTGTACCGTATTGACCTCCGCACGGGCACGAAAAGCCATTACCCCGTAACGGTTGCCGACAGCCAGGGACTTCCCATCCCGTTGATGTACAATGGCACCTACGATGGGCGAAGAAGCCTCTGGTTCGCGAGCAGCAAGGGCCTGCTTTCCTTCAATCTGAACACACGCAAGTGGATGCGCATCGCCGGTCAACACAAATGTTACACGGTTGCTTTTGCACGTGATACTCTGTTTCTTGGCGAAGGCACGGAGGCATCCTGGCTGGAGCCTGCTACTGGCCATCACGGAATACTGGAGATCCATGGCATCGCGCGGCAAAAACGCGCTTTGCTACGCCGTATTTATACTGACCCCTCCGGAAACCTGTGGGCGGGAGATGAAAAGGGAAATGTATTTTGCCGCCGTAGTAGCAGTTCGGCTTTTCACTGGCGGGGCAATATCAACGGCAACGAGGCACCGCGAACCAACTACCCGGTATACTGCTTTTTTGCCGATAGCACGGGCACGCTTTGGGTTGGCGCTTACATGCTGGGGTTGCTGAAGGCCGTTACCGGCGAGCCCGCCTTTCGACGCATCGGGCAAGATGGACCCCAGGATTTCTTTGTCAACTCCATTTACGAAGACAGCAGCGGAGGCATCTGGATGGGCACCTACGAGAATGGGCTCTTGCACAGCGACCGCGGGGGCGCCACCATTCCCATAGAACTACCTTATCGGGGCCCGCGCCTGCCCTATGGCAACAGCGTTCCGCTCGTCACCGCCGATCGCAGGGGGACCTTATGGACGAGCCGTTCGGGCCGGCTCTTCTATCGGCGACGCGGCGGCACCTTTTTTCAATCGATCCTGTTCCCACAACCGCAGGAATCCTTGCAGGTACCACAGCTCTGGACTTTTTCGGAGGCGAACGAAGGATGCCTGCTGGGCACTAACATCGGGTTATACTGGCTGCGCGATTCCGGAGGAATTCCCGCGCTTCGGCACCTTAGCTGGCTCGGCCAGCATCGCGTATCGGCCACCTGGATCGCACCTTCCGGAAAAGCCTGGGTGGCTTTCGAATCGGGAGGTGTTCAGGTGCTTCAGGAAACTACGCGGTTCAAAACCGGAACGATGCTTTTTCCCGGCACACAAGTACGTGCCTTCTGGAATGACAGCACACGTGCATTGCTGTGGATGGCCGGCACGGATGGCCTGATCGCACTTCATCTTCGCTCCGGCCTTCACCGTATTTATACAGAGAAGGAAGGACTTCCCGCCCGTTACCTGCTTTCACTCACCGGCAGCAGAGGAGAATTGTGGTTGGCCAGTCCCGGTGGCCTGGCGCGCGGCACGCCTACCTTTCGAAACGGCGTTTCTTTCCCCGAACTCTCCTTTACCACTTTTACGGATGCGGATGGTGTGGACGGAGATCAGTTCAACCCTGGTGCCGCGTATAC
>SEAC01000023.1 GCA_004173235.1 Chitinophagaceae bacterium | reverse complement strand
ATCGATCCGGCAAACGATGGCATGCAGCAAACGCTGATGCGCATCCGCGAATTCACCGATGGCATCAAGCGCAATCATACGATGGATATCGATCTCATCGTAGACCGAAAGGTGGAGCAACTCGCACTGAGCATGGCGCTGCGCCACGAGCTGTTTTTCTTTTACAAAGAATCCATGCAGTTCCTGTTACAGCACGTCATTTGCGACCAGATCTTCGTGAACCTGAAAATGAAAGGCCCGATGCTGCTCCTGGAGATCATCACTGCGTGCGAGGAAGACGTTCCCGAGTTCCGCGGCCGATACCGCGAAGCCGTGGGGCCGCGCGTGCAGTCCATCAACGGCCTGCTCGAAATAACGATGGATCACAGCAACCTGTCGATCGTATTGCGAGTGGTGTTATGATCGCTGATGTCGGACGTCTGATGTCTGATTTGCTCATGAAAAAAAACGGATCGTTGTGCGATCCGTTTTTCATTTCAGACATCAGACATCAGACGTCAGACATCAGACGTCACTTCCCCAGCCACGTCTTGAACTCACTCACCTTCTCCCGGCTCACCACGGCTTCCTTGTCGATCTCGGGTTTGAGTTCGAGCAGGAGCCGGTTGCCGAAGTAGTCGTGGATCTGGCTTACGCTGTTCACCGATACAAGGAAGGAACGGCTGATGCGGAAGAAGGAATCGGGGCGCAGCATTTCGCACAGTTCGTCCATCGTATAATCCACCACGAACTTGCGGTTGTCGTAAGTCTTGAAGAAGTTGAGGCGGCCATCACTAAAAAAATAGGCGATCTCTTCCACTTCGATCGATACCAGTTTTTGTCCCAGCTTCACCAGGAAGCGCTTGCGGTATTCTTTTGTCTGGAGTTTCTGCTGCAACTCCTTTACGATCTCTTCCACACTCAGCTTCGGCGCAACCGTATCGGCCTGATACAGGTTCTTTACCTGTCGGAATTTTTCCAAAGCCTGCTCGAGGTCTTCTTTTTGCACGGGCTTGAGCAGGTAGTCGATGCTGTTTACCTTGAAAGCCTTGAGTGCATATTCGTCGTACGAAGTGATGAAGATGACAGGGCTCTTCACTTTGGTGTGGTTAAAGATCTCGAAGCTCTGTCCGTCCGCCAGCTCGATATCCATCAGGATCAGGTCGGGCGCGGGGTTCTTTTCGAGCCAGGATACTGTGCCCTTGATGCTGTCGCTTTCGCCCACCACCACTGCGTTTTCGTCAACGGCGGAGAGGGTTTTCTTCAACTTCTTGATGGCGAGTTCTTCGTCTTCAACAATGAGAATGTTCATAAGCTTTCGTTTTGTGGTGTGGCCGTTGCCGGCGTAATAAAATTCGATTTCACGTTCTTGCTCCAGATGAGCGGAAGCACAACGCAGAAGTTCTTTTCGTCCTGAAGGATATGAAAACCGGGCTGCCCCAGCAGCGTGTATTTATGTTCGATGTTTTTGAGCCCGATCTTGTTGGAGAAGGGCTGCGCGTTGCGGCGCTGGAGGTTGTTGCTTACCACCAGCTTGTTGCCGGCAGTGCTGAAGATGTCGATCACCAACGGTTGTTCGCGGCTCAGGATGTTGTGCTTCACGGCATTTTCCACCAACAGCTGCAGGCTGAGCGAGGGGAGGAGATAGGGTTCATACTTGCGGTCGAGATCGACACGAAGCTGGATGCTGTCGCCATGGCGTGTTTGCAGCAGCCTGAAGTAGGATTCAATGAACTTCATTTCGGTCTTCACCGTGCTGAGCCCGTCCTGGTTGTTGCGCAGCAGGTAGCGATACACCTGGCTCAACTCGTTGAGGAATGCTTCCGCCTGCCGCTGGTCTTCTGAGATCAGCGACGATAGCGTGTTGAAGCAGTTGAAAAGGAAGTGCGGGTTCACCTGGCTCTTGAGCGTGTTGAATTCCTGTTGCATGGTAAGTTGCTGCAGGCGCTTCTTCTCGTCGAGGCTTGTCTTCAGCTTCACAAAAAAATAGTCGGCCTCCCACAATGCCGTGGCCAGCATCGCTACGGCCAGACCGATAAGCAGCGCAAAGCGGTATTTGTCGGGTTCGAGGCGGTATCCAAGAAAGCGAATGGCATCGAAGCCATAAAAGATCAGCGTGTAGCTGGCGATGATAAGCGAGATGTGCGCAACCGCAAGCAGCATCAGCCGCCGCGAGGTTTGCGCCACATGCGGCAGGCGCACGCGCAGCCCGTGCATCACCAGTATTTGTACGTACCAGGTAGCCCAGCCAATGAGGAACACCGCCGGCAACCCGAAGAACCACACATCACGGTCGGTGAACATCCGGATGTTGTAGAGCAGGTTATTGAGCAGGATTGAAAGGAAAGGCATCGCGATTAGAAACGACAACCACTCCGACCGGTTCGGCTTCAGCCAGGTTACGCGTTGGGTGTCCATGCGTGTTCGTCTTGGTGAATGAGGGGTACAGTAAATATACGGTTGCCTTCTGCCTGTTCGATTTGCAACTCCCGGCCCACCAGCAGCTGGAACTTTTCGCGGAGGTTGTCGAGCACCGCCTCTCCGCTGAGCGCCCGCTCGCTTTGGAATCGCTCTTGTTCGTTGTGCTGCACCATCAGGCGCGCGCCTTCGGTACGCACCTGCACGCGGAGTGGGTTGTCGCGCGAAAAGCTGTTCTGCTCCAGGATGTCTTCAAAAAGAAATTGTAGCGTCAGCGGTGGAAGTTGCATTTGTTCCGCTCCTGTGCTCACCTTCAATTCGAGCTGAAAAGCAGGTCCGTAGCGCTCCTGCAACAAGTAGGAATACGACCGTAGAAATGCGATCTCGCGTTTCAGTGGCACGAGGTAATCGTCGTTGTTGCGCAGAACGTAGCGATACACTTTGCACAGCTCATCGAGGAAGGCTTCTGCGGTGGCAGCGTCTTCGGGTATCAACGACGAAAGCGTGTTGAGGCTGTTGAACAGGAAGTGGGGGTTTACCTGGCTCTTGAGGCCCAGCAGCTGGCTCTGGAGGTAAGCGTGTCGTAATTGCTCGGTTTCGCGCAGTGTGGCTTTGTAGCGGGCAAAGCGCGCCATGCCTTCATTGAGGAAGGTGAGAAAAACGGTGAGTATCGAGCAGAAGCAATACACGAGCACGAAATCGCCTTCCTGGTAGTGATAGCCGAAGAAGCTGAAGTAATCGTAGCCGCGGAGCATCAGCGACAGTATAACGAAGTCCGAGAGGAGGAAGAGCGAAAGCGCGAGCGTCATCCGTCGGTACATCTGGTCGGGGCCCGGGAAGCGCTCCACCAGCAGCACGCCGATGCGGGTGAAGAGGAGGTACGTTCCTGCGAGCACGGCAAAGGTGCCGAGCGAGGCCCCCACGCAAAGGCCCGGTTCGGTCCAATAGCGCTGTCCCCAAAGAAAGATGTTGAGCATCACGGCAAGGGGCAACATGCTGCTCAGCAGTACAGTGCCGTCCTTTCCGGTGTAGCGGGGAATATGAAACAAACGCCAGTTCATCTGGGTTCAAGTTATTGTCTTTCTGCGGAATAGGTGGTTCGTGCCGGTTTGGTTGGCGCAATGCGCGTATGAATTGTGCGTTTTCGACGACGGACCGGAAGGCGCTGTGGCCGATGCACCGGAGCCCTCTGCCGTAGAAATGCCAAGGCCTGCCTATTTTGATTTTTTTTGCAACGGCAGGTTTGGGAACTTTATGGAAACAAATCCGAATATGAAATCCCCTTCATCCTCCTGCAGTCCTATCCTTCCCATCTGGGAACAGGGCGTTCTGCTTGGCCAGCGCAGCCAGGGTTTTCATACGCTCCGGCTTTACCAGCTCGATGATCATTATATCGAGGTTACGCATCACAATCACTTCAACGTAGTACTGCGTGTTGCAACGTTCCGCGATACCGCGCATCTCGAGCCTTATCTCGCAGACGTGGATATATCCGGTCTTTTTGAATGATGTTGTGGTTGGATTTCCACCCGGCGCCCCAACAGTGGGCGTTTTTTTATGTCCACAACTGGAAGCCCGCGTGAAGTTTTGAGGATGGGGAAGCCCAAATCGGGAAATCACGGAAACACTTTGGTATAAAGGCTTTCAACACAAAGAAACTGGCACAATCCTTCGAATATAGTAACCGAAGCAAGCGGGCCGAACGAGGGATGAGTGATAGAGTGTGTTGGGTCGGCCGCTTTCTTCTAACTTATTGAAATCCGCTACTTGGCGGATCGTTGCTAACCTATCCTAAACATCGCGGTTCCTTCCATTGGAACCGCTTTTTAGTGTGCATGACCCAGCATTGCTTGTTGCAATGGCGAAAGCTCACGAATCATAACGGGCCAGTACTTTTTCAAAGGCCTCCCGTATTTCTGCGGTACACAGGTTTCCGATGCTGCCCTCGTGCGTGTGCTGCAGAGGTTGGCTGGCGTCGTACTGAAAGTTCCCGGCCTCTATATCGTTGCCCACGCGGCGATAGGCTTCGCGGAAGGGCACCCCGGCATTGACGAGGCTGTTCACAGCTTCCACGCTGAACACGTAGCGGTATTTTTCATCGAGCAGGATGCCGTCGCGTACCTGCAACTGTTCAAGCATCAGCACGGTCATTTGCAGGCAGGTGCGGAGCTCGTTAATGGCCGGGAAAAGGATCTCTTTGGTAAGCTGCAGCTCGCGGTGGTATCCCGAAGGAAGATTGCCCAGCAGCAGCGCCAGCTCATTCGGCACCGATTGCAACCGGTTGCATTTGCCGCGCACCAGTTCAAACACGTCCGGGTTTTTTTTGTGCGGCATGATGCTGCTGCCCGTCGTAAGTTCGGACGGGAACGAAATGAAATCGAAATTCTGGTTGAGATAAAGGCAGCAATCCATTGCCAGCCGTCCAACGGTAGCTGCAAGGGTACTCATCCCGATTGCAGTGAAGCGTTCCGTTTTACCACGGCCCATTTGTGCATATACCGAATTGTAATGCAGGTCGCCGAAGTGGAGCAGCTCGGTAGTGCGCCTGCGGTTAAGCGGCAGCGAAGAGCCGTACCCGGCGCCACTTCCAAGGGGATTTTTGTTGGCCAGTTCATACGCCGCGGCCAGCAGTGCGAGGTCGTCTACGAGGCTTTCTGCATAGGCTCCCAGCCAAAGCCCGAATGACGAGGGCATAGCGAGTTGCAGGTGGGTATATCCGGGCAGCAACACATCCTTATGCCGTTCGCTTTGCAGCTGCAATACCTGGAACAACGCCCGCACATCTTCTTTCAGCAACAGGATCTGCGCTCGCAAGAATAGTTTGATGTCCACCGCCACCTGGTCGTTGCGGCTGCGGCCGCTGTGGATCTTCTTTCCGATGTCGCCAATGCGGCGGGTGAGCAGTAGTTCTACTTGTGAATGCACGTCTTCCACACCTTCCTCGAGCTCGAAGGTGCCAGCTTCAATTTCTGTGGCGATTTCCTGCAACGCCTGCACTGCACGCATCGACTCACCGGAAGTCATCAGCCCAGTTTCGCCCAGCATCGTTACATGGGCGATGGAGCCCTGCACATCAAAAGGTGCAAGCAGCAGGTCGAACTCGCGGTCGCGGCCAACGGTGAAATGCTCGATCTGTGCCGATACGGCGGTGCTGTCTTTTTGCCAGAGTTTCATAGCAGGTGCTTTAATAGTTCAATGTAACGGCTGATGCCGTCTTTCAGTTCGTCCAGTGCGATCCACTCGTTAGCGGTGTGGCTGCGTGCCGAATCGCCGGGACCGATCTTCAGTGCGGGAAAGGGCATGAGCGCCTTGTCGGAAGTTGTTGGTGAGCCATAAACGCTACCACCCATAGTCTTGCCGGCCTGCACCAGCGGGTGGCCATCGGCGATCACCGACGAACGCAGGCGCGTGCTACGCGGCGAAAGTTCGCTCTCGAGTTCGTTGCGCAACAGTGCCAGCACTTCTTCGAGGGTATACAGTTCGTTTACGCGTACGTCGATAACGAAGCGGCAATGGGCGGGCACCACGTTGTGCGCTTTGTTCTCGGTTTCGAGCACAGTGGCCTGGGCGGTTACAGGCCCAAGCAGCGGCGACACGCGTTCGAAGCGCATCGACTGGAGGCGGGTGATATCACGCACCGCCTTGTACAGCGCATTGTCGCCTTCCTGCCGTGCCGCATGGCCGGCCCGGCCCGTTGCCACTGCATCGATCACGAGCAGTCCGCGCTCGGCCACGGCCAGCTGCATTTGCGTGGGCTCACCCACGAGTGCGCCGTTTATGCAACCCAGCAGCGGAAGCACCGATTCGATTCCTCCACTACCGGAAATTTCTTCCTCAGCAGTTGCCGCCAGTTGCAGGTTGAACGGAAGATTTTCTTCATCGTAGAAATACAGGAAGGTGGCGATAAGAGCTACCAGCGGACCACCTGCGTCGTTGCTGCCCAGCCCGTAGAGACGTCCGTTTTCCACTTCAGCAGCAAAAGGATCGCGGGTGTAGGAAGGCGCGGGCTTCACCGTGTCGTGGTGCGAGTTTAGGAGATAGCAGGGCAATCCTTCCTTCCAATGCCGGTTGCAGGCCAGCACGTTGTTGCCGGCGATCGTTACCGTTACTCCTTCCGCTTCGAGGAAGCGCGCAATGAGCGCAGCGGTCTGCTCTTCGCTCTTGCTGAACGAAGGCGTTGCGATCAGCTGCCGCAGCAGCCCAAGGGCTTTTTCAAATAGATGATCAATGGTCTGCATCGTTTGGTTGTATGCGTGTTCCGCCTTGACCCGACAGCAACGCGTGGAGTTCTTCTGCTTTTCCTATGAAGACGGCCTGAACGCCTTCATCGAGTGCACGAAACGCGTTGTCAAGCTTGGGTATCATGCCGCCGCTGACGATGCCATCGGCTTTCAGCTGTGCATATTGGGCCGGGTTGATCGAAGCGATCAGCGATCCTTCATTTTCGGCATCGCGCAGCACTCCCGGCTTTTCGAAAGAATATACGAGCTGCACATCGTATTTTCCGGCAAGCGCGGTTGCCGTTTCCTGAGCAATGGTATCTGCATTCGTATTGAGCAGCTGACCGGCACCGTCGTGCGTGATGGGCGCGAGTACGACGCAATGACCGGCCTCCAGCAACGTGTGCAGCAGCGACGCATTGACCGCCTCCACATCTCCTACGAATCCGTAATCGATGGATGCTCCGCTTCGCTTCCTTGCGCGAACGACATCGCCATCCGCACCGCTCAACCCGATGGCGGAGCAACCCAGCGCCTGTAGTGCTGCTACGATGCGCTTGTTGATCCATCCCGCATACACCATCGTTACCACCTTGAGGGTTTCCGCATCGGTGATGCGTCGTCCGTCTACAAGTTGTTGCGGGATTTGCAGATCGGTGGCAACGCGCGTTGCGAGTTTGCCGCCGCCATGCACGAGGATCTTCGCACCGGGGGCTGCTGCAAAGTGGCCGAGGAATTCCTCTAACCGAGCATCGTCGTCAATGATGTTGCCACCGATCTTTATTACGTAGAGTTGCTTCATTTGCTGCGTAAGATTTCTGCCAGCACCGCCTGTGCTGCCCACACGCGGTTGCCGGCTTGCCGGGTAACGATGCTATGCGCAGAGTCGAGCACTTCGTCGCTCAACTCCACGTTGCGGCGCACGGGCAGGCAGTGCATCACTTTGGCTTCGCTGGTAGCCGCCAGTTTTTCGAGCGTAAGCATCCACTGTTCGTCGGTGCAGAGCACTTCACCGTATTGCTCGTAGGAGCTCCAGTTTTTCACGTAGATGAAGTCGGCATCTTTAAGCGCGTCATCCTGGTTTGTGGTGATCGTTGCTCCGCGTGTGTATTGCTCGTCCAGCGCGTAGCCTTCGGGATGCGTGATCACGAAGTCGGCGCCACCCCAAGCGTTCATCCACTGTGCAAACGAATTGGACACGCACTGTGGTAAGGCTTTTACGTGCGGTGCCCAGGTCAGCACCACTTTCGGGCGGCGCTGCGCGGTGAAACTTTCGCGGATGGTCAGCAGGTCGGCGAGGCTTTGCAGCGGGTGAAGGGTTGCGCTTTCGAGGCTCACAACCGGGATACCCGCATACTTCACAAACTGTTGTATGTAGCGCTCGCTGTAGTCTTCGGCCCGGTCTTTCAGGCCCGGGAAGGTGCGGATGGCAAGGATATCGAAGTATTGCCCGAGGATGGGAGCCGCGTCTTTCACGTGCTCCACTGTAGTTCCGTTCATCACCGCGCCTTCGGCAAATTCGAGTGCCCATCCTTCGGCGCCTACGTTGAATACGATGGCTTCCATACCAAGCTGCTGCGCGGCCACCTGCGTGCTCAGCCGCGTGCGGAGGCTCGGATTGAGAAAAAGACAGCCGATGCGCTTGCCGCTTCCGAGTGCCTGTGCCGACCTCGGCTCTTTCTTGAACGCCGCGGCCAGATCGGCAAGCGCTGCTACATCGGGAACGTCGGCTGCGGAAAGAAAATGCTTCATTGTATGGTGTGATGTCAGTTAGGAATGGTTTGCGATGCTTCAAGTTGCGCGATCGCTGCGCGCAGGCTTTGCAGGAAGTCGGCAGCCACTTCGCGCGGCAGGTTGAGCGCAGGCAGCAGCCGCACTACGGCAGGTTTGGCCTCACCCGTAAAAATACGGTATTGCGTCAGCAGGGTGCTGCGGAGCGTCTTCAGTTGCGGAGGCAGGTCGAAACCGATCATCAGGCCTTTTCCACGCACGTTCTCCAGCTGCGGCAGGGTACGCAATTCGCTCATAAGCCAGTTGCCGGTTTCGTCGGCAGCTTGCATCAGTTGCTCCTGCTCCATCACTTCCAGCACGGCGAGTGCGGCCGCGCAGGCCAGCTGGTTACCGCCGAAGGTGGTGCCAAGCATTCCGTGTTTGGGTGTGATGTGTGGTGCAATGAGAATGCCGCCCACCGGGAAGCCGTTGCCCATGCCTTTGGCCATGCTGTAAATGTCGGCATCCACGCCTGCCGTGTCGAGGCAAAAGAAGCGGCCACTGCGGCCGTAGCCACATTGCACTTCGTCGGCAATGAGCAGCGCGCCGTGCTTCGTACACAGTGGACGGATCGTTTGCAGGAAAGCGTCGGTTGCTACCGTGATGCCACCAACGCCTTGTATGGCTTCGATGATGACGGCAGCCGTCTCGGCCCCGTGCGCTGCAAACCAATCAGCAAGCGCAGCTTCGTCGTTGTATGGTAGAAATACGATGTTGCCGGTTTCGTTTACCGGGGCCACGATGGCCGGGTTGTCGGTGGCCGCTACTGCAAGCGACGTTCTTCCATGAAAGGCTTTGCTGAACGCAACGATCTTTCTGCGGCCGGTGTGAAAAGAGGCGAGCTTCAGTGCATTTTCATTTGCTTCGGCGCCGCTGTTGCAAAGAAAAAGCTGGTAGTCGCTCTTGCCGCTCACTTCACCGAGCTTATCCGCAAGCTGTTGTTGCAGCGGGATCTTCACCGAGTTGGAGTAGAAGGCAATGCGGTGCAGTTGCTCTTCGATGCGGCGCACCCAGTGCGGATGCGTGTGTCCAATGGAGATAACCGCATGACCGCCATACAGGTCGAGGTAGCGGCTGCCCGAAGCGTCCCACACATAGCTGCCTTCGGCGCGTTCGATGGTGATGTTGTTGAGCGGGTATACGTCGAATAACTTCATTTCTGATAAAGTTGGCCGGCGATGGTGGCCGACAGTTTAATGCCTTTGATGAATGCGGAACTGAGTCCCTGGTGCTCCATTTCGTTGAGGCCCGCGATGGTGCAGCCTTTTGGAGAGGTCACTTTGTCGATCTCTTCTTCGGGGTGCGTTCCGTTTTGGAGGATCAGCTGAGCGGCGCCCATGGCGGTTTGCGCGGCAATGTGGATCGCGTCCTGCGCATGAAAGCCGATCTCCACGCCGCCCTGCGACGCTGCGCGGATGCTGCGTAGAAAGAACGCGATGCCACACGCGCAGAGCGCCGTAGCCGCGCTCATCAGTTCTTCTTTGATCACGATGGATGTGCCCATGGTGCCAAACAGCTGCTGCACAAACTGCAGATCTTTGTCGGTGGCACCCGAAGCGGCGAGGCAGGTCATACTGGATTTTACACGAAGCGCTGTGTTGGGCATCGCTCGGATGATGCGAGCCTCGGGACCGAGGTGCTTGCGCAGGTCGTTGCTGTGAGCACCGGTGACCACGGAAACAACGAGCTGGCGTTGCGGTTCGAGAACGGAAACGATCTCATCGAGCACGGCATCCAGCTGTTGCGGAAGGATACAAAGAAAGACGACGTCCGCCCCGGCGACTGCCGCACGGTTGTCGGATGCCACTGCGAAGCCTTCTGACGCAAAGCTATCGAGTGCGTTGGCAGTGCGGCGCGTGAGCGTAATGTCGGAACGTTCTGCAGCGCCGGATTCAACGAGGCCTTCGGCCAAAGCCTTGCCGATGTTGCCTGCGCCGATGATGGTTGCTTTCATATCAGAATGCCAGGGGTTTAAGGTGAAGCCCTTCGGTTTCGTCGAGGTCAAAAATCAGGTTCATGTTTTGCACGGCTTGTCCCGATGCCCCTTTGAGCAGGTTGTCGATGGCGCTATGCACCACCAGCTTGCCGCCTGCTACTTCGGGCTGGAGCACACATTTGTTGGTATTCACAACCTGCTTCAAATGAATCGGCGTTTTGCTGACAACTGTGAAGGGGTGCGATGCGTAGAACGTTTGGTAGAGGGCTAGTGCTTCTTCCTGCGTTCCTTCGTAGTCCATTGTAGCACTCAGAAAGATGCCGCGGGGGAAGTCGCCGCGCCAGGGCACAAAGTGGAGGTCGAAGCCCTGGGGCTGCAGCAACTGCACTGAAGCGCCGATCTCGCCGCCGTGCTGGTGCGTAAGCGTTTTGTAGGCCTGGACGTTGTTGGCGCGCCAGCTGAAATGGCTGGTGGCACTGAGGCCCTGGCCTGCGCCTGTGGAGCCAGTGATGCCCGTGGCGTACACATCGCTGAGCAGTCCTGCCTTCGCCATGGGCAGCAACGCAAGCTGTATGGCCGTTGCAAAGCAACCGGGATTGGCAATGTTCTGCGCGCCGCGGATGATATCGCGCTGCAACTCGGGGAGTCCATACATAAAGGAGCGTGCCCCTATAGTGCTGTTGCTTGCAAGGCGGAAGTCCTGCGAAAGGTCGATGATGCGTATCCGGCTGGCGATGGTAGTATTCTGCAGAAACTTTTGCGCTTCCCCGTGACCTACACAAAGAAAGAGTACGTCGATGTCCGTCGCAAGCTCGCTGCTGAAGCAGAGGTCCGTTTCGCCCGCCAGATCCGTATGTACGTCCGTTACCGGGCTGCCCGCCTGGCTGCGGCTGTGCACGAATGCGATGGATACAGACGGGTGGTTCAGCAGCAGGCGGAGCAGCTCGCCGCCCGTATAGCCTGCGCCACCAATGATGCCGGCCCTAATCTTCATTGCCTGCTTTTTTTACCTGTTGATAAATGGCGGTTTGATTGCCGAAGATCTTGCTGAACCCGCGCACGTCGTCGCCGGTCCAGCCGCTGTTCATTTCGCCATATTTGCCAAAGCGATCGCTCATCAGGTCGTAGCGACTTTCGATGCCGTTGACCTGGAAGCGGTAGGGGTGGAGTTGTAGAAATACGGTGCCGGTCACGTTTTCCTGGCTGTTCCGGAAGAAGGCTTCGATGTCGCGCATTACCGGGTCGAGAATTTGTCCTTCATGAAGCCAGTTGCCGTAAAACAGCGCCAGCTGATCTTTCCAGTTCAGCTGCCACTTCGTAAGCACGTGCTTCTCGAGAGCGTGGTGCGCCTTGATGATGATCACCGGCGCCGCCGCTTCGAATCCCACGCGGCCCTTGATGCCGATGATGGTATCGCCCACATGGATGTCGCGGCCAATGCCGTATGGCGCCGCGATGGCTTGCAAGGCGTTGATGGCATCCACGGGGTGCGTATACTCGTTGCCGTTAACCGCGCGGAGCTGGCCCTGCTCGAAGCGGAGGGTGAGTTCTTCGGTGCCGCTTTTCGTTACTTGCGTAGGCCAGGCCTCTTCGGGAAGCGCACCGTTGGAGCGAAGCGTTTCGCGCCCGCCTACCGAGGTGCCCCAAAGTCCTTTATTGATGGAATAGTGTGCTTTGTCAAAATTCATGTCCAAGCCTTTCGCTTTGAGATATGCGATCTCTTGTTCGCGGCTTAGGCGCAGGTCGCGGATCGGTGTGAGGATCTCGAGCCCGGGCGCAAGTATGTGAAAGATCATATCGAAGCGCACCTGGTCGTTGCCTGCGCCGGTGGAACCGTGGGCAACCGCGTCGGCGCCGAGTTTCTGCGCGTGTTCGGCAATATGCAGTGCCTGCACCAGGCGCTCGGCGGAAACGCTCAGCGGGTAGGTGTTGTTCTTCAACACGTTTCCAAAAACGAGGTAACGCAGGATGCGGTCGTAGTAGGAGCGCACCGCATCCACCGTGGTATGCGAGGCCACACCCAGCTTATACGCGTGTGCTTCCACGGCCTGCAACTCTTCGGCGGTAAAACCGCCGGTGTTGACGATAACGCTGTGCACTTCGTAGCCGAGGTCGTCGGTGAGGTACTTCACGCAATAGGAGGTATCGAGGCCTCCGCTGAATCCAAGAACGATCTTTTTCATCGGGATGCTTTGAAAAGGGAGAAAGAACGCAGATACCGCTTCGGCGTTTCGCAGATTTATTAAGATCTGTTATGATTTAGTCCGCGCTCAAGCCATCATCAGCGCTAATCTTACGAATCATAGAAGATCTGCGTTCTTTCTCTGTCAGGACAAAAGGTTAAAGAAAAACATTTTCAATTTACGCCCGCCGTTGCGGTCGATGGTGAGGCGTTTGAGAAAGCGGTTCTGCTTGAAGCGCAGCAGGCGCTCGAACACTGGCTTACGCTTGGCAAACTCCTTCGTCACTTCTTCCACCACGGCATGCTCTTTCGGATCAAACAGCATCGCGGTGCACAGGCAGTTCTTGCGCTCCTTGCTCATAAGGATGTCGTAGTTCACGCAGCTCTGGCAGCCGGCCCAGAACTTTTCATCCTGCGTCAGCTCGGAGTAAGTAACCGGCTCGTAGCCCAGGTCGCTGTTGATCTTCATCACAGCCAGACCGGTTGTGAGGCCGAAGAGCTTCGCATCGGGGTATTTCTCGCGGCTCAGCTCGAAGATGCGCTGCTTGATGGCCTTGGCCACACCACCCTTGCGAAATTGGGGCGACACAATGAGGCCGGAGTTGGCCACATATTCACCCTCCCAGGTTTCGATATAGCAAAAGCCCGCCCAGGTGCCGTCGCCCGAGAGCGCGATCACCGCCTTGCCTTCTTCCATCTTGTGCGCCACGTATTCGGGGCTTCGCTTGGCAATCCCCGTGCCGCGCGCTTTCGCCGATGCTTCCATTTCGGCAGTGATGGTGCTGGCATATACTGTATCCGCAGGGGTTGCTACCCTGACAATAATCTGCTGATTCTCCACGTGTTCCGTAAAAAAATGTAATGAGGGGATCACCAATCCAAAGAAAATTCCGATCTGCCTTTCTTCACTGATAGGGGCCCTGGTGAGCGGCTCGTCCTATCAGAAACCGGGTCGGGAAAGATAGCGGAACAGGTCGAAGCACACGTCGTACATCCGGGTAAGGGCCGGTGTAAAGAAGATGAAATGCTTGTTGTGCGTGCTCGTGTTCATTTGCTGTTGAGGGGACAAATATAGTACCCACTACAGGTTTTGAACGTTAAAAAATGAGGCTGCCCGCGCCTTTATCTCGTAGCTGCATACGGGGCATTGGCATAGCACGCGCTGAAACTTAGGAGTGTATCACGATCGTTGCTCCGGACCGAGCGGCGGCCCATCACCGGGCTGGATGCTGATCAGGAATTCGAACAGGTTTGTCTCGGTGGGCAGCTGAAGTTTCTTGCGAAGGCGGTATCGGCTGATCTCCACGCCCCGCACGGAGATGTTCATCAGCTGCGCTACTTCTTTACTACTGAGGTTCATCCGGAGGTAGGCCGAGAGCTTCAGCTCGTTGGGTGTAAGCGCCGGGAACTGCGCCTTCAGGGCCTGCAGGAAGTTGCCGTGCACCTTGTCGAAGTGATGCGTGAAGTTGTCCCACTCGTCGTTCACCTTTTCTTCTTCGTGAAGAATACGAATCACCTTTTTGAAATCCTCCGTGGCCACCTCGCTATCGAGCTTCTTCTTGATGCGCGATAGTTCGTCCTTCAGCCTGCCGAGCATTTCACCTTTTTGCACGAGGTGCATCGCCGAGCTGGCGAGCTGCGAATTCTTGTGCGCGATCTCGGCTTCCAGTTTTTCGTTTTGCAGGCGAATGATCTCCTTTTCCGTCTTGTCGAGTTCCAGTTGGTGGAGGTACAGAAGCCGGCGCTGTTCTTCATCGTGGCGCTCCTGCTGCTGCCGGAATTTGGAACGCTGGTAACGCACCAGCAGAAAGATAGCCGCGCCGCAAAGAAGTGCGTAGATCGCATAGGCCCACCAGCTGAGGTACCACGGTGGCAGCACCACGAAGGTGCGCGCTTCCACGGCCGATTCCTGCCCAAGACTATTGCGGGCTTTCACCTCGAACGTGTAGGTGCCGGCGGGCAGGTGCTGGTATTCCTTCTCCACACGCTTGCTCCAGTCCGACCATTCCTTATCGAGCCCGCGAAGGCGGCAGGCATACTCAATGTTTTCCTGGTCGCCATAAGAGGTGGAAGCATACTCGAAGTGCACCGTGCTGGCGCGGTTGGGCACTTCCAGCTTTCCCGTGCTACCGAAGCCGCCATACAACAGCGAGTCGGAGCCCCCGCCGATGCGCATCGTGCGGAGCAGTACATCGAGGCGATGGCGGCGTTGCAGGTACTTGCGGAAGTTGATGTGCATGAAGCCGTGCTCGGCACCGATGAGCACGTTCTCGGGATCCAGCGGGTAGATGTATTCGAAACCGTTTACCAGCTTTTCGGTCAGCTCGGGCAGGCAAATCACCTGTGGCTTGTCGCCGGCAAGCAGCACGCACACTTTCTTCTCGCGCACAAACCAGATGTTGCCCTCCGCGTCTTCCTTTATCATGCGGATGTTGGGCAGGTTGAGCAGGTTGCGGAAGTATACCGACGGCGCGAAGCGGTCTTTTGCGGCATCGTATTCAAACACGCCGTTCTCGGTGGTGGCAATGATGCGGTTGCGCACCTTGAAGATATAGTTGTTGTTGATTGAAAGCAGACCGTCGCCGCTCGCATAGCGCCGCAACTGCGGCCGCAGGTTGGCATCGAAGCGCACACGGTAAATACCTTTGTACGGATGCGCCACCCAGATGGTGCGGTCGTTGTTGTCGATGCTGATGAAGCGCGCCGACTCGAAGGGCGCCGCCTGTTCTTTCAGGTTGAATGACGAGCCGTCAAAACCGAACAACCGGATGCCGTTGTAGGTTCCGGCTACCATCAGCTCGGAAGGCAGCACGTTGGAGTAGGGGAAGAAGGCCCAATAGCCGGTTCCGCCCGCAAGCATCCGCACGCTGCCGTTGCCCACTTCAAATGCGCCCTCGTGGTGGCCCATCAGCAGGCGGCCGTTCACTTCCGACAGATTCCAAACCTGCCCTTGTGCCCCGGTTAACGGTGTAAAGGCTCCGCGTGCGTAGCTCAGGTCGCGGCTGCCGTCGAGGGGCACCTGGTAAAGGCCATTTGAGGTGCCGATGTAAAGCTGACTTCCGAACACCATTGCCGTGTAGCCCGATCCTTCATTCTGCAACGAAGGATAAATGTGCCGCACCGGGCTGTCGTAGGTAATAAAGTCAATGCCGTTGTCGAGCCCCAGCCAGAGGTTGCGCTCGCGGTCGAAGAAGGCGGAAAGGATGTTGTTGTTCTGGAGCCCCTCTCGTCGGGTAAAGCTTTGCGTGATGTTGCCTTTGTGGTCTACGATGTAGCAACCTTCCAGCGTGGTGGCAAACAGGTAATGCCGGGGATCGGCCACGGTAGCCGTATAAATAAGGCGTCCTGCGATCTTTTTCAGGTCGGGGCTTTCAAAGGGAGACATCTTTCCGTCGGCGATCAGGAAGGTGCCTTGCCGGAAGGTGGTCATCAGCATCGAATCGCGGCCAAGGGGGAGGAGGCCGGTGCAGAGGAAATCTTTAGGGTAGGCTGCACCGGGAAGAAGCGGTTCCCAGAACCCGCCCCGGAAGCGGAGGAGTCCCCGGGGGTTGTCCTGAACCAGCAGCTGCCCGTTGCATTCGGCCATAAAGCGCCAGTCGGTGCTGTGCGATACGGTCACTTTTTCGCCTGTAAACTGGAAAATCTTGTCGCTGGTGCGGAAAAACAGGCTGTTGCCAAAGCTTACGATGTTCCAGACGTCGGCAAACGAGCGGTCGGCCACGGGTATCAGCTCCTTCAGCGAGTGGTATCGGAGGGCGCCGTTGCGTTCTGGGGCAAAGTAGCCAAGCTCATCCTGGCCGCCTACGTAGATCCGGCCAGTGCCGATCTCAACCGAGCGTACGATGGTTTTGTTGGGAAGGGGATAGGTATGCCACCAGGCCCCGTCGTAAGTCAGCAGGCCGTCGTTGTTGGCAAAATAGAGAAGCCCGAGGCTGTCCTGCCGGATCTGCCAGCTTTGGGTGCCGGCCCGGTAGGACTGCTTCGCGTAATTGCGGATCTCCGGTAGCCCGATTGTATTCTGTGCGCCAAGGGCCGCAGAAAAAAGCAGGAGCAGAAAAAAAAGGGTTCCCCGTCTCATGGCAATCGTGATTGTGAATGTAACATTTTTTTAACTGATGTAGTAGAGAAGGGGTGAAAAACGCGTCTTTTCAGGGGCGGAGGCCGTCTTGATGTAGTGGTGATGTAGTGGTTGATGAGGGGTTTGCCTTCTGGGAAGGGTACTTTTACAGCAGGGCCGGGCAGTCTGCCTCAGCGCCCGTCCTTCATCTCACACCTCTACAAATCGCTTGTGTATGAAACTGAAAATTGCCTTGCTGTGTACACTCCTTTACGCCGGCTCCGGCGCCTTCGCCCAGGAGCTTACGGTCACCGGGAGGGTGACCAATGCCAGTAACGAGCCTCTGTCCGGGGTGACGGTGTCCATCCCCGGCACCCAGAAAACGGTGGTCACCAACGCCGACGGCACTTATACTATAAGTGTCCCCAGGGCCGGAACGACCCTCCACCTCACTTATGTAGGTATGGAAGCCCGCGACGTGCTGGTTCCATCCAGCGGTCCCCTCAACGTTTCGCTCACCAGCGCCGCCGGCACCATGAATGAAGTGGTGGTGGTAGGCTACGGTCAGCAAAAGCGCGCCAAGGTCACCGGCGCCATTTCCACCATCAATGCGAGCCAGCTCCAGAACGTTTCCAACACCCGCATCGAGCAAACACTCCAGGGCCGTGTGTCGGGCGTAACGGTGCTCCCCACCTCGGGCCAGCCGGGCGCGGGACTTTCGGTGCGCATCCGCGGTACATCATCCAACCGCGACAACGAGCCCCTTTACATCGTAGACGGTGTGCGTATGGGCGGAATGGAATCGATTGACCCGAGCGACATCGCCACGATCAACATCCTGAAGGACGCCGCCTCCGCCGCTATTTATGGTGCGGAAGGCGCAAACGGAGTTGTGCTGATCACCACGAAGTCGGGCCGTCCCAACCAGGCCGGCACGATCTCCTACACGGGCCAGTACACCAACCAGTCTATCAAAAAGGACTTCATCAAAATGATGAATGCCCAGCAGTACACCCAGTACCTGCAGGAAGCCGGCGTTGCTAACGCTCCCACCTTTGCCGACGTTGCCAACATGGGCGACGGCACCAACTGGCTGGATCAAACGCTGCAAACGGCACCGCAGCAACACCACACGCTCGCCTTCAGCGGCGGCACCGACCGCAGCTCCTACTACCTGAGCGGCGGCCTCCTCTCCGCCGACGGTATCGCCGGGGGAAGCAAGGCCAAGTTCAACCGCTACACGCTGCGGATGAACTACGAGAACCGCGTAAAGAACTGGCTGAACGTGGGCGTACGCCTCGGTTATGTCAATCATCACCGCAAGGCCATCTCCGAAAACAACGAGTTCGGCTCCATCCTCGCCAGCGCGCTGCTGATGGATCCCACCACACCGGTGCGTTATACCGACGCCAACAACCTGCCCGCACACGTGCAGACGGCCATCAGCCAGGGCAAGCCGCTGCTGCGCGATGCCAATGGTAATATATATGGTATCTCCGCTTACCTCAAAGGTGAATACGGCAACCCCATCGCCCGCATCGAAAACCAGCACGGCGAGAACATCCAGCACAAGATCACCGGCAACGGCTTCATTGACATCGAGCCGATCAAAGGTTTGAAGTTCACTTCCCGCTTTGGGATGGACGTAGCCTTCCAGGACGGCCACGGCTGGACGCCCAAGTTCTACTTCTCCGACGAAAGCCAGAACACCATTGCTAACGGTTACGACTACACCGACCGCTGGACGATGGGCCAGCTGGAGAACTTCGTTACCTACAACCACCGCTTTGGCGGGCACAACCTGACGGCGCTGGTGGGGCAATCGATGCAGAAGTGGCACGAGATCCATTCGGGTGGTTCGTACTCCGGCCTCTTCAAGGAAGAAGAGCGCTTCTCATACGCATCCTTCGTTCCCGACGACCAGGACCGCATCTACAGCTACCCTGTCGACTATTCGCTGGCTTCGTTCTTCGGCCGTATCAACTACGACTATGATGGCCGCTACCTGTTCGTGGCTTCGCTTCGCCGCGACGGATCTTCGAAAGTAGCGGACGGCCACCAGTGGAAGACCTATCCCGCCTTCCAGGCAGGATGGAACTTCACGCAGGAGCGCTTCTTCCCCGAGCGTGCACGCCGTGTGCTCACATCGGGCAAGCTGCGTGGCAGCTGGGGCCAGAACGGCAACGTGCGCAGCGTGGGTGTAGGTGAGTGGCAGAACAAGATCGTGACCACAGGACCTTACTACGACCCCACCGGCAACCCGCTGCAGGGCGCTGCTCCCGGTAGCCTCGAAAACCCCGAGCTGACCTGGGAAACCGGCGAGCAGTTCGACATCGGTACCGACCTCGCCTTCTTCGATAACCGCCTTAGCGTAACGGTAGACTACTATAAGCGCACCACGAAAGACCTCCTGACAGTGGGCAGCGTGCCCTTCTACATCGGCAATAACATTTCAACGGTGAATGCCGGTTCGGTAACGAACAAGGGATGGGACTTCGATGTAACCTGGCGTCAGCCGGCCCGCACAAAGGGCGCTTTCTCCTGGGAGATCGGTGCGAACATGAGCACGGTGAACAACGAGGTTACCGAGCTCGACCCGAACAACAAGATCGGCTTCGGCACCAACATCGGCACTTCGTGGACCCGCGCCACGCTCATGGAAGTTGGTTATCCTATCTGGTATTTCAGCGGCTATCAAACGGCCGGCATCTTCCAGACGCAGGCGCAGATCAACGACTACCTGCTGAAGAACAACATCACTTCGTATACACCGGCACCGAAGCCCGGCGATCCCATCTTCGTTGACCGCAACCACGATGGCATCCTCAACGACGACGACAAGACAAAGATCGGCTCGCCGCACCCCGACTTCGTGTTTGGTGCGCACCTGAACCTGTCGTACAAAGGCTTCGACCTCTCTGTGCTCGCACAAGGTCAGAGCGGCAACGAGATCATCATGGGTTTCAACCGTACGGATCGCCCCACGGCCAACAAGCCCCTGTTTTTCTACAACAACCGCTGGACGGGCGAAGGCTCTACCAACGACTGGTTCCGCGCAGATGCCGGCAACGACAAGATCTACTCCAGCGACCTGATGGTGTTCGACGGTTCGTTCGTCCGCATCCGCCAGCTCCAGCTGGGTTACACGCTGCCTGCGAGCCTGCTCAACCGCGCCCGCATGAGCACCTTCCGCGTATACGTTTCGCTCGATGATTTCTTCACGTTCACCAAGTATCCCGGTGTGGATCCCGAGAGCGGCAACAACCTCGGAAACAGCATCGGCATCGACCGGGGCGGTTATCCCATTCCACGCAAGGCCACCATTGGATTGAACCTTTCCTTCTAAACCGAACAAATCAACGAACAATGAAAGCAATTGCTCCCTATATCAAGACCGGACTTCTTTGCCTGGCACTTGCCGGCAGTATGACCGGATGTAAGAAGTTCCTCGACCAGCCGGTTGCAGGCTCTTACCCCGAATCGGATTTCTACAAGACCGACGAAGACGTAGACCAGGCCACTACCGCCATCTATGATCTCATGACGGCACACTACAATTCCAACTGGGCCAGCATCTACGTTGTAAAAACGATGCTGAGCGACGAAAGCAACGCCGGTGGTTCCAACTCGGGCGACCAGCCAGGCTACCAGACGCTCGACGATTATTCGTTCAATGCTTCCAACGACAAAGTGCAGGATGCATGGCGGATGATGTATTACACGATTTACCGCGCCAACAAGGTGATCAACCGCGCCGATGCGGGTACACCGAAGCGTGCACGCCTCATTGCCGAAGCTAAAGCGCTGCGTGCCTACAACTACCTCGAGCTCGTTTCGCTGTGGGGCAACGTTCCGCTGGTTACCGGCGACGTTCCGCCATCCGGCTTTACCAGCGTAGGCCGTGCCGACAAGGCTGCAGTTTATGCGCAGATCGAGCGCGACCTGAACGATGCGATCGCCGTGCTTCCTGTGAAGTCTTCTTATGGCGCCGCCGACCGCTTCCGCATGTCGAAGGGAGCAGCGCAGGCCTTGCTGGGTAAGGCGTTGCTGTACCAGAAAAAATGGAGCGAGTCTGCAACGCAGTTCGAGAACGTGATCAACTCAAACCAATATGGGCTGGAGCCTTCGATCGGCAAAGTTTTTTCGCAGGCCGGCGAATTTGGAATTGAATCGCTTTTCGAAGTTTCCTACACCACCAGCCGCAGCTACGATTGGGGCAACTTTCCCTGGGGCGCTGCTCCGGAAAGCAACATCCACATCCAGCTGATGGGCCCTCGCTCTGACTTTTATACCAAAGCGCCTTCCGACTCGCTGCTCGGTGGCTGGGGCTTCAACGTGCCTCGCCAGAAATTGTGGGATGCGTTTCAGAGCGCAGGCGATGTGAACCGCCGCAAGGCTACGATGATGTCGACCGCTGAATTGATCAGCGCGGGCGGCAACTGGACGAGCCCGAACGCCTGGGATTTCGAAGGCTTCTTCCAGCGCAAGTATGGATCGTTCCAGTCGCAAACAGGCGCACCGGTGGGCGAGCTCAACTACGGCACCAATTGGCGTTGGGTGCGTTATGCCGACGTGTTGCTGATGGCTGCAGAAGCCAACTTCAACGCGGGCAGCACGCCCAAGGCGCTTACCTACATCAATATGGTTCGCCAGCGTCCCGGCACCGCACTTCCCGCGCTGGCAACGGTGGATATGAATGCCATCATGCTCGAGCGCCAACTGGAGCTTGCATTTGAAGGCGTTCGCTTCCAGGACCTCGTGCGCTGGGGCAAGGCTCCGCAGGAACTCGGCCCCCTCGGCTTCGTTACCGGCAAGCACGAACTGCTACCGATCCCCGACTACGACGTACGCTCCGGTTTACTGAGCCAGAACAACCTCTATTGATCCTCATACTAACAACGATCTCTATATGAAATTAAAAAGCTTTCTGCCCGCGGCTGCTGCCATCGCACTGGTGGCCATCGGCTTCGGCGCCTGCAAATACGATGTCAAAGACCTGCAGTCCGCGCCGGACGCATCCTTCACCGTTACTCCGGTAGCGGGCGCGGTCAACAAATACCTCCTTACCAGCACGTCCACCGGAGCGTTCCGCTACGATTGGGATCGCGGTACGGGCGGCTATGTTACCCGTACTTCTACGGATACGGTCTATTTCCCCGACCGCGGCAACTACACCGTGCGCCTGCTGGTGTACGGCCAGGGTGGCGTAGACAGCGCCCGCCAGGTAATCAGCGTCGCCAACGACGACCCTGCAGCCATCACGCCGCAAAAGATCCTTACCGGTAACAGCACCAAAACGTGGATCCTCGATCAGCCCGGTGCGGGCGCCCTTTTTGTGGGCGACCCCGGTGGTGCGCAGTGGTGGTCCAACTCGGCAGCCGATGTGAATGCCCCCGACCGCACCTGCCTCTTCAACGATGAGTATACGTTCAAAATGGACGGCACCTTCACGTTCAACGACAAGGGCGACTTCCGCGTGGATGATGAAGGCGGTCAGCCCTGGCCGGCAGACATGGCGGGCCCCGGCTCGAACATCGCCTGCTATCCATCGTCGCAGCTCGCCGCACAATACAGTGCATGGGGATCCGGCAACTTCACCTACCAGGTAATCAGCGGCACACCCAGCAACATGCTGAAAGTGATCGGCAACGGTGCGCACATCGGTCTTTACAAGGCAGGCCGCGCGGGCACCATCAACATGCCCGAGCCCGACAACACTTACGAGATCCTCGAGCTCACTCCAACCCGTCTCGTTGTACGCAAAATGTATAGCTGGGGCCAGTGGAAGTTCACGCTCAAGCCGAAGCCCTGATTTCTACGAGCAGTTTTTCTCTGACATAAGCAAGCAGTCACAAGTAAGGTGGGTCTTTGGTCCTTTCCAGGTCTGAAGCCCCCTTTCTTACCCTTGCCCGAATCCTATTGCCTGTGCCTTGTTCCCGAACGATACGAGCCTTTTTCATCGTGCTGTTGCTTTGCTGCAGCCAGCTGTTGCCCGCACAGGGCTTCCTGCGCGCATCGGGCACCGATATCGTCGACGGCGCGGGCCGTCCCGTATTACTACGGGGCATGGGGTTGGGCGGCTGGATGCTGCAAGAGCCTTACATGCTGGGGCTCTCCGGCGGGCCCGCCAACCAGCAGGACATCCGCCGACGGCTCGAAGGCCTGATCGGCAAGGAACGTACGGAACGCTTCTACGCTTCCTGGCTCGCGCACTTCGTGAGCAAGGCCGACATCGATTCGCTTGCATCCTGGGGGTTCAATTCGGTGCGGCTGCCGATGCACTACAACCTATATACGCTGCCGGTTGCCGACGAGCCCGTAAAAGGAAAGAACACCTGGCTGAAGAAAGGCTTCACCCTCACCGATTCACTCCTCCGCTGGTGTGCAGCCAACCGGATGTATCTCATCCTCGATCTGCATGCGGCACCCAACGGCCAGGGCAACGACCTGCCGATCTCCGATCGCGACAGCAGCACTCCTTCGCTTTGGCAAAGCAAAGCGGCGCAGGACAAAACCGTGGCGCTGTGGGAAGAGCTGGCAAAGCGGTACCGTGGTGAGCGTTGGATCGGCGCCTACGATCTGTTGAATGAACCGAACTGGACTTTCACGGATCCTTCCGACAGGCACGGATGCAACGACAGCACCAATGCACCGCTCCGCGCTTTTTATATGCGCCTGACGCAAGCTGTGCGCCGCATAGACAAAAATCACCTGATCATACTGGAAGGAAACTGCTGGGGCAACAACTACAGGGGCGTGCTGCCGCTATGGGATAATAACACTGCACTCAGCTTTCACAAATACTGGAACGACAATACCGACGGCTCGATCGCCGGCATTGTAGATCTACGGAAGCGCCACAACGTTCCGATCTGGATGGGCGAGTCGGGCGAGAACTCGAACGCCTGGTTTCGCGACGCCGTTGCGCTGCTGGAGCGTCACAACATCGGGTGGGCCTGGTGGCCACACAAGAAGATGGGCATGAACAACCCGCTGGAGATCCCGAACAACGACAATTTCCGCGCGCTCCAGTCGTGGATGAAAGGCACAGGCCCGAAGCCGGCTGCTGATGCCGCTTTGGCGGGGCTGATGCAACTGGCGCAGGATAGCCGCACGGGAAATGCGCTTTTTCATCCCGACGTGGTAGACGCACTTTTCCGGCAGGTGCAATCCGGCGCAAGCCTTCCTTACCAGGAGCACCGCATTTCCGAGCAGCCGCTCGTTTGGGCCGTGCACTTCGACATGGGCCGAAATGGCGCCGCTTACTTCGCCCGCGATTCCGGCAACTACTGGGTGTCTACCGGCAAGCGCACCGATTGGAACCGCGGCTGGACCTTTCGCAACGATCCCGTAGATATACTGCCCTGCACCGATAGCTCGGGAATGGGATTCCAGGTGGCTGGCCTCGGCGCCGGCGAATGGCTCCAGTACACCGTAGACCTCGCGCAGGCCGGCACTTATAGCCTCCAGGTGCGCGTGCAGCGCGCAGGGAACGCATTACCCCTGCTTTGGATCAACGGCGATGCTGTGCCGGTGCAGATGCCCGATGGGGAAGGCTGGAACACCGCCCGCTCCATCGCCGTGCCGCTGCCTTCCGGCCGCAGCATCGTCCGCCTCGGTTCCTCATCGGGCGCACTAACGGTAAACTATATGCGCTTTGATGCGCAGCCCGACGACAAGGGCACTCACTAAGCCTCTAAACCTAAAAACAACCGACAATGAAGAGATCGAAATTTATCGCCCACATAGTACTCGCCGGCAGCATGGCGTTTTCGGCACCGCTGCTTGCACAGCAAAAGATGCCGGTGAAGATCCACGGCAGGGCCGATTCCGAATCCTCGCTCGAGGCGCAGGCAGAATCGCTGCTGCGCCAGATGACGCTGAAGGAAAAGGTCAACATGATCCACGCCACCTCCTCGTTCACATCGGGCGGTGTGCCCCGGCTCGGCATCCCCGAATGGACGATGTCGGACGGGCCGCATGGCGTGCGCCTGGAACATGGCCGCGACTGGAACCCCGACGCGAACGTTGCCGACTCAGGCACCGCGCTGCCGGTAGGCGTTTGCCTTGCCGCAACCTGGAACCCGCAACTGGGCTATGCCTTCGGGTCGGTGCTCGGCAGCGAAGCCGCGGCGCGCGGTAAGGATGTCATTCTCGGTCCCGGCATCAACATCATCCGCACGCCGCTCAACGGCCGCAACTTCGAATATGCGAGCGAGGACCCGTTTCTCGTTTCGCGCATGGTGGTTGGCTATGTAAAGGGTGTGCAGGACCAGGGCATTTCCGCCTGCGTCAAACACTACGCGCTCAACAATCAGGAGTATCAGCGAACGACCATCGACGTGCACCTGAGCGAGCGCGCGTTGCGTGAGATCTACCTCCCTGGTTTTCGTGCCGCCATCATGGAAGGCAAGGCCAACACCATCATGGGCTCGTATAACAAAGTGCGCGGCCAGTGGGCAACCGAAAACCGGTACCTCGTGAACGACATCCTGAAAAAGGAGTGGGGCTTCAAAGGTGTGCATATGAGCGACTGGGGCGCGGTGCACCATACGCAGCAAGCGCTTTGGAACGGAACGGACGTAGAGATGGGCACCGACCTCGCTATGCTCCCCAACCCCGATTACGGAAAGTTCTTTATGGCAGATACGGTCATCAGCCTCGTGCAAAGCGGCCGCATGCCCGAATACATCATCGACGACAAGGTGCGCCGCATCCTGTATGTGATGCTCAAGACGAACGTGATTGACGGCAAGCGCAAGAAGGGTGTTTACAACTCGAAGGCACACCAGGAAACCGCGCGCCGCGTAGCCGAGGAAGGAATTGTTCTGCTCAAAAACAATAACGTGCTGCCGCTGCAAAAAAGCGCTGTGCGCCGCATCGCGGTGATCGGTGCCAATGCCGACCGCAAGCAGGCTATGGGTGGCGGCTCTTCGCAGGTGAAAGCCTTTTACGAGATTACGCCGCTGCAAGGCCTGCGCAACCTGGTAGGCAACGCTGCTGCGATAACCTACGTGCCGGGCTACACGGTAGCGCGCGGTGCGAACGCAGACGCGGCTTCCATTCAGCAGGCTGTGGATGCAGCCAAAGCAGCCGACGTGGTGATCTATGTGGGAGGAAGCTTCCATGGATACCAGCACACCGTTTGGGCCGACAATGCCTACGACGCCGAAGACGTGGACAAGCCCGACATGAACCTGCCATTCAACCAGGATGCACTCATTGCAGCGGTGGCTCAGGCCAACCCACGCACGGTAGTAGTGCTGCTGGGTGGTGGCGCGCTGGATATGACACGCTGGGTAGACAACACGCCCGCGATCGTGCAGGCCTGGTACCCAGGTATGGAAGGCGGCACCGCGCTGGCACGCATCCTTTTTGGAGAAGTGAATCCTTCGGGCAAACTGCCCATGACCTTCCCGAAGACGCTCGAAGAAGCACCCGCACACAAGCTCGGTGAGTATCCCGGTAAAGACGGCATCGTGAATTACAACGACGATATCTATGTTGGCTACCGCTATTTTGATACCTGGAAAGTGGCGCCTCAATTCGCATTCGGTCACGGGCTTTCGTATACGAGCTTCCGCTATAGCAACATCAAGGCCGCCGTGAAAGGCAAGAGCGCAACGGTGACCTTCACCATCAGCAACACCGGCAAGGTAGCCGGCGCCGAGGTGGCCCAACTGTATGTGCACCAGCAGAAGGCCGCATTGCCGCGCCCGGAGCGGGAACTGAAAGGCTTCCAGAAAGTGTGGCTGCAGCCCGGCGAGAGCAAGACGGTGACGATCAAGCTCGGTGAAGATGCATTCCAATACTACAACGACGTACTGAGCAAATGGGTGCTCGAGGGCGGTGCCTACGACGTGCTCGTTGGCGGCTCTTCCCGCAGCCTCCCGCTCAGCACGCGCATCAACTTATAATACTATGAAACGCCTGTATTTCTACGGTCTTGCAATTTGCGGCGTACTTGCCCTGGCGGGTGGTTGCGCCAAGAAAAGCACCGGGTCGGCTGGTGGGGGCGGGGGCAGTGTTCCCCAGCCCTCCGGGCCTTCCGGACCTGCCATCGCAGGGTGGCTGACCACCGCCGACGGCAACCGCCTAATGGAGCCGCTGGCCGTGCCGCTTACCCTCTCAACAAATGCCAACGCGTATCCGAATATCGACGTCGATTCTGCGCAGTCATATCAAACAGTGGATGGCTTCGGCTACACCCTAACGGGCGGAAGCGCCGACCTGTTGATGTCACTCCCCGCCGCTACACGTGCTCCTTTGCTGCGCGAGCTGTTCTCCGCCGACGACGGCGCCTTGCACGTGAGCTACCTACGCATCAGCATTGGTGCTTCCGACCTGAGTGCTTCGGTGTATTCGTACGACGATATGCCCGCGGGACAAACGGACCCAACGCTGCAGCAATTCAGCATCACCCGCGAAGAGCAAAGCCTGCTTCCGCTGCTGCAGGAGATCCGCGCAATCAATCCATCGCTGCAACTCCTTGCTTCTCCCTGGTCGGCACCGGCCTGGATGAAAGACAACGGCAGCAGCGTGGGTGGCAGCCTGAAGCCGCAGCACTACGCATCCTACGCGCAATACTTTGTAAAGTACCTGCAGGCGATGCAGCAACGCGGCTTGCCCGTGCAGGCCATCACCATTCAGAATGAACCGTTGCACGGCGGCAACAACCCAAGCATGGTGATGACGGCAGCGCAGCAGGCGGACTTTGTGAAGAACCACCTCGGGCCTGGGTTCCAGGCTGCGGGCCTCAGCACGAAGATCATCGTGTGGGACCATAACTGCGATCGCCCCGACTACCCGATCGACGTGCTCAACGATGCAGCGGCGAAGGCGTACATCGACGGATCCGCATTCCACCTATACGGCGGCGACATCAGTGCGCTTTCGCAGGTGCATAATGCACATCCCGACCGCAACGTCTATTTCACCGAGCAGTACACTGCGTCGAACGGCACTTTCGCCGGCGACCTGCGTTGGCACCTCCGCAACGTAGTGATCGGTTCGATGCGCAACTGGAGCCGCAACACGCTCGAATGGAATCTCGCCAACGATGCTTCCTACGGCCCGCACACGCCCGGTGGTTGCGACGTTTGTAAAGGAGCGCTTACCATCAGCGGCGGCGTGGTTACCCGCAATGTATCGTACTACATCATTGCGCAGGCTTCGCGCTTCGTGCCTCCGGGCTCGGTGCGCATTGCCTCCACCAACAGCGGCAACCTGAATGGCGTGGCATTCCGCCGCCCGGATGGGAAGAAAGTGCTGCTTATGCTCAACGATGGTCCCACTTCGCAGGCTTTCAACATCCGCTACCGTGGCCAGTGGGCCACTGCGGTGCTCGAGTCGGGCGCGGCCTGCACTTATGTTTGGTAATCGAAACGAACGAAACGTGAATATGAAAATGAATTTCCTCCCCCTCCTTCTCCTGGCCGCAATGGCCTGCAAGAAAAACGGCAGCTCCGGCGGCGGCAATACGCCCGCCCCGCAACTTTCAATCGATGATGCTTCCCGCGCCGAAGGCTCCGCACCGGGCACGCTCGCGCTGCGCGTTTCGCTCGACAAGGCGGCATCCGGCACGGTGACCGTGCAATACCGCACACAGGATGGATCGGCGCTGGCGACGGACGACTACACCGCGGTTTCCGGCGGCAGCGTGAGCTTTGCTGCTGGTGAAACCGAAAAGCAGATCCAGATCAACGTCAACGGCGATGATGCGCGCGAAGGCGATGAGAGCTTCCAGGTGATCCTGAGCAATGCATCGGGCGCAAGCATCTACAGAGGCACAGCCACTGTAACGCTTACCAACGACGATACGCGTGTGCCCTTCACCAACAGCGGCTATGACGCTCCCACGAGCTATACGGGCTACACGCTGGCATGGAGCGATGAATTCAACAGCAACGCGCTCAACACAACGTGGTGGACCAACCAGAACGGCGATGGTTGCCCGAACCTGTGCGGCTGGGGCAACAACGAACTGGAGTACTACACCGATCGCCCGGAGAACCTTTTTTTCCAGGATGGAAAGATGCTTATCGAAGCACGTCCGGAAGCCTATGGCGGTAGGGGCTATACTTCGTCCAAGATCCTTACGTCGGGTAAGAAAAACTTCCAGTATGGTCGCATCGATATCCGTGCGAAGCTGCCCCGCGGCAAAGGCATCTGGCCGGCACTATGGCTGCTGCCGCAAAACAACGTTTTCGGCGGATGGCCCCGCAGCGGCGAGATCGACCTGATGGAGCTGGTAGGGCACGAGCCCGGTAAAGTGTATGGTACGCTGCACTATGGGCCCGGCCCCAACAGCACGCAGATCTCGCGCAGCTTCTCGCTGCCGGGAGGTGCCACTTTCAACGACGAATTCCACGTGTTCTCGCTTGAATGGAAACAGGACCAGATCAAGTGGCTGGTGGACGGCGCTGTTTATTCCACCGTCAACAAGGTGGATGTGGGCACGGCCAACTGGCCTTTCAACGAGCAGTTCTTTCTCATCTTCAACCTCGCGGTTGGCGGCAACTGGCCCGGCGATCCCGACCCGGCCACGCGCTTCCCTCAATGGCTTATAGTGGATTATATCCGCGTTTATCAATAAGTATGTGTGTGTTGAGACGGCCCCTTGCGTAGCGCAGGGGGCTTTTTCGTTTCCACAAATACAAGTGTTTTCATTGCTGGTATTTTAGAGACCTTTACGCCGTGAATCAAGAAAGCAAAACAGGTAAAGTAATCCTCATTACCGGCGCGTCCAGCGGCCTCGGCGAAGAAATGGCCCGTCATCTCGCCGCGGCAGGGCATCGCGTGTATGGAACGGCCCGCAGCATTGAGGGTACGGACAAGCCGTTCAACACGGTGAATATGGATGTGACCAACGCTTCCAGTATTTCTACGGCCCTTGCGCGCATCGTTGGAAAGGAGGGACGCATCGACGTGCTCATCAACAATGCCGGTCTGGGCATTGCAGGCCCGGTGGAGGAACTCTCCATATCCGACGTGCAGCGGGTGCTCGAAACGAACGTGGTGGGCGTGCTCCGCACCTGCCAGGCGGTGCTCCCGCAAATGCGGCTTCAGAAAAGCGGCAAGATCATAAACATCTCTTCCATTGGCTCGGAAATGGGACTGCCGTATCGCGGCCTCTATAGCGCGAGCAAAGCCGCCGTTGACCGCCTTACCGAGGCATTGCGCACCGAGCTTGCGCCCTTCGGCATTCAGGCCTGTATCGTGCAGCCCGGCGGCGTGCGCACGGATATCAATAAGAACCGCATCCGCGTAGACCTTGAGCAGGACAGCCCCTACCGCGCATCCTTCGAACACACGTACCGCCTCATCGACGAAAGTGTGGAGAACGGCATGCCGCCACTTGCATTTGCACAGCTTGTTGCGGAGATCATCGCGGCCCCGCGCCTCAAGCGCCTCTACCGGCTGGGCAGGCCGATCGAAAAACTATCGGTGCTGCTGAAACGGTTGCTGCCTTCCGGCCGCTTCGACAAGATGATCCGGAAACACTACGGACTTTAGCCCGGCGGTGGCACCCGGTTTGTATAACTTACCGAAAGCATCCACCGCATAGCTATGAAACAGAAAAAGCCCAAGAATAAATTCTGGCACCACAACGGCCTTTCGCTGGTAGCGCTAGCGATCTTCCTGGTCACCTGGGTCGGGCAGATCTATACCGGCTGGCACCAGCACAACGAAGAGCTGACCGAAAAAGGCGCGGCCGCACTCGGGCTGCTGCAATACCTCGGCACGGGGCATTTCATAGAAGCTACCTTCGAAAACTGGGAGAGCGAGTTCCTGCAAATGGGCATGTTCGTGCTGCTCACGGCATTTCTCTATCAGAAAGGCTCCTCTGAGTCGAAAGATCCGGATAAAGACAGCGCCGACGTGGACGAAGAGCCGCAACCGGTGCCCGACGATGCCCCCTGGCCCGTAAAGCGGGGTGGGTGGGTGCTGAAAGTATACGAGAACTCGTTGAGCATCGCGCTGTTCGGCCTGTTCCTTTTTTCTTTTCTTCTGCATTGGCTGGGCAGCTGGCAAAATTTCAACAAGCAGCAAAGCCTGGATGGCAAGGCCGGCGAAACCGCCTTTCAATACCTGGGCAACAGCAAGTTCTGGTTCGAATCGTTCCAGAACTGGCAAAGCGAGTTTCTTTCGGTTTTTGCGATGATCGTGCTCACCATCTTCCTGCGCCAAAAAGGATCGCCACAGTCGAAGCCCGTGGAAGCGCCGGATTCGCAGACGGGCGACTGACGACATATTAAGGAATAATCTTACTTTGCACGCTCAAAACCTAACTGCGTGCCCTTCCGTCATCTCTCTTTCCGGACCCTCCCGAAAGTATTTTTCCTGCTTCTTTTGCCCGTTTTTGCACCTGCGCAAGGTGTGCAGGCGCAGGTGCGCAACCCCTACGATTACGCGGTTTTGTCGCATCGTGCCTATGCAGCGCTGCGCGATTCGCTGAAGAAGTATTGGGTGGTGCCTGCGGTTTATAAGAACAAGGAAACGCAGAAGCAATACAAAGAGTTCTGGGACCAGCGAACCGAGTTCATCGTGGGCGCCATCAACGACAAGAATTTCGTGCGTGAGCCCGAGATGTATCAATACCTCGATGGCTTGCTGTCGCAGCTGCAAGCCGGCAACAAGACCTTGCTACCGAAAAAGCCTACGCTGCTTATTGACCGCTCGTCTGCCGTGAACGCCTATTCGATCGGCGGTGGCCTTATTGCCGTCAACCTGGGCCTCGTAACCTTTGCGGGCAGCCGCGAGGAGGTGGCCCTGGTGCTTGCCCACGAGCTGGCGCACGATATTCTCGGCCATGCGGATCGTTCGATGCGCGAGCGTGCAGAGTGGCTCACGTCGGAGGAGTATAAAAAGACACTCAATGAGGTGCTGGATTCGCGTTACGAGCGCTACACGCGTCTCAAAAAAGTCATGGAGGCATTCACCTTCAGCCGCACACGCCACAGCCGCTACCATGAGCACGAAGCCGATTCGCTTGCCGTGACGCTTCTCCGCAACGCCCAGATCGCTTTCGATGCATCCGTATTTCTACGGCTCGACAGCGTAGACATGCCCTACCAGCAGGTGCTTAAGCAACCCCTCGCCACCTATTTCACAACTCAGGGCCTTCCCTTCGAAGCATCGTGGTCGCAAAAACGGGGTAAGGGCCTATCCGGCAAGAACTACAGCTTTCAGAAGTCCAACGAGCTGGCCGATTCGCTGAAGACGCACCCGGATTGCAAAGACCGGTACGAGCAGACCAAAGCCTGGTCGGATGCGACCACAAAAACTGCTGTGCCTGCCGCCCTCGTGGAACGCGCACAGCGGATGATCATATGGAACCTGTACGACAACCAGAGCCTGACGGCATGCCTTTACCGGGTGATGCTTGCGCAGGACCGGGGTGCAACCGATGCCTGGTATCGCTTTATGTTCTACAACGTGTTCGCCGGGGTTCAGTATGCCGACAATGTGCTGAGCCGCTTCAATGCGATCAACATCCAGCCCAAGGAAAACGTCTCCACCTCTTATTTCGAATTGCAGACGATGCTGGAGCAGCTGCCCCGCGAGCGCCTTGCCGAGATGACGCGCGAACTGGCCGGGCAACCCTTTTGGAACGAGCTTCCTGCCGATGCAAAGGGCCTGCGGCCACTGTTTACCGTGCTGCTCGAAAAAGACGGCACCACGAAAGACAAGCAGGCCGCCGCAAAAAATTTCTTAACGCAATTCGGCGCCAGCATGTACGGCGAATTTGCAGATCACTTTGTCAAATAAATACCACTATACGCACATGAAACGTATCATTCTGAGCATGGCTTTGCTCCTCGGCATGGCCGGTGCCCACGCTCAATCGAAAGTATTCCGCGAGGTAAGCAGCGAGATCTCCACGCAATTCAAACTGATCACACAAGACGAGTCGCTCATTGGCTACCTTGCCTTTACGCAGCTTGAGAAAGTGAACAAGGATTCGTTCAACTACCAGGTTACCATCATGGATGAAAACCTGAACGACATCGGCAAGCTCAATTTCAAAGACAAGAACCTCGAGCTGCTCGACGTATCCTTTGAGCAGGATATTCTTTGTCTTGCTTACGTGAAGTCAGACATCGCCGACGTGAAGAATACCAGCATGAAGAAGATCCGCAAAGCGATGGACGGCAGCAATGCAGTGTACACACAGCTGGTGAATCTTAAAGGGGAAATCCTCCACAGCTCTTCGATTCCCGTAGACCTTGCAATCAAAGACGAAGTAGCCAGCGTGCGCAGCGTCAAAGGTTCGATGGTGGTGGGGCGCCTCAAGCGCGGCCTGATGATGAAGAACATTCCGGGCAAAGGCTTCGCCTGCTTCTTCGGTGACGAGGAAAAGAATACGCTTCGCGTGATCGACATCAAAGGCACCGAGCTGTGGAGCGCCAAAGTGCCCGATGGCTTCGGATTCAACATGCTCACTACCGGCAGCGATGTGTACCTGATTTCGCGCGAACGTGGCAGCACCGGCCAGGGTGGCTGGAACCTTCGTGGTTATGCAGCCGCAACGGGCAGCACTTACGATGCCATTGCGCTCAAAGACAAGAAAGGAAATTCGCTCAGCGTGATCAGCTTCGAGAACGACCCGCGCACCGGACGCCCGGTGTTGAGCGGCGACATTCTCACGAAAGGATCTGAGTCGCTTCAAACGGTTGCACAGCTGAAGAATGGCTACTACTCCGGCGTGTACTCGATGTATCTCAACGGCCCGCGCCGCAGCCAGGTTCGGGAAGTATATTCTTACTGGAACGACGGCTCGAAAGCACCCGCAATTACCGCTAATGGAAAGTTCCAGGAAGCGGCAGCCTACCCGGTGTTTGCAGCATCCATCCGCGACAACCAGGGCAACACCTACTTCGCAGGACCTACTTACATCAAGAAGGCGCAGCCGGGCAAGATCGTTGCTTCCGTTCTATTCAGCTGGACGCTCATTGTGCCGGTCATGCTTGCAGGCACGGGTTTCAATAAGGCGCGTGAGATGCCGCCGATGGTGCTTCGCCAGGATTCGCTGGGGCGCATTTCTTTCACGAGCTCCATCCCGGGCAATCCGTCGCGTTATGTGCCGAACAAAGCTGGATTCGGATATTTCCCGGGCAAGGCGTTCTATAAGGTTTCCAATAGCGAAGGCAAGGCAAACTACCTCATTGTGGATGCTTCTGATAAAGCTGTGTTGTATAACGTTGACAGCCGAAAGGTGATTCGCGAAGTGCCGCACAAGAGCGGCTCCACCCGCACGTATATCCTCCCGGCAAAGGAAGGCCACATCATGGTGGTTGAATCCAACACAAAGGAAAAATATACCAAGCTCTCGATCGAATCTGTGTAAGCAAATGGCTTTGAGCTACGAAAATGCCCTTCTCCAGGCGAGAAGGGCATTTTTTGTTTAGACCTTTGCGCGAGGAAAGCAGACAAGCCCTGCACAAGAAAAGGTCCCGTTAAATACGTATCGTTTCGGCTCTTACTTGCTAATTTGTTTAGTAAATTTGAAGAATGAATGAGCGTGTGTTGGAGAAGCTGTCGATCCTGGCGGATGCTGCGAAATATGACGTTTCATGCAGTTCCAGCGGCAGTAAGCGGAAGAATGAAGACAAGGGTTTGGGCAATGCGGAAGGAATGGGCATTTGCCACGCTTATACGGAAGATGGACGCTGCGTTTCGCTGCTCAAGATCCTCCTCACCAATCATTGCATCTTCGATTGTGCCTATTGCGTAAGCCGGAAGAGCAACGATGTGAAGCGGGCGGCATTCACCGTGCAGGAAGTGGTGGATCTCACCGTAAATTTTTACCGCCGCAATTACATAGAAGGATTGTTCCTCAGCTCGGGCATCTTCGGTTCGCCCGACGATACGATGGAGCGATTGGTGCGCATAGCGAAGAAGCTGCGTACGGAGGAGCGTTTCAATGGGTATATTCACCTGAAGGCAATCCCAGGTGCCAGTCCCGAATTGCTGCACCAGGCAGGCTTGTATGCCGATCGCCTTTCGGTGAACATGGAACTACCGACGGAGCAAAGCCTGAAACTGCTGGCGCCGCAAAAGACGCAGGGCGACGTGCTTCGGCCGATGGCTTATCTTAAAGAGTCGATTGCCGCTAACCGCGACGAGCGCAAGACGCTGGCGAAAGCACCGCTGTTCGCTCCCGCAGGCCAGAGCACGCAACTCGTGGTGGGGGCATCATCCGAGAACGACCAGCAGATATTACAATTGTCGCAGTCTTTTTACCACGACCTCAAGTTGAAACGCGTGTATTATTCCGGGTATGTGCCCATCAGCAACGATGGGCGGCTGCCGGCCATCGGTACTCCGGTGCCGATGATCCGCGAAAACCGGTTGTACCAGGCAGACTGGCTGCTGCGTTTTTATGGCTTCCGGGCCGAGGAGCTTGTAACCGCCGACGATCCTTTTCTCGACCAGCAGATCGACCCGAAGCTGCATTGGGCCCTGCGCAACCTGCAGCAATTTCCGATAGACATCAACGAGGCTGATCCTGCATTGATCCGGCGCATTCCCGGCATCGGCATTAAGTCGGCCGAAAAGATCGTTGCCGCACGCCGCTTTCGCCGCCTCGACTGGGAGCATCTGAAGAAGTTCAACATTGCCACCAACCGCGCACGCTACTTTCTTAATATGAAGGTGGATGGCGCCTTTCGCAAAGACTGGAGCCCCGAGCAGATCCGCGGATTCATCGTGGGCTCGGCGCAAAGCAAATACGCGGCGAATCACTCACCGCAACTGAGTATGTTCTGATGCTGCAGACTATTTTATATGATGGCACCTTCGAAGGCTGGCTCTGCGCCGTGTTTGATGCCTACGACTATCGTTTCGACGACGTGGACATTGTGCGATGCACGCGTTTCGGCGGCAACCTTTTTGAGCGGGTGCACGATGCGCGGATGGACGCCCGCCACAGCGCACGCGTGTGGAAGGGGCTCCAGCGCAAGCTCAGTGCGGAAAGCCTCCACGCCATCTACCAGTGTTTCCTGTCGGAGATCGACGGCATCGAAAACAGCCTGTACCGCTACGTGCGCCACGTGCTGGCAAACGACGCTTCGGTGGAAGAAGATTTCAGCAATGCGGATGTGCTCATCGTGACGCAGGTGGCGCGCAAGGTTTGGAGGGAGCAGCATCGCATGGAAGCATTCGTCCGCTTTCAAAAAACAGCCGATGGTTTGTTTTATTCCGTCATCGATCCGGAGCACGATGTGCTGCCCCTCATCGCAAAACACTTTGAAGCCCGTTATGCCGATCAGCGCTGGGTGATCTACGATAGTCGCCGGCGCTATGGGCTGCACTACGACGGTTCGGAAACGCATACCGTAGAAATACGGTTCGCGGAAGCTACGGCCGGGGGCAGGGATCTTGCGGCGGTGTACGATCCCGAAGAAGCCTTTTACCAGGAGCTCTGGAAGCAGTACTTCCACAGCGTGAACATCCCCGCGCGTAAGAACACGAAGTTGCACCTGCAGCACATGCCGCGTCGGTATTGGAAATACCTGGTAGAAAAGCAGCCCCGCGGAGACCGGGATTGATTTAATGATTGGAAGGCGTTTTGCGAGGGCGCGATATGGCGGGAAAGAAGGATGACCGTATTTCTACGGAATCTCTCGCTTCAGGTAGGTTGAGTAGTCGGGCAGTTGCGCTTTATATGCTTCCACCATCAGCGGTGAGGTGAGGATGAAGTCGGCCGTGCTGCGGTTGCAGGCGATGAGGATGTTCCAGGCCACCGCGAGGCGTATCAGCGCCTTTACGTCCGAGTCGTGCGGCTGCGTTTCCATCGGGTCCCAGAAGAAGATCATCATGTCGATGCCGCCTTCCGCGATAAGGGCGCCGATTTGCTGGTCGCCGCCCAGCGGGCCGCTGAGCAGTTTGCGCACCGGCGTGCCCAGTTTTGCTTCGAGCAGCGTTCCTGTGGTGCCGGTTGCATACAGCTCGTGCTGCGCCAGCACATCGCGGTTGTACCAGGCCCAGTCGATGAGGTCGGTCTTCTTGTGATCGTGCGCTACCAGCGCGATGCGCTTGCGCACGTGGAGAGGGCGGGCTTCCATGGGTTTACTTCGTTTGCGCGGGCCGCACTTCGATCTTGCTGGGCAGCGTGCGCGGGTTCATCTTTAACAGGTCTACCACCATTTGTCCGAGGTCTTCGGGCTGGATCTTCCAAGCGTCCTCCGCATTGGGCGTGTGGTTGTTGAAATAAGTAGCAACAGAGCCCGGCATGATGGTGGTGACCTTGATGCCGTGCTTGCGCAGGTCGAGCATGATGGACTGCGTAAAGCCCACGAGTCCGAACTTGCTGGCGTTGTAGGCCGATCCATTCTCGAAGAAGTTGGCACCTGCCAGCGATGCGATCGTGATCACGTAACCTTTGCTTTGCTTCAGCGCATCCAGGCTCGCCTTCACGCTATTGAATACGCCCGTAAGGTTGGTGTCGATGGTTTCGCGCCACTGCTCGTAGCTCAGCTCGTCGATAGGAGCGAAGTGGCCAACGCCCGCATTGGCGATCAGCACATCGAGGCTGCCAAAATGCTCTACTACGGCTTCCACGGCTTTCAGTTCGGCTGCTGCCGAGCCCACCTGCGAGCCGATGCCCAGCACGCGCGACGGGTCGCTGCTCAGAGCCTGGGCGGCTTGCAGCGCGGCCTCAGGGCTGCGGCTGCTGATGGCCACCTTTATTCCCTGGGCCAGCAAAGCCTGTGCAATGCCGAAGCCGATGCCTTTGGTGCCGCCGGTGATATAGGCGACCTTATCGCGAAGCTGACTGTTTTCCATGGGATAAAATTAGGGACGGGCCACTTCGGGAACGCGGGCGTTGGTACCTTCGCGCTTTCCTATGCAGCTACAGTTCCGCGATCTGAATCTTGACAAACGCCTGCTCCGCGCGCTGGACGAATTGGGCTACACTACGCCCACACCCATCCAGGAAAAGACCTTTTCCGTTGCTATGAGTGGGGCGGACCTGTGTGGTATCGCGCAAACCGGCACCGGTAAAACCATTGCTTACCTGCTGCCGCTGCTCAACCTGTGGAAGTACGACAAAGCCCGCGAGCCGCAGATACTGGTGCTGGTGCCCACCCGCGAGCTGGTGCAGCAGGTGGTGGATGTGGTGACGGGCCTCGCCACGCACCTTGGTGCTACGGTTGCCGGTGTGTATGGCGGGGTGAACATCAACACGCAGCGACTGCAGTTTGCGGAAGGTGCCGACATACTCGTTGCCACGCCGGGACGCTTATACGATCTTGCCGTATCGGGTGCTTTCAAAGTGCGCTCCATCAAGCGGCTTGTGATCGACGAAGTGGACGAGATGCTCAACCTCGGGTTTCGCGCGCAGCTGCGCAACATACTCGACCTGCTGCCCGTGAAGCGGCAGAATCTGTTGTTTTCTGCAACGCTCATACCGGAGGTGGAGGAGTTGTTTGAAACCTATTTCGAGCGCCTCCAGCGTGTGGAAGCCGCCCCCGCAGGCACTCCTGTGGAGCAGGTGGAGCAGCAGGCATTCGAGCTGCCGAATTTCCATTCGAAGGTCAACTTCCTGCAATGGCTGTTGCGCGAAGACCGCTCGCTGCGGCGCATCGTGGTTTTCTCCGCATCGAAGCGGCAGGCCGATGAGCTGGCGGCATTGCTCGAGCCGCAGTTCCCGGGCGAGATCGGGCTCATACATTCCAACAAAGACCAGAACCATCGTTTTCAAACCGTGCGCAGGTTCCAGGCAGGAGAGGTGCGTGTGCTCGTGGCTACGGACATCGTTGCGCGCGGCATCGACATCGCGGGCGTTTCGCACGTCATCAATTTCGACCTCCCGGAAGCGCCCGAACACTATATCCACCGCATCGGCCGCACGGGTCGTGCCGACCAGAGCGGCGTTGCCATCAGCCTCGTCACGCCCTTTCAGGCCGACCGCCGCGAAGAGCTGGAAGCCTTCCTGGGCAAGCCTTTGAACGTAATTCCGGTGCCCGAGAGCGTACCGCTTTCGGACGAACTGATCGACGATGAGATCCCCAAGGTTCCCATGAAGGAACTTTCGATGAAGCTTCCGCCAAAGGAAGAGCGGGGCGCCTCTTTCCACGAAAAGAAAGCAAAGAACCGCAAGGTGAACGTGGTGGTTTCGCGTAAGGACCGGATGATGAAAAAGTATGGCAAGCCCATTACGCGTGGGAGTAAGAAAAAGCGCTGAGCGCATCGTGATAGAAAAAGACCGGTATGAAATATAGAGTCGAAAAGTTGAGCAGCAGCATGTGTTCCATCAAACTGGTGGCCGAAAGTGGAACCGATGAAAAGCTGCTTGCCGATCCACAGTCCGAAGCCACATTCCTGTCACACTACCAGCAAGCCCTTTCCAGGCATGTGCACAAGGATGCAACTTTTGTTGAGGTGGTGAACGCACAGCATTACCCTGCGCATGTGCTGGTGAAATATTACCTCTCGGGTGAGTGAGTGTCACTTCGCTGCCGCCGATTCTCGGTAGATTCCATCCGCAAAATAGGAACGTACATAATAGCTGTAACGATCACCACTCCGCGCGTCCCGGTCGTTGTAGCCCGGCTCTGCAAGCAAGGGTGAGATGGGCATAAAATCTTCGTCGCCTTCACTTTTGCGGAATACCACGTATCCCTTCACTCCGATGGCCCCGTTACGCCAGGTGAGGCGCACCGTGCTATCCTGCCCATTGCGTGCAATCGAAAGGTCCCGCACTGCGCTGATGCCTGATGTGTCGGGATCGATCGCTACGGTCAACACAGCCGATGGCAGCGAACTGTTACCGGAACGGTCGGTTGCGGTTACGTAATAACGCACGATCGCAGCACCTGGTTCGTCGGAGAAGCGAAGTGCAGCAACGGGCATCGCGTTTACCGCAATAAATTTCCTGTGCGCACTGTCGCTGCTTTTGAAGATCGTATAGCCGACAACGTCCGCATCGGGCACGGCGCGCCACTGGAGCAGAACTTTTCCTCCCTTTGTTTCTGCCGCGAGACCCTGAACGCTTCGGGGCGCCGTAACGTCGGGAACCTGGATGATCACCGTATCGCTGAGGGGGCTCCTGTTGTAGCCATTATCAATTGCCTGGATGCAATACACGTATTCGTTGGAGGAAACGAGCGGCAATGAATCGGTATATGAATTTCCGCGCACGGGGCTGTCGTTCAGCAGCACGAGGTTTTCTTTTTTTCGGTTGCTCGCGCGGTAGATCCAATAGCCTTTCAGGTCGGTTTCTTTATTCGCCTCCCACCGCAGCAGCGCCAGTGCGGGACGCGTGGAGCCCGCCAGGTGTGCGGGTTTCGCCGGCGGCGTGCGATCGGGGAGCACGGCAAGCGACACCGGGCTCCGGGCAGTGTTGCCGTTCTTGCCCACACTTTCTATGATGTAATGATACACGGTGCCGTCATTGGCCGGGGCATCGGAGAAGTTTGCAGCAGTTGCCGGCAGGAGCGTTGTGTTGACCCTCTTAAATGCGGGCTCACGCTCGCTTTTGCGGTAGATCGCATAGCCCGCGCAGTTTTGGTCATTCACGGGCGTCCATGTAAAACGGAACGTTCCTTTCTCGCGTTCGTTGCGAAAGTTGGATACCGCCTTTGGCAACGCGGCGTCTTTAACCTGCACCTTTAATGGATCGCTCAAGGCACTTTCGTTGTTCAGAAAGTCCAGTGCACTTACCTGGTAGTACCAGGTTGTTCCGGCTGCAAGAGCCGTGTCGGCAAAGCGATACGCGGGGGCATTGCCACCACTCATTTTTGCCGCGGCCACGGGGCTCTTCGAAATTTGTACTGGTTGCCCTCCGGGCGTTGCACTGCGGTAAACGCGGTATGCATAATACTTTTCGCTGGATGGCCAATTGAGCAACACGCTTTGCCCGCGTTGCTCAAAACTAACGCCGGACACCGCTTTTGCCGGTTGTGCTACCACCGTGATGGTGACCGCTGCCGAAAGATCCTTTCCCGATCCATCGTCACTTAACTTGTATTGATACGTACCGCCCGGCATTGCTGTCTTGTCTTCAAAATAACAACCTGCGTAGCTGGCAAAGCGATTATCGTTCAGCAAAAAGATGCCCGCGAAGCCTTTCGTGTTTTTCTCCTGTGTGGGCGTAGACGGCTTGCGCAGCATAAAATCGACGTAACGCTTGAAGCTTTTGTCTTTAGACGTGTAATCTGCTCCGGCCACAAGAGGCATCCTCGTGATCGGCGCTGTATTCAGCTTCAGCCAACTTCCGGTGCCTTCGCGACGCATGATGTTGAGCGAATGACCGCTCACGATGTTAACCGAGTCGAGCACCTTGAGCTGCACCATTATTGGTTTGCCTTGTTGGGCGGGCGCAACGCTGGCTGCGAGCTTCAGCGCATTCTGCGCTTGTGCGGTAGTGGTACAAAGCATCAGCAGCGATACGATCTGAATGATCTTTTTCATATACTTCAATCGTTGAAACAGTTATCGAAAATGAAACCGCCGTCGCTCACGCCCATCACCAGTTCAAAGGGTCCGATGGAGACGCCCATGGAGATACACGTGGGACTGGGAAACTGCACCTGGCCGTTCAGGGACAGCGGAATGGAAATGATCGTTTCGCCACATTCTTTAGCCGCAGCTACTACTTCGAAGGATGCGGCGCCTTTGAACTGAAAAGGCGAGTAGTCAACTTCCGCACCCAATGAAATGGTTCCCGTAACGCTGGCATCGTCGTCGCAGAAAATGCCGCTGTTGTGCCAGGCGAGGTCTATGATGCGGAACTTACCATTGATGACGACATGCTTATCGCTAAGATCGAAGCCGCAGGATGCGGGCGCTTCCTTACCCATGAACGATCCGGAACCCGAGCCCCAAACATGGAATATGTCTTTGCTGAAGTCGAATCCCGCGTTGGCCGTTACGGTCACTACATTGGCCGCATTGAGGATGCCGGTGAAGTCGCCGGTAATGCGGGCTGTAGGCAATGCATAAATTTCCAGTCTGCAGTCTTTTGCCTGCATGATTCCTGCAGAGCCTTCACCGCTGGTGATGAAGTTGCCGTTGCCCAGCATCTTCACGTATTCAGGTCCGCTGCTGGTGGTGGCCATTTCGAGCGACAGATCCCCCCAGAATTTGATTCCATCGTCCGTTGCCGTCTTCAGGTTAACCTGTCCGTAGATGCCCATGAACTTGCTGTCGTCGGGCACATACGATTTGTTGTCATTAATGTTGTTGCCGTCATGCCGCATGTGGTAAAAAACGCGCCCCGTAAAGCCGCTGATGGAAAGGTCGAGCACGCCGGTTGGTATGATCACGACGTTCTTCTGGCCTGCTTCCAAAAACCAGTAGTTGTATCCTGCCTGCATGTGGCCAATCCACAAAACCGCATTGATGCTCGGGCTTGTGGAACTGGATGCGTCGGCGGGCGATTTGAGTGCGTAGGTTACATCGGCGCGAAACCCGGTTCCGTATTTGTCGTCCTGGCTAAAGTACTTCAGCTTGGCGCCGCTGAATCGTGCGGATTCATTGTCGGTACCAGCGGTAGCCATAGTGCTGAAATCGATCTCACCACTTCCCGGTGCGTCGCTATCCAGGTGCGGATCTCCGGCCGATGGGCCATGCGGTGCCGGTTGATAGGCCAGTCCATCACTCTTGATTTCAGCGGCGTTGAAGGAGACCGTTGTATAGAAATTATTACCGGATGCACTGCTCACCGAAAGGTTGTCGCCCAGCGTGGCCACGCCGCCGATGGTAAGGCTATACACACCATTGCCGCCTCCTTTCAAAGTGAGTACGTTGGCGGTAAAATCAAAGCCATTCACATTCCCCTGCGGATGGTTCAGCGTTTGATCGTAGCCAGCAAGTGCAGGCATTCCAATATTGCCATCAGAATAGATCTTGAGATCTGCGGCCTGCACATCGGCAATGTTCAGGTTTTTGCCAGCCGTTGCATTGCTGAAGCTGAAGGCTCCTCCCACGGTGATCACTCCATCGGCAATGCTGCCGTAGTTTGCTTTATAGCTGCAGCCATCACCCTTACTCGTGTTCTTATAAAGCCAGGTGGTTTGGCCGGCAACGAAATTCATCTCGGCTGCCTTCAACCCGGTTTCATCTGCGAGGAAACTCACTGCTGCTTTCTGATTGAGCACGGGCACAAGCAGGTCGCCGGACACTTTCAATTGAAGCAACGCCGATTGTAGAACGCTCACGGAAATATTATTGCCCGTTACCGGGAAGCCCATGAGCGACAGTTGCTGCGCGTCGTTGTTTTCGCCCGAAAACGCAAGGCCTGTGGTACCCGAGAAAGACGCCTTTTTAAAATGGAAGGTGAACTGCTTCCCCTTATTGCTGAGGATGAGCGAAACGTCTGGAACCTGCAGCCGGTATAGGTCTGCGGGTGCAGCCGTTTTTGAAAGGTCTACATGCACTTTGTCGAAATACCCCAGCACCGATCCGTCGCTGTTGAGCATATGTTGCCAGCCTTTCGGAATGGAAACGTCGAAACTCAGGCCCGGCTGCTTTTCGAAGTCGACGGAAAGCGCTTTCTTCTCATGGGCGATGGCGTAGTTGCCGGAGAACTGAAACTTCACCGTGCTGTCACCATCAAAATCGAGCGTGGGCAGCAGCTTGATCTTTGTGTTGCTTGTCAGCGCTGGCGTGATCGTGTTCGCGCCATCGGGTCCATCAAAAGTCAAAGTGCTGAATAGGCCCTTCTTGTTGAATTTGTTGACGTAATCGAACTGGAACGTTTCTTCCTTTTCACTACTGAACGCGATCAACTGGTCGCCGTTCTTTTTCGTCTTGGCGAGGAACGCGGTTTGCCACGTGAAGCGTCCACTGTAAAGGGCGTAATCCGCACCGCTGCCTGTTTTCACGAAACAGCCTTTTGCCGCGTCCCATTGAGAAAGGATCGATGCCTGGTATTTGATATCGCTGGTATAAAAGGTCACCGTGCCCCCGGCGTCGCTCTGGGCGCGCATCTTGAATTTTGCCGAAGGCCGCTCAACGGTCGTTGCCGTGCCCGCGGTAGCCACCCATCGGGTGAACACTTTTACGGGAGGGTTTCCTTTTTGTTTCCCAGGTTTATCCAACGGGTTGTTATCGAGCTTGCCGCCTTCGGCACCAAACGGAAGGATGGTCAGCTTGTCGAACTTTATGGCCACTTGCGGACCGCCTTTATACAGCTGCGTTGTTCCAGTGCCCGCGAAGTTGAAGCCTGTGAGCTGGTGCAGGCTGACCACGGTAACGGGGAAGCCGCTGAGCGTGAAGCTGCCGAGCTCCTTCATCGATATCTGCGTGAACGGCAGGATGGTGAATGTCTGAACCTTGCTGCTGTAGCTTTTCGCTCCCTGCCGCACCGTCACGCGCCAGGCGAGCGTTTTGCCGGCATATTTGGTGAAGTCAACCAGCGACATTTTGTTCGGCTCTTTGCCTCCGGCGATATTGGTGTTGTTCTGCAGAGCGATCTCCGGTGTCTGGTTGCCTTCGATCACTACCACAGCAGGCTCTTCCTTGTTTCCATTGAGCATAGCATCGAAATCCCAGGTGACCATATTCTTTACCGGGTTGGGGTCGGGCGCTACAATGGCTTTGTCGGCGGGGTAAACCAGTTTCACGAGGTCGCCCGTGGCGCCGCTTCCTACAACAAATGCGTGCACTTCGCTGGCCCCGTAGTTGCGGTAGGCGGTTCCTTTAACGCCCGGAAGCGCGGTAACGGCCCATACATACTTCCGTCCGGCCACAAGCGGGGGCTGTGCAGGACCATACACGAGAATGTTGGCCGGTACATCTGCTTCATACAAAGGCGCTGAGTTGCGGTAGGCATCGTTCGGATTCTTCTTCGGGTCGAGCAACTCCACCAGACGGAAGTGGTAGCGTGTGCCGGGCTCCGCGCCCGCAGGGATCGTCCAACTGAAGATCAGCGATTGCGGTAAGATGTATTTGATGGCTTCGTTGTCCTGCGGCTTGGTGAGCAAGGGAGGCTCGAGGCTGGCAATGCGGATCTGCCGGCAGCTCGTTGCATTGGCCAGGGGTGCGTTGGATGCGTAATCCAGCACCTGCACGCAAACCTCGTAGTTTCCTTCGGGCAGGCCGTTCTTACGCACTAGGTCGGCGAGCGTGATTTTGGTAAGCATGAACCTGTTTTCATCAAACAGATCACGCAGGAGGCCGGCATCTGCCTGCAGCAGCTGGTTGGGTTGCAGCGTGAGGGCGGAAGGCGGGGCGCCGGGCTTCGTGGCTATAACAATGCCATTGTCTCCGCTGATGCTCAGCCCGAGGTACACACGCAGCGGCCTGACGGAATTATTCTTCAGCAGCAGGATCGTTTTGCCCGGCTGTTCGGCGTAGTCGCTCAGCCGTGGCGAATACGGCGGCGTGAGCGCAAGTGTTACGGAAACCTGTGCGTGGATGTCTTGCACCGCGCAGAGGCAGGTGCATAACATCAAAGCAGTCAATAAGCAGGATCGAAATGTGCGGTACATAGCAGCTGTTTTAAAAAGACCAGGTATAGGCGAGCTCGGAAGTATGTTCGGTAAAGCGCGACGCAGTCATGGGCATATCGGGCCGGTTGTTCAGCAGCATCCACCGGGCCGTGAACCGGTGATGGGTGTTCAGGTTGTATGCTGCTGTGACCGTTGCGTTGATCACCAGCGCATGCTCCACCTGGCGCGTGACGCTGATAGCATTGCTGCTTGCGAGCTGGAGGCGGTTCTTAAGCAAGGCCTTGCTGCCGCCAAACGAGCCGCCGTAAATCAACGCCTTGCCACCGTAGTAGCTGTTTTCCGAACGGCTCAGACCTGCGAATGCAGCCCAGCCGGTTTTGTTGAAATTCAGGCTGTAGTTCAGAAAGGCCACTGTGGTTTGAATGCCGTTGAGGTCTTTAGTAGCAGGGTTGGCATCCACGAGTGCGGCGTAGTTGAGGCTGAGCAGGAGCACGTGGGTGTAGCGAACACCGGTGCGTACAAAACGAGGTGTCACAGACAGGTTGTGCGCTGTTTGTGCCAGCAGGTATTTCTGCGCTACCTGCACTACCTCCGGTGCCGTGCTGGTGGAGTAGTTGGTGTAGTTGGCATCCACGCCGAAGGCGTCGTTGATGTCCCAGCCGACGTTTGCCGAGCCGATGACGCGCGAAGTGGTTTGTTCCTTCTGCTTGCGCAGGTTATCCTGCTGCACGCCAATGCTGCCATTGAAGCGCAGCGCACCGCCGTTGAGACTGAAGGCGGGTGTGAACGTAATGTTCCGGAAATCGTTGTTGAAGAAGTAAGCGCCCATGCTTTGGAACTCGGGATCTACATAACGATAGCTAACCTTCAGCGACCAGGCAGGTGCCTTGTAGGTGAGCGCAGCGCTGTAGGCGAGGTTGAGTTGCGATGAGGCATTTACCGGCACGAGGTCGCGCAGCAGGCTGCCGATCTTTGCGAACTCCGCCGACTGGATCCTGGATCCTGAGTTGTAGGTGTACAAGCTCAGCCCTGCATCGCCTTCGAAAGAAAAGCGCCCGCCGATTCCATATACCGCCCGCACACTGGCCACTGCATTGGCAGCGGGTGTCACGGTGCGCAGCGAATCCGGGATGCCTTTCGCCACACTTGTGCTGTCGTCTTTTGCCGACAGCAGGCTGAACTCGATCAGCCGTTCGTCCGTTCCCCATCCGAGCCTGGCAGCAAAGCCCTTGCGCGAAAACGAATACGGTTGCACATAACCGGTAGTGGAGTCGATCTCGGTTGCTTTGTTGAGGCGGCCATACATCACACCAAACCGGAACTTTCCCGGGTTGAGTTCGAGGCCCGCACCCAGCATGGTGTATCCGGCAAGCGTGTACGGTGAAAATGTCACATTGCGGTAGCCGCCGTGTACGGTGATCCACTTGTAGGTGGGGCTGAGACCGAACTGGTTGAACGGCTGGCGGAAACTGCGTTGCTGCTCAGAGATGCTGAAGCTCACCGGGATGCTGATGCCGTAGACACGGAACACCGGCGATCCCGACAGAAGGTAGGTAAACGCCTCTCGGCGCGGAGGCATTCCGGATGCGGAATAGAAGATGCCCCGGACGTCAAGGCTCCCCGAAACGGCAAGTGGTTTTTGCTTCGCGATTGTTTGCAGGTCCTGTGCTATGCAACTGCCCGCAGGGGCCGCAGCGACCAGGAGAAAGAAAGCGTATGGGGATAGCTTCATGGTTGCAGTATCATCGATAGGAAAAGGCGTTTGCCAGGCGCCGTTTTGGTTGACGGTATAAAATTGATTGATCCGGGAAGGAAGCCCGTAACCCTTTGGGGTGATTTTGGCGCATGATCGCTGCAGCATCATTGCTACACGAAGCAACTCACGAAGAGCCAGGTGGCATCGTGAACGGGGTATGAAAAAAGTGAAATGAACCGGACTCCTAGTCCGTTATCTTCTCGCGGAGCGCCTTTGCAACGGCTTCCTTACCGCAGTTGACATGCAGCTTTGCGTAGATGTTTTTGAGATGCGACTTCACGGTGTCGAGCGAAATGAAACACTCCGCTGCGATCATCTTGTTCGAATAGCCTTTCACCAGCAGCTGCAGCAGTTCTACTTCGCGTGCCGAAAGGGCATAGGTGAGCGGTGCTGTTTTGCGGAACCCGTTCTTAAAGAGCTGCAGCATTTTTCGGGCAATGGTGGGCGACATCGGCGAGCCGCCCTGTACCACTTCCTCCACCGCGTCGATCAGTTTTTCGGGATCGCTCTTTTTCAGAATATAGCCGTTGGCTCCGTTGCAGATGCAATGAAACAACTTGTCGTCGTCTTCAAAAACAGTATGCATGATGATCTGGGTGGAGGGACGGCAGTCTTTGATCATGCGTACGCCGTCAACGCCGCTGCTTCCGGGCATATCGATGTCCATGATGACCACATCGGGGAGCCAGGTTGCTACCTGCCCGGCCGCATCATTGCAGTCGCCGAAGCCCGCGCACACATCAAACCCGTCGTGTAGCGACAACAGATCTGAAATGAGCTTGCGCAGCCTTTCGTTATCCTCGAAGATCAAAATTCGTATCGCCATCGGTTATCAAAAGATAAAGCTAATACGCCACTGCCGGGCTCGTCTAACTCTTTTGAGTGATTTTCATGGTAAGCAGCACCTGCGTGCCGAGACCCGGCGCCGACTTGATGCGAAAGTCTGCCTTGCAATGTGCTGCCCGTTGCCGCATATTCTTCAGCCCGTTGCGCGAGCTGGGCGCCAGCGGGTCGAAGCCCGCACCGTTGTCCGTCACTTCGAGCACAATATGACCTGCGTTGAAATGCGTTTGAATCGTCACCATCGTTGCACCCGAATGACGGGCAGCGTTGTTGACCGTTTCCTTGAAAATGAGAAAGAGATCGCGTCGGCATTCGAGGGAGAGGGAGGGCAGCTGTTGCGGCTCGTCGAAATGGAGTGCATAGGGGATGGCGCTGTTTTCGAGTATCTGTCCTGCATAGCGACGCATCCGCGCGAGCAGGTCTTTCCAGTCGCTGGCCGGCGTGTTGATATTCCAAACGATATCGTCGAGGCTTTCGCCCATCTTCTTAAGGTCTTCACCCATGGCCGCGAGGAGCGGTGCTACCTGTCCGCTTTCCTGGCTTCGGCGCATAGCCATGGCATTGGAAATGCGTACCGCGCTGATGGCCGAGCCGATGTCGTCGTGGAGGTCGGCCGAGATGCGGTTGCGCACCCGCTGCAGCTTCAGCAGCTGGTTGATGCGGTACCTGTAAAGGGCGTAAAGAAGCCCGAGCACCAGCAGCACCAGCAATCCCCGGAACGCAAGCGTTTGCCAAAACGCAGGCTGGATATAGATTTGAAAACGTACCGGTTTGCTCCACAGTCCCTCGCTGTTCGCAGCCTTCATCTCGAATACGTAGTGGCCCGGCGGAAGGTTGGTAAACGTCGCGCTTCGCTTGGTGCCGCTGCTGATCCACTCCTCGTTGAAGCCCGACATGCGGTAGGCGAAGCGCACTTTATCGGGGAAGTTGAATTCAAAGGCGGTGAAGTCGAACGATAGAAAGTTCTCGCGGTGATCCAACTCCATCTCCTTTATGCCAACGCTTGCGGGATCGAATGGACGCGGGTTTTCGAGGATGCGGAATGCGGTGATAACGGGCTGCGGAACGTGCCGGTTGTTCTCCACCGAGTAGGGGTCGATGTGCGTAATGCTGCTCCGTCCCTTGAACACGATCTGGTGGCCGATCCATTGAAGCGGCACATCCGAAACATCGTTTTCCAGTCCTTCAGAGCTGGTAAAGACGCGGAAATTTCTTTTCGCCCGATTTACATATACGATGCCTTCAGCGGAATTGAACCAATAGTTGTTTAACGAATCGAGCAGCACGCAGCGCACATCGCTATTTGGCGTGCCGGGAGGCAGAGGTAATGGCCTCGCACGAAGTGTGCGCTTGTTGAATTCCAGCATATCGGTGACGGTGGCGAGCAGCAGGCGTTCCCCGTCGCTCGCCAGGTAATTCACACCGTTGAAAAAGGGAAGCCCTGTGGGAGCCTTGGGCCCGGTGAAGGCCGTCCACGCGCCCGACGAGAGGTTGATCCTCGTCAGCCCGCACTTGCTCCCGCACCAGAGTATGCTGTCCGACTCGGCAACGACGCTCATCAGGTTATAGCGATTGATGTCGCTGCTTGTGCCGCCGGAATACACCACCGCATATTGACCGCTCTGCGGATCGTAGGTGACCAACCCGGTAGAAGAGGCGATCGCGAGGACATCCCTGACGCAAATGATCTTCCGGATCACGTTGCGGTAACTGAAGTTCTTTTCCGTGGGAAGCAATGGAAACTGCCGGATGGTGCCGCTCTTTTTATCCAGGCAATAAATGCGGTTGCGAAAGCCGAACCAAACGCGCCCTTTTCCGTCGTCGACAACGGTATTGACACCATATCCTCCTTCGTTGATGGCGTCGAACTGTTCGAAGCTGCGCAGCATCTTTTTGCGCTTCCAGTTGTATTGGAGTAAGCCTGCGCCGCGCGTTCCGATCCATACGATGTCCGTGTCGTTCCTATCCTGCCCGATGTCGAGAATGTACGGATCGGGTTTTTGAGTAAGGCTGGTAATGATCCGGCTTTTGAAATTCTGGCTGGCAGGGTTCATGAGGCTGAGGCCCTTGATCGTGGTCGCCCATAGCTGTCCGTCCCCATCGGCGTACACGCCATTGACGCCAGCCGATGCAATGGAAAACGGATTTTCGGCCATCGGTGTGTAGGCGCCTTGCAATGTTCCGGATTGTGTATCGAAGCGGAGGAGCCCTTTGGCTGTGGCTATCCAGCGCACTTCGGTGCCGCTATACGACGGCAGGGTGGCGAAGCCGGCTACTTCCACCATCCGCAGTGCGGGCAATTCTGAAAAAACGAAAGAGCTGTCCTCTGCATCTTTTACTGCGTCGGCATCTGCCCGCACCATCCCTTTAGATTTCGCGATCCAGACCTGGTGTCGCGCATCGATGGTCATGGCCGGAACGGCCGCGGGGCGCCCGTCAGGTTCCGGAACGCGGAGGGTGCGCATTGCGCCATTGCGCGGGTTGTAAACCCGGATGCCATCGTAGGCGGTACCCACCCAGATGCGACCGAGGTGATCGATGAGCGCCGCCATCGGGTTGGTGTAGCCCGACATTTTTGATACCAACACGGCATGGGTGCGCGTGTTGATGTTGCAGAGACCGAGGTTGCTGCTGAACCAGATCGTTTCTTTTCCATCGAATGCAAAGGCATAGGCGAACTGGATGCGGCCGGCCGGTGGCGGTTCGATGTAACGGAATCCATCTATGGAAGGGTCGTAGTAGCAGAGGCCACCCGCACCGCCGATCCACAACACGCCGTTGCGGTCTACCACGAGGTTGTCGGTGTAGCCTTGCAGTAGGGGATGCTGGCCTGCACCTTTTGCATAGTGACGCGTTTCGCGGCCGTCGAAGCGGGTGATGCCGTTGCCGCTCAGCCAGATGAACCCGCTGGAGTCGCGCACGACGTTGAAGAAGCCCAGGCTTTCGAGGCCATTGCGTCGGTCGAAGTTTTGGAAACGGAGATCTGCCGCAGACGCGGTAGGTTGTGCACGCCCGGCAAGCGCAGCGAACACCATAAGTAAGCACCATGCGAGACGCATCACAGCAGTAATGTACAAAATGTGGAGATGAATTGCTACGTGCCGTTGTACCAGCAGCGCATTCCCCCGAACCATTTCCCGGATAGAAAAGTTATCCGGTGCGTTCGATTTCCCAGTGCGGGATCGTAGTGAATCGTCCCGGGCGATTGCGTGTTCAGCGTAACGTTGTACATTCATAACAGGACGCAGCGCACACTACGCGATCCTTCGCTACAGTCCGGGCGGCCAGGAAGCGATCTTAAAAAAAGTAGATTTTCATGGGACAGTACACAGCCAAAGCAACCAATTCGCAAATTTTCAATTTGTTTGACATCAACGGAAAGTTGGGTGAACTTGGGTACCAGCACTGGTATTCGTTCCATGCCGAAATACGAATGAGCGATGGGCGGAAGTACATGCTGGAGCCAAAAGGATTCTGGGATGCGAAGGTGGAACTTAAGGACGGTACGCGTACGTTGCTCGAGTTCAAAATGGGATGGAAGGGAATAGTGATCAAATCACTATTCAATGGCATAGAGGACAACTATCTTCTGAAATACAAAGGGCTGTTAAGCAACAAGTTTGTCTTGCTCGACACAAACAACCAGGAATTACTGGTTGCCGAAACGAGTTTCAAATGGACCAAACTAAGTTTCGATTATAATATTGAGACGACGCAAGCTTTTGACAACCTCGACAACAAGGAGTTGTTCCTGTTGACCACGATACACTGCATCAACTATTTCTTGAAAATGGCTGCGGCTTAAAAGGCGGGGTCGGAGAGGCTATGGGCATGTTGCTGGATTTGTTTGCATCCAACGATTTTTAACTTTGAACAGAATTTTCAATTGCAACTACTGGCTAGCCTGGGGCGAGCGTATGAATCCGATGCTCTGGGTAAATGTAAAAGCCCTTCATTTCTGAAGGGCTTTGTACCGAGGAGCAGACTTGAACTGCCGACCTTCGGGTTATGAATCCGATGCTCTAACCAGCTGAGCTACCTCGGCCTCCGGCCGCCAACGCCTAAACAAAGGCGGCCAGTGTATCCCGCACAGCCAGAAGCTGCGGCGGAAAGGGCTGCAAAAATAAGGGTTGCACCTCTTTTGCCCAAGAAAATTCCGGGTTTTTCGTCCTCACTCCGGGCGCCCGGCCAGCGAGCGCACATAAAGCTCCTCCACTTTTTTGCGTGCCCAGGGCGTCTTTCGCAGAAAGGTGAGGCTCGATTTGATGCTCGGATCGCTGCGGAAACAATTGACGGAGATCCGCGCCGCCAGCCCGTCCCAGCCAAAACGGGCCTGCAGCTCGGTGAGGATAGCTTCGAGGGTCTTGCCGTGCAATGGGTCGTTGGATGCCATGCGCTAAAGGTAGCATCGCGCAAAAAAACAGGACGCTTCGTAATTTGTTGCAACGAAACCTCCGCTCATGCGCCGATCGCTCGTACGCTTCTGCAAGCTTGCTTTCCTCATCTCCCTCATCGCAACATCCTGCGCCGCCCCAAAGCAGCTTGCCTTCCACGACGATCTCTTCTTCCGGCAGATCGATACGGTGCTGCTGCAAAGCGCAGCACAGTATAAGATGCTTGCCGCTTCGCTACCGGCGGACGCCTTTCCGCGCAACTGGGATCCCCGAACTGCCATCCTGCAAACGAGCAGCGCTGGGTGGTGGTGCAGCGGATTTTACCCGGGCACCCTGCTCCAGCTATTCGGCAGCACCAAAGATTCGGCACTGTACCGCGAAGCGATGCGCATGCTGCCGCTGCTGGCGCCGGAGCAATACAACCGCGGTACGCACGATCTCGGGTTCATGTTGTACAATTCGTTCGGCACCGCGCTTCGTTTTGAAGATCGCCCCGAGTGGAAGGCGCTCCTCCTGCAAGGCGCGCAGTCGCTCGCGAGCCGCTACAACGAGCGCGTGGGCGCCATCCGCTCGTGGGATGGGAAACCGGGCGAGTACCTGGTGATCATCGACAACATGATGAACCTCGAGCTCCTGCTGTGGGCTTCAAAGGTGAGTGGCGACCGCTCGCTGGCCGACAAAGCGATCAGGCACGCTGAAACAACGATGCAGCACCACTTTCGCAGCAACGGCAGCAGCTGGCACGTGTTGAACTACGACACGCTTACCGGCAACGTGCTTCAAAAAAGAACGGCCCAGGGTTTCAGCGACTCGTCGGCCTGGGCCCGCGGCCAGGCCTGGGCGTTATACGGATATACGGCCCTCTACCGGCACACGCGCAACGTACGCTACCTGCAACAGGCGCGCAAGGTTGCCTGGTTCCTGCTCAACCATCCGCGCATGCCGGCCGACGGAATACCCTACTGGGACTTCGATGCGCCCGGCGAAAATGTTTTGCGCGACGCATCGGCTGCCGCCATCATTGCATCGGCCCTTGTTGAAATGCAGGGATACTCGGAAGGAGCCGAGCGCTCCGCCTACCGCGTGGTGGCGCGCAAGATTTTGCAACGGCTGATGACGCCGGACTATCTTGCCAGCGCGGGAACAAACGGAGGTTTTTTGCTGCGCCATAGCGTGGGACACCTGCCCGCCGGCTCCGAAGTAGACGTGGCGCTTACCTATGCCGACTACTATTTCGTTGAAGCGCTGCTGCGTTACCGAATGCTACGGTAACAAATCGTGGCGCTGAATTTGAAGAACCTGCATCAACTTATTTGTATGAAAAAGATCTTCCTGCCTCTTACCGCGCTGGTAGCGCTGGCCGCATGCAATGGCAACGACACGCCTTCGGAAACTACGAGCACTACCACACGGTCCGCGGATACAACATCCGCTATGGCTGCTACACCCCTATGCTACGATTATGCTGCCAATGGCGATACAGTGACACTCCATCTCGAGCGAGGGGCTTCGGGGCTTTCCGGTGCGCTGCACTACCAGCTGAAGGAAAAAGACCGCAACCGGGGCACGTTTACCGTGGCAACCGAAACCGCAACTGAGCTTCGCGGCTGGTATCGCTTTCAGTCGGAAGGCATGGAGAGCGTGCGCGAGGAAGTGTTCCAGCGCAAAGGCGACCTGCTCATTCCGGGTTATGGCCCCGTGCAGCAATCGGGCGATACGGCACGCTTCGAAAGCGGCGCCGCTCTTCAATATGATGAAAGCCGTGCGTTGCGCAAGGTGGACTGTACCAACTAGTAGATGTTTGCGTACAGCGTAGAATAACGGCGTGCACTGATATTTGTGCTATGCATTTTCCGCGTTTGCTCCTCTTGCTACCGATGCTTTTTTTTGCCGCCTTAACGTATGCGCAGAACACGGCCGGCATCACAGGCGTGCGCGACACTTCGTTCAACACGGCGAGTGAGTATCGAAAGCTAAAGCCGAAATACCCGCAGCTCGATACGGTTGCACGTGCGCGCTTGAGAGGCGTGCGCGAGCGCTTCGACATTTCATTTTGCACCATCGGTAACCGCGCGTTGCAGCTCGACGCATTCTTTCCCAAAAAGAAGCGACAGCGAAACGGAGCAGCGATCGTTTTGTTGCACGGTGGCGGCTGGCGCTCCGGCGATCGCACCCAGCAACACGAGATGGCCCGCCGGCTTGCGGCGCGTGGCTATGTGTGCTTCACACCCGAATACCGCCTGTCTACCGAAGCATTGTATCCCGCGGCCGTGCACGACGGGAAAGCCGCGCTCCGCTGGGTGCATGAGCACGCCGGCAGTTACGGTGTGGATACTTCGAAGATCGCGGTGCTCGGATTTTCATCTGGTGGCGAGCTCGCTGCCTTCCTCGCCACCACGCAGCAGCACCGCTCGTACGAAGGGGCGGGCTGTTCACAGCAGTCATCTTCAACCGTTCATGCGCTCATCGACATCGACGGCACGCTTTCGTTCGTGCACCCCGAGTCGGGTGAAGGCGATGACAGCAAGCGCAAATCGGCAGCCACGCTTTGGTTTGGTTACGGAAAACAAGAAAACCTTCCGTTGTGGAAGGACGCATCTCCGCTGGCGCACGTGGATGCACGCACACCGCCCACGCTCTTCATCAACAGCGGCGTGGCGCGGATGCACGCGGGCCGCAGCGACTTCCTCCAGGTATTGCGCACGCACAACATCTTCAGCGAAGTGCAGGAGTTTCGGGATGCACCACACGCGTTCCCGCTTTTTCATCCCTGGTTTGAGCCCACGATCGGGCACGTCGATGCCTTCCTCAAAAAGGTGTTCTTCAACGATGCACGCAACGCGCGTTAGCTATGAATGCTCTCCAGCGAAATGCACTCGAGGTAGGGCTCGAGCGGACCGGTTCCGGAAAACAGGTTGAAGGCCTCCGGATCGATGGATCCGTTGGGATAAAATACTTCGGAGTAAAAACGCTCTGTTTGAAAGAGATAGTACGATCCGTAGGGATCCTCGCGCTGGCCCACTACCACGCCGTCGTGCAGCAGTATGACCATTTTTTCTTGCGGTGGCAATTGTACGAAGTCAGATAGCAGCATTGTAGTTGTTTTAAACGTGAAACGAATAAAGGCGTACACTGCGAGGCTAAAAACTTGATGCAGATGCTTGAAGGAGATGCTAAATGCTGGATGCAGATGTTGAGCAGGAGGAAGAGGGCTTTTCGTCCGGAACGGACGCGGAAGAGGTCAAATATAGAAAGCGGCGGGCATTTCCGTGCACAACTTATCCATAAAATCGCGCCAGGCTCACCGCGCACCCCGTTTTCGAAAGGTGGATTGCCCGAAATTCGCTGGATGAACGGGATCCGCCTCCGGCCGGCAACGGTAGCCGACGCCGCTGAAATACTGGCCATCTACCAGCCGTATATCGAAAGCAGCGCCATCACTTTTGAAGAGGAAGTGCCGTCGCTGGACGCTTTCGCAACGCGCATCAGCAACTGCCTGCGTCGCTACCCATGGATCGTTGCCGAAGCGGATGGAAAGGTGGCCGGCTATGCTTATGCCGCATCCTACAACGAGCGCGCGGCCTACCAATGGGCTTGCCTCGCGTCGGTATATCTCGCCGACGACTACAAAGGCAAAGGCCTCGCACGTCCTTTGTACGAAGCCTTATTCCGGCTGCTGCGCGCGCAAGGCTACCGCAGCGTATTTGCCCTTATCACCCTACCCAATGCGCCGAGCGTTGGCTTGCACGAGCGCTGCGGCTTCCGCTACTTCACCACCTTCGACAACATCGGCTACAAGCTTGGAAGCTGGCACGAGGTAGGCTGGTGGCGCCTCGACCTGGGCGACTTCAACGGCAAGCCCGAAGTGCCGGTGCCGTTTGCAGCGTTCCCGGCTGCCGAAGCGGAGCGCCTGCTGCAGGCCTAGATGTGCAGCGACAGCAGCGGCACGCGGGTCTGGAAGGCCTGCTCGCGGGTGCGGCTTTTCTGGAAGCGGCCAGGTAGCCCGGTTTTGCGGTGGGTGACCATTACTACCATGTCAATGTCCTGGTCGCGCACGAAGCCGTTGAGCGCAGCGTGGAAGTCGGTGCCGCTCACCACTTCGCTGGCAGGAGCAGCGGTGCCGTAGTCGTGGCTCCATTTGGTGGCCAGCAGTTCCAGTTCCATGGCGCGCATTTCCAGTTTTTCCACAGGGGTGTCTTCGCTGGCAATGTGCAGCGTGATGAGGTCGGCGCCGCAAAGGGCCTGCAGCTGGAAGGCGGGGGCTAGGAGGAACTCGTTCTCTTCGTGCTGCACCGCCAGCAGCATACGGCGGGGCAGTGTGCCTTCGTAGCTGTCGGGGATCACCAGCACCGGAACGGCGCTGCGGCTCAATACTTCGGCTGCGTTGGTGCCGAGCACGGTGCGGAGGCCATCGGCGCCGCGGGTGCCCATCACAATGAGGTCGGCATCATACTGGAGCGCCTTCTCGGGCACCAGTTCCTGCATCGCTCCATTGAGCAGCACGGTGGTGAGCTTATCGCCGGCATCCGGACGAGCATAAAGGGCTTCGAGGCGCAGGCGGGCTTCTTCAACGCGGTAGTGGTTGTATTCCTGTATGCCTTCGGGTTGCACGGCATATTCCGGCAGGGGCAGGGATACGGCGTGGACGGCTACCACCTCTGCGCCGCTGAGGGCGCCCAGCTGGAGGGCATAGCCCAGGGCATTGTCGGCTGCAGGCGAAAAATCGGTGGGTACAAGTATACGTTTCATGTTGTGCTGTTTAGAACACAAAAATGACTTTTCCGGCGCCGGCTGCGGATGATGCGGGCAAGGTGCGGGCCTAATTCTAAGGGGGATTGCTTATGACGACGCTCATAAAAAAGCAACGAAAAAGGCCCCGCACTGCTGCGGGGCCCGTATCCAACGTATTCTTTTGTGCTTAGTGCGACTGAAAACCCGGGTTCTCGGTGCTGCCGTTGTCGTTGCCGGCATGCATCGTTGGCGTTCCTTCGTTGTGGGCGCGCGATGCAGCAGGCTGGCTGTCCTGCGGCGTGTTGCCATAGGCCGCGCCCGATCCCATCGGCGAAGGGTTGGAAGCAGGGTTGGTGCCGCTGCCCGACGATGCGGATGCATTTCCAGAAGCGGTGCCCGACCCACCGGCCGCGTTGTGCTTCGTTTCGATGTATTCTTTAAAGTTCATCACGTCCTGGCGGATGATGCGCTCAAACACGGGGTTAAGCGCCTTCGCGATGCCTGCGCCCAGCTCGCCTGCGGGCGCGTGGTAGGAGATGATCACTTCCAGCTCGGTGCCCTGGCCGCCCAGCGCGTCATGGAATACCACTTTGCCCGCGTTGGAGATGGTGGCGTTGGGGATCGACTGCCAGCCGATCATGTAGCCTTCTTCTTCCTTTACGATCTCGGCGTTCCACTTGATCTTGCCGATGCCGCCGGGGATAACGGCTTCCCAGTGAGAGTGCTTCTCGTCGATCTCGGTAACGGATGCGAGGTGCTTCATGAACAGCGGGAGATTTTCCAGCTTGCGCCAGAAGCGGTACACTTCATCCTTCGGCTTGTTGACAATAAGGTTTGTGCGGATGTTGATGGCGTCGGTGCGCTCTACGCCGGCCTGCTTGCCAATAGCGCTGTATAGCGGGCAGTGGCCCGACGAACCGCGATAGAGCAGGTAGCCGCCGATAGCCGTCTTGAGCAGGCCGTTGACGGGGTGGCGGAAGATGTTGCCCAGGCCCGAAGAAAGGAGGAATGCGCCCATGGCAGTGCTGAAGAGGCGCTCGGTCTGGCCCACATTCACCACGCCGCTTTGTCCTTCCGTGGGTTGAAATTCATTGTCGGCATGCCAGCTGCCGTAGTTTTCGCTATTAGCCATAACAAAGGGTTGTTTTTAGAATGAAGTGATGACGGGATGTTTGCAATTCTTGTGCCCTGGCTTTTGGCCCATCCCTGGCAGACCCATCCCCCGCCCCTTCCCTAGGGGGAAGGGGAGCGGACCTACCAACGACAAAGCCCCGATGCCGCAGGCATCGGGGCTTTGTTCCCCTCTCCGCTACGGAGAGGGGTTAGGGGTGAGGTTGATACACTTTCAGCGCGGCCTCCAGGCAATCCATTGCTGCGTCGAGGTCGGCCCGGTTGAGCACGTAGGCAAGGCGCACTTCGTTTTTGCCCAGTCCGGGCGTACCGTAGAAGCCCGTTGCGGGGGCGAGCATTACGGTCTTTCCGTTGTGCGAAAACGACTCCAGCAGCCACTGGCAAAAGCGGTCGGCATCGTCGATGGGAAGGCGGGCGATGGCATAGAAGGCGCCGCCGGGGTTCGGGCAATACACACCTTCCATGGCATTGAGACGGCGCACGAGCAGGTCGCGGCGTGCCTGGTATTCGGCCTTCGGCGCATCGAAATACGATTCGGGCAGATCCACGGCTGCTTCGCCCATGATCTGTGCAAGACCGGGCGGGCTGAGGCGGGCCTGTGCAAACTTCATTGCCGCAGCCAGCACCTCTTTATTCTTGGTTACGAAAGCCCCGAGCCGCGCACCGCAGGCGCTGTAGCGCTTGCTTACGGTGTCCATCAGCACCACGTGCTGATCCATGCCATCCAGGTAGAGCGCGCTGATATACGCGCCGTCGTAGCAAAATTCGCGGTAGGCCTCATCCGAAAAAAGGTAGAGATCGTGCTTCAGGCAGATCGTTTTCAGCGCTTCCATTTCGTCGCGGCTGTAGAGGTACCCGGTAGGGTTGTTGGGATTGCACACGATGATGGCGCGCGTTCTTCCCGTGATCACCTTTTCGAAATCGGAGATCGGGGGGAGTGCGAAACCATTCTCGATGCGGGCGGTGATGGGCACCACGGTTACGCCGGCCGCAACTGCGAAGCCGTTGTAGTTGGCGTAGTAAGGTTCCGGAACGATCACTTCGTCGCCGGGGTTGAGGCAGGTGAAGAACCCGAACTGGATCGCTTCGGAGCCGCCGGTGGTGATGATGATCTCCTCGGGCGTTACGTTTATGCCCACGCGGCTGTAATACTCGGTGAGCTTGCGGCGGTAGCTTTCGTTGCCGGCGCTGTGGCTGTATTCAAGCACCGTGATGTCGGCATTGCGCACAGCGTCGAGGATCGCCGGTGGCGTTTCCACGTCGGGCTGGCCGATGTTGAGGTGAAACACGTGCGTTCCCGCCCGCTTCGCCGCTTCAGCATAGGGTACGAGCTTCCGGATAGGGGAGGGCGGCATTTGCTGGCCGCGCTGGGAGATGTGGAGCATATGCAAATTTAATGGGAGAATGTGGTGATGTGGTAATGTGGTAATGCCTGCCCGACGAAGTGAAGCGAAGGCGGGGGTAATGTGGTAATGCCTGCCCGACTAGGTGATGCGAAGGCGGGGGGATAATGAGCTGATGTGTTGAGCGCACTGTGCTATCGGTTACCCTGGTTGGTACGTCCGTACCAATAAACCAATAAACCAATAAACCAATAGACCGGTACACCAGAATGCGAAAGCCCCGGCTTGCGGCCAGGGCTTTCTTAATTCGGTACGGGCTATTACTTGCCAGACTTCACTTTCGTCTTGGTAGTGCTCGTCTTGGTCTTCGTTTTTACTTCGCCTGTTGCGGCAGGAGCGGCAGCGGGCTTGGTACCGTGGGCAGCGTCCCATGCAGCAGCTTCAACGGTCTCACCCGTGATGGTCAGCACCTTGGGTTCGTTGATACCGGCAAACTTAACGGTAACGGTCTTCGTGAAAGCACCCATTGCAGCGGCATTGTAGTTCACAGGCAGCTTGGCAGTGGCGCCGGGAGCGATGGGCTCTTTGGGAACCGTGGGCGTAGTGCAACCGCAGGAGCCGGTAGCGCTTTCGATCACCAGGGGACGGTCAGACACGTTCTTGATCTCGAAGGCCGTGTTCACCGGAACACCCTGCTTGATCTTGCCGAAGTCGAATTTTTCGGTGTTCACCTTTACAGCCTGGTCAACTTTTACGTCCTGGGCTTGAGCGGCAAAGCCGCCAACGATCAGGGCGGCAGCGAGGAGGAGTTTTCTCATTTCGATGCTTGTTTTTGTGTTTATTAGTTATTCAATTGTTGCTTGAGGAAGTCTACGGATGGATTCGCGGGAGCCGCACCGGCAGGGGCCTGCCACACGTCTCCTTTTATCTTGATGATTTTGGAGCCCGAACCGTTGTATGAGATCGTAATAAATTTTTCGAACACCCCGTGCGAGGCAGCATTATACCCCACCTTAATGGTGCTTTTTGCTCCCGGAGCGATCGGTTTTTCCTTTTCCCACTCCGGCGTAGTGCAGCCGCAGGAGGCCTGCACGTTGCTGAGCACGAGCGGCGTGGCGCCTGTGTTTACTACTTCAAATACATGGAATACGGGCTTGCCTTGAGGGATCTTGCCGAAGTTGAACTCGGTTTCCTTTACCTGCAGCGGGTCGGGGGCCGCAGCTTCCTGGGCATGGCCGGCAAAGGCCATCAATGCAAATAGAGCGAGGGTCAGATAGCGCTTCATAATGAATCGGATGGCACCAAAAATACGGCAATCCCCGCGAAAGCCGAACGGCCGCGCGGGCGGCACCGCTTTTTTTAACAGCGAAGACCGAAGCGCTTATTTTTGCCGGATGGAACCGAGAAACGAGTCTGCGGAGGCCCTGTCCTTCGATAAATTTCGCGAAGAGGTGCTTCAGGACTATCGCTGGGTGGTGCTCAGCCGCGAAACGAGCCTGCTGGGCCGCAAGGAAGTGCTTACTGGCAAGGCCAAGTTCGGCATCTTCGGCGACGGCAAGGAAGTGGCGCAGGTGGCTATGGCCAAGTTCTTCCAGCCGGGCGACTTCCGCTCGGGCTACTACCGCGACCAGACCTTCATGTTCGCCGCAGGCCTCGCTACGGTCGACCAGTTCTTCGCGCAGCTCTACGCCGATCCGTCGCTCGAGCGCGAGCCGTTCTCGGCAGGCCGCCAGATGAACGGCCACTTCGCCACCCGCTGGGTGACCGAAGAAGGAGCGTGGATGCCGCTCACCGAAACGAGGAACGTTTCTTCCGATATCGCGCCAACGGCCGGGCAGATGGTCCGCGGCCTCGGCCTCGCTTTCGCCTCCCGCTGTTTTCGCAACGTGCCGGAGCTTGCGGGCGAAACGGCGCTTTCCAACAATGGCAACGAAGTGTGCTTCTGCACCATTGGCGACGCTTCGACCTCCGAAGGACAGTTCTGGGAAACCATCAATGCCGCAGGCGTACTCCAGGTGCCCCTCGCAGTTTTTGTTTGGGATGATGGCTATGGCATCTCCGTTCCGAAGAAATACCAGACGACCAAAGCCTCCATTTCCGAAGCACTTTCGGGTTTTCAGAAAGAAGACGGTACCAATGGCTTCCAGATCTATAAAGTAAAAGGCTGGGACTATGCCGCCCTCTGCGAAACATTCGAGGAAGGCATTCGCGTGGCCCGCGAAACGCATACCCCTGTGCTTTTCCACGTGGAGGAGATCACGCAGCCGCAGGGCCACTCCACATCGGGCTCGCACGAGCGCTACAAGGGTGCCGAGCGCCTCGAATGGGAGCGCCAGTGGGACGGTCTGGTGAAGATGCGCGAATGGATCGTTGCCAACGCGCTTGCTGCCGAAGAAGAACTCGACGAGATCGATACCGCTGTGCGCGAAGAAGTGCGCACGCTCAAGCAAAAAGCCTGGGATGGTTACCTCGCACCCATCAAAACACAGGTGGCGCGCGCCGCCGACCTGCTGAACGACGTGGCGGGTAAGATGCCGGAACTGTCGGACGAACTGCAGGGAATGGCCAAAGAGCTTACGGGGCTGCGCGAGCCGCTGCGCCGCGATGTACTCCGAACACTCAATGCAGCCCTGCTCAAGGCAGGCAACAACGAAGCCGCCTACTGGCTGCGCGATCACTACAACGACCTGCGCAAGGAGAACAAGGAATTATACAATACGTATTTATACAATGAAGGTCCGAAGAGCGCGCTCAAGGTACCCGAGGTGAAAGCTGAATTCGCCGATGATGCCGCTTCGCTCAATGGCTTCGAGGTGCTCAACCAGTACTTCGACCAGCTCTTCGCGTCCAACCCCAAAACCTTTGCATTTGGTGAAGATCTCGGCTTCATTGGCGACGTCAACCAGGGCTTTGCCGGCCTGCAGGCGAAGTATGGCGAAGCACGCATCTTCGACACCGGCATCCGCGAGCTCACCATCATGGGCCAGGGCATCGGCCTTGCCATGCGCGGTCTTCGCCCCATCGCAGAAATACAATACCTCGACTACCTGCTTTATGGCCTCCAGCCGCTCAGCGACGACGTGGCCACGCTGCACTACCGCACGCGCGGCCAGCAAAGCTGCCCGCTCATCGTGCGCACACGCGGCCACCGCCTCGAAGGCATCTGGCACTCCGGCTCGCCCATGGGCATGGTCATCAACGCCCTTCGCGGGATGCACGTGTGCGTGCCCCGCAACATGACGCAGGCCGTGGGCATGTACAACACGCTTCTCCGCTCCAACGACCCGGGCATCGTGGTGGAATGCCTCAACGGATACCGTCTCAAAGAAAAACTGCCCTCCAACCTGCTCGACTACACCGTGCCGCTGGGCGTTCCCGAAGTGGTGCGCGAAGGCGCCGACATCACGCTGGTGACCTACGGCTCCACGCTGCGCATCGTGCTCGATGCCGCGGCGCTGCTGGAGCAACAAGGTGTGAGCTGCGAAGTGGTAGACGTGCAAACGCTTCTGCCTTTCGACGTCAACCACAAGATCATCGAGTCGCTCAAGAAGACCAGCCGCATCGCCTTCATCGATGAAGACGTGCCCGGTGGCGCAGCTTCTTACCTCTTCACGAAAGTGATGGAGGAGCAGGGTGGCTATCGCTGGCTGGACGTGGCCCCGCGCACCATCACGGCCAAGGCACATCGCCCGGCCTACGGCTCCGACGGCGACTACTTCTCGAAGCCCAACGCCGAAGAGATCCAGGAAGTGGTGCTGGAGATGATGGCGGAGTAACGTGAGCCGTCAACCGTCAGCCGTGAGCACACACACAGCAACAATTTTGAAAACCGTTTGGCGCGCCACATGGTTTTTTATTTTAAATGACAGACTCAAGGTACTTTGGGTTGTCCGCTCACGGCTGACGGCTCACGCTTCACGATCATGCACTACACCCAGTTTCTCCACCTCATCGACATCCTCGGCACCGCAGCATTCGCCGTTGCGGGGGCTTTTGCTGCAATGGAGCGCCGGCTCGATCCGTTCGGGGTGCTGATCATATCGTTCGTGACGGCCATCGGCGGCGGCACCCTGCGCGACGTGCTGGTGGGCAACCTGCCCGTCAGCTGGTTGCAGAACGGAACGGCCATCTTCGTTATCTTCTGCAGCGCGCTGATCACAATGCTGTTTGGATCTTATCTCAAACACATTCAAACTGCGCTCTTCCTCTTCGATGCGCTCGGCCTCGGGCTCTTCACCATCATCGGGCTGGAGATCGCCATCAAGAACGGCCTGCCTTCTTATAGCTGCATTGCGCTCAGCACCATCACCGGTTGCTTCGGCGGCGTGCTACGCGATGTGCTGCTCAATAAAGTTCCGCTGCTCTTCCGGCGCGAGATCTATGCGCTTGCTTCCATCTGCGGAGCAACCGCCTACTACTTCCTGCGCAGCACGCGCCTCGATGAAGACCTGAGCAAGATCGCCTGCATCCTCCTCATCTTTTTCGTCCGCTGGATCGCCGTCCGCTACAAGCTCGGTCTCCCCCGTTTTTACCGAGATCCGACGGCCTGAGGGGGATTAGCGGCGTCTTGATAAATGCGATGTTGTGAGTCGGTGGAACCGTTAATAATCAAGACGTTAATAATATATTGGAGATTGTAGATACCATGCGATATCTTGATCTATAATTATTCAACCTAAATCGCGCACATGAAACTTCTAATGCTCTGCATCGCTCTGATCTTTGCAAATGTTCTCAATGCTCAGACTACAACGCGTAGCTATTACACAAGCCCGTCCTACAATGTAAATAGCAGCACAACGAACTACGGTAACAGCTATAACAGCAATCAAACCTACAGTACAGGAACATCTGTAAACACAACTCGCACATACACCAGTCCCAATACCTACACGTCCAGCACAAGCGTTTCCGGTAACGGCAATAATACCTATAGTCAGACCTACAGCAGCGGGGGCACAACTACTACCACCCGAACGAATTATAACACTGGTACCACCACTACGACGATTAGATCGGGAGGACAAGTCGTTTCACGATATCGATATTAACAGTTAATCCTTGTATGCAAACCCGGCTTATGCCGGGTTCTTTATTGGTAACATGTTTTGGGTTTAAATGCTAATGATTGAAACAAGCCTGACTTTAACGGTCGTTGATGTTTTAGATGAGTTGTGACAACGATTTTGTCGTTGAACCAGCGACCCTCGACTGGATTTTTACGGCATGAAGCTCCCGATATACCAGGTAGACGCATTTGCTGAAAGCGTATTTGCAGGCAACCCCGCCGCGGTGATTCCGCTGGAAGGCTGGCTGGATGCTGCGCTGATGCAACGGATCGCCATGGAAAACAACCTTAGCGAGACGGTGTTCTTCGTGAAGAATGACGCTGCGCAGGCGGGCCTGGAGGGCTCTTACCACATCCGCTGGTTCACGCCCGAATACGAGATCGACCTCTGCGGCCATGCAACGCTAGCTTCGGCCTATGTGATCAAGAACTTTTTGGAGCCACACTTGCAGGATATTCATTTTGCCACCGAGAAAGCGGGGCCGCTGAAAGCAAGCGCAAAGGACGGGATGTACACCCTCGACTTCCCCGCGCGCATGCCCGAAGCCTGCACCGTGCCGAAGCAATTGCTCGCGAGCCTCGGCCTGTCGACGGCAGTAGAAATACTGCGCTCGCGCGACTACTTTGTGGTGTTGCCCGATGAAGATGCGGTGCTTGGCGTGGAGCCGGATTATACGTTGATGAAGGAACTCGATACGATCGGTGTCATCGTTACGGCAAAGGGCCGCTCGGCAGATGTAGTGTCGCGTTGTTTCTATCCCGGTGCGGGCATTCCCGAAGACCCGGTCACCGGCTCCGCCCACTGCAACGTGGTGCCTTACTGGGCGCAAAAGCTCTCGGTAACGAAACTGCACTGCAAGCAGCTTTCCCCTCGCGGCGGCAACCTCTTGTGCAGCCTCGAAGGCGACCGCGTGCACATGAGCGGTAAGTGCGCGCTGTTCCTGCAGGGGGAGATCTCTCTTTGAGAGAAAGAACGCAGACGCCGCAAGCGGCGCGCAGATGTGTTAAGATGAATTATGATTCGCTTATGCACGCAAACGACAAAATAGCATCTGCGTAAATCATAAGAAATCATAATAAATCTGCGTTCTTTCTCTAATTCAGGAAGCGGCTACGCACATCAGGCGTCGGGATCATGCATGCGTCGCGCCTGCCAAACCACTTGTAGCGGTTGCGCGCCACCCAGTTGTACACCGCATCGCGCAACGCGCGGGGGAGGAGCCAGCCCAGGCGTGCCGGCTGAAAATACCAGGGTAAATACGGTACCACGTGCAGCATCGCGGTGGAGCGGTTGAGCGCCTTCCCGTTTTCAACAAATACGAACGAATCGAACTTTTCCCTGGGAAGGCCATACTGCTCTAAGAGCTTTTGCCCCGCCTCCGATTGCAGTGCCGCATACCTGATGTTCTTGCCCCGGTCGGCGCGGATCACGAAGTTCACCACCGCATCGCAGTAGTTGCATACACCGTCGAAGAGGATCACAGGGGGCTCCATAGTGCAAAGATCGCTGATGTAGGACGTCTGATGTCGGATTTGTGCGCGCATAAAAAACGGATCGCGCAGCGATCCGTTTTTTACATCAGACATCAGACATCAGACATCTAACATATTCTATTGGAGGTTATGAAACACCTTCTGCACATCTTCATCCTGCTCCAGCTTGTCTACGAGCTTGAGCACATCCTGGGCGCCTTCTTCGTCGAGGGACACGGTGGTGCCGGGAATCCATTCGAGCTCGGCGCTAATGGGGTTGAGGCTCTTTTCTTCGAGTGCTTTCTGCAGGTTGCCAAAGTCGGCAAAAGCGCAGCGCAGCACGAGTACATCTTCGCCGTTCTCGCCGGTACCTTCTCCTAACTCTTCGAGGCCGAAGTCAATGAGTTCGAGCTCGAGGTCCTCGGGGTTGAGGCCTTCGGGCTTCAGTTTAAACACACCCATCTTCTTGAACTGGAACGCCACGGAGCCGCTGTTGCCCAGTGTGCCGCCGCCTTTGTTGAAGATCGACTTTACGTTGGCAACGGTGCGCACGTGGTTGTCGGTGGCAGTTTCTACGAGGATGGCCACGCCATGGGGGCCGTAGCCTTCATATAGGATCTCGTCGTAGTTGACCAGCTCTTTGCCCTGCGCGCGCTTGATGGCAGCCTCCACACGGTCTTTGGGCATGCCCACACTGCGGGCATTCTGGAAGCAGCGGCGGAGTGCGGCGTTGCCATTAGGGTCGGCACCACCCGCCTTTACAGCAATGATGATCTCTTTGCCGATCCGTGTAAAGTTCTTGGCCATCTTGTCCCAGCGGGCGAACATGGACGATTTTCTTACTTCAAATATGCGACCCATAGAGAGAGGTTTGTCGTTTGTTGTTTGTGGTTTGACCTTCGGCTGCGCTCAGGATCACAACCTATCGGCCGGTTGACTGCCTGTCACCCCCAGCGCCGCCGAAGGTGACGGGTGCGCGAAATTACGAATATATGGCCATCAAAAAAGCCGCCCGGAGGCGGCTTTTAGAGGAAGATGTGTTTTAGCGGCGCGCTTCGAAGTCGTCGGCCGTGGGCAGCACGTCGGAGAAGGAGCGAAGCTTGCTTCTGCTACGGCTGTAGGCGAAGTAGACCACGAGGCCCACGATCATCCACAGGAAGGCCACAAGGAGCGTGCGGCTATCGATGGCCACGATCATGCCCGTGCAGATGATGGCGCCGAGGATGGAAACCACCGGCGCAGCAGGCGTGCGGAACGGACGCTTCATGTTGGGCTCCTTCTTACGGAGGATCATGACGCCCAGGCTTACCAGCACGAACGCGAAGAGCGTTCCGAACGAAGTAAGGTCGCCGGCAACGTGACCGGGCACGAACGCAGCAAAGAGGCCTACGAATACGAACAGGATCCAGTTGGCCTTGAACGGCGTTTTGTATTTCGGATGCAGATCGCCGAATGCCTTGGGCAGCAGTCCGTCGTTGGCCATCGTGTAAAAGATGCGGCTCTGGCCCATCAGCATCACAAGGATCACCGAGGAGAAGCCCGCAAGGATGGCCACCGTAACCGCCGTGGAGAGCCAGCCATAGCCGGTCATGTACGCGGAAATAGCGTAAGCAACGGATGCTTCGCGGCCCTTGGAAGGATCCACGAAATCGGTCCAGGGTGCAACGCCCGTAAGCACGTGGCCGAAAAGAATGTACAGGATGGTGCACACCACCAGCGAACCGAGGATGCCGATCGGCATGTCGCGGCTCGGGTTCTTGGCTTCCTGTGCTGCAGTGGATACGGCATCGAAACCAATGAACGCGAAGAACACGATGGCCGCGCCACCGAGCACACCGCCCCAGCCGTGCTTGAACACGCCGCTGTAGTTGGCGATTTCTTTACCGGCTGCGTCCAGCACAGGTTTCGTGCCTTCGGGGATCATGTAAGGTGTGTGGTTTTCTGGGCGGATGAACTGCCAGCCGATCGCGATGAAGAGGATCACGATGGCTACTTTGATGAATACGATGATGGCGTTCACCATGGCGCTTTCCTGCGTTCCCTTGATCAGCAGCAGCGTAAGCAGCAGGAGGATCACGAGTGCGGGCGCGTTGATGACACCGGAGTGCAGCACGCCGGCGGTGTCGGTGAAGCTTTCAAAAGGCGAGTGCGACCATTCGTAGGGAATGCTGCCTCCCAACAACTTATTGAGGTATTCGCTCCAGGCGATCGATACCGTGGCGGCACCGAGCGCATATTCCATAATGAGTGCCCAGCCGATGATCCACGCGATGAGCTCGCCCATGGTCACATACGAATAAGCATAGGCGGATCCGGCGATGGGGATCATCGAAGCAAACTCAGCATAACAAAGACCTGCGAACGCGCAGCCGATGGCCGCGATGATGAACGACAGGGTTACGGCCGGGCCCGCGGCCTGACCGGCAGCGGCGGCAGTGCGAACAAAGAGACCCGCGCCGATGATGGCTCCGATACCGAGAGCCACCAGGTTGCCGGCACCCAGGGTACGCTTCAGGCCTTTCTCATTGTCGGCGGCCTGCGCGAGCACCTGGCTCAAGGGCTTTCTGATGAATAAACTCATAAACAATTAATTGTTGGATAATAGGGTGGTAAAATAAAGCATTTACACGATACGCTCCACGCGCTATTTATATGAGCGGGGCGCTGTCAAATTGCCCCATAGTTTGCCGCCTCCTGTTTTTTCCCGATTTTCGGCGTTCCGAATGCGTGTATATGAATAAAGGAAATAGGCTAACTCTTTTCATCGTTCTGGCCATGGTGCTTGGCATGGCCGCCGGGGCGCTGGTGTATTACCAGGGAACTCCCGACTTCAAAACGGCCTTTTCCACCAACATCAAGCTGCTCAGCACGGTCTTCATCCGCCTGGTGCAGATGATCATCGCGCCCCTCGTGTTCTCCACGCTCGTGGTAGGCATCGCCAAGCTCGGCGACCTGAAGGCGGTGGGACGCGTAGGCGGTAAGGCCATCCTCTGGTTCGTTACCGCCTCGCTCGCTTCACTGCTCATCGGGATGCTGCTGGTCAACTACTTCGAGCCCGGCCATTACATCAGCATGGAGCAAAAGGACGTCGACTCGCTGAGCGACCTGATGACGAAAGGCAAAAGCTTCTCGCTCCAGAACTTCGTGGAGCACGTGATACCGAAAAGTTTTGTGGAGGCGATGGCCAGCAATGAGATCCTCCAGATCGTGGTGTTCTCCATCTTCTTTGGTGTGGCCGCCGCTTCGATCGGCGACTATGCAAAGCCGGTGGTGAATGCGCTGGAACGCATATCGCACATCGTTTTGAAAGTGGTGAATTACGTGATGGCCTTTGCCCCGCTCGGTGTGTTTGGCGCCATCGCAGCCGTGGTGGCTTCCAAGGGGTTCGGCATCTTCGGCTTCTATGCCCGCTACTTCCTTTACTTCCTCATCGGCATTGCGCTGCTGTGGATCCTGCTGCTCTCAGTGGGCACGCTCATCCTGGGAAGCCGGATGCGCGAGCTGCTGCGCCGCATTTCTTCGCCGCTGCTGGTGGCTTTCAGCACCACTTCTTCGGAAGCCGTGTTCCCGAAGCTCACCGAAGAACTCGAGCGCTTCGGCTGCCGCGACCGCATCGTAGCCTTCGTGCTTCCGCTCGGCTACTCGTTCAACCTCGACGGATCGATGATGTATATGACCTTCGCTTCACTGGCCATCGCCCAGGCCTACGGCATCCACATGCCGCTGGGCGAGCAGCTCACGATGTTGCTGGTGCTGATGCTCACCAGCAAGGGCGTTGCAGGCGTGCCGCGCGCATCGCTGGTGGTGGTGCTGGCTACCTGCGCCATGTTCAAGATCCCGCCCGAAGGAGTGGCGCTCATTCTGCCTATCGACCACTTCTGCGATATGTTCCGCACTGCCACCAATGTTGTGGGCAACAGCATCGCAACAAGTGTAGTAAGCAAGTGGGAGGGCGAATTGACCGACGGGTAGAGACGCGCCATGCGCGTCTCCGAAACGGCAAACCGACAAACAAACAAAACGACAAACAACGAATAATGAATATCGAATAACGAACAAGGAATGTCGAAATAGAGTTCCGGATTCCCAAACACTCAGAAACCTTCCGAAACCCTCCGGAACCCTCCGGAACCTTCATGAACCTTCCGAAACCCTTCAAAACCCTTCAAAACCCTTCAAAACCTCCCAGAACCCCTCTCTAATGCTCAATAACCTCATTCATTGGATCATCGAAAACGGCGGATTATATATCCTCCTATTCGTCATTTTTGCCGAGACCGGCCTTTTTGTTGGCTTCTTTCTTCCCGGCGATTCGCTGCTGTTTACTGCCGGCATCTACATCTCGAAATTCTGCGCGCAGATCGGCGACGGCAGCGTAACAGGGTGGAAGGTTGCGGTCATCCTGCTGCTGGTGATCCTCTCATCGGTCATCGGAAATATGGTGGGCTACTGGTTTGGCCGCAAAACCGGTCCGCTGATCTACGAGCGCAAGGAAAGCTGGCTCTTTCGCAAGAAGCACCTGATGCGCGCGCAGGAATTTTATATGCAGAACGGCAAGGGCACCATCTTCCTCGCCAAGTTCCTTCCCATCATCCGCACGTTCGCGCCCATCATCGCGGGCATCGTGCGCATGGATCGCGCCACCTTCATGCTCTACAACATTCTCGGCTCCATTGCCTGGGTATGTTCGATGATGCTTGGCGGCTACTTCCTCGAAAGCTGGGTGAACAGCCGCTTCGGCTTCAGCCTGGCAGCGCATATCGAGCTGATCGCCATCATCATCATTCTCGTTACCACGCTCCCGGTGCTCTGGAAGCTGTTCTTCGCCAAGAAGAAAGTGGTGCCCGAAAGTCCGGACGACCCGAACTCCATTCTATGAGCCAGCGCAGCCAGATCCTGAGCTTCGCGCTCGTAGTGGCGGCACTCGGGTACTTTGTAGACATCTACGACCTGTTGCTTTTCAGCATCATCCGTATACCCAGCCTGCAATCGTTTGGCCTTTCGGCCGAGGCTGTGAAAGAAGGCGGCGAAAGCATCCTTACGTGGCAGATGTGGGGGCTCCTGCTCGGCGGCATCATCTGGGGCGTGATGGGCGACAAGCGCGGACGCATGAGCGTGCTCTTCGGATCGATTCTGCTTTATTCGCTTGCCAACATCGCCAACGGCTTTGTTCACAGCGTGGAGCAATACAAGTGGATCCGCTTTATTGCCGGCCTTGGTCTTGCCGGAGAGCTGGGCGCTGGTATCACGCTCGTATCGGAGCTCACTCCCAAAGAAAAACGAGGCATCGCCACGTCGCTCGTTGCGGGCATCGGGCTTACCGGTGCGGTAGCAGCCTTCTTCATTAAAGAGAATTTTCACTGGCGCACGGCTTATTTCATTGGTGGCGGACTCGGTTTCCTGCTGCTGCTGCTCCGCGTGTCGATGTTCGAGTCAGGGCTTTTCAAGCAACTCAAAGAGAGTGGCGTGCAGCGCGGCAACTTCTTCATGCTCTTTCAGAATGCCGACCGCTTCAAGCGCTATTTCCTTGGCATCCTCATCGGTCTTCCTACCTGGTTCGTGATCGGTGTGCTTGTTTCCTTTTCGAAAGAGTTCGGTGCGGCCATGGATATTCGCGGTGCAATCGACCCGGGCAAGGCCATCATGTATGCCTATGCAGCAATTTCGCTCGGCGATATCCTTATCGGCTTCGTAAGTCAGTGGCTGCGCAGCCGCAAGCAGGCGCTGTTCCTGTTTTATGGCATCACTGCTTTGTTCATCATCCTCTTCTTCACGATACTTCCGGGTGGCACTCCTGCACAACTGTACTGGATCTGCGCCGGGCTTGGGTTTGGCACAGGCTTCTGGGCCATCTTCGTGACGATGGCGGCCGAACAGTTCGGTACCAACCTGCGCGCTACCACTGCAACCACTATCCCCAACATGGTGCGCGGTATGCTCGCGGTGCTCATCCTCCCGCTCTTCAAACTGCTGCGCGGTGCGGGTGATGCAGAACAATATGTGCGCGCCGGCTGGATGACCGCGCTGATCATTATGGTCATCACGGTAGTCGCTGCACTTTTTACCAAAGAGACATTCGGCAAGGATCTGAACTACGTAGAGGAATAAACCGCAGGCGGCCCTGGCACAAAGACACGCCGACACGACTACACGGCGAACATCAAGTCCAACTACGAACATTAAAACGAAACGTTGTGTCGTCGTGCCGTTGTGTACCCGGCGCTTGCGCCGCTATATTCCGCTAATTTTGAAAAAATGCCGAAGTTTCTCGTCGTTCGCTTTTCCTCTATCGGTGATATCGTGCTCACCACGCCCGTTATCCGCTGCCTCAAGACGCAGGTGGCTGATGCGGAAGTGCATTTCCTGGTGAAGCCCCAGTTTCGTCAGGTGATCGCGAACAATCCCTATCTCGACAAGATTCATGTGCTCCGGCAGGATTGGGACGCCATGATCGCGGAACTGGAGGCAGAGGGCTTCGACTATATCATTGACCTGCATCACAACCTCCGCACGCTGCGCCTGAAGCGAAGCCTGAAGCTTCCTTCCTTCTCGTTCAACAAGCTCAATTTCGAAAAGCTCGTGTTCGTGAAGCTGAAGTGGAACGTGATGCCGAAGCTGCACATCATCGATCGCTACCTCCAAACGGTGGAATCTTTTGGCGTGGTCAACGACGGCAAGGGAATGGACTACTTCATCGCGCCGGAAGACGAAGTGCCCTACAGCGACATTCCCACTGCGCACCAGCTTGGCTTCGTGGCGCTGGTGATCGGCGCATCGTTCAAAACAAAGAAGCTGCCCATCAACAAGCTCCAGGAGCTTTGCCGCAAAATTCATCATCCCGTAATTCTACTGGGCGGCCCCGAAGAATCGGCCGAAGGCGATGCGATCGCTTCTGTCGATCCGATCAAGATCTACAATGCCTGCGGCAAATTCCGTCTCAACGAAAGCGTGGACCTCGTAAAAAAATCAAAGCTCGTGATCGCGCACGACACCGGCCTGATGCACATCGCCGCAGCGCTCAAGAAAGAAGTGATCGCCGTGTGGGGCAGCACTACGCCTTCGTTTGGAATGGTGCCGTACTACGGCGAAAATTTCCTGCTGCAGCAAGGCCGTCCTTACGACAACATACAGGTGCACAAACTGTGGTGCCGCCCCTGCACCAAGATCGGCCGCGACAAATGCCCGCAAGGCCACTTCAAGTGCATGCGCAACATCAACATTGATGAACTGGTGCGGAAGGCGGAGGCCAGGCTCTGGAAGCCCTGAGCGTAGTTGAACGGTGCTGGCTTCGACGGCGCTTCGCCTGTCACCCTGAGCGTAGTTGAACGGTGCTGGCTTCGACGGCGCTTCGCCTGTCACCCTGAGCGTAGTCGAAGGGTGACGGCGGCCTAGAACTCCACAATGATCCCGATCGTTGGCAGCACCGTGCCCGACTTGTTATCCAGTAGCAGCGGGTCGGCATTGCTGCCGTCGGACCTTAGCGCTGCTCCATCGGTGGTGTAGAAGGAACGGTTGTTGGCGCTGCGACGGAACGTATACTCGGGCACCCCGGTGTTTTCGGCACCGTAGAAATTCTGTATGTCGAGGAAAAGGTCGAGCGTGAGGCGGCGGAAGTTCCACTTCTTGTCCACGCGCAGGTCTGCCGCACTGAATGCCGGCAAGCGCGCGCTGTTCACACGGTTGTAGTCGAACAGGCCGTTGCCGAGCGTAGCATAGTTGCGTCGGCTGGCCTCGAGGTCGTAAGGCGTATAGGGCGCGGCGCCCTGGTAGCGAAACTTCACACCGAACTCCCAGTTGCGGTTGGCCTTATAGCCGGCCGTGAGGCTGAGCAGGTGGCGATTGTCCCAGCTTGCGGCTGCAAGCTTGCCATCTGCGTTGCTAAACAGGCTTCGGTACATCGTGTAGCTGAATACGCCGAAGAAGCGCTTGCTCAACTTCTGCTGTGCAAAGAACTCGATACCATATGCCTCGCCGCGGCCATCCTGGCGCACTGGTTCGTTGCCCACCGTTCCATAGCCCGAGCCCTTGTTGGCCAGGCTCACGCCATCGGGAATGCTCACCGGGTAGTTGCTGTATTTCTTTAAAAAACCTTCAAGCGTAAAGCGCGTGTTGGAAGAGGGCAGGTACTCGACGCCGGCCACATAGTGCGTGCTGCGGATGTAGTCTCCGGGATTCGATCCGTATGCAAGCTGCGTGTAGGAGGGAAGACGGTAGTACATGCCATAGCTCGCGCTCAGGTTCCATTGGTTGGTGAGTGCATACGACAGGCTTACCCGCGGACTGAGTTGCTTGAGCGGGTTGCCCTCGCTGTTGCCGAGCGTGTTGGCATCGGCGCGCAGGCCGGCACTCAGGCCCAGCCGGCCATCGAGCAGCTTGCGGCCGGCCTGCACAAACGCACCATAGCGGAGGAAGTTGCTCCCGCTTTGCGCGCTGAACGTTTGTTCGGATTGCACCACATTACCCGCAGTGTCTGTAACGCGCGGCCGGAACAGTTGATAGTACGAATTGTCGAACTCCACCAGTTGCGTCGACAACCCCCAGCTTACTTTCCATCCTGCGGCCTGCGTGCTTACATCGAAACGCACTTTATTCTCGGTTTCACGGCTGCGCGCCCGCAGCGTTTGTACAGTAGCGTTGGGGCGCTCGTTGTCTTCCCATTTATCCAGGCTGTTGTCGAGGCTGTTGCGGCTAAGCGAAAGGTTCCAGTAGCCACCCGGTGTGAGGTGCTTGAGCGTCGCTCCGCCCGTATAGGTCCATTGGTTGATAAGCGGGTTGCTATTGATGGTGTACAGTTTTTCGGCCGTTGCTTCTTCGGGCACGGCAAAGCGGAATTCGTCGATGGCGCCGATGCCGAGCAGCGTCAGCGTCGTTTTGCTGTTGATGCGCGTGGTGGTCTTGAACTGAAAGTCCCAGTAGTCGGGACGGATCGGAAGATCGAGCAACTTAAAAAGGAAGGTGAGATAGCTACGGCGTGCGGATGCGAGGAAAGTGGTCTTCTTTGAAAGAGGCCCGTCGAATGTAGCTGCTGCTTCGGTTCCACTGAGGCGGAAGTTGCCCTGCACCCGCTCGCTGTTGCCGGGCTTTTGCCGGAACTGGAATACGGAGCTCAGGGCGTTGTCGTAGCGCGCCTCGAACGCCGACGTGCTCAGCTTTACTTCGTCGATGAAGCTTACATTAAGAATGCCCTGCGGGCCGCCCCCGCTGCCTTGTGTGGAGAAGTGGTTGATGACGGGTACTTCGATGCCGTCGAGGTAGAATACGTTTTCGCTGGGAGCACCGCCGCGGATGATGATATCGTTTCGGTAGGTGCCACCGCCTGCCCCGCCGCCCACGCCGGGCAGCGATTGGATCACGCGGCTGATGTCGAAGTTTCCGCCCGGGTTGGCGCGGATGTCCTCTGTAGTCAGGCGCTGTGCGCTCAGCGGCGTTTCGAGCGTTGCCACGCGCGCGGTGTTGCGGCGGCTGCTGATGGTAACCGTTTCGAGCTCCGTGGCGGCGCGCTCCAGCTCGATGGTGAGTGTTTGCACGTTGCCGGCGTTGAGCACGGTGTTGGGGTAAGAACGGGCGGCATATCCAACGCCCGTGGCCGTCACCGTGTAGGTGCCAGCAGGGATGCCCGAAAGCACGAAGGCTCCGGCACTGTCGGTGGCCGCTCCGGCGCCGCCGGGTTGGAGGCTGATGCTGATGCCTGCCAGTGGTTGTTGCGTGTTGCGGTCTACGACGGTGCCTCCAAGCGTTGCGTTTTGCGCAGAAGCAGTGAAGGCGATTGTGGAAACGAGGATAAGGTGGATAAGCTTGATCATAGTGTGCCAGTTCAACAAATAGCGAACGGCAAAGTTCGGATCAGAACTCGAATTCTTTTACAGCCGGGTGATGCATGAGCATTTTCGTGAACTTGTTGTGGTTCTTTTCCGAGCCATGGGCATACCAGGTGCCTATGATGCTATCGCCGCGCTTGGTGCGTTTCAGGCGCTTGTAGCGCAGGTGGCAGTCGTCGAACATGCGCTCGTATTCTTTCAGCAGGTCTTCCTTGTATTCGGAAACGATGCGATACGTGTGCGACTGGTTGATGCGGTCGATGACGGTTTCGAGCGGGCTGAGCATCCAAAGCACCGCGAGCACCGCAGCCGTTGCAATGAGCACCACCGTGTAGGCACCATCGGCGATGCCCATGCCCAGTGCTGCAGTGGCCCAGATGGTGGCGGCCGTGGTGATACCGTTGATGCGGTTGTCGGCCTTGAAGATGACGCCCGCACCAAGGAAGCCGATGCCCGTGACGATGTTGGAAGCGATGCGGTCGTCGCTCGAATGACCGATGCTCATGGAGATCGTTGTAAACACCCACGAGCCGAGGCAGATGAGGATCATAGTGCGGAAGCCCGCCGACTTCGAGCGGAATTCACGTTCCGCGCCGATGAGACCGCCTACCAGCAGCACCATTCCCAGTTGTTCCAGAATTTGAATCCAGTTCAGCATGCAGATAAATTTAGTTACCGCCCGTCAAACGCGGGCATGCATCATACCAGCTCGCTCAGTTCGAGCCAGCGCATTTCTTTTTCTTCCAACGCTTCGTTGATGGCGGCCACGCGCGCAGCATACTTTTGAAGGTCTTCGTACGAAAGGTTGCCGGCAGCCATTTTTTCGGTCAGCTCCGCACGCTCCTTTTCGAGTGCGGGGATCTCGGCTTCCAGTTGCTGAAACTCGCGTTGCTCCTTGAACGAAAGCTTGCGCTTCTTTTCGGCCGCTTCCGCTACGGGTGGGGCAACCGCGGCCGCCTTTTCCCCGCGTCGTGCTTCTGCTTCCGCTTCCTGGTCAAGCTTTTGCTGCTCGCGGTATTGCGAATAGTTGCCCGGGAAGTCGCGAACGACTCCGTCACCTTCAAAAACAAAAAGGTGATCCACGAGACGGTCCATGAAGTAGCGGTCGTGGGAAATGATGAGGAGGCAGCCGCTGAATTCAAGCAGGAAGTTCTCCAACACCGAAAGCGTGGGCAGATCGAGGTCGTTGGTAGGCTCGTCGAGCACGAGGAAGTTGGGGTTGCGAAACAGGATGGAAAGCAGGTGCAGGCGGCGTTTTTCGCCACCGCTTAGTTTGCTGATGTAGGTGTATTGCTGCTCCGGCGAAAAGAGGAAAAGCTCCAGGAACTGCGCCGCGCTGAGGAAGCGGCCGTTGGCCAGCGGGAAGTTCTCGGCAATGCCTTTCACGAATTCGATCACCCGCAGGTCGCTCTTGATTTCGAGGCCGGTTTGCGAATAGTTTCCGAACACCACCGTGTCGCCGATGTTGATTTTGCCCGAATCCGCTTCTTCAATGCCCTGGAGGATGTTGACAAACGTGGATTTGCCGGCACCGTTCTTTCCAACGATGCCTACGCGCTCGCCTTTTTTGAACGTGTAGTCGAACCCTTTGAGAATGGCCTTCTCGCCGTAGCTTTTGTATACCTTCTTCAGTTCGGCAACCTTGCCACCAAGGCGGCTCATCTTTGCCTGCAACTCCAGTTGCTGGTCCTGCATTTTTTGCTTGGCGCGTTTTTCTACTTCATAAAAATTATCCTGGCGGCTTTTGCTTTTGGTAGTGCGTGCCTTCGGTTGCTTGCGCATCCATTCCAGCTCCTTTCGATAGAGGTTGCGTGCCTTTTCAATCGAAGCCGCGTTGCTCTCCTCGCGTGCTGCCTTTTTTTCGAGGTAGTTAGAGTAATCGCCCTTGTGAATATACAGGAGGCCGTCGTCCATTTCCCACACTTCTTCGCACACCGCGTCGAGGAAGTAGCGGTCGTGGGTCACCATCAGCAGCGTGGTGTTTTCTTTATTGAGATAGTGCTCGAGCCACTCCACCATTTCCACGTCGAGGTGGTTGGTGGGTTCGTCCATGATCAGTAGCACGTGCTTGTGCTCGAAGCCGATGTCGATGAGGGTGCGGGCAAGTGCAACACGTTTCTTTTGTCCGCCCGAAAGCGTGCCCACCGGCTGTTGCAGGTTGTGGATGTTCAGCTTGCCGAGGATCTGCTTCACCTTGGCTTCGAAGTCCCAGGCGCCGAGTTCGTCCATCTGCGACAGCAGCTCGTTGCTGCGGGCTTCGTTGCGAGCGTCGAGCGCTTCTTCGTAAGCCTTGATGCAGTTGAGCACGGGATTGTCGTGGTAGAAGATGTTGTCGAGGATGTTAGCGTTTTCAATGAGGCGGGGCTCCTGTTCAAAAAAAGCCACGTCCACGTCCTTATTGATCCATACGCTGCCATTGTCGGCCGGTTCCTGGCCGCCTACGATCTTCAGCAGCGTTGATTTTCCCGAGCCGTTGCGGGCTACGAGCGCGATCTTGTCGCCTTCCGAAATATGAAAAGTAAGATCCTCAAACAAAGGCTTGATGCCGTACGCCTTTGCCAGTCCCTGTGCCGTCACATAATGCATAGGCGCAAAGATAAGCCTGCCTGCCCGTCAGCTGTCCGAGTACTCTTCGAAGTCGGCGGGGTCCTTAAAACTGTCGAACTGCGAATTGAGGACGAACAGCAGCACGATCACCATTATGGCCACCACCAGTATTACCATTGCCTTCTTTGCATTCATGGATTCGGAAGCTTCGCTTTAAGCCGTAAATATACAACGACTGTTTCAGGAAGCCCGTCAGAATTTCCGCTCTACCCGGTTGCGGATCTTCGGAATGCTTCTCAGGTAGGCAAGGATTGCGCGCGCTTCTGCGTCCGAAAGGTTGCTGAATTTCGGCATTGGGTCGCGGAGGCCGGGCGCGCCGTCGGGAGCCTGTCCAAAACGAACGGCTTTTATGAAATCGTCTTCCGTCCATTTGCCGATGCCGGTCTCATTGTCCATGGTCAGGTTGCGGCTCAGTATCTCTTTGCCTTCGGGCGTTTGCAACACGTTGCCGCCACCGAAATAACCGAGCGATTTTTCCGGTGTGTCGGGATCGAGCTTGAGGAAATCCTTCGAGTGGCAAACCCAGCAATCCAGCTGCAACGCCATGTAGCGGCCCCATGCTGCTTTGTTGGTGGTGTCGGGTTCCGGGATCGGCTGCGTGGGGTAGGGAACCGGCTTCATCAGGATGCCCGCGTTGGTGAGGAACTTGGTGAGGAATGAATATTCGGTCTTTGGCTGCCGCGTGTTGTCGGCCTGCACCCACGGGTGCTCTGAGCGGAGGAAGGCGATGATCGAGTATACATCTTCATCGGAGCTTTCTTTCAACTTTGGCATCAGGGGCAGATGTGTGCCATCGGGTTTGATACCCGTGCGCAGCAGGTAAGCGAGCTCACCGTCGGTCCACTTGCCGATACCGAATTCGGGGTGCTGTGTGATGTTGCGTGCGTAGATGGTTCCGAACTGCGGCACATCTTCGAGGCGCTTGCCGGTAAACCTGCCGGTGTTGGGATCGAGGTGGCACGACTTGCAGAGCAGCGACGCGAGCTTTTCGCCACGCGCGATGCGCACCGGCGTTGGTTCTACTGTCAGATGGATGTGCTGCGCTTTTTCCGTGGGCACGCCGCGAACGGCGATGAATGCGGCGGCGAGGCTGACGAGGGCCACTACTGCTACAAGCGTGTAGAGCAGGTACCGGAGTACTTTCTTCATGGTGGTGTCTTTCCTGGTTTCGGACCCAAAGATTCGACTTCCATTGCATGGTGAAAGTGCACGCCGGATGAATCGTAGAATTTGCTGTATGGGCAGCTTACTCTTTCTTCAGCGCATCGTCGGTGAAGTCGCCGCGTTGCTTCGGCTGCGCAAACTTCTGCTCGTTGAATGCCTGCGTGCCTCCGCGCGGAATGGAAAGCGAGTTCCATTGCTGCGCCCGCAGCTTGCCGATGTATACGATCTGCCCGATGTGGTAGGGGTAGTGTGCGAGCTGGCGGTTGATGGCCTCGAGCACCGTGTGGCCCTGGTTGCGGATATACACGATCGTTTCGAGGTCGGCATCGGTGAGCCCGCGCAACGTGTTGAGAAGTACGCCCCAGCCCTCGTCCCACTTCGCTTTCAGCTCGGCGGCGTCTTTGATGTCGTTTTCAAATTCGCCCTCGCGGTCGCGCCATTCCTTCTCGCCGTCTGTCACCAGGAAGTCCGTCCAGCGACTGAGCATATTGCCCCAAAGGTGCTTCACGATAGTGGCTATGGAATTGCTCTCTTCGTTGGCCTGCCAAAACAGGTCGTCTTCGCTTATCTGAGCAAAGGTCTTTTCACCGAGCAGCTTGTAATATTCAAATTGCTTGATGACACTTTCGAGGTAGTTGTTCATGACATTGTGTTTGGTGCAGTGATCAGGAGCGCAATATTTTGAGGTTCGCCTTCCACGGACCTACGGCATCGCCGTATTGCTTTGCCAGCACGCGCACTACCTGGCTGATGTGATCGAGGTCGTGGGTGGCCCAGGTAGCGAGCAGTTGTGCGAGTGTGACCGGGCCGAGTTGCGGATGCACGGCGCTGCGTTGCAGTTGTTCCTCCTGCAGGTCCAACGCGCGCAACCGCTGGAGGTTCTCCGATCGCAGCAGGGCGAATTCATCGAGCAGCTGAGGAAGGTTTTTTCCGACGCTTTCACGGAACTGTGCAAAGCGGTCGACCGGGGGAAATGTTTTGTTGGCCTTATTCGAAAGTATGACCTCCGCGCGGCCGATCCAGGCGCCGCGTTCGGCATACGCAAGGTGGCCCAGCACGTCGAAGGCCGACCAGGTATCGGGCCCTTCGTTCACAGTGGTCCATTCGTCGCTGAGCCCGTGGAGGAGGCTGCGCAATACGCCGGGTGTGCGTTGGAGCAATTCAATGGTGCGTTCGATGCTGAAATCCATGGCGAAGTTTGAAGCAGCTAAGCTACGTGCCTGACTGGCGCTGCGAACGGTACAACTTTGATCCCTTCGCACCATAACAGAAAGCCCGCGCAGAGCGCAGGCTGATGATTTGCAGAATGGGGCGGCGATCAGCCAAGTCCGCGAAGCCAGCCAATGACCTCGTCGCGCGTTTTTCCCAGCTTTTGCTGCAGGCGGCCGAAGAGCTCGTCTTCCCGGCCTTCCTGGTAGTCCAGGTCGTCATCGGTAAGATCGCCGTGCGCCTGTTTGGCCTTTCCCTTCCACTCATTCCATTTTCCTTTGAGTTCGAGTTTGTCCATGATTGCAGGTTTTAGATGTGAGATGGAAGAATTGTGCCAGAGACGGCTCACGGTTCACGCTTTCCCGGCACCAACACCTGTACCGCGTGCGGCAGGATGCGGGCTTCCACGCGGGTGGTCTTTCCGCGGTATTCGCCATCCACCTGGAAGTAGGCGTGCTTACGCGTTTCGATCTCCACCGTGCGTGCATGCAGCACTTCAATCTTAGCCGAATCGAAGGAGCGGTTGGTGAAAAGCGCTTTCAGGATTTCAATAAGGTTCAGCCGGCGCAGGATCACCACTTCAAACAAACCATCGGAAACATCGCCTTCAGGGTTGATGTTGGCGCCCGTGCCGTATTTGCGTGCATTGGCCAGCACGATCATATAAGCGCCGCGGCGCACCAGTTCTTTGTCGGTACGCACAATGGCGCGCATCTTTTGTTTTTGCCACAGCACACGCAGCACGGCGCGCCCGTAGCCCCACATTCCGCGCTTGCTTGATCCTTCGAAATATTTCACCAGCATCGCATTGAGACCGAGATCGGAGAGGTGGATGCAGATATCGTCTTCGTTGATGCTGATGAGGTCGATGGGTTTGGGAGTACCTTCCAGCACCACGCGCAGCGCGCCCTCCGGATCGAGCGGCAACTCCAGCTCGCGCGCCATCCCGTTGGCCGAGCCCGCAGGTAAAATGCCCAGCGGGATGTTCGTGTCGCGGAGGAGGCCGGCAACGAGCTTTACGGTGCCATCGCCGCCAACGGCCACCACGCGGTCGGGCTGCACCCGCTCGATGTGGTGTCGCACCGAACTTTCGTCGTCGTCGCCGGTAAGCAGGAAGAACTCCATCTCGTGCACCGAATCGCGAATGGTAGCGCGGATCTGCTCTTCCCAATCGGTCTTGGCCTTGCCGCCCGACACGGGGTTAATGACGAACAGAACGCGGAATTGGCCTTCTTTCTGCATAGCTTGTATCAATATGGGATTACGCAGGCTTTACCAGCAGCTCAAGAGCTTAGCCTTTCACAGGCTGGGCCTTACCCGCGAAACCGTAATAAAAGTATACCACGGATACGGACACGCGGAGCAGCTTGTGCTTTATGGGCACGTGTTTCGTCAAAGTGCGCTTCCCCGGCGCCGCTACCGGCAGAGCATACTCAACAACAGCTGGGCGCTGCTCCGCCTCTTTATGGTGAAGCCATGGCCCTGCGCCAGGTTGCGCACGGTGTGGCAGGGACAGGTGCTGCACACGGAGTCCGACAAGGACGGCTTCTTCAAATTCGAATGGAAAGACAACCCGCCACTGGAGCAGGGCTGGTGCGAAATGGACGTTGAGCTGCTCGCCGACGACGACAGCGTGATCGGCACAGGCACCGGCTCTGTGTACATTCCGTATCCAACGCAGTACGGCTTCATCTCCGACGTGGACGATACGTTTCTCATCTCGCATTCCGCGAACATGCGCAAGCGGCTCTTTGTGCTCTTTACACAAAACGCGCGCAGCCGCCTTCCCTTCGAAGGCGTTGTTCGCCACTACCAGTTGCTGGCGCTTGGAAATACTACCCCGGAAGCACCCAATCCTTTTTTCTACGTTTCAAGTTCGGAGTGGAACCTGTATGATTACCTCAACGAGTTCACGCGCGTGCACGAAATGCCGCGCGGAGTATTCCTGCTCAACGTGTTGAAGCAGCTCCGCGAGCTGCTGAAGACGGGGCAAAACAACCACCAGGGCAAGTTTGCACGAATCGTGCGGATCATCGAGGGATTTCCGAAGCAGCGCTTCGTGTTGCTCGGCGATTCGTCGCAGCACGATCCGTATATCTACGAATCCATAGTGCGCCACTTCCCGGGCCGCATTCACGCTGTGTATATACGCGATGTATACCGGAAGAGCGTGGACAAAGTGCGGGAAGTGCTGGGCAAGATCGAGGCGCAAGGCGTGCCCTGTTGTTTTTTCAAACATAGCGAAGAAGCGATCCTGCACTCCATCCGGATGGGCTTGATCGCGCAGGAAAAAGTTGCGGGGGTTGCGCTGCCCTCTGGCACGAAGTTTTAGGCCTGTATTTACTTAATTAAGACTAATGGAAAAGCATTTGCAGAACGAAGAAGCCCTGGCTAAGTACAAGAAACTGATAGACGATATCCGCGTTTGTATGTTTATTACCAACGCCGACGATGCGGTGGATCATACAAGGCCGATGTCGGTAATTGAAACGGATGCAGACGGCAAACTCTGGTTCTTTACCGATATCCGCTCTATCAAGGTGGAAGAAGTAAGCAAGGCGCGCAAGGTGCACCTTACGTTTGCCCACCCCGGCAAGGAAAGCTACCTCGATATGTGGGGCTACGCCCACGTGGTAACCGACCGCAACCTGATCAAGGAAAAGTGGAGCCCGATCATAAAGGCGTGGTTCCCCGGTGGTGCCGAAGATCCGAATGTGGCCCTGTTGCATGTACACCCCGAGCGCACCTATTATTGGGATGCGGAAACGGGCAAGATGGTGCAGTTCCTCAAAATGGCCGTGGGCGCGGTTACCGGCAACCCTAAAATTGCCGATGGTGCCGAAGGAAGCCTCAAGATCTGAGTTGGAAGTGGCGCTTCGACTGCGCAGCGAAGTCGTTTGTCACCTTGAGCGAGGTCGATGGTCAGCCTGAGCGAAGTCGATTGTCAGCCTGAGCGAAGTCGAAGGCTGGCTGCTTAGTCGATTGTCAGCCTGAGCGAAGTCGATTGTCAGCCTGAGCGAAGTCGAAGGCGGGCTGCTTATTAGTCGTGTCGCGTTTCCTCCGGCACGACTTTTCGTTTTGTATAGACATGGATCCAGAGAAGAATGGAATAGTGCCACAACAAGAAGCGGGCGGACAAAGTAATACGGAGGCACGCCGCTCATTAGTCGATGATGCGGCTGCACAGTCTTTTTACGAGCGGGTGCGCCAACGGCTGCTGCACGTGAACGGATGGCAGGCGCTTGCCGGCGCGGGCACCGCAGCATTCCAGCTCACCGATGCGCAGGGCAATGACGCACACCGCCCCGTGCAGACGGGCGATCATTTCAAGATCGATATCCCCGGCCCCGGCAGCGACACCGGCGACGGCTTCGACTGGGTGCGGGTGGAAGCAGTGGAAGAAGGGGAGAGCGAAGGTTGTCCCTACACCGCCATCCGGGTGCGTCCTGCCACCAACCCCAACAACGAGCGAAACGACGTAGCGCATTTTTTTTCGGAAGAAGCGACTTCCAACTTCATCGTTCGCCGCGAAGGCAACACCGTGATCGCAGCCGTGCATGGCCGCAACGAAAAGCCCAACGCGGCTGCCGAAACGCTGATCGGCAAAGTGCGCAATTTCCTGTTTGGCAGTGGGGCCATCGCCGGCGGCTCCAAGCTTCAATGGAACGCCTTGGTAGATGGCCTGGTAGCGACGGAATAAAGGAAGAACGCAGATTGCCGTCTTCGCCGTCTCGCAGAATTAATAAGATTGTTATGGTTTTACGCACGCGAACGAATACAATCTGCGCTAATCATAGAAATCATATGGAATCTGCGTTCTTTCTCTAACCCGCCGAAGGCGCCCCTAAGAACTGCAGCTCAGCATGGAGCAACCCGCCTTTGCATTGGCCCAGTCGGGGCGCTTTTCCAAAAACTGATCGTGGTGAGTTGTATAAGGCTCCCGGAGCGCGGCCTCGAGCTGGCGAAACAATTGATCATCCCCTTTTTCCAAGCCTTCGATGGTCTGCGAAAGCAGGTAGTTGCGCAGCACGAAGCGCGGGTTGGCTGCCTGCATGCGCGCGCGCGCGGCGTTTGCGTCTTCGCGGGAGAAGCGTTCCTGCCAGTCCCGTAGAAATACGGTAAGCATGCTTTCCGCATCATCGGTGAGCATTCCGTAAAACGCCGGTTTGAAAAACGTAAGCGCATCTTCGCCGGAGCCGGGCCAATCCGCCAGCAACTGGAAGAAGATGGCATAATCGGGCTGCACCGTTGCCAGCACGAGCTCTGCCTGTTCCAGCAGCGCCTGGTCGTCGGCCGTGATGTCGGACAGGCCTAGTTTGTTGCCCATCATCCGGAACCAGTACTTCCAATAGATGTCGTCATATGTGTCAAGCACCGCAACGAGCCCTTCCTGGTTTTCGAACAGGGGCAACAACGCGCCGGCGAGGCACCCTAGGTTCCATTTGGCCACTGCCGGTTGCTTTGCAAAGGCATAGCGTCGCCCGGGCAGGTCGGTGGTGTTGGGTGTGAAGTTGGGCTCGTAGGCATCCACGAACGAATACGGGCCGTAATCAATGGTGAGCCCGAGGATGGACATATTATCGGTGTTCATCACGCCGTGCACGAAGCCAACGCGCTGCCATTCGCTCATCAGCAACGCTGTGCTGCGCACCACTTCGCCAAACCAAAGGAGGATGGGCTCTTCGCTGTCGCTGTACTGCGGGAAGAAGCGCTCGATGGTCCAGTCTACCAGCTGCCGGAGGTTGTCGATCTCCTTGCGAGCGGCGGGCATCTCATAGTTGCCGAACCGGAGAAAGGAGGGCGCCACACGGCACACTATGGCGCCAGGCTCGTGTGCGGGATGTCCGTCATAAAACATATCGCGGAGTACCGGCTCGCCCGTGGTTACAAGGCTCAGCGCACGGGTGGTAGGCACGCCCAGGTAATGCATCGCCTCGCTCATCAGGTATTCGCGCACGGAGGAACGGAGCACAGCGCGTCCATCGGCACGGCGCGAGTACGCCGTGGGACCGGCACCTTTGAGCTGCACCTCGAAGATGGACCCCGAAGGCGTTTCGAGCTCGCCAAGGGTAATGGCACGTCCGTCGCCCAGCTGGCCGGCCCAGTTGCCAAACTGATGGCCGGCGTAACATGCAGCATACGGGTGCATGCCCGGCACAAGCCGGTTGCCGCCCAGTATTTCTACGGATGCTTCGCCGGGATGCGCCAATCCAAGCGTTTGCGCCAATTCTTCCGACCACGCCAGCAATCCGGGCTTTGGCACGGCCGTGGGCTCGGCCTTCGCCCAGAACATGCCCGGCGTAGCGCGCGGCCTGCGGTCGCCGGAATCATCGCCGCGGAAATGGCTGGTGAATGCGTTTTGAAAGGAGGCGTTGTGTAGTTGGGTCATGCTGCAGCGCGGATGATCATTGGCAAAGGTAGGTGCGGGCGCATGCCCCAACGATCCGTAGAGACGCACCATGTGCGTCTCCGCCGAAGGCGGCGCGATGGCGCGATGGGGTGAGACGCAAATAGGGCGATGGGGTGAGACGCACATAGTGCGTTCAGGTGGAGACGCACATAGTGCGTCTGTACGGCGCGGAGCGCAAAAAAAAGCCCCCCGCGGAGGCGGGGGGCAAAAATCTGAAATCCATTATGGGAAGATGCCCAGCTCGGCATAAGACGTACCCACCTTGTTGATGGCTACAACGAAGGCTGCCGTGCGCATGTCGGGGATCTGCGGGTTGGCCTTCCACGCTTCCATGATCTCGCGCGTGGCGGTGATCATCGTTTCTTCAAGGCCGCTGTATACCAAGTCCACTTCTTCGGGACCGTGCATAATGAACTTGCGCTCCACGTCGCTCACCTGCTTGCTGGTAAGCTCCTCGATCTGGCTGAGGATGTGGTGGTTGAGGTTCTCGGTAAAACGCTTCTCCATGCGGCCGTAGCGCACGTGGCTCAGGTTCTTCAGCCATTCGAAGTAGGAAACTGTTACGCCACCTGCGTTGAGGTACATATCGGGCACAACGAGCGTGCCTTTGGTGATGAACACTTCATCCGCTTCGGGAGTGAGCGGGCCGTTGGCGCCTTCACCAATGATGCGGGCCTTCACGCGCAGGGCGTTCTCGCCGTTGATCACGTTTTCGAGGGCTGCGGGGATGAGGATGTCGCAATCATGCTCGAGCGCATCGGTATTCTTGGCGAAGTTTTGTGCGCCGGGGAAGTTGAGAATGGAGCCGCTCGATTTGCGGTGTGCAAACACTGCCTCAACATCGAGGCCGCTGTCGCTGTAGATGGAGCCTTCGTATTCGGCGAGGGCAACGATCTTCGCGCCAGCCTGCTGGAAGAACTTGGCGGCGTGGAAGCCCACGTTGCCAAGGCCCTGCACGATGATGCGCTTGCCTTCGAGGCCAACGGGAAGACCGAGCTTCTCCATTACGTCGGGCATGGAGCACACCTCGCGGATGCCGTAGAAGATGCCGAGGCCGGTAGCTTCGGTACGTCCACGAACACCACCTTGTGTTACGGGCTTGCCGGTTACGCAACCGGCTGCGTCGATCTCACCGGGGCGGAGGCTCTGGTACGTATCCACGATCCAGGCCATCTCGCGTGGGCCGGTGCCGTAGTCGGGAGCCGGAACGTCGGTGCCGGGCCCGATGAAGTTCTTCTTCACCAGTTCGGCCGTATAGCGACGAGTGATCTTTTCGAGCTCGTATACACTGTATTTCTTCGGAGAGATCTTGATACCACCTTTACCACCGCCGAACGGAACGTTCACGATGGCGCACTTGTAGGTCATCAGTGCGGCAAGGGCCATCACTTCGTCCTGGTTCACCTCGGCTGCGAAGCGGATACCACCCTTTGTAGGGGTCTTATGCTGCGAGTGCTGCACGCGGTAGGCTTCAATCACTTCGATGCGGCCGTCGTCCATACGCACAGGGAAGCGCATCTGGTATACGGAGTTACATTCCTTGATCTGTTCGAGGATACCTGGATCCCATTTCGTGAATTTGGCAGCCTTGTCAAAGCTTTTTACAACGCTTTGAAAGAAGCTGTACCCGGTAGTAGACATAAGCGAATCGTTTATTGAAAGGATTGTTTCTTGAATTTATCTGAGCCCCGGCTCGCGTTCCAGTCTGGAGATCTTCCGGTCCAGGCGCACGAGGTACAAAATGATTCCGGCAAAGATGGTGAGGATGACGGCAAAAACGACATAAATTTTTCCGTTGCTGCGGAATGTATCCGCCATTTCGGGCCGGTCGCCCTGGGCCTGAACCAATGTGCACGCAATCGTAAACAGCAGCGCAAAGAAAGCTTTTTTCATCAGTCGTTGATTAACGTTTTTTGTTCGATCAGGCGCAACCGCAGTTTGAGGGTCGCGATCCATACGCCGAGCAGCGTCCAGCCTGCCACTGCAGGATAAAACACCGCGCGCATATGGGCCGAAAGCGCCTTCGGATCCAATGCCGGGTTGTCGCTTCGCACGCCGGGTGCCACTTCGCCGCCGGGGTGGAGGCTCGGCAGCAATCGGGGGATGATCCATATCGACGGAAAAAGGAATGCGAATGCGAAAATGTTATAAACCGAAGAGATGCGCGCCTTCTTGTCCACGTCGTTGATGGAATCGCGTAGCACCAGGTAGGCCGCATAAATGAGCAACGCGATGCCGGCACCAACAAGCTTGGGCTCGCGGGCGATGGCGCCAAAGGAAGCGCCTGCCGGCTGGTTGGGATCGGCCCACGTCACCGACGCCCAGATGAAGCCCGTGGCATAGCCGAGCACCCCGAAGATCATCCCGATCAGCGCATACTGGCGCGAATAGATGTCGTACTTCAGTTGCGAGGTGCGGAGGTAATTGACGGCGTGCACCGCTGAAATGATGAACAGGATCATCATTGCGAACCACATGCCTACGTGGTAATACAGGTTGCGGATGGTTTCGTGGAGGATGGGCGTGCGCGGCACGTCGAACCACGGGATGTTGAACACGTTAAGGCCAAATGCAAGCGCATACAGCAACAGGAGTACACAAAGAATTTTCCACCACCGTTTACGCATATGAAGCGGTCGTTTTTAGACGATGGCGCAAAAATAGGGAGAATAACCTGCTCGGCAGGAACTAGCGGGCTCCGCTGACGAGGATCAGTCTTTCCAGAGAAACGGAAAAAGGATGCCGGCAAGAAGGATCACCAGCAGGTCCATAACCACCAGCAGCAGGATGGGTGCGAGGGGAATGACGCCGGTTGCACTGAACACCGACAGCGAGATCTTCATCAGCAGCACCAGTTGCGGGATGATGATGGGGAAGCCGAGGATGGCCATGATAGCCGCGTTCTGCTGTGCCCGCGCAGCGATGGCAGCGAGGAAAGTGAATACCAGTGAAAGACTCAACCCGCCCAGGAGCACCAACCCGAAGAAGGGTGCCGGCCGCAGCACCGGGTGCTCGAGAAACAACGCAAAGAGCCCGTAGCTGAGCGCGCTCATGAGGAGCATCAGCAATGCATTGAACAGGAGCTTGGCCAGCACGAAATGAAGCGGGCTCACGAGCGTATGGTAATACAGCATGCGCCCCGGGGCCTCCTGCAAAAAGCTTTTCGCCACCGCGTTGATGCAGATAAACAGCTGCACCACCCAGAAGAGCCCGTTCCACACGCGGCTTTCCGGTGCTTCCAGCGCCATGTATAAAACGAAGATGGTGGCCCCGATGTAGAGCACCACGCCATAAAAAGCATACTGCTGCCGGATCTCGAGCAGGAGGTCTTTTTTAAAAAGAGATAGTATGGGGGAGGAGCGCGGGATGCCGCAAAAATACTGTGCGCTGCGCGAGCGGGCAAATACGGATGGGGAGCCGATATTTGTGCTGATGAAAAAGATCCAACTGCTTTGCTCGCTCATCCTGCTGCTGGGTTCCGGTTCCGCTTCCGCCCAGGTGGTGCTGGCGCTCAACCTCCAGCCCGGCAAGACCTACGCTTATTCGATAGACCTCGATATCCAATCGCGTAAAGACGACCAGGAGGTGACGATGGAGATCAAAAGTGCGTACGACATATTTGTAAGCGGCGCCAAGGGCGATACGTTGCTGTTGCGCACTACCTACAGCCGAATGGTCATGTCGATTGTAGCCGGCGAAATGCGCATCAGCGGTGATTCGCACGCAACCATCGACAACGACGATCGCTCACCAGGTGCGATGATGAACAGGATGATGCATGCACTTTCGGGTAAATCTTTTCTACTCAAGATTACCCGCGAGGGCGCCGTGCTTGCGGTGGAAGGCGTTGACGAGATGACCGACGCCGTAGTTGCCGATGCAGGCCTGCCCGAAAGCGAGCAGGCAGCTTTCCGGACCACCTTCAGCCAGCAGTTCAACGAACGCAGCATCCGCGAAAGCTTCACGCAATCGTTCAACATCTATCCCAACAAATCGGTGAAAGTGGGCGACAGCTGGGACCGCAAATTTGTGAGCAATGCCAACGGCCTCAGCGCCAACGCTACCTACACCGTCAAAGCCATCAAGGGCGACCTCGTTTACCTCGACATCGTATCGGATCTCCAGATGAACAACGGCTCCATGAACGGCACGCAAAAAGGAAACATGGTGCTCGAAGCCGCCACCGGCCTGATGCGCAACGGCGAGATCAAGCAACACATCACCGGCGACGCCGAAATCAATAATACGTGCACGATCACGGGGCAGCTTAAATAGGGAAGGTTAAGGGTTAAGGAGTTGAAGGGTTGAGGAGTTAAGGAGTTTACTGCAACTCTCCATCCAACGTATAACATCTTCTGCACCGCGGCTCATACACGTCTTTTTCGCCGAGCATGATCCGGTCTTCGTTGGGGATCTTGCGATAGGAGTACGACGCGATGTTGCCGCACTTCATGCAGATGGCGTGCAGCTTCGTAATGTAATCGGCCTTGGCCAGCAGGAACGGCATTTGTCCGAAGGGCTTGCCCAGGAAGTCCATGTCGAGGCCGGCAACGATGACGCGGATGCCTTTGCGCGCAAGCGCATCGCACACGTCGGGTAAGCCGTCATCAAAGAACTGTGCTTCATCAATGCCCACCACGTCGCAGTCCTGCGCCATCAGCAATATCTTGTTGGAGTGATCAACGGGCGTTGAGTGGATATAGTTTTCGTTGTGCGATACGATGTTCACTTCGTCGTAGCGCGTATCGATGGCGGGCTTGAAGATCTCCACTTTGAGGTTGGCGATCTTGGCTCGCTTGAGGCGTCGGATGAGTTCTTCGGTTTTGCCGGAAAACATCGAGCCGCAAACCACTTCAATCCATCCTAAGTATTCGCCTTTTATGTGGGGTTCGATAAACATATGGGTGCTTTGTTGCCGCTAATTTGTGCGGCGTGCGTACTTTTAGGCACGCTTGCCGATCCGGTGCGCTAAATGCGTTTACGGGGCTGCCAAAACTAGGGTAAACAAATGGAAAGAGTTCGTGAATTAATCCACAGAATCACTGCGCAGGAAGCGGCCTCCGAGTCGCCCGCAGCCTTGTTGTCGTCCGCGCGCGCACTGGTCGCCGAACTCGAAGCCCTCGCACCCCCGCCCGGGCTGCAGCGAGGGAAAAGCGTTGCCGTGCTGATGCCCTTTGGTGTATATCCCGCGGCGCCGGTGCAGGAGCAACCAGTGGCGGAACCTGCTTCACAAAACCATCCACCCGAAACCATTCCACCATCCGCCGACGCTTCGGCAGAAGCCGGACCGAACGCCCCCGAGCCGCCGGCAGAGTTGCAGCAAACGGCTGCGGCCAACCTTTCACAACCCCCGGAACCCTCAGAACCTTCAGAACCCTCAGAACCTCCTAAACCTCTCACAACCTCTCAAAACCTATCCGCCCCTTCCGAGCCCTACTACATCAAGCCGCCCGTACAGACCTCCTTTTTCAACCCCATTGAAGAAGTGCCCACGCTCGCACAGCAGGCGCCGCAACCCGCATCTTCGAAAGAAGTGTTTGAGCTCCACACGCCCGGAGCATCGCTGCATGACCGCCTGCGCACCGATGGGAAAGAAGTGGCACACACGCATTACGACACGCCCATCCGCGACCTGCGCAAAGGCATCGCGCTCAACGACCGCTACCTTTTTGTGAGTGAGTTGTTTCGGGGCGATGAAGCGATGTACGAGCGGAGCATCAAAACCATCAACGCGTTTCACATCCTGCCCGAAGCGGAATACTGGATCAACCGCGAGCTGAAAGTGAAGCTGGCATGGGACGACAGCGTGCCGACCGTGCAGCATTTTTACGGGTTGGTAAGAAGACGTTTTTCCTGAATGAATTGAATGACGCGTGCCGTGGCCCCGATGTTGGCCCGCACGTAAGCCGATGCAGCCGCTCCCGCCGCCGCTCTTTGCTCCGCGCTGGCCAGGAGCGGTGCCATCGCCGCGTCCAATTCATCGGCAGTGCGCACCGAATGGGCGGCGCCCGCCTCGATGAGGCCGCGGGCCTCCCGGAATTTTGCATAGTTGGGGCCGAACAATACCGGCTTGCCCCAGGCGGCAGCCTCCAGCGTGTTGTGGATACCGCTCTTGTTGAATCCACCGCCGATGTAGGTGATATCGGCATATTGATAAAGGCGCGAAAGCATTCCGAAATTATCCACGAGCAACACGCGCAGGGCGGCTGCGCTTTCGTGCAGTTCCAGTTCGCTGTACGCAATGGCATCGCGGCCAAAGCGGGCGCGCAGCGCATCGATGTGCGGGAGGTCGATCTCGTGCGGAGCGATGATCATGCGCACAGACGCGGGGAGTGCTTCCAGCAGTTCCTCATCGTCGGGCCAGGTGCTGCCGGCAACCAGCACGGGTCCCTCGCCGCGCTCCACGAAAGCCTGCACCAGCGGCAACGAAGCTGCGGCCTCCGTGATGGTGGCCACGCGGTCGAAGCGCGTGTCGCCATTGGCGCTGCAGTGCTGGACGCCGATCTGCGCCAGTAGTTGCACGGAAGCATCATCCTGCACAAACAGCCAGGTGAAGAAGGAAAGCAGCCTCCGCTGCACGCCGCCATACCATTTGAAGAAAGCCTGCTGCGGACGGAAGATGGCCGACACCAGCAGCAGCGGCGTTTTGCGTTTTGCAACGGCAGCCAGGTGATGATACCAATAATCGTATTTGATGAAGATCACCAGCGCGGGATCTACAATGGAAACGAAGCGGGCCGCGTTGGAAGCCGTATCCAGCGGCAGGTAGGTGATGGCGTCGATGCCCTTGTATTTTACGCCCACCTCGTGGCCCGAAGGAGAAAAAAACGATACCAGTAGCTTGTGTTCGGGAAACCGGCTGCGCAGCGCTTCCAGCACCGGTTTGCCCTGCTCGAATTCGCCTGCCGACGCGCAGTGCATCCAGATCCAGCTGCCCGCTGTGCGCATTCTTTGAAGGTCCGATTGCCAGTGTTTCCGGCCGTTGCGCCAGGCTTTCGCTTTAGGCACAAACAGCGCCGCAAAGCGGAGGAAAAGGCCGTATAAAGCGATGGTAAGGTTATAGAAGAACACGATTGGGGCTCGGCTTGCGGTGGAGGAACTATACGGGGCAAATGTAGGGCCTCGGCCCTTGCAACCCGCCTTTTACCTATTTTTGCGCGACTTTTACCAAACCCGCTTACATTATGCGCCCCATCCAGATGGTCGACCTGAAGCTGCAGTATCAAAAGATCAAATCCGAGATCGATGCCGCGGTATTGGGCGTGTTGGAAAGCTCCGCCTTCATCAATGGCCCCCAGGTAGGCCGCTTCGCCGATGCGCTTTCGGCCTATAATGGCTCGAAGCACGTGGTACCCTGCGCCAACGGCACCGACGCCCTCCAGATCGCCATGATGGCGCTCGGCCTCCAGCCCGGCGACGAGGTGATCACTCCTTCGTTCACCTACATCGCCACCACCGAGGTGATTGCGCTGCTCAACCTGCGCCCGGTGTTCGTGGACGTAGACGCCAAAACCTTCAACATCGACCCCGCCAAAATCGAAGCGGCCATCACTCCGAAAACCAGGGCCATCGTTCCGGTGCACCTTTATGGTCAGTCGGCCGACATGGAAGCGATCATGGCCATCGCCAGAAAACATAACCTTTTCGTTATCGAAGACAACGCGCAGGCCATCGGCGGCGACTACATCTACAGCGACGGACGCAAAGTGAAGACGGGCACCATCGGCAATGTGAGCGGCACGTCGTTCTTCCCTTCGAAGAACCTCGGTTGCTACGGCGACGGCGGCGCCATCATGACCAACGACGATGCCCTTGCCGCGCAGCTGCGCATGGTGGCCAACCACGGCCAGAGCAAGCGCTACTACCACGATGTGGTGGGTTGCAACAGCCGCCTCGATACCATCCAGGCGGCCATCCTCGAAATAAAGCTGCAGCACCTCGACGCGTATATCGATGCACGCATCAGGGTGGCCGATGCCTATGACGCGGCCTTCGCCAACAACCCAAAGATCACAACGCCTTTTCGTGCGGCTAATAACCGCCACGTGTTTCACCAATACACCCTCATCCTCGATGGCGTAGACCGCAACGGGCTCGTCGATTACCTTGCCACGCAGGGCGTTCCGGCGATGATCTATTACCCCGTGCCGGCACACCGCCAGCAGATGTTCTCCTCCTTCAACATCGGCGAGCTCGACCTGCCGGTTACCGACTGGCTCACCGAGCGCGTTGTATCGCTTCCCATCCACACCGAGATGGAAGCCGAGCAGCAGGAGCACATCATCAAATCCGTCCTTAACTACATCAATCAATAAAACTTATAAATGAAAATCGCGGTAGTAGGAACCGGCTATGTCGGCCTCGTTACTGGTACATGCTTCGCCGAGACCGGCAACAAGGTCACGTGCGTGGACATCGACCAGGAAAAGGTGGACAAGCTTTCTAACGGTAAGATCACGATATACGAGCCCGGCCTGGAAAAGATCTTCCAGCGCAACCTCAAGGAAGAACGTCTTCGCTTCACCACGGACCTCGCCGACGGCATCCGCGATGCGGAGATCGTGTTCCTGGCCCTCCCCACGCCTCCCGGCGAGGATGGCTCGGCCGACCTGAAATACGTGCTGGGCGTGGCCGGAGAGATCGGCAAGCTCCTCAACGATTATAAAGTCATCATCAATAAAAGCACCGTACCCGTAGGCACAGCCAAAAAGGTACGCGATGCGATCGGCCAGAACTACAAAGGTGAATACGACGTGATCTCCAACCCCGAGTTCCTACGCGAAGGCGTGGCGGTGGAAGATTTCATGAAGCCCGACCGCGTAGTGATCGGCACCACATCGGAGCGCGCGCGCAAGGTGATGAGCGACCTCTATGCACCGTTCGTGCGCCAGGGCAACCCCGTCATCTTCATGGACGAAGCTTCGGCCGAGCTCACCAAGTACGCTGCCAACTCCTTCCTCGCCACCAAGATCTCCTTCATGAACGAAGTGGCGCGCCTTTGCGAAAAGCTGGGTGCTGATGTGGATATGGTGCGCCGCGGTATCGGCTCCGACGACCGCATCGGCAAGCGCTTCCTCTTCCCCGGCATCGGCTACGGCGGCTCTTGCTTCCCCAAGGATGTGCAGGCACTCGTTCGCTCGGCGCACGAAGCCAACTACGACTTCCGTATTCTTGAAGCCGTGATGGCGGTGAATGAAGACCAAAAGACCTTCCTCATCCCGAAGATCAAAAGTCATTTCGAAGACAACCTCATTGGCAAGCACTTCGCGTTGTGGGGACTGGCATTCAAGCCCAACACCGACGACATCCGCGAAGCGCCGGCCCTTTATATCATCAAGGCATTGCTGGGCGAAGGAGCTACGGTTACCGTTTTCGACCCCGAGGCGATGGACAATGTGCAGCGTATCATGGGTACGACCATCGAATACGCCGAAAGCCAGTACGATTGCCTGAAAGACGCCGATGCGCTGATCATCGCCACCGAGTGGAACGAGTTTCGCACGCCCGACTTCGACAAGATCGCAGGCTTGCTGAAAGACAGCGTGATCTTCGACGGCCGCAACCTTTTTGACCTCGGCGAAATGCAGAAGCTCGGCTTCCATTACGAAAGCATCGGCCGCAAACCCATCACCCTCTGACCATGGAACAAAAACGCGTACTCATTACCGGTGCCGCCGGCTTCCTCGGTTCCCACCTATGCGACCGCTTCATTAAAGAAGGGTACCAGGTGGTAGGGATGGACAACCTTATTACCGGTGATCTCAAGAACATCGAGCACCTCTTTCCGCTGCCGCAGTTTGAATTTTATCACCACGACGTGACGAAGTTCATTCACGTGCCGGGCCGCATCGATTACATCATGCACTTTGCCTCGCCCGCATCGCCGATCGACTACCTGAAGATCCCGATCCAAACTTTGAAAGTGGGCGCAATGGGCACGCACAACTGTCTGGGTCTTGCCAAAGCGAAAGGCGCGCGCATGCTTGTTGCTTCCACATCGGAAGTATACGGCGACCCGCTGGTGCACCCGCAAACAGAAGAATACTGGGGCAACGTGAATCCCGTGGGACCGCGCGGCGTTTACGACGAAGCCAAGCGCTACATGGAGTCGATCACGATGGCCTACCACACCTTCCACGGCGTGGAAACGCGCATCGTGCGCATCTTCAATACCTACGGCCCGCGGATGCGCCTCAACGACGGCCGCGCGTTGCCGGCATTCATCGGCCAGGCGCTTCGCGGCGAGAACCTCACAGTGTTCGGCGACGGCTCGCAAACGCGTTCGTTTTGCTATGTAGACGACCTCGTGGAAGGCATCTACCGGCTGCTGCTGAGCGACTATGCGCACCCGGTGAACGTGGGCAACCCCGACGAGATATCGTTGAAAGACTTCGCGGAAGAAGTGCTGAAGCTTACCGGCAACAGCGTGCAGATCACGTACAAGCCGCTGCCGCAGGACGATCCGAAGCAACGCAAGCCCGATATCACCAAGGCGAAGGAGCTGCTGGGCTGGGAGCCGAAAGTGCACCGCAGCGAAGGCCTCCGCATCACCTACGAATATTTCAAGAACCTGCCCCGCGAGGAGTGGACCAAGCAACCCAAGGAATTTACGAAATCGAACTAATCAACCATGTACCAGGAACTTTTAGATAAAAAGGCCAAGCTGGCCGTTGTCGGCCTCGGCTATGTAGGCCTGCCCATCGCACTCGAATTCGCGCGCCGCATCTCCGTCATCGGCTTCGACATCAACGAGAAGCGCGTGGAGCTGATGCGCCAGAACATTGACCCGAGCCAGGAGCTCGAATCGTCGGCATTCGATGGCACCGACATCTACTTCACCGCATCCATTGACGAACTTCGTGAAGCGAACTTCTTCGTGGTGGCGGTTCCCACGCCGGTAGACGAGCACAACGTGCCCGACCTCACGCCGGTTAAGAAAGCCTCCGAAACCATCGGCAAGGTGATCAAGAAGGGGGACTACGTGGTGTTCGAGTCGACGGTTTATCCTGGCTGCACCGAAGAGGACTGCCTGCCCATCATCGAAAAGCTATCGGGCCTGAAGATGGGTGTGGACTTCAAGCTAGGCTACTCGCCCGAGCGCATCAACCCGGGCGACAAAAAGCACACGATCCGCACCGTGGTGAAGGTGGCTGCCGGCTGTGACGCCGAGTCGCTGGAAGAAATTGCGAAAACCTACGAGCTGGTTGTGGACGCGGGCGTGCACCGTGCTTCTTCGATCAAAGTGGCCGAAGCCGCGAAGATCATCGAGAACACGCAGCGCGACCTCAACATCGCCCTGATGAACGAGCTTTCGATCATCTTCGACAGGATGGGCATCAATACCTACGAAGTGCTGGAAGCCGCCGGAACGAAGTGGAACTTCCTGAAGTTCTCGCCGGGCCTGGTGGGTGGCCACTGCATCGGCGTGGACCCGTATTACCTTACCTACAAAGCTGCGGAGCTGGGCTACAACAGCCGCGTGATCCTTGCGGGCCGCTATATCAACGACAACATGTCGATCTACCTGGCGCGCAAGGTGGTGCAGCACATCATCAAGAACGTGAGCGACGTAAAAGCCGCCCGCGTGCTGGTGCTGGGCGCTACGTTCAAAGAAAACGTGAGCGACATCCGCAACTCGAAGGTGGCCGACGTTGTGAAAGAACTGCAGTCGTTCTTCCTTAACGTGGACGTGCACGACCCGTATGCCGATGACGCCGAACTGCGCCACGAGTATGGCTTTGGCCTCACGCCCGAGATCGGCAAAGACTATGATGCCGTTATCGTTACCGTTTGCCACGATACCTATTCAAGCTACGATGACGCCTTCTTTACGTCGATCACCAGGCCCAACGCAATGATCGCCGACATCAAAGGGCTCTTCCGCAGCAGCATCAAAAGCCGCCAATACTGGAGCTTCTAATATGAACGTACAGACCACACCACTTCCCGGTCTACTCATCATCGAGCCCCGCGTCTTTGCCGACACCCGGGGCTATTTTTACGAGGCCTGGAACGAAGCCAGCTTTGCGGAGCAGGGCATTGGCGGCCACTTTGTGCAGGACAACCAGTCGCGCTCCACTTACGGCGTTATCCGCGGACTGCATTACCAGCTCAACCCCCACGCGCAGGCAAAGCTCATTCGCTGCCTTGAGGGAACCATTCTCGACGTGGCCGTAGATATACGGAAAGACTCGCCAACGTATGGGCAGCACTATGCGCTGGAGCTCTCGTCCGACAATCATCGCCAGTTGTACATTCCTGCAGGTTTCGCGCATGGCTTTTCGGTGCTGTCGGAATCGGCTACGATCCTGTATAAATGCGATCACCTTTATAATAAGGAGAGCGAGGCCGGCGTGCGCTTCGACGACCCTGCACTGGGCATCGACTGGCGCGTGTCGGTTGCGGATGCGATCATCTCTGAGCGCGACGCCGCACTGCCGCTATTCCGCGATTGCATCAACAACTTTACGGCATGAAGATCCTCGTGACCGGCGCCGGCGGACAGGTGGCCCGTGAGCTGGCACAGCTCGCGGCAAAGCGACCGATGGACGAGTTCGTGTTCCGTAGTTCTACGGAGCTCAACATCACGCATGCGGATTCCGTGTGGCAGGCAATCGCCGACGAAGAGCCCGACTATTGCATCAACGCGGCTGCCTATACAGCTGTGGATAAGGCCGAGGCCGATCCGGAGACGGCATTCCTTGTGAACGCCGAAGGGCCGCGCCTGCTGGCCGCTGCCTGCGCTGCAAAAGGCGCGCGCTTTCTGCATATTTCCACCGACTATGTTTTTGATGGAAACGCCAGCGAGCCTTACCGCGAAGACGACCCTGTGAACCCCTTGGGTGTGTACGGCGCCTCCAAGCGGAAAGGAGAGGTGCAAAGCATGGAAGCGAATCGGGAAACGATCATCGTGCGCACAGCGTGGGTGTATTCGGCCTTTGGCAACAACTTCGTGAAGACGATGTTGCGACTGATGCGCGAACGCCCGCAGCTTTCCGTCGTGAACGACCAGCACGGATGCCCCACCTATGCCGCTGACCTTGCGGCAGCCCTGCTTCATATCATAGACTCCGGCAAATGGACGCCGGGCATTTACCATTATTGCAACGAGGGCGCAACCACCTGGTATCACTTTGCGGAGGCCATCCGTGATCGCGCCGCCCTGAGCACGCAATTGCTTCCGATCTCCACCGAACAATACCCTACTCCCGCACGCCGCCCGGCGTATTCGGTGCTGGATACAACTAAATTCCGGTCCACTTTTGGTGCCGAAATCCGCGCATCGAACCTAGACAGACAGAACCAAAATCTGTAGTGCTACCGTTACACCATAGCTCAATCCTGTAAGGGAGTGCAAAAATAAGGGGTGTGGCAATAGTTCCAAAAAAAAATGCGTTTTCTGTCCGAATTATTTTGCTTTTGGGTTCTGAAAGGGCGGTTGCTGCGGCGCTACGTAAACTGCGCTTTGCCGCCCGCTTCCTCCTCTTCCTGTATGGCGCGGATCTTCGAAAGCGTTCCGTCCACCTTGTCGCAGAGGGCCGTCACGAGGGCGCCGCGCTGGCAGTGCTCGTAAGCATGCCGCAGCGCCTCCATTTCGTCGGCGATGTAAAGCACAGGAAGCTCCGGGTTCACCGAATGAACGCCTTCGCGCAGCAGCACCTCAATTTCGGCGGCGCTGCGCCCGCGCAGGTTCTTATCCATGCGCAGTATGATCTGGTCGAACGCGGCCGCGGCCATCGCGCCGATGGAACGGATATCCTCGTCGCGGCGATCGCCGGTGCCCGTGATGACGCCGATCTTTTGCGGGTAATCGAGCTGCGCTACAAACTCGCTGAGCAGCTGCACGCCGGCCGGGTTGTGTGCAAAATCCGCGAGGAACGTGCACTTGCGGAGGTGGAAGAAATTGAGGCGTCCCGGCGTGAGCACAGCCGACGGCTCGAAGGTGCGCAGCGCATGGCGGATGTCTTCGATGGTGACCGCCTTGAACAGGTAAGTGGCCAGCACCGCCGGCAGCACGTTGGCGATGTTGTGCATCGCTTTACCGTGGTAGGTCACCGGTATGTCTTTCACCGGCAGCACGCGCACTTTCCAGTTTTCTTTCATGATGGTGACGTACCCGTTTTCGAAGATCACCGCTTTGCCGCCGCGAGCGCAATGCTCGAGCACGCGCGGATTGTCTTCGCGCATCGAAAAGAGCCCGATGTTGCAGCTCAGATCGCTCTTCATCTTATACACCAGGTCGTCATCCGCATTGAGAATGGCGAAGCCGCGGTTGGACACCGTTTCGGGCACCACCTGCTTCACGCGTGCCATCTGCTCCACCGTATTGATACCACCCATGCCGAGGTGGTCTTCGGCAATGTTGGTAACGATGGCAACGTCGCACTGCTGGAAGCCGAGGCCGCCGCGCAGGATGCCGCCGCGCGCGCATTCGAGCACGGCGAAGTCCACGGTAGGATCTTTCAACACGAACTGCGCCGACACCGGGCCGGTTGTATCTCCATCCATCATCTTCTGGTTCTGGATGTAGATGCCGTCCGACGTGGTGTAGCCCACCTTGCGCCCCGCGGCGCGCACGATGGCTGCGGTGATGCGCGTAGTGGTGGTCTTGCCGTTGGTGCCGGTGATGGCGATGATGGGAATGCGTCCATCAACTCCTTGCGGGAACAGCATGTCCACTACGGGCTCGGCCACATTTCGGCCGATGCCTTCGGAAGGCTCCACGTGCATGCGGAAGCCGGGAGCGGCGTTCACTTCAAGCACGGCTCCGCCGGTTTCTGCAAGCGGCTCGCTGAGGTTTTCGGCCATGATGTCGATGCCGCAGATGTCGAGGCCGATCAACCGTGCAATGCGTTCGGCCATGAAGACGTTGGCGGGATGCACTTCCTCGGTTACATCCGTAGAAGTACCACCCGTGCTGAGGTTGGCCGTTGGCTTCAGCCACACTTCCTCGCCCGCTGCGGGAACGGTTTCCAGCGTGTAGCCTTTGTCGTTGAGCATCTTCCACGTGGCATTGTCCACCGTGATCTGCGTCAGCACTTTTTCGTGGCCGTAACCGCGGCGCGGGTCTTTATTCGTTTCGTCGATGAGTTGCTGGATCGTGCTTTTGCCATCACCCCAAACCGCAGCCGGCGTGCGGCGTGCGGCGCAGATGAATTTGTAGTTGATCACCAGCAGTCGGAAGTCGACACCGGTGATGAAGCGCTCACAAATGATGGAGCGTCCGTACTTCTGTGCATCTTCCAATGCACGCAGGGCTCCTTCCCAATCAACGATGTTGGTGGTGGCTCCCTTGCCGTGGTTGCCGTCGATCGGTTTCAACACGATGGGATAGCCGAGGTCGTCGATAGCTTCCTGAAGCTCCGTTTCGTTGCGGATGATGACGCCTTTGGGCACGGGCACTTCGGCGGCTTCGAGAATATTCTTCGTGTCTTCTTTATCGCAGGCCAGGTCAACGGCGATGCTGGAAGTGGTGGAAGCGATGGTTGCGCGGATGCGTCGTTGGTGAACGCCGTAACCGAGCTGCACAAGCGAGTGCTTATTGAGGCGGATGAACGGAATGTTGCGTTTGGCAGCTTCGTTCACGATCGATCCGGTGGAGGGGCCGAGGCGCGTTTCCTCACGGATCTCACGGAGCTCCTGTATGTCTTTCTCCACATCGTATTCCGTTCCGTCGGTAAGCGCCTGCGCCACACGCACGGCTGCTTTCGCGGCATGCACGCCTGCATCTTCTTCCTCGTAATTGAACACAACGTAGTAAACTCCTTCCTTCTCACCTGTGCTCCGCGTGCGTCCGAAGCCGGTATTCATACCGGCCAGGCTTTGCAACTCGAGGGCTATGTGTTCTACCACGTGTCCCATCCAGGTGCCTTCTTCCACGCGGTGAAAGAAGCCGCCGCGCCTGCTTTCGCTGCAACGGTGCTCGATCATGCTGGGCAGCATCTGTTCGATGCGCTCGCGAAAGCCGGGGATCTTGTTGGTAGGCAATTGCTCCAGCTCCTCGAGATCGAGCTTCATCTGGATCAGTTTCGGCCGGCGCACGCTCCAGTAATTGGGGCCGCGGAGCACCTTCAGTTCTAAGATCTTCATAGCAGGTGATTAGTGAATCAGCAATATAGGAAAATATGCCGCCGGAGGAAAAGTTTGAAGTTTGTAGTTTGAAGTTTGTAGTTTTTAAAACCAAATTCATCTGGATGCTGCGCCGCTCTTTTGTTCGAAACCTTTCCCTGCTATCCACCGGCCTCCTGGGCGGCGTGTTGCAGCCGGCTTGGAGCCGCAACCTGCACAAAGCGCTGCGTGCGGGCGAGGGGAGGTCGGCGGCGGATCTCGCGGAGGATGACGACTTCTGGTATTACATCGAGCAGGCCTTCACCAAAGGCTTCTTTTCAACCGCTACCGTGTGCATTGCACCGTGGTAGATTGGGGCGGTATCAACGCAGTGCGCATTACGCCGAATGTGTATACCACGACAAAGGATTTGGATGTGCTGATTGAAGGGGTTCGGGAATTTTTGAAGAAGTAGGTTGGGAAGGTTCCGGAGGGTTCCGGAGTTGGGGTATTACCCCCCGCCTTCGCTGCGCTCCGTCGGGCAGGCATTACCCCCCGCCTTCGCTTCACTTCGTCGGGCAGGCATTACCCCATTAGCACATTCCCCCATTATCTTGCGCTCATGTCGCTCCACCGCCGCCTGGGTTTGCTCCAAGCCACTGCCATCAACATGATTGATATGGTGGGCATTGGTCCGTTTGTAACGCTGCCCCTGGTGATTGGGTTTTTTCATAGTCCCTACTACATATGGGCGTGGGTGCTGGGAGCGGTGATCGCCTTCCTCGACGGCTGCATCTGGAGTGAGCTCGGCGCCGCGTATCCGTTGGCGGGCGGCACCTACAACTTTCACCGCGTAGCCTATCCCGGCACCAGTGGCAAGCTGCTGTCGTTCCTGTTTGTGTGGCAAACGTCCATCCAGGCTCCGCTCGTTGTTGCCTCGGGTGCTTTGGGCTTTATCGAGTACGTCAAATACTTTTACCCGGGGCTCAACTGGTGGGAGCAGAAGGGCATCGGCACGGTGCTCATCGCCCTCATAGGCGTGCTGCTCTATCGCCGCATCGAGTCCATCGGCAAACTGTCGGTTGCGCTCTGGATCGGTGTCATCGCTACCATCGGGTGGATCATCATCGGCGGACTCACCAACCCGCGCCAGCCGCTGACGCTGTTTCCCACGCAGGGCGCCGACTTTCTCAGCGCGGCCTTCTGGACGGCGCTCGGACATGCATCGGTGAAGACGATCTATAGCTTCCTCGGTTATTACAACGTGTGCCATCTCGGTGGCGAGATCAAGAACCCGGGACGCAACATACCGCGGAGCATTTTTCTTTCCATTGCCGGCATCAGCCTGTTGTATTTCGGGCTCAACTGGGCCGTGGCGTCGGTGGTGCCGTGGCAGGAGGCCGAACGGTATAAATACATTGCATCCATCGCCATAGAGCGGGTATACGGGCCGGCGGCAGGCCGGGTTGCCACCATCCTTGTGCTGTGGATCGCCTTTGCTTCGCTGTTTGCCGTAGTGCTCGGCTACTCGCGGGTGCCCTACGCGGCGGCGGCGGATGGCGCCTTCTTCCCTGTGTTTGCACGCCTGCATCCGAAGCGCGATTTTCCATACGTGTCGCTGCTGTTCATCGTGGCGCTCGGAATGCTGTTCCAGTTTTCCTTTTCACTGAAAGAAGTGATTTCGGCCATCCTCGCAATGCGCATCCTCGTGCAGTTTGTGGCGCAGGCCATCGGGGTGGTGTTGCTGCGGCGGCAACGGGGTACGGAAGGGCTTCCGTGGAAGATGCCCTTGTATCCCCTGCCCGTGATCATATCGGTCGCCATCTGGCTGTTTGTGCTGTATTCCACCGGGCGCTTTGCCCTTTGGGGCACCGGAATTGCGGCACTCGGCGTGCTCGTCTTCGCTTTAACAGAAAAATGGAGGCGCAGATGGGCCGAAAAAGTAGATTTGCATTCGACAGGTGCGGGGAGCTCAGCCTGATGTCTTAAATTGCCCGTACCGGTGCCGCGCACCACAGGCTTCACGAATTCAAATCAATATGAACCAATATCCTAAAGGAAAGCTCATTGCCGTAGGCGGCGCAGAAGACAAAGGCACCGACCTGGAAAAGGGCGAGATCCGCCGCAATAACCTCAACTTCTTCGAGCTTGGAATCCTTCGCCGCATCGTGGAAGAAGCGGGTGGCAAGGAATCGCGCATCGAGGTGGTTACCACTGCATCGATGATCCCCGATGAAGTAGGCGAAAACTACCTCCGCACATTCGGCAAGATTGGCTGCACCAACGTGGGCGTGATGCGCATCCGCGATCGCGGCGACGCACAACGGCAGGAGTACCTCGATCGTTTGCTCAACTGCCGTGCGGTGATGTTCAGCGGCGGCAACCAGCTGCGCCTCAGCGCCACCTTTGGCGGCACGCAGTTTCTCAACATCCTCCACAAGCGATACCAGAACGAAGACTTTATCATCGCCGGCACGTCGGCCGGTGCGATGGCCATGAGCCAGACGATGATTTATGAAGGCAATGCCGCGCAGGCACACCTGAAGGGCGAAGTGAAGATGACCAGCGGCCTCGGCTTTGTAGACAATGTCATCATCGATTCGCACTTTGAAAAACGCGGTCGCTTCGGGCGCCTCGCGCAGGCCATCGCGGGAAATCCAAGCTGCATTGGCCTCGGCCTCGGCGAAGACACCGGGATGCTGATCACCAACGGTAACGAAATGGAAGCGATCGGGTCGGGCCTCGTGTTGATCCTCGACGGCCACGATATCGGGCATTCCAACATCGCCGACATTCCCGAAGGTTGCCCCATCTCGATCGAGAACCTAAAGGTGCACCTTTGCGAAAAGGGCAACGGCTACCTCGTGCGCGAGCGCACCTTCATGATGGAGGCCAGGGAAGGCGCGCTGGTGAAGAAGCAGGTGGAGGTGGAATGATGTTGCACATTGCATATTGAACATTGGACATTGAATATTGAAAATTCTGAAAGCTTCCACGCAGGTGGGAGCTTTTCTTTTTCAACAAAAAAGCCGCTCCTTTTGGGAACGGCTTCCGCTTTCTATAGGGTTGTTACGAGGCCGGTGGGGACGGGGGCGACGAATGGCCGCCGGGGCGGTCGATGATGACGCGGGCGGCGCTGTAGGCCGTGCGGAACGCTTTGTCGTCCAGCAGGCCTTCCACTTCGTCGTCGAGGCGGGTGAGGAGGGCGCGCAATTCCGCGAACAGCGGGTCCATATCGCCAGTGGCCTGCACACGATGGGTAACAAGTTCATCGCGTTTGCCGCCGTTGGCTTCCAAGGTAAAACAACTTTTCGGGAACTACAAGCAATGAATGGGAAGTGTTTTTACAGCGCGTTCGGCAACATCAGTGCAAATGGGAGTGCCTTGGCATAATCAAGTGTTTCGTATTCCAGGCCCAAGGCGCGCAGGTTGTGGTAGTACGATGCATGATTTTGATAGTAGTGTTTTTCGCTTTGGAGATACCATGCTTTCGGCCCGAGCTTTTCGGAAAGAAACCACTTTTCGAGCAGGCGTGCACTGCGGCCGTTGCCATCGCTCCAGGGGTGAATCTTGACGAACAGCAAATGGATCATGGACGCGAAATAGAATGTTTCCGCGATCGTCAGTTGTTCGCCGAGCAGCAAGGCGACGTCGGAAAAAAATCGCTGCATTTCCATTTCCACTATTGCCGGCGGTGCCGCCACATATTCGATCCGCCCATCGTCCGTCATCACATACATATTCTGTCGCCGGTACTGGCCTTGACCGGACGCCGCCACCAGGTGGCGGCTAAGCAATTCGTGTGCTTTTTTTACGTTGCCTTTCGTAAGGCGCGCACCCTGTGCAAACAGGTAGGCGCTATAGAGGTCGTCGGTTTTTTTGGTGTAATCGGCCTGGAATGGCACGCCATCGCGCTTGTGTTTCACATAGCTGTCCAATTCGATCCGTTCGCCCTCGATCTTGCTGCTGAACACCGAAGCCACCGAGGTATAAAAGCTGAAATGGGCCGTGGAGAGTTCAGCATCCACCAACCTTTCGAACGCCTGTTGCGCACCGGCAGGAAAGGCGGCACGGTAGGTGGGAAGGAGGGTGGTGGGGAGGAGGTGCATGGTAGTGCTGTTGGCCGCTGTTTTCGAAAGCAACTGATACAGTCATCATTCCGGCCGGTAAGATCGGCCAATAAAGAGAAATCTGATCGTTTCGGTTGAAGGAAAATAATCCAGAAAAACCACCCGGCCGCGCAAATCAGCATCCGGAGCACCCAAAACACCGCGCCGAGCGGCCAGTTCGGTGCCCCGGACCTACGGATTTTTAACCGGAGCACGCGGAACGTCACCCCGAGCAACCAGAACGTTACCCCGGGCTTCCAGAACGTGCCCCCGGGCATCCCCAACGTGACCCGGAGGCGACGGAACGATACCCGGAGCACGCAAAACTTTACCCGGAGCACGCAGAACCGTGCCCGGAGCAGACAGTACGGCAGGCCGGCAAGACAGTACGGCATAGTGCCCATCGCCCCTGGCAATCATCGGTTTACGTCGTTTTTGAAGCCGCGGGCGAATGAATATTGCGCGTTCCCGGTCTCCCGCTTTAAACATCCGCCCTATCTTTCCGGTCTATCCCCAAACTTCCTGCATGAACCGCCTCCTCGCCCTGCTTTTCCTGCTCGCCCTCGTATCCTGTAAAAAGACCGGCTCCGACGATCCCGCACCCTCGCCAACGCCAACACCAACGCCGCCACCGGCAACGCTCTACTTTCCACCCACCGGCAGCACTGCGTGGGAAACGGTGTCACCGGCTTCGCTGAATTGGAACGGCACCGAACTGGCCGCGCTCGCACCCTGGCTGCAATCGAAGAACACAAAAGCATTCATCATCCTCAAGAACGGCCGCATTGCCTACGAGCAATACTTCGGCAGCTTTACGGCAGACAGCCTTTGGTATTGGGCGTCGGCGGGCAAGACCGCAACGGCTCTGCTCACCGGCATCGCGGTGCAGGAAGGCCTCGTGAATGTGAACAACAAGGTGGCGCAATACATCGGCACGGGCTGGACCTCCGCACCGCTCGCCAAGGAGAACCTGATCACGGTGCGGCACCTGCTTACCATGACGTCGGGGCTGGATGATGGCGTTGCCGACAACGACTGCACCACGCCCGCCTGCCTGCAATACAAGGCCGATGCGGGCACCCGCTGGAGCTACCACAACGGCGCGCACACGAAACTCCACAACGTGATAGAGGCAGCCACCGGGCAAACCTACAATGCCTACTTCGCGGCAAAAGTGCGCAACCCCATTGGCATGAACGGTGCATGGTTTCAAAACGGTTACAACGAGATCTACGGCTCCAGCGCACGCAGCATGGCGCGCTTCGGGCTGCTGCTGTATAACAAGGGCAACTGGAATGGCGCGGCCCTCGTGCCCGAAGCCTGGTGGAACGAGCAAGTGAACACCAGCCAGAACCTGAACCTTTCCTACGGCTTTCTCACCTGGCTCAATGGCAAGACGAGCGCCATGGCGCCCGGCTCGCAAATCGTATTCAATACCTCCCTCATCCCGCAAGCCCCGCCCGATCTCTTCGCGGCCCTCGGCAAGAACGACCAGAAGATCTACGTGTCGCGCGCGCAGGGACTTGTAGTTATACGGATGGGTGATTCGGCCGGCTCGCCAGCCCTCGCCTCGTCGTCGTTCGACAACGAAGTATGGACGAAACTGAGGGCCATCATTGGTGGATGGTAAGGGGGATGTTAGATGCGAGATGTTAGATGTGAGATGTGAGATGTGAGATGTCGGCGAGATTTCAGAAGTCGGAAGTCGGATTTCAGATGTCGGAAGTGTTCCCTTCGCGCAATCTTCTTTTCTTCGTCCTTCGCGGTAAGAAAGTCCGTGGTTGGGCGGGCTCATCACCGCAAAGAAAGAAGAGAATAAGGTCTACGCTAAGCTTTGCATCCCTTCGCGCAATCTTCTTTTCTTCGTCCTTCGCGGTAAGAAAGTCCGTGGTTGGGCGGGCTCATCACCGCAAAGAAGGAAGAGAATAAGGTCTACGCTAAGCTTTGCATCCCTTCGCGCAATCTTCTTTTCTTCTTCCTTCGCGGTAAGAAAGTCCAGATATTCGGGATGTCCGGTCGCATCGAAGTGTCCCGGAAGGCTCATCACCGCAAAGAAGGAAGAGAATAAGGTCTACGCTAAGTTCTCGTGTTCAACCTGTCGCTCCAACGACAAACGACAAACGAGAAACCCCAAACCCCTAAACCCTCCTAAGCCTCGCTAAACTCATTCCCCCCACTTCAAACAAACAGGGCTAGGCACCTCTATCGTTTTCCCGGTATCCGTCAGCAATCCCGAGTTCTTATCGATCGAAAAAATGTTGATTCGGTCGCTGTCCTGGTTGCCCACAAGCAGCCATTTGCCGCCTGGATGAATCGTGAAGTTGCGCGGCACTTTACCGCCGGTATCCTGCATGCCCAGCAGCGTGAGCATTCCCGTTTGCGGGTCGATGCCGAAGATGGCGATATGGTTGGTGGGATTGCGGTTGGACGCATAAAGGAACCTGCCATCGGGCGATACATGGATGTCGGCGCTGTGGGCAGGCGCGCTCGCCCCTTCGGGCAGCAGGCGCACCGTTTGAAATGTATCGAGCACGCCCGCGCGGAAGCGGCACGCCGTTACCGTTCCACTCAATTCTTGCAGCACGTACACCCAGGCCTTTTTCGGGTGAAATTCAAGATGCCTCGGACCAGAGCCCGCGGCAAATGCGTTGACCTTTTTGCTGTCGGACAGCGTGCTGCGCCGCGAGTTGTATTTATACGATATCACCGCGTCGATGCCGAGGTCGGCTGCGAGAACGTAGTCTTCATCGGGGCTCAGCACCGTGCTGTGCACGTGCGGACCCTGTTGCTGCCGGTGGGGGCCGGAGCCTGCGTGCGCAATGATCTTTTCCGCCGGGCCCACACCGCCATCGGGCGCTACCGGGAAGAGTGCTAGCGAGCCGCCACTGTAGTTGGCAACGATGACGTTTCGCCCCGCCTTATCGATGGTTACATAGCAGGGATCATCGCCCTCCGAGGAAACTTCATTGAGGAAAGAGAGCTTGCCGCCGCGGAAGCGCCAGGCCTGCACGGTGCCTTTGCCGCCGCCCTGCTCGCTTACCGAGTACAGCATTTTGCCGTCGCGGCCGGGAGCGAGAAACGATGGGTTGGTGCTGCGTGCCGAATCGAGGAGCAGCGCGGTGGCCTTCGTTGTATCGAACCGGTATGCGAAGATGCCCGGGCGGCCGGTACCGCGGGTATAGGTTCCAACAAAAAGAGTTTGCGCAGCGGCGGGCCATGCGGCAAGGGAGCCGATCACAAAAAAGGTTCGTAAACGATTTCGCATAGCGCGAAGCTAATAAACGATCAGCAGCACACGAGGTAGGCGTTGCGCTTGCCTTTGTTTACCAGCAGGTACTTGCCATGCAGCAGGAGGGAGGCATCTACAGCCTGCGCAATGTCGCTCACCTTATGCCGGTTGATGCTCACGCCGCCGCCCTGCACCGTCTTGCGCGCTTCGCCCTTGCTGGGGAAGATGCCCGTTTCGGCGAGGAAGCTCACCACGTCGATGCCGGCTTCCAGCTTCGCGCGGTCAAAATCGATCCGCGCGATGCCCTCGAGGCTTTCGAGGTCCTGCTCGCTCAGGCTTTCGGCGGGGGCGCTCGCATTGGCGAACAATTTCTGGGTCGTTTCGAGCGCCTTGTCCAGCTCGCCCTGCCCGTGCACGAATACCGTCAGTTCTTCGGCAAGGCGCTTCTGCAGCACCCGCTTCGATGCATCGGCGCGGTGCTCGCTGATGATGCCTTCGATGCTGGGCTGGTCGAGGAAGGTGAAGATCCGGATCCAGCTTTCGGCGTCGGCGTCCGAAGCGTTGAGCCAGAATTGGTAGAACTGGTAGGGCGTGGTCTTCTCTGCATCCAGCCAAACGTTGCCGCCTTCGGTCTTGCCGAACTTGGTTCCGTCTGCTTTTTTGATCAGCGGACAAGTGAAAGCGAAGGCCTCACCACCCGCCTTGCGGCGAATGAGCTCGGTGCCCGTGGTGATGTTGCCCCACTGGTCGGAGCCGCCGGCCTGCACCTTGCATCCCTTATTCTGGTAGAGCCAGAGAAAGTCGTAACCCTGGATCAGCTGGTAACTGAATTCGGTAAAGGAAAGCCCGGAATCGCCCTCGAGGCGTTTGCGCACGCTGTCTTTCGCCATCATGTAGTTCACGGAGATATGCTTGCCCACGTCGCGTATGAAGCCAAGGAAGTCGAGGCTTTTAAACCAGTCGTAATTATTTACGAGTTCAGCAGGATTGCTTCCGCTGCCGCTGAAATCGAGGAAGCGGCCGAGCTGGGCCTTGATGCCGGCAACATTGCGGTGGAGGGTTGCTTCGTCGAGCAGGTTGCGCTCGGCGCTTTTGCCCGAAGGGTCGCCTACCATGCCTGTGGCGCCGCCTACGAGTGCAACGGGCTTATGGCCCGCACGCTGCAGGTGCACAAGCAGGATGATGGGCACAAGCGAGCCGATGTGGAGCGAGTCGGCCGTAGGATCAAAACCAATGTAAACTGCCGTCGGCTCTTTTTGCAGTTGCTCTTCCGTACCCGGCATAATGTCCTGGATCATTCCCCTCCAGCGCAATTCCTCGATGAGATTCATGCGGCAAAAGTAGGGTTAAGGAAGGTTTCGGAGGGTTCCGGAGCGTTCCGGAAGGTTCCTGCGGGTTCCGGAGGGTTCCCGAAGGTTCGGGCGCCCAACAACAAACCACAAGCTGGAAACTGCAACCGGAAACTGCAAACCGGAAACTGGAACTGCAAACCGGAAACTGTAAACTGCAAACCGCAAACTGAAAACTATCTCCCCCCCGGCATGCCATTTGATCTTAATGACGAGGTTTTGGTGCGTTTCGTCCTGCCGGTTCGTTATTAAAATAGAATTAAAGTACTTTTGACAATGACTGCCGTAAGGCGGAAGACCGCTCCAAAACTATTGAAGAACTGAAAATCGTCCGAATGAATCCCTACCGACTGCTGCTCTGCGGCACACTCCTGCTTTCCGTGGCTGCAGGTGCGCAGTTCCGCAAATACTCCAATGAATTCCTCAATATCGGCGTCGGCGCCCGCGGCCTCGCTATGGGCGGTGCCCAGGTAGCATCCGTAAACGATGGCACGGCAGGCTACTGGAACCCGGCCGGCCTCGCCCACGTGGAGCATGCCAATATCAACGCCATGCACGCCGAGTACTTCTCGGGCATCGGCAAATTCGACTACGCTTCCCTCGCCCTCCCGATGCAGGGCGGCAAGCGCGTGCTCGGCTTCACCGCGCTCCGGTTCGGTGTCGACGACATTCCCAATACGCTCTTCCTGGTGGAGCCCGATGGTACCATCAACTACAATAATATCCGCTCGTTTTCCTCGGCCGACTACGCCTTCCTTTTTTCGCTGGCGCAGAAGCTGAAAGACCGGGGCAACCGCAAAATGCAGTTTGGCGTGAATGCCAAGATCATCCACCGCTCGGTGGGCTCGTTTGCAAAAGCCTGGGGCTTCGGCATCGACGCAGGCCTGCAGATGCAGCTCAAAAAATGGCGCTTCGGCGTGGCTGGCCGCGACATTACCACCACGTTCAACACCTGGTCGTTCAAGTTCAGCGAGCGGGAAAAGGAAGCGCTCTACCTCACCAACAACGACATTCCCGTGCGGAGCACCGAGCTCACCGCACCGCGCGTGGTGCTGGGCGCAGGCCGCGAATTTGCCTTGGGCAAGAAGGTCGGACTCCTGGCAGAAGCCAACCTCGACCTCACCTTCGACGGGCAGCGCAACACGGTCATTTCGTCCAAAAGCATCAACGTCGACCCGCGCATCGGGCTCGAGGCCAACATCAACAAAGTGGTTTATCTCCGTGCCGGCATCAACAACTTCCAGCGCGCGCTCTCCGACAAAGACACGATGAACCAGAAGAAGGTGTGGATCTACCAGCCCAGTCTCGGTGCGGGTTTCCGTCTTCAGAATGTGCGCATTGATTATGCATTTACCAACCTGGCCAACCAGAGCAGCGCACTGTATACACACGTGTTCTCCCTCCAGCTCGATCTCTTGAACGATAAGAAACGCAAGTCCCGCTAATCCAATCCTATCCTGCAAAACTGCACACACATGAAAAAAGTTCTACTGGGTTTACTGATGCTTATGGGCCTTTCGGCCTTTGGGCAATCATACTATAACGAGTGGATCGACCATAGCAAGACCTACTACAAATTCAAGGTCGGCGCTACCGGAGTCTACCGGATCCCACAAAGCACGCTGCAGGCCGCCGGGCTCGCTGCGGCACCTGCCCAGGATTTCCAGCTATGGCGCAACGGACACGAAGTACCCCTGTACACATCGGTGGCCAGTGGCACGCTCGGCACCTCCGATTTCATCGAGTTCTGGGGTGAGATGAACGATGGCGTTCCCGACTCCCTCCTGTACCGCGATTCGCGCTACCAGCTTTCGCGCAAGTGGAGCCTCGAAACGGACACGGCTACCTTCTTCCTCACCGTAAACCCCGGCGGCCCCAACAAGCGGCTGGCAACAACAGCCAACAACGTAGTAGGCACGTCGCTCAGCCCGCAGCCGTATTTTATGTATACGGTCGGTCGCTATTTTAAAGATCAGATCAGCAACGGCTATGCGGTCAACGTTGGCGACTATATGTATTCGTCGAGCTACGATCGCGGCGAAGGTTGGACTTCACCCAACGTTGTAACGAACGGCACCAACACCAACTCCTTTACCAACCTGTTTGCATACGCCGGCGCGGCACCGCAGCCGAAGTTCTACATCGCGCTTTCGGGCACTGCCACCAACCCGCGCAACTACCGTGTTACCATCAATGGCGACAGCGTAATGGGCGGGCCGGTCAACTATTTCAACGACCTGGTGGATAGCGCCAATGTTTCGATCAACCTGCTTACCGCTGGCACCGCACAGGTCAGCGTAAGTAACATCACCACGTACGCCAGCGATCGTCTCGTGATCCATAAATACGAACTCACCTACCCGCGCCAGTTCAACTTCGGAGGCGCGACGAGCTTCGAGTTCACGATGCCGGCGACAGCTGTCGGCCAGTACATCCAGGTAACCAACTTCAGCATCGGCAGCGGCGCTCCCGTGTTGTATGATCTTACGAACGGTCTTCGCCTTGTTGCCAACGTGGACGTATCGGGGCAGTATCGCTTTGTGCTTCCCCCATCGGCCGATGAGCGCAAGCTGGTGCTCGTGCGTGGCGATGGCAGCCAGGCTCGCGCAGTCTCCGCCCTGCAGTCGCGCACCTTCACCAACTATGCGCTTCCCCAGTTCGCAGCCGATTACCTCATCATCAGCAACCCTGTTCTGACGGCGGGCCCCAACGGTACCAACCCCATCGAGGACTACCGCGCGTACCGTGCTTCTACGGATGGCGGCAGCTACGATGCCAAGGTGTATATGATCCAGGACCTGGTAGACCAGTTCGGCTATGGCATCAAGATGCACCCGCTGGCCGTGGCCAACTTTGTGCGTTATGCACGCAACAACTTCCCGGTGACTCCGAAAGCACTGTTCATCATCGGCAAGGGGGTGGTATATAACCAGGCGCGGGTAGGAGAGAACACTCCTTCTGTATCCCAGTTGAACCTCGTGCCCACCTGGGGTTACCCGGCTTCCGACAACCTTCTTTCGGCCGACTTCGGCTCGAGCCGCCCGCACACGCCCACCGGACGTCTTTCGGTGGTAACCGGAGCGGAGGTGGCCAACTACCTCGCCAAGATGAAGCAGTTTGAAAGTGCGCAGCGCTTCCAGTCGCCTATCATCGCAGATAAGGCCTGGATGAAGAACATCGTGCACCTCGCCGGATCCACGGAGCCCGGGCTGCTGTCCACGCTTTCGGTCTACCTCGACCAGCTGAAGCAGATCATTTCGGATACGCTTTACGGCGCCAAAGTGACCACCTTCATTAAGAACAGTCCCAATACCATCGAGCAGATCAACAATGGAGAGCTCGACCGGCTGTTTGCGGAAGGCATCTCGATGATCACCTATTTCGGTCACTCGGCATCGAGCCACCTCGAATACAACCTCAATAACCCCGATCAATACAACAACCTGGGCAAGTACCCGTTGTTTGTGGCGCTCGGATGCAACGTGGGCAACGTTTACAACCTGAACCCCACACGCCTCAATGCGCTCGAGACCATATCGGAGCAGTACACGCTGGCGCCCAACCGCGGCTCCATCGGTTTCATTGCATCGAGCCACTTCGGAATAACCGACTACCTGCAAAACCTGTCGCGTCCCTTTTATGCCAACGTGAGCGATCATATGTATGGCGAGCCTATTGGCGCCATCATGGTGAAGACGATCTCCGACCTGTTTGACGTGTATACCGAAGGCGACTTTTATGCACGCGCAACGGCGGAGGAGTCGAACCTCAATGGCGACCCGATGCTGCGCCTCAACCCGCACGACAAACCCGACCACGCCATCGAAGACCAGCTGGTGCGCGTATCGCCCGGTTTCGTGTCGGTGGCCGATCCCAACTTCCACCTCACCGCGCAGATTATCAATCTTGGCCGTGCCATCAACCAACCGGTAGTTGTGGAAGTGAAGCGCGAGTTTCCAAACAACGGCGGCACGCAGGTGGTGTATCGCGATACACTTCCCGGCATCCGCTATATCGACTCCATTGGTCTCGACCTCCACATCGATCCAAACCGCGACAAGGGCCTCAACCGCATCACCGTTACCGTTGATCCTGACAACCTGATCGACGAAAAATTCGAGACCAACAACAACATCACCAAGGACGTATTTATTTATGAAGACGAGGCACGCCCGGTGTATCCGTATAACTACGCCATCGTACAGCGTCCGAATATGAAGTTCGTGGCATCCACCGCTAACCCTTTTGCGGCAGTACGCAACTACCGGATGGAACTCGATACCACAGAGCATTTTGACTCGCCCCTGAAAGTAACGACGAACCTCTCCGCTCCGGGCGGCGTGATCGAATTCCAGCCGACCGTTTCGTACCAGGACAATCGCGTGTATTACTGGCGCGTGGCGGAGATTCCCGCCACCGGCACTCCCAAGTGGACAGGCGCTTCCTTCCTCTACATGGCAGGCAGCGACACCGGCTTCAACCAGTCGCACTACTTCCAGCATACTTATTCGGATTATCAGCGGATGCGCATCGACGCGTCTTCCCGCCTCTTCCAGTTCAACCAGGTCGATCACGAACTATATATCCGCAACGGCACTTTCGGTGCCACGGGTGCTACTACGCAGGAAGGCGACATGGTGGTGAACGTGGACGGCGACTCGTACATCCGCAACGTTTGCCAGGTGGGCTTCGCCATCAACGTGTTCAACGGGCGCACCTTCAGGCCTAAGTTCAATGCGCCGCCCAACACCGCGGGCACCTTTGGCAGCAACACCGTTTGCGGTAGCCCCAAGCGCGTTTATACGTTCCAATACAATGACGATACTTCGGGTCGCCGCAAGGCACGTGATTTTGTAAACGCGCAGGCCGATGGCGACTACATCGTGGTGCGCTACATCCTTCGCGACGTGTCGCCGGGCGGCAACTACGTGGCCAACTGGATGGCCGACCAGGCGACCCAGGGCGTTGGCAACACCTTCTACGACGTGCTGCGCAACGCCGGCTTCACCCTGATCGACTCCATGAACCGCAAGCGCGTGTTCGCATTCGTATTCAAAAAGAACAGCACCACGTTCGTTCCCGTGCAAGGACTGTCTGTAGGCGCGTTCGACGTGATGAGCATGACCGCGCTCGCGCCCTCGAGCGACTCCACGGGCAGCATCACGAGCCCTCTGTTTGGACCGGCGGCACGCTGGAAGAACATGAAGTGGGCCGGATCCTCGTTGGAAGCGCGACCGGACACGGTGCAGCTGCGCGTGCTCGGTGTGAAGATCGACAACACGGTAGACACCCTGATCACCGGCATTCGCCCGGGACAGAACGATGTGGACGTATCGGGCATCGATGCTTCGGTGTATCCCTACATCAAGCTGCAGATGCAAACGACCGACACGGCCAACTACACGCCTTACCAGCTAAATTACTGGCGCCTCTACTACTCGCCGCGGGCGGAGGGTGCCATCGCTCCAAACCTGCTGTTCAACATGCGCGATACTTTCGAAGTGGGCGAACCGATCGACTTCAAGCTAGCCTTCAAGAACGTGAGCGAAGTGCCCTTCGACAGCCTGCTGGTAAAAGCCATCGTGACCGACCGCAACAACGTGGCAACCGTGCTGACGCTTGGACGCTTCAAGCCGCTGGTAGCGGGCGACACCCTCCACGTGCGCTTCCCCGTCGATACACGCCGCCTGGTGGGTGCCAACACGCTCTACGTGGATGTGAACCCCGACAACGACCAGCCGGAGCTCTATCACTTCAACAACTTTATCTACAAGAATTTCTATGTGCGCGGCGACTCGCTCAACCCGCTGCTGGATGTCACTTTCGACAACCGCCACATCCTCAACGACGATATCGTTTCGGCACGCCCGTCAATCGACATCCGGTTGAAGGATGAAGCCAAATACCGCCTCCTCGACGACACGTCGCTGGTGACGGTGCAGGTGATCGATCCGAACGGTGTAACGCGCCAATATGCATTCGACAACGATACGCTCCGCTTTGAGCCTGCCACTTCGGGCAACAGCAACCAGGCGATGGTGCGCTTCAAGCCCAACTTCCTCGAAGACGGTCAATACCAACTGGTGGTTTCGGGTAAAGACAAGAGCGGCAACGGCGCGGGCCGGATGGAGTACAAGATCGCATTCCAGGTGATCAACAAAGCGATGATCTCCAACATGCTCAACTACCCCAACCCGTTCACCACGTCCACCGCGTTCGTGTTCACCATCACCGGCTCGGAAGTGCCTCAAAACCTCCGCATCCAGATCCTCACCGTTACCGGCAAGGTGGTGCGCGACATCACGAAGGAGGAGCTGGGCCCGCTGCACATCGGAACCAACATCACCGAGTTCAAATGGGATGGCACCGACCAGTATGGCCAGAAGCTGGGCAACGGCGTATACCTGTACCGCGTGATCACGAACCTCAATGGGCAGTCGCTGGAAAAGTTCACCAACACGAATTCGGGCGAGAAGACCGACAAGTATTTCAACAAGGGCTACGGCAAAATGTACCTGATGCGTTAGGCCGCCCATCCTTGAAAGCAAAGCAGCAGTTACCCGCGGGGCTGCTGCTTTTTTCTTTCTGCTGATTAATCGGCACTTTTGCGCGGGTTATGCTGAAATCGATTCTTTTGCGTTGCATGCGGGCGCTCGGCCTGGCGGCACTGGCCGACCGTGCCTGGTACGGTTTCAACCGGCTGTGCAACAGCGGCCGCAACCGCCGTTTTCGGACCACGCACCCCGGCCTCACGCTTCCGCCCGATTACATGCTTTACGAGTCGTATCGCCTCGACCAGCAGTTGTACTACACCGACGGGCAGGCCACTGCTCAATGGATTTGTGCGCAACTGGAGCCCTACGGTTCGTTGGCAACTGCAACCGTGCTTGATTGGGGTTGCGGGCCCGCACGGGTCATTCGCCACCTGCCGCAGCTGCTTCCGGGTGCACGGCTTGCAGGCTCGGATTATAATGAAGCCACCATCGAATGGTGCCGCGCCCACATCGCGGGCATCGACTTTCGCAGCAATGGCGTGCAGCCGCCGCTCGATTTTGGAAGAGATACGTTCGATGCAGCTTATGCCTTGTCGGTGCTGACACACCTGTCGGAAGAAGCGCAGGTAGCGTGGATGACGGAATTATACCGTGTGCTGAAGCCGGGAGGTTTGCTGCTGCTCACCACGCATGGCGCCGCGTTTGAAGAGAAGCTCACGGCCGGGGAAAAGCTTCGCTTCCGCCGCGGCGAGTGCATCGAACACCCGGTGGAGCAGGAGGGGCATCGCTCGTACAGCTCTTTCCAGCCACGCGCCTTTATGGAAAGACTTTTTTCCCGCAACTGGCAGCTGCTCAACTTTGCAGCCGGCAAGCAGCACGCCTGGGGTCCGGAGCAGGATACCTGGATCGTTCGAAAGAAATCAGTAATGGTAATGAGTAATGAGTAATGAATAATGAGTGATGAGTGATGAGTAAGGGTTCGGTAATATAGCGAACCGGGTGGTACGTCCAGAGTACCAATAAACCAATGAACCAATAAACCAATAAACTTCCCCCTCCTTCATGGCGAAGATCAGCATCAACCTTACAACCGGTACCCTGCAGCAGGAAGAGATCATCGTTGGCATTGACCTGGGCACCACCAACAGCCTGATCGCGATCATTCATCCGGATACGGGCAAGCCAACCGTGCTCCGCGAATTCGACAACTCCCGCCTGGTGCCGTCCATCGTGCATTTTGCGGCTGGTGGAAACGTTTCTGTCGGCAACGATGCGCGCGATTACCTCGTGACCGAGCCGCACAACACCATCTTTTCGGTAAAGCGGCTGATGGGCAAATCGTTTGCCGACGTGTCGGAAGCAACGCCCTACATCACCTACAATGTCATCGACGACGGCAGCGATAACCTGGTGAAGGTGGAAGCAGGCGGCAAATTCTATACACCCATCGAGCTTTCTTCTTTCATACTAAAGGCGCTCAAGGAGCGGGCCGAGCACATCCTGAAAACGCCGGTCAACAAGGCCGTGATCACCGTGCCGGCCTACTTCAACGACGCTCAGCGCCAGGCCACGCGCGACGCGGGCCGCCTCGCCGGCCTCGACGTGCTGCGCATCGTGAACGAACCCACGGCGGCATCGCTGGCCTACGGCATCGGCATCAGTCGCGAGGAAGAAAAAATAGTAGCCGTGTACGACCTCGGCGGAGGCACGTTCGACATATCGATCCTCCGCATTTCGGGCGGTGTCTTCGAGGTGCTTTCCACCAACGGAGATACCTACCTCGGCGGCGACGACTTCGACCGCGCCATCCTGCGCCATTGGATGGACAAAGCAGGCATCAGCGATGCGCAGCTGGCCGCCGACAAGTCGATGGCACAGCAGCTGCGCCTGGCGGCGGAGGAAGCCAAGAAGCATCTCGGAACGACGGATCATTTCTCCATTGATCTCGCGGGCAAAACACTGACCCTCGACCGCCGCACCTTCGAGGCGCTAGTGCAGCCACTGGTAGACCGTACGATCCTTTCGTGCGGCAAGGCGCTCGCCGATGCCGAACTGACCATTGCCGACATACAGGAAGTGGTGCTCGTTGGGGGCTCCACGCGCGTTCCTTTAGTGAAACAATCGGTGGCCTCCTTCTTCAACCGCGCCGTGCACGACGACGTTGACCCCGACGAAGTGGTGGCGCTGGGTGCCGCCATCCAGGCCGACATCCTTGCCGGTAAGAACAAGGACGTGTTGCTGCTCGACGTCACTCCACTTTCGCTGGGCATTGAAACGATGGGTGGGCTTATGGACGTACTCATTCCGCGCAACGCGAAAATTCCTACGAAAGCCGGACGTCAATACACCACGCAGAAAGACGGCCAGAGCGGTATGCGCATCTCCGTGTACCAGGGCGAGCGCGACCTCGTGCACGACAACCGGAAGCTCGCGGAATTCAACCTCACGGGCATTCCCGCAATGCCGGCGGGCCTGCCGAAAGTGGAAGTGTCTTTTCTCATCAACGCCGACGGGATTTTGCTGGTAACGGCACGCGAGCTGCGTTCGGGCGCCGAACAATCGGTGGAAGTGCGCCCGCAATACGGTCTTACCGACACCGAGGTGGAAGCGATGCTGCTCGACTCGCTGCAAAATGCGCGCAGCGATATGCAAACCCGTGCGCTGGTGGAAGCGCAGACCGAAGCACGCCAGTTGATCGACACTACCGAAGCATTCCTCCGCAAGAACGAAGGCTTTGTTACTGCTGATGAACTGGAGGCCACCCGCGGGGCCATTACCACACTCCATCAACAACTTGCCGGCACCGACAAAGACGCCATCCATGCAGCCATAGAAGGGTTGAACAACATCTCGCGGCCTTATGCGGAACGCCTGATGGACAATGCCATCAGCGCCGCGATGAAGGGAAAGAAGATCTGACAAAACCGGTATCTTCATCGGGCACCATGACCCCACTTTCCACGCAACGCGACTTCGACGGTCTTTACGGCCTGCGCTACCTGTGCATCCTCGTGATCCTGGTGGCGCACCTGTTTATGACCGACTGCGATTTTGGTCAATGCCACGAAGGTTACTCCTACCTGCAGGCCCTGGGCAACTGCGCTCTGCAGTTCTTCTTCGTGGCCAGTGCCTTCCTCATCACGTTCCTGCTGCTGGCCGAAGAGCAGAAGCTGGGAAGGCTTTCCCTACGCAACTTTTTCCTGCGTCGCGTGCTGCGCATCTGGCCCGCTTATTTTGTTTTGCTGCTGGTGGTTTGGGGCTTTGTCAACCGCACGGCTTTCTTCTGGATACCCAACGTATCGCCAGCTTTCGCTGCGGCCGACACGGCCCGCTGCTACGGACTTTATTTCGCATTCCTGCCACACATCGTTCCGTTTTACCACGCGATGGTGCCGTACCTCCATCACACCTATACCATCGGCATCGAGGAGCAGTTCTACTTTTTGTGGGGAATGATCTTCCTGCTGTTCCGGCGTGGAAGGTTATTCATCTTCGCACTGTTTGCGCTCAGCATCCCTCTGCTCGGCATTATCCACTACTGGGCTTTTGCCTGGAATTCATCGCTGCAACATTCGGGCTCCGCCGCATCGTATGCGCTGAAGGCCGTTACCTACCTGCAGTACAGCCGCCTTTCCACTTTTGCCATCGGCTCCTTTTTGGGCTACTCGTATTTCTACGGGAGCAGCTGGGTCAACGTGTTCCGGTTGCGTTGGGTGCAATTGCTCGTAATTGCCCTGTTGGCAGCGGTGGTTGCACTGCGTATCGATATTCCTTTCTTCCACATGGAAGTCCTTGCGCTGCTCGTTGGCGCGGTGATGCTGGTAGCGTCTTTTCCTGCGCAAAGCCTGCTCCGCTTCAATAGCCGCTGGCTGGTTTACCTGGGGCACCGGTCATACGGCATCTACCTTTTTCACATCATTGCGGTGGTGCTGGCGGTGCGCACAATGGAAGTTCTTCCGCTGCAGGGTGCTGCGCGGTTTGTGGTGTTGGTTCCTTTGGCAGTTGCCTATGCAACCGCGCTTGGTACAATCTCGTACGCAGTGGTCGAACAGCCATTCCTGAAGTTGAAAGACCGTTTTAAGCGGGTAGATCCGAAGCAGGCGATCGCCGAAGCTTCCGAAGCGATTCCACCGCCCCGAACGACGCAAGGGCCAGAACCGGAACGAGCACCGGCATCGTGAAGCGTCCATGCCAGTCGTCGCATTGAAACGTGACTGCGAGCGGGTAGAGGACGATGAGGGCAACGAGGTACGTATAGGCCTTCTTCCAGCGCTTCGCCGCTTGCACCCATCCAACAAAAAAAAGGAAGTAGACCGGGATGAGAAAGGCCGCAATGGCGGCGTTGTGCGCGCGCGAATACCAGGGCCTCGTGAGGCTGAAGAAGGACCAGAGCCGCTGCCCCATCAACCGGGCAAAATGCCCTGGGTTGTGTACGATGTAGTAGCCGATATCCTTCAGCCCGTTGTCGTAGTATTTCAGATCGAGCTTCGCTCCGGTGGGTTGTTGCGGCACAAAACAAACAACGTGCTCTTCCACGAACGGCTTCATCGCATCCATGTCTTCGCCGCCGTGAAAGATCCGGTTGATCACGAGCAGCATCAGGCCTGCAAACGCCAACGACAGTCCCCAGGCTACAAAGCGATCGGAGCGGCTGCGGTAGCGGGCGAACAGTAGAAATACAAATACCGGCGGGATGAACAATACTCCAAATGGCCTGGTGAACATCAGTGCGGCGATCAGGATGAAAAGCGGAAGCACCTGCCGCGCGTGCAACGTGTGGAGGCGGGCAATGCAGTAGTAAAGGAGCATCGCGCCGCTGAAGAAAATAGATTCGGAGTAGAGGTAGAAGTCCCACGAGAAGTAGGGGAGGAAGACGCAAAGCAGCATCCCCGCGATGAGTGCGGCCCGCCTGCCAAATAAGCGCACGGTGCCGTTGTAGAAAAACAGGAGCGAAGCAAGCGACAGCGCCGTTTGCACCGCAACTACGAAGGTGTAGCCCAGCGCGAACTTCTTTGCAAAAGCGATGAGGTAGATGATGGGCAGGTAGTAGTAATACTTCGGCGAGCCCGGGAAGGTTCCGTTGAGCACCAGCTCGGCCTGCCGCACATATTTTTCCGCTTCCAGTGCCGACACGATGCCGCTTGCGCGGTACAGCACCACGTGGGCCGCCGCAAAGAGAACGGAGAGCAGGAGCGCATCGCGCCGCTGCGGGCTCATCGGCGACCGCTTTTCAGCGAGGCGCGGCGTTGCAGGTACTTGCCCAGCAGGTCGAACTCGAGGTTGACGAGCGTGCCTTCGTGCAGCGTGTGCAGGTTGGTGTTCGTGTAGGTGTAAGGGATCACCGCCACCGAGAAATGCTTGCGCCGCACGTTGAACACGGTAAGGCTGACCCCGTTCAGCGCAATGGATCCTTTCTCGATCACCAGCGGTGCAAAGGCTTTCGGAAACCGGAAGCGCATCTCCCAGGATCCTTTCTGGTCGTCGATGTGCTCGCAGATGCCCGTGCTGTCCACGTGCCCCTGCACAAAATGGCCGTCGAGGCGGCTGGAGGGGAGGAGGGAGCGTTCCAGGTTGACGAGCGTGCCGGGGCCCCATTCGTGGAGGTTGGTCTTTTCGAGGGTTTCCTGCACGGCCGTTACTCGATAGTGCTCGTCTTGCACTTCTTCCACCGTCAGGCACACGCCGTTGTGGGAGAGGCTTTGATCCACTTTCAGCTGGTCGGCCAGGTCGGAGCGGAGCCAGAAGGTCTTGTTTTGTCCCTGCTGGGCCACTTCGCGCACGGTGCCAAAAGCTTCGATAATGCCGGTAAACATGGCGCAAACTTCGTGTTTTTGCAATTTGTTTTGGCCGTTCGGACCAAAAGCCGCTATCTTTGCTCTCCGAAATTTAAAAACACTAAAGGAGGTATAACGCATGTTAATCATCGATTCTAAAGACTGCGAGAACATCGACAAGGCCCTTAAGAAGTATAAGAAGAAGTTCGAGAAGGCCAAGATCTTATTGCAGCTTCGGGAGCGCCAGTCCTTCACCAAGCCGTCGGTTCGCCGTCGTGGCCAGGTGCTGAAGGCTGTGTACAAGCAACAGATTGCCAGCGGCAAGATCGAAGCTTAATACCTCTACAGGAGCCGATATTTTTATAGCTGCAGGGTTTTGTACCTTGCAGCTATTCTTTTTTATGCCCGCAGCCTACCCACAAATTCAGCCGTTCCTCGACTACCTCAAGTTCGAGAAGCGCTATTCGCGGCATACGCTTCTTTCTTACCAAAACGACCTCACGGGCTTTTTCGACTTTCTCGAGCTCCAGTTCGGATCCGTCGCCCTCCCCGAAATCACGCATACGTTCGTGCGCAGCTGGCTTGCCTCGCTAAAAGACGCCGGCCTTACGGCCAAGACCCTCAACCGGAAGATCTCCACCCTTCGTTCATTTTTCAAATACGCGCTCAAGACCGGCGTGCTCACGCTCAGCCCTATGGCCAAAGTGGTGGCACCGAAGAACGAAAAGCGCCTGCCGCAATACGTTGCTGAAAAAGACATCCACACGCTGTTCGATTACGTGGAGTTTCCCGATTCGTTCCGCGGCCGCACCGAGCGCCTGGCGCTGGAACTTTTTTACCAGACCGGGATGCGCCTGAGCGAGCTCACCGGCCTGCGCGAGGCCGCCGTCAATGCCGCTTCCCACTCCCTCAAGGTGCTGGGCAAAGGCAACAAGGAGCGCATCATTCCGGTATCGGACGCCTTGCTGGAGCGCATTGCCGCCTACCTCGAAGAGAAGAAGGGGGTTGCGGATGCCGACCGCAGCGTGCTGATGGTGAGCGAGAAGGGCAAGCCCCTGCAGCCGCGCGCCGTATACACCTTCGTGCGCAAGTACCTTACGCTGGTAACGACCATCGATAAGCGCAGTCCGCACGTGCTGCGGCATAGTTTCGCCACGCATCTCACCGGGGCTGGCGCCGAGCTCAATGCAGTCAAGGAACTCCTGGGCCATAGCTCGCTTGCGGCCACGCAGGTCTACACGCACAACAGCATCGAGAAGCTCCGCAACGTGCATAAGAACTTCCATCCCAAGGCGTAAAGCGGGTTCCGTGGCGTCGTTCCATACGGGCCCGATGAAGGCTCGGAGAGCCTGTTAAATGTTTCCCGAAGAGCTGATTTTTTTCAGTCAAAAAAGCTTTCCGTTCCGGGGCATTTGCCCTAACTTCACGGTAGGTCGTTCCGGAAGGCCACAGTTCTTTTACATTTTTGTTTCATCGATTAAATATAGATTCTATGAACCTTCACATCCAAACGGTGCACTTTGATGCAGATCGGAAATTGATCGAATTTGTTGAATCCAAAATTGCCAAGTTGCCCCAGTTCCACGACCGTATCATCAAAGTGGATGTCTTTCTGAAACTGGATAACATCGTCCATAACATCAAAGACAAGATCGCCGAAATAAGGGTGCACGTTCCCAAAGCCGACTTTTTCGTGAAGGCTACCAGTAAGTCGTTCGAAGCTTCTTTTGATGAAGCGTTCGAATCGCTGGTGAACCAGATAAAGCGCAAAAAAGAAAAGCTTGCTGCTTAACCCAACCGATTTCAGAGACCTCCCCCGGGAGGTCTTTTTTTGCCCTTCCTTCGGCTGCGCTCAGGAGGACAATTCGTTTGCGCGATAGCGCTAAGTGCGAATGAGCACCAGCCGAAGGAACATTTTTGCACCCATGTCTTCGTTGTCACGCTGAGCGGAGCCGAAGCGTAAACTTTTTTTTCGCTTTTTTTTGTAGAATGGGTAATTCCGTTACCTTTGCCATCCCGAAAACAAAGGGGAGTTCTTTAAAACTAGTTCGCTGAGTGTCAACGCGTCTTCATGGCTGAAAAGCCATTCGGGATAGTTGCCAGCATCGAAACGAAAAAATGCCGCTTTAGCTCAGTTGGTAGAGCAGCTGATTTGTAATCAGCAGGTCGTTGGTTCGACTCCGACAAGCGGCTCCTAGTAAATCGGGCAGGTTCCAGAGCGGCCAAATGGGGCGGACTGTAAATCCGCTGTCTTTCGACTTCAGAGGTTCGAATCCTCTCCTGCCCACAAACCGAATGTACTAACGGCATCATGTGCTGATGGGGCAATTCGGTAGTGTTCTTTGATAGTGTGGTAATGGTTTTGGTGTGTGGGTTATCCCATCACCCCATTACCCCATTATCCCATTAGAAATGCGGGAGTAGCTCATTTGGTAGAGCGATAGCCTTCCAAGCTATAGGTGGCGAGTTCGAGCCTCGTCTCCCGCTCAAGACCGCCTTTTCCGAAGCTTCGGGATAGCGAGGTCGGTCCGATCGGTCCGGCTTGCCGGGCAGGTCTGGTTGCCTCTGCTCCGGTGCAGGCGATCGAAAAACTTTCTCCATCTCCCCTGGGCGATGAGAGCAAGCCGTTGTAGCTCAGGGGTAGAGCACTTCCTTGGTAAGGAAGAGGTCGTGAGTTCAATTCTCATCAACGGCTCGAAGAACTTTTGATGAGAAGGAGGCTTAGGGAACTATCCCGAAGCATCGGCCATCAACGGTTCAACCAAACTGATCCGGGTGTTACAACCCGGTTGATGAACAAGGGGCGGAACAGCTTTCGGGCTGCGGGCGCCAGCAAGGCATCCTTCCTCTTAACAGAGCGAAGGTTTTTTCGGAAATGTAAATTTGTAGTCCACAACTAAAAACAAATACAATGGCAAAAGAGAACTTTAAGCGGGATAAACCCCACGTTAACGTTGGTACCATTGGTCACGTTGACCACGGTAAGACAA
>SEAC01000008.1 GCA_004173235.1 Chitinophagaceae bacterium | reverse complement strand
TGCTAGCCAGCAGCAGCAGCGAGCAGATCACCCTGCTAGAGACAACTGCTGGAGACAAGAGGCTTCGCGAACTCCCTCTGTACAAGGAACTGCTGCAACGAGTTCCACAAACTTCGACATGATTTCATTAGTGTAGTCCCCTCATCCTCCAACAAAGCCCCCTCAACGCTCATCAACGATCCCTCTACGCACCGCAACGACTCCCGCCTGCTCCGCAGCGCCCACTCCATGCGCCGTAACGTCAGCTCAACGCAGCGCAACGCCTGCTCCACGGCGCGCAACGCCCGCTCCCCGTGCAACAATGGTCCGCGAGCAGTCGGGCGCGCCGCGCAGCCGCAAGAATGTACGCAGCTCCACAACCGCCGAACTCAAGGGCCTTTTCACCCAGGCCAACATCCTGCTCCACGAAACCCTCGACCCGCTCGTGCGCCTGCAAAAACGCACACAGCCTGCCTTCGTGGAAGCATACAACAGAGCCCGCCTCGTGGTGGATGTTGCAGCTCCATCCGCCCCCGACGCACCGGCCGCATAATAAAATGTTTCATTCAAAACCAAAAGCGCAGAGACCCTGCGCTTTTTTTATGCAGGAAGAGAAAGAAGGGAAAGCATGGGCCCAGCCGTGGGGGTCCCCCTGGCACAAAATTTACTGCCTGTTGCGCACGCCAGCCCGCCCCCCAATGGCCGGGCTGCACCATAAAAAACTGAAAGCAACATGAAAAAGATCTTCCTCGTAGCCGGCGTGGCCCTGCTCGCCGCCTGCACCGACTCAACCACCTCATCCGAAACCAATGTGAGCGGTAATTCTACTACCGACACGGCCACCACCACCAACAATGCCATTGCCGCACCCGGCAACGACACGGGCGCCACGGGCACCAATAACGGCTCAGGTGTAACCGGAACTGAAACGCGTACCACCACCACTACCTACACCGCTTCCGAAGGCGACGCAACGCGCCGCGACGGCAAGGTGCTGGTATACCGCAGTGGCAAGTGGGTGGCCATCGATCGCGACCAGACGAACGACGGCGTTACCATCACCCGCAGCGGCTCCGTTACCCGCAACGGCAAGACCGTAGAAATACAGGAAGGCGAAACGGTGGACAAGAGCGGCAGCTTCTGGGACAAAGCCGGCAACGCGGTTTCCAACGCATGGGATGATACCAAGCACGGCGTGAAGAAAGCAGGCCAGGCCGTTGGCGACGCCGCCAAAAAGGTGGGCAGCAAAGTGAAAGACGCAGTAGACAAAGACGATAAGTAATGAAAAAGCCGCCTTCGGGCGGCTTTTTGGTTTATTGGTTCATTGGTTTATTGGTTTATTGGGATGCCGGACGTACCACTCCAGACCTCACAACCTCTCAAAACCTCTCAAAACCTTTCTCTAGAAAGTCACAGGGTTGCCGTAGATATCCAACTGCACTACTTTCTTTCCCAGCTTCTTCACTTCTTCGAGCTGTGTTGCTTTGTCGCCCACAACGAGGTAGACCATGTCCTTCTCATTGAGGTGCTGGCTGATGATGCGCTGGTAGTCGGCCAGCGTCATTTGCACGAGGCGTTGCTGGTCTTCTTCCACGAAGCGGAGCGAGCGGCCATACTTGCTGATGTCGCCAAGCAGGCCCAGCTTGGCGTTGAGCGTTTCATAGTCGAGCGTCGAACCTTTCAATACTTTGTTGCGCGTAAGCTCCACCTCTTTGTCGGTGAAGCTGATTCCATACTGCGCCAGCATTTCCTGGATGATCTGCAGCGAAGCAAGCGTGGCGTTCGCGCGCACGGAGGTTACCGCTACGAAAGGCGCGCGCTCCAGCGAGCGGGCCAACTGAGAAGAAGCGCCATACGTATATCCCTTGCCGATGCGCAGCACCTGCGTGAGACGGCCGCTCGAATTCACGCCCAGCACTTCGTTGGCATAACCGATGCCCACCGCGTCCGCATCCGTTGCCGACACACTGAGCTTGCCCACATACAACACAGACTGCTTCGCGCCGGGGATGTCGATGAAATACAGCGTGCCCGCACCATCCTGTGGAGGAATTTCGTACGCCTGCATCGGCGGCACAATTCCCACTTTCCAGGAAGCACCCAAACGCGCTAATGCCTTCAATGCGCGCTCCTGGCCTACAGCCCCAGCCAGGTGCACCGTTGCCAGCCTTGGAGTGATCCACTGCTGGTAGTAGTTCCGCAGGTCCTCGAGGTTGATGTTGGCAACCGTCTCTGCCGTACCGGCGGCTGGCTGGCCGAGGATGTGGTTCGGCCCGTAAAGAAGCTTGTTGAAGTTGAGGGCAGCGATAGCAGTAGCATTGGCCTCCCGTCCCTTGATGCCCGTCTGCATCGCTTTGTATAACCGATCATACTCGGCACGGTCCCAGCGTGGCTCCAGCAGGATCTCCTGCACCAGCGCCAGCGTCGCTTCATAGTTGCGTTCGAGGCACGAAGCGCGCAGGCGCAGTTCTTCGTTGCCCGCACTGATGTTGATGCTTGCGCCCAGCGCGTCTATCGCGGCTTCGAGCTCCTCGGGCGTTTTACGGACGGTGCCTTGCATCATCAGCGACGACAGCAGCGAAGCCACGCCGCTTTTTTCCAGAGGATCCACCGAATGACCGCCACGCAGCACGATCTCGAAGTTTATCATCGGAAGTTCGCTGCTCTGTGTGCCGAGCACCCTGATGCCATTCACCAGGGTGCCCGTCCACACGGGCGGCATTTTGAAAAGTGGCATCGGGCCAAAGGGCGGTTCGGAGCGATCGTTCTTCGTTTTTGTTTTTGCAAACACGGCGTCCTCGCCGGGACGCACATCCTCGTTGGCCACGCCTTGCACGATGGGCTCCGTCCACACCTTTGCTTCGCTTGAACCGGCAACGGCCAGCCCGCGCTTTCCTTTTGGTACAAAGGACGTGGCGATGTAGTTCTTTCCTTTGATGTATTGCTGATACACACGCAGCACATCTTCTTTGCGCACGGCCTGGATCAGTTGAGCCTCCTTGCTCACATAACCGGGGTCGCCTTTGAATTCATTGTCGCGCCCAAGGCGCTGCGCTTTGCTGAGAATGCTCTCGAGGCCTGCATACAGGTTGGTTTCCAGTTGCGCCTTGATGCGTGCAAGGTCCGCATCGGTGAAGCCGCTGCGCTCGAAGCGCGAAAAACTTTCGAGGATCGCAGCCTGCACATCATCCAGCTTTGTGTCGGCATTGCCGCGCACACGGATGGAAAATTCACCGGCCAGTTCTTTCGCATTGTTGTTGGCCGATACATTGGGCGCCAGCTTGCGTTGCGACACAACCGTTTGATACAACGGAGCGGTCTTGCTTCCTGCCAGCAGTTGCGCGAGGATGTTGAGCGCATACACGTCCTTGTGATACGATTCCACGGTTGGGAACACCATCGTATACTCGGGCAGCTTCGCAAAATTGTCTTCAAACCAAAGCGACTTCGTTTCGGTAAGTCGCACGCTTTGCGGCTTCAGCGGCTGCACACCCGGACCGCGGCGGATCTCACCAAACCAGTATTCCACACGCGCGCGTGTTTTTTTCGGATCGATGTCGCCGGCGATCACCAGCGTTGCGTTGGCGGCGCCGTAGTAGCGATCATAAAACTCTTTCACATCGGCAAGCGATGCGGCCTGCAGGTCGGGCAGCGAACCGATCACCGTCCAGTGATAGGGATGATTTTCGGGGTAGAGGTTCGAGAGCACTACTTCCTGCGTGTTGCCATACGCAACGTTGTCGTAGTTCTGCCGCTTCTCGTTCTTCACCACCTGGATCTCCTTCGCAAGCGCATCCTGCGTTACGGTGTTGATCATGAAGCCAAGGCGATCGGAGTCGATCCATAAGATCTTTTCGAAGGCGTCCTTCGGTATCACTTCGTAATACACGGTGCCATCGCTCCAGGTGCCGCCGTTGCGGTTGCCGCCCCACTCGGGAATGAGCTTGCGGTTGGCGCCGCGCGGTGTGTTCTCCGAATGGTTGAACGACATATGCTCGAAGAAGTGCGCGAAGCCGGTCTTTCCGGGCTTCTCCCTGTTGGAACCTACGTGCACGATGGTAGACACGGCAACGATCGGATCGGAATGATCCTCGTGCAGGATCACCTTCAATCCGTTGGAAAGCGTGAACGATTGGTAAGAAATCCTGAAGGGCGCGGCGGGCGTCTTTTTTTGAGCCGTTGCTCCGAGCGTGAACGCCAGCGAAAGCGGGAGGAGTGCGTGTTTTAGGGTCATCGGTAAGGTTTTGACTCCCGTAAGATACACGCGAAAGAAAGCAGCCCCGGCCGAAATTTATGAGCGGTTGGATGGCGTTCCGTACAGTTGCGCAAAGCGTTCACGCGTCATCAGCCAGCGCTTCACGGGCTGCTCGAAGTTGAGCGAACCCGGCACGGTCACATATTCCTTGTCGAAAACGAAACCCGCTTTTTGGAGGGTGCGGCTGGGCGCTTCGTTGAGTGCATAGGGCAAACTCCAGAGGCGTTGCAGTTTCAGGTTATTGAAGAAATACGGAAGCGCGCCGGCCACCATGGCTGCACCTATGCCCTTGCCGCGTTCCGCCGACGACCAAAGGTGCAGGTGCATGTAAGCTTCTTCGCCAAAGCTGGTGGGGTTGGTGTTGCAATGACCTACCGGCATGCCTTTCCATTCAGCAATGATGCAATAGGCCATCTTTTGTTCGTATGGGAGTGCGCATTGCCGTTCGAGATTTTGCGCAAGCGCATCGGGATGCGGCACTTTTGCGGCATCTACACCCATGGCAAGCAGGTGCTCCGCCGACGATCGGGTCCAATAGCGAACGATATGCGGAATGTCGTCGGAAGTAAGCTCTCGCAGGCGCAGGTTCATGCAGCGAACTTACGCACTACGCGAACATTCTTTCCGCCTGCTCCACGCTTCCGGGCTTGCCCACATCCAGCAGCTTGGATCCGCTGTGTTCATAGCTCGATATCTTGTTGTCGTGTGCAAGCTCGAGGTACAGATCGATCAGCGAGAACTTTCCCTTGAGTTTGGTATAGTTGAAAACCTGTGGCTCAAAGATGGCAATGCCGCTGTAGGCTTTCTCGAAATATTCGCTGGCCTGGAGCACCAGTTTCTCCTCGCCCGTGCCGTTGTTGCGCCAGCCACAAAGGCGGTCGTATTTGTTGAACAGGAGCTTGCGCGACGAGTCGCGCTCGGTTGTAGCCAGCGTGATGACGGCATTGTCGCGCTGGTGCTCCACGAGGAAGTCCTTTAGGTTTGCATCGCTCAGGATGTCCACGTTGAGTGTGATGAAGGTGCCGGTCTGCAGCCACTCTTTGGCCTTGAGCATGCCGCCGCCCGTATCGAGCAGCTCGGATCGTTCGTCTGAAATATGGATGCGCGCACCCCAGCCATCGGCGTCCTTCACGGCCTGCTCAACCTGTTCGGCAAAGTGGTGCACGTTCACTACAATTTCCTGGATACCATACTGCCGGAGGTATTCCACCGCCCGCTGCAACAACGACTTCCCATTCACTACGGCAAGGGCCTTGGGTTTCGTATCGGTCCAGGGCTTGAAGCGGGTGCCGAGCCCGGCGGCGAAGATCATTCCTTTCATAGTCTTCAATTCGTATCGTTTCTAAAGCGGTCGTCAGCCGTGAGCCGTCAACCGTGAACGCGAAAAGCGCCTGGATTCGCTCACGGCTCACGGCTCACGTCTCACGCCTGTTCTTCCACTGTTTCGCTTCCTGCACCGTGTGGCACAGTTCCACGTTCACTTTGTACTTGTTGCGCAAATGCCTTGCCAGTGCGTCGGCGGCGTACACGCTCCGGTGTTGCCCACCCGTGCAGCCAAAGCTCACAGACAAGCTTTCGAATCCGCGGCGGATGTAATCTTCTACGGAGATGTCCACAAGGTCGAACACCGAGTTGAGGAATTCGGGCATCTTCGTACGCTGCTCGAGGAATTCCATCACTGCCCTATCACGACCGTGAATCTCCTTGTATTCATCGAAGCGGCCCGGGTTGAGGATGCCGCGGCAGTCGAACACAAATCCGCCACCGGTGCCGCTCTCGTCGGCAGGGTATCCCTTTTTGTAGGAGAACGAGCAAACCTTCACTACCAGCGGCGTATCCTCGCCTGCCTGCATGGGCGTAAACTGGCTGATCACTTTGTCGGAAATGCAAAGCTCGAGCACGCGTCTAAACTCGGGCAGCACAATGCCGAGCGATGATTGATCGAGAAAGTCGCGGAGGTTGTGCAACGCAAGCGGGATGGAAGTAAGGAAGTGCGCCTTGCGCTCGAAGAGGCCACGGAAGCCGTACGCGCCCAGCACCTGCAGCAACCGTATTAATACGTATCCGTGGTACTGGCTTCGAAAGATCGCGCGGTCGGGCGGCGTTGGCTGCAGTGCTTCGAATGCATCGAGGTAATCTTCGAGCAGGCGGTCCTTCCATTCGGCAGGGAGCGCGGCCTTTGCCTGCCACAGCAGCGATGCAACGTCGTATTGCGGCGCGCCCTTCATGCCGCCCTGGAAGTCGATGAAGCCTACGGCGTCGTTCTCGCGCACGAGTATGTTGCGGCTCTGGAAGTCGCGGTAAAGAAAGAAGCGGTATTCGGTATGCGTGAGATAATTGGCAAGCGCCTCGAAGTCGTCGATGAGACACTGCTTGTCGTAAGGCTCGCGCAGGGCATCGAGGAAATAGTATTTGAAGTAAAGGAGGTCGGCGAGAATGGCCTGCTTGCCAAACTCACGGTTGGTAAGGCATCGGCTATAGTCGAGGCCCTGGTCGCCGCGCACCTGCAGCGTAGCAAGCTGGCGCAGGCTTTCGCGAAAGAGCCCGTAGGCGCGGTCGCTGTATCCTTCTTCTTCGAGCACTTCCAGGAGCGAGCGCTCGCCGAAGTCTTCCTGCAGGTAGGCCGTGAAGTCATCGCTGACCTGCAGCAGCGCAGGCACGGGAATTCCTTTCGCATAAAATTGCTCCGCGAAGTAGGCGAAGGTCTCGTTTTCGCGCACGTTGGCGCCGTGCGTGCCGATAACGCTGCGGCCGTCTTCGGATGTGAGGCGAAAGTAGCGGCGCTCGGAGCCAGCCTGGGGCAGCACGGCCACTTCTGCCGGAGCCTTTCCGGCCCATTTCGTATAAAGCTGGGTAATGGTTTCGATCAACTGCTGCATCGAACGAAGTTAGGAACCGGTAAACGCTATTTGGCAATAGGGATTCGACAATAGTTTTGCGCTATGACTGCCGCATCCATCGCCGAGATCAAATCAGTCCTGAAGAACCAGGAACCAAGGGAACTGGCCGAGCTCGTGCTGCGGCTTGCGCGCTACAAAAAAGACAACAAGGAGCTGCTTTCGTTCCTCCTCTTCCATGAAGGCGACCTGGCCGGCTACCTGCGGGAAGTGAAGGAAGAAATGGACGAAGGATTTGCCGACATGAACAAGAGCAGCGTGTACCTCGCAAAAAAAACGATCCGGAAGGTTTTGCGCATCGCCAACAAACACATCCGCTACACAGGGTCGAAGGAAGCGGAGATAGAGCTTCTGCTCCACTTCTGCCTGTCGTTGAAAGGGTCGAAGCTGCCGCTGAATAAAAGCCCGGTGATGCTGAACCTGTACAACAACCAGGCGAAGAAGATCAAAGCGGCTATCGAAAGCCTGCACGAAGACCTTCAGTATGAGTATGCGCGCGAACTGGAGCGATTGAGCGGCTAACGATTGTTGCGGACTGCACCGGTGCCAACAACCAAAACGGCAACCGACAAATAACAAACACGCAAATTTGCGGCATGATCCAACCTTCCGAGATCCGCTGGGGCAATACCGTTCTATTTAAAAAGTCTGGACGCATACTACCCGTGGCCTGTGGCGCCGAGCAGTTCGGGCTGATCGCACAGGGGCAGCTCGCCGATCTTTTCCCGGTAGTGCTCAAAGAAGATGTGTTGCTGAAGAACGGTTTCGTTGAAAACAAGGACTACGCATTGTTCCCGCAAGCGCATGAGTACCGCCGCGTGTTGCCCGTGAAAGGCAAGGGCCACATCGAGTTGCTGGCATACCTGAAGAGCAACAAGGAATGCCTTGCCTGGGCTGTTGTGGATGGCGTAGCAGCGTCTAACCCTGTATTTCAACTGCACCAGCTACAGAACCTGCACTACGCACTCACCGGCGCCGAGCTGTGATTCCATTTGGCTCAAAGCCTGTTGCACCAATACCCATCGTCCGGAGGCATGGGCTTAGGCAGGGACACATCCGGCCATAAGTCAGAGGTTGCGAAAGCGCATCGCCAGGCGCACCTCGTGCCCTGCCGGAAGAAACACTTTGTTGTCTTCGAAACCGGGAGCTGCGGCAAAAGGAAGATGATTGCGCGAAGCGCCATAACCTTCTTTCGGTATCCCAAGAAAATTCGTATCGAACTTGTTGTTGTTGTTGGCGTCGTGGAAGGCAAACACGGCGTAGTTGCCCTGCGGCAGGTCGGTAAACACCGCTTCGGCGCGACCGTTGCGGATGCCCACCTCGCGGCACTGTAGCGGCGTTCCTTCCTTGCCTTTGAATGCATCCGCCTTGTCGAACAGGCACACACGACACACGCCCTTATCGTTACGGATGTTGGTGATTTGTGCCACGATGCGCCCTTGCGCGCGCGCCGTGCCACACAACACAGAAGAGAGGAGCAGGAAAATACCGATCGCTTTCACGTGTTGCAAGATAAGGAGGGCAGGCATTGCATATCCTCACATTAGCATATTAGCACATTAGCCTATTACTTTGCACCCTTATGTCGACAATGGAACTCAACACCGCGGTGTTGAAAAAGATGGCCCTGCACTTTGTGGGAAGCAAGAACAACCTCGACCCGCTGCTGCTGGCCGACCGGGAAACGCCGCTGGAAGAAGGAATGAAGGAGGTGCTGGAAAGCGGATTTCTTGCGCGTTTCCGGAATGTGCCGGAGCACTATGCATTTCACCACGAATCGTCGCTCCAATACAACGAGGTGTATAACTACTGTCGCAGCATTTTCGAGGAGCCCGATACGTTCGTTGAGCAGTCGGCGCAGATCGCACGTCACCTCTACAACGCGTCCATGCATCCACGTGTAAAAGGCGGCGAATTATACGTTGTGCTTTTTGAAGGCCTCCCTGTTGAAAGCAGGATGCACAAAGCGATCGGCCTCTTCAAGACGGAGAGCAAATCATTCTTCCTCGATGCCCGGCAGGAGCATCAGGGGGTGCAGCTCGAAGTGCGCGAAGGCGTTGACCTCAACCGCATCGACAAAGGCTGCCTCATCATCAACCGCAGCTCCGACGAAGGATTCGATGTGCTGCTGTACGACAACCAGAACCGGGGCGAGGAAGCGCTTTACTGGAAGGAAGGCTTTCTCAATGTAACGCCGCAGCGCGATGAGTTTCACCACACCGCGCAGTTCCTTACGCTCACAAAGCAATTCATCACGGAGCAACTCGAAAGCGAGCACGGCGTAACGCGCCAGGGGCAGGCCGACCTGCTGCACAAGTCGATCGGGTACTTTAAAGAAAAGGAAAGCTTCGACATCGACGAGTTTCAACAAGAGGTATTCGGCGAAGACCAGGGTGTGATCGATTCGTTCCGCAACTTCGGCTCGCGATACACCGAGCAGAACGACTACGACATTGCGGCGCAGTTCGATATTGCACACGATGCGGTGAAGAAGCAGGCGCGCATTTTCAAGAGCGTGCTCAAGCTCGATCGCAACTTCCATATCTACATCCACGGCCGCACCGACCTCATCGAAAAAGGCATCGACCTCGATGGGCGGAAGTACTACAAGATCTATTACCAGGACGAAAGCTGAGGTTGCATTACGATTCTCCTATATTTGTCGGCCGAAAACTACCTTATGGATATCATTGACCCCGTGCAAACACCGCCCGACCACGAGCAGGACCTCTTCACCAATATGGCACCCGTGCTCGTGCAGGCCAATGCCGGCAAGCGCCTCCTCAATCTCATCATAGACCGCGTAGCCTTCTACGCATTTCTTTATGTGATCGGATTGATATGGGGCCTAGTATCGCCGGGAACCATCGGTGTGCTCGAAGACATTGCCGCCAACCGCATCGTGGATATGTTGCTGACCATGCTGCTGTTTGCAATATATATGGGCGCGCAGGAAGCGATGTTCAAAGGAAAATCGTTGGGCAAATTTATCACCGGCACCCGCGCTGTATACAACGACGGCGGCACCATCAATACGAGCACCGCGTTCACACGCGGCATCAGCCGCATCGTTCCCCTCGAGCCGTTCAGCGCGCTCGGTACGCCCACCTACCCCTGGCACGACAAGTGGACCGACACGATCGTGATCGACGAGAAGCAATCGCGCTACTTCGGAAACGAAACACAATACTGAGGGGAATGTAGGATGTAGGATGTCTGAAATAAAAAACGATACGGAAGCCTTTGGCTTCCGTATCGTTTTTGTTACACCCGTAGGCAAATCAGACATCCGACATCCGCTACATGCTTCTCCGATACTGCCCGCCCACTTCATAAAGCGCGTGGGTGATTTGCCCCAGGGAGCAGCACTTCACGGTTTCCATCAGCTCGGCAAAGAGGTTTCCGTTTTGAACGGCCACTTCTTTAAGGCGCTGGAGGGCAGCGGCACTACGGTCTTCGTTGCGCTTCCAGAAGGCCAGCACGTTTTGTATCTGCTGTTCTTTTTCCTCTTTGGTCGAGCGGATCACCTCACTCGGTAGAATGGTGGGTGAACCGTTCTTGTTGAGGAATGTATTCACGCCGATCAGGGGCAACTCTCCGGTGTGCTTGAGATGCTCGTAGGTAAGGCTCTCTTCCTGGATCTTGTTGCGTTGATACATCCGCTCCATCGCACCCAGCACGCCGCCGCGCTCCGTGATGCGGTCGAACTCGGCGAGCACGGCTTCTTCCACCAACTCTGTGAGCTCCTCGATAGCAAAGGATCCCTGCGTGAAGTTTTCGACTTTGGCAGAGCCCAGCTCGCGGTTGATGATCAGCTGGATAGCCATTGCACGCCGCACGCTTTCTTCTGTTGGCGTAGTGATGGCCTCGTCGTATGCGTTCGTATGCAGCGAATTACAGTTGTCGTAGATCGCATACAGCGCCTGCAACGTGGTGCGGATATCGTTGAAGTCGATCTCCTGCGCGTGCAGCGACCGACCGGAGGTCTGGATATGATACTTCAGCTTTTGCGAGCGTTCGTTCGCCTTGTATTTATGCTTCATCGCCTTCGCCCAGATGCGGCGGGCCACGCGGCCGATGACGCTATACTCGGGGTCCATGCCATTCGAAAAAAAGAACGAAAGGTTGGGGGCGAAATCGTCGATGCTCATCCCGCGGCTCAGGTAATATTCTACGTAAGTAAAACCGTTGGCAAGCGTGAAGGCAAGCTGCGTGATCGGGTTCGCGCCGGCTTCGGCAATGTGGTAGCCCGAGATAGACACGCTGTAGAAATTGCGCACCTTGTTGTCGATGAAATACGATTGCACATCACCCATCAGTTTCAATGCGAACTCTGTGGAGAAGATGCATGTATTCTGCGCCTGGTCTTCCTTGAGAATGTCGGCCTGCACGGTGCCACGCACCTGCGACAGGGCATTGGCTTTGATCTCTTCGTACACTTCGCGCGGCAGCACTTCTTCGCCACTCATTCCAAGCAACTTCAAACCGAGGCCGTTGTTGCCGTTGGGAAGGCGCTCCGGCGACGACGGGTTGTAGTAAACGGGTGCATTTTGACTTTCGAATTTTGACTTTCGAATTTTCTCCACCTCCGGCCACAAGCCCTTCTGTTCGATATACTTTTCACACTCCTGGTCGATGGCTGCGTTCATGAAAAATGCAAGCACCATCGGCGCCGGACCATTGATAGTCATCGACACGGAAGTTTTCGGATCACAAAGGTCGAAGCCGGAGTAGAGCTTCTTGGCATCATCCACCGTGGCAATGCTCACACCGGAGTTGCCGATCTTTCCGTAGATGTCGGGGCGGTACGCAGGGTCTTCGCCATACAGCGTGACCGAGTCGAATGCCGTAGACAAACGCTTCGCGGGTTGTCCTTCCGACACATAGTGAAAGCGTTTATTGGTGCGTTCGGGGCCACCTTCACCGGCAAACATCCTTGTAGGATCTTCACCCGTGCGTTTCAGTTCAAACACACCGGCAGTGTACGGAAACTCGCCGGGGAGGTTTTCCTGCAGCTGCCAGCGGAGGATGTCGCCCCAGTCTTTATAGCGCGGCAGCACCACTTTCGGAATGCGCGTTCCACTCAGCGAGCGGCTTACGAGCTCCTGGCGTATGACCTTTCCGCGTACTTCGTACTCGAAATAATCGCTACCGTATTTCTTCTGTGCATCGGGCCAGGCGGATATGAGCTTCCGGCATTCCGGGTGCAGCTGTTCTTCGTAGCGTGCTTTGAGTTGCTGCAGTTCCGTGAGACTGCTCACTTCTTTCTCGCCAATGATGCCTCCGATCTGATACAGCTTCGAAGCGATGGCACTTTGCTCCGCAACCCACTGGTCGTAGCCGCGGTTGCTTTCGGAGATCTCGGAGAGATAGCGCACACGCGCCGGCGGAATCACCTGCGTTTTGGAAGAAAGCACAAAACCTTCGGCTTCAGTTCCGTCGCCCGATGACTTCTCCAACGGAAGAGGCGCATTGGTCTTGCGCACAACCGTGTTCATGATCTTCGCGAACAGGGTATTCACGCCCGGGTCGTTGAACTGCGCGGCGATGGTGCCTACGATGGGCAGCTCATGGTCTTTGGCAGTCCACAACTGGTGGTTGCGTTTGTATTGCTTGCGCACATCGGCCAACGCATCGAGCGCGCCGGCTTTATCAAACTTATTGATGGCGACCACGTCGGCGTAGTCGAGCATATTGATCTTCTCCAGCTGCGATGCAGCGCCATATTCGGGCGTCATCACGTAAAGGCTGACATTGCAGTAGTCGAGTATCGACGCATCGCTTTGTCCCACACCTGCCGACTCGAGAATGATGAAGTCGAAGCCAGCTGCGCGGCACACGTCGAGGGCATCCTGCACGTGTGCACTGAGCGCCACTTCCGAATCGCGCGTGGCGAGCGAGCGCATATAGGCACGCGGCGAAGAAATGCTGTTCATCCGGATGCGATCGCCGAGCAACGCGCCACCTGTTTTTTTCTTGGATGGATCAACGGAAACAACGGCGATCGTTTTGTCGGGGTAGGTTGCGAGGAAGCGGCGAACGATTTCGTCGGTTACCGACGACTTGCCTGCGCCACCGGTGCCCGTAATGCCCAGCACCGGGCTTTTGGCCGCATCGGAATTACCCGGAGTAGCGGGCTTGTTTCCCACTCCATTTTCTGCGTTCGTGATCAGCCGCGCAATCTGCCGCACATCTTTCACTTCCCCCAGCGTCATCGGCTTCTTGTATACACCATTGCCATTAAGCGTGAAATCGCAATGCCTGATCACATCGTCGATCATGCCCTCGAGGCCCATCTTGCGGCCATCATCAGGACTATAGATGCGTGTGATGCCGTAATTGTGCAGCTCGTTGATCTCCTGGGGCAGAATGGTTCCGCCACCTCCGCCGAAGATCTTGATATGGCCGCAACCATTTTCTTCGAGCAGGTCTTTCATATACTTGAAAAACTCAACGTGGCCACCCTGGTATGAAGTGATGGCGATGCCCTGCGCATCTTCTTCGATGGCACACTCCACGATCTCGTGCACCGAGCGGTTGTGACCGAGGTGAATGATCTCGGCACCCTTGCTTTGGAGGATGCGGCGCATGATATTGATCGCTGCGTCGTGGCCGTCGAAAAGTGAGGCTGCTGTAACGATGCGGACTTTGTTCTGGGGCTGTGTATCCATGGTGCAAGTAATCGGGGCAAAGGTAAGACGGGATACCCATCCCCGGAAGGAGAGAAAGAACGCAGATTCCGCAAGCGGAATACGCAGATTGGTCAAGATTGATTATGATTTGCTTACGCACCAGAAAGGTTATCTGCGTACATCTTAATAATCATAACAATCTGGAGCCTGCCCCGCCCCTGCGGGGTTCTTTCTCTTCCAAGGCCGCAGGCCGCTAGCGGCTCAAATACATGCTTCGATCTTTGTACAGCTGCCGGAAGTACGGATCCCGCAGGTCCTTGATGAACCGGATGGCTTCGCCGGTGCTTTTCATTTCGGGGCCCAGTTCCTTGCTTACGTTGGGAAACTTGTTGAACGAGAACACAGGCTCTTTGATGGCATAGCCCTGGAGCTTCTTTTCGTACGTGAAATCCGTAAGCTTATTCACGCCCAGCATGATGCGCGTGGCGATGTTGAGGTACGGGATTCCGTATGCCTTTGCGATGAACGGAGTTGTGCGCGAAGCGCGGGGATTGGCCTCGATCACGTATACCGTACCGTCTTTGATGGCAAACTGGATGTTGATGAGTCCGCGGATGTCGAGTGCGCGCGCGATCTTCTCGGCATAGCTTTCCATCGTGGCCACCAGCAGCGGGCTGAGGTTGAATGCGGGCAGCACCGCATTGGAATCGCCGGAGTGAATGCCGGCAGGCTCGATGTGCTCCATCACGCCCATCACGTGGAAGTTCTCACCATCAAAAAGCGCGTCGATCTCGGCTTCCTGGCAGCGGTCGAGGAAGTGGTCTATGAGGATCTTGTTGCCGGGGATGTGCTTGAGTAGCGAGATGACCGCCTTTTCCACTTCCTCGTCGTTGATGACGATGCGCATGCGCTGGCCGCCGAGCACGTAGCTGGGGCGCACCAGCACCGGGTAGCCCACTTTATTGGCTACGTCGATGGCTTCATCCACATCGGTGGCGGTGCCGTATTGCGGGTAGGGAATGTCCAGCTCTTTCAGGCGGTCGGAGAAGCGGCCACGATCTTCGGCGATGTCCATGTTGTCGTACGACGTGCCGATGATCGGGATGTTGTGCTCCTGCAGTTTCTGTGCAAGCTTGAGCGCTGTTTGTCCGCCCAGCTGCACAATGACGCCGGCGGGCTGTTCGTGCTCAATGATCTCGCGCAGGTGCTCCCAGAATACCGGCTCGAAGTACAGCTTGTCGGCGATATCGAAATCGGTAGACACCGTCTCGGGATTGCAGTTGATCATGATGGATTCGAAACCGCACTCGCGGATGGCCAGGAGGCCGTGCACGCAGCAGTAGTCGAATTCGATGCCCTGGCCAATACGATTGGGGCCGGAGCCAAGCACGATGATCTTCTTTTTATCGGTAACCTTGCTCTCGTTAGCATGTCCTTCCTCGAAGGTGCTGTAGAAATACGGTGTCTTCGCCTCGAACTCCGCCGCGCAGGTATCCACCATTTTCCACACGCGCTTCAGGCCCAGCTCCTTGCGCCGCTCGTAAACTTCGTCTTCCGAGCCATCCGTAATAATTCGGGCGATCTGCTCGTCGGAGAAGCCGTGCGATTTGGCGCGGCGCAGCAGGTCTTCGGGCAACTCGTGGAGCCAGTATTTCTCCAGTTCCTTTTCTATAGCAACGATCTTTTGTATTTCGTAGAGGAACCATTTATCGATGCGGGTGGCCCTGGCGATGGTATTCACCGAAACGCCGAGCATCAGCGCATCCTTGATGCGGAAAATGCGGTCCCACTTCGGGGTCTTCATATACTCCAGCAGCTCTTCGGCACGCATGCCGCTTTTGCCGTAATACCCCAATCCCACGGCGTTGTTCTCCAGGCTCTGACAAGCCTTCTGGATGGCTTCGGTGAACGAGCGGCCGATGGCCATCACTTCTCCTACCGACTTCATCTGCAGGCCCAGCGTATCGTCGGCGCCTTTGAACTTGTCGAAGTTCCAGCGCGGGATCTTCACGATCACGTAGTCGAGGGCCGGCTCGAAGTAGGCGGACGTTGTTTTGATGATCGGGTTCTGCAATTCGTCGAGCGTGTATCCGATCGCCAGCTTGGCGGCGATCTTGGCAATGGGATACCCGGTTGCCTTCGATGCGAGCGCCGAAGAGCGGCTTACGCGCGGGTTGATCTCGATAGCGATGATGCTTTCCGTTTCGGGGTCGAGGGCAAACTGCACGTTGCAGCCGCCGGCGAAGTTGCCAAGGTCGCGCATCATGGCGATGGCGGTATTGCGCATCAATTGAAAGGCCGTATCGGAAAGGGTCATCGCGGGCGCCACCGTGATCGAATCGCCGGTGTGCACGCCCATCGGGTCGAAGTTTTCAACGGTGCAGATGATCACTACGTTGTCGTTGGAATCGCGCAGCAGCTCGAGCTCGTATTCTTTCCAGCCAAGCACCGCCTGTTCTACCAGCACTTCATGAATAGGAGAAGCCTGGAGACCGCGTTGCAGGGCCTCGTCGAGATCTTCGGGGCCGTGCACGAAACCGCCGCCGGTGCCGCCCAGTGTAAACGAGGGACGGATCACGAGCGGGAAGCCGATCTGTTGAGCGAATTCCTTTCCTTCGAGGAACGAGTTGGCCGTTTTCGCAGGTGCCACGGGCACGCCCATGCGGATCATCCACTGGCGAAACTGCTCGCGGTCTTCGGCCTTGTCGATGGCCTTGATGTCGACTCCGATCAGTTTCACACCATACTTTTCCCACACGCCGAGGTCCTCGGCTTCTTTGGCCAGGTTGAGCGCCGTTTGTCCGCCCATTGTAGGCAGCACAGCGTCGATCTCGTTTTCCTCGAGTATCTGTTCCAGGCTTTCCACGGTAAGGGGAAGCAGGTACACCCGGTCGGCCATCATCGGGTCGGTCATGATGGTGGCGGGGTTGGAATTGATAAGAATGACGCGGATACCTTCTTCAGCAAGGCTGCGTGCGGCTTGTGTTCCGGAATAATCGAACTCGGCGGCCTGGCCGATGATGATGGGTCCCGAGCCAATGATGAGCACGGTCTTGATCGACAGATCTTTGGGCATTTTCGTAGTGGGGAGGCCGAACCTTTTGGGTCCTTCGCTGCGCTCAGGCTGACAGCGTAGTCGTTGTCGTCACCTGAAAAATGCGCACAAAAAACCGGGCTCGGCCCGGGGGGCAAAACTAGGATAAAACAGAATGGGGTGATGGGGTAATGTGCTAATGGGGTGATAAAAGAAACGGGAATCGGAAGTGGGAAGTGATGATTGCTGGCGTTACAAAACAAGAACGGATCGCAATGCGATCCGTTCTCTGCATCCGACATCCTGAATGAGACGTCAGCGTTCATTACTAAAACCCGGCTTTGCCCAGTTGTTGCGTCACTTTATCGAGAGGCAGTTTGCCAGCGAGGTTGCGACCCTTGTCCATCAATTGCTGCTTCTGCTCGGGCGAAAGCTTCGAATAAGCATAATATCCTGCGGCAGCAAGTCCTGCCAGTGTGAGTAAGCGTACCATAAGTTGATCCGTTTGAGTGTTTACAAAATAGGTTACGCAGTTACAATTGAAAATAGCATGCCATTCTTCGGCTGCGCTCAGAATGACAAGCGGCTGCGCTCAGAGTGACAAGAGAATGTGCTAGTGGGGTGATGTGCTGATCCATTACCACATTACCACATCACCCCATCACCACATTATTCTCCCGCCTGGCCGCCCGTTGCGCCTGCTGTGCCACCTGCCGCTGGCTGGCCGCCCTGCACGCCTTTCTTGCCGAAGAGCTCTTCGAAGAACGACTCCAGTTTGGGCATATATTCCTTGAACGCATCGGTGCCTTTCGTTTTCAGTTCGCTGAAATACTCGGAGGCCTTGTCTTCGGCATCCACGGCGGTTTCCTTCAGCTTGTGGGCTTTGTCCTTAAGGGTCTGGGCCAGCTTTTCCTTTTCTTCATCGCTCATGTTGGCGTATTTGTAGGCGCCAAAGGCGGCTGCGGCTCCGAGCAGGAACGTTGCGAGGTGCTTGTTGTTGACTGACATAGTTATTGTTTTGAGAAAGCTATACAAAACTTATTCCCGAATACCTGAGTTTTGCCGGTACGAAGATTGATTTAACGCCAGGCACAAGACGCACCCGATGATCCGAACCATTTTTCTCCCGCTCCTGCTCGCATTTTCGGCGGTCGCTTCCGCCCAGGACTATCCGAAAGGCTACTTCCGCCATCCCCTCGACATCCCGATGGAACTCGTGGCCAACTTCGGTGAGATCCGCACCAACCACTGGCATATGGGGCTCGACATCCGCACCCGCCAGCGCGTGAATCTCCCGGTGTATGCCGCTGCGGAAGGATACGTAAGCCGCGTGGTAGTGGAGCCCGGCGGCTTCGGCCAGGGCATCTACATCGCGCATCCTAATGGATATACTACGCTGTATGCGCACCTCAACGCCTTCTATCCCGAACTGGCGCAGTGGGTGAAAGAGCAACAGTATGCACGCGAAAGCTGGGCCGGCGACTTCTACCCGGCGCAGGGACAATTTCCGTTGCGCAAGGGACAATACATTGCCCTCAGCGGCTCCACCGGCGGCTCGCAGGGACCGCACGTGCACTTCGAAATCCGCGATACCAGGACGGAAGCCTGCCTCAACCCGCTGCTTTTTGGAATGCCCATTGCCGACGCCGTACCTCCCACCGTGGGCCGCATCGCGCTATACGACCGCTCGCGCAGCACCTGGCTGCAGTCGCCCCAGATGGTGGCAGCTGGAACGACCATCCGCAGCGGCTCGCGGCGGGTATCTTTTGCGGTGGGCGCCACCGATCGCTTCAGCGGCTCCAACAATCCAAACGGCATTTACTCGGCACGCATGCTGGTTGACGGAAAAGCGGTTTCCGAATTCCGCCTCGACGATATCAGCTACGACGAAACGCGCGCCATCAACGCACAACTAGACTATCCCTACAAGCAACGCGGCGGCGCCGACCTTCAGCATATCAGCCCGCTGCCCGGCGCCACGCAGGTGGCCTATAAAACGTACAACGGTGATGGCACCGTGCACCTCGACGACGATGCCGTGCATGAAGTGATGCTTGAAGTTTCTGACCCGGCGGGCAACACAACGCGGCGCAGCCTGCGCGTTCAGTACGACGCCGCTCTCGCGCGCCCTGCTGCCGAATACGGCCGCGAAGCCTTTCTGCCCAACAATGTGAACGTGCTGGAACGCACCGATTTTGAATTGTATACCACCGAGCGCACCATCTACGACACGATGCCTGTTTCGTATTCGTTCAGCGAAGCACCCGAAGGCCGTATTTATACGGTGCTGCCTTCGTTCGTTCCTGCACACGACTCGGTGACGGTGCGCATCAAGGGCGGCGCAGGCTGGAGCCGCGAACAACGCGCGCGTGCCGTGCTCGTGAACCGCGTGGGCAGCAAAACATACACCCAACGCGCCCGCTGGAACGGCGACTGGGCGATGGCGAAGTTCCGGCAGTTCGGCACCTACCAGCTGGTGCCCGATACGGAAGCCCCCACCGTGAATGCGCCCGCCACCAACCTGCGCGGCCGCGGTTCGATCGTATTCATACCTAAAGACAACCTCAACGCAATCCGCTCCTTCCGCCTCGAGGTAAATGGCAAATGGCTTCGCTGCTCCAACGACAAAGGGCGCAGCTGGATCTATGTATTCGATGAGCATTTCCCCACCGGCACACAGCAGCTTAAGGCCACGATCGAAGACGAGGCAGGAAATGTGACGGTGCGGGAGTGGACGGTGACGAGGTGAAGGTTTCGGAGGGTTCCGGAGGGTTCCTGAAGGTTTTGGAGACAGCCACTAAATTTGCGTTTTTCCTGAACCCTCCAAAACCTTTCAAAATCCTCCCAAACCCCTCATGGCAACCCACTTACAAGCTGGCGACCGCGCACCCTCCTTTTCGGGCCTCGACCAGGACGGCAAGAAAATCGCGCTTTCCGATTTCAAAGGACAAAAAGTAGCGCTGTATTTCTACCCGTCCGACGACACGCCGGTGTGCACCGTGCAAAGCTGCAACCTGCGCGACAACTTTGCATTGCTGAAGCAGCACGGATTCCAGGTGCTGGGTGTTAGTCCCGACGACGTGGCATCGCACAAGAAGTTTGAGGAAAAATTCAGTCTCCCGTTTCCGCTCATCGCCGATCCGAAGCGGGCCATTATTGAAAAGTATGGTGTGTGGGGCGAGAAGAACATGTATGGAAACAAGGTGATCGGTCTTCACCGCACCACGTTCGTCATCGACGAAAAAGGCATCATCAAAAAGATCTTTCTCCGCCCGCGCAACAAGCAGCACGCCGAAGAAATCATTCAATCAGCGTAGCACCCATCCCGCCGGCGAAAAGGAAGCCAGCAGCTGCTCGTGCAGGAACGCGCAGAAGACGTTCCGTTTTGCGAAGGCGATCTATGTAGCGCGGCGTCCTTCGGAGCGGAGTGGATGTAATGGGTAGAGATTGAGACGAAGTGTATTGCGCATTCGCGAAATGGGGCGGTTTATTGGCCTCGATGCGGCATCTTCAATCATCAAATCTTGCGCGCTTTTCCGTTTAAAACCGGCTTATGGCCGCGCTTGCCACCATTTCTTACATAGTTTTTGTTTGTGGAATAGTATAAACAGCTAACCTATGCGTGTACTATTATCCTTTCTTGCCGTAGCCGCACTGAGTTGCAGCAAGGAGTCGACACTCGACGAAATGGCTTCTGCGCAAAAGAGCACCAGCCCTGAGACGGCCGTAACCGCCGCAAACACGAACCGCACTTCGGCTGCGTCGGCCATCGACGGCAGCTGGCGCCGCATTGCCACGCGCTACAACCGCGGCGATGGCATGCACAGCTGGGAATCCATTCCGGCCGACCAGCAGGTGGTGGTCACATTTGTTCAGGGCAAACTGGTGCCGAACGGCCACCCGTACCTGAGCCTGTTCAACACCTACCAGGAACCGAAACCCGGAGTACTCCGACTCACCAACAGTAGAAATGGCCGCACGAGCGAGTCGCTCTACACCATCAGCGGCAATACCCTGGAGATCACCTATCGCCAGCGCGAAGAAGTGGTGGATCGGTTTGTGAAGGAGTAAATAACTGGTCAGAGACCGAGCCTATCCCGGGTAAAGCAGCGTGCGGGCATGCTCTGTCAGCCGCAGGCACTGCCAGCCTTCGCGCACCAACAGGCGCCGCCGCCGCAGGGAGCTAACGAGCTTGCCGGCGCCGCTTTCGCTCAGGTGCAGCCTTTTGCCGATGTCGGTATAGGTGATGGGCCCATAGGAATGTGCCACCCAGAGCAGGAGCCGCGCCGCGCGTCGCACGCCATCGTTGTTGACGTTGCCCAAGCCTTGTTTTTTCAGGATCGCCACCAGCGCATCCTCGGAAGGGAGCACCCGCTCCCGTACGGGCATCGGCGCAATCGGACGCGGACCCATCCGAACCGGAATCATATTTGCCTGCTGAACGCGTTTCTCCTCCCCACCCAAATTTTGGAACGGCGTGAGAAAATGCGGCTTATTCCCTACCCCGATATCGTTCGGAGGTTCACGTTCCGAATTCATCCCTCCCAGCGCTGGCGTCGGCTCCCCTCCTTCCCGAAATATTCCGGAAAGTCCCTGCATCGGCGTTACCGCCACCCGCGCACTCCATCCGCTATTTTCCGGCGGAGTGGTTAGCAGCGGATCACGCCCATCGTGCGAGGGGGGTTGGCGTGCCGGGGAGCCGTTCAATGCCGCCTCGAGTTCTGCATTTCGATCAGCAAGCAGGCGCACGATCAGGTTCAGCCGCCGGATCTCTTCCTGGAGTGCAATTGTATCGGGATGCATGGGGTTGGTTTTGGATCAGGAAGTTAACGAATCGGCGGTGGATCTCCTACACTCCGATCAGCGGGCGTCGGACACCCACTCCACTTCTCCCACTCCAAACTCCTCCTCCACTCCATGGCGGAGGCGTAGCATCCCTTCCGCCGATACGCCCAGCACCTCGGCGCTGAACACGCGACCGCCCCGGCGGAAACGCACCGTTGCGCCCTGTTTGTAAAGCACGGCGTGGTAATCGGCTGAAATGCTGGTGGGGTCGCTTGCCATTTGCTCCAGCGCACTGGCAATGGATGCTCGCAGCTCCAGCGCGAGTGCTTTCACGTCCCATATGCGGCCCGTGACCTGCCGCAGCGATACCGCCCGCCCTTCCAGTTCGCCAAAGTCGGTTTCGTTGATGTTGACACCAATGCCGGCGACCGCCCAGCGCCATTCGTCGCCCGCCAAAATGTTTTCGATGAGAATGCCGGCTGCCTTTCTGTCACGCCAATAGATATCGTTGGGCCATTTAACAAAAGATTCTTCCCCGGCGTGGGTGGCAAAAAAGCGCTGCGCACCCAACGCAATCGCCATGCTGAAACGAAAAGCAGTGGGTGCCGTGAGCCGCACCGGGCCGCTTCCAAACAGCTCGGCCGGCCGGAAAGCGAGGCTCATGGTGATATTGGCGCCAGGCGTTGCATTCCAGCCTTTTGCGCGCTGTCCCTTGCCCGCCGTTTGCGCCCATGCAAGCACGGCCGTACCATGCTCCGCGAGGCCTGCGTGCGCCAGTCCGGTGGCATAGTTGTTGGTGCTGTCTACCTGCTGTAATTCAACGATAGCGGCGCTCAGGTGTTTCGATGACGGTGGCAATTTGTACCTATTTTTGGCAAAACTATTCCACTTCACCGGCGTACCTTCCGGATAGCAGCATTTTTATTAACACAAAAAGGATCGTATTTGGAACAAATAGCAGCGCTGGCCGCCCGGAAAAAGAACGCAACGCGCCTCACCCGCAACTCGAAACTCTTCAAAACCATCATCAAGGCCATCCACGAGAAGAAGGGCGAAAATATCGTTTCCCTCGACCTCCGGAAGATCGACGAGGCCGTCGCTGACTTTTTCGTCATCTGCGAAGCGCCCAGCTCACCGCAGGTGCGCGCCATTGCCGACAACATCGAAGACATGGTGAAGCAGGAATGCGGCGAGTCGGTATACCACCAGGAAGGCAAGCAAAACCTCCAGTGGGTGCTGCTCGATTTTGTCAATATCGTCGTACACGTAATGCACCCCGAAAGCCGGAAGTTCTACAAGCTCGAAGAAATGTGGAGCGACGCAGTGCTCCAGGAGCACCAGGACTGATTGAAGGGCCCCCAGGGGGCCTTTGCTGCAGAAGAACCCGAATCACCAGAAGATCATTCAAACTTATCATGGCACAAGAACCGTACAACAAGGACAGTAAGAACCGCATACCCCGGCTGCCGGGCCGCCCCGGAACGCCCGGCGGTGACAATACCCCGCGCAAGGGACCGAAATTCAGCATCTACTGGGTATACGTCATCATTTTCGCCGTCATCATTGGATTCCAGTTCTTTGGCCCCTCGCTGAACTCCAACGGCAAGATCTCGCTCGACACTTTCAAAACGATGGTCGCTTCGAACGAGGTTTCCAAATACGTGATCGTCGACAACCGCGATATGGTACGCGTATTCCTCCGCAAGGAAGCGCTGCCCAAATACCAGGCGCAGAACAAGAACCGTCTTTCGGACGAAGGACCACAGTTCTACTTTAAGATCGCATCGAACGAAGACGTGCGCAAGGAACTGAACGACTACTACGCGCAGGCGAAAATTCCCGCGACCAACATTCCGAATTCCGATGTGGAGAACGAGACCAATTGGCTCAACGGCGTCACGCAGTTCATACTGCCCATCCTCATGTTCATCGGCATCTGGATCCTCCTGATGCGTAAGATGGGCGGCGGCGCAGGCGGCGGCTCGGGCCCGGGCGGCATCTTCAACATCGGCAAGTCTAAAGCGACGCTTTTTGAAAAAGGCACGCGCGTCAACATCACGTTTGCTGATGTGGCCGGCCTCGACGAAGCCAAGGTGGAAGTGATGGAGATCGTCGACTTCCTCCGCAATCCTAAAAAATATACGTCGCTCGGTGGCAAGATACCCAAAGGTGCGCTGCTGGTAGGTCCTCCGGGCACCGGTAAAACGCTGCTTGCGAAGGCGATGGCCGGCGAGGCGCAGGTTCCCTTCTTCTCGCTTTCCGGTTCCGACTTCGTGGAAATGTTCGTGGGTGTGGGTGCATCGCGCGTACGCGACCTCTTCCGCCAGGCACGCGAAAAGGCTCCTTGTGTGATCTTCATCGACGAGATCGATGCCATCGGCCGTGCGCGGGGCAAGAACATGATGATGAGCAACGACGAGCGCGAATCGACCCTCAACCAGCTGCTGGTGGAGATGGACGGCTTCGGCACCGACTCCGGCATCATCGTGCTGGCAGCCACCAACCGCCCCGACGTGCTCGATACGGCCCTGCTCCGCCCCGGCCGCTTCGACCGCCAGGTTTCGATTGACAAGCCCGATCTGAAAGGACGCGAGGCCATCTTCAAAGTGCACCTGAAGCCGATCAAGGTTTCCGAAAAGGTGGATGTACACAAGATCGCCGAGCAAACACCCGGTTTTGCTGGCGCCGACATCGCCAACGTATGTAATGAAGCCGCGCTCATTGCCGCGCGCAAAGGCAAGACGGCAGTAGACATGAGCGACTTCCAGGATGCCGTTGACCGCGTCATCGGTGGCCTCGAGAAAAAGAACAAGATCATCTCGCCCGAAGAGAAGAAGATCATCGCCTACCACGAAGCCGGCCACGCCATCTGCGGTTGGTACCTCGAGCATGCCTACCCGCTGCTGAAAGTGACGATCGTACCCCGCGGCACCGCTGCACTCGGCTATGCGCAGTACACTCCGAAGGAACAGTATTTGTACAATACCGACCAGCTGATAGACCAGATCTGCATGACCCTCGGCGGACGCGCTGCAGAAGAAATTTTCTTCGGCAAGATCTCTACCGGCGCGCAGAACGACCTCCAGCAGATCACCCGCATCGCCTACTCCATGGTGAGTATATATGGCATGAACGACAAGGTGGGCAACGTATCCTTCTACGATCCGCAGGCCGACAACAGCTTCCAGAAGCCCTACTCGGATGAGACTGCCAAGATCATCGACGAAGAAGTGCGCAAGCTGATTGACGCGGCCTACGAACGCACCAAAGGCCTGCTGCGCGACAAGCGCGAACAGGTGGCGCTGCTGGCCGAAAAGCTCCTCGACAAAGAAGTGCTTTTCCAGAGCGACGTAGAAGCACTGATCGGTGCACGCCCGTTCGAATCGCACAAGCCGCTGGCTGAAGACGGCATCGAGGCCACACCCGATGGCGGCATTTCGGAAGGTGTTCCTCCATTCGACCCGGGTATCATGAACCATCAGCAACCCAGTAGCAAATGAGCGGGGCAAAAAACAGCATTTTCAAGAAAATAAGGATGGCGTTGACTCAGTCAACGCCAATTCCTTTTCCAAAAAGCGAGGGCAGCGACCCGGTGGTGCAGCCGCAGCCGGAAGAGGACATCGTGGTAACCTTTGCCGAAGAATTTACGCGCCTGCAAGGCAAGTTCGCCTTCTGCCTCAACGAAGAAGAATTACAACAACAGCTCGGGTTGCTGCGCGTGCAGCAGGAATGGACGAAGGTTTTTGTGCCCGACGGCCCGCTGGCATCGCTGGTGCCCGACGAAGCACGCACGCGCGACATCGTTACCTGCGACGCGTCCATCACCGATTGCGAAGCCCTCGTAGCGCGCACCGGCACCATTGTGCTGAGCGCGAAGAACGGCGGCAGAGTCACGTCGGTATACGCACCGGTGCATGTGTGCGTCGCCCGCGCCTCGCAGCTCGTATACGACCTCGGCGACGCGCTCAAGCTGCTGCAGCAGCGCTACGCCGGCCGCCTGCCTTCACAAATCTCCTTTGCCACAGGCCCCAGCCGCACTGCCGACATCGAGAAAACGCTGGTCACCGGCGTGCACGGGCCAAAGGAAGTGTACCTGTTTTTAGTTGACGATCTGCCCTCAACGCCGTAACCTTGCTCATGCAACTGCCCCCCGGAAAAAAGGTTTACTTCCTTTCCGATTTCCACCTGGGCGCGCCCAACCACGAGAAGAGCCTCGAGCGCGAGCGCCTCATCGTGCGCTTCCTCGAAGAGGTGCGGAAAGATGCGGCGGTGATCTTCATCGTGGGCGATGTTTTCGACTTCTGGTACGAATACAAACACGTGGTGCCGAAAGGCTACGTGCGCCTGCTGGGCAAGTGGGCCGAGATCGTGGACAGCGGCATTCCCATTCACTTTTTTGTGGGCAACCACGACATGTGGATGAAGGACTATTTCCAAAAGGAACTCAACACGCCCGTGTATTACGAAGCGCGCGACTTCACCTTCAACAATGCGCAATTCCACATTGCACACGGCGATGGCCTTGGTCCCGGCGACCATGGCTACAAGGCGCTTAAGAAGCTTTTTCGCAACCCCATTGCCCAGTGGGGCTTCGGCATCCTGCCCCCGCGTGTGGGCATGGGCCTCGCCGACTACTTCAGCCGCAAAAGCCGCGGCGGCGACCACGGCGAGGAAGTGTTTCATGGCGCCGACAACGAGTGGCTCATCACCTACAGCCGCGAAGTGCTCCAGCAAAAGAAAGTGGATTATTTCGTGTTCGGCCATAGACACCTGCCCATCGATTTTCGTCTATCCGATAGCAGCCGCTACATCAACCTCGGCGACTGGGTGATCTATTTCACCTACGCGGTGTTTGACGGCGAACAGCTTGAACTCAAATCGTATACGGGTATGGATGAAAAAATTGTAAGAGGATGAAGCGTGAACTTCCATCCGGGTCGTCATTGCGAGCGCAGCGAAGCAAGCTCCTCAACTTCAGGAGTGACCGTAAGCGCGCGGCGTCGTCGCTTTTAGCTCGCCGCCTGTCGATCCTGTTTGCGAACAGCGTGCGTAACGCGGGGGTTTGCTTCGCTGCGCTCGCAATGACGGTCTTGCTGCTCGCAGCGACATCGTCACAGGCCCAGGATTCCACCTTCACCCTCCTCAGAACCATTCGTGTGGAAGCGACCGATATCGCGGTGGACGGCCTCGACAACCTGTACCTCGTTACCCCAACGGGCTTGCTGAAGAAGTACGGCCCTGCGGGCGATTCCATTGCCGTTTTCAACAACGTGCGCCGCTTTGGCAAGCTGCACGGCATCGATGTGAGCAACCCGCTCCGCCCGCTGCTTTTCTACAAAGACTTCTCCACCATCGTGCTGCTCGACCGCCTGCTTTCGCAGAAGGCTGTGCTCGACCTGCGCCGTGCGCGCATCGCCCAGGCATCGGCAGCAGCCACTTCGTTCGACAACAACATCTGGATCTTTGATGCGGTGGAAAGCAAGCTGCGCAAGCTGGATGAATCCGGGCGCATGCTGATGGAAACTCCCGATTTCCGCCAACTGTTCAACTTCTCTTTCGTACCCACGCGCATTCTCGACGTAGATCGCGCCGTTTACCTTTTCGACCCGCAGGTGGGCGTGCTCGTATTCGATTACTACGGCACCTTCCAGCGCAGGTTCCCGGTAGAAAGTTGGTCGCTCCTCGCCGTGTTCGACCGCCAGTTGCTCGGCGTGCAGGGCAATAGCCTTGTGCTGCTCAACACCGGCACGCTCTTACAGCGTCAATACCAGTTTCCTTCTTCCTTCGGCGGCTTCAACCGCTACCTCGTAGGCAACAACAAGCTCTTCGCAATGGGCAAAGATTCTATAAGTGTGTTCAGGGTTGGGTTTTAACCCAGTGTGCCGTCATTGCGAGGGCTGGAGTGAAACGGAAGCACGAAGCAATCTCCCGCTACCTTCGAAGAAGATTGCTTCGTTGTCTCGCTCCGCTCACCGCCTCGCAATGACGGCACATGCTGGTTCGCTTATCTTTGAACCGCTATGCCTCCATTCTTCCACCACGTCATCGGCAACAACACCGTAGGAGCCTACCTGTGGGCGATTGCCATCATTCTCTTCGTTTTCTTTTTGAAGCGTGTGCTTTCGCGCGGCCTTGCGGCGCTTGCCTGCCGCGGCTTTGGAAGGATCTGGAAGAACTTCGACAGCAAGACCTTCGTTGACCTGGTGGTGCATCCGCTCGGTGTGTTCCTGGTGATCACGGTTTCGATCGTTACGCTCTACCGGCTGCACTTCCCCGAGGAGCTCGACGTTGAGTTGTATAAATACAAGTTGCATACGGTGCTGCTGGCGCTGGGCATCCTGTTGCAGATCGGCGCGCTTGTGTGGCTCATTCTTCGAAGCATCGACTTCATCGCGGTGCTGCTGCAACAGCATCGTGATGGCAAGCCCGCGCAAAGCGAATACCAGCTGATCGTGTTCTTCCGCGACTTCCTCAAGGTTATCGTCGGCATCATTGGTGGGCTCCTCATCCTGCGGTTCGCATTCGGCTACAACATCAGCACGCTCCTTACGGGCCTCAGCATCGTGGGTGCGGCCATCGCCCTCGCGCTCCGCGAAAGCCTCGAAAATCTCATCGCATCCTTCGTCATCTTCTTCGACAAACCGTTTACCATTGGCGACTTTGTAAAAGTGCAGAGCATCTCCGGCAACGTGGAGAAGATCGGGCTCCGCAGCACGCGCATCCGCACGGCCGACAAGAGCTATGTGACAGTTCCCAACAAGCAAATGGTCGACTCGATCCTCGACAACGTGTCGCTGCGCACGCAGCTGCGCGGGCACCTTGAGCTGGGTCTCCACGTGCGCACCACGCCGGCACAGGCGGAACAACTGCTGCAGGACGTGCGCGCATTTCTTAAAGAAAAGAAACCCGTACAATCGTTTACCGTGGCTCTTTCCGACATACGACCCAACACCATCGTAACCACCATCGAGTACTTTACCGCGGCCATCGAGAATGCACAATTCGTTGGGCTCAAACAGGAGGTCAACTTCTTCGTATTGCGTCGCATGGAAGACCTGGGAATCGAGATCGCAGTGCAGCCATAAGCGTCATCAACAGAAACATCCATCGCCGGTGTGGCCAATAAAAAAGCCCGCGCACTTGCGCGGGCTTTTTTATGAATTGTTCAGTCGGTGCATCAGAGCTTAACAAAGCGCAGCGTCGTTGCCTTGCCTTTGTCGCTATAGCCAAGCAACTGGTAGGTTCCGGGCGCGATGCCGTTGAGCGAGATGCGGAGGCTACCGTTTCCGTTCGCTACGTTTTGCGTAAAGCGGCGTACGATGCGGCCACCGGCGTCAACGAGCGTCCAGCTGATGGTCATCGAACGGTTGGCGGTTACGCGCACCGTTGCGTTGTCGCGCACTGCAGTGGGCAGAAGCGTTGCTTCCGAGATACCGGCCTGGAGGTTGCTTACGGCCGTAGTGCAACCAATGGTGAGCGTTTTTGTGATGATGTCAGAACAGTTCTCCGTGCTCGTAGACGTCAGCTTCACGGTGTAAGTACCTGCAGCAGCGTACGTGTGCGAAGGATTCTGAATTTGTGCGGTCTGTCCGTCACCGAACTCGTAGAAATACGAACCGATGCTGCCCGAAGACACAGTGCTCGTAGCCGTAAAGGTCACGTTTGCAGGCGCGCAGCCCGGAACCGAGTTGGTGAAGTTGGAAACGGGCTTGGGAGAAACGAGGAGGTCGACAGAAGTGGAAGAGTCGATACCGCAAGCGTTCGAAACGACCACGTAGTAGTTACCCGAATTAGCGGGTGTAACGTTGGCAAGATCAAGTCCATTGGTGGTGGCATTGGCGATCGCCACGCCATTTTTCTTCCATTGGTAGCTGAGCGGGCCGGTGCCGGCAGCCTGCGCCAGGAGGGCAACGTTTGCGCCCTCACATACGCTTTGGCCTGTGGGGTTCACCGTGATGTCGGCCGGAGTGCAGGCTGCAACATAGGTAAATTCATCGGCGCCGATATCGGGCGTGCTGCCGCTGCGGGCTTGTGCGTCGTAGTCAACCGTTACTCCTGCGTTGGTACCCTTGTTGTCGAAGGCGCTGTTGCCTGCGGCCGACGGGCTGATGTGCATATCGGTTGCCGAAACAAACGTGGGAAGCAGGCTGATGGAATTGGCGTCGCTGCTGTTGCCAGCCTGCCATCCTGCAAGTGTATTGTAGTCGGCCGACGTGGTGGCCGAAGTTCCGCCGATAAAGTTGAGCGCGTTACCCGTGCTGTACAGATCGTTGTAATTCGATTTAAAAGGAACCAGTGTGCTAGCCGGTGCTGAGCTGAGGATGGCGTATTGCTTGCCGGTGCCCGAGCTGACGCGTGTGTTTACGAAGAGGTTGTTGTACACAGAGTCGTTGGTGCTCGTGTAGTTCTTCAGGTAATTGAACGAAACGGCGGCGCCCGACGCAGTGCCGCTGATCACCACCGTGTTGTGCAACACCGAAGCCTGCGATGCCGCGCTTTCCTGGGCGATGCCGCGAATGCTCGAAACGGCGTCGCTGAGGCGGATGATGTTGTTGATCATACGGAAGCTGGCTACGTCGTAGAAGTCAACACCGTAGATGGTGCCTGCAGCCGTGAGGCTGAGGTCGTGGATGTAGTTGGCATGAAGGATCATGTTCTGCACGCCGGTGGGCTGGTTGAGGCGGATGCCGAAGATCGAAGCGCCCGTGCCAACCGCACCGAAGATCTCGTTGCGCTCGATGAGCGTGTTGTTGGAATACCCTACCGAACCGTTGCCATCCATGATGCCGTAGGTAGTGAAGTTCATCACGCGGTTGTTGCGGTAGGTGTTGTTGCTGTTAGGCTTGCCGCTGGTGCCGGTGTTGTAGATGCATACGATAGGCTTGCGGAGCGCGGAGCTGAACGTGAAGTCGTTGTTCTCGATCAGGTTGTTGTTGTTGCCGGCCGCCGCTGTCGACGAGCTCATGAGGAACACGCCCGAGTTGTAGGTAGAAGCCTTGAATACGGTGTTCTTGAGGATGTTGTTGCTGGCACCGTTGATGAGGCGAACGCAGTTGGCGAGCGTGTCCGCATTCGAGATCGTGAGGTCCTTGGTGGTGCCGCCGGGAGCGTTCGATCCGTCGATCGTAACGTTGGTGGCTCCATTCAGTTCGAGGAGCACAACAGCAAAGGGCGTTCCCGTTGTGATTGTCGGGGTAGTGCCTGCGGCGGGCTTGATGACCACGGAAGTGTACGAAGCAGTGCCCGTGCTGCCGAGCAGGCTGGCAGTAGCGGTCTCCGTAGTGTTGCCGGTGATGCTGACGGTGATGCTGCCCTTGTGCGTACCGGCGTTGATGGCGTCAAAGGCGCCCTTCAGCGTGGTGTACGACGTTGGGCCCGTGGTGCCCACTGTGGCAGTTACAGACACCTGTGCTGCCGCACCGAGGGTGCAGAGAACAAAGGCCACAAGAAAAGTTAGCTTAGAGTAGAAAGAGTGCATGCGCAAGTAATTTGGATGATTAGGAGCCCTGAAAGTACTGAGACCTAAGCAAAAACGGCATTCTTTCGAATGCCGTTCGTAAAAAATTATCGTCCCCCGCCTTATTTAAACCCGGCAGTAACCATTTTCCCGATCTCCTTTTCCGGCAATCCGGCAGTTCCGTATTCCACGATGCGTCCCACTTCCCTCCCGTTCCGGAGCAGAATGAACGTGGGCACGTTGGTGACGCCGAAGGTTTGCGAGAGGTTCTGCAACGTTTTCTTCTGCCGGTCTACGCCGAGGATGGTGATGTGATCGGCAGGAATGCCCGCAGCCTGGAAGGTGGCCATCATTTTCGGGAGCACCTGCTTCGTATCGTCGCACCAGGTGCCGCCAAAGGCAAGCACGTACACAGAGTCTTTGTGGGCACGCAGAGCCGCCAGCGCTTCGGCATTGGGCGTGAAGCTCTTGATGCCGCTGCCATACCACGCAAAAGCCGTGTCGGTCGCCAGTGTTTCTACGGTAATGAAGCCCTTGAGCACCTTCGAACCATTTTCGGCATCACGGCTTACTTCCGGCTCCTGTGCAAAGACCGCCGTGCCGGCAAACAGGGAAAGCACAAAAAATATCTTTTTCATCACTGGTCTACTGATTTAGTCAAAATTAGGATAGGGAAGGAGAGATAAAGAGTTAAAGAGTTGAAGGGTTAAAGAGTTGAAGAGTTGAAGAAGACGCCTGCATCTCACATCCTTACATCTAACATCTCACATGCATTATAGGTGTGCCTTCAGCTCCAGCAAAAACTTCCGCACCTTCTGCAGCGACTGAATGAGTTCGTAGCGCTGGTCGGCACCTTTATTTTTCTTCAGGAAGTCGCGCGCGCCGTCGATGGTGAACTTGCGGCGGCGGAGGAGGTCGTGAATGAGCTGGACGGTTTTGATGTCCTGGGGCGTGAAGAACCGGTCGCCCTTGCGGTTCTTGCGCAGCTGCATCCCGAAGGAAGTCTCCCAGTAGCGAAGCAGCGAGGGGTTGACGGCAAACATTTCCGACACCTCGCGGATGCCGTAATACTGCTTTTTGAAAAGTTCCTCATCGGGCGGAACCTGCACCAGCGCTACTTCTGCGGCCATCGCCTTCTGGCTTTTGCGGCCGCGGGTGCTCTTGCGGCGCTCCTCGGGCACGGGTGCTCCCGAAAGGTATTCGGTAAGCCCCGAAGCAGGCTGCAGGTCGAGTGGATCGGGAAAGTATACTTCGGTGGGCTCTTCGGCGACCTGCGCCGCCGCGGCGGGCGCTTTCAACGGAACATCGGGCTCCTCTTTTTTCGCAGGAACGCTTTCTTTACCCGCATCATCGGGCTTTTCGGGCTCGCCGAAAAAATCAAAAGCTATCTGGAAGCGGTCGTCCGACATGGAGGCAAAAATACGTCAATCAGCGTCGTGAGCCGTCAGCCGTCAGCCGTCAGCCTTTCCAGCAAATGGCTCCTTCGCATAAGCGCCAAGGCTCACGGCTCACCGCTCATGTTCTCAATCGAAGCTCTGGTTGCTCTGCTGTGCCCGTTTCAGCATTTCGTTGAACTGCTGTGGCGTGAGGTCGTTGTAAAAGAAGTAGACGGGATCGAGCTTGCGGCCGTTCTTATGCACTTCGTAGTGGCAGTGCGGCCCGGTGCTTTTGCCCGTGGAGCCTACGTAGCCGATGATCTCGCCACGCTTCACCATTTGCCCGCGGCGCGCCTTCACGCGCACCATGTGGCCATACAGCGTTTCGTAGCCGTAGCCGTGGCTGATCTCTACGTGGTTGCCGTAACCGTCGTTCTCATTGCCCGCCACCGTCACGCGTCCATCGGCCGTGGCATAGATGGGCGTGCCCTGCGGTGCCGTAAAGTCGAGCCCGGCGTGCATCTTGGGCGTTTTGTAAATGGGGTCGATGCGGCGCCCGAAGCCCGAAGCGATGCGGCTCAGGTCCTGATTGCTTACCGGCTGAATGGCCGGCGTAGCGGCCAGCAGTTTCTCCTTGTTCTTCACCAGCGCCTGTATCTCTTTATAAGATTTCGTTTGCGCGGCCATCCGCTTGCGCAGCGATTCCACCGTGCCTTGAATAGAAGCTACCAGCTCCCCGTTGTCCATCTTTTCCACCCTTGCTTCTTCCAGCTCCTGTTCCATCGCCAGCGCACGCACCGAATCGGGAATCGGCGTGGCTTCGAATATGGAGCGGTACACGCCGTTGTCGCGTTTTTCCAACTCGCGCATCTGCGCACGCAGGTCGTCCAGCTCCCGGTCGATCGTTACGTAGCGGTCGCGGAGGTTGCGGTTTTCGGCCTGCAGCAGTTTCTCGCCCGGCGAGCCGAGAAAGCGGAAGGCGGCCCAGGCGAGGAGGGCGCCCGTCACCAGGCTCACGGCCATGAAGCTGAAAAGGCGCAGCAGCTTCACGCGCAATGGCGTCACGAGCTTCTCGTAGCGGAGGGTGTGGGTGTTATAGTAGTATTTGATTTTCTTCATGGTCGTGGGCGGTGAGCCGTCAGCCGTCAGCCGTGAGCAGTTTCAGGAATTCTGAGAACTGCCCGCTCACGGTTCACGGCTCACGGCTCACGTTTCTTACCTTTGGCCTCCCTTGCCCAGGAGCAAGGCCAACAAATTTACCTTTCCAACAGGAAAAACCTCAACAATCTTGTTTCGCTCATGATGACCAGTGCCCAGATCCGCCAGGCGTTCCTGGATTTTTTTGCGCAAAAAGGCCACCAGATCGTGCCGTCCGCACCTGTGGTTGTGAAGAATGACCCCACGCTCATGTTCACCAACGCGGGCATGAACCAGTTCAAGGATTACTTTCTTGGAAATAAAACGGCGCCCAGTCCGCGCATCGCCGACACGCAGAAGTGCCTGCGCGTGAGCGGCAAGCACAACGACCTTGAAGAAGTGGGCGTGGACACCTACCACCACACGCTCTTCGAGATGCTGGGCAACTGGAGCTTCGGCGATTACTTCAAAAAAGAAGCGATCGAATGGAGCTGGGAGCTGCTCACCAAGGTGCTCGGCATACCCGAAGACCGCATGTACGTGACGGTGTTTGAAGGCGATGCAAGCGAAGGCCTCCCGAAAGACGAAGAGGCCGCTTCCGAGTGGCGCAAGTGGGTTGCCGAAGACCGCATCCTGCTGGGCAACAAGAAAGACAACTTCTGGGAGATGGGCGACACCGGCCCCTGCGGCCCCTGCACGGAGATCCACGTGGACACGCGCCCCGACGCCGAGCGCTCGGGAGTGGACGGCAAAACGCTGGTGAATGCCGACCACCCGCAGGTGATCGAGATCTGGAACAACGTATTTATACAGTTCAACCGCACCAAGGACGGCTCGCTGCAACCTTTGCCTGCCCGCCACGTGGACACGGGCATGGGCTTCGAACGCCTCGTGCGCGTGCTGCAGGGCAAGCAAAGCAACTACGACACCGACGTATTCACAGGCACCATTGCTGCCATCGAAAAGATCACCAACAAGAAATACGCTGGCTCCGACGCAGGCAAGAGCGACATCGCCTTCCGCGTGCTGAGCGATCATATCCGCGCCGTTTCGTTTGCCATTGCCGACGGACAGCTGCCGAGCAATACGGGCGCCGGCTACGTCATCCGCCGCATCCTCCGCCGCGCCGTACGCTACTACTTCTCTTATCTCGATTACAAGCAACCGCTGCTGCACCAGCTCGTCCCGGTCATCGCCGAACAGTTCCGTACGGTTTTCCCCGAGCTGGAAGGGCAACTGTCATTCGTTGCGCGCGTCATTCGCGAAGAAGAAGAATCCTTCCTCCGCACGCTCGACCGCGGGCTGGGTCGCATCGAAACGCTGCTGGGTCGCGGGCAGATCACCGGCGCGGAAGCATTCGAATTGTACGACACCTACGGCTTCCCGCTCGACCTTTCCCAACTTATTGCATCCGAGCACAAGCTCACCATTGACGAAGCGGAATTCCGCGCGGAGATGCAAAAGCAAAAAGACCTCGGTCGTGCCGACCGCCAGGTAGATGCCTCCGACTGGATCACCGTGAGCGAAGGCAACCAGAATTCGCTCTTCGTAGGCTACGACTCGCTTGAAGCGAAAAGCAACATCCTGCGCTATCGCCACGTAAAAGCAAAAGGGAAAGAAAGCTACCAGCTGGTGCTCGACCGCACACCTTTCTATGCGGAAAGCGGCGGCCAGGTGGGCGATACGGGCATGCTCGTGATGGGCGACCAGCGCATCCGCATCCTCGATACGAAAAAAGAAAACGACCTCATCGTGCATTTTGCCGAGCAGCTTCCCGAGCAGGTTGCCGGCGAATGGACTGCAAAAGTGGACGGCACACGCCGCACGCATACTGCCGTGCACCACAGCGCCACGCACCTGCTGCACGCCGCGCTGCGCGAGGTGCTAGGCACGCACGTGGCACAAAAAGGCTCGCTGGTGAATTCGGAATACCTCCGCTTCGACTTCTCGCACTTTGCCCGTATGACCGACGAGGAGCTGGCGCGCGTGGAGCATATCGTTAACGAAAAGATCCGCGCCAACATTCCGGTGGTCATCAAACAGATGCCGAAGGAAGAAGCGCTCAAACTTGGCGCCATGGCGTTGTTTGGAGAAAAATACGGCGATACCGTGCGCGTTGTGACCATCGATCCGTTGTATTCGGTGGAGCTATGCGGCGGCACGCACGTGGGGGCCACCGGCGAACTCGGATTGTTCAAGATCATATCGGAGGCGTCTTCGCAGGCCGGCGTGCGCCGCGTGGAAGCAGTGTGCGGACTGGCCGCCGAGCTGCACATCAACGAACAGCTGCGCCAGTTGCAAGCCATCAAAGAGGCGCTGCAACCCGCCAAGGAACCGCTGAAAGGCATTGCTTCACTGCGTGAGGAAAACGCCGCGCTCGGCAAGCAGGTAGAGAAGTTTCAGCAAGCCCAGGTAAACGCCCTGCGCGATACGCTCATGCAGCAACAGGAGCAGGTGAACGGCACCGCCTTCGTGGGTGCGCTGGTTGCCATCAGCAGCGCGGATGCCTTAAAAAAGCTGTCGTTCGACCTGAAGAATGCACTGGGCAACGCCGCGGTGGTGCTGGTAGCCAACATTGAAGGCAAGGCCTCCGTGGCCATTGCACTGGATGATGCGCTGGTAGCAAAAGGCCTCGATGCAGGAGCGCTCATCAAGCAGGTAGTGGCTCCACTCATCAAAGGTGGCGGTGGCGGTCAAAAGGGCCTCGCAACCGCCGGCGGCCAGGATGTGGGCCAGTTGCAGACCGTGATCGACGCGGTGAAGGGCAGGATTTAGCGCACGGAATTCACGGAAAACACGGAAAAATACAAGGGGGATTTTCGCGCTGCGAAAATCCCCCTTTCGTTATTGCGGCGAGAACCTCCTTATCAACCCGTTCCGTGCATTCCGTCCCGAAGCTTCGGGATCCGTGCGCACTACCTCCTGCCACTCATCCTTCGAAAAAGCCCACCCAACCCGCTTTTAGTTGTTCTACGCAGAATTCCGGGCATTAAGGGATTTTAACACTGCGAAAAGTTTCGTAATTAAAAATGTCCTCCTATATTTGATCTACGAAATTCAACGTAGCCAATCAAAAAACTTATGAAACGATACTTCTTACAAGGACTGGCAGTGGCAGCGGCGCTCGTGACACTCCCCTCGTTTGCCCAGACGGGAAAGACGAAGCAGAAGGACAAGGACACGGAGCTGCAGACCATCGTCATTACCCGCGACGGCAACATCGACGACAAGACGGTCATCGAGATCAAAGGCAACCAGGTGCTGGTGAATGGCAAAGAGGCCGATAAAAGCCCCGACGTGAACGTGAACGTTACCACCGTCAAGCGCGGCGGCCACGTAAGCATCAACGGCATCGGCGGACGCAACACCTGGGTGTATTCCAACGACGACGACTTCAACGTATTTACCGAGGACGACAATCGCGCCATGCTCGGTGTGGTAACCAACCTCGTGGACAAAGGTGCGCAGATATCCTCCATCACCAGGAGCAGCGCCGCCGAAAAGGCCGGTTTGAAGAAGGACGATATCATCACGAAGATCGACGACATCGTGATCAGGGAAGACGGTGATGTTGCGCGCGCCATCCGCAGCCACAAGCCCGGCGACAAGATCAAGATCACCTATACCCGCGACGGCAAAGACCAGACCGTGACGGCTGAACTCACCAAGTGGAAAGGCCTCAATAGCTTCAACCTGCGCGTTCCCAGTTTCGACATGAACATACAGCCACCCGCAGCGCCCACGCTGCCGAATGCAGGCAACTTCTACTTCCGCAGCAGCGATCGTCCGCGCCTCGGCGTGTCGGTCACCGACCTCGAAGAAGGCAAAGGCGTGAAAGTGACCGAAGTGGATGAAGAGACGCCCGCTGCAAAAGCCGGATTACAAAAAGACGATATCATCACGAAAGTGGACGAAGACGAAATTGAAGGTACCGACGACCTGCGCCGCATGACGCAGCGCGCGCGCCAGGGAAGCACATTCACGTTTACCATACAGCGTGCAGGAAAAGAGCAGAAGTTGGAAGTGAAATTCCCAAAGAAGCTCAAGACCGCCGATCTCTAAGCGGGTTTCTCAAGTGCATTACGTTACGGCCCTGGCGTTCTTCGCCGGGGCCTTTTGCGTGGCGCCTGCGGCGGTAGAGAAAGAACGCAGATCGCACGAGTGCGATACGCGGATGGTTATGATTGGTTATGATTTGCTTACGCCGCCAACGCGTCGTACAAAGAGGCTGCGACAATCGTAATCATGATGAAAAATCCGCGTTCTTGTCGGGCAATTCTCTTGTAAAACCCGAGTAAATCTTAATAATCCTAAAAAATCTGCGTTCTTTCTCTCCTGCGCCGCAGGCGCCCGATCTTTGCCCCATGAAACGATCCCATCTCCTGTTGCTCGGCAGCCTGCTGATCCTTGCGGCCTGCCAGCCGGAAAGCTCCAATGGCTTCACCGTAGACGGCACCTACAAAGGTGCGAACGGCGCCACCATCTACCTCGAAGAAACGAACCTCAATAGCAGCAGCCCGGTCATCGTCGACTCGGTGAAGGCCGATGCAAAGGACCACTTCACGCTGAAGGGCAAGCGCGTGGAAGAGAACCTGTACCTGCTGCGCATCGCCGGCAAGCAGGAACCCTTTGCCACGCTCATCAACGACGCCGACCACGTGCAGGTATCCGCCGACCCGGCCAATGCCACGCGCCCGTTCACGCTCGAAGGCTCCGACGCCAACCGTGCGCTCATCACGCACATCGACAGCACCAACCACCACCTGTCCACTCTCGTAGCCTTTGCACGCCAGCGCGACAGCCTCGGCCGCGCCGGTGTTTCCGACAGCCTGCTGCAGCCTTTCTTCACACAACAGCACGCCGCAGCAACGGCCTTCAAGAACTACGCGAGCGATTTCATTCGTCAAAGCAAGAACGCCACGCTGGCCGTATTTGCGCTCGGCAACTACCAGGCATACGCCTCCAACCCGATGCTCGGTGTAGATCCGTTCAACCGCGAGGAGTTCAATGCCCTCCTCAACGAAACGGCGGCGCGCTTCCCCAAAAACACGGGCCTTGCACAACTCAAAACCAGCATCGCCGACCAGCAACGCCAGCAGGATCAGCGCGCGGCAACGCAACAATCGCTGCCCGAAGGCGTTTCGACCGCCTCTGCAGCGCTGCTGGGAAAGCCAGCACCCGAGCTCACGCTCAACGATCCGCAAGGCAAGCCCGTTTCCATCAGCTCCTTCCGCGGCAAATGGGTGCTCATCGACTTCTGGGCATCGTGGTGCCAGCCTTGCCGCATGGAAAATCCAACAGTGGTAAAGGCATTCCAGAAATACAAAGACAAGAACTTCACGGTACTCGGCGTTTCGCTCGACCGCGAGAAAGATCCCTGGCTGGAAGCGATCCAAAAGGACGGGCTCACCTGGCCGCATATGAGCGACCTGCAGTTCTGGAGCAGCCAGGCAGTGCCGGCCTATGGCCTCGAGAGCATCCCGTTCAACGTGCTGGTGAACCCGCAGGGGACCATCGTTGCCATGGGGCTGCGTGGCGAAGCGCTTGAAGCGCGGCTTGCACAGGAATTGAAATAATTGCAGCCGATCAACATAAATGAAAATCCCCCGCCAAATGGCGGGGGATTTTTTCTGGTCCGGATGTCTCTGCTATTTAAGGCATCAAAACTTTGTCGATCACGTGCAGCACACCCGAGCGGTAAAGGATGTCGCTCACGGTGATGGTAGCTGCAGTGGCATTGCTCGTACCCTTCACGGTCGTACCGCCGGCCCCGATCAGCACAGGCGTGCCTTGCACGGTGTTGATGCTGGTGCCGCCATAGCGGGCAGCGAGGTCGGAAGAGAACGCGATGCGGTTGCTGGATACCAGCGAAGCCGCGGGCAGTGCATGGTAGCGGAGGATGTTTGCGAGCGTCGTCGGGTCGGCCGCGTTGATGGCGGCGATGTCGGCGAAGCCTGCAGCCTGGAAGGCGGCATTGGTGGGTGCAAACACCGTCCAGCGATTACCAACAGTGTTGAACGTGTTGGCCAGGTTGGCGCGGTTGATAGCGGCAGCGAAGAACGTGAGGTTGGTAGCTGCACCGATGGTGGTCATGAAGTTGCCACCTGCAGGAGCCAGCACGCCGGCGATCTTGTGGATCACGCCGTTGTTGGCGGCGATGTCCGTTTGCGTCACCTTGCGGCCGTTGATGTAGAACGCTGTGGGAGGAGTTCCAACGCCGGTTACGAACAGCGTGTCGCGGTTCAGGTTTGTGTAAGCGGCATTCGGTCCGGGCAGAAACGACATCAGCGTAGTGCGGCCGGAGAGAATGTGGTTGCGGAGCAGCACGCGAACGGTTTCCACCGGGAGGCTGGCGATCGCCGAAGCCGAAATGCCGGCAGCAGCGAAAGCAGAATCGGTGGGCGCAAAGATCGTGTACTGGCCCAGGTAGGCGAACGTAGAGTCCATCCCCGCGCGGCGCATGGCGCCGGCGAAGATGGTAAGGCCGTTGTTTTCGGCCACGGTGGCTACGTTGGCGGATATACCGGGGGCGTAGGCCACGTTGTTGTCGCGCTTGTCGCAACTCACCACTGTAACAGCGGCCAGCAGCACGATCGAAGCGCTTAAGAACAGTTTATTCAACTTCATTTTCTTTCTGTTTGAGGGTCATCAAAAGTGGCGGGATTACTGTGCGATACCCCAGCCGATGTACTTGTAGTTTTCCGACGCAGCCACCTCGCTGTTGCTGCCAAGCGTGAACACCACGTTGACGGTGGGGATGCCGCCCGGAGCCAGGGGACCCGGGTTGAGCACGCGCCAGCGGATGTAACCGAAGCTGGAATTGGCAGGGATGGTCACCGTGGTGCTACCCGTTGCAGCCGACCCGTTGGGGTTGAGCAGCATGAAGTGCACGCCTTCCACGGCCGTGCTGAAGTTGCGCTCGATCGTTACGGGGAACGTCTGGGCCGTACCCATCTGCGGGCCTACGAGGTTCACGCGCATCGTGATCGTGTCGCCCGTGGTGGCCGGGGCCAGCGGGGCATACAGGCGCGTCAGTGCAGGATCGGCGGGCATTCCGTAAGCGGTAGCGGCGGTGAACACGTTGCGGCCGTATGCCTGGGGCACACGCGTCAGCAGCGGGAAGGGATAACCCGATGTGCGGGCATTGAATGTAGCCGCGTCCCACTCCACGAGCGGCTGGCTATCGTAAACTTTATCCTCGTTCTTGGTGCAGGCGCTGAACGTAGCAGCGGCAAGCAGCAAGGGCAGTAATGCTTTGATCTTTTTCATCTGAAATCGATTTTGAAATTAGTAACCGAAGTTTTGCACCAGGTTCGGGTTAACGTCCGTTTCGCGAACCGGGATGGGCGCCAGCACCTTGAAGTCGGTATAACCGGTGTACAGGGTAGCTGTAGCTTTCGGAAGCGTGAAGCCGAGGCGTTTGAAGTCGAACCAGCGCTGGCCTTCGAAGGCGAACTCCAGGCGGCGCTGATGCAGGATCTGGCCGTAGAGCGTGGTTGTTGCCGGAGGCGTCGGCGCTACGAGCGGCAGGCCGGTGTTGGCAGTAAGCGCGTTGTCGGCAGTCTGCTGCGTGGTAGTATAGTTGGCGTAGCGAGCCTGCTTCACCACCTTCAGGTCGGCGAGGGCGCCGGCGGCGTCGCCGTTGTTGAGGCGGGCCTCAGCGCGCGTCAGGTATACTTCGGGGATGCGGATCACCGGAACGTTGTCCAGGTTGGCCACACCATTCTTACCAATGAACTTGGTGCACTCGATACGTGCCGTGCCGCGGCCGGTAGTACCCGATTCGAACAGCAGGTTGCGCACATCGTCGGAGCGGCCCGTGAAGGTGCCACCCGATCCGTTGGCAGCGATGCCGGTAAAGCCGAGGGCCTGCAGCAGCGGGGTTGCGGCAACGAGGTCGCCGAAGCCTGCAGTGAGCGACGGGCGGCCGCGCTCAGCCAGCGTGGTGTACGTGGTTTGCAGCGAAGTGTTCACACCGATGTTTTCCGACTGGTTGGCAAAGCGAACCTCGAACAGCGATTCGGGGTTGGTCTGCGAAGTCCAGCTCGAAACGTAGCTCGAAGTGGTGGCCAGGCGGTTTACGTTGGCGGCTACTGCCAGCACGGAGTCGCACCAGCGGGCGGCATTCACCCAGTCGCGGCGGTAAAGAGCAACGCGGGCGTAGAGTGCCTGAGCGGCTGCCTTCGTAGCAATGTGCGGCAGTCCGCTGTTGCTGGTGGCGAGGCGCTTGTTGGCCGAGTCGAGGTCGGCATAGATGCGGCGATACACGGAGTCGGCGGTAGCACGGCCGGGCATCGTATTCAGCGCCTCCTGGATCGTAGCAGGCGTTTGCAGCATGATGGGAACAGAACCGCGGTCCTGGCCCTGAACACCCATGCCGGGCTCATAGCCGTAGCAGCGGGCGAGGTCGTGGTACATCAGGGCACGCAGGAAGTAGAGCTGACCTTCCCAGCTGTTGCGCTCGGCCGTGGTAACGGCGGGCGACACGTTCAGCGTAGGGATGGCGGCCAGCACCTGGTTGATCTGCGCGATGGCGTAGTAGTTGTTCTGCCACAGCACGAAGTGCGCGCCGGTGCCGTTCTGGTTTTCAGCCAGCAGGCGGCCCGACTTCTGCGTTGCAAAGCCGTTGTCGGCCAGCGCGTCGGAAACGGCGAGGAGGTCGCGGCCGTAGTTCGTGGTGGATTTGAGTGAAGAGTATACACCGGTAATGGCGGCGTTGACGCCTTCACGCGAGGTGAGGGCCACCGACACGTCCACCGACTGCTTCGGGTCGAGCTCGAGCTGCTTCTTACAGGCCGTCAGCGACGACAGCAACAGCAGGCTCCAGGAAAGTTTATATAGTGTCTTTTTCATTTTGTCGTTCAATTAAGCGTTTAGAAGCCGAGTTGGATACCGATGTTGTAGTTCTTCGTTTGAGGAATGATACCGGTAGACGTACCTACGAATTCCGGATCGTAACCCCACCAGTCGCTCTTCGTCCAGAGGTTCTGACCTTGCACATAAACCTTGGCGGTGGTCAGGTGCAGGCGGCGCAGCACGGCCGACGAGAAATCGTACGAAACACGCAGGTCGCGGAGGCGGATGTAGTCAGCCTTGCGCCACAGGCGGCTCGAAGCCGAAGCGGAGTTCACGCCACCGGGCTCGGTGCCACCTTCGAAGATGCGCGGGAACGACGTGATGTCGCCCGGCTTCTGCCAGCGGTTGTCGTAGGAATACTGCCATCCGTTGATGGTGCGCGAAGAAGTCTCGAGCATGAAGTTCAGCTGGCCGTCGGAAGCGAGGCGTCCGTACTCGTAGCCGATGAGGGCGTCGATGCTGAAGCCTTTGAAGCCGATCGAAGCGGTAACACCACCCCAGTAGTCAGGCTCCTGGTCGCCGATGTAGCGGCGGTCGCGGTTCTGCGGAGCATATGTGATGTGGCCGAAGGTGTCGAGGAACATCGGGCGGCCCGTGGCGGGGTTCACACCCTGGTACACCTGCGTGAACACGCTGTTGATGGAGCGGCCAACGCGTACCGACGGATCGCCGGGAAGCACTTCGTAGCCACCATAGATCTTGCTCACCTTGTTGAAGTTGTAAGCGAACGTAACACCGAGGTTCACACGCAGGCCGTCGGCAGTGCGCGGACGAACGAGGTCGCCGTTGAGGGTCACCTCGGTACCGTTGATGGTGATCTCACCCACGTTGCTCGGGTAGCCGCCGATGCCCGTCAGGTAGCTGAGGGGGTTGGTCAGCAGTGCCTGCTTCGATTTGCGGTTGAAGTATTCAACGGAGCCGGTGAGGCGGTTGCGGAAGAAGCCGAAGTCGAGGCCGAAGTTGGCCGTCTCGTTGATCTCCCAGCTTACGTCCGGAGCTTCGATGGAGTTGTACGTGATACCTGCGTTGCCGTTATACTGCGAGCCGCTGCCATACAGACCGCGCCAGGTAAAGTTGCCCAGCGGAAGGTCGTTACCCGTGCGGCCCCACGAAGCGCGGAGACGCAGCGTGGAAATGAAGTCAGCCTTTTTCATGAAGTTTTCGCGATCGATCACCCAGGTGCCGATGATACCGGGGAACACACCGAAGCGGTTTTCGCGGCCGAACTTGGAAGAGCCGTCACGACGTGCGATCACGGAGAGGAGGTAGCGCTGGTTGTAACCGAGGTTCACGCGACCGAGCACTGAAGCGCGCTTGTAACCGCTCCAGGCGCCACCAACGAATGTGGGGGTCACACCCGATGCAGGCGTTACGAAGTCGGGCGTAGGAAAGCCGATGTTTTCACCGTTGATGCTTTCCGAGTAGTCGCGGCGCGATTCGTAACCAACGAAACCGTCGGTCTTGAAGCGGCCGAAGGCCTTGTCGAAGTTCAGCGTGTGCGTGGTGAGCAGGTTGGTGATCCAGTTGCTTTCCACCGTTCCGCGGCCTTTCACTGCAAAGCCGTCGTTGGTGCGGGGGTCGCGGTATTGCTGGCCCTGCACGAGGCGGTAGTCGAGGCTCACGAAGGCACGGTAGCTAAGCCAGCTGAGGATCTTGTAATCGAGGTTGAGCGATCCAACGAACTGGTTGGTGCGCTGCATACCGCTGTTATAGTCGTTCACCGCAACGATGTTCTGGTTGAGTGCGCCCGCCAGCGACTGGCCGTTGCCCAGGAGACCGAAGTAGGTGCCGTCTTCGTTATATACGCGGTTCACGTTGATGATCGTAGCCGCGGAGAAGGCGGGGTTGCCGAGGAAGGAGCCGTTCGTTGCGAAAGGCGTCTTCTGCTCGAAGGTGCTGAGGTTCATCTTCAGGCCCAGCGTGAGGCGGTCGGTAGCCTTGTGCGTGAGGTTGGTAGAAAGCGTGTAGCGCTTGAAGTCTACTTTGTTGAAGATGGTGCTCTGGTAGGTATAACCGCCACCGAGGTAGAAGGTCGTTTTGTCGTTACCACCCGACATCGAAAGGTCGTAGTTCTGGATGGTGCCGCGACGCATCGTTTCGTCCTGCCAATCGATGTTGGGAAGCACGTTGATGATGGAGTCGATCTGCTTGTCGTTGTAACCGCGGGCGAAGATCGTGTTGTAGCTCAGGCCCGTAGCGTTCGACAGCTCGCCGAGCGCCCACTGGCGCGAGTCGAGGAAGGTGTAGCCGGGGGTCTGGGGACCGTAGCGGTTGAAGTCGGCCTCGGCGCGCGCCTGGATGTACTCGCGGGTGCTGAGGTTGTCGAGCTTCTTCATGCGCTCCGATACACCGGTATAGGCGTTGAGGCTGAAGCGCGTTTTGCCTGCGCGGCCTTTCTTGGTGGTTACGATCACTACGCCGTTGGCGGCCTGCGAACCGTAGATGGAAGCGGAAGCGGCGTCCTTCAGAACGTCGATGGATTCGATGTCGTTCGGGTTGAGGAAGGCGAGGGCGTTGGCCTCGGTGAAGGAGGAGTTACCGCCGATGTTCATCTGCACACCATCCACTACGTAGAGGGGCTGGTTGGCGGCATTGGAGCCGAAGGTGCCCGTACCGCGCACGCGCACGTTGATGCCGCCGCCGGGGATACCGTTGTTGGACTGAACCAGCACACCGGCCGCGCGGCCTTGCAGGGCGCGGTCAACCGATACGTTGGGAAGGTTCTGGATGGCGCGGCCGCTTACGGTGGAAACGGCGCCGCCTTCCTCTTTCTTGCGGCGTACCTGGTAGCCCACTACCACCACTTCTTCCATGCTGCGGTCTGCATTGCGCATGGAAATGTTAACGGTGGTGCCGGAACCGATGTTGCGATCGGTAGCCTGGTACTCGGTTGAAGAGAAGGTGAGGGCTTTGGCGCCGCTGGGAACCGTAATGGTGTAGTTACCATTGGCGTCGGTGACTGTACCGCGGTTCGTGCCTTTGATTTGCACGGACACGCTGGGGATCGGCTGCCCGTTTTCGTCAGTCACGCGGCCCGTCAGGGTCCGGTCCTGAGCAAGTAGGGTCATGCAGGATAGCTGCATGCCTACTCCAAGGAGTAGCATTTTTCTCATGTGCATACGTATTTAATAAACAGTTATAAAGCAGTCTCCTCCGCGGCCTGCAACGGGTGCAGGGGTGGTCTCTCAGTCTGTCAAAAGAGTCGTTCTGGTTGATCCGGTCTATCGCGGCGGTTATCGGGGAAGACAACTGATGTCTCCCGAAAGTTGCACGAATTTAATGTTCAGGTTAAAATTTTGTTACAAACAGGGCACTTTTTTTAATGTCTAGGTGTTTCTATGGTCGTTTTTCGGCCTTTCCTGCCCGTGAGATCGAGCAGCAAAGCGGGCAGCAGCGTGAGGTTGGCCACTGTGGCCACCACCAGCGTAAGTGAGGTGAGCCAGCCCAGCGACTGCGTTCCGCCAAAGCCGCTGAAGCAGAAAATGATGAAGCCGGCGATGAGCACGCCTGACGTGTAGATGATGGAAAGACCGGTGGAATGGATCGAGGAAACGACGTTTTCTTCTACCGATAACCCGCCGCCCGCTTGTTGCTTGTAGTTGACGAGAAAGCGGATGGTGATGTCTATGGCGATGCCCAGCGTAACGCTGAAAACGAGCACCGTGGACGGTTTGAGCGGCACGCCCACCCAGCCCATCACGCCCGCGGTGATCACCAGCGGGATGATGTTGGGCAGCAGCGAGCAAAGCAGGATGCGGAAGGAGCGGAACAGGTAGAGCATGCAGAGGGCGATGAGCAGGAAGGCCCAGAAGATGCTTTCCTTGAGGCCGTTGATGATGAAACGGCTGCCTTCGAGAAAGGTGACCGAGCCGCCGGTGATGCTCACGCGGTAGCGCGCCGTATCGAAGATCTCACCCGCCCTTCCCTGCACGGAATCGAGGATCAGCGGGAGGCGGTCGGAGCCTACGTCCATCATCGCGCCCGACACGCGGGCCTGCTGCCAATTGCTGTCTACCAGCGAGCGAAGCAGCTTGTCCACTGTCCCGCCGCCTTTTTGCGCCGTGTCCTTCTTCACCGCGAAATAGTCTTTGAGCGCCGGCAGCTCGTAGTCGGAAGGAAGGGCATACATCGAGCTGTCGCCTTCATAAAAAGCCTGGCGCACGAACTTGGAGATCTCGGTGATGCTCATGGTGCGGCCCACATAGGGCTTCGACTTCAGGTAGAGCACGAGCGAGTCGATGCGGCGTAGGTTGCCGGCGATGTCGCGCTGCAGGCCTTTGCGCTTTTTGGCGTCCACCACGATCTCGAGCGGCATCACACCGCGAAACTGGTGCTCGAACCATTTGAGGTCGGAGTAGATGACGTCGGTCTTCGGCAGGTCGTCCACGATGTAGCCGACGCTCTTCAGGCGCAGTGTTCCCATTATTGCGGCGGCCAGTAGAACTACGGTAGCCAGGTAGATGGTCTTGCGGTGGTGGAGGCTCCAGCGCTCGAGGCGCTCGAGCCAGCGGCCCACGATGCGGTTGTCGAGGTAGCGCAGGTGGCCCGCCTTCGGTGCGGCCGTCATGGCCAGCACGGGCGGAATGAGCAGCAGCGAGATGATGAAGAGGAGGCCGATGGCGATGCCGGCCACGGCACCAAACTCTTTGAGCACGGCGCTCCTGGTGAGCGCGAACACCGCGAAGCCGATGGCGGCGGCGATGTTGCAGAAGAGCGTTACCACGCCCATTTTGGCGATCATCTGCACGAGCGCCTTTTGCTTGTCGCCGTACTGCCGCCACGACGTGTGGTATTTGTTGAGGAAGTAGATGCAATTGGGGATGCCGATGACCACTACCAGCGGCGGGATGAGCGCCGTGAGCAGCGTGATCTTGTAGCCAAGGAGCTGCAGCGTGCCGAAGCTCCACACAACGCCTACGGCCACCACGGCGAGCGAGAGCAGCGTGGCGCTGATGGAGCGGAAGAAGAGCAGGAGGATGAGAGCTGAAAGAGCGAAGGAGCCGATGGTGAACCAGCGCATTTCGCGTTGGATCTTGAGGGCCACCTGTGTGCGGATGAGGGGCAGGCCGCTCAGGTGCAGGTCGGTGCCCTGGCGTTGCTCGAAGGCTTCCACCAGCTGCACGATGGCTCCGATGGTTTCCGCGCGTTTGGGGCTTTGCAGCAGCGGCCCGTTGATGGTAACGCCCATCAGGTAGGCGTTGGAGTCCGCGTTGTAGAGGAGGCCGCGGTAAAAGGGCAGCGCGCCGAAGCGGGCGGCGGCGGAGTCGATATCGGCCTGCGTTTGCAGGGAGTCGGGAAATACGGGGCGGGCATCGAGCTTTTCGAGGGAGTCGTTTTTGACGAGGGCCACGGCGCCTGGGACGGCGAGCACGCCTTCCACGCCGGCCACTTTCTTCACGTCGGACTGCAGCCGGCGGTAGTCGTCGAAGAAGCTTTTCTGGAAGAAGCGGTCCGTTTGCACGCCGATCACGAGCAGGTTACCGTCTTCGCCGAACTGCCGGCGGAAGGCCTGGTAGGCCACGTATTTGGGGTTATCGGTGGGGATGGCGTTGGCGAACTCGTAATTGATCTTCACCTTGCTGGCCTGCCAGCCCATAAAAGCAGTAACGGCGAGCAGGGCGAGGAGCAAGAGTACACGGTAGCGCAGAACGGTCTTTCCCAGGGATTCCCACATGGACGGAGGTGTTTAGGGCGCAAAGATGGGAAGGAAACGGGATGTGGCTTCCCACTGCATGAAATCCATCAAATGAATTAGCTTCGAAACAACAACCAACACTATGCAGCGCCGCGCCGTACTATTCCTCGTTCTAGCCGCCTTCCTGGTTTCGTGCAAGAAAGGCATGGACACTGGTCCCAGCTACAATTTCTGGATCCAGCGCGACGGGTCGTATATCGAGTACGCAACAGCGGCGGGCTCCATCGGCGCCTCCCTCAGCAACCCCAACCGAACGGTGCTGAGCGTGTCGGCATCCGACTACAACGGCGAGCTGTTCGACATCAGTATCGAAACGGTCGGCAGCCGGTTTTACGAAGGCACCTACTACAGCAACAGCGCGTCCTACCTCGTGTATGTTTCCAACAGCGTGCACAACCTGGGTAGCAGCGGCACGGTGCAGTACGACCTCCACGATTCGCCCGGGCTGCCGCCCTCGAGCTACACCGTGCGCATCGATGAGATCACGAGCAGTTATATCAAGGGTGAATTTTCGGGAAACTACCTCACGAACTATTTCGGCGGATTCAACCCCACGGTGCAGGTGACACAGGGTGGCTTCACGGTGAAGCGGACATACTAGGAGCATCCCCGCGGGCCGCGCGCGCTACAGCAACGCTTACTAACTTTAGCGCGCCCCCAAAACATGAAAAAGCCCCTCCTTTTCAGCCTGCTCCTCCTCGCCGCATGTAATCCGGGCCGCTTCCGCCCTATCTCCGACTTCCGCATCAACCCGAAAGCGCTGCACGAAGAAGAGCCGGTGAAGGTGATTTATTACAACCCCGGCCTGGGCAACCCCACCAAAGACCGGTACTTCAGCCATATCATCGTGGTATCGCAGGAGACTCGCGACACCGTGAACGTGCTTGCCGGCGTCGATCACGGTCTTACCGAAGCCGACAAGGAAAAAGTTTACAACTTCGGCGGGCCGGGCACGCTAACGTATCGTTTGCTTTTTGCCGAAGACCAATATTCGCCGGACATGGATATCAACCAGGTACCCGAGCCGGTGCTTGACTTCAAAAAAGTTGCTTATAACCCGCAGCACCAAGGCTCGGTGCGCAATAACCATCCCGCCATCATCGGCAGCCTGGGCATCGTGACGCATACGGGAACTCCGATCGACAGCAGTGCCGGGAGCACGCAATAAGCCCTGTGCCGGCAATGGGATCATACGACCCGATCATCAACTTTTGTTTGTCGTTTGGGGTTTGTTGTTTGTCGTTGGGGACGCTATCGGTAATGTTCGGAAAGCCGCTTCAGCCGTTATAGAATGTATCCACGGAGACGATCCCTATGTTTGCGTAGAAATACAGTTCACCTGATTCATGAGCATTGATTACCGGCAATATCTCGCGCAGCAATCCAACGTGGAATTGCTGAAGATGCGCGTACTCCTGACCGTGCACGCAATTTGGGTGATGCCCCGGCGTTGCTTAATTTCAGCCCGGGCCTCCACGGCCATCTAAACCGTATGCAACGACTTCATCTGCTCACCCCGTTATTGCTCGCATCACTTGCGGGCACGGCGCAGCAACCCGCCGATACCATTCTTCCAAACAAAGAACTCACCGCTGTACGCGTCGACAACCTTCCGGGAAAGATCAAGGTGCACAAGATCACGGGCTTCCCCAGCTATGCAAGCTTCGAAGAAGGCGAGACGCATGTATGCCTCGTAAAAGGATACCCGCGCGGGAAGCTGGTGTACCTCGAATTCTATTTCAACACCGGCCTTCCGAACATGCTGAAGAAGAAACTGAAGATTCATTACCGCGATGTGCAACTGCAGCTGCTTCTTTTTAAGGTCGACACGGGCAGTCGCATGGGTGCCTCGCTGCTCGACAGGGACCTGCGCTTCGTGGTGAAGGCCACCGACGATGGGGCCTACCGCGTGCCGGTTGATTCGTTGGGCATCGTGGAAGACAGCCTCTTCGTAGGCTTGCGCGTGATCGGCCCAACGGTGAAAGGCGAAGCCAACCTATACGTGCGGATGAATGAAACCAAAAACGGCGTTGCCTATCGGCAACAGACACAGCCACCGTTTGCCGGACGTTGGTTTCGCTACACACATGCCGACGAATTCAAGTTACGCGTGGGGGTGCAGGTGCGCCAGCCGATTTCAGAACCGAACTAATGACAGCGAGGGTCTTCCGAATTTGCTATCTTGGCCCCTCCAACAAACTGCGTGAGATCGCTTTTTCCATCCCTGCTCTGGGCAGCGGCGCTCGTCGCCCTGTTCTTCCTCGACCCAACGGCCGACGGCCCGACGCTATGCGTGTTCAAAGCGCTGGGCATCGGCTGGTGCCCGGGTTGCGGCCTGGGCCACGCGGTGCACTACGCCCTCCATGCACAATGGCGCTCCTCCTTCTCCGCCCATTGGCTGGGCATACCGGTGACGTTGCTGCTGTTGCAACAAACGTTTTTGCCACTTTTTAAAAAACATAATCTCCAAAACCACCATTTATGGACCAGCAACAAATGATGATGATGATGCCGGGTATGCAACCCGACGAATTAATGATGATACAGGCCGTCACGAAGGATTTCACTGATGATCAGCGGCGCCATTTTTACTCGGTGTATGCAGGCAAGCGCAAAGAGCCGCAGCAGCTGCTCATCATGACGCTCATTGGCTTCCTCGGCGTCGCGGGCATCCAGCGCTTCGTGATCGGCGAAGTGGGTATGGGCATCGCGTACCTCCTAACCTGGGGCTTCTGCGGCATCGGCACCATCATCGACCTCGTTAACAACAACAAGCTTGCTTCGGGCTACAACCAGCGGCAGGCGTATGAGAGTGCGCAGATTGTGCGGATGATGAATCGGTAGGGGCGAGCGCTGAGTAATCGGGCACGCTCCATCACAAAAGGACAAGACTGGCACGACGCATCTCCCAACCCAGGGAGCGCTTCGCCTGGCACGACCCATCCCCCAACCCCTTCCCTAAGGGAAGGGGAGCGCTGATCCCTGATGAAAGCATCAGGATTGGATGGGAAAAATACCAGTGAGAAGTGAGGAATTTCTCATGGATAGCCTGATAGGTTGAGAGTGCTTTGCAGTATGAAAGTACCAGGGAGGCAATATGCCTATCACACGTCCGACTACCAGCTTTACAAGAAACGCATTGAGCTGGCGAAAGGGAACCGAAAGAATCCAACTCCTGCTGAAGCGCTTTTGTGGGAGCAGCTTAAAGGCCGTCGGCTAGGCGGCTACAAGTTTCGTCGACAGCACGTCACTGGCCGGTACATCGTTGACTTTGCCTGTTTGCAAAAACTATTGGTGGTTGAAGTGGACGGCGAAATACACAACGAAGGGGAGCAACCGCAAATCGATCGAAATCGCGAAGCAGATCTTCGAGCCTTAGGCTTCACCATTGTTCGCTTTTCCAACGAAGAAGTAATGGGCGACATTGAGGACGTATGCGCTTCGATTCTGGATGCATTACGAAGTTTACCGAACGCGTGAGATGCCAGTCGGGGCAGTACCCCTTCCCTTAGGGAAGGGGATCAAGGGGATGGGTCTGTAGCGAAGGGCCCGGGCAAGGGTTCTGCGCCCCCTTCCCTTAGGGAAGGGGATCAAGGGGATGGGTCTGACTACGAGGGCCCGCGGGATGGGTGTGCGAAGCCCCCCGATTCCCTACCTTCGATGGAGTGAAATTCCTTCTCCCCTTACTGCTCTTCAGCGTATGCGCCCATGCGCAAAACAGCTTCCCCGCGATCGGTGGCTGGCGCGAACACCTGCCCTCCAACAGCACCATCGACCTCGCCGTAACGCCCGACCGTATTTATACGGCCACACCCTACGCACTCTTCACGGTCGATCGCAGCACGGAAGAACTGGGACGACTGAGCAAGATCGGGGGACTTGCCGAAACCGGCGTCAGCTGCATTACCTACGACGCCGCCGGCCAACGCCTCTACGTGGGCTATGCCAACAGCAACATCGACATCCTTTCGGGCAACGGCATCCGCAACCTCCCCGACCTGCAACGCGAGCCCGTGTCGGGCAACAAAACGATCTACGACTTCTTTCCCTTCGGCAACACCTGCTACGTTTCCACGGGCCTCGGCATATGGGTGATCGACGCCGCACGCAATGAAACGAAAGACTCCTGGTTCATCGGCGCCAACGGCGCATACGTTGTCACCTACATGGTCACGCGCGACAACGACTTTATTTACGCCGCAACCGCCGAAGGACTGAAACGTACACCCGTCAACAATACCACGCCATCCGACTTCCGCACCTGGCAAAATCTGTCGGGCAGCAACGGGCTCGCAGCAACCGCTTGCAAAGGCGTTGTCAACGCCAACGGCAAGATCATCGCCTGGCAAAACGATACGCTCTTTGTTCAGAACGCAGGAAGCTGGTCCACCTTCTTCAGCAACGGCAACCCCATCGTGCATATCGAAGAAACGGAAGGCAAGGTGGCGCTCACCCAAAGCTTCGTGCTGGGCGGACCCACGCAGGCGCTCGTGCTCAACGACAACGGCACGCCCTTCCGCTCGGCCACGCAGGCGCCGCCACTCTCCTACCCGCAACACGCGCAGCTTGCAGGTGGCACCCTATGGGTGGCCGACCTCTACGCAGGACTCTCCTCGTGGGCAGGTGGCACACCGGAATTCTACAAGCCCAATGGCCCCGAAGGCACCGCAAGTGGCGAGATGATCGTTGCCAATGGCGTGGTGTATGCAGCCGCAGGCTCTGTCAATGCATCTTGGAATTACCAATACAACCGCAACGGCATCTACCAATACAAGGACGGCTCCTGGACCAACTACAACCAGTTTCGCCTACCTGCCCTCGACTCCGTGCTGGACCTCATTTCGGTAGCTGCCGACCCGCGCGACGGATCGTTCTGGGGCGGCTCTTATGGCGGAGGACTTGTGCACTACACCGGCACTAACGGGCTTACCATCTACAAGCAGAATTCTCCCATCGGTGCCACCATCGGCGACCCCACAAGCTACCGAGTGTCGGGGCTTGCATTCGACTACAACGACAATCTCTGGATCGCCAATTACGGCGCCGCCAACTTCCTCCATGTGCGCAAGCCTGATGGCAGCTGGATCTCCTTTCAACCTCCCTTTTCGCTCAACGAGAATGCGCTCGCACAGATCGTGATTGATGAGGAAGGAACGCTGTGGGGACTGTCACCCAAAGGCAACGGCGTCATCGCCTTCAACCCCGGCAGCAACCTCGACAACCGCAGCGACGATGCCTGGCGCCTGCTTCGCCCCGGTGCAGGCAACGGCAATCTCCCCGCAGGCGAGCCGCTCTGCCTCGCAAAGGACCGCACCAGCGCCATCTGGATCGGCACTACCGACGGCGTCGCCATCATCCAGTGCGGCACGTCGGTGTTTCGCACCTGCGAAGCGCTGCTCCCCATCGTGCAGGGCGACAACGGCTTCGCCAACTTCCTCTTCAAAGGCGAAGAGGTACGCAGCATCGCCGTGGACGGCGCCGACCGAAAGTGGGTGGGCACACGCAACGGGCTTTGGCTCATCTCCCCCGAAGGCGACAAACGCCTGCTCCACTTCACCGAAGAAAACAGCCCGCTTCTGAGCAACGACGTGCTCCGCGTTGCCATCGACGGCGCAACGGGAGAAGTGTTTGTGTCCACGGCAAAAGGCATCTGCTCCTTTCGCACAACAGCTACGGAAGGCAGCGAATCATTCGATAAGCTCCTCGTGTTTCCCAACCCCGTACCTCCAGGCTACAGCGGCCCCATCGCCATCCGCGGACTCAAAGAAGGCAGCTTCGTAAAGATCACCGAGCTCAATGGACGACTGGTGTATCAAACGCGCTCGCTGGGCGGACAGGCGGTGTGGAACGGAACCGACTACCGCGGAAAGGCGGCGGCCAGCGGCGTTTACCTCGTGCTCGCAACAGTAGAGGGGCAGCAGGAAAAGGCAGTGGGCAAGATCGTGTTCCTGGCCAAATGAGGGGCGGAGGGAGGCGCACGGAATACACGGAATACACGGAATAGAATCGCTGCAGCGGTTCGATATTGTTCCAGGGTCTGGTCAACCATACTTTACATCGTGCTACACTGCTGTTTGTGTTGAGAATACATGGCGAGATAAAGATTGCCCCGAACGTTAGCACTGCGCCAATTCCGTGTAATTCGTGGATTCCGTGCGCGGCTACCCGGTAACTTTACGGATGCTTCACAAGACAAAAGGGATCGTGCTGCGAACAGTGAAGTATGGCGAATCCAGCGTTATTGTCACTTCGTTTACCGAGCTCTTCGGACTTCAATCCTACATAGTAAATGGCGTGCGCAAAGCATCGTCGAAAGGCACCGCAAAGGCGGCCTACTTTCAACCCGCATCGCAACTCGACCTCGTGGTGTATCACCAGCCCGCGCGCAACCTCAATCGGATCCGCGAATACAAATGGAGCTTTCTCTACCAGCAGGTTTTGTCGGATGTGTTCCGGAACGCCGTAGCCCAATTCATGATCGAGCTCCTTTCGAAAAGCCTCAAGGAACCCGAGCCCAACGCCGAACTTTTTTACTTCATGGAAGATGCGTTGCAGCGGCTGGATGCGGCCTCGCCAACCGTTACGGCCAACTTCCCACTGTTCTTCGCGCTGCACCTGCCCGTGTTCTTCGGTTTCCGCATCCCCGACGAATGGGGCGAAGCGCAACCCTACCTCGATCTGAAAGAGGGAACGTTCACCGCCCATCACCCGCAGCATCCCTATTTCCTCGAAGGCCGCGCTGCCGAAGCCGTGGCACATATCCTCAAGGTGCTGCAACCCGAAGATCTTGCCGACGTGCGGCTCAATGGCGAGCAACGCCGCGAAATACTACAGCAGCTCGAACAATACTATGCCCTGCACTTGCCGGAGTTTGGCGCGCTGCGTACGCTGCCGGTGTTGAAGGAGATTACGAGTTAGGCCAGCCTCCGCACTTCGAGGGTTTCGGGATCGAGGAGTACGACTCCGGGGGTTTTGCCTTTTTCGAAGGAGCCCAAAGTGTCTTCCATCTGGAGTGCTTTTGCGCCATTGAGCGTTGCCCAGCCGAGTATTTCTTCGAGCGGCACCTGTGGGAAGTGCTTCCGCAGCGAGCGGATCTCTTCGTGAACGCCCAACTGCCAGTTGGAAGCCAGCGAATCGGTACCGATGACGATCGCGGCACCGTGGCGGCGCAGTATTTCTACGGAAGGCACTTTGTTTTCGATGTAAAGATTCGCGTTGATGCAGAGGCAAAAGAAAGTGCTGTCGCCGGCTGTTTGCAGCGCGTACGCAAGGTCTTCTTCAGGTAGGAACGTGTTGTGCACAAGCAGTCTCCTTTCGGCATTGTGCAGCTTGTTGAAATACGAGCGCAGGCTGCTCATTCCTTTCCCGGCGTGGTGGCGGTTATCGACACCCAGCTTTTGATACAACTCTACGAATGCCCCGCTGCCGTTGCGGATGAACTCGTCCTCGTCGGGTGTTTCCTGGTTGTGCACCGATATGGTGTGCCCGCCGAAGTGGGGCTGCAGCAATTGCCACAGCGGATCGGACACGGTGTAGGATGCGTGGGGCACCAAAGCGGCAGGGCCGCAGCCCTCAAAGCCTTTCAGCACTTCCACCGAGCGGCGGTAGCTCGCATCTGCACCTGCGGGCGCCCAGCCCAGTACCTCCACGAAATTGTAATACCGCATATGCCCGAGCTTCTTTTGCGAAACGGTATCCGTCGTGTTCGAAATATCTCCCACGGCCACAATGCCGTTGCGGCGCATTTCTTCTGCAGCCGCCGCGATCGCTTCCGGCATCGTCGCTTCCCGCTCGCTGCGCCCCGAGATGACGAGCAACACGAAATCCACCAGCCCGGTATGTTCCGGAATCTGTCCCTTCATATGCGACAGCTCGAGGTGGCAGTGTGCGTTGATGAAGCCCGGTGTCAGAATCCCTTCGAAGCGCTCGGCATCGCCGGCCTCCGGGGCGGGCACCAGTGCTTCGATCGTGCCATCTTCAGCAACAATCAACGCGGAGTTTTCGTGAAAACGGGTGCCATCGAAAATGCGGGGGGCGGAGAGCTTGCGTTGAGCCATGATGCGAATGTAGCTACGCTACGGAGAGAAAGAACGCAGGTGCCGCAAGTGCCACACGCGGATCATTAAGATTTGTTGTGATTTTGAAATAATCGGCGTTCATCATAACCATCATAAAAATCTGCGTTCCTTCTCTCCCGCCGCTTGCGGCGCGCATTTCGTAGCTTTGCCGCCCTATGCTCGACAAACTCGAAGCCATCAATGCACGCTTCCAGGACATCGGTGTCGCGCTGACCAACCCGGAGATCATTGCAGATAGCAAGCAGTTCGGAACGCTCAGCAAGGAATACCGCAGCCTGGAGAAGATCGTGAATGCCTACAACGACTACCGCAAGGTGCTGGAAGATATTTCGTTTTACCGCGAAGCCCTCGCCGGCAGCGACGAGGAAATGCGCGAACTGGCCAAAATGGAGCTGCCCGCCACCGAGGAGCGCCAGCAGCAGATGGAGGCTTCCATCCGCCAGATGCTCATTCCCAAAGATCCGCAGGACGAGAAGAATGCCATCATCGAGATCCGCGCCGGCACAGGTGGCGACGAAGCTTCGCTGTTTGCCGGCGACCTCGCCCGGATGTACCTGAAATACTGCGAGCAAAACGGCTTCCGCACAGCCATTTTGTCGGAAACGGAAGGCACGGTTGGCGGATACAAGGAAATCCAGATTGAAGTGACGGGCGACGACGTGTACGGCACCCTCAAGTTTGAAAGCGGCGTGCATCGCGTGCAGCGCGTGCCGGCCACCGAAACGCAGGGCCGCGTGCACACCTCTGCCGCCACCGTGGCCGTGATGCCGGAAGCCGAAGAGATCGACTTCGAATTGCGCGACAGCGACGTGAAGATGGAAACCGCCCGCTCGGGAGGCGCCGGTGGTCAGAACGTAAACAAGGTGGAAACCAAGGTGTTGCTCACGCACCTTCCAACAGGCACCGTGGTGATCTGCCAAACCGAACGCACGCAGCTCGGCAACCGCGAAAAAGCGATGCAGATGCTCCGCACGCGGCTGTATGAAGAGCAGGTGCGCAAGCAGGAAGAGGAGATTTCCCGCCATCGCAAAAGCCTGGTGAGCAGTGGCGACCGCTCGGCCAAGATCCGCACCTACAACTATCCGCAGGGCCGCGTAACCGACCACCGCATCGGCCTCACACTTTACAATTTGCACGAAGTGCTCAACGGCGGCATCCAGGAACTCATCGACGCACTCCTCTTCACTGAGAACGCGGCGAAAATGGTGAACACTAATTGACACCTAAGTAGTTGTCCTTAAACGACATAGAAAGACGGGCTCCTGTGGAAAGGGAGCCCGTTTTTCGTTGCACTTTGTGGACGGAAGTACCCACGCGCGCTTTAACAGGTCAGTTTCGATCCTTTGGAAAACTGGCACCAATTTTTCTAGGTATTCAGTGTTGTTAGTATTGAATTAGAAAGAGATTGGAAAGTGGACGTTTGGAAAGGATTAACAAAGATTGGATAACAACTGGCAACAATTTTGCGTTACTATTTACGACTCTCTCACATAAGCAGTCAATTTTCTCATAAGCAGTTAGTTTTGGTTGCGACCCCTGTTTCTACAGGGGTTTACTTTTTTTCCTACGTTCCAAAACATACAATGCGAGCAGCACTCCGACGCTGTCACTCAAAAAATCAAATATATCCGCCGAGCGAAAAGGCACCCACAGGCCCTGCACGACCTCTACCAGAGCCCCATAAACGATTCCGGCAACCGCTACCCAACGGCCCTGATTGTTGCCCTGCACAAATTCACTCCAAACCAGCAGCACTGTGAGCAGCGCAAACAATCCCACGTGCACCCACTTGTCGAAGAAGATCCGGTCAAGCCAGTCTTCCTTTGGAAATTGGCTGCCCGAGGTGAAGAACAGGTAGCAGCAGATAAGAAAATAGAAAAGGGTAATGGCGATACGGAACGGGCGGGGAGCGTGCATGGTGCAAGCTAAAAGGAAAGGGCCTTAGAAAAAGCCCTTTTGTTAAACCAACTATGAGATCACTCCATTCGCCACAGAGGGATGATCAGGAATAAGTACGGGAATGAGCTGCGCACGGTTTGCATCACCATAAAAAAAGTGGGAAGCCGCAAGTCGGAATTACAGACAGAACGCTGCATTACAGACAGAACGCTGCGGTACTTCCCACTTCCAACTTCCAACCTGAGTATATAATTTATAATTCGCCGTACACGTACATGTTCTGCAGTGTGGGCGAAGCCGAGCCGCCTTTGGGCTCGAGCGTGATGGCGAATGCCTGTGCATTCTGCACATTCTTCATCTTCACCATCAGGCGGTCCTGGCGGAGTTCGAACACGCCAAGGTCCACCGGCTTTTTGTCGATAAGCGCCCAGAGCTGGTATTGCTTGTCGGCCGCCGGTGCGGGAAGGTTCTGGATCATCAGGTAAACGTCCTTGGTGGTGCTATCCCACAACACGTTGACGCGGGCGCGGGTAGGTGCGGTAGGCACGCTTTCGAGCGCGGTCATTTTCATGTTGGGGTTGCGAAGCGCCTCTGCTTCCTGCCGCATTTCGGCCAGCTCGGTGCGGGTGGCGAGCAGTTCCTGGCGGAGGCTGTCGCTGCCTGCAAGGGAGTTTTCGAGTCGGTCGATGCGGCTGTTGTTGCTGAGCGCCCAAACGAGGGAGCCGGCGGCGAGGAGCACGCAGGCGGCCGCGGCCCACTTCCAGGGGTTGATGGGCCGAACCTGTGCGGGGCGGGAAATGCCGGATCCCGCAGCTGGAGCGGTGCGGGCTTCTTCGATCGAGTGGAGCACACGCTCTTTCAGGAATGCAGGCGGCGCAGGCGCATTGGCCAGCAGGCTGCTTTCGAGGCTCAGCTCGAAGCGGTCGCGGGCTTCCACCAGCTCGGGATATTGGCGGCACAGCGCTTCGAACTCCTGCCGTTCCGCATCGGAGGCAAGGCCCAGCACGTAGCTTTCAATGATCCCGGTCGATATGTATTCCTTTATGTTCACTGTTCTGTTTACGATAGTAAGGTACGCAGTTGCGACAGTGCACTGCGCAAGCGCGTTTTCACGGTTCCCAACGGTATGTTGAGCTCCCGCGCGATCTGGTCGTGGGTGAAGCCCTGGTAATACGAAAGGTCGATCAGCAGGCGTTGTTCCTCTTTCAACCGCAGCAGCACCTTTTTCAGCCCGATGTCGTCGCCGCCCGGTTTCACCACCGCACCGAGGTGCTCCGCTCCATCGAGCGATTGCTGCCGCAGTCCCTGCTGAAAACTTTTGGAGCGCACCTTGTCGATGGCTGCGTTCCGGGCGATATTGAGCATCCAGGTAAATAGGCGGCCCTTGGTAGCATCGTAGCTTTCGATCTTTCGCCAGATGCTTACAAAAACCTCCTGCACCACGTCGTGGGAAAGCTCCTCATCGTTCACGATCTGGCGCACGATGCCTTGCAGGGCACCTGCATAATGATCGTAGAGGTACGTGAAAGCTGCGTTGTCTTTGGCACGCAACAGGTTCACGAGCTCGCCTTCCTGGTATGTGGTGGGGGCGCTCAAAAGTTGGTTAAAGGAGTCTTTGTTTCTACAAATCCCTGCGTCATATACGGGTACGGTGCTGGTTTGGATTTATCAGCCTACGAGTGCCTGGTAGGCATTGGCGTCCATCAGTGCTTCGGCGGCGGCAACGTCGCTCAGGCGCATACGTACCATCCAGCCTTCGCCGTATGGATCGTTGTTTACCAGCTCGGGGGCCGAAGCCAGTTTGGGATTGAGTTCGAGGATGGTGCCGCTCACCGGCAGGTACAGGTCCGAAACGGTCTTCACCGCTTCCACGGTTCCGAATACGGCTCCCTCGGTCATTTCCTGACCAACGGTTTCCACTTCCACATACACAATGTCACCCAGCTCGCGCTGTGCAAAATCGGTGATGCCTATCACGGCCTCATCGCCTTCGATGCGGAGCCACTCGTGATCCTTGGTGTAACGTACGTTCTCGGGGAAGTTCATATAGATAGATTATGGCTGCAATATAGAGCAGTTTGCCGTTTGTCGCCTGTCGTTTGTCGTTCCTCTTCTCCTTGAACAGCGGTGCACACAAAAAGTTGCAATCACCTTCATTATTTGCGTTAGCACGCTACCTGCGGCGCACAAGCGTTGCCCGGGTGATGCGGACATCTTTGACCGGCCGGTTGGGCGGGTTGCTGCTAACGGCTCCGTTGGCGATGCGGTCTATCACATCGAGGCCTTCGAGCACTTCGCCAAAAACGGTGTAGTTGCCATCGAGCTGCGGAGTGCCACCAACGGTTTGATACACGGCGCGGCGCTCGGGACCGATCTTTCGGCCCTGCAGCCGCTTGATCTCGATGGAGTCCATTTCACGGTCGTTGAAAGTGCGGCCTTGAACGATATAAAACTGGCTGCCGCTGGAGTAGCGGAGCGGGTTGATATCGTCGCCTTCGCGGGCGGCGGCAAGCGCACCTTTGCGGTGGAAAAGCGTCGCACGCAGTTCGGCTGGCACACCATATGACGGGCCGCCTTCACCGAGGCGCACGGATGTGTCGGCGGTCCGGCTCACCGGGTCGCCGCCCTGGATCATAAAGCCGCGAATGACGCGGTGGAACAGCGTTCCATCGAAATAGCCGCTCTTGACCAGGCGGAGGAAGTTGTCGCGATGCAAGGGTGTAGAGTCGCTGAGGCGCAGGCGGATGGTGCCTTCGGTGGTAACCAGTTCGATATCGCGTCGGTAGTCGCGCGGGCGGAGCCTGACGGACTGCTGGGCGGATGCAGCCGTGATGAGCAGCAGCAGGAAGGAGAGGAAGAACGCTGATCTTCTATGATTTTTAAGATGGGCGCTGATAAACGTTTTTGACATCTGTTTCATGTTGAAGAGCAGCAGGAGGGAGAGAAAAAACGCTGATTTTCTATGATTAATAAGATGGGCGCTGATAGTTTTTTCAAATCTTACTAATCACATAGATCATAGAAGATCTGCGTTCGTTGCTATCCAGGCGCAGCTCAATCCAGAAAGCCTGCATTCTGAAAATACAGCAGGATATGGTCTTTCAAAAAGTTCTCCTGTTCGTGCGGCATCAGGTTGGGCATCGGCTTCAGCTGGCGGAAGTGTGGCCAGCCTTCGGCATCGGCACCGGCCAGCTCAAAGTATCCGCTCGGCCCCAGCACGGTGCAGATCGCCACGTGCATCAAATCCTGCTTCTGTTCTTTCGAGAATTTTTTGCGGATGTCGCCGAGCTCCTGCACGCCGATAAGGAACAACACGCTTTCCACGTCGGGCTTTTTTTCAAAGCGCTCCATCAGCTTTTCTTCCAGCTTCCACCAACGCACCTGGAGGTCATCTTGCATCTGCATCCTGCAAAGGTAGCTAAGTAGCGCAACGGTTGGAACGCGGGTGCAGGCAACCCGTCCACGTTCCGGTATCTCCCAAACCCCAAAACCTTCCGTCTCTCTTATCTTTGAGCACTTTAATTTTTTCGATATGCTGCAACTGGCCGTACTGCGCAACGATCCCGCGAAGGTGAAAGAGCGCCTTGCCCACAAACATTTCAAGGACCTCGACCTCGTGGACTCCGCCATCGCTCTAGACGATGACCGCAAGCGTCTTTCGCTGCAATACGATGAAAGCAAAGCGAAGCTCAATGCTACTTCCAAAGAGATCGGCGCACTGATGGGCAAGGGCCAGAAAGAAGAGGCAGATGCACGCAAGAAGGAAGTGGAAGCGCTCAAGACCACGCTCGGGCCCATCGAGCAGCAACTTGCCGAGACCGAAGCGCGCCTCAACGAGCTGATGCTGAAATTTCCAAACATTCCTTCCGAGCTGGTGCCTCCCGGCAAAACGCCCGAAGAGAACGTGACCGTGCGCGAAGGTGGCTCGAAGCCGCAACTGCCGGCCGGCGCCGTTCCGCACTGGGACCTCGCGAAGCGCTACGACCTTATCGACTTCGAGCTGGGCAACAAGGTGACCGGCTCGGGCTTCCCCTTTTATAAAGGAAAAGGAGCGAAGCTGCAGCGCGCGCTGATCCAATACTTCCTCGACTTCAACACAGGCGCCGGATACACCGAGTATATGGCTCCGCTGATGGTGAACGAAGCTTCGGCGCTTGGCACCGGGCAACTGCCTGATAAGGAAGGACAGATGTACCACGCCACCGTGGACAATCTCTACCTCATACCCACGTCGGAAGTGCCGCTCACGAATATTTATCGCGATACTATCCTGAAGGATAATGAGCTCCCTGTTCGCATGACCGGCTACACGCCCTGCTTTCGCCGCGAAGCCGGATCGTATGGCGCGCATGTGCGCGGCCTCAACCGCCTCCACCAGTTCGACAAGGTGGAGATCGTGCAGCTGGTGCACCCGTCGCGCAGCTACGAGGTGCTCGACGAGATGGTGGCCCACGTAGAAAAGCTGGTGCAGTCGCTCGAGCTCCCCTACCGCATCCTCCGGCTTTGCGGTGGCGACATGAGCTTTGCATCCGCGCTCACCTACGACTTTGAAGTGTGGAGTGCCGCGCAGGAAAAGTGGCTCGAGGTAAGCTCGGTGTCGAATTTTGAAACCTACCAGACCAACCGGATGAAGGCGCGGTTCAAGGAAGACGGCAAGACGCAGTTGCTCCACTCGCTCAACGGCTCGTCGCTGGCGCTGCCGCGCATTCTGGCTGCGCTGCTGGAGAACAACCAGGATGAGAACGGCATCAGGATCCCTGTGGCACTGCACCGCTACTTTGGTGGTGAGATGATTTAGAACAAAAGGCGAGGCGCATGTGGCACTAATAAACCAGGAAACTAATAACCAGATTTCTTACATTTAATGCCACAACACCGAATTATGAAAAAGATTCTATTCGCTTCCGCCCTGGCTGCACTGGTAGTTGCCTGTGCGCCCAAGGTTACACCTGCTGCCAGCACCACCACCGAAACAACCACCAGCAGCACGAGCGCTCCCGCAAGCACAGCCAACCCGGCCACTGCGAAGATCGAAGCCGGCCACCAGGTGTATACGGCCAAGTGCGGACGCTGCCATGCGTTGAAGGAGCCTTCCCACTACACTGCCGAACGCTGGGTGCCCATCCTGCAAAGCATGGCCCCCAAAGCAAAGCTTAGCGAAGAAGAAACGGCAAACGTACTGGCCTACGTACAGGCGAATGCGAAAAAAGCTTAATACAACTCATCCCGATTTTGAAAGGCCGTCCCAACGTGGGCGGCCTTTCTTATATGCCGTTCATGCACAAACGAATAAGATCGTGTTAAGCGCCAACAAATTGTTTGTTAACTCAGCCTTACCTTGCGCCGCCAATGAAGCGAATGAATCGCTTTCGTTGTCTGTAAACACCAAAAGTCACCAGTACATGAAAAAAATCTTCCTGTTCTCGGCAGGCCTGCTCACGGTAGCGGCTGCCAACGCACAACTTTCGAAAGGACGCGTTTTCCTCGGCGGCAGCATCACCACGAGCAGCATTGAAAACACCACCATCAACACGCCCACGAACGCCGTTACGAAGCAGAACGCGTTCGTTATCGATCCTTCCATCGGCTTCTTCGTAAAAGAAAACACGGTTGTAGGCATCAATGTTGGCTTCTCAAAAAGCAAGGTTGAAGCCAACGGAAGCACCCAGCAAGAGCAGCGCACCATTGCGCCCGGCCTGTTTCTGCGCCGCTACTATCCTGTAGCCAAAAGCTTCTACTTCTACGCACACGGCGGCCTGAACTACACCAACCAAAAGTCGGAGACGTTCAACGGCACCACTACGCTTTCTGAAACGAACGGCAACGGCTTCGGCGTGACGGTATATCCGGGCGTAGCCTACCAGATCCGCAAGAACTTCCTGCTGGAAGTGAGCCTGCGCAACCTCCTTACGGCAAACTACCTGAGCTCGGAAACGAAGAACGGCGCCGGCGTAGTTGCCTCCAAGAGCAACTCGTTCAACCTCGGCATCAATGGTGGCGGCGGCGTTCCGCTGAGCATCGGCTTCAACATCCTCCTCGGAAAGTAAGCAATTGTATTTCTACGATAAAGGCCGGCGCTTGTGCGCCGGCCTTTTCTATTTTGCCTCTGCAACCAGGGGCCCGTTAGCCAGAGGTGCGACCACCGTGGAAGCCCCTGCCGCATGTGCCCTCGGGTTCATCACTGCAAACCAGGCCGGCGGCACCAGCGCCAGCAGCATCATCCCGGGGTAGCCGGTTGGCATTTGCGGCGCGCCCTCGTGGTGCTGCAGCAGCTGGTATTTGCGCGAAGCCATGTAATGATGGTCGCTGTGGCGGCTCAATTCAAAAAGCATCACACGCCCGATGACGTGATTGGAGTTCCAGCTGTGCGCAGGCTGCGCGCGTTCGTACCCGACGCCACTGAGTGCAGGACGGCGACGCAAGCCATAGTGTTCGATATAGTTGACGGTTTCCAGCAGCAGGATGCCCATGAGCGCGGCAGCACCAAAGAGCAGCAGCGCCTTCGCTCCGAAAATAAGAAAGACGGCAGCCAGCAGCGCGCCCTCGATCAATACAAAGCGAAGCAGCTCGTTGTGAATAGAAAGCGGCGAATGACCGCGCTTGCGCACTTCCTTTGCGGATATCTCCGCTGCGCTGACAAAAGACCCCACGATGGAACGGATCCAGAATGCGTAGAGCCATTCGCCGTAGCGCGCCGAGCTCGGATCTTCGGGCGTGGCCACGCGCTTGTGGTGGCCCCGGTTGTGCTCGATATAAAAATGCATGTAGAGCGACGATAGTAGCAGCAGCTTCGCTAAAAAGCGTTCAGTGCGCTTCGCCCGGTGCCCCAGCTCGTGGCCTACATTGATGCCGAAGGTGCCGCAAAGCAAACCCATCACTGCTGTCTTTGCTGCCAGGTCGCAGGTGGACCAGGGGAGGCGCAGCTGCCAGAGAAAGAGGACCAACGCGCCCCACTGCAGCGGCACGATCGCGTAGAGCATCCAGTCGTACACAGGATTCCGCCTTGCCAGTTCCGCCTCTGCTTCCGACAGATTGCCGTCGGTGGCCGGGAGGAATAGCTCCAGAAGCGGTATCAGCACAAAGGCATACAGCAGCGGGATGACCACCACGAAGCCGCTGCCCAGGAACGATTGGAGGGCACCGAAGTAAACGAGCAGCGGCGAGCCATATTTAAAAACCCGGAACGACATACTACCCTAAAGTTAGGAACGTTAACTTACAGACATTCGTTGGGCCGGGCGCAACCCGTAAAGCAGGAGCGCCGTCTACTTAAAACGAAGTACCCCGCATGACGCAAGCTCAAAAGAACCTCCACCTTTTATGGCGCGCCGGCTTTGGCCCTGCGGCCAAAGACTGGGAGGCGATCGACGACAGAAACAACACAGAATGGTACCGGCGCCTCCGCCAGGAAAGCTCCGCCGCCCCGGCCTACATCAACATCGTAGACACGGAGCTGATGGAATATTTTCGGACGCCTACCATTCAAAAAACATGGGACGAGCCGAAGCGCAAGCAGATGATGCTTCGGGTGAATGTAGCCATCGGCGCCATCAACCTGCGCTGGCTGCGCGAGATGGCCGAATCGAAAGCACAGCTGCGCGAAAAGATATCGCTCTTCTGGCACGGGCATTTTTGCACCTATACCCGCAACGTGTATTATACGCAGGAACTGCTGCAAGTGATCCGCACCAACGCGCTGGGCTCTTTTCGAACGCTCCTCAGCGAGGTAGCAAAGTCGGCAGCCATGATGCTGTACCTCAACGCGCAGCAGAACCGCAAAGGCCGCCCCAACGAGAACTTCGCACGTGAAGTGATGGAACTCTTTACGCTGGGCCGCGGGCACTATACCGAAACCGATATTAAGGAAGCCGCCCGCGCCTTTACCGGCTGGGGCATTGAAACCGACGGCTCGTTTCGCTTTAAGGAAAAGGAACACGATGACGGCAGCAAAACAGTGCTCGGCCACACCGGCAACTGGAACGGCGACCAGGTACTGGGCTTCCTGCTGGAGCAAAAAGACACGGCTTTGCATGTGACGCGCAAGCTCTATCGGTTCCTCGTAAACGACACGGTAGATGAAAATCGCGTAGTTGCCCTTGCGGACGTGTTTTACAAAAGCAATTATGATATCGGAACGCTGGTGGACGCCGTCTTCAACGCGCCCTGGTTTTATGATCCCGCACTCTTTGGCGCACGCATCAAATCGCCGGTGGAGCTGATCACCGGCATCCGTCGAACGCTGCGCCTTTCGCTGTCGAATGAAGAGCAATACCTGCAGCTGCAGCGCGTGCTGGGACAAACGCTTTTTTTCCCGCCCAATGTAGCCGGTTGGCCCGGGGGCCGCAGCTGGATCGACAGCACCACGCTGATGCTGCGAATGCGGCTGCCAAAACTGTTTACCGAGCAGGACGCGCTAAGCGTTCAGGTAAAGCCGGACAATGACTCGCAGCCTCAGAGCACGGTAACGAACGCCGTCTTCTCCAACGCAAAAGTGCGCCAGCTCGACAAAGACACGAAGATCGACACCGGTATGGACTGGACGACCGCGATCAGGCATCTGGCATCGGTAAAGCGCGAAACGCTTGTGCCGGCGTTGGCGGAAATATTGCTTCCGGCCGGGCTGCAGGTGCCTGCGCAGCTTCTTGCCAGCTATGCCAACAACGATACGCGCGAGGCCTTCATTAAAAGTGCCACGCTCCAGATCATGAGCTTGCCCGAGTACCAGTTGTGCTGATATCGTCAGCCGTGAGCCGTCAGCCGTGAGCGTCTCGCGAACCAGCAACAATCTTTAACCTCGTTCAGTCGCTCACGGTTCGCGGCTGACGGCTCACGCTCCACGCTTATGCTCATCCAACGACGCACCTTCTTACAGACCAGCGCACTCGCAACCGCTTCGCTCCTTGTGCCGAAGTTTCTCAAGGCTTTTGAGGCACCGCATGGCGTGCCCGCCGGCAATAAAGTGCTTGTGGTGCTGCAGCTCACCGGCGGCAATGATGGACTCAATACGGTAGTGCCGGTGCGCAACGACCTGTATTATAAAGCGCGGCCTACACTGGCGCTGGCCCGCGAAAAAACGCTCACCCTCCAGGATGATGTGGGCCTGCACCCCGCGCTCACTTCCTTCGCCGATGCGTGGCATGATGGCTCGCTCGGCATCCTCAACAGCGTGGGTTACCCGGAGCCGGATCGTTCGCACTTCCGCTCAATGGATATCTGGCAAAGCGCCTCCGACAGCAACGAGTACCGCAACTCGGGCTGGATCGGCAGGTACCTCGACGCCCAGTGCCGCGACTGTGCCGAGCCTTCGCATGCCCTGGAGATAGACGATACGCTGAGCCTGGCGCTCAAAGGCACGCAGATCAACGGCATGGCCATGCGCAACCCAAAGCTGCTGTTTGGGCTGACCAATGAAAAATTCTTCCGTGATGCGTCGGGACAACACATCAGCCATCACCACGAGCAGGCCGACTACCTGTATAAAACAATGGCGGCCACCATTTCAGGTGCCGACCGCATTGCCGAAAAAGCAGGCACCGGCGGCAAAGCGCCCGGTTATCCCAACACACCCATGGGCAAGGCTTTCAGCACCGTCAGCTCGCTCATAAAGGCCGACCTCGATACGAAAGTGTATTATGTGTCGCACTCGGGTTACGACACCCATATCAACCAGGAGCTGTTCCAGCAGAGGGCGCTCAAGGAAGTGAACGACGCCGTTGGCGCCTTCATCAAAGACCTGAAGGCCGCGCACCGCTACGACGATGTGCTGCTGGTGACCTTTTCCGAGTTCGGACGCCGCGTAGTGCAAAATGCATCCAAGGGCACCGACCATGGGTGCGCCAACAACATGTTTTTCTTTGGCGGCGGATTGAAAAAGCATGGCTTGCTCAACCCGATGGCGGATCTTACTGACCTCGACCAGGGCGATCTGAAGCATAAGGTAGACTTCCGGCAGGTTTATGCAACGCTGCTTAAAAACTGGCTGGGCACCAACCCGGGCGACGTGCTCGGGGGGCGCTTCGAACCACTGAATTTCATATAGCAGGCGTTAAACGACTACGCCCCAAACCGGTCACACCCTGGCAATAGCAGCCCATGCCCAACAACCAGATCAAGAACCAGCACCTGCTGTGGCGCGCAGGCTTTGGCCCCCACGCCGACAGCATTGGTGAACTCGCCGACCGCACACCGGCCGACTGGTATGCGGCGCTGCGCCGCGCTTCGCAAAAGGAACCCGCCTATATCGACGTGATCGACGACAGCCTGAAAGGGCTGCTTGCGGGCATATCGGATGCGGGCAAGATGAACCGCCCGGAAGACCAGGAAACGAAGCGGCTCCTCCGCGAAAAAAGCCGCGCAGGCATACGCAATCTCAACCTCACCTGGCTCTTTCAGCTGGTAGACAGCGACCAGCAGCTGCGCGAAAAGATGGCCTTCTTCTGGCACGGCCATTTTGCCACGCGCAACCTCAACCTGATGTACCAGCAGCAACTGCTCGACGTGCTGCGCAAGGGGGCGCTCGGTTCGTTCAGAAACCTGCTGCACGAGGTTTCGAAATCGGCGGCCATGCTCAACTTCCTCAATGCGCAACAAAACCGGAAGGATCACCCCAACGAGAACTTCGCACGCGAGCTGATGGAACTTTTCACGCTGGGCCGTGGCCACTACACCGAAAATGATGTGAAAGAAGCGGCGCGCGCATTTACCGGATGGGGCGCCGGCTTTCGCGGCGACTTCCAGTTCCGCCGATTTCAACACGACAATGGAACGAAGACCGTGCTCGGCAAAACGGGCGACCTCGCCGGCGAAGACGTGCTGGATCATCTGTTGGCGCAAAAGCAGACGGCGCGCTTCATCACGCAAAAGACGTATCGCTTTCTTGTAAACGAAGAAGTGGATCCGAAGCGCGTAGACTGGCTGAGCGAGCGCTTCTTTGCGAGCGATTACAACATCCAAAAACTGCTCGACGATATTTTCGGAAGCGAATGGTTTTATGATCCGAAAAACATCGGCACGCGCATCAAGTCGCCGGTAGAATTGATTGCAGGAATGCAGCGGATGCTGCCGATGAAGCTCGCGAACGAAGATGCCTTGCTGTTGTTGCAACGCGTGCTGGGGCAACAATTGTTTTACCCGCCCAACGTAGCAGGCTGGCCTGGCGGCCGCAGCTGGATCGACTCTTCCACCCTCATGATGCGAATGCGCATACCGCTGCTGCTCAACGAGCAGGACGACTTCAACGTGCGCCCGAAAAGCGATGACGATACAGCGGGTGGTAAGATGGAGGCGCAACCAGTGGCGATGCGCAACGGCGTGCGTGTAATCAATACAACGATCGAATGGAACCGCTATGTGAAGCAGTTTGCCGCCGTGCCCCGAGAGCGATTATTTTCCAGCATCAGCGCGCACCTGTTGCAGACCCCGATGCGCGTGCCTCCGACGCTGGTGCAGTCCTTTGCCGACGACGACAGCCGCGAGGCCTTTGTGCGCAGCGCAACCCTGAAGGTGATGAGTTTGCCGGAGTACCAAATGTGCTGAAATCGTCAGCCGTGAACCGTCAGCCGTGAGCGGTTCACGACGCAGCAACAATCTTTCACCTCGTTCAGTCGCTCACGGTTCACGGCTGACGGCTCACGCTTTACGACCCATGCTTATTAAGCGACGCACCTTCATTCAAACCGGATCGCTGGCAACGGCTTCGCTGTTGCTGCCGAAATTTTTGAAAGCTTTTGAGGCGCCCAGGCTGGTGCCTCCGGGCAACAAGGTTGTTGTGGTGCTGCAACTCAGTGGCGGCAACGACGGCCTCAACACCGTGGTGCCGGTGCGCAACGACATCTACTACCGCGCACGGCCGAAGCTGGGTATCGAACGCAACAAGGCCTTGCTTTTGAACGATGAAACGGGCCTTCACCCTGCACTTACGGCGCTTGCCGATGCATGGCACGATGGGTCGATGGGCATTCTCAACAGCGTGGGCTACCCAAACCCCGACCGTTCGCACTTCCGCTCGATGGACATCTGGCACAGCGCCTCCGCCGCAACAGAATATTGGAACACGGGCTGGCTGGGGCGTTACCTCGATGCGCAATGTCCCTCTGCGCAAGGCCACGTTTGCGGACAGCCCACGCACGCGCTCGAGATCGACGATACGCTTAGCCTCGCTTTGAAAGGAAAAGACTTCAATGGGCTGGCGCTCAAAGATCCGAAGCGGTTGTATGGCACGAGCAATGAACGCTTCTTCAAAGAAGTGGCAACAAACTACAGCAGCGATTATCACGACGAACAACCGGTTGATTACCTCTATAAAACGATGGCGGGAACGCTTTCTTCGGCAGATTACATTTTCAAACAATCGCGCCTGCACCCAACCGGTGCCGAATACCCGAACAGCAATCTCGGTAAAGACCTGAAGACGATCGCATCGCTGATCTACTCCGAAATCAACACCAAAGTGTATTACGTTTCGCTCGGCTCTTTCGACACGCACGTGAACCAGGAAGCGCAGCAGCAACGGTTGTTTAAAGAGATGAATGATGCCGTTGGCGCTTTCATCAAAGACCTGAAGGCCGGTGGACGCTGGAACGATGTGTTGCTTTTTTCCTTTTCAGAGTTTGGCCGCCGCGTGGCGCAGAATGCATCGGGAGGCACCGATCATGGCACCGCCAACAGCATGTTTCTATTAAGCGGCGGTCTGAAGCAGCAGGGCCTGCTCAACGAGCTTCCCAACCTCGCCGACCTCGACGAAGGCGACCTCAAACACAAAGTAGACTTCAAGCAGGTGTATGCGACCGTATTGAATAAGTGGCTTGGCGCGGATGACCAGTCGATTCTTGGAAAAAAACACGAGCATCTATCGTTCCTCTGACCTACTCCCTAACCCTTCCCCGGCGCGGAGAGGGGAACGTTTACGCCACAGAAAAGCCCCGACGAAACCGTGGGGGCTTTTCTATCATCCGCATCGACGCGGATTGTAAGAGGTTACTTCACGCCATGCATCATCTTGCGCAGCTTGAAGGATAACAGGAAAAGAATGACAGCGGCAGCTCCGGCAAAACCTACGAAGATCATGAAGTAGGTGTGCAGGTTGTCGATCGTTACGCCGAGGAACACGGGGCGCGGACCCGTAGCCGCGGGATCGGGATAGAGCGAGCTCATCGTACCGGCCAACTTGTTGCCGGTGGCGATAGCCAGGAACCAGATACCCATCATCAGCGAAGTGAAGCGGCCGGGTGTCAGTTTGTTCACCATCGACAGGCCGATTGGGCTGAGGAATAGTTCACCAACGGTGTGCAGGAAGTAGAGTCCGGTGAGCCACCAGATGCTCACCTTGATGGCCGGGTCGGAGGGTGTGCCGAAGGAGATGTAGAGAAAGCCCAGTGCCAGCAGACCGAGACCTATGGCCTGTTTCATCGGCGCGGGCGGGTTGATGCCCCGCTTGCCGAGGTAGCTCCACAGCGCCGCGAAAATGGGCGCCAGCAGCACGATGAACCCGGCATTGAAGCTTTGGAAATACGAGGCCGGCATTTCCCATCCGCCCACATGGCGATCGGTCTGCTCGGCGGCGAAGAAGGTCAGCGAGGCGCCGGCCTGTTCGAAACACATCCAGAAAAAGATCACGAAGATCATGATGATCACGATCACCCACAGGCGGTCCTTCTCGGTCTTTGTGAGGGACCGGTCGGTGAGGATGGCAAAGGGTCCAACGGCGGTCATGGCGTAGATGGCCGAACCCCAGAAGTCGACGCCAAAGAGTTTCCAGATGATCAGGAAAGCGGCGATGATGGCGCCGATGAGCACCATGATCTGCGTAGAGCTGAAGCCGCTCTCTTTCGGTGTGTCGAGTGAAGTTCCCTTGGCGGGAGGATTCGCATCGCGCGACTTGTTGGCCGTTACACCCAGCGGGCGGCCATCGTGCGACACTACGTATTTGTCTTTCGTAAAGTAGAAGATGACCAATGAAATGAGCATGCCCACGCCGGCTGCAAGGAAGCCCCATTTGAAGTCGACATTCTCGCCGAGGTAGCCGCAAATGAGCGGCGCGAAGAAGGCACCTGCGTTGATACCCATGTAAAAGATGGTGTACGCGGCATCTTTCTTACCGGCACCCGCTTCGGTTTCGGGGTACAGCTGGCCAACCATCGTGGAAATGTTAGGCTTGAAGAAGCCGTTGCCGAAGATGAGGAAGGCGAGGCCCGTCCAGAGCAGCGTAGTGGTAAAACCTGAAGCGCCTTTTTCGGTGGCCGAAGCACTGAAGAAGAGAATGAATTGTCCGAGCGCCATCAGCAGGCCGCCCACGAAGATGGAGCGGCGGTTGCCCCAGTAGCGGTCGGCCACGTAGCCGCCGATGAGCGGGGTGAGGTACACAAGGCCGGTATAAGATCCGTAGATGTTCGAGGCATAGGCCTTATCGAACAGCAACTTGTTGGTCATGAAAAGAACGAAGATGGCGCGCATGCCGTAGTAGCTGAAGCGCTCCCAGAATTCGGTGGCAAACAAAACGTACAAGCCTTTGGGATGCCCTTTCTGTTCGGCGGCGGCTCCCTGCTCCATCAGGAGCTGGTCTTGGGGTAATACATTCATACGGACAAGTGATTGGTGATTACAGGGATGATAAGTTCGGAATTAGACTGCCTAAAATAGGCAAAAATCGATAGGTCGTGCGGGAGGACGGAATCTTTAAGTGGATGGTGTTTCAAAAGTCCGATGAATTTCGCCTTTGCTTTTGCCTCCGCCCTGTCGATCTTCGCTGCATGAACATCCTTCTCCTCGGATCGGGTGGCCGCGAACACGCCCTTGCCTGGAAGCTGCGTCAGAGCCCGCTATGCAAAGAATTGCTGATCGCCCCGGGCAACCCGGGCACCGCGCAGTGCGGCGTGAACCTGGACTTTGCCGCCACCGATTTTGAGGCGGTGCGTGCAACCTGCATTGAAAAGAATATAGGTCTGCTCGTAATCGGTCCGGAAGAACCCCTTGTGAAGGGCCTCGTGGATTTCCTGCGCGGCGTGCCCGGGCTGCAAGCGCTTCCGATCATCGGCCCGGCAAAGGAAGCGGCACAGCTGGAGGGATCGAAGGCATATGCGAAGGCGTTCATGGAACGGCACAACATTCCCACCGCGGGCTACCGTGAATTTACCCGCGACAACCTGGAAGAAGGCCTCGCGTACGTGCGCAATCACGCGCTGCCCGTGGTGCTCAAAGCCGACGGGTTGGCGGCCGGCAAAGGCGTGCTCATCTGCCAAAGCAATGAGGAGGCGGAGCGTGAGTTGCGGGCAATGATCGGCGATGGCAAGTTCGGCGCCGCGTCGGCCCGGGTGGTGGTGGAAGAATTTCTCGATGGCATCGAGCTGTCGGTGTTCGTGCTCACGGATGGTAAAGATTACGTGCTGCTGCCGGAAGCGAAAGATTACAAGCGCATTGGCGAAGGCGATACGGGTTTGAATACCGGTGGCATGGGCGCGGTGTCGCCGGTGCCTTTTGCGGACGCTGCGTTCATGGAGCAGGTGCGCACGCGCATCATTGAACCTACTGTGCGGGGATTTGAAGCGGAGGCGCTCGATTACAAGGGATTTGTGTTTTTCGGATTGATCAAGGTGGGCGATAAGCCTCTGGTGATCGAATATAATTGCCGCCTCGGCGACCCCGAAACGGAGGTAGTGCTCCCCCGCATCGAGGGTGATCTTGCTGCCGCGCTGCTGGCCACGGCGCAGGGGCGCCTTTCGGAGATCAACCTAAATTCCGACCCGCGTGCGGCGGCTACGATCATGGCGGTTAGCGGCGGCTACCCCGGTGATTATGCGAAAGGTTTTGCGATCAGTGGGTTGCAAATGACACCCACTACGGGAGCGGATAGTCTGCTCTTTCAGGCAGGAACAGTTGAAATGGAGGGGCAGACGGTGACGGCGGGTGGCCGCGTGTTGTGCGTGACAGCGCTGGGGGAGACGATGGGTGCAGCGGTGGAGAAGGCGAGGGAGCGGATGGAGGGGATTGGGTTTGAGGGGATGTATTATAGGAGGGATATAGGGTACGAGTTTGAAAATCCTCACCCCCTAACCCCCTCTCCTTAAAGGGAGAGGGGGTTAGGGGGTGAGGATTTTCAAACTCGTACCC
>SEAC01000032.1 GCA_004173235.1 Chitinophagaceae bacterium | reverse complement strand
ACGCGGTTGCGGCCCAGCTGGAGCATCTCGGGCAAATGCGAGTCTTTGAAGAAAAGCTGTCCCGTGAGCTCATTGTATTCCTTATCGAAGGTGCCGCCGGTAACGAAAATGCGTATGGCCATGGTTGCGAGATTGGACGTAAAAGTAAGCAAAGCGGTTCCGCAGCGGCTGAATTTGTAGGGGGTAGAAAATTATTATCCGTGCGGAGGCGGCGGCGTAACGGTCTTATAGTCAGTACCGAAAAAACGAATCGGTCACGAAATCGAGCGACTGATCGGCACTTTAACACCAGCCGGCAAAAAAATAACCGGCGAATAACCGGGAAACCCCCAACTTCGTATCTCTGCTCGAGAAACATAGTGCCCCTCTAGGCATTGTCCCTTTCTCAACATGCAGTTGGTTTAGGTGACGACTCCTGTTTTTACAGGAGTTTCTTTTTTTACCCCACTCGCTCCATCCGGGATTTCTACTCACTACCCACCCCCCACTTCCAACTTCCCACTTTCTCTCTCTTACTCTCCCTCCACCTCTGCTCCTTTTCCTTTCTTCATCCATGGTTTCGGCGGCGACCCATCCATCTGCACAATGCGCGGCTGGAAGGATCCGACCACTTCTACCAATGATTCCTGCGCTTTCATCACCGCATGAATGTCCTTGTAAGCCATGGGTGCTTCGTCGAGGCCGGCGCCAAGGAGCGTAACACCCTGCTTGCGCAGCTGCTCCTGCAGGGCGCTGTGCGTAATGGACTGAAGCGCTGCCGTGCGGCTCATGCGGCGGCCTGCACCATGGGCGGCGGAGTTCACAGAAGCCACCTCCCCCTTGCCTTTCACGATAAAGCCGGGTGCCGTCATGGAGCCGGGAATGATTCCGAGCACATCCACGCCGGCCGGCGTTGCTCCTTTGCGGTGCACGATCACTTCGCGTCCCTCCCACTGCTCCTTCCAGGCGAAGTTGTGGTGGTTCTCCACCATGCGCAGCGACCGCCGGCCCAATGCCTTCGCCACCTTGTCGTGAATCACGTGATGGCAGGCAGCTGCATAGTCGCCGGCGAGGTTCATGGCCAGCCAGTATTCGATACCTGCCTCTTCTTCCAGCGTCAGCCATGCAAGGTTCATAGCATCGCTCGGGAGGCGCCGTTGCTCCTTCGCGATCTTCGTATAATGGTTGGCGATGTTGGCGCCCAGCCCACGCGAGCCAGAGTGCGAAAGCAGGCCAACATAGGTGCCGGCGGGGATTCCAAGAACCGGGTCGAACGCATCGATCGTCACCGCTCCAAACTCCACGAAGTGGTTTCCCGAACCCGAAGTGCCCAGTTGTTTCCAGGCTTTCGCGTGGAGCCCTTTCAGCAAGCCGATCTCGCCGAAGGCCGCGCTGTGCAGCACTTCGTGATCGGCAGGGCGCGCAAGTTGTCCGCCCGATCCGAAAACGGTGTTGTCCTGGATGGTGCGCGAAAAAAACGCGCCTTTGCCGTCGAGGTCTTTCACCGGCAGGTCGAATACAGAGAGGCACATGCGGCAGCCGATGTCCACACCTACACCATATGGTATCACCGCATTCTCCGTTGCCAGCACGCCGCCTATCGGCAGCCCATAGCCCGAATGTGCGTCAGGCATCAGTGCGCCCGCAACGGCGATGGGAAGCTTCGCGGCGGTGTGCATCTGGTGCAGTGCCCCGGCTTCGATGCCTTCGCTGCCAAACACGGAGAAAGTAATGCCACTCTGGTTGAGCGACAGTTCCGGGCCTGCAGTTTCCTGCTTCGGCAACAGCTGCAAAGCGATCTTTCCCAGCACCGCGTGGTCGAGGTGGTCGGCCGGTGATTCCTTGATATTTGCGAGGATCTTCAATGCCTCTTCGAGCGTGGAATGCTTGTAGTGCTTTTCCATCAGCCCCATTGCGAGCGATATGACCGGCGACTCGGGGTAACCGATGCCGCGGATATCCTTCCCCGTGATTTTTAACTTTGCCATTGTGTTTCTTTTTTCAAGATCGCAACCAAGGGAACCTCCTTGTGCAAGCAGGCTTTGCCCACATGCAAAGGCCATTCCGGCGATCGCGTCATTCTTCAAATTTTTCTGCCGCTAGCGCGGTAAGCACCTGCGCCAGCGAGCGGTTCTTCAACGGGTTGATGCCCCTTTGTTTCGGGTCGGCCCACTCCCGGTAATAATGCCGGTTGCCCAGCAGGTTCGACAGCGGTCCTTCGAGCGCATTACGTTCCAGGCGATCATCGAGCCGGCGCAGTGCACTTTGCAGCCCGGCATCGTGCTGGCGTTCTTTGTCGATGATGTTCGGCAGCACCTGCAGCGAAAAACGCCAGGGCTCATTGAAAAGATACACCGTATAAATACGGCCTTTGTGATCGAGCCGGTGCTCTGCAAAAAAGAGGGCGCACTCTTCGTCGGTAAAACCGAGGTGCCGAAACTCCCATGGATGCAGTTCCTTCAACAACTGCGGCAGCAGCACATACACCTTTCGCCCGCCCAGGCGCCTCCGCACTTTAAAGTCCGCCCGCCAATTCCATTGCACCGTGTTGATTTTCGGCAGGATCGATCGGTAGAGATCTGCCTGAGGCAATGCCTGCTGGTCGTCGTTCAGCACAAAGGTGCGGATCCACCCTTTCTGCACGGGCGGGTCGAGCGGTACCATCGGCAGCTCGCGGATGGCGCGCCACAGGCGGCGCCGCTCGCGGTCAAGCGCGCGCAGGTGCTGCTCCTTCTGCCGGCAGGCCGCCCGCTTGCGCTGACGCTGCGTTCGCACACCAGTTAATTCGATCCAGGAGGCCGATGCAACTCCTGTGTTTGTGTCCATGATGACTTCGTTTGAATGTTCGTAATAAGCTGCCCCAGGGCAGCGCATGGTTCTGTGTCATACGGATGGAATTCGCTTTTTTCATAACTCTATTTATTTGATGTCCCGCCTTCAGCAGGCCCCGGCAGCAAGCGCCGGAACAATGCCGTAAGGGCAAGAACGATGAGGAGAAAGGTCATTGCTTCGTTTTTGAAGCGCACAAAAAAGCCCGGTTCTTATCAGGACCGGGCGCGCTTCGAAGCAGTGCTTAGAAATACGAGGGTCCTGTGTCGGGGCATGGCGGTGCCTGCTGGAAGGCGCGGCTGCTTTTCGCAGTGCGCTTCATCGGCAGGCCTTTCAGCCCTAGGCTATTTTGAAAATCGCGGTTACACAAAATCATGTTTATGGTAAAAAAAATCCCGGCACAAGGCCGGGATCTTAGTATTGGGAGTTTTGGTTTACGTTACCAGAACACAATACGATCCCCGCCGAAACGCTTGCTCGGAAGGCTGAAGACGTTCTTTTCGTTTATGGTTGACTGGTAGCGGATCACGTTGAAATTTTTTGTTGTTGGAATTGCGTTTGCAAAGTAGCAGACCTTTTTTGGATTGAGCAAACTATTTAATGGAAATATTTTTGCAGCACTTCTGCAAAAGAAACGTTAACCGTATTTCTACGGATGGCGTAAGGAAATGTGAAAGTGCCTGACTGCCACTGGCCCGTTTTCAAAAGCGCCGTCAAATGCCGTACCTTTAAGCAGCCCCGAGAGCCAAAGCACCATGAAAAAGATCCTCTTTCTTTCCCTTCTGTTCGTATCGGCCGGCGCCTCCGCCCAGCGCCTCACCCTCACCGATCTTATCAAGCTCACCGATTCGCGGAAGGATACGGCTTTCGTCTTCCGCTATATCCGCCAGCGTGGCTTCAGCGTGCGCGGCCGCACCGATGACGGCAACGTGGTGTTCATGGGCGACCGCGATAAAAGCAAGTCGCGGTATACCGAGATGGTATTCGTAAACCTGGCGGGCAATGAAGCGAACATGTTTCAATACGGAACCCGCAGCACCGACAACTACGCGGCGATGCGGCGCCAGATCGCCGAAGACGGATCGTTCAATGTGCTGCCTACGCAGGCCGACAAAGAAGAAGTGATCGAAACGTATTCTTCAAAACAATACCTCATCGCCATCGAAACCGTTGCGAAGCAAACGCACTACGTCATTAGCATCCGACCCAAGGTCATTCCAAGACTGAGGCAGGGCGACTAGGGTGAAGTCAAAATTCAAAAGTCAAAAAACGTCAGACGTCGCGCCAACTACAGTAATTAACCGACTTTTCATTTTTGGAAACAGCAACGCAGGCTTTGAGCGTCTCCCCGGGAAGCTTTTGACTTTTGACTTTTGAATTTTGACTTTTGAATTTTCTCTTTTGAATCAAAACAACTTCATCTGCTCTCCCGGTCTCCTGAATAACGTGCAGTCGAGACCCAGGCGCTCATGCACCAGACCGTACTTCTTCGTATAGGTTTTATATTGATCGGCCACCAGCTGCGCGATGTTTCCTTCACCACGCATCCGCCTTCCAAATTCACTGTCGTTGACCTTGCCACCGTGCGCCGATTCGATAAGATGCCACACCTTGTCGGCACGGTCGGGGAATTTCTTGTAGAGCCAATCGTGAAAAAGCAGTTTGATGGCGCCATTGAGCCGTATGAACGTGTATGCTGAAAACGTAGCGCCCGCATCGCTCGCCGCCTTCAGGATCGCCGGCATCTCGTGCTCGTTGAGGCCCGGTATCATCGGCCCCAGCATCACGCCCGCCTGGATGCCCGCCTTCGACAATTCTTCGATCGTCCTGATGCGCTGGGCGCCGGTGGTGGTGCGCGGCTCCAGCACGCGGCGCAGGTCTTCATTGAGCGACGTGACCGTCATCAGCACCGACACCAGCCCTTTAGCACCCAGCTTCTTCAATACATCCATGTCGCGGAGCAGTCCTGCATTTTTCGTAATGATGCCCACCGGCTGATTGAATTCCAGGCAAACTTCGAGCAGGCTTCGCGTGATGCGAAACTGCCGCTCGGCAGGCTGGTAGCAATCGGTGTTTCCGCTCAGGCTCAGCGGAACGCATTCCCATTTCGGGTTTTTGAGGAATTGCCTGAGCAACTGCGCAGCGTTCTTCTTCACATGGATCTTGCTCTCGAAGTCGAGGCCCGCACTGAAGCCCAGGTATTCGAACGAATTGCGCGCATAGCAATAGATGCAACCGTGCTCGCAACCCTGGTAGGGATTCATGCTGTACAGCATGCCCACATCAGTGCTTTCCACTTTGTTCACCAGCGACTTCGCCTGCACTTCGATGAACTGCGTTTTTACAACAGCTTCTTCCCAATCGTCAATGCCTTCCACGTGTTCGGCTACGCGCCAGGTCTTGTCGAACCGGTTTTGTGTGTTGAACTGGGCACCTCGGCCTTTGGTATAAGCTTCTTCCGCCGGCTCGGTGTTCGCGATCGAATGAAGGCGGTTCTTGCTTTGACGAATGTTATTTTTCACGTTGCTGACTCCCTCCTTTGCACGGCACCCGCGGGCGCCGCTGTATTTTTGTAGTTATGTGTTTTCGTTATTCCATCACGCAGAAAGCGCAGTTGCTCAACCAGGTGGTCAGCCTGCGGTGGACGCTCGACTTCGAGCCGGTGTTTCATGCCAATGGCTTCGAATTCCCGCTCATGCCTGTGATAACTAGCCAGGAGCCCGACCAGGTGCAGGCTTACCATTGGGGGCTCATTCCGCATTGGGCTCCTTCGATGGCGGAGGCACAAAAACTGCGGGCGCAAACACTCAATGCGAAGTCGGAAACGGTTTTTGAAAAGCCTGCCTTCCGCAGCTACATTCCCAAACGCCGATGCCTCGCTTTGAGCGACGGCTTTTTCGAGTGGATGGATTTCAACAAGAAAAAGTACCCGCATTATGTGCAAGCCGCCGATGGCGGCATCTTCGCCTTCGCAGGCATCTACAGCCATTGGACGGAGCCCGAAACCGGCGAGCTTTTCCGCACCTTTTCCATACTCACCACTGCAGCCAACCCGATGATGGCACGCATCCACAACAGCAAAGAGCGGATGCCGGTGATCCTCGCGCCCGAACAATGGGAGGCCTGGCTCGACCCTGACCTTACCAAAGAACAGGTGCAGGAGTTGATGCGCCCCTGCAGCGAAAGCTTCCTAAAAGCCCACACGATCGACCGTGCGCTGGCACGACCGGGCTTCGATGCCAATCACGCAGCCACACTGCAGCAGGTGCACTACCCCGAGCTCGATTCACCCGCCGAACAGGCATCCCTGTTTGGAGGGTAGCGGCAGTTGCAACAACTCCATCTGGCGCACAAGCTCCCACGCACCACCTTCGGGGCGGCGGCGCAGCAACTCGAGGCTGTCGGCGATGAAGCGGCCACTGAATTCGCTGTGCTCGCATTCCATCCACATACCGATGAACTGCATCGGCTTGAGGCGTTGCGCCAGCACCAGCTCGGGCTCCGTAATGAAGTGCGGTTCATGACCGGGAATGTTCATCAGCCACTGGATCTTACGCAGTTCTTTTACCAACTCAACGAACGGGTTGCGCGTGAGCACGTTGATGTATATGCTGTGCGAAGGATAAGCTGCGAAATTCCCGAGCTCCACTTTGAAAGGTGCGGCACACATCGCTGTTTGCTGCAGGCGCTCCACGAAACGCGTTTCCGTTTTTTCGAAACCGTGGCATTGCAGCAGCGTGAGCGAAGGCTTCAGCATCGGTGCAGGCTTCACGAGGTGCCGTTCAAAGAGCTTGTCGCGAAGGGCGCTGATGCGCTCCTGCAATACTTCGGGCAACGGAACCACGAGGCGGTATTCGTGAACGCGATAGCCAGGGAGCGGAATGTTGGGTGTATCCATGGATCTGGTTTTCTTTTTGCTAAATTAATTAGCATAAATTTACCCAGTTTTTTAGCAACGCCAACTTTTTGTTATGGAAGTCCCGGAATATTTTTCGCCCGCCTGTCCCGATATCGACCTCAACGAACAATTGATCCGCAACAAGGCGAGCACATACTACCTGCGTGTTCATTCGGATGCAATGAGCGGTGCGGGGATTCGTAAGGGCGATGTGCTGATCGTGGATCGCGCGCTGCAGGCGGAGAGCGGAAAGGTGATCATCGCGTCGGTGAATGGCGAACTGCTGATCCGCAGGCTGGAGTTGCAAAACCACAAAGCACGCCTGGTGCCCGCGTCCAACCTGTCTCCTATCGCCGTAGAACATTTTTCGGAACAGATGGTGTGGGGCGTGGTCACCTACGTGATTCATTCAATGTAGACCAACCGCTGCGGGTGGTTGCTACGCGATACCGGCTTCCGTGAGCAGAAGCGGGCACGGCGCGTAGCGCGGGTTCGCTTGGGCAAGCGCCAGCAGCAAGGAAGCAACATTCTTCACACCGATGAGCGCGGCCCATTCAAACGGGCCATGCGGATAGGCCGTTCCGAGCTTCATTGCGGTATTGATCTCCTCTTTGGTGGAAACGCCTTCGCTCAGCGTGTGGAAGGCTTCGTTGATGATCATGGCCACTACGCGCGGGCTTACGAACCCGGGCGTATCGGGGAGCCAATCCAGTTCCTTCCCCGATAGTTGGGCGACCGCTTCGGCATCTGCACGCATCGCTTCCCCCGCTGCTGCTTCGACGCGTGGCTTTTCGGCAAACCCGCGCCAGCCATTGAAGCGCACGAAGCCCTTTGAGCAAGCCGCGCCCGATACGTCGTTGACCCACACCGGCCCGCTGTGCGCTTCGAGTTGCGCCATTCGCAGCGCGCTGCCGTCAAAGAGCATGTCAATGAGAACGGAACCGGCGGGGGCTTCCTCGGGTGACTGGATCCATTGCGCCGGTTGTGCGTTCCAGCCAGGCCACTGCGCGGCATCGCCGATAAGGAAGATTTGCATGGCGCAAACGTAGGCCATCGCGACAAATTTTTGCGTTGCCGGGCCTGTTTTATCCGGATATTCGGCAGATGGAAAAACAGATCCTCAACACCACGCAGGCACCTGCGCCCATCGGCCCTTACAACCAGGCTGTCCGCTACGGCGACCTGCTGTTCATCTCGGGCCAGATCTGCCTCGACCCCGCCACCGGGGAGCTGAAAAACGGCTCGCTGGCAGAGGAAACGCACCAGGTGATGAACAACCTCAAAGCCATCCTTCAGGAGTCCGCGTTCGGCTTCGCCAACGTGCTCAAAACGACGATCTTTCTCACCGATATGAACCGCTTCAGCGAAGTGAATGATATCTATGGCCAATATTTCGATGGTGCCTTTCCTGCCCGCGAAACGGTGCAGGTATCCGCGCTTCCGCGATTTGTGAACGTGGAGATTTCGATGGTGGCGGGCGCATAAACAGTTTTCAGTTTGAAGTTTGGTAGTTTTTAGTTTTTGCCACCAAGCGAACTTTAAACTGGAAACTAAAAACTTTCAACTCCTCCCATGCGTTTCCTCATCTTCCTCCTGCTGCCTTTTTCCCTGATGGCCCAGAACAAAGAAACTCCGGATCAACTTTATGGCGAGCTGTTCACCGATGTGCAGCAGAGCGGCATCTTTCCCGACAGCAAAACGTTTGTGGATGCCATCCCCAGGCGTGCGCCGGCCGACATCCTGCACGACTACCAGGCCATCCGCAGCAACCCCGCGATACGCTTCAGCCTGGAACGATTTGTTGAAGAGAACTTTCACCTGCCTCTTAAGCCCATCTCCGACTACGAATCGAGCGAGCCCGATGTGGTGAACCATATCAACCGGCTCTGGCACGTGTTGCACCGGAAGGCCGACAGCGCCGCGCAAGGCTCTTCGCTGCTGCCGTTGCCCCAGTCGTACATCGTTCCCGGTGGCCGCTTTCGCGAGGTCTATTATTGGGATTCGTATTTCACGATGCTCGGGCTGCGCGAAAGCGCCGAAGACAGCAGCATTGAGCACATGGTGCAAAACTTCGCCTGGCTTATCGACACCTACGGCCACATACCCAACGGAAACCGCAGCTATTACCTCAGCCGCTCGCAGCCACCCTTCTTCAGCCTCATGGTGGAACTGCTCGCCGGCATCCGCGGCGACCGTATTTATACGGATTACCTGCCGCAGCTGCGCAAGGAGTGGGCCTATTGGATGGACAGCACGGCGCCCACGAGGCACCTGGTGCACCTGCGCGACGGCAGTGTGCTCAACCGGTATTGGGACCAGCTGGATGCGCCGCGCCAGGAGTCGTGGATGGAGGATGTAAAAACCGCGAGCCTGTTCGAACCGGGCACCCGCCCGCGCATCTACCGCGAACTGCGTTCAGCAGCCGAGAGCGGCTGGGACTTCAGCAGCCGCTGGTTCCGCGACGGCAAAAGCCTGGAAACCATCCATACCACCGAGCTGGTGCCCGTCGACCTCAACTGCCTGCTGGTGCACCTCGAACAAACCATCGCGAAAGGCCTCCGCCTGAAAAGCTTCAATGATACCGCTCGCCGCTTCGAAAGCCTGGCCGCCGCACGAATCAAGGCTATCCGGAAATATTGCTGGTCGCCGCAACAGGGCTGGTTCATGGACTTCGACCTGCGCCTCAACCGGGCCGGACATGTGCCTACGTTGGCAGGCATGTATCCCTTCTTTTTGGGAGTTGCGGAAAAGAGGCAGATGCGGGCTGCGAAGAAGCTGCTGCAAACCCAGTTTCTCAAACCCGGGGGCGTAGTAACCACCCTTCGGTATACTAATGAGCAGTGGGACGCACCGAATGGCTGGGCACCGCTGCAATGGATTACGGTAGCGGGCCTGGAGCGTTATGGCGAAAAAGCGCTGGCGCGCAATATCGCCGGCCGATGGGTGGCGCTCAATTTGCGTGTGTACCGCCAAACCGGTAAGCTCACCGAGAAGTACGACGTGGTGAACGCCAACCGGCCAGGCGGCGGGGGCGAATACCCAGCGCAGGATGGCTTCGGCTGGACGAATGGTGTGTTGCTGGCGTTGATGAAGAAGTATAACCTGAAATAAGTTTGGAGTTTGCAGTTTACAGTTTGGCGTTATTGCCAACGACGAACAGGAACTTCAAACCCCAAACTCCAAACCCACCAAACTGTTGATGCGTAGCTTCCTCCGCCGCCTCCTCCTCAAACCCGTGCTCCGGCTGTCGGCCAAATACTCGTCGGCGCCCGACAAGGGGCGGGTTTTTGCCGCACTCAGCAAGCTGCTGCAGTGCCTGCGCGATGGCGAGAAGAAGAAAGGACCGATCATCAACTTCAACGAACACGAAGGGCGGTTCATCATCTTTTCGGACCAGCACAAGGGTGCGCGTAATGGCGCCGACGACTTTACAATCTGCGAACCGGCTTACCTCGCGGCGCTCGGGCACTATAACCGGGAAGGGTTTCACCTGGTATGCCTCGGCGATAGCGAGGAACTCTGGGAAAACGGATGGCTCAGTGTAAGCAAGGCGCAGGCTCCATCCTTTGCGCAGGAGCGGCTCTTCCACGAACGAAATGCCTTCACGAAGATCTTCGGCAATCATGACCTGTTGTGGGAGAACGACCCCCTGGCTCCCGTATATCTACGGTCGGCCTTCGGCAGCGCCGTGCCGATCTATGAAGGCGTGTTGCTACGTACCAACACGGCTCGCGGGCCGCTCGATATCTTCTGCACGCACGGCCACCAGGGCGACGAAGTGAGCGACGGCAACTGGTTCAGCAAGTTTTTTGTGGCCCGCATCTGGGCGCCTTTTCAAAGCTTTTTGCAGATCAACCCGAACACACCCGCTTACGATACCACGCTCAAGAGCCTGCACAACACCCTGATGTACGAATGGAGCGCGCAGCAACCCGGCATGCTGCTCATCACGGGGCACACGCACCAACCGGTGTTCGAGTCGCTCACGCATATCGAGCGCCTCTACCGGCAGTTGCTCTACGCCCGTGCGGGCAACGATCCTTCGGTGCCCGCCATCGAGGCCGAGATCAAAAAGCGGCAATTCGAATACAGCAGTATTTCGGAAGATTACCTCAAGCTGAAGCCCACCTATTTCAACAGCGGTTGCTGCTGCTATGTAGACGGGGAGATCACGGGTATCGAGATCGCCGACGGGCAACTGCGCCTGGTAAAGTGGCGGCGTGAAGGCACGGAAATAAAGCGCGACGTGCTGGAAGAAAGCAGCCTGGAAGAATTGCACCGCTGCCTGTGATACAGGGTGCAATTGCGCATGACTGTTTGAATAAGCAGATCGTCGCTAAACACTCAACTGCTGCTTCGGCTTGCGCATAAGCGCGAGGGTGGAGATGATCGTCACGATCACCCCTATGAGCAGCACCGATGATGCCATGAGTGCAAATTCGGCCAGCGGGTATTGCTGCATGAAATTCATCTGCTCAACAAACTGCGCTTTTTCCGCTGCTGTCATTTTCTGCTGCATCTGCTCCGAGTAATGCGCAAACCAGGAAGGGTTGATGACCCGTGTATACAACACGTCAAAAAGTCCGAAGCCGATTGCAGGTAGCAGTACAATGAGCAGCCCAAGCTTGAGGCCCTGGCCGAAGCGGAGCACGCCCCCATTGACGCGGTCGCGGTAGTAGCGCAAGCCCAGAAAAACAAAGATCATGGAAAGGAAAATACCGAGGTAACCTACCAGTTCGGCATAGGCGCTGGTCTCGTTGAGGGTGGCCATGGAGAGCGCGCTGAAAACAATAAGGAAGAGGATACCGAAACCGCCATAGCGGAGGACGACTTTTTTCATGTGGGTTGTTTTGGCTGCAAACCTAGCCTCGCGGAGCGCCGGCGGTCTCATCCGGAAGACCGATTTTGCTCCCCCGAAAGTAGGAAATCCACTTCAGGAGAGGATACCGCGGGCGCGCGCGGCCTGCACTGCGGCGGTGCGCCGCTTTGCATCGAGCTTGAAGAGGATATTGGAAACGTGCGTCTTCACGGTGCTTTCCGAGAGGTAAAGCGCTGAGCCGATTTCGGCGTTGCTGAGTCCGTCGGCCATTTTTTGCAGCACCTCCAGCTCGCGTACGGTGAGCGTCGAAGCGCGGATGGCTTCAGCCCGATCGCTCGCATTCCCGCTATTGGCTGTAGCGGCAAGCGCGTTCGCCTCGGTTGTAAGAAGTGGCGTGCCGGGCGTCTCCTCGGGAGCATCGAGGGTTGCCGTTCGGTTTACGAACACGCCGATGAAAAAGAAAACAACGGCGGCGATGGCCACGATCACCTCAAGACGCACATTGCCCTGCCAAACTTGCAGCTCCGCCACTCGGAAGAACAGGAGCAGGCAAAGCAGCAACAAACCAAAACCGATCACGACCACGCGCATGCGGCAAAATTAATGGGATGATGGGGTAATGAATCCCGCTGCTGCGCCGCCCAGGCCTCCTCCGCCACGTACCGTAAAGATCCCGCTGCTGCGCAGCGGACGGTGGCAGCGTGGGGTAAAAAGAGGCGCGGCCGATGGGCATCCTGAGATTGCCCCACCGGCCGCGCCAAGTTGAAAAAATGCCCGTCATCCCGGTGCGCAGCACCGGGAACTCACTACTGCGGTTTGAACGTGTTGTTCTTTCGGTCTACGTCGGGAAGTTTCTTATCAGGGTCGAGCGTCACTTCGCTGATGGGGCTGCTGCTGGGAACCGTGAAACTCCAACGGCCACCGCGCTGCCAGATCTCCACGGGGAGCTGGATGCGGTGCGTCTTACCGTTGCTTTCTTTCACGAGCGCCGTAACCGGCATCACCATCGCCCCGCGGTTCTCCACCACGATGGCGGCCCCCTTCTTCGGGTCGTCGCTGTTGTATTTGACGCCGGTAACGGCCTGGTCGAGCTGCGCGTTGCCAAACACCCAGCCGCGCCAGAACCAGGAAAGATCTTCACCACTCACGTTCTCCATTGTATGAAAGAAATCCCACGGCGTGGGATGCTTGAACGCCCAGCGTGCGATATAGGTTCGGAAGGCCCGATCGAATCGCTCGGGGCCGAGCACCTGCTCGCGAAGCGCAGTGAGCATCATGGCCGGCTTGAAGTAGGCCGTGATGCCGAGGTTGGACTGCTGCACCACGTCGGGCGCAGTCCAAAGCGGATCCATGCGGTCGCTGAAGATGTAGCTGTTCATCTCGTCGCCGGAGCCCACCTGCGAAGAAAGGAACTCACCCTTGTTGAATGCCTTCGTGGAGCCGTCGTTGATAAAGGTGTTGAATCCTTCGTCCATCCAGGCATACTTGCGTTCGTTGGAGCCAACGATCATCGGGAACCAGGTGTGACCGAATTCGTGGTCAGTAACCCCCCAGAGGTCGCCGCCACTGTCGGCAGCGCTGCAAAACACGATGCCCGGGTACTCCATACCGGCCACGTTGCAGGCAACGTTGGTGGCAACCGGGTAAGGATACTCAAACCAGGTTTTCGAATAGTATTCGATAGAAGCTTTCGTAAACTCCGTGCTGCGCTGCCAGCCGTCTTTCTTGATGCTTTCAACGGGATACATGCTTTGTGCGAGCGCAGCTTTGCCCGAAGGAAGATTGATGCGCGCTGCATCCCACACGAAGGCGCGCGAAGCCGTCCACGCAGCATCGCGGGCATTGTCGATGCGGAAGCGCCACGTAATGGGCCCGCCTGCCGGGCGCGACGATTTGCTGGTCACTTCCTTGTCCGACCGTATAACTACGGTCTTCTCGGACGTGCGTGCCTGTGCCAGGCGCGCCTGCTGCTCGGTGCTGAGCACGTCCTTTTCATTGAGCAGCACGCCCGAGCCCGCGATCAGCAGGTTGGAAGGCGCGGTGATATTGTATTGGATGTCGCCGTACTCGAGGTAGAACTCTCCCGCGCCGAGGTAGGGCTGCGTGTTCCAGCCGGAGATATCGTCGTACACGGCCATGCGGGGAAACCACTGCGCGATGGCATAGATCCACCCGTTGCGGGTGCGGAGGCGGCCCATGCGGTCGGTGCCGCGCTCGGGAATCGTAAAGTTGTAGGAAAGGCTAAGGTTCAGTTTGGCACCGGGTGCGAGCGGCTGCGGCAGGAACACCTGCATCCGCGTATCGGTGATGCTGTATTGCGGCTGGGCCTGCTGTCCGTTCATATCCACACGCACGCTGATGACCGAATCGCCCGAAGTGAAGGCGGGGTTGGCCCAGCGGCCGCCGGCCTGCGTGGTGGTTGCCGATGCACGTGAGCCGCCCTGGTATATATTCTGGTCGAGTTGCAGCCAGACAAAATCGAGGGCATCGGGACTGTTGTTGGTATAGGTGATGGTCACACTGCCGCTCAGCGCGTGCCGCAGCGTGTCGATCGTGGCATCGATGACATAGTCTGCGCGGTTCTGCCAGTACTTCGGGCCGGGCGCGCCGGATGCCGAGCGTACTTCATTGCCGGGGTACGGGTAGAAGTGCGGGCTGAACGTTGCATGGTGATCGTAGGCGGACGGCGCATCGGGCACGGTTGTGGCCGACTGGGCGAAGGCGCCGGCAGCAAGTGCCCATGCGCAAAGCGAAAGAACAAGTTTCTTCATACTGGAGGTATAGATGCGGAAGTTAGGCAGAAAGATGGCTGCCGAAAGACAGGCAGGGCTGCATTTTAGGTTTTCGATGGGAATTTGTAGTTCCTCACTATTTCTTTAATTGCTCGACGAACGAGGCAACATTCATCACTTCCCAATCGGCGATGATCTTGCCGTTGCGCAGCTGGTGCAGCAGCATGATGGGCGCGCCGGCCTTTCGGTTGGTCGCCGCAATGCCTGCGAAATCTCCGCGCTGTGTTCCTTGACCCACGAGCAGCACCGACACGTACTCGCCCTCCGCAACCACGGTAACAGGGCGAAGCTTCCAATCGGGAAATGCCTGTTGCGACGCACGGTAACCGCGCTCGAAGCCGCTCCACGACGTAACGCCAAAACCGGTGTCCTTTACATAATGATGTTGAAAGCCCGAGTCAACGAGTCCTCTTGCAACAACCCAATTCGTATCGTTGAGCGCTGCGTAGAGTTGCAGCACGATGGCTTTGTTCTGCTCTACCGTTTGCGCTGCGGCCGAAGCGTTTGAAGCGGCTGTTCGACGGGGGTTTACATTGTGGCAGGAGCCGGCAACCAGTGCGAGGGCAGCCAGGATAGAAAGGAAGGGGAAGTTCTTTTTCATATACGCAGGTTATGGGCTCTTTGAAGTTAGGCTGCTGTCGCTTAGGTTGAGCCAGCAATATATCGCTACAGGGCATATCCTGTCCATACAATGGAAATAACAGCAAAGGTCAATTTTGGCACAATTTTCCCAATCAATTGCTGTTTCGTTTATTTCGATTATTTACTTTTGAAAGTACAAACTGTGGATTATGGAAGCTTTATTGGAACGAACTACTAAAAAAGATCAGAAGATTGCGCTATCTACTATGCCTTTTCTTAAAGAAACGTCTAAAAGGGTTACGAAAGCGGAAAGCAATTATATCAAAATAGCAATCGAAGGGAAAAACGAATTTCTGAAGATTCCTAAGAAAGCCATGTTTCTCTTGTTCGAGATAATGAAAAACATGGCGGAAGGGAAATCTATCACACTGATTCCATCAGATTCGGAAATAAGTACTCAACAAGCTGCCGATATGTTGAACGTATCGAGACCTCACTTGATTAAACTGTTGGAGAAGGGACAAATTCCATATAAAAAAGTCGGCTCACATAGAAGAATCGAATTAAAAGACATTTTAGAATATGAGGCCAGGCAGAAGAAAAATAGAAAAACCCAAATAGATTTCCTGGCGCAACAAGCGCAGGAGCTAAATCTTGGATATTGATGATCCATTCTTGGAGATTGACAGAGTTACTAGATGCAAATGTTCTATATCCTGCCCCAGTCAGAGATATCTTGCTGCATTTAGCCAGCCTAGATTTATATAAGCCGAAATGGTCATCAGAGATTCAAGATGAATGGATAAGAAACTTACTGATGAAAAGGCCAGATCTCACCGACGAATCGCTTCAAAAGACAAAATCGGCAATGAATTCCGCGTTCCCGGATGCAGATGTGGACGATTTTGAAAGCTTGATACAAGGAATACAACTTCCCGACGAGGATGATCGTCATGTTGTAGCGGCCGCAATAAAAGGTCGAGTCGATGTCATAGTAACTTCAAACTTGAAAGATTTTCCAGAGGCTGAATTATCCAAATATGAACTTGAAGTTCAAAGTCCAGACGAGTTCATCTCGAACCTAATCAACCTTGATAGAAAAATATGCTTGAAAGCGCTAGAGAACCAGGTTAAATCGCTCACAAACCCTCCTAAAACCAGAGAAGAAGTTCTTGAAACATTGACAACTTGTGGATTAACCAGGACCGTAGACTTGCTCAAAGAAACGTAATACCAGTTAAGGTTGGGCGGAACTAAGGATAGCGCATAGCAAACAGAACTTTGCACTGGCCGGTGAGCTTTAAATAAAGGACACCAGAGGTAGCGCAGCAGTCTATATGTAAAAGGGTCCGCCACCGGCAAGCAGTCAGCTGCGATGAGTCAAACTCCGCGCTAACTGCTCATAGGAACCTGCTTCAACGGATAACCCGGGAAAGAAGAATCATTGGATCAACCATCACCCGAACAAAGACGGCTCGAAACAGCCTAGCATAATCGGACGTTAGTGGCCTAGCTTAATTCTTCCCGTGAATGTCTTTTGTAGTTTGCTAATTGTCTCTTTAGAAAAAAACCAATAGCAGTTCTCAGGCCCATAAAGGCCGCGATCTCGAAAGATCTTCAGATCGGGAATCATAACAGGTCCGTAAATTATTCTTGTCGCTTCATTTGCAATGACTCCTCGCTCAATAGCTGGCTTATCGACGATCGCGATTGCAGTTATCACTCCCCCTAATACCTCATACAGAGGCAAGCCTTCATGCAATTCTCGTCTTTCCAAATAAAAGTCTTTGATTTCAATGGAGAATCCTGTTTCAGAATTGAATGTTGCCATTTGAGTTAGTTGGGTTAGATCGTTGGATTGCGCACACCGGCAAGGGCTTTGCGCTGTGGCCGAGCGTGAAATCACGAACTATAGTAACTGAACGCAGGCCATAGCGCAACGGCCCCTGTTATTCGCCGCCATCGGCACCGGAGACACTCTTTTTCAATAAATAGTTCACAAATGCGCTACAAGAAACCAGCATGTATATCGCATCTTCCTGCTTTACTTGATCCACGTCGAGGAGTGCATGTCGTATGCCTTTGGCATCGCTCGTGTAACCATAAAGGTTGCTAAAGGCATTTTTCAATGCCGGATGAAGTTCATGTTCTTTCTCAATCTTTTTCAAGGCTTGTCCAAGCGTCGATTTTGGCTCGTTTGTAATCAGGCTGCAGAGTGACTCGACAGCGCTTATAGACTCTTTTATTGAATTTCTGTAGTCAGGGGCTTTCTTGTCTGAAAGGTGTTGGACCGCTCGCGACAAGTGCTGTCGGACCGGCGCAAATGTGTCAGTAACCTTAAGAGCATTTTGAACTGATTCCAGTTCTTCCTCAGACGTCAGTGGAGCAAATTGCTGATCAAGAATCCTATAACCCGACAACTCACGTTCAAGAACAAGGTTACAATAACTGATAAACGAACTGTTTACATCATCATTTTCACCGTACGGAGGTTCGTAGTGATTTAATATGAACTCAATAAATTCATAAACTTCATACCAATCTGATCCAAAATATTTCCGTTTTATTTCCTTCATCAACCATTCTTTACTTTCCGGCTTTTCGTCTAATCGCCCTTCGAAGTAAAGAGCCCATATTTTTATCCAAAGGCCCTGAATATTTTCACGTTGATAGGAATAATACTCGTCTTTGAACTGGTTCCAATAGTAGACGACCAACCCGTTCCAAAGAGCGTTCAGCATACCGACGCGGCGCAGGGAGATAGCGCCGTTCGTCGATTGGATGGGATTTATTCTCAATTGCACGATCGTGGGGCGCGAATCACTTCTTGCCGAGGCTGATGTGCTTGGTTGGTGCGAAGGTCTGGCCGCTGAC
>SEAC01000041.1 GCA_004173235.1 Chitinophagaceae bacterium | reverse complement strand
TTGTCGATGCTCTGCATCTTCTTCACGCTCTTGCGAACGGTGTTGAAGTTGGTGAGCATGCCACCCAGCCAGCGCTCGGTAACGTAAGGCATGTTCACGCGCTGAGCGCATTCGCTAACAATATCTTTCGCCTGCTTCTTGGTACCAACGAAGAGGATCTTTTTGCCGCTGCGGGCGATCTGCTTCAGGGCAGCTGCAGATTCCTGCAGGTACTCGGTAGTTTTGTTGAGGTCGATGATGTGAATGCCCTTCTTCTCGGCGAAGATGTAAGGCAGCATCTTCGGGTTCCACTTCTTCTTCAGGTGGCCAAAGTGTACGCCGGCCTCCAGAAGCTGTTGTTGTAAGGAAGTGTTTTGTTCCATTTGAATGTATTGAGTATAAGTTGAATAAGGTTCCAATTCCACCCCCCTCCGTCTCGGGGAGGGGTTGGCGGTAGGGTGGGTTTAGCGCTTCGAGAACTGGTAAGAGCGGCGGGCCTTCTTCTTACCGAACTTCTTACGTTCAACCGAGCGGGGGTCACGCTTGAGGAGGCCGGCGGCCTTCAGTGCGGGACGAAACTCAGGGTTGATTTCCACCAGGATACGGGCAATACCCAGCATCGCGGCTTCAGCCTGGCCTTTTACACCACCACCGGCAGCGTTGATCTTGATGTCGAACTTGTCGGCAGCTTCAACGGTCTTGAGGGGGCGTTCTACCTGGTTTTGCAGGTAAACGAGGGGGAAGTAGGCTTTGTAGTCTTTATCGTTGATGGTGATGGCACCGGAGCCACGCGTGAGGAATACGCGGGTAACGGCTTCCTTACGACGGCCAACACTGTTTCTTTGCTTTTCCATGTATATGGGGTTTGCGATTGTTAACTTGATTTGTGCACCGCGTCGCGAGCGCACGGCTCACGGCTGACGGCTCACGGTTTACTTACCGAGCTTCAGCTCCTTAGGCTGTTGCGCAGTGTGGGGGTGGTTAGGTCCGGCATACACGTACAGTTTCTTGTACATCTTGCGGCCCAGGCGGTTCTTCGGCAGCATGCCCTTAACGGCGCGCTCGATGACCACTTCGGGACGGCGCTTCAGCAGGTCCTTCGCAATTTCTTCCTTACGGCCACCGGGATAACCCGAGAAACGGTCGTAAACTTTCTCTTCCATCTTGTTGCCGGTCAGGATGACCTTGTCGCAGTTGATGACGATCACGTTGTCGCCACAGTCTACGTGAGGGGTGTAGTACGCTTTGGTCTTACCGCGCAGGATTGCAGCGATACGAGCGCACATACGTCCCACGGTTTGATTGGTACCGTCCACAACGATCCAGTTGTGTTGCACGGTAGCCGCATTCGCATGCTTCGTTGTAAAATGTAATTTGCTCATGAAACTTGTTTTTGTCCTTTCCCGCTGTCAGGCTGAGCGCAGCCGAAGCCGGCGGGAAGAGGCATTTGAGATAAATAAACCCGCAGAACCATCCTTCTGCCGGGCCCTTCCGCTACCCGGGGGCAGCTTTAGGAGGCGCAAAGATAACCCCCACTTATCCACATAGCCAAGAAAAGGTTGGTGTATTTTCACAGCCACCTTTGTAAGTGCCTGATAAACAATGGAAATTTTGCCGGCTTTTTGAAGTCGTTGTGAGAAAGAGGGTCGCAGGCGACCTGGGGGACACGAAGACACTAAGACACAACGTTGATTTTTTATCCATCGACGACGTTTTAAAGAATCATCGTTCCGTCATGCCTTCATACCGTCGTGCCGTCGTGTCTTCGTGCCGTTGTGTCTTCGTGCCGCCGTGCATAAAAAGGCTGCCCCGCAGCCGCCCTTTTTTTCCGTGCAGCCTGTATTTTACACGCAAGTTCAGCCACCATGCACGAACAACTGCCTTTCTTCCTCGCGCTCATCGCCGCCATCGTTCTCCTCGAAATGCTGGCCACGAAGCTGCGCGTGGCCTACCCAGTGCTGCTGGTGCTGGCGGGCCTCGCACTGGGCTTCCTGCCCGGCCTGCCCCATGTGCGCGTGGATCCCAACCTGATCTTCTTCATCTTCCTGCCCCCGCTCCTTTTCGAAGCTGCCTGGAGCATCTCGTTCAAGGAAATGAAAAAGTGGTGGCGCATCATCGGCTCCTTTGCCTTCCTCGTGGTGTTGTTTTCGGCTACCACCGTTGCGCTGCTCACCAGCTATTTCATCCCCGGCTTCACCCTCGCGCTCGGCTTTCTCCTCGGCGGCATCGTATCCCCGCCCGACGCGGTGAGCACGGGTGCGATCATGCGCTTCGTACGCATCTCCCGCAACACCTCCACCATCCTCGAAGGCGAAAGCCTGCTCAACGACGCTTCCTCGCTGATCATCTTCCGCTTTGCACTTGTTGCAGTGGGCACCGGACAATTCATCGTGGGACAAGCCGCGCTCAGTTTTGCGTGGATGGTGGCCGGCGGCGTCGGCATCGGCCTGCTCTGCGGCTGGCTGTTCATGCAGGCTCACAAGCGCCTTCCCACCGACGCTCCGTCCGACATCGCGCTGACGCTCATCGAACCCTACTTCCTGTATTGGATCGCGGAGCAACTGCATAGCTCGGGCGTGCTGGCCGTGGTGGCCGGCGGCCTTTTTCTTTCCAATCACCGCCTGCAGTTCCTTTCGAGCGAAAGCCGGATCCGCGGTTATAGTTTCTGGGAAGCCTTCGTGTTCATTCTCAACGGCGTGGTGTTCATGCTCATCGGGCTGCAGCTGCCCGAGATCGTGGCGGGCCTCCGGGCCAACGGCATCCCGCTGGGCACGGCCATCGGCTACGGCGTGCTGGTGACCGCGGTGCTGATCATCACCCGCATCATCAGTTCCTACGCGGCGCTCATTGCAACGCTCCTGTTTCGCCCCGGCGTGATGCCCAACCGCAACAACCCGCGCCGGATGTGGCGCCTGCCGCTGCTCCTGGGCTGGACGGGCATGCGCGGCGTGGTGTCGCTCGCGGCCGCACTAGCCATCCCCGTTACGCTCAACAACGGCAGCGCCTTCCCGCAACGCAACCTCATTCTCTTTATCACTTTCATGGTCATCCTGCTTACGCTGCTGGTGCAGGGCCTTACGTTGCCGGGCCTCATCCGCCGCACCAAATTGTTCAACAGCGGCAACGAGACCTCCGACGAGGAATCCCGCCTCAAGTTGCGCAACAAGCTGGCGCATTTCACCGTGGATGTGTTGAAAGAAAAAAAGGAGCAGGGACAGTTGCACGACGCGCACCTGCTGCGGATGCTGGAGCAATGGGAACACAAGCTGCGGCAGCCCGAGAATATGGCGCTTACGCCCGACGCCAAAAAACGCTACATAGACCTCCTCGAAAAGCAGCGCGCCTTCGTGGCTTCGCTGAACAAGGACACGGAAATCGACGAGGTCACCATTCGCTGGCAGATCCACCAGATCGACCTGGAGGAGGAAAGGATCCGGTTGTTGTAGCAGTCTATGTGGACTTCAGGCTGATCGACGGCTGCTTTGCGAGGACGAATGCAATGATCTCCTCCAGCGGCACCTCGATGCGCGAAAGTGCATCATGGATGTCGTCGCGGTTTACCTGTGCGGCAAAGGAGGGCGTCTTCAGCTTCTTCAAAACACTTTTTACGTCCATGCCATCGTAGCGGGTGGGTCGAATGAGTGCGGAAGCGTGAATGAGCCCCGACAGCTCGTCAAACACATAGATCATCCTTTCCATCTTCGACTCGGGCTCCACCCCGAAATACTTCGGCCCGTGCGAAGCGATGCAGCGGATGACGGCGGGATCCATATGGCGGCGCTCGAGCTCTTCGATGATGCGGCGGCAATGCTGATCGGGCCACTTTTCCCAGTCGGCATCGTGGAGCAGGCCCGCGAGCCACCACTTGTGCGCTTCGGTTTCGGATAATTGCTCCCGCTCCAGTGCCCACGCTTTCATCAGCCCGCCCACCTGTTTCATGTGCAGCTGCAAACGCTCGTTGAGCACCCAGTGGTGCAGCAGCGCCAACGCTTCGGTTTCGGTAAGCACGTTGCCGGCGTCGGTTGAATTTCCGAAGGAAGAACGGCCCAGATGTAGATCCATGGAACAAAGTTTATAGTTTACAGTTTGAAGTTTTCATTTCAACGCAACATAAACGGCTTGATTAGCGCAATTAAGAACTAAAAATTATAACCTGTACACTGCAAACTCGTTGGACTTTGAAAGAAAAACGCTGCGCCTATTGCGGCAAGGAATTCAACCACCACGTCATTCCCACCATCGACCATCTCATTCCGCAGTCGAAGGGCGGAGCTAAGACCGCTGCCAACAAGCGGCTCTGCTGCCGCGCGTGCAACACGCAAAAGAAGGCATTGCTGCCGCACGACTTTCTTTCCTTCCTCCAGGCCGAATACGACCGCGCCACAAAGGCTGCCACCGCCCGCAACCTGCTCGAGAAAATTGCGCATACCCGCATCGTGGTGGAGTATGTGAATTCCGCCGGAGCGAAGGTGTTTCGCACCGAGGCGGATTATTTGTGGTTTAAGCGGAGGTACCTGAAACGTGAGCCGTGAGCCGTCAGCCGTCAGCTCGCCATGCGCGAAAAAAGAACGGAGGCCTAAGGCCTCCGTTCCACTTATCAGGCGCCAGCGCTCACGGCTGACGGCTCACGGCTGACGATTACTGAACCGTATACGTATTCGTCAGGAAATTCACCGTGATGGTGTAGTTGCCAGCCGCTGCGGGCGTTGGGATCGCATCGGGGTCGCTGCCGCTGCCGTAGTTGGCGCCGAGGGCACCGCCGGTGGCAGAGGATCCACCAAACTGGGGCTGCCAGTTGCCGGGGCTCGACAGGAACTTATAGTATTTGCCGGGTGTGAGCGCCGCTCCCGTTTTCTGGAAGGTCACGCTGTTTACGCGGGTGAGCTGCTGTGCTGCCGAAGGACTGTTGGTCCAGCCGTCGGGGAAGGCATCGCCGGTGAAATACAGGGCGGTAGGCACCTGCGTCGTCACGGGCGTCCACGCGAAGCGTCCGCTCTGGAAGTCTACTTCGAGCTTGTACCAGCCAGCTGCTGCGGGCGATACGAGGTCGGAACCGCCAGCCTGGAAGGCATCGCCATTGGGCTGGTTGGAGTTGTTGCTGGCACCAGTTCCGCCATACTTGCTGTTCCAGTCACCTGCTATGGGCAGGAGGAGGAAGCTCTGGCCGCCAGCTAGTTGGAATACACCAGCATACATCGTGTTGCTCACGCGCACAAGCTTTTGAGCAGGCATCGAAGCGCTGTTGTTCCAGCCAAAATCGCCACCCGTGATGTAGAGCTCGTTGGTGGCCGGAGGCGTAACCCGCGGCGGGATGACATAAGGCGTCATCTTGATCGGGAGCACGTTGGAGATCAGGCGCTCGTTGTTGTTGGAATAAGAAGAGATTACACGCACCTCGAGGCTCACCGGAACGTTGAATGCCCAGCCGCGGCTCAGCATCCAGTTGTTCAGATCCTTACCAATGAAGTCGGTAGACTGGGCATTGGTGATCTCACGCGTGAGTGGATTCGAAAAGTTTTTGCCTGCCGAGTCGATCTGGATGATGTACTTGGTGGACATGTTCACGTCGTAGTTGGCGTTGGTCCAGCGGAGCGAAAGCACGTTGCGCAGCGAGTCGACTGCCTGCGCGGTGACGTTCACCGTATTGGACTCAAGCTTGGGCGCGTTGCCGCTTGCGGCGGTATCAAGCACGTCCTTCTTGTCGCAGGCAGCAAAAAGCACCGCCAGCAACACGAAGCCGAAGAATTTAGAAATCAGTTTCATAGCAATTTTTTTGATAGTATTAAACAGGAGTTACGGTAAAGGTGCCCAGCTTGAAATCGACAACGATCTTGTACTGGCGGGTGTCGCTGGGCGCTTTCAGGTCGTTTCCTCCGCGCTTGAACTCGTCGCCATTCACATTGTTGGCGTTACCACCGCCGGTGTAGCCGTACTTATCACTCCAGTCGCCGTACTGCGGCACCAGTAGATACGACTGTCCGCCGTTGAGGGTCACGGTGAGCTCGTATTTTGTTGGAGAAATACGTGTAAACTCCTGCGCTGCAATCGGCGAGTCGCCGCCCGACATCCAGCCGGCGGGGCTAGCGGCACCCGTGATCCACAGGCGGCCCGTTGTGGGCGGCGCTACCTTGGGAGGAATGTCGTAAGGACGCACCTTGAAGGTCATCGTGTTGGACACCAGCTGCGCGGCATTGTTGCCCATGAACGACGTGATACGCACCTCGATGGTGTGCATCATGCTGTCTTTCAGCTGAAGGCCGGTGTAAAGCAGGTCGTTGAATTCTTCCTGCGTGAACGACTTGCTCAGGTCGCCGTTTACGTTCACCGTGCGCTTGCGCGGGTTGGTGAAGTTGGCGCCCAGGGTGTCGATCTCAATGCGGTAAGAAACCGTCTGCGTGCTCGCGCCCGTGTTGAATTTATAGTTGGGGTTCGACCAATTGAGCGTGATGGCATTGTTTCCACGCACGTAGTAGTCCAGCGGAATCTGTCCGTTGTTGGCAACGGAAGCCGTAAGTGCCGGGGGCGTTCCCTCATCGAGGGTCGATGCCGTCTCCTCCTTTTTGCAGGAAGTGAACAGCAGCGCAAGTGCCGCGAGCACACCGTAAACTGATTTCATTTTCATATATAAACGAAATTAATTATTTAAAGAAGATTAATAGCCGGTATTCTGCGTAAGGTTCGGATTAGCCGTCCGGATGGTCTGCGGAACCGGGAACAGGTTGTACTTGGAGTCCACAGCGGAGCCCGACTGCGAGCCACCTTTCCACTGCCACAGGTACGAACCGGTGGTGAGGAAGTTGTAGCGAACGAGGTCGGTGCGGCGATGTCCTTCCCAATACAGCTCGCGGCCACGCTCTTCGAGGATGTTGGTGAGCGTGAGCGATGCGAAGTCGTTGCTCGTGTTGCCAAAGGCGCGGCGGCGAACGAGGTTCACATAAGTGAGCGCCGTACCCGTGTTGGTGCTGCTGCGTACTGCTGCCTCAGCATAGATCAGGTACATTTCGGCGAGGCGGAACACCGGGAAGTCGTTGTCGGCAAACTCGCGGGCCTGCGCATCCGAAACGGCGCCGCCGTCGGAGCGGATGTTGCGCCACTTCTTCACGTGCACTCCCTGCATGTACTGACCTACGTCGGTAATATCGGGGTTGGCGAGATTGGTGAACAGCGCACGCTTGTCGGTAGCTCCCGAAGGATCGGGGAACAGGTTTACAAACTGGCGCGTTGTGCGGTAGCCGTACCAGCCACCACCTACTCCATACTCGGCGGATGCATCGTCACCACTTGCAGCGTGCACCATGAAGGAGGTGTTGCCATAAGACTTGGTGCGCGCGCCATCGCAAAGAACTGCGTAGATGAATTCGTCCTTGGCCTTGTCGTTGTCGGCCATGAAAACGGTGGGGTAGTTGGGATAAAGGGAGTAGCCGCCGTTGATTACCTTCTCGGAATAGGTCATGGCATCGGCCCAGCGGGCGGTGCCGGTATACACCTGTGCGTTGAGGTAGAGGCGGGCGAGGAGTGCCCAGGCGGCAGCGCGGTCCACGCGGCCATATTCTGCACTTTTAGCGGCACCCATTTCGTTCTGGATGGCGAGCAGCTCGGTTTCAACGTAGTTGAAGAGGTTCTGGCGGCTGATCTCGCGGGGGAGGGCAGCGCCTACTACGTCGGCTTCGGTTACATAGGTCGACTTTCCGAAGAGGTCGATCATGCACCAGTAGTTGAAGGCACGAAGGAAGCGAACCTCACCACGTGTTTTGCGAATCTCGTCGGCTTCTGCACCGGCGATGCCACGGCCGCTCATCTTGTCGTCGGTAGACTCGCGGAGGTATTCGTTGCAAAGCGATACGTTGTAGATGAGGCGCGAGTAGAGACCGTAGATGAACGGGTCGTTGGTGGTAAAGCGAAGTGCGTGGAAGTCCTTGATGGTCTGGTCATCCCACGATACGATGGCTTCGTCGGTCGGCAGCTCCTGCGCGTTGAAGAAGCCGCGGATGAAGGGCGACTGGGAGCCTTCGTCGAGACCCTGAATGTCGGTAGCGCCTGCAGGGCCGGCGTTGCCCGAAAGGGCCATGGCGCCATACACTTTGGCAAGCACCGATTTGTAGCCGGCAGCGGTGGAATACACCTGCTCCTGTGTGGCGGCGTTTTCCGGGAATACGTCCAGCTTTTTCGCGCAGGAGCTCAGGAGCAGCACGAAGCAGACGCCCAGGAACAGCTTATTTTTTATGGAGAACATTTTCATGATTTACGCAGTTTTCGAATTAGAAATCCAGGTTGAAGCCGATCGAGTAGATGCGGGGGCGCGGGTAGATGTTGCCATCGATGCCGCTGTCGCCCGAAAGCTCCGGATCCAGTCCTTTGTAGTTCGTGATCACCCCTACATTCTGAATGCTTGCGCTTACGCGGAGGTTTGCGCGGTTCTGCAGCACGCGGCCGAGGTCGTATCCAACGTTGATGTTATCTATACGGAGGAACGATGCGTTCTGGATGTAGTAGTCGCTCAGGAACTGGTTGTTCGAGTTGTTCTGGAAGCCCGTTTCGAGGTAGCCAGGCGATACGTTGCCTACGATACCGATCGGGTTCTTGATGCTTGCAAGCACACCACCGGCTGCATACTGGTTGTATACATAGTTGCCGATCTGGCCGTGCGCGGTGGCACCAGCGAAGAACTTCTTGTACGTGATCTGCGTAGAGAAGCCGAGGAGGAAGTCCGCATCGGGCTTCTTGAACAGGCGGCGGTCGTTGTCGTTGACCACACCATCGCGGTTCAGGTCTTCAAACACACCTTCGAGTGGCTTGCCATCCTTGTCGTACACCTGCTTATATACATAGAAGGCGTAGGGCGACTGGTCGAGCTGCAGCTTGCCGATGTTGTTACCCGTGGCAATGCCGATACCGCTCACGTCGATGCCGCGGAAGGCCGGATCGGGGTTGTCCTGGATGAGGGTGATGCGGCGCTTCTGCCATGTGGCGTTGAAGTTGAAATCCCACGAGAAGTTGGCCGTGCGCACCGGTGTGGTGTTGAGCGCGAGCTCAAAGCCTTCACCTTTCATCGAAGCGATGTTCTTCACGATGAAGTTGGAGAAGTTGGCACCTGGCGCAACAGGCACACGGAGCAGGAGATCCGTTGTGGTGCGGCGGAAGTAGTCGATGCTACCCGAGATGCGGTTGTTGAGGAAACCGAAATCGAAACCTGCGTTGAAAGTGCGTGTGCGCTCCCAGGTGAGGTTCTGGTTGTACGGCTCGGGGCGATACATCGTGTAGAACGTGTTGCCGAACTGGTACTGTGCGCTCGAGTTGGATGCACGGTAGAAGATAAGCGAGGAATAGTAGTCGATGCCACCCTGCTGGCCCGTGATACCGTAGGAAGCGCGCAGCTTGAGGTCGGTAAGCACGCGGGCGTTGGAGAAGAATTCCTGCTTCAGGCGCCATGCAGCCGAAACCGCGGGGAAGTATTGGATGCGGTATTTCTCATACAGCTTCGAAGAACCATCGCGACGAACGGAAGCCGTAAGTAGGTACTTCTCGTTGATGTTCAGGTTGACGCGGCTCAGCCACGACTCGAGGCGGTAGTGATCGTCGTAGCGAACGTTTTCGGGGTTCGGCTTCGAGTTGGGGATCGTGTCTCCGGCAGCAGGCGCCGTGCGGTCGGCAATAGTGCGGTAGCTGAACGAAGGGTTGTTGTACACCTTAATGGTGTTGTCCTGGTAGCTATGCAGCACCAGCACGTCCACTTTCGTCTTCAGGCTCTTGATCTCCTTTGCATAGAACAGGGAGAGGTCGAGGAGCTTGTCGGCGCGGCCTTGCTTATAAGCGTAGCGGCTTCCGCCGTAGGCAAACGAAGAGAAGGCAAAGGAGTCTACGTTGTTGTTGCCCTGGCCCGTGGTGAAGTCGCCGCCGGCGTTGGCTATGAGGTGCAGGTCGGGGAACCAGTGCAGCTTGTAATCCACCTGCACGTTGCCGATGAAGCGGTTCACTGTCGACGTATTGTCGCGCAGGTCGATCATCGAAACGGGGTTGGCAGGTGCCAGCGACTTGGGCTCATACGGCTTGTACGAACCGGCTGCGGCCGTTTGCAGAAACTGGAAGTAACCGGCAAGGTTGTTCTTGGCAGCGGTAGCGTATACCGGCTGCGTAGGATCGTAATAGGTTGCGGAACCGATCGCGCCCTCATCCGAGAAGTTGTTCTTGATGTTGGCAAACTTCGCGTTCACCGTCACCGACAGGTGGTCGTCGAGGAACTTCGGTGCGAGGTTGAGCGCTGCGGACAGACGCTCGAACTTGTTCTTGCGCAGCACGCCTTCCTGGTGCGTGTAGCCTCCCGAGATGCGGAAGGGCAGCCACTTCACCTGGCCCGATGCGGAGAGGTTGTTGTCGGTGGCAAATGCCGAGCGATAGATCTCGTTCTGCCAGTTCGTGTTCTCCGTTCCCAGCAGCTTGTACCAGGTGGAGTCGCGCGTTTCGCCGGCGTTCTTGCCGATTACCGAGCGGATCTCGTCACCCGTAAGAACCGGTGCAAAGCGGCTGATCTTGCTGATGGAGTTGTTGGTGTTGAAGTTAAACTTCACCTTGCCGCGGGTACCTTTCTTCGTAACGATAATGATCACACCGTTGGAAGCGCGGGAGCCGTACAGCGCGGTAGCTGCGGCGTCCTTCAGTACCGACATCGACTCGATGTCGTTCGGGTTGATGGTGCTGAGCAGGTTGCCCGTGCCCGCCACGCCGTTGCCTTCCACCGGAACGCCGTCGATCACGATCAGCGGGTCGTTGGAGGCAGTGAGCGAAGAGCCGCCGCGGATGCGGATGCGGCTGCCGCCACCGGCCTGGCCACCGCCGTTCGTCATCTGAACGCCGGCCACCTTACCTTGAATGAGTTGTTCGGCCGAAGGCTGGAAGCCTTTCTGGAAATCCTTCGCCGACACCTGCGTAACCGCTGCGGTGAGGTCGCCGCGACGGCGGGTGCCGTACGCTACTACTACCACTTCGTTGAGGTTTTGTCCGGCTACCTGGAGCGAGCTGCTGATGCTCGCGCGGCCATTGATGTTTTCTTCGCGGGTACCAAAGCCCACCGAGCTGAACACCAGCGTGCGGCCCGTGGCCGGAACGGTGATGCTGTAGTCACCGTTGTCGTTGGTGGCGGTTGCCGTGTTCGTGCCTTTAACCGTAACGGTCACACCGGGCAAACCGGCACCATTCGCATCCGTGATGCGGCCGGTGACCTGCGTTTGCGCCATTGCGGCTACGGAGAGCAGCACGAAAAACAGCGGCATTGCGATCTGTTGAAGCAATTTTCTGCAGTTCATAAGCAAGAGACTAATTATTAAGTAAAACGTTTGTAGCAAGCGTTAGTTCGTATCGTTTTGGGCAATCGTTCTAAGCAGTCAATGTGTATTTAGCACACAATTTTAGATGTTCTAAATTTATTAACGAAATTTTTTCGATCAAATGCAGTAGGGTTGATGAAAATCACCCTGCATTCTCCCTCCCGTTAGACAACCATTTTCTGCATTCGCTGCTTGTCGCTCATGCGATATTCGCGGCGCAATTGCGTACGAAGCTTATACAGTTTGCCCGGGCGGTGCGGAACGTCTTCCTCCATCTCATTCAGGTCTACCAGCCAGTTCTTCAGCGTTATGCGCTTGCGGAAGTTGCGGCGATCGAGCTCCACCCCCAGGATGGCCTCGTAGAGATCCTGGAGCTGGCGCAGCGAAAACTTCTCTTGCAGCAGGTTGAACACGATCGGCTCCTCCATCACCTGCTGGCGCAGGCGCTCGAGGCAGGTATCGAGAATGAGCTTGTGGTCGAAGGCGAGGTTCTTGAGGTCGTTGATGGCATGCCAGTGCACGTCGTGCTCGGTGATCTGCAGCGCGTGGTGGCACACGTCTATCAGCGAATAGTAGGCGGTGGTCACCACGCGGCCCGATGGGTGCCGGTTGAGGCCGCCGAAGGTATGCACCTGCTCCAGGTACACGTCGCGGAGGCCGGTGCGATCGCTCAGCACGCGGTACGGAGCGTCGTCGAGGTCTTCGTTGGGGCGCACCAGGTCGCCGAGCAGCGAGTAGAGGCCCTGGAACTCGGCCAGGTCGGACTTCTGCACCAGCACTTTCAGTTGCTTGTCTTCGTAGCCGAAGATGACACAGTCCACCGACAGCGCGATATTGAAGTACTCAATATGCGTTGCCTTTTCAATCTCGGCGGTTTTCAGCTGCAAGCGTTTCGACATAACGTTATTGAAGGATGATGGGAAGAACCCGGTTTCCGCCTTTCGACTGGATGCGCAGGAAGTAAGTGCCTGCGGCGATGCCGGAGCGGTTGAGCGTTATCAGCTGGCGGCCGCGTGGGAGCGTTCCCTGGCGCAGGCTGCGCAGCTGCTGGCCCGTGGCCGTGAGGAGGTCGATGGATACGTTGCCGGCGGTGGGCAGGTACAGGTCCAGCTGGAAGTCGGCGCGCGAAACAGGGTTCGGGTAGACGCCTGCATCGATGCTGTTGCCGCTGGTGGCGAGGTTCTGCACCGGCGTATTGCTCGAGTTGTTCGTGTTTCGGTTCGTATAGATATGGTATTCACCCGGCGCCAGCGTAATGCTTTGCGGGCCGCCCGTGGCCGTGAAGGTCGTTCCCTCGATGAGGTCGTACCAGGTGCCGGCGTTCTGGAAGGTGACGGTGCCGGTTTGGGAAGCCACGTCGAAATTGCCCACCACGCACAGGTTCGAAGTATCGGTAGTGACCTGCAGCCAGCGGAAGTTGCCATCGAGCTGGCGTCCGATGCGGTTCGAGGTGAAGTTGGCCGCATACCACGGGTGGTGGCGCAGGTTGATCATCTTGCTCCAGGCATCGTAAATGCGCTTGCGGTTGGCGTTGGCGAAATAGTCCCAGCGAATGGGCTTCATATCGGTGCGGCAGTTGCTGTTCACCGTACCGTTCTGGCAATAGTTGATCGAATAATCATAACCCAGTTCTCCAAACTGCCAGATCATTTTCGGACCGGGCACCGTGAAGAGGAATGCGCCCACGAGCTCCATCCGCTTCAGTGCGGTGTTGAGGTCGCGCACGTTGTAGGATCCCGAAGCGTTGCCGAAGTTGAGCATCTCGTACATAAGGCGCTCTTCGTCGTGGCTCTCAGCGTAGGTCATCAGGTTGGGGCTGTTCCAGCCGCGCACGGTAAAGAGCCCCCAATCGAGGTTGGCGTTGTTCGTTGCAAAACCCAGTGCAGCCTGCTTGTATTGCGTGTGCAGGTTGCCCCAGAACATCAGGCCGTAGTTAGCGAGGATGGTCTCTTCGGAGTTGTCGGCGAAGTGCTCGAGCACTGCATATGCGCCCGGCGCTTTCAGCTGCAGCGAGTCGTAGTAAGCTTTCCAGATGGCGATGCGCGAGTCGTCGCGCTGGCTCCATACGCCCACGTCGTTCGTCTGCGTCTGTGTGAAGCCTTTTGAAAGGTCGAAGCGGAAGCCGTCGATCTTATATTCGTTGGTCCAGAACTGCATCACCCGCGTGGTGAAGTAGCGCGTGTCGGCGCTTTCGTGGTTCATATCATAGCCTACGTTGAACGGGTGGCGGGCGGTGGGGTTGAACCAAGGGTTGTTGGCGGCAGGGCGGTTGTTGGCGGCATCCCAGTAGAGGCGCACCATCGGGCTCATGCCAAAAGAGTGGTTGAGCGCAATGTCCTGGATGACAGCGATGCCGCGGCTGTGGCAGGAGTCTACAAAGCGCTTGAGCTCGTTGGCGGGGCCGTAGTATTTGTCGGGGCTGAAATAGAAGTCCGGGTTGTAGCCCCAGCTATTGTTGCCTTCAAACTCGTTGAACGGCATGAGCTCGATGGCGTTCACGCCGAGTGTTTTCAGGTAGTTGAGCGTGTCGGTGAGCGTCTTCCAGTCGTGGTTGGCAAGGAAGTCGCGCACGAGCAGTTCATAAGTAACCAGCGATCCTTTGTTGGGACGCGCATAGCCCGTGGAGCCCCAGTTGTAGGCCGGTGCGGCGGTTTGCAGCACGCCCACCACTTCCGTGGTAAGGCCCGCCGGGTAGGCCTTCATGCCCGGATAAACGGTGTAGTTCTGGTTTACATACTGGTCGTTGTACGGGTCGAGCACGAGCGTTGCGTACGGGTCGGCGAGGCGGATACTGTCGTCTACCTTATACTGGAAGCCATACTGCTGGCCGGCGGTGAGGCCGTTGAGCGTGATCCAGAAGTACTTCCCGTCGGGCGTTCTGTTCATCAGGTAAGGCAGGTCTTCCAGCCAATTGTTGAAGTCGCCGATGACGGTAGCTTTCGTTTTGTTGGGTGCGCGGAGCACGAGTGTCACCTTGGTTGGATCGGCGCCGTAGTTGATGCCGTCCACAACGCCTGCGGGCAATGCTGCCGTGGGCGATGCCGTGGGTCCAACGAAGATCTTAATGGTATCGTAGACCGTGGTTGTTCCGTTGTTTGCTTCGGCCACGATCGTTTGCTGGCCGAAGGCCGTTACGGTGCTGTTGCCGCTGAGCGTGGTCACGCCGTTCGCCGATGCGATCTGCGTTCCGTTGTGATAGAGCTTCATTGCCGAAGCCGCGCTGGCAGAGCCTTGTACGGTGAAGTTGGTGCCCGTGTTCCAGGTAACCGATTCCGCGCTCATGGCGTAATTGGGCTGGCGGTTGGGCTTGTCGAGGCGCACGTTGAAGGCGCCGCTTGTATACACCGGCACATACATATCCGATGCGTCGGCATTGCGCTGCACCTTATTGCCCGAACCGTTGCGGAACAGGATGGCTATTTTAAGTATGTGCTCGTTGGGGTCGGTGATGTTGAAGAAGGTGCGGAGCGAGCCGTTGATGGTATATTTCCATTTATTGGCAGAAACGAAGGGCGCGTTGGCCGTGGGGTTGGTAGTGCCCCAGGTAAAAGGCGTGTGGAGCCAGTTCGTAGGGCCGGTGCTCAGGTTGGTGATGACGCCGATGTGCACATACACGTCGGTATTGGGCGTGTAGTTGAGCAGGTCGCGGTTGCCGAGGGTGGCATCCATCGTGATCACAAGGCTTTGGGCGGCATCGGCTTCCGTGGGGAAGGGTGGGGTCCAGGTAAGCAGCTGGGCCTGCGAAAAGAGCGTAGTGAAAACGGCCAACAAGGCAAGCAGCAGTCGTTTCATAGCAAGTAGTGTATAGGGGTTAAAGGTACAATATGTACTATTAACACATTAAGGAATGGTGAAAATATTTTATTTGTCGGCACCCGCCGGGCGGGGGGCTCGTGAATCGTGAAGCGTCAATCGTGAAACCGCGATGCGCGGCATCGGCTGGCGCCTGCATTCTTTATCGACGTGCCGCCTGGCCAGAACTTGAACCTACACGCATGGTCCGCCTCTGGCGGGCGCCAGCACTCACGATTGACGATTCACGATTGACGATCGTATCTTGCCGGCATGAAAATCATCTCCTACAACGTGAACGGCCTGCGGGCTGCGATCAAGAAGGGATTTTTGGAATGGCTGCGCACGCATCCTGCCGACGTGGTGTGCATCCAGGAAGCAAAGGCCCAGCCTTCCGACGTGGAACAGGCTGCCTTCGCCGAGCTGGGCTACCACGACCACTGGTTTTGTGCGCAGAAGAAAGGCTACAGCGGCGTCACTGTTTTTACTAAGGTGAAGCCCGATCAGGTGCAGTGCGGCACCGGCCACCAGGTGAGCGACGACGAAGGCCGCGTGATCCAGCTCGATTTCGGCAAGCTGCGCCTCATTAACGCCTACTTTCCTTCGGGCACTTCGGGCGACGAGCGGCAAACGTATAAATACAAGTGGCTGGAAGAGTTTTACAGCTATGTGCAGGAGCTGCGCGGCAAGCATCCCAACATCGTGCTGTGTGGCGACTACAACATTGCACACAAGGAGATCGACATCCACGATCCGAAGGGCAACAAGAAGAGCAGTGGCTTTCTTCCTGAAGAACGCGCGTGGATGGACAAATTCTACGACAGCGGCTGGACGGATTCGCTGCGCATCTTCAACAACGAACCGCATCATTATAGCTGGTGGAGCCAGCGATCGCCGACGGTTCGGGCACAAAACAAAGGCTGGCGCATCGACTACATCTCGGTCACCGAACCGCTGAAGCCTGCGCTGCGTGCGGCTTCCATCTACCCCGATGTGAAGCACAGCGACCACTGCCCGGTGTTTGCGGAGCTGGATGATAGCCTGATTCATTAGCATGTCAGCACCGTCATTGCGAGCGCAGTGAAACGGAGCGAAGCCCGTCCGACCATCCGGGCGGGCAATCTCCCCTAAGAAGGGCAATGCCGTGGTTATCCCACCTTAGCATAAGATTGCTTCGCTTCGCTCGCAATGACGTCCGGATGAGCAGAACGCTGACCGTCGCGCAAGGACACTGACTTCCCACTTCCCACTTAAAAACCTCGTTCCATGATCGTATACAACGTCACCATTAAAGTTGCCTCCGACATCGCCGCTGCCTGGCTCGAATGGCTGCGCAACGAGCACGCGCCGCAGATCCTGGAAACGGGCTGCTTCGAGTCGTATCGCGTGCACCGATTGCTGGAGCAGGACGACAGCGAGGGACCCACGTTTTCGGTGCAATACCAGGCCGCATCGGCAGCGCAATACGAGCGTTACCTCTCCGATTTTGCGCCCCGCTTCCGGCAGGAAAGCTTCGACCGCTGGGGCAATGGCTTCATCGCTTTCCGCTCGGTGATGGAAGTTATCCACTGATTTGCGCCAAATGTGCATAATTCAAAGACTACGGCCGCTGAAACCCTTGCGGGGCGCGGATTTTAGAACCGAATCGCCGCAAACGCAGTGTAGGCAAGGATTTCAGCAGATCGAAGCTCTTTCGTAAAAATAAGCGTTCATTGCAAACCCGCCTCCCGCGCGGCTTTCAGCCCACGAAAGTCATGCTCCGAAAGTGGTAAAAATATTTTGCCGGTATGGAAAACCGTATAAATTTGTTCCATTCTAAAACATTAACTCTATCCACTATGAACAAAGCTGAACTGATTGCCCAGATCGCTGAAGAGGCAGGCATCACCAAGACCCAGGCTAACATCGCACTGGACTCGTTCGTTGGCTCCGTAACCAAGACGCTGAAAAAAGGCGACAAAGTAACACTCGTAGGCTTCGGTACTTTCTCCGTGTCTAAGCGTGCAGCCCGCAACGGCCGCAACCCTCAGACTGGCGAAGTAATCAAGATCAAAGCCCGCAAAGTTGCTCGCTTCAAGGCTGGCAAGGAGCTCTCCGGCAAACTCTAATTGCTGAGACATAATTCGAAAGGCCCCGCTTGCGGGGCTTTTTTGTTTGTCGCTTCGACTGCACTCAGCGGGACCAGCGCGTGTCATCCTGAGCGCAGCCGTGTCATCCTGAGCGCAGCCGTGTCATCCTGAGCGCAGCCGTGTCATCCTGAGCGCAGCCGTGTCATCCTGAGCGCAGCCGAAGGATGCCCGGCGCGCATCGCGGAACGCCAAACCACAAACTACCAACGACAAACCCAAAGTTGCTTAAATTCGCACCCTAATTAAAATCTACAGAACATGGGACGTGGTGATAAGAAAACCAAAAAAGGAAAGACCTTCAAAGGCTCGTTCGGCAAATCCCGCCCTGCGACTGCTAAGAAGACTACCGGCAACCAGCCGGCGGAGAAGAAGGCGTAACAGCAGGTTTGAAGGTTTGCAGTTCTTCGTTTGCAGTTGGCTGAGGCCAGTGACAAATGAAGTTGCCGCGCTTCGCGCAACTACAAACTACAAACCCCAAACGATAAACTTTCTCGGGGAGCCAACCGCTCCCTTTTCCATTTTACGCAATTCGAAGAGGCCCCTCCGATGAGGCAGCCTCTTTTTCGCGTCGTCATGCCGGCAGCCTGCCGCTAGTACCCGGTGCTGCGCACCGGGATGACGGGCGCTTCTTTAGGACAAAAGGCGCGGCCCGGAGCCGATCCCACTGATTCCCCCCGGCCGCGCCAATTGCTCTCTCGTTGTGCGTAGTCATCCCGGCACGCAGTGCCGGGATCTAAATGGTAGGTCCAAACGGGGGAGGCCGCAGTGCCCTCGCTTCGGCTGCGCTCAGCGTGACAGCGATTCCGGTGGCTTCGATCCCGGTGCTGCGCGTCAATTCCCC
>SEAC01000037.1 GCA_004173235.1 Chitinophagaceae bacterium | reverse complement strand
CATTCCGAAAATTGTCGAGTCATTTGTCGAATCTTTGTAAACTTGATTCAACCTTACCTATAAAATTTTAGCACCTAATTTCCATTAGTGCTGTTGCTTCCCTTTCTTTCAAAGAACTTTGATCGCAGGCCCGAAAGCCGTAAATCTTTTTGTAAGTGACAGAGCTGCGATGCTCACCGGTACTGCTTCTTTAAGCATACCTCACCTCGTGTTTTCAGTAAGAACTGTTTGATTTGCGATGCCGTTTTTGCAACGGGAGTGCAAAGATAGAGGGCCGTTTTAAAACCACCAAATTTATTTTCCGTTTCCGGAGACAACGTTCGTCTTGCGAACCGTTGTGGTGGAGGACCCAAATCTTGTAAAGAGCGTGCTTCGTAAAGCGGAGTGCAAAGATAGAAGGCTGTGTGTTACCGGCCAAACATTTTTGAAGATTTATTTTCTAAAAAACTGTTATAACCTATTGACAACCAACTATTTAAAAGAGCATCCCTGTTTTGAAGCGGAGTGCAAAGATAGGGGTTTGGAGTGCTGCCGTCAAATCTTTTTCAAAATAAATCCTGAAAGATTTGTGAAAGCCCGCAGCGCGCATTTACTGCTACCCTGTCATCAACCCCTACATTCAAAAAGCGGACGCAAAGATAGGGAGCTCTGCGGTCGCCACCAAATGGTTTTCCGCTTTTAATGCCCCCGATCCCGCAAAGCCTTACCAGCCCTGCCGCATATCTTATTTCACCATATAAAAACCCCGGCCTGGGCCAGGGTTTCCTACTATTAAATAGATATGCGGCTACTTTACCTCCAGCTTCAGCAGGCTCTTCTCGCCCAGGAACGCTTCCAGCTCGTCGCCCACCACCACCTCTCCTACACCGGCCGGCGTACCGGTGAAGATCAGGTCGCCGATGTTGACCGAAAAATACTGCGAGATGTGCGCGACTATAGTGTCAAAGCTGTGGATCATTTCGGCGGAGTTGCCTTGCTGCACCAGCTCGCCGTTCTTCTTGAAGGAAAACCGGATATCGGCAGCGCTCGGAATCTCGCCGAAGGGTATCCACGTACCAACCACGGCCGAATTGTCCCAGCTTTTTGCTTTTTCCCACGGCAAACCCTTTTTCTTGAGTTCCTGCTGCAGGTCGCGGGCAGTAAAGTCGATGCCCGTGGTCACCGCATCATAGTAGCGCGATGCCGCCTGCGGCTGTATGTACTTCCCGTTCTTGCACACACGCAGCACCAGCTCGCACTCGTAGTGCAGCTCGTTGGTAAACTCCGGGTAATAAAAGGGCATATGGGGCTGCAGTAGTGCATTCTTCGGCTTCATGAACACCACCGGTTCATCCGGCACCGCATTACCAAGCTCCTTGGCATGCTCGGCGTAGTTGCGACCGATACAGAATATCTTCATGTGAGATGGTTTTGATCTATGCGGGATACGGCTTGCGTTGATCGCGCATAACTGGTTTTTCCGGGAAGGCGGATAGATGTGTATTGCTAAAATAGGGATTAGCTATCATTCCGCCGGAGTGTAATCAATATTATTTACGGCATTCATGGTTGCCTGCACTCCGATGGTGGAAAAGCTCTCAATCACAGCCACACACTTGTCGATCTTGTGCTTCACGGTGGGCTCTTCTTCCGGCCGCCACTTGCCCAGCACGAAGTCGGCCTGGCGCCCTTTCGGGAAGTCGTTGCCGATGCCAAAACGCAGGCGTGGGTAATTCTGGTTCTGAAGCACCGCCTGGATGTCGCGCAGGCCGTTGTGCCCCGCGTCGGATCCGGATGGCCGCAAACGGATCTTGTTCAGCGGCAGCGCAAGGTCGTCGAGGATCACGAGCACGTTTTCAATGCCGATCTTTTCCTTGTCCATCCAGTATTTCACCGAAGCGCCGCTGCGGTTCATATAAGTGGTAGGAAGGATGCAAACGAAAATGCGTCCCTTCCAGCGTACTTCGCATTTGTAGGCAAGCCGGTCGCTGGCAAACTGACCTCCGTGTTTTTGCACGAAGGCGCCCACCACATCAAACCCGATGTTGTGCCGCGTGTGCGCATACTCGTTTCCAATATTCCCGAGACCGACAATGAGAAACTTGTTCATGAGGGGCAAATATCGTGAGCGGTGAGCCGTGAACCGTGAACGGGGTCCACAAAAAGTAAAAGCCGCCCCGGTGAGGAGGCGGCTTTCGGTATTCGAATTCGTTGTTCGCTATTCGATATTCTGTTACTTCTTCGCTTTTGCTGCCGGAGCGGCCGTAGCGGCTTCAGCCTGGCGGAGTGCGCGGGTAGTCACGATCGAAACGATCGGAATACGGGGCGAGTTCATGATCTCGTAGTTCTCGGTTACGACGTCGGAAACGCGGAGGTTGGATCCGATCTCGAGTGCGTCAACGGGTACTTCGATCTGCTCTTTCAGGTACTTGGGAAGGGTCTTCACCTTAAGTGCCTTCATCTTTGTTTCGAGACGGCCACCGGCGCGAACGCCAGCTGCAGTGCCCGTGAACTTCAGCGGGATCGTAGCTACCACCTTGCGGTCTTCTACGAGTTCGAGGAGGTCAACGTGGATCAGTTCGTCGCTTACTTTGTCAAACTGCAGATCCTTCAGGATGCAACGGGTTGTTTTGCCGTCGAGCGTGAGGTTCACGAGGCGGAAGTCTGGTGTGTAAACGAGCTGGCGCAGGGCCTTTGCTGATGCCGCGAAGTTGATCTCCTGTGCACCCCCGTAAATTACACCAGGCACGAGTTCCTGAGAGCGAAGTTGGCGGGTGGCTGACTTGCCAAATTCGGTCCTCAGTTGTCCTTCGATTGTAATTGCTTTCATTATTGAGGTTTTATAAAATGACTTTTCCAGTTTACAGTTTAAAGTTTATAGTTTTTAGTTGCTGCGTTTTCGGAACTGTAAACCGGAAACTGTCAACTACAAACTACTTATCCCTCCTCTGGGAGTGGATGAACAAGTTGTTGATGCTCTTGTTCTCATAGGCGTTGCGGATGGCCACTGCAAAAAGCTCGGCTACCGAAAGCACCTTGATCTTGGAAGACTCGCCGCGCAGGGGGATCGTGTCGCACACTACCAGCTCCTCGAGCACCGAGTTATCGATGTTCTCGTAAGCCTTCCCGCTCAACACGGGGTGGGTAACCAGGGCACGGACGCTGCGGGCGCCTTTTTCCTTTAAAAGAGCGGCGGACTTGGCCAGCGTGCCGGCCGTGTCCACGATGTCATCGATAATGATCACATCGCGGTCCTTGACGTCCCCGATCACTACCATCGAAGCGATCTCGTTGGCGCGCTTGCGGTGCTTGTCGCAGATGACCATATGGGCGTCGAAATAAGAGGCTACTTCGCGGATCCGGTTGGTTGCACCTACGTCGGGGGCCGCAAAGGTAAGGTTTTCGAGCCGTAACTGGGAGATATATGGGATAAAAACTGCAGATGAGTCGAGGTGATCCATCGGTATATCGAAGAATCCCTGGATCTGCGGAGCGTGTAGGTCCATGCAGATAACGCGGTCGGCGCCGGCCGCCACCAGCATGTTGGCCACCAGCTTGGAGCCGATCGCCACCCGCGGCTTGTCCTTGCGATCCTGCCGCGCATAGCCGTAATACGGCAGCACGGCCACGATCATTTTGGCCGAGGCACGCCGGGCCGCATCGATCATGAGGAGCAGCTCCATGAGATTGTCTGAAGGAGCATAGGTGCTTTGCACCAGGAAAACTACATCTCCGCGGACACTCTCGTTAAAAACAGGCTGTATCTCGCCGTCGCTGAAGCGCTGGATCTTGATCTCGCCGGGCTTCATTCCGTAACGCTCACAAATCTGCTGCGTGAGCTTTTGCGAGCCGGTGCCGGAGAAGATTTTGGCAGAGGGTTGCAGTTGCATGTAAAAGGAAAAATGTGCGGCGAAGATAGCGAGTGCCGCACATTTTTCCGGTTTAAATTCACTGGTAAGCAACGGCAGGAGCATCAGGCGCTGCGCTCATAACCGCGTCGGCTCCGGGCTCGGGGCCATTGATGCCATAATAAACGGACCGGCATACGAACAGGGCCATCAGCAACGAAATGCCATAAACCAGCACAAAGAAAAACAGGGGGTGGAGGGCGCCCATCGGGGCTTGTGTTCTTTTTGTCATAGGAGGACGGTTTGGGTTCAAGGGATATGGTAACGAGGTAAAATTATTTGCTAAATTGGAATTATGCAAGCGCAGAAATACTCGATTAAATCATGGGCAAAAGACGATCGCCCGCGCGAAAAATTACTGGAGAAAGGTGCGGAAAGCCTGAGCGACAGCGAGTTGCTGGCCATTTTGATCGGCAGCGGAACGCCGCAGCACTCCGCCCTCGACCTCGCCCGCCAGTTGCTGCAGGGCGCGCGCAACAGCCTCCCCGAGCTCGCCCGCCAGTCGCTTGCCGAGTGGCGCAAGGTACCCGGCATCGGGCCCGCCCGCGCGCTCAACCTCACGGCCGCCTTCGAGCTGGGCCGCCGCTGCCAGGCCGGCAGCCTCTTTGAACGGCCCACCATCAGCAGCAGCCAGGATGTGGCGTTGCAGTTGAAAGCCCTGCTGCAAGACTACCGCCACGAAGTGTTCGCCGTGCTTTATCTCAATCGTGCCAACCGCGTGAACCGCTTCGAGATCGTGAGCGAGGGAGGCATCACCGGCACCGTGGCCGATCCGCGCATCATCCTCCGCCGCGCGCTCGAAGAAGATGCCGTGGGGCTCATCCTCTGCCACAACCACCCTTCCGGCAACCTCCGGCCCAGCCGCGCCGATGAAGAGCTCACCACCAAGATCCGCGAGGCTGCCCGCTTCTTCGACATCCGGCTGCTCGATCACCTCATCGTTAGCTCGGACGGCTACTTCAGCTTTGCCGACGAAGGCCTGCTGTAATGCAAAACGGCCCGAAGCATCGCTCCGGGCCGTTTGCCGCTAACAAAATACTCGTTTATGAATGCTGTTGCAGGTAAGCGATCAGCCCCTGCACCTGCTGCACGTTTTGAAAGTCGACCTTGTTGGAAGCCAGGTAGGTGGAGATGGCCGCATGGCGCTTCGGGTACAACTTCTCCAGGTTCTTGCGGGAAGCCACCAGCACGAGGTGCTCGTATTTGTCGGTGATGTAGAGAAAGCGCTCGCGCACCAGTGTCGTTTTCTGGCGCAGCGGCAGAAAGCGATCCTGTGTGCCGTTCTGCAACAGGCCTACGTTGTCTACCGAGCCACCGTCCACAGGCTGGTCATACAGACCAATCTTGCGCACGCTTGCCACACGCAGGAATTCCTTCTTGTATACGCCCCCACCTTCGGGCAGGCGTGCCACCAGTTCGAGGTAGGCCTTATTATAATAAAATGAATCGGTTTCGATCGCCACGAGCGCTACCTGCTCTTCGTTGGTCAGCGAAAGCGTGTCGCCCTTTTCGTTGATGAACTGAACAGCGCCCGCGAGGTAGCTGTAGTTCAGCAGTCCGTTGGTGGCAGCGCCGTTCTTGAAGAAAACGGTGCCCTGCTTGAACGCGGGGTATTTGAAAATGTCGGTGAACTTCAGCACGCTGCCGATGGTTTCGCCCGGGTTGATCTCGTATTGCACGCGGCGGGCAGATTGAGCCGAAGCCGCGAAGGCGGCAAGCCCGCAGAGGGCCGAAAACAGTAGCTGTTTCATGGTGTTTTTATTTGTTATTATGGTGTTTGCAATTGCAGGTAGTCGAGTAGTGCCTTTACCTGGGCCGGAACCCGGAAGTCTACTTTATGTTCTTTAAGATATTGCGCGATTGTGGGTCGCTGCTTCGGGAAGAGCCGCTCCACGGCCTTGCGGTCGAGGGTGACGGGCTCCGCCGTGTCGTCTTTCCAGAAATAGAGCCTGGAGTCGCGCACATACGTGGTACGTTGTCGCACGGGAACGCTGCGCACCTGGTTGAAAGCATTATATCGCGTTACGGCTTCCGAAGAGCCACTGGGATCATTGGCATCATAGCCACCCACTTTCACGGAACCTTCTTCTATCAATTGCTGGTGCTGCAGCATTCTGCCCGAACCTTTCCAGGCGGCCACCTGCTCCACGCTGCCATTGTAGAAAAAGAACGTATCGTTTCCGATGGCCACGTGCGCCAGCTGGTCGACGCCTTCGAGTATGAGCGTGTCGCCTTTCGGGTCGATGAACTCAAGCTTTCCCAGCAGGAAGTTGAGATTCATCTTCACGGGCTTCACATAACCATCGCGAAACTGCACGCGTGCATCCTGGAACGCAGCATACCGGTAAAAATCGGTAGGCGCCAGCACATCGGCGAGGCTCTGGCCAATGTCCAGCTTATACACCGGAAGTTGGGCCTGCGACGCGAGCCCGGCGAGGAGCAAAAGCGTAAGAAAAAGCTTCTTCATGTACAATTGGTTTATGGGCTTAAGCCTGCCCTGCGGGCCCGCCGAACATCATCGGGATCTGCACTTCTTCCAGGTCTTTGATCTCGCCATTGGCGGCTTCATAGCGCTGGAGATTTTCGGCAAGCGCTTTCATGAATCGCTTGGCGTGCTGGGGAGTGAAAATGATGCGCGACTTCACCTTGCTTTTAGGCGTGGAAGGCATGACGTTCACGAAATCGATCACGAATTCGGCGTGCGAGTGCGTAATGATGGCCAGGTTCGCATAGGTTCCTTCGGCTACTTCTTCAGATATCTCGATGTTCAGGTGGCTGGGGGTGCTTTGCTGGTCCAAAACGCTGCAGAATTTGACGGTAAGATACGTTTTTTGCCCCGGAGGGTTTTCAGGAAGGCAAAAAAAAGCCGCCCCTGTGGGGCGGCCTTTTCTGTATGGTTAACCTTCCGATTAGCGCGGACGGTCGTAAACCAGCGTGTCGAAGAACGCACGGGCAGTGTTGTTGTTGTACTGCCAGTAAACGAAGATCGTAGGCTTACCACCGATGCCGTTAGGCTCGTAGCGGCTCACGCCAGCGCGCGGATCGCTGCCTGTGTAGAGGCTGATGGGAGTAGCGCTACCCTGGTTGTATACGTTCGTGATCAGGTTGGTTGTGGGGTTGAACACAACAACCGGAGCGATCGCGGAACCGTACCAGCTGAGCTGGTTGCCGGGGCCTACACCGATGGGGTGGCCGATGGAACCTGCGTCGGGCCACCAGAACGAGTTCGTAGTGCCGTTGATCGTGCGGAGTTCCATTTCCGTCTCATACGGGAAATCGTAGGGAGAGCGGTTGTGGAAGCCCGTCAGGATGTACACACCGTCCCACATGTTCTTGATGGCGATGGATACGATGCCTGTGCGGAGGTTGTCGCTGATCAGGTAACCAGGCTTGTCAACCGAAACGATCTTGTAACCGAAAGCCCAGTCGCTTCCGATGTACGGAGTCGGGTTGAGCTTCACGCGGAAGTAACCTACGTTGCTGCCCTTGGGGATGGTTACAACCATACCGGGGTTAACGATAGAGTACATGGTCGCGTCGGGGAACTGGTAAGCAGTACCGTTGTCGGTGTTGTACTGATCCACCAGTGCCGGGTCGGCGGCGATGGTTACGTTGATGTCCTCTTCGGCAGGTCCGGGCGTGTTGAGCACAACCGGGAACAGTGCGAAAGTGGTGTCGTAGTTGAAGGCATCCAGGCCCACACCAGCGAACTCGGCGTTGCTGGTGGCCGTGAGGCCGATTTCGATCACCCGGGGGTCGTTGCCGCGGCTGCGAGTAGACTGCGTGGCGCCGTCGTCGTATGATTTATCCTTCAGGCAACCTGCCAGGGTAAAAGACGCCAGCGCGGCAAGGGCCAGTCCGGATTTGATGAAGTTCTTTTTCATTTCTTGGAGGTTTAAATCTTATTATACGATTATTTGAACCTTATGGTTGCCAGAAGATCTTGTTTGTGTAAATATCCGTAACATTCTGGCTCTGCACGTTGCCACCATTGGTAGTGAACTCAGTCTGCGGGTAAAGCAGGCGGTTCGGGATCGCATTGGCGCGACGGCTGGGGTTTACAGAAATGTAGCCACTGTTCGGCATGAAGTTCACACGACGAATATCGGTATAAACTTCTACCGGATCAAGGGGCGTTACAGCAAGATACTTCTGGAAAAGGATACGCTTGATCTGGTCAGCTTGAACAGCAGGCCATGTAGCGTTCAGGTTCGAGCTCAGGTAACCGGTAGCCTGCGTGGACGTGAGGCCCAGGAACAGGAAGCTTTCCGTTACAGCTGCATCGTATGCCATGTGTGCATCGGCAGGAATCCAGCCGCGGGCAGCAGCTTCAGCTTCGAGGAACAGGCTTTCTACCGAGGTCAGGATCCATTGTGCACGTGTAGCCGAGGTAGGCTGCAGCACAAGGCCGGGACCGAAGCGGGAAGCGGCGTTCGAAGTGGGGTTGCCTTGCGACGCACCGTAGTCCACACCCACATAGCTACCACCAACTGCGGTGAAGAGGCGGGCACGACGAGGGTCGTTGGTAATGAAACCGAGTACGTAGTTGTTGGCACGCGTGATCTCGTTCGCGGAAGCGTCGGCCGCTGTGAAACCGTAAACAGCGTAGAAAGGCTGCTGCTTGCCGGCTTCGTTGGCGTAGCCGGGGTTCACGTCGATCGTTTCGCCGGAGCGGATGATGTTGAGCGTAGCGCCGCCGTCCATGATCTTGGCCAGCTCGGCAGTGGGAGTTGCGGAGAGGATCTGGGATTGGTGAATGAGGAGACGCAGTTTCAGCGTGTTGGCAAACTTCACCCACATGCTCTTGTCACCACCATTTACGATGTCGATGGTAGCAAAAGTGCTGCGCGAAGGACGGCTCATGTAGTTCTTGGCGGAGTCAAGAACCAGCTGCAGGTCATTGTAAATGGCCTGGCCTCCATCGTAAGCGGGACGGGGTACGTTGCTGCCACCGAAAGCCTGCTTGTAGGGGATGTTTCCGAAGAGGTCAACGAGCTCTTGCCACAGTTTGGCAGAGAGGATCATCGAGGCGCCGGCCAGGACGGTGTCGCCCTTGGCCAGTGCCTTAGATTTAGTTTGCTGGAGATCGAACAGAACGTTGTAGTGGTTCTGCCAGATTCCTTCTCCGAACGTCTGGTCGATACCATAGGAGGTCTCGGTCAGGTCGATGGCATACGAGCCGGAAGCGCCGGTGTAGCCAAGCCAGTTCATGAGGAAGGTGAAGTTACCGCTCGCGGAACGCGCGCCTACGGCTGCAGCGGCCTGCGGGAAGATCAGCTCCGGAGTGATGTTCGCATCAGTGGGGCTGTTCGGGTTCGTGTTGATGTCCAGGAACCCTTTCTTGCAACTTCCCAGCATCAGCGAGCCGGAGAGTGCGAGAAACCAGAGTGCTTTATGTTTAAAGTTCATTTGGTAAGTGCTTTAAGAGATTAGAATTGAACGGTCAGCGTACCACCGAAGTAGCGGGCAGAAGGCGATTGGAATACAGAGCTCAGACCGAAAGTGTTACCACCGCTGGCAGAGTTGAATTCTGGGTCACCCCACTGGTTCGACTTCGGAACGATCATCAGCAAGTTACGACCTACTGCGCTGAGGGTTACACCTTTAACATAGCGACCTACGCTACCGAACCACTTCGTGGGGAAGTTGTAGGCGATGTTCACCTCACGAAGGCGCCATGCGGCAGCGCTCGAGAAGTAGTTGGTGGCGATGGCAGTGTTCGTGCCGCTGGTTGCCCAGAAGCCGTAGTTACCATCCTGAACCTGAGTTGCAGTGTTCTCGCGGTAGCCGATGATGTCTTCTGGGTTCGGTCCTTTGGTGATAGCGATCACCGAGTTGGGGAACACGAAGCGACGACGGCCGTAAGCACCGCTACGCTCGGAGATACCGGCGAAGTCCATGTCGGAGCCGATACCTGCGTAGAAGTCGTGACCTGTTTTGTAATCCCAGGTCATGCTGAAGTTGAAGTTGCCGATGCCAACAGAAGGCGTGAAGCCAAGCACCCACAGGGGCAGCGAGCGGCCACGGATCGTGAGGGCAGAAGCGAGGCTGGGCATACCTGTAGCGGAGTCAACAATCACTCGGCCCTGGGCGTCGCGGTTGTAGTCCGTCAGCTGGAAGGCGAACGCGGGGCTGCCTACCTGGGCGATGTTGTTCGCTGTGGGCGAAGAACCAGCCTGCTGGGTGAAGGTACCAGTACCGTTCAGCACAACGGGAACGTTGTTCAGGGTGCGGAGTACTTCGTTGTTGTTGTAAGTAGCGTTGAACTTGAAGTTGATGTTCGCCTTGCCCACTTTCACCAGCGGTGTGAGGGTAAGGTCGAGTTCAACACCGTAGTTCTTGAAGTCTGCAGCGTTGGCGATTGCCGTGGTGTAACCCGAAGCAGCCGACTGCGAAACGTTCAGGATCTGGTCGGTGGCATCCTGGTGGAAGTAAGTAGCTTCCACGTTGATGCGGTTCTTCAGGAATCCGAGTTCCAGACCTACTTCCTTCGTCGTTACGAATTCAGGCTTCAGGTTGGCATCAGGAATACCGTTGTTGGCAGTGAAGCCAGACAGGTTGCCGTAAGGGAAACCGGCGCCCAGGCCATAAGTGGCGCTGAGGGCATAGGTACCCAGGTTTACGTTACCCGACTTCGACCAGGCAGCGCGCAGTTTCGCATAAGAAAGCGTGCGGCTGTTCTTCAGGGGAGTGATGGCATCGGAGAGGATCACCGAACCGTTCACACCAGGATAGAAGAAGGAGCGGTTTTCGGCGAGCAGGCGGCTATCCCAGTCGTTACGACCAGTGAATTCCACGAATGCCCAGCCCTTGTAACCAACACCTACGCTTCCGTAACCGGAAACAAGGCGGCTCTGGAAATCGTTGGCAGCAACTGCAGCCTCACCGGAGCGGGAGCCTACGTTGTACAGGTAAGGAACAACGAGGTTGTTACCCGTGATACCTGTTTGCTTGCTGCGATCCTGGCGCATCATACCACCAGCTACATAACGGAGGGAGAAATCGCCGAAGCTCTTGTCGCCGCTCAGGAAGTACTCGAGGTTGATACGGGAAGAGAAACCAGACTGGTCGTTCACGCTACCCGGACGATCGGAACCGTACTGGGTGCCATCGCGGTGCGTTTTGGCGAAGTCGGTTACGAAGATCGGAGCAGTAGTGCTCTTCGAGCTGTAGAAGTTCAGGTTCGTACCAACACGCACCGTACCCTTCAGCCAGGGCAGGAGCTGGTAAGAAGCTGTGATGTTACCGATCACATCGTCGCCGCGGCCTTTCGTGCGCACGTTGTCGATACCCCAATACGGGTTGATCGCGTAACCGTTGTAGTAGTTGGAATACTGGGAGAACTTGTCGTTTCTCCAGTCTTTGTAGTTCAGCAGGGGAACGTTGCTCGCCGTCTGCAGCACCTGGAAGAAGATGGAGCCGCCGTAAGTGCGGGGGAACAGGCCGGCGATACCGGACTCGTTCACCACATCATAGTTCTGGATGATGTAGTTCAAACCGTAGTTCACTTCGAACTTGCCTTGCTTGCGGCCACCGTTGAAGCGGAAGCTCGTACGGCGGTTCTTGTCCTTAGGCATGAGGCCTTTAACGTTGGCATCATCTACGCTGAAGAAGAAGTCGCGACCGGAAACAGAAACGGAGTTCTGCCAGGTCAGGCCGGTGTTCCAGAAGTTCACCTTGTCTTTGTAGTGCAGGTCGGAGTAGGGTCCCATCTGCTGCGAACCGTCTTCCAGAACGGGTCCGATCGGCCTGATAGAGCCATCGAACTCAGGTCCGTACTGCTGGTTCTCATATTCTACGTAACCGTAGTTACCCCACTGGTCAACAACTTCACCAGCACCGGCACCGAAGCGACGCTGCATTTTGGGGAAGAAGGCTACGCGTGCAGCCTGAACCGTGGAGCTGAAGGAGATGTTGAGGCGGTCGCCCGTGCCACGCTTGGTAGTAACGGCGATAACACCGTTAACGGCGTCAGGACCATAGATAGCGGCAGAAGCGGAAGATTTCAGGATCGTTACGTCCTGGATGTCACCGGGAGGAATGGAGTTCAGGTAGCCGAGGGGCGTAGGAACACCGTCCACAAGCAGCATCGGCTGGTTGTTACCGGTCAGGGAGCGGATACCGCGGATCAGGATCTTCGCGTTCTCGAACACACTGCTGTTGGTAGAAGTGATCGAGAGGCCGGAAACCTTACCGTTCAGTGCCTGCTGCACGTTCACGGCCTTACCGGCAGTGAGCGTACGGTTGTTCACCGAAGTGGCTGCGTAACCGAGCTCCTTCGCCTGGCGGCGGATGCCGAGGCTCGTAGTTACGATTACGTTTTCGAGGGTGTTTCCAGAAGCCTGGGACATGGTAACCGTAGCGGAGTTACCGGAAACGTTGATGGTTTGGGCGTCGAAGCCGGCAGCCGAAATGCTCAGGCGGCCAGCGTTACCAACGCGGATGGTGAAGTTACCATTCGCATCAGCGGAAACCGTGTTTTTCGTTCCTGCTTCAGAAACTGAAGCGAACGGAACGGGGTTCCCCTGCGCGTCCCGAACCGTACCCGTAACCGTACGGGCCTGTCCGAATGCCAATGTGCAAACGAGCATTGACATCGATAGGAGCGATGCAATTTTTCTCATTGAGACGTGTTTTTTAAGTGTTAAAAAGCCTTAAATACATTCTATCGTGTTCTCCGAAGAGCAAGAACTATTGAAGCAGAGACAATAGTCTACACTGAAATGCTGCGCCAAATTATACTTTTTCTAACAAAAAACTTTTTTCTCCTTAAAAAATGTTGAGGATTAAAGGAATAGGTGTGCTTACCAATGACAGGATATCTGCAACCGCGCCTCCGTAACAGCTTCTGCCGGCGGAGGATCGCCCGGCCGTGATCGATAATCCGTACGAATCGCCTGCACGGACACAAGAACGGCCTTTGACGCTTCGTATTGCGTTATCACTGAATACCTTATGCCGTGGCCGTACAGCGCCGCCACTGTGCCGCCGCCCGCTCCTTCATTATATAGGTAGATGCGCGCCGCATAATCGTCGGTATCGAAAAGGTAGCCCTGCACCGAACCGCGCCACCGCTTCTGCGGCGGCAGGTGCAGGCTCAGCGCCTGGGCAAAGCCATTAGCGCCGCCCCCAGCCAGCCAGAGTGCCTCGCACCGAAAAGCGGCACGCCAGCCTTCCGCCCATTCCTGCTGCAGCTGCAGCCGCAGGCTGTGGCGGCGCACCTCCCCGCGCACCGGCATTACCTCGCCCGCCTCTGTGGTGGCATCTTCGGTGCACCGCCAGCGCCCCGACGCCTCCAGCTTCTTCCGCGGCTTCCAGGTAGCCTGCAGCCCGCCCTGGAAGCCGCCTCCCGACGCATCCACCCCATAGCGCAGCCACGGAAACCGGTAGCTGTCCGCCCAGGCCCGCAGCTCGCAGGCCCGCGAAGGGCGCAGCTGAAGGCCCACATACAGGCCTTCCTCGTTCTGCGGCTCACTGCCTCGGGTAACCGCATTTCCATCGAAGGCGGCGTATTCGGGCGGCAGGTGCCGATACAATACTGCCGCATCCCAGGCCGCACCGCCACTGAAAAGAAGTCCCTGCACCAAGGCCAGGTGGCCGCTGCCATCCACAGCTGCCTCGCCGAAGAAGTGCGCCGGGCCGCGGGTGAAGCCCCAGTCGATGCTCGCATGCCGGAGGTCGCTGCCCCGTGCCTCGAAATATTCGTAGGGTTTGCCGCCGGGAAGCAGCGGCTGCGAAAAATGAAGAAAGCGCGCCTGCAACCCAAGCCGCACGGCGCCCCGCTCCCACTGCAGCCGTCCACCGATTGCACGCGCAGCAAACGATTTCCGTGCGGCGATCTCCGACGCGGTACGGTGATACCCGCTGCGGCTCACCGAGCCCAGGCCTTCGCCGCCGCTATCTGCCGCCACCCTCCCATCGAGCTTCCGCAAGGATGCATAGGCCGAGAGCTGCCAGCTTCCGCGTTGCAGCGTTAAGCCGGCGCCGCGCGAAAAGCGGTATTCGTCCAAACCAAGCGCGGGCTGGAGGAAAGGGCCTTGCCGCTTCAATGCCGCCAGGTCGGCACCGCCGCCATAGGCAGGCGCATCCCACTGGATGAGCCCCTGACCCATATTCACGGTGAAGTCGCCGAGTGCAAGCGTGCGCAACAGGCCCTTTCCCTGCCAGTACAAATGCACCGATGTAAAATCCGGCCCCGCACGAAGTGATTCGCCCGGGTCTTTCTCCATACTAACGCCCATGCGCAACCGATCATCCTTTCGGTATCGGTAGCGAAGCGAGAGGCGCTCCGGCCCCCCGGCGTAGCTGCCTTTGCGGTAGGCTTCGGTTTGGGTAAGCAGCCTTGCTGCGCGCAGGGTAAACGTGTGGGCGCCGCCCCGAATCAGCGAGCGGCCATCTGCAATCGCGCCCGGCGCTGTGGTCACATAAGGTTGCACGCGGCGTACCGTCTCCACATCCCAATATGGAATGGCGGCCAGTTCTTCAACCACCAGCAAAGCGCCCATGCGCGTGCGCCAGGCGATGAGGCTTTGCACCTGCAGCTCCGATACAAATGGTAATGTTCGTAACGCTTCGGCGCCCGCAGTATTCAGCGAAAGCGGGTGCGTCTTTCGCCACGAAAGATCCTGCCGCAAAGGCTCTTCTTCCACGCTGCGTTCAGAACGCTCCTGGCTGCGTTCCAGCTGGTCGGGTTCCTGCGCGGTCGCAGAAAGCGCACACAGTATTTCTACAAGTAAGATGATGCGTCGCATAGGATTTCATTGAGCGGGATAGGTTAACTGAAGCAGGGGTGTAGCACCTAACTCACGGTGCAGGGTAACCGTAACGTCGATGCGCATGGCTGCGGCAATGGTGCCGAGCCCGATCCAGGCCGATGGAGCACCGGTGTCGATGCCGCAACGCGCGCGGAGCGCCCTGGCAAAAACATATTCGGCGCCCGCAACAACGCACGGCGGATGGCCATCGCGTTGCAACAGCGCCAGCGCCAGCATCCACTGAGCCTCGTGCTGCCAGCCAACGCCGAGGCTGTAGGTGGCGGGAAGCCGCTCTTCACTTCCTTTTCCGAACCGCACGCGAGCGGGGTTGCTGAGGGCGAGGCCGGCGTGCACGGAAGGCGCCAGCTCCCAGCGAAAGCCAGCCGAAGCAGTAAGCGCTGATGCGCGGCCATAGGTGCCGTTGCCCGCCTGCAGCCACTGTGCACCAATGCCCAGCGAGGCGCGTGCGCCAAGGCGGCGTGCATAGGCTGCGCGCAGCGACCTTTCCTGCCAGCCGGGGTGACCGGCAACGGCCAGGCCCGCCGCGGCTGTTGCGTTGGCGAGCGGCAGCGCTGCCTGCAGTGCGTAGGCCGATAACTCTTTGAGTAAAAAGCGCCGCTCGCCCTGGACGCTTGCGTTGAACCGTGTGATGCTGCCGAGTGCAGCCGGGTTGTGATCGATGACGGATGCGTTGCTGAAGGAAGGGGCGAGCGCGGCCAGCAACTGGTAGCGCGTGCCGAAAGGCTCCAGCAGGCCCTGGCCCGATGCGGGAAGCAGTGCTGCAAGAAGCAGCACGCAGAAGGTGTTTTTCATAATGCAGGTGTTTTTGCAAAGCTCCCACCGCCGGTACCGCAAAAACAAAATGTTTTTCCCATCAAATGGCGGGATTTTACCTTTGCGAAATGCAGATTCTGGACGGGAAAGCCGCAGCACAATCGATCAAGGACGCTTTGAAACTGGATGTTGCGCAACTCGCCTCGAACGGCAAAGAAGTGCCGCACCTCGTGGCCATCCTGGTGGGTAACAACGGCGCCAGCGAAACCTACGTGGCCGCCAAGGTGAAGGCCTGTGAAGAAGTGGGATTCAAATCAACGCTGATCCGCTTCGAATCCACCATCAGCGCTTTCCGTCTCCTTGAAACCATCCGCGAGCTCAATACCGACCCCGATGTAGACGGAATCCTGGTGCAGCTGCCGCTTCCTGCGCACATTTCCTCCGAAGAGATCATCAATGCCATCGACCCCTCCAAAGACGTGGATGGCTTTCACCCGGTGACGGTGGGACGGCTCGTGCTGGGACAACCGACGTTCATTCCGGCAACGCCTTATGGCATCCAGCTGATGCTGGCCCACTACAAGATCGAAACGTCGGGCAGGCACGCCGTGGTGATCGGGCGCAGCAACATCGTTGGCCGGCCGATGAGCATCCTGCTGAGTGCGGCGGGCCCGCAGGGCAATGCCACGGTGACCATCTGCCATTCGCAAACGAAAAACCTGAAAGAGATCTGCCTGTCGGCCGACATCATCATCGCGGCGCTTGGCCGCCCGGGCTTTGTCACCGCCGACATGGTGAAGGAGGGCGCCGTAGTGATCGACGTGGGCATCACCCGCGTGGACGACCCCGGGCGCAAACGCGGCTATCGCATCAGCGGCGACGTGAACTTCGACGACGTTGCCACCAAAGCCGGCTTCCTCACGCCCGTGCCCGGCGGCGTGGGCCCGATGACCATCGCAGCGCTTTTAAAAAATACGTTTCACGCGTGCGCGTTGAAGCATTACGATTAACAAGCAAGTTTTTAGTATTCAGTTTGAAGTGTACAGTTGGCTTGCGCCGGTTACCATCAACTAAAAACTATAAACTGTAAACTTTTCGATCTCATGTCCATCCCCATCACCGACGAACCCCTTCAATCCAGAGCGGCCTCCCTGCCGGTGATGGAACATTTCTATACACTGCAGGGCGAAGGATTATACCAGGGGAAGGCGGCCTACTTCATACGCCTCGGCGGCTGCGATGTGGGCTGCGTGTGGTGCGATGTGAAAGAGAGCTGGGACGCATCGGCACACCCGCACAAAACCATTATTGAAATGGTGGCCATGGTGCGTGCAACGGCCGCGCCCATCGTGGTGATCACCGGCGGCGAGCCGCTACTGCACAACCTCGACGAACTGACGACGGCGCTCCGGGCGGCCGGGCTGCGCACGCACATGGAAACATCCGGCTCATCGCCGCTCAGCGGGCAGTGGGACTGGATCACACTGTCGCCGAAAAAATTCAAACAGCCTTTGCCTGAAGTAGTGGCACATGCCGACGAGCTGAAGGTGGTGGTGTTTCATAAATCCGATTTCGCCTGGGCCGAACAATGGGCCGCCCTCGTGAAGCCCGACTGCCGCCTCTACCTGCAACCTGAATGGGACAAGGCCGCACAAATGACGCCGCCGATCATCGACTACGTAAAAGCGCACCCGCAGTGGCAGTTGTCGCTGCAGATCCATAAGTACATCAATGTGCCATGATGCGCCCAGGCGCGTTGAGCGAAAGAGCAAGGACAATGATTGTTAAGATCGTCGCGGATGGGCTCATCTGCCCTGTGAATCTTCATAAATCATAAGGATCTTAACAGATCTGCGTTCTTTCTCTGCCTACTTTCATCAGATGAAATTGATGCGGCCCTTTTTGCTTGCCGGCCTGTGCCTATGCCTTGCTGCCGTAGGCAAGGCTCAATACGACCCGGAGCGAATCAGCAGCAAAGCGCAGGAAGCCTATGAGAACGCGCTCACCGCGGTGGATCACGACGACATGAACAAGGCCCGCGAGTACCTGCTCGACGCTGTGCGGCGCGAGCCGGGTTACCTCGAAGCATACGTTTCGCTCGCAGGCGTATACAGCCAGCTGAAAGACCGAAAGCAAAGTATCACCAACTACGAAAAAGCCTTTGCGATCGATAGCAACTATCTTACGGAGATCAGGTTGCCCTACGCCATTGCGCTTGCAGGCGATGGACAATTTCAGAAGGCGCTCGACGTGGTGACTGCGCTGCTTGCAAAGACGAACATTGGGAACAACACGCGCAAAGCCGCCGACTATCGCCGCCGCAGTTTCCAGTTTGCAGTAGACTGGCAAAAAGCGCATCCTGATAATTACGTTTTCAACCCCCGCAACCTCGGTGCCGGCATCAACACCGCCGAAGCGGAATACTTCCCATCACTTACGATCGATGGCAACGATATGATCTTTACGCGCCGCCTCGGTGGTCGCAATGAAGACTTCTTCCTGAGCCACCGTGAGCCCGATGCTTCGGGCGGCAAATGGGGCACGGCTTATCACCTCAACGGCAGCATCAACACGCCCATGAATGAAGGCGCGCAAAACGTTTCGCAGGATGGCAACTGGCTCATCTTCACCGGCTGCTATCGCCCGGATGGCATGGGCAGTTGCGACCTGTATATCTCCTACCGCCAGCGCGAAGGCTGGAGCGAACCGGTGAACCTCGGGAGCGTAGTGAACAGCGACCAGTGGGAAACGCAGCCTTGCCTTTCGCCCGATAAAAAAGACCTCTATTATGTGAGCCGACGCCCCGGCGGTGCGGGTGGTGCCGACATCTATGTGGTGCATCAACTTCCCAACGGACGGTGGGGCGATCCTGAAAACCTGGGTGCCAATATCAACACGCCCGGCGACGAGCTGACGCCGTTCATTCATGCCGACAACCAAACGCTCTACTTCGCATCCAATGGACAACCGGGCTACGGAAACCAGGATCTGTACGTGGTGCGTAAAGGCGCCGACGGCAAGTGGGGCAAGCCTGAGAACCTGGGCTATCCAATCAACACGGTAGACGAAGAAAGCGCGCTCTTTATCGCATCCGATGGGGTAACCACTTACTATGCATCCGACAGGGCCGGTGGCCAGGGAAGCATGGATATCTACAGCTTCGAAATGCGTCCTTCGATGCGGCCCGTGCGCACGTTGTGGGTGCGTGGAAAAGTGTTTGATGCGAAAACGAAAACCGGTCTTCCGTCCTCGCTTGCACTCATCGACCTTGCCACAAGGCAGGAATTGTCGCGCGTGCAGACCGACGAAACGGGGAACTATCTTGTTACGCTTCCCGTTGGCCGCGACTATGTGTTCAACGTGGCACGGCGCGGCTACCTGTTCTATTCCGACCACTATTTCCTGAGCGCGAAAACGCCCGACTCCACTTATCGCAAAGACATCCCGCTGCAACCCATCGAAGTGAACGCATCCGTAGTTCTACGGAACATCTTTTTCGAAACGAACAAGTTCGAACTGAAGCCCGAGTCGCAGGTAGAACTGGACCGGATGGTGCAGTTTCTGCGCGACAACCCTACGGTGCGCATACAGCTTCAGGGTCATACCGACAATGTGGGTAGCGCTACCGACAACCAGAAGCTTTCCGACAACCGCGCGAAGGCCGTGGTGCAATACCTCGTGGAAAAAGGCATCGCCGCAGCACGCCTCGAAGCAAAAGGCTTTGGCGCCACGCTGCCAATTGCCGACAATAAGAATGAAGAGGGAAGGGCGCAGAACAGGAGGACGGAGTTGAAGATAATAGGGAAGTAGGGAGGGTTCCGGAAGGTTCGGGAAGGTTCGGGAAGGTTCCGGAAGGTTTTGGAGGGGTTTGGAGGGTTTTGGAGAGATGGGCCAGGTCTGACGAAATGCGGACAGAAACTCCGGGGCCGGTGCGTTTATTTTCCCCTCAAATCCTGTTGTTTTTCCCATGCGGATGCGGCGCGGTGGTTGCAACTTTGAACCGTGGCTTATCCCGAATTACTCTACCAGATCGCACTGACGCAGGTGCCGCAAATCGGCGATGTGCATGCACGGATCCTGTTGCAGCACTACGGCAGCGCCTCGGCCGTGTTTGGCGCGAAGATGTCGGAGCTGGAAAAGCTCGAAGGCATCGGCACCGTGCGGGCGCGCGCGCTGCGTGGGTTTTCGGATTTTGCAGCGCTCGAAAAAGAGCTCCACTTCATTGAGCGCTATTCCGTCAACACCTACTTTCTTACCGACCCCTCCTACCCGAAGCGGCTGCTGCAATGCTACGATCCTCCTGTGCTGCTCTTTGGCAAAGGCGACATCGACCTCAACGCCCAGCGCCTCGTGGCAGTGGTGGGCACGCGCCATCCAACAGACTATGGCCGCCGTTGGACCGAAACCTTCGTGGAAGCCCTCGCGCCATTGGGCGTGACCATCGTGAGCGGCCTTGCCTTTGGCATCGATGCGGCCGCGCACAAGGCAGCGCTCAAACACAACATCCCCACCATCGGCGTCGTTGGCCACGGCCTTGCGCGCGTGTATCCGCAGGAGCATACGGCGATGGCGCGTAACATGGTACGCGCAGGCGGCGGGTTGCTCACCGAGTTCCTGAGCGGCACCGATCCCGACAAGCACAATTTCCCGCTGCGCAACCGCATCGTGGCCGGTCTTTCAGACTGTGTGGTTGTAGTGGAGACGGCAGAAAAAGGCGGCAGCATGATCACCGCCCGCGTTGCCGATGGCTACAACCGCGATGTGTTTGCCGTGCCCGGACGCGTGGGCGACAAGCAGGCCGGCGGATGTAACCTCCTCATACGCACCAACAAGGCTCAGCTGCTCACCAGTGCCGAAGAGTTCGTGGAAGCGATGGGCTGGAATGAGCGCACAGTCGCGACTCCGGCTGTGCAGCAAAAATCGCTGTTCACCGACCTGAGCGAGCCCGAACAGCAGCTTCTGGCGCTGCTTTCCGACGATCAATCCATTCACATCGACGAGCTCAACCTGCGCAGCGGCCTCCGCACGAGCGAAGTGGCTGCACTGCTGCTTGAGCTGGAACTGAAAGGCGCCGTGCGCAGCCTTCCCGGAAAGCAGTACAAGCTGGCCTGATGCGCGCCGGCAGAGCCGCAGCGCGGTTATCCACAGCCGTTTACAATTCCTTCATGCTCCATTGCCGGGGCCGCCCCTAATTTTGCACATGGCAACAACACCCCGCACCTTTATTGAGGGACTCACCTTCGACGATGTTCTGCTGGTTCCCGGATATTCCGAAATTCTTCCCCGCTCCGTAGACATCCGCACGCGCCTCACCCGCGACATCACACTAAACGTGCCGATGCTGTCGGCGGCCATGGATACGGTGACCGAAGCAAAGCTGGCCATCGCGCTCGCACGCGAGGGCGGCATGGGCATCCTGCACAAAAACATGGGCATCGAGCAGCAGGCCGACCAGGTGCGGCGCGTCAAGCGCAGTGAAAGCGCGATGATTGTGGATCCGGTAACGTTGCCTACTTCCGCCACCATCGGCGATGCAAAACGCATCATGCGCGAATACGGCTTCGGCGGCATCCCCGTAGTTGCCGGCAACGGGAAGCTGGCCGGCATTCTCACTAACCGCGACCTGCGCTTCCAGGAAGACGACAAGCAGCCCGTAACGGAGGTGATGACGAAGGAAAACCTCGTGACCGCTCCCGAAGGCACGGACCTCAAAAAAGCGGAAGCCATCCTCCGACAGACCAAGGTGGAAAAGCTGCCTGTGGTAGACAAAGACGGCCGCCTCATCGGGCTCATCACCTATCGCGACATTTTGCAGGTAACGTCTTATCCTAATTCTGCAAAAGACAGCCTTGGCCGCCTCCTTGTTGGCGCCGCCGTTGGCGTGACGCAAGACCTGCTCGAGCGCGTTGCAGCGCTGCAGGCAGTGGGTGTAGACGTGGTGGTTCTCGATTCCGCACATGGACATTCAAAAGGGATCATCGATTCGCTCAAAAAAGTAAAAGGAGCTTTTCCGCACCTGCCCGTCATTGCGGGCAACATCGCTACCACCGAAGGTGCGCAGGCGCTTGCCGATGCTGGTGCCGATGCGGTGAAAGTGGGGATCGGCCCGGGCTCCATCTGCACCACACGGATCGTTGCCGGTGCCGGTGTGCCGCAGCTCACCGCCATCATGCAGGCACATGCCGCATTGAAAGACCGCAACATCCCGGTGATCGCCGACGGCGGCATCCGCTACACGGGCGATATGGTAAAGGCGCTCGCTGCCGGTGCCGATTGCGTGATGATGGGATCCATCTTTGCCGGCACCGAAGAAAGCCCCGGCGACACCATCATTTACGAAGGCCGCAAGTTCAAGGAATACCGCGGCATGGGCTCGCTCGGCGCCATGTCGGTAGGTTCTTCCGACCGCTACTTCCAGGACCCCGAGGCCGACGTGAAGAAGTTCGTTCCGGAAGGAATTGAAGGACGCGTGGCCTATAAAGGATCGTTGAAGGAAATTGTGTACCAGTACGTAGGCGGACTGCGTGCAGGCATGGGTTATTGCGGCGCCGCCGACATCAAGGCCTTGCAAGGTGCTACGTTTGTGAAGATCACCAATGCGGGCATGCGCGAAAGCCATGCGCACGATGTGGAGATCACGAGGGAGGCGCCGAATTATAGCAGGAAGTGAGGAACGCATGTCTGATGTCTGATGTCTGATCACTGATGTCGGATTTCTGATATCAGAGTGCTGATTTGAGATTATTGATTTGAGAGATTCCTTTTAATTTGAACCATGGCGTTCGACACACAACTCGTCGACCGCGTGCGGTCCTACCTCGCCGCGGTGCCCGGCCTGGAGATCGAAGAGAAGAAGATGTTCTCCGGACTTGCGTTTTTGGTGAATGGCAAGATGTGCGTCAACATCAGCCACGACCGCCTCATGTGCCGGTTTGACCCGAAGCGGCACGAGGAAGTTGCCGAGCGGCCCGGCTTCCGCCCGATGGTGATGAAGGGAAAGGAAATGAACGGCTATTGCTACGTGGAGCCCGAAGCCATCCGCACCCCGTCGATACTGCACCACTGGATACAAACCTGCCTCGACTTCAATAAAGAAGCGAAGGCATCCCGCAGGAAAAAGTAATTTTGGCTTAATTCACACACCATGAGCCGCCACCTCGTTCTCGCCCTCGCGCTCCTTTGCAGCGCACCTGCCTTCGCACAGCAAAAAACGAAGACCACCGATGCAACTGCGCAAACCCGCGTGGTGGAAGCTTCGTGCGGCAAGTGCAAGTTTGGAATGGGTGGCGATGATTGCGCGCTGGCCGTTCGCTTCAACGGGAAGGCCTACCTCGTAGACGGCACCAGCATCGATGATTACGGTGATGCGCATGCGAGCGACGGCTTTTGCAACTCCATCCGACAGGCGCGCGTATCCGGACAGGTGGTGAACGGGCGCTTCAAGGCGAGCTCCTTCAAACTCCTTTCCGCCAAAAAGACGGCCGCAGGCAAAGGCTGACGGATCGTTGCCGGTCGTGCTTTTCGCTATCTTGCCGCCAAAGCTACCTGAGTGCGCAAAGCCCTGTTTTTTCTCGTCTTTCTCCTGGCCGCCCACCTGCGCCCATCGGCGCAGGAAGCCTGCCCTGTTCGCATTACGCTGCTTACCTGCAGCCCGGGGTCGGAGCTGTATTCCATTTTCGGCCATACCGCCATCCGCGTGCAGAACTCCACGCAGGGAGTGGACGAGGTGTATAACTACGGTACTTTCCCCTTCGGCGACGGTCCGGATTTCTACTTGAAATTCATCCGCGGCAAGCTGCCTTATTACCTCGAGATCGAGTCATTCCCCGACTTCGTATACGCGTACCAAATGGAAGGACGGAGCGTGGTGGAGCAGGAAGTGCTGCTCGATTGCGCGCACAAGCAACAGCTGCTGCAGGGGCTGCGCATCAATGCCTTACCCGAAAACCGCGCATACCGCTACGACTTTCTTTTTGACAACTGCACCACCCGCGCTGCCGAAATGATCTACCGCCACGCACCCGGCCAGGTGGCCACCGCCGGGGTCATTCCCGCTAACCGGGCGCAGGCGCCCAGTTTCCGCAAGCTCATACACGAATACCTCGACCGCGGCCACCAGCCCTGGAGCAAGCTCGGTATCGACCTCCTGCTCGGTGCGCGCATCGACCGCAAAACAAACAACCGCGAGGCGCAGTTCTTACCGGAAAAACTGTTGCAGGGCATCGCGGGTGCCACTGCCTCCGGCCAACCGGTGGTGGGCCCTGTAGCCAGCGTGCTGCAAATGCCGCCGCTCGAAAGCAGCGCACCCATCACACCCCTCCTGGCCTTTGGCACCCTGCTGGCGATCATCGCCATCCTGTCGTTCGTTCCGCTGCGCGCCATACGCGGGTTCATGCGCGTATTCGATTTCGTGCTCTTCGCGGTTACGGGCATTGTAGGCGTGGTGCTGCTCTTCATGTGGTTCGGCACCGACCACCGCGACTGCGCCGACAACTGGAACCTACTGTGGGCGCTGCCTACGCACCTCGTGGCCGCTCCCTTTCTTCGCCGCGACCGGCGCTGGGTGCACTGGTACCTCCTCGCCACCATCTTCATCAATGGCGCGCTCCTGCCTGGCTGGGTATTTCTGCCGCAGCAGTTAAACATCGGGTTCCTGCCCGTGGTCCTACTATTGCTGCTTCGTGCATGGCTCATCATTCTGAAACCGCACTACAATGCCCCCGAGAACCCTGCCGCCTGACTCCCTCTCATTCCGAAGCCTCGGATCGGGCACGCCCGTGCTGCTGCTCCATGGCTTTGGCGAGGACAGCCGCATCTGGGAAAACCAGGAAGCGCTCGCGGGCGAAATGCGGCTCGTCATCCCCGATCTTCCGGGCAGCGGCGCGTCGGCTCCGCTCCCACACTATTCGATGGAATCGATGGCCGCCCGTGTCAAAGAGCTGGTGGACGCATTAGGCATCGACCGGTTTGTGCTGGTGGGCCACAGCATGGGTGGATACATCGCCCTGGCCTTTGCCGAAAAGTGGCCCGAACGGCTGATGGGCCTTTGCCTGTTTCATTCGAGCGCTTATGCCGACACGCCGGCCAAACTGGAAACCCGCCGCAAGGGAATCGATTTCATCCGCAACAACGGCGGTGCGGCCTTTCTCAAAACCAGCATCCCGGGATTGTATGCGAAGAAATCCGCTTCCGACCGGCCTCAACTCGTTGAAAAACACCTTGCGCAAGCAACGGAAACCGCCGACAACACGTTAATAGGTTATTACGAAGCGATGATGGCGCGGCCCGACCGAACGCGCGTGTTAAAAGATGTCCAAAAACCCGTGCTGCTGATTCTTGGCAGGGAAGACATTGCTGTATCTTTAACGGACGGGCTTGCGCAAAGTCATCTGCCCCGGGTTTGCCAGGTGGAGCTCCTGGAAGATACCGGTCATATGGGAATGTGCGAACACCCGGAGCTAGCGAACAACTTCCTCCGCTCTTACGTGCGTTTTCTATACCAACGGACTGCGGCCAAATGAAAAAAACCGTCTTACTCATATTCACCTTATTCCTGCTGGTGCCGGCCTTTGCCACGCACCTGAAGGGAGGTTTCTTTACCTACGAATACAAGAACACTTCAGGAGGCGTCAACCACTACCGCGTGCGCCTTACGGTGTATATGGACAGTTCGTCCGTAGGCAACAACGGCCAGCTCACGCCAAGCATTCCCTGGACCATTTTCAACAACGACAATGGCGGGGTGGTGTTCACCGGGGATGCGCCGAAGACCAACCAATACTTCCTTCGTAAGACGCGGGCCGAAGACTGCATCACCAACTCACCCACAGGCGTCTTCTACTTCGTGGTGATCTACGAGCTCGACGACATTGCGCTCAGCACCAACCTCAATGGCTATACCGTGGGTTACCAGCGTTGTTGCCGCATCATCAACATCGCCAACATATTCGGAAACTCCTCTACCATCGGCAACACCTACTCGGTGGTGATACCCGGCACAGTAAACGGGGTAGATGCGCCGAAGAACAGCAGCACGAATTTCCAGGTGAACGACACGGCGATCATCTGCCGCAACAGCTACTTCGAATATTCCTTCCAGGCCAGCGACCCCAACAGCGACAGCCTTAGCTATTCTTTTTGCGATGCCTGGGAAGGCGCTTCACAGGCCAATCCCGCTCCTGCCGTGGCCGAGCCGCCGCCGTACATCACCATTGCCTATCAAACCGGATTTGGTGGCACCATTCCGCTGGGGCCGCGCGTCACCATCAACGCTGCCACCGGCCTCATCAGCGGCGTAGCGCCGGAAGTAGGCGAATACGTGGTGACGGTGTGCGTGAGCGAATGGAAAGAAGGACGACTGGTGGCCATCAACAGGAAAGAGCTGCACGTGAAAGTGGAAGATTGCTCCACCGTGCGCGCGTCGCTTTCGCCGCAATACGTGAACTGCAAAGACTTCAACGTACTCTTCTTCAACAACACACCCGATGGCGTGCGCTCCAACTTCTGGGACTTTGGTGTGCCCGGTCTCACCAACGATACGTCGAACCTCGCCAATGCGTTGTATAGCTACCCCGACACGGGCCTCTACGTGGTGAAGCTCGTTGTGAACCGCGGAGATCGATGTGCGGATAGCACTACGTCTACCGTGCGCGTGTACCCGGGCTTCTTCCCCGGCTTCCGTTGGCAGGGCATCTGCGCTACCAAGCCCACGCAATTCATTGATACAACGGTAACCACCTACGGCGTGGTGAACTTCTGGCGCTGGGACTTTGGCGATCCGGCCACTACCTCTGATACGTCGCGCCTGCGCAACCCGCTTTACACCTATCCAACACCTACTGCATACCAGGTGCAACTGATCGTAGGCACCGACAAAGGCTGCCGCGATACCGTTCCCTTACGCACCGTGACCATACTCGATAAACCGCCGATCAGCCTGCCTTTCCGCGACACGCTCATCTGCAATGGCGACACGCTGCAACTATCTGCAGTGGGCACGGGCACATTCAGCTGGACGCCGAACAGCCAGATGCTCAACGCCAACACGGCCAACCCGCTCGTGTGGCCTGCCACCACCACCTGGTACACCGCGCAGCTCAACGACAACGGTTGCATCAACCGCGACTCGATACGCGTGCGCGTGGTGAATTTTGTAACGCTCCAGATGAACCCCGACACCACCATCTGCCTCACCGATTCTGTGCGGCTGGGCGCAACCACCGATGGCCTGCGGTATTTATGGAGCCCGGGTGCGGAGATGAACGATCCGACGCTGCTGCGGCCGATGGTGAAGCCTTCGCTGGCCACCAACGTGTATTCCCTCACCGCGCGCATCGGCCACTGCACCACTACCGACCAAATGACGGTGCGCACGGTGCCCTACCCGTTTGTGCAGGTGAGCAACGATACGCTCATCTGCTTCCGCGCGTCGGTGCAGCTGCAAGGCGTCACCAACGGGCTCGTGTTTGAATGGATACCCGGCACCTGGCTCACCAACGCCAACACCCTCACGCCCATCGCACGACCGCCGGCAACAACGCAATACGTGCTCAAAACCCTCGACTCGCTGAGCGGTTGTCCGAAGCCCGCTTACGACACCGTGGTAGTGCGCGTAATGCCGCGCATCTTCGCCAACGCAGGCAACGATACGATGGTGGTGGCCGGGCAACCGGTGCAACTACACGCGACCGGCGGCATCCGTTATCAATGGACGCCTTCCACCGGCCTCAATCGAGCCGACACTTCGGATCCGATCGGCTTCTTCAACGTGAACCCCGAATACATCCATTACCTCGTGCGCGTGTACGACTCGCTCAACTGCGTGGACTCGGCACGTATGACGGTGCGCGTGTTCCGCACGGAGCCCTCCATCTTCGTGCCCACGGCCTTTACGCCCAACGGTGATGGCCGCAACGATGTGGTGAAGCCGATCGCCGTCGGCATGCGCGAGATCGAATACTTCCGTGTATACAACCGCTGGGGGGAAAAGGTGTTTGAAACAAGCGTCAACGGGCAAGGGTGGGATGGCCGGATCAATGGCAAAGACCAGGGCACCAATGTGTTTGTGTGGCTCGTGAAGGCGATTGACTTTACCGGGAAGCCGTATTTTGGGAAAGGCACCGTTACTCTGATACGGTAGGAGAATAATGAATAACGAACAGCGAACAAGGAATGTAGAAGTAGCCTGGTCCTGATTCAAAAATCGACCTGCCCGGTTGCCAAGGTTTGTCCGCTCTTCGTTATTCGATAGTCCTTATTCGATATTCGTTATTCTTCTAGTTTCGCTCCATGACGAAAACGGTCTTCATTACCGGCGCAACCTCGGGGTTCGGGGCGGCATGCGCCGAAATATTTGCACGCAACAATTACAGGCTTATTTTAAACGGGCGCCGCCGGGAGCGCCTCGAAAGCGCGGCGGCCAGCCTGAAGGAACGCTTCGGAACCGAGTGCTTTCTTCTCCCCTTCGACGTGCGCGATCGGGCGGCGGTGGCGGCTGGCGTAGCAGCGCTTCCGGCCGGATGGCAAGGCATCGACGTGCTCATCAACAACGCCGGGTTAGCGCTGGGGCGCGACAAATTCCAGGATGCCGACCTCGACGACTGGGACGTGATGCTCGACACGAACGTCAAAGGACTGCTTTACGTGGCGCGCGCCGTGTTGCCGCTGATGCTGGCGCAGAAAAGCGGCCATATCATCAACCTTGGCTCCGTGGCCGGGAAGGAAGTATATGAGCGCGGAAACGTGTATTGCGCTTCCAAGTTTGCCGTAGATGCGCTCAGCCAGTCGATGCGCATCGACCTTCTCAGCAACGGCATCAAGGTGACCGCCATCCATCCCGGCGCCGCTGAAACCGAATTCTCGCTCGTACGCTTCAAAGGCAACGCCGCTACGGCAGAGAGTATCTATGACGGCTTCCAGCCACTTTCCGCAGAGGATGTCGCTTCGGTCATCTATTACACTACCACGCTGCCGCCCCATGTGTGCATCAACGATCTGGTGCTCACCTGCACGGCACAGGCGGATGCCATTTATTTTCACAAACAGCCATCCAATAAGGGCTGAGCCACGTCTTTACTGCAGAGCAATTCAAACGGCTTTTTTGTTAAAACAAACGCCGTGGACGTGCTTTCACCGAAAAGGTGGGCCAATGGCCGGCCAGGAGTTCTATTTTTATGTAGATCACTTAACCAATCGTCCAACAAAAAGCAATGAAAACCTTTGCCCTCTCCCTGCTGACCGTGCTGCTGATTTCGCGTGCGGGTGCGCAGGACGCGAATCGTTCCCAGGAAAACCTGGACCCCACCATCGCGCGGCAGGCCGACAGCCTCCGGAAGCTCTACATGAGCAACGGCTTCATTCTCGTAAAGGAAAACGCCGTGCCGATGGAAAGCCAGTTCGAATTCCCGGTTATCGTGCCGCTTAAAGCCGGCACCATCTACCAGTTCGTCTTCATCGGCGAAATGAGCTCGCGCCTTTACGAAGTGCGCATGTTCGACTGGTCGGAAAAGCAGGTGTTTTACAAGAAGCACATGTGGGGCGACATCGACGGCAACATCATCGCTTATCCGTACACGGCACGCCAGGATGAATACCACCTGATGCGCGTGCTGCAGGTGAACAAGCAAAAGAAAAAAGACCTCACCGGCTACGTGATGCTCTTCCGCCGCACGCATAGCCAGCTGGAGCTCGAAGAGCAGGCAAAACGCTATGGAACCGCTCCTTCCGTTTCAACCGCTCCAGCTGCCCCTGCCACCGACAGCATCCCCGCCGGCGACAGCACCAAAAAGAAGAAGAACCATTACGACCAGTTTCTGACGGGGAAGAACTGAGTAGTTTTCAGTTTCCAGTTTCCAGTTGCGCGATGCGTGGCGAATAAGATGACCAACGATAAAACGAAAGAAGGCACTGCGATGTAGTGCCTTCTTTCGTTCCAAAACTCCAAACTGAAAACTGGAAACTGTCCTACGGAGCCAGCGAAATCCGAACCTGCACACCGCCGCGGGTAGTGCTCATCGGCGCTGTGGTGGCCAGTTTGGGAATGATCTTGTTGTTTTCGAAATACAGTTTGATGTTGATGCGGTTGTTGAGCACGTAGTCGATGGTGGGCGAAATGCGCACTACTTTCTGTCCTGCGGCGGGGTAGGCCGTGTTCTGGTCGAGGCGCGAGTTGGCGGTGGCATCGTCGCGGAGGCTGAAGTCGAAGCGGAAGGTCACGTCGCTATCCAGCTTCTTTTTGAACAGGGTCAGGTTGCGGAGCAGGGGCACGCCACGGCGGCGCCAGTTGACGCCGATGGTGTATTCCGTAGAGCGGTTCTCGGCCAGCTGGTAATCGGCCAGGCTGAGCGACAGCGTGCGGCTCTTCTTGAATTCTACGCGGGTAGACAACTGGTTGGAGAAGGTCATGTCCACTTCCAGCAGCGGGTCGAAGCGTTCGTCGATGGTGACGTTGGGCACGAGGAAATAGGGCACGTACGCATCGCGGCCCGCGCTGTTGTCGATGAACTGTGGGTAGCCCACGCGCAGCGGATCGAGGAAGAGCAGCGAGGTGTTGAACTGATTCATGCCCAGCGTGCTGTGGTAGCCGTGGCGCAGCGTTACGTTGGTGAAGATCTTATCCAGCCCCGGGATGCGCGAAAGGCCGCTGTAGGTCACGCTCCAGTTCGGCTTCGGTATGAAGCCCGAGAACGGGTTGGACCGCAGGTTGGCGTTGCTGTTCTTGATCGTCGACACCTTCATCGGATCCTTGCCGGTGTAGGCGGCAATGAACGCCGGGATGATCACATCCTGCGCATAACGACCATACCCTTTCACGTAGCCGTCCGAAGTAAGGTTGTTCGGATTGGCATACGGGTTTTCGGTGCCGAGTCGCTGCGATAGAATGAGTCGGTTGGCCTCAAACGTGCGGAAGGTTTCCGACACCTGGTTGGGATCGAATTTTCCGAAGAGCGTGCGATAAGAAATGAACGAGATGCTGAACGAGCCTGCTGCATACGGACTGAAGCGTGCGAGGCCGGCGTTGCCCGTTGTGTCTTTATAGAGTTCCGAATAATTCTTCTCGAAGGTCTTGTCCCAGTTCACGTCAACGATGAAGTCGCGGAAGGGCTGGAATTGGGCGGTGATCGACAGCTTCTCGCTATAGCGTTGCTGAATGAGTTCGTTGAACAGCGAGTCGCGCGTGAGGAGGCCGCGGTTGCCGAGAATGTTGATGTCGCTGGTATCGGGCTGGTAGCCGAGGATGTATTTCCAACCCGGCGCATTGCTGCGGAAGTTCATACCGAGGTTGCGCGCGCTGTCGAGGTAGCCCGGCAGCAGCGTTCCCGCATCGGCAGTATACTGCACACCTACCCGCTTGAGCGCAGTTGCAAGCCCCAGGAGGAAGCGCGGTACGGGCGCAATAGAGCCGGGCTGCTGCACGCGTGGCTGCGGGGCCTGGCGCACCGAATCCTTGCCGCCACCTTTGCCGCCGGCCGCAGGGTTGGGCCGCTGGCGTGGCTGGCCTTGCGATGCATACATCGTGCGCAGGAACTTCACCTTATTATACAGCTGGTCGAAGTTGAACGTGGTGTTCACGTTCTTCGTTTGCCCGTTGAGCAATTTGTTACCGAGGTTAACGCCATTGGTGCGGGCGAGGAGTGAATTGCCGATCCACTCGTAGCGTGCGGTGTACGACACGGTCGCCTGCGTCCAGTCGAGGATGGGGAACTTCGACGTGGGAAGGTTATATGTCATCGTTCCGGTTTGCGAGTAGTGCGTCGTACGCCCGCCCTTCCAGAAGTTTTGTGCAACCGTGTCCTTCTGCTCCTGGTTCAAACGACCATAAGGCTCGTCCACGATCGCATTGTTCACCGAGCTGAAGTCCAGCAGCAGCGAACGCGTCAGGTCCCAACGCAGCGTGTAGTAGCGGTCGAACGTAAAGCGCTTGTCGTAGGTCTCCGGAATCTTGTAGTCATCACCACCCACATTGCGCGGACGCAGCGCTCCAAACTGGCGGAACACATCGGCCTTGAAGCCTACTTGCGGCTTGTAGTTGAAGTTGAAATCGCGGATGAACGCGAGCCACGGCGAACGCGACTTCACGAGGTTTTTCAACGGCTCCACGTACTTCGGCTGCGGCGCAAAGTTGTAGCCAACGGCAGCGCGGGTGCGGCGTATGTCGTCCGACTCGATGATCGGGTTGGAATGTTCCTGGTGGGTGTAGGAATAATTCAGGTTGATGTTGGAGATGTCCCAGGGTTGCGAAGGCTTGCCATTGGTCTTGCGCTTGCGCACGTTGGTAAAGTTGACCGTTTTGATCGTGGTCTGATCCACCGCATTGGTGCGGATCGAATCACGCTGGTCCTGCGGTGCCTCGGCCAGCTTCTCTTTCAGTTTGATGTCGAGGTCGTAAGGATCGTACTCCGGCGTGGCTACAGATTTCGTCACACCAACATATACCGGTATTTCGATGGCGGCCTTCTTCGGTATCAGCTTTCCGAGATCGAGGTTGGCGGCCACGTCGTATTGGTAGAAGTCTTCGCGCGCGCGTTCGTTTACACGCTGCTCGAGCGTACCGAATCCTTTGGTCTTATAGGAACCTGCGATCGACAGCGAGCCGAGGTCGGCAAGGCGCACATCCACGCGGCCGAGCGCAGCCCAGGCGCCTTTCTCATCGAGGCGCGACAGGCGGAGTTCGTTGAACCACACTTCGGCGCACACCGGCTCGGTTTTTCGGTTGCGCACACCCAGCAGGATGCCGCGCACCTCGCCGAGGTTCGGGTTGCCGATGATGGCAAACGACTTGCCGTTGAAGTCGGTGCTCCAGTATTGCGACGGCGAAATGCTCGCGCGGTTACGCGCCATCTTCACACGCGCCAGGTCATCGAGGTTCAGGTCGAGGCTGTTGATGGAAGGCCAGATGCCGGCGGAGTCTTTCGTGCCCCAGGGCGTCACCTTCAGCGGTATCTTGATCTCGTAGTAGTTGCTCACGAAGTCGGAGCCGATACGGATCACCGCCTGCGTTTCACCGTCCTTGATGTCGCTGCCCGGCGAGGTGGAGCTTTCGGCGTGAATGAACATCGACAGGCTGCCGTACTGGCGCAGGTCCATGTTGAGCGTTTTGAAAACACCGCGTGCATCGTTGGGCTGGAGGCCGCACACACGCAAGCTGAGCGCCTGCTCGTTTTGAAGCAACTGCACGTTGTTGTTGGAAAGCTGCTGCTGGCGCTCGATGCCGGGGGGCGTGCGGTATACGATCGGATACCGCTGGTCGTTCTCTTCGAGGTTCACGGCAAGCACTTCCGAGGTAGTTGTAGAAACACGGGGTTGCGAAAGGTTGCCTACGGTGTCGATCTCGTTGGTGAATTTGCGCCATTGGTTGCGCACGAGTTCGAGCTTGCCGAAGCGCGCCGTGAGCGTGTCTTCAAAGCCGTGGAGGAACATCCGGATAAAGCGGATCGACTTGAAGTCGGGGATGTTCGGAGTTTTGTAGAAATAGCTTTGAATGGGAATTCGGAACAGGTACCACGATTCGGCACGGGTGGCGCCGCTGGCCAACCGTACATCTACGGTACGCTTGTCGGTGATATAGTTCGTACCCACGAGCATATTCGGTTCGAGCCGCACGTGGTACTGGAAGTAAGCCTCGTTTTCGTTGAGCGTGTTATCGCGGTTCAGTTCTTCCTGGTCGGGGTAGAGCGTGAAGGCCGAGGAGAACTGGTCGGCACTGTTGGCCACCGGCGAGTTGCCCTGTGGGTTGTTGATATTCTTATAGCGCTCCATGATGCCGGTGTTGTCGGCAAAGCTCTGGTCGCGGTAGTGACGGAAGTTGTCGTTCGACGGGTCTGCCTGCGCGGCCTGCACGGCTGCAGCGCCCACACCTGCTGCCGGCAGTTGCTGCAGGTAGGGAGTGAACTTGCGCACTTCCGCGCTGTCGGGGAGGCCGTCGAAACCTACGTCCTGGAAGGGGCGGTCGGCGGGGTCGTTGGAGAAGGCATTGGTCACCTGTTGCGGGTTGCGCGGCACGCGGCCCCACACCGTTTCGTCGGTCGGCACGGCGGGCTGCGACGGTGAAGGCAGGCCGTTCTCATATTGTCGGCGGCCGTCGCGCAGCACGTCTTCCGAAATGTTGCCGAGGTTGAAATAGAGGTCGCCACCGTTGTTGCCGGGCCTTCCGATGAACGGATCCTGCATCCAGAATTCGATGAACTCAATGTTGCCGGTCTCGAAGTCCGTCTGGTCGATGGAGCGCATGATGCCGCCCCAGGCTTCCTTCGGCCGCGCCAGCCCATTATTGATGGTTATGGCTCCCGTCGTCACATTGTAGTTATACGGTCCCTTCTCCTTTGGATAATAAGAAAGGTCGAAGGTGGTGAGGATGCCCTGGCCCACGTCGAGGGTGCGCTTGGGGAAGATCTCGTTCTGAAACACCTGGCGCACCTGCGGCTTCGAAAGTTCTTCGAGGTTGCGCTGCAGCGGGTTGTTGGGATTGCTCTTTTCCTGCAGCACCGGCTCGATGTTGTACCAGGCCAGCTTCGCGCGGTTGTCGTTGTAGCGCAGGTCGTTGGAGAGGCTTCCTTCGGTGAGGATGGGGTTGCCGTTGATGTCCTTCGCGCCCTGCGGAGTGGAAGCGAGCGTCCAGCTCGAAAGCGGGAAGCGCAGGTCGATGGCGGAGCGGGTGCCTTCGAAGTCGTCGATGTAAATAACGCCTTCGTTGCCCTTACCGATCTGCGGAGCGTGGCCCGGCTGCAGCATCGCCGCTTCACCATAGGCCGTAATGCTCGACATAGCCTTTGTACTATAAAAAGGCAGCTTGTCCAGCAGGCGCGAGAGGCGCGGCACATCTTTGCGGTAGTCGAAGTCGACGCCATACATCGTGTTGCGGATCGGGTCTTCGCCATACTGCTGCTTGGTGAAGAAGGGCCGCTCGCTCAACCGCACCATGGTACCACCAACGGTGAGGTATTTGCTGGCGAGGTAGTCGAGGCGCAACGCCATATAGTTGCGTTGCTGCAACCCGAAGGTGGCGTTGTTCTCGAACTGTATTTGTACGGGAATGCCGCTCTGGATGATGGCGGGGTTGATAACGTGCAGCGTACCGAGGTCGTAGTTGATCTCGTAGTCGACGCCTTCCTGCAACACGCGGCCACCGGCCACGGCTGTTACAGAGCCGCGCGGGATGTTGAAGCCAAGCTGGTAGTCTACGTTGTTGGCCTGCTTCGACTTCCCCACCAGCTTATAGCGGTTGAGGTTGGCGTAGGTCTGCGCAATGGCTTTGATAGTGTCGTACAGCGGGTAATAGAGGTAGTGCCGGCGGATCGAATCCACGTTGGTGGGCGGTCCATCCTTGAAAGCATACTCCAGGTCGCGGCCGAACGGCTCGAGCACAGGGAAGATAATGCGGCTCTGCGCGGATACTACAGTTATGCCTTCGATATAGTCGAACACGCCGTTGGGCTGCGGGTCGTTCTGGTTGTTGAGTCGGTCGAGGCGCAACAGCTGAAGCATTGGCACACCGATGTAAGGATCGCGCACAGTGGGCGTGATGCCGGCAACGGTGTCTTTCAACGGCAGGTAGCGCTTTTCGCCCAGCGATGGCTGTTCGTATACCACGTCGAGCTTGAAATCTTCACGCTGCAGTGCGCCATAACCCACGGTATACACGTTCTTCATCATCAGTTGCCAGATGGGAAGACCCGGGCGCTGCGAAGTGGCCTTCAGCATTTTCAGGAACAGCACTTTCTGCGAGTTGCCGGAAGAATCCGGGGGGATGTCCTGCGAGAATTCACCCACCTGGTAGCGCTTGCCGTTGAAGGTGTATTCGTATGCCACGCCCAGCACTTCGTCGGGCAGCAGCGGCTGGTTGAGCGAGAGGTAACCCAGCTGCGTATTGAAGGTGAAGTCGGTAGGCTGCAGCTTGCGTGCGAAGGTCTTTTCGAAATCCTGCACGGGCTGAAGACCGAGGCCCACCAGCGCCGACGTTGCCGTGGCGGAGTTGCGCGCGTTCGGCGTATTGTTCAGCAACGTATACAACGAGCCGTTGGTGTTGTTGGGAAGACCCACGGTAGAAGGCAGGCCAAAGGGGGTCACCTCGCCGAGGTCCATCAGCGCCACGATGTCGCGCGTGTTGGTGGTGGCGCCGGTGCGGTTGGTGATCCACACTTCCACGCGCGTGATCTGAACGTTGCTCTTTACAATGGGCAGGTTGGCCAGCGCGGTGTTGTAGTTGTGCCGGAAGTACTGCCCCATCAGGAAGTGGCGGTTCTCTTCGTATTCGTCGGCGCGGATGTTGAACGGAGCCGTGGCCGCCGAGCCCTGCATGTTGGCGCTCTGGCGCTGCGAGCGCTGGTTTGCCAGCACGGTGCTCACGTAGAGTTTTCCGAACTGCAGCTGCGTTTTGATACCGAACAGCGATTGGGCGCCCGGGATGAGTGTTCCTTTGGAGGTAAAGTTGACGTTACCCGCCTGCAGCACCTTGAGGATCTCGTCGCTCTTGCCCTGGTAATCGAGCTTGAGCTGGTTTTCGAAATCGAAGTTTGCCTGCGTGTTGTAGTTGATGGGCAGCTTGATCTTGTCGCCGATGTTGGCATCCACCTGCATCTGCGCATTCATCTGGAAGTCGAGGCCGCCGTTGCGGCGTGCGCGTTCGGGCAGCGTGGGGTTGTTGATCTTCTGGCCCTGGTAGCCGGCGGCGATATCAACGTATCCCGAAGGGTTGATCGAAACCTTGCCGTTGCCGGTGATGCGGTTCATCCAGTCTTTCGAAAAGCCGAAAGTGGGCCTGGCCTTGCGGTTGTTCAGTGAGAACAGCGTGTTGGCGCGGCGCCGGAAGTATTCCTGCTCGTCGCGGCGTGCCTGCAGGCGGCGGAACTCTTCCATGGAGTAGGTCATCGGCGTGCGGTAGTAGCGGTTGCCGATCTTTTCCACCACGTAGTATTGCTTCGTTTTGGGATCGTATTCAACGGTCCGCTTCACGTAGCCGGTGTCCTTCAGGTCGAGAGGATGGCCGTTGTTGAAATTGTAAGGGTCCCCGCGGCGGTCGGCGATGGGATAGCGGAGCGAGGTGTCTTTGCCGGGCACGGAATCGGTGGGCTGCTGCTGCCAAAAGCCGGTGCCGGGTGTACGTGCAAATGCACTACCGGTACATACGACAAGCAGGAGGGCTACGCAAAGCCAGCGTGCGGACAGGTTTTTTCGACGGTTCAAGTGGTTCTCTCAGTCAATTAGCGTGAATCAATTGGTTCTCGGCAGTGATGCAGTCGGTTCTTACAGGCTTTGGAGGGCTTTCTTGATGACGTCTTCCACGCTCAGGTCGGGGCTTTGGGCTACGACCTTGCGCACGGCCGCATCGGCCGCAGTGCGGGCGATGCCAAGGGCCACCAGGGCATTTAACGCATCGGTCTCCAAACTATTGCCTTTCCAGGGCGATATATTTTGGGTGGCGGCGCCCGTTTCCACGGGGTTTTTGACCAGCTTTTCGCGAAGCTCGAGCACGATGCGCTCGGCGGTTTTGCGGCCGATTCCCTTCACGCGCTCCAGCTGCCTTGCGTCGCCGTTGGCGATGGCGCGACCCAGTTCTTCGGGCTTGAGATACGAAAGCATCACGCGGGCCGTGGAGGCGCCTACGCCCGACACGCCCAGGAGCAGGCGAAAGAGCTCGCGCTCGCCTTCCCCGGCAAATCCGTACAGGATATGCGCGTCTTCGCGCACCAAAAGATGGGTGTACAGCACGCCCTTCTCCAGCTCCTGGATGGCCGAATAGGTGTGGAGGCTGATATGCACTTCATACCCTACCCCTGTCACTTCCACGTATACCGACGCCGGGGTTTTCCGCACAAAGTCGCCCTTGAGAAATGCGATCATACCCGCGAATATAGGAGGAAAGAAGAGAAAGGCTGGGGGAAAGCGACGAAGGGTCGTAACCGCGAAGAAAAGAAGGAAACAAGTCGTTACGCGAAGCTAAGATAACAACACCTGGTGATTCGCGAGCAGCACAACAGCGCTTAGCGAAAAGCTTAGCTCCTTGTTTTCTTCGCGGTTCCAAACCTTTTTTTCTTACCTTACCTTTACCCCCTATGATCCAAAAAATCAACGCAGCCATCACCGCTGTCGGTGGGTTTGTTCCCGAAACCAAGCTTACAAACGCCGACCTGGAGAAGATGGTGGACACCAACGACGAGTGGATCCGCAGCCGTACAGGTATCGAAGAGCGCCGCATCCTTAAAGGAGACGGCCTCGGCACTTCGGATATGTGCGTTCCGGTGATCAGGCAGATCTGCGAAAAGCGCGGCATCTCCCCCGCCGAGATCGACTGCATCATCGTGGCCACGGTAACGCCCGACATGGTGTTTCCGGCCACGGCCAACATCGTTGCCGACAAGGCCGGCTGCAAAAACGCCTGGGGCTTCGACCTCGAGGCCGCCTGCTCGGGCTTCCTCTTCGCCCTCACCACCGGTGCCGCACTCATCGAGAGCCGCCGCTATAAGAAAGTAATCATCATCGGTGCCGATAAAATGAGCGCCATCGTAGACTATAGCGACCGCCAGACCTGCATCATTTTTGGCGACGGCGCCGCGGGCGTGCTGCTCGAGCCCAACAACGACGGCTTCGGCATCCTCGACTCCATCCTGAAGTCGGACGGCGCCGGCCGCGAGTTCCTCCACATGAAGGCAGGTGGCTCGGTGAAGCCTCCAAGCGCCGAAACGGTGGCCAATAAAGAACACTACATCTACCAGGAAGGACAAACTGTATTCAAGTTTGCCGTGAAGGGCATGGCCGACGTGAGCGCCGAGCTCCTCGAGCGCAACGGCATGACCGGCGACGACATCGCATGGCTGGTGCCGCACCAGGCCAACAAGCGCATCATCGACGCCACCGCGGCCCGCATCGGCCTCGACCCCGCCAAGGTGATGCTCAACATCCAGAAGTACGGCAATACCACGGCGGCCACCATCCCCCTTTGCCTCTGGGAATGGAAGAACCAGCTCAACAAAGGCGACAACATCGTGCTGGCTGCGTTCGGCGGTGGGTTCACGTGGGGCGCGACGTTGGTGAAGTGGGCGTATTGACGCTTCGATTGCGCTCAGCGTGACAGCTGTCATCCTGAGCGCCGTCGAAGGAGAGTTTGTAGTTCGCGAGGCGCGGTGTAATGACATCTCTAGGTGCGCGGAGCTCTTTCCTTCGTATACACCCATGCCCACCAGATCAACAACGCCTGCACTGGCAGCCGCAGCAACGCGCCCCAGAGGCGCGGGTGATCGGCGCGGTAGTAGTTGAGCGCCATCTGGATGTTGGCCGGGAAAACGGCAATCAGCAGCAGGATGATGCCCCAGGCGGCAAGGCGCCGCGTGGGCCGGAACAAGAAGCCGAGGCCCAGCACGATCTCCGCGACGCCACTCAGGGCAACAAGCGCTTCGTGCGCCGGAAGCCACAGCGGCAAGATGGCGAGGTAAGGCGCAGGGTGCCAGAAGTGGTTGATCCCCGCCGCGATATAAAGCAATGCCATTAGCGTACGGAGAAAGACATACATTGTTGAAAGGTACACCCGGAGTGGCGCCAGATGCATTGGCTACCCGCGGAAGCACCAACTACCGCAGCCACGACAGCTAGCGTTGCCGCGGCGTTGCTACCGGCCATTTGGCCATCACCCGCGCCGGGCCGCGCCGCACCACGCGCACACCCGTCCAGCGGTCGTGGGGCAAGAGCCCACGGCGGGTGAAAAGCAGGTACAGCAACAACAGCGGTCCCGTTGCCAGCAACAGGAAGCGAATTGCGATGCGTGCCGCTGCCCTTCCCGCGGGGATACGCCCGGCCACCTCGCCGCTGCCCAATTGCAGGCCGAACAGGGCTTTGCCGGGCGACCCCATCGCGGTGCCGCTTTCGAAGAGAAAGAAATACGCCAGGAACAGCAGGGCCGACACCAGCAGGTACGTTCCGCTTTCGTAGCCGAAAGATATCCACGGCAAACGGATTCGCTGCGCCGGGTTAGCCGGCACGGGGGCGAGCCAGCTTCGCCCGATGAGGGCGGTCAGAAAATTAAGGATGATTAGGTCTACGAGGGCCGCGGCCATGCGGCGTGCCAGGGGAGCGTTGCGCATATTATTGTTTTTCGTGGGCAATAAAGTTGAGTCCCGTGAGCCGCCATCCCGCCTCCGTCTTGTCGATCTTGTACGTGTTAGGAGCAATCACGTACCACTTGCCATCCGCACCCTGGAATGGCGCGCAGTCGGTTATCGTAAATGTACTGATTTCCGACGCCTTTATTCCCTCTGCCGCGGCATAGCGCAGCACCACGGCTTCGAGCGTTGTAGCCGTGGTTTCGGGCGGCGCCTCTCCGTGCATCCGGTAGTCGGGGTTGACGGTGGCCCAGGAGGTGGATACACAGGCCGGGATGGTTGCGCCAAGCAGCATCTGGCAGCAAACGTTGATGTGGTAGATCATCGGCGTACAGGCCTTTACAGGTCCGAAGGGAAAGCAGCCGCCGATCGTGGTCTCCACGCAGGTAAGCGCTACAGGGGCCGTTCGGGCAGGCTCCTGCGCGTAGCCGGCCATTCCCGCAATAGAGAGCAGGACGAAAAGGAAGATCTTTTGCATAAAATAAGTTTTGGTGTTTTTAATAGAACCGTTCACGCGGTCTGTTCAAAGTTCGCTTGGACGGAAGGGCATTTCCATGGGTTTTTCACCAGAATTTCCTGCTTTTTTTCCCATAGCTCCTGCCCGCCACTTTTGACTCATTGGACCGTACACTGTACCTTGGATCATCAAACGACGCTAATGCATACCCACGCCATCCCCTACATTAATTTCGACGGACAAGCCCGCGAGGCGCTGGCCTTTTACAAGGATTGCTTCGGCGGCGAGCTGCAGCTTCTCGAAGTAGGCAATTCGCCCATGGCGCAGCACTTTCCGCCCGAGCGCTACTCCTACATCATGCACGGCCAACTCAACAACGAGCACTTCGTGCTGATGGCGTCCGACCTCACCCCGCCGCCGTTCACCGCGGGCAACAACTTCGCCGTGATGGTGGCCTGCGCCACCGAAGAAGAATGCCGCCGCTACTTCGAAAAACTGTCGGAAGGCGGTCACGTGTATGACCCGCTCAAAATGCAGTTCTGGGGCGCGCTCTTCGGCGTCGTCACCGACCGCTTCGGCACCCGCTGGAGCATCGGCTGGGATCCTAAAGCAGCCTGACGAAAGCCGTCGGCGGCGGGATGGCAACATAGGAAGGCAGGATCCATTCACGCTTTTTGCCGCTTCATACAAGGTATCAACGCGACGAGGAAAGGGAAAACTACCTTGCGCCCGGCCAAAACCACCACGAATGAAAAGTCACTGACCATCCTCCTGTTGTGCATCGCTGCAACTGCATCTGCACAATTTCCCAACACGGTTTCAGCTGCCGACAAAGTATACGGCCTGTCGCGCTTCTGGCAGGAAGTGAACTACAACTTCGTTTACCTCAACCAGGTAAATCGCGCGTCGTGGGACAGTGCCTACAAGGCAATGATCGTTGAAGTGGAGGAAAGCCGCAACGATTACGAATACTACCGCCACCTGCAACGCTTCTGCGCGCTGCTCAACGACGGGCACACCAACGTGTGGATGCCGCAATGGAAGAACGCCCCGGCGAATTACAATTCCATGTTCGGAGATTACCGTTTCTTTCTCGAGAACATCGATGGCAAAGCGATCGTGGTGCGTACCAACACGGCAAAGAAGAACGAGCTGCCTGTAGGAAGCGAAGTGATTGAAGTGAATGGCCTGCCGGTGAAAGAATACAAAGCCCGCTTCGTGAAGCCATACATTTCGTCGTCCACCGACTACGTGCGCGAAGACTGGGCCACGCGCGACCTGCTCGCAGGCTTCGAGGGAGACCGATACAAGGTGACGTTCCGCAAGCCCGATGGCAAACTGCTTCGCCTCGACCTCACGCACGCAAAGACCGTCGACGAATCCGTATTTCCCGCATTCCCGCCACAACGCCAGCTGCTCGACTTCCGCTGGCTCGATGGAGGCATTGCGTATGTAAGCCTCAATTCTTTCTCCGACCCGAAGATCGACAGTCTCTTTGACGCGCTCCTTCCCGAGTTGTATAAAGCAAAAGGCCTCGTCGTTGACCTGCGGTATAACGGTGGCGGCTCCACGCAGATCGGCACGCACATCCTGCAATACCTTACCAACGACAGCGTGTTGTATGGCGCGCGCAGCGCAACGCGTTCGCACATTCCCACCTACAAGGCCTGGGGCAAATGGGCAGAGGCGAAAGACACCGCCGGCAACTCCTGGGAGCGCCGCAACTTTCTTTCGTATCGCGATGATGCCTGGTATGATTTCGACTACAGCCCCGACACGCTGCACTTACAGGCGCGCCGCATCGTGGTGCCCACCGCCCTGCTCACCGGCCACAATACGGCGTCTGCCGCTGAAGACTTTCTGATCTACGCCGACAACCAGAAGCATATGCTGCGCATTGGCGAGCACAGCTTCGGCAGCACTGGCCAGCCTTACCACTTCGACCTTCCCGGTGGAGGCAGCGCACGTGTGTGCACGAAAAAAGATACCTACCCCGACGGCCGCCCGTTTGTGGGCGTAGGCATCATTCCGCAGCTGGAAGTGAAACGCAGCGTAGCCGATTACCTATCGGGTAAAGACCCGGTGCTGGAGCAGGGGCAGGCCTGGGTAAAAACGCAATGGAAGAACTAAGCGCTCAATCGAAATAGATATCCACGTAGTCGGTCACCAGCCCGCCTTCGCAATTGCGCATATCCTGCATCCTCCAGTATTGCCGGCCCTTTGTTGAAAGGAACACCTGCGCTCCTTCCTTCACGCAGGGCTGCCCGCCGTTGACCGTAGAAATACGGTGCTCCACGCGCCCAATGAAGAGCAGCTTCTTCGGCCCTTCCTGCCGCATCGTTCCTTCAATACGCAGGTAGTCGCCTTTACGCGTGCGTTGCTCGCCCCTGATCGTGTAGGTGCTGTCGGGGGCCGGCGTGAACTGCACGGTGCCCGGGTCGTCCCAGGAGATCCATTGCAGTGTAAGCCGGTGTGCGCCGGCGAGTGGATAAGCGGCGCTGTCGATGACGGCCGGCCTTGACTTTGCTGCCGTATCGCGCGGAACGGAGCCTGCGGTGTCAGTTGCAGGTGACTGTGCACGAGGCGAGGGCTGCGCGTTGGGCGTTCGGGGCTCCGAGCACGACAGGAACAGGATGCTGATAGTGACAACAAGTGGCCGCATACGATCGTTTTAGCGGCAGGTGCAAAGAACGGGCCCGAAAGCTCAGCCATCATCTGAATAGGAAAGGACCGTACTTTGCCGCCTTCGAATCCGCATGAGTACAACCGACCTCGACGAAGCCTTTTTCCGCGAATTGTTCGAATGGCTGCCGCAGCCTTACGTGTGGCTGCGCCCCGTATGGAACGAATCCGCCACGGAAATAACCGATTTCATCTACGTATACAGCAATGAAGCCGGCCTCGAATACCTGCACCTGCAACGTGCGCAGCTGGGCACGCTCCTGCTTTCGCAAACGCCTTCGCTCACCGAAGAACTGCGGCCGAAAGTATTTGCCGAACTGCTTCGCGCGCTTCAGGGCAACGAGACGGTTTGCGTGGATATGTTCAATCCGGTGATCAACCGGTATGCACGCGTATTCCGCCTGCCCTTTCGCGGGGGCGTGATGAGCACGATCCAGGATAAGACCGACGAGCAGCGCGCCATACAGGAACTGCGCGAGCGCACGCGGCAGCTCGAGCAAAGCAATGGCGATCTCGAGGAGTTTGCCTATGCTGCCTCGCACGACCTGCAGGAGCCGCTCCGCAAGATCACCACTTTCTCCGACCGCCTTTCGAGCGAGCTCACCGGGCAGCTGACACCTATGCAGGAAGGCCTGCTCGGCCGGCTCCACTCTTCGGCCATGCGCATGAAAGGACTCATCGACGATCTGCTTGCCTACTCCCGCGTGGGCACGCGTAAGGAGCCTTTCCAAACGGTAAACCTCGACACCCTTTTGCAGGATGTGCTGCAGGACCTGGAAGGAGCCGTGCAGGAAGCCCGCGCGCAGGTGCGCGTAGGCCCGCTCGCTACCCTGCAGGGCGATCCGCGGCAGTTGCAACAGCTTTTTCAGAACCTGCTGGGCAACGCACTGAAGTATCGTAACGGCGACGTGCAGCCGCTTATTGAAGTGAGCGGTCGGAGGCTGAAAAGCGGTGATGAACTGCATCCCGACGACAGCCCCGGCGCCGGCGACTGGTACCTCGTGGAAGTGCGCGACAACGGCATCGGCTTCGACATGCAATACGCGGCCAAGATCTTCCAGGTGTTCCAGCGGCTGCACGGCAGGGCCGAATACGAAGGGTCGGGCGTAGGCCTCGCCATCGTGCAGAAAGTGGCAGCACGACATGGCGGTTACGTACGCGCACAGTCGGAACCCGGGAAGGGTGCTGCCTTCCGTTTACTGCTTCCCATAGAATCGCTGTCGATCGAAGTGCCGGCAACCTGAGCCAGGCAGCGCACAATGGCAGCTGCTTATTTTCGCGCATGGCCCTTCTATTCGAACCGATCGTATTCCGCTCCGTCAGTTTATCCAACCGCATTGTAGTGTCGCCGATGTGCCAATACAGCAGCGTCGACGGCTTTGCCAACGACTGGCACCTGGTGCACCTCGGTACACGCGCGGTGGGTGGAGCGGGGCTGGTATTCACCGAAGCCACGGCTGTTTCGCCCGAGGGCCGCATCAGCCCCGACGACCTCGGCATCTGGAGCGATGCGCACATCGAAGGTTTGAAGCGCATTACTTCCTTCATCGATGCGCAGGGGTCTGTGGCAGGCATTCAACTGTCGCATGCAGGACGCAAGGCGAGCACATCAGCCCCATGGAAGGGCAGTGCGGCGGTTGTATCTGGAGGATGGCAAACCGTTGCCCCCAGTGCCATTCCATTTCGCCACGATTACCCGCACCCCAAAGCATTGGATGAAGCGGGCATTGAAAAAGTGCTGAATGATTTTGCAACGGCTGCGACGCGTGCGGCACAGGCCGGCTTCCGGGTTGTAGAAATACATGCGGCGCACGGTTACCTCTTGCAGCAATTTTTGTCGCCCCTGAGCAATGCGCGCACCGACGCCTATGGCGGATCGTTCGACAACCGCGCGCGGCTGCTGCTGCAGGTGGTGGATGCCGTGCGCGGCAACTGGCCGGCAGACCTTCCCGTATTTGTACGGATTTCCGCAACCGACTGGATGGACGGTGGCTGGACAGTGGAAGACTCGGTGGCGCTGGCAAAGCTACTTTCGGAAGTGGGCGTTGACCTCGTGGATTGCTCTACCGGTGGCAATGTGCCCCGCGCGCCGATCCCCGTAGGACCTTTGTACCAGGTGCCTTTTGCCGCCCAGGTGCGCCGCGAAAGCGGCATGCGCACCGGCGCCGTGGGAATGATCCAAACTGTTGAAGAAGCGGAAAGCGTACTGGCCGAAGGCTCGGCTGATCTCGTATTCATGGCGCGCCAGCTGCTCCGCGATCCGTATTTCCCACTGCACGCGGCCGCTTCCCAAGGGGTTGATCTTACATGGCCTGTTCAATACGAACGCGCAAAGCCTAAGCAAGCTCATTAAGCAAGCTGACCGCAGGCATTGCCCTGGCGGCGCAGACGTTGGAACTTCGGTGAAAGCATGCTTATGAAACCGCTGTCGGTGATCGGCTACGAAGACCTCGGCCCGATCGGTGCGGTGAAGCGCTCCGCGCACTGATGCGCCGGAAATGGGGCGAATGCCTTGGCTCGCGCTTCAGCTTCGGCATCGTCAACCTTCTTGGCTTTTTGCTGCTTATGGTGCCGCTGTTTTCCCTCGGCTACGCGGTTTGCCGCGCCAACATATGGACCAGCGATTGGTAGACGAACTTTTTGAGTCGAAGAAGTGTAGCACCTCACTTTTGTTGAAAAGCCTTTCGCGTTTGCGAAAGGCTTTTTTATGGCCCGAAAAACGCAGTTCAGGGTGCACGAGTGCGGTTTCATGCACTGCACGAAGACCCGGCCAAGAAGTGCGCGTTTACATTGGCAAAGAACACCAACATGCGCAAGCCATACTTTCTACTGTTCGCCGTGCTCCTATTGAGCGCCTGCACCAAAACCAAAGAGTTGTCCGCAACCGCCGGCCCATCCACCACGCCGCCTGCCGCTCCGGCTGCCGACGACCGGAGCACCCTAAGACTCAAAAGCATCGAAGAAAGCGGGATGCCCGCGCCGCTGTTTGCTTTCCGTTACGACAGCGCAGGGTTTGCTACCGAACTTTCCTATGCGGCGGACTTCTTTCGGTACGATGTCACCTATACCAACAACCGCGTGACGCTGCTTCGCAACCACCCCGATGGCTCACTGCTACACTATCATTACCAGGGCGGGCTTGTGGATTTGATTCATAAAACCGACAGTATCGGCACCCCGTTGTGGGACTATCGCTTTTCTTATTCCGCGCAGCATAAACTAGAGCGCATCGAGTGGTTGCGCGCGGGCGGTGCGGGAATGGAGTTGCAGCGGCGCGTGGAATTCAGCTACTACCCGTCGGGCGAGCTGGAGCAGTGGAAAGACTTTCACCTGGTGAATGGGAATATGACCTGGTTGCGCACATTCCTCTACCGCGATTATGATCAGGCGCCGAACGTAGACGGCCTGCGCATTTGCAAAACATTCTTCGAAGACGTGCTTTACCTGCCTTCGGTGCAGCTTCAGTTGCACAATCCAAGGAAAGAAATCATCCTTGGACCCGTCAACGATTTCGAGATCGACTACACGTTCAGCTACCAGGGCAACCGCCCCGTTGTGCGCGAGGGTGCGATGCGGCAAACGAGGGGCGGCACTGCGCCGTCCATCCGGCTGCGCACGAATTATGTTTATTTCTGATCCCTCTTTTTTCGTCCTTTAACACCGGCAGTGCAGAGCTCCAAACCAGTTCTGGCACAGTTCTTCGATTTTAGTTCGTACAAAAACGATGATATGAAAAAGCTATTGTTGGGCGGGTTGCTCAGCGTCGCGTTGTCGGTGCTGAGCACTTCAGAAGCCGATGCACAAACGACCACTACGCGCAGCCGCGCACGTCAGAATACCGCAGTGGGTGCTGCAGCGGGCGCCGCCACAGGTGCGGTGGTGAGCCGCAAGAAAGGTAAGGGTGCCGTCATTGGTGGCGTGGTAGGTGCAGCAGGCGGGTATGCCTGGGGCAAGCACCAGGACCGCAAAAAAGGCCGCAAGGTCAAAGTGAAGAACTAGGGCATCCCCCAAATATACCCCATGCAAAGCCGCCTCCCGGGCGGCTTTGCTGAGTTCATACGGTTGCCAGCAACTACTTTCGTGGTCAAGGATTTTTCCTTACCAAAAAAATACAATCAACCCACGATGAAACTAACTGCCTCCTTTCGCTTTGCAGCCATCCCGGTGTGCGCCGCACTGGCCCTGGCGCTTGCGTCCTGCCACCACAACGATGATATCCCGGCACCGGCCACCCCGGTTGTAACCAGTCCTGTCGACTCGTCGACCGTTGCTATCGATACTGCCCACTGGACGTATTTCGGCGCACAAAGCAGCGCATATTCCGCGCCCGTTCCCGGCAAGTTCGAATTCAACAGCGAAGGAGTGAAAGCCTACGCAGAGAGCTACCGCTACGGTGCGTTCCTGCTCACCAACCAGGCCTACACAACTGCAAACCGCACCATAAAAATTGCCTGGAAGCCGGTAGATGGCGGGGCGTTCTCCGATCACATCTTTTCGTTTGCCGACAGCACCGGAATGATCTACAACGCGAACTCCAGCTATCGCGGTTTTGAAGACCTGAACAACCTTACCACGCAAAGCAGCTACAACAACTCGGTGATCATTACGAGCGGTGTCTGGTATTATACAACGATCGTGACCACGGGCAACCACTATGTAATCACTACCGCTACAGGAAATTATGCCAGCAGTAACGGTTCGGTAGTGGAAACACGCACCGGTACTTTTACCCGCACGCGTGCACGCATTGCCCTCCGTAATGGCGATCCGTTCGGAGGCACCGCCAGCTCCATCACCATCCACGAGCTCAACATCCGCTAAGAAGCTTTAAACGAAAGGCCGGTCCATTGGGCCGGCTTTTTTCATGGGGTCTACCGGGAAATCGACTAAATTTGGAAAGGTCCCGATTTCCAAAACTCCTGTTCATGCCTATCCAGCTTCGCACGCTTCTTCGTATCATACCTCTTGCAGCCGCTCTGGTTTCGCTCGCGGGCTGCCGCGTGGAACAAGACGAATACCCCGAGGTTCAGCTACCTGCGCCCACACCGCTGCCAACACCCGGTCCTTCCAATCCGGCCGACAGCAGCCAGGTGCGCCTCGACACTGCACATTGGCAACACTTTAATCTGCGCACGCGTGCGTTCGCTGCCCCCGCAGCAGGCGTGTTCGAGTTCACCTCCAACGGTGTGCGGAGCGTCAACGACGCCGCCGGCTTTGGCAGCGTGCTCTCCACGGCCTATTCGTACCCACTCACCAACCGCACCATTCACATCATCTGGCGTTGCTACGACGGCGGCGTCAGCAGCAACTTCGCCATAGGACTAGCCGACAGCTCGGGCTATATCTACGACCCGGCCAACGCGGCCCGCTTTCAGGACCTCAACAAGATGAGCACGCGCACGGCGTATGGTGGCGCTACGCTTATCCTGAACAACGCCTGGTACTACACTACGCTAAGCACCACCGGCAGCGAGTTTACCATCAGCACGGCCGCCGGCGACTTTGCCGAGAATGGCGGCTTCCAGCTCGAGCGCCGCACCGGTGCGCTTTCGTTCACCCGGGGCCGAATCCTGCTCCGCTCCGATCAACCCGGCCGCAACGGCTGCTCGGTGCTCGTAAACCAGCTGCTGCTACAATAAAGCGTTCTTAGCACGGCGAAAGTACCGCTGCCTTAACTTTACCTGACTATCCGGACAAGCTCGAAAAATGGTATTGCTGATTACTTTTTTGGTGGTAGGCGCATTGATCTACCTTTTTACCCGGCGCTCGCCCGAGCCGCGCCTAGATGCGGGTGACTACACGGTTGAAGACCGCTATAACGTAGACCGGAAGCTGCGACAGGAAGAGGTGGACCGCCTGCTCGAAAAGGTGGCCCGGCGCGGCATGCAGGGCCTTACCTCGCGCGAGCGCGCGCTGCTGAAAGAGCATGCCGAAAGCCTCTAAAGTGCTGCCTGCCCTGCCAAATTCCTGTAATGAACACTGCTTCCACTCCACCACTCATCCTGCAACGAACAGATGCACGCCATCCGGGCTTCCGCACGCTGGTGCGTCAGTTGGATGCAGCCTTATCGGAACTGAACGGAACTGCCGACGGCTTTTACCAGCAATTCAACGGGCTTGAGCACATTCAGCATGTGATAATCGCACAAAGCAACGGCACCACGCTTGGTTGTGGAGCGATGAAGGAGCTGGCAGTGGATACGATGGAAGTAAAGCGGATGTTCGTTTCGCCCGAAGCGCGTGGCCAGGGCATTGCAAAGGGCGTGCTGGCTGCATTGGAAGAATGGGCCGGGGAGCTTGGTTGTCGCTGCATGCAACTCGAAACAGGAACCAACAATCCGGAAGCGATCGGTTTGTATACGCGTTGCGGATACAGCATCATACCCAACTTCGGCCAATATGCCGGCGTAGCGGGAAGCGTGTGCTTTCAGAAAATGCTGTGATGGTTCGCTTGCGGCGAACTAGCCCTCGAGGTGAATGGAAAACACGATCATCCGGCTCTGGATGCGATCGATCACGTTGGAATATTTGAGGTTGGCATCACGGTCGTGCATGTTGCGCAGGCCGCTGCTGAATTTCACCTCGGGCGAGAAAATGAAGCTTTTGAAATAGAAGTTGAAGCCGAGCCCGCCCTCTATACCGTAGTCCATCTTTCCGATCTTGATCATGTTCTCGGCCTGGCGTGCCTTTGCGTTAGAGGCAAGGTCGTAGTCGAGCTTGACGCCGCCGAGCATATATACGCGGAAGTTGCCGATGCGGTCGGAGCGGAATTTGAGCTGGATGGGGAAAGAGGTGATAACGGATTCGACCTTCTTGGTTACGTTGTAGCCGTCGCCGTCTTCGAAGATATCGCGGTACCGGAGCTGGTACACAATGTTGCGTTCCATGAAGATGAGCGTTGGGTTGAAGCGCACTTCGAAGCGGTGGTTGAGGCGCGCGGTGGCGAGCAGTCCAAGCCCGAAGCCGCTGGAGTTGGTAGGCTCCATCACCATCACGGTATCCTGGCCGAGGTAATACGAGTGCTGTTCGATGTGAAAGCGGGCCATATTGCCCGCGAGGGTGATGCCGAAGTAATAGGGCTTCGCCTCGTGCTCTTCGAGGTTGAGCTCCTTCACCGATTGCGCGTGTGCTCCGAATGAGCACGCCAACACCAGCACCAATCCAATCAATCCTGCCTTTTGCATCCGGCGTATAAACAACATATTCCTAAGCTTAGCGGTTTGAACGAGGTATTGACATAACCCACGTTGTTCAAAATAGCGACAAAATCCTGCCGGTCGGGAAACGCGTTTGCGGATGCATTGAGGTATTGATAGGCCTTTTTATCCTGACGGAACCACTTTGCCATTTGCGGGGCCAGCCATCCCATATACCATCCATACAACTGGCGCACTCCCGGCAGGCGCGGGCGGCTGAATTCCAGCACTACCAGCGGCGCTCCCGGCTTCAGTACCCGCAGGATCTCACCGAGGCCTTGCTCGAGGTGCTCAAAATTGCGCACTCCGAAGGCCACCATACCTGCATCAAACGTATTGTCGGCGGCGTTTATTGTCTCACTGTCGCCGCTCACCAACTCAATTTGCGTTCCAAGATTCGCCTTGATCACCTTTTTGCGGCCCACGGCAAGCATCCCTTCGGAGATATCGATGCCCACGATGCGGCGGGGCTGCAGCACACGCGCGGCCATCAGCGCCATGTCGCCGGTGCCCGTGGCCACATCGAGGATCTCCTGCGGGGCGTAGGGTTTGAGGGCACTCATGGCCGACTTGCGCCACAACACGTCGATGCGGGCGCTGAGCACCCGGTTCATAAAATCATAGCGGCCGGCGATGTCGTCGAACATCTCGGCCACCTGCTCCTTCTTGTGTCCTTCTTCCGAAAAGGGTTTTATCTCGTCGTGTGCGAAACGCGCCATGGGGCGCAAAGGTAGCGAAGGGGGACAGAAAGAACGCTGATCCCGCAAGCGGGATGCGCAGATTATTATGATCAGTTATGATTTGCTTGCGCGAACGATTTCAGTGTTCATCCTTATCGATCAAAGAATCGGAGCCTGCCCCGCCACTGCGGGGTTCTTTTCTCTTCCCCGCCGCAGGCGGTTATCTTTGCGGGATGGAGATCGTCAAAGCCGAGTACCTGATCAGTTCGCCGTCCATCGATAGCTGCCCCAAGGCCGACCGGCCCGAATTCGCTTTCATCGGAAGGAGCAACGTGGGCAAAAGCTCGCTCATCAATGCGCTTACGAGCAAAAAGGAACTGGCCAAGGTTTCGCGCACACCCGGCAAAACGCAGCTGATCAACCATTTTACCATCATCGAAAAAAGCGGCCCCAGCTGGTACCTCGTGGATCTCCCCGGATACGGCTTTGCCAAGCGCTCGCAGAGCACGCGCAAGGAATGGTCGAAGATGATCGAGAACTACATCCGCAAGCGGGAAAGCCTGGTGAATACGTTCATCCTGATCGACAGCCGCCACGAGCCGCAGGACATCGACCTCGAATTTGTGAACCAGCTGGGCGAATGGCGCGTACCGTTCGTTATCGTTTTTACAAAATCCGATAAAAGCACCCAGCGCGAAGTGGCCGCCAACGTACGCCGGTTCCTGGACGCACTGGCCGAAAACTGGGAGGAAGCGCCGCCGCATTTCGTGACGTCGGCAGAGAAGCGAACCGGCATCCGGCAGCTGCTCGCGTTCATCGGCAAGCTTACTGCAAACAGTTAAGAACGGATTAGAGTTGGCGCCGCCGGTCCCTTTTTAGCCAAGCTGTAGCCGGCAATGCCGTTATTTTACACCTTCATGAAGCAACCTAAATCAAGAACCAGCCGCGAAACCCTTGTAGTACAGGGTCTTTTCGTGGTGGTGCTGCTTACCTTCTTTGCCGCCGAGCGGGCGCGGGCACTGGTCGACAGCCACCGCCCGGGCACGGAGACGGCAACGCGGACCGCAACAGGTGCGGCCGCTACAACGGTCGCCCGACGCTAATTCACCATCTTATCGGCGCAGCAACTGCTTGCAAACGCCTCCGGCTTGGCCTTGAAGGCAAAGCCCATCCCGAGGATGTAGCCCATCGCCTCGCGCAGCGCGTCGTTGCTTTTGAATCCCGGGTTGGTGTTGATGTCGGCGTGCACCTCCATATCCACGTTGTATAAAGTAAAAAGGTTGCACAACTCGTAGGCAACCTCTATACTTTTCGCAACTTCCACAAGCATCCGCTCCTTTATGGAGTACGACTGCGTCGTCTTGTCGTTGTGGATGAACATGAAGCCGCCGTGGCCTTCCCGTAGAAATACAATCACCGTGGCAAACTCGGTCTCGCGCCCTTTGACCTGCGAATCGGTGCCGATGCATACCTTGAGCTTGTGCCCTTTTTCCGACTCCCTGCGGATGGTGTCTTCCACCGCGTTGTAGATCGGAAGGTCGATCGGTGCGCCGTTGAATCTTCTCCAACGCATACGTATAGGTTTTCCCTAATATACGACAAAAACGGCGCGTGGATGTCTCCGCGCGCCGTTGTGAAAAAGCTGTGCTGAAAATCAGGGCTGAATGAACTTCTCGAGGAACACGTTTCCGTTGGCGTAGAAGCGGATCCAATACGTGCCGGCGGGCATCGAAGGAAGCGGAAGCAGCGACGTGCCTGCATTGAGCGTTCCCTGGCTGATCATCTGGCCCATCGTGTTGCCCACCTGGTAGCGCACCTCGGTGCCGCTTTGCACCTGGAGGCTGCCACTCCGTACGAGGGTTTGCAACAGGTGCGGACGGCCATCGCCCGAGGCAGGCGCGATCAGAACGGTATTGCTGTAATAGCTGCGGCCATTGTCGAAATCAACGCGGACGCGGTATTGCCGGCGTGCCGATCCGGCCTGGTACGTATAACTACGGTCGGCGGCAGCAGGCGCGGAAAGGCTGCGGAAGTTGCGGCCATCTTCCGATACCTCGAGCACCTGGCCTACAACGGTTTCATCGGCATCCACGAGCCAGCTCAGGTGGTGCCGGTTTCCATCCACACGGCCCTGAAGACGCAGGCTGCGGAGCGGCAACACCGTAAAATAAGTGGTGCTTCCGCGAAGCGAATAGGATCCGAGGCTTCCGTATTCGGGTGCAAACTGGTTGCCCTTGCCATCCACGGAAAGGAAGTAGGTGCCTGCCGGAAGCAGTGTGTCTACAATGGAATTGAGCAGCGGCTCGGGGTTGTAAGAGCCCAGTTGGTTGCCGGATCCATCGAGAAGTTGCACGAGGATGTCGAGATCGGAGCCCACGTTGCCGGAGCCCAGGTTGAAAGGCACCGCATCGAGGCGGAAGCGGCCGGCCTGCGGCAGCGAAAACCGGAAGACGTCCTTGTCGCTGCTGCGTTCAATAACACCCTGCACATAAAAAACGTCGTTGCCGTTATCGCTCGTGCGGCCAAGATCGGCGGTGCCGGGCACATCGTCGGGACGAAAGGTGACGCCGTTGACGGGTACGCCATTGCTGGTGCGGGTAATGATATCAATGTCGCTCTGTTGCGTGGCGCAGCCGAGGTTGTTGGGACCGAGGTTCCAGGTGGTCATGTTGCGGTAATAGCCTACGCCCATGATGGGCGCCCAGCCGATCTCACCGTTCCCCGTGCCCTGGTTGTAGTCGGTGATCTTCACGCACGAAGCATTGTACGCCGCCTGGTGGCGCAGGCCGAGGGTATGACCTACTTCATGTGCACCTGCTTCCGCGATCCATTTGATGTTGTAGGTGAGTGCGGCAGTGAACACGAAGTTGGGCGTGTTGTCGCCCCAGGCAAAAGAGTTGGTATACGAAACGCCGCCTACCGCGCTGGCATACCAGCCGTGGGTAACTGTAAAGATCACGCGCATACGCTGCTTTGCAGGCGCATTCCAGTAGCGTGTAGAATCGGTGGTAACGTTGATGTTGAAGGGACGGTAGTCTTCAGCGATGCGCTGAAAGATCTCTTCTTCCTGCACTGTACTGAGGTTGGCAGGGCCGCAAACGATGGGGCCGTTTATATTCCACTGGGTGCCGTTCACGGTATGCCCGTCAAAGTCGAGGAAGATGACGGGTGCGCCCGTGGGATAGGAATTCCAGATGGGCGGTGTTTGTGCACCGGCAAAAAGGCTTGACAACAGGAGGAGGGTGATTAGGGTGTTTCGCACGGCGGTCGGTTTTATTTGCTCAGGAGATCATAGAGGTCGCGTTTTTCGAAGCGGTAGCCGGTTCCATCCTGCACCAGCTCGAGGGCATCGCCATATTGATAGCTCACGATCCGGCCCGTCCACTCGGCGCCTTCTTTCAACTGCCGGCGTGAGAGGGCGAAGATGTTGCCCCCAGGGTTCATGCGGATCACTACACTCTGCAGGTCGCGGTCGTAGCCATCGCTGCGCGAAACCACCTGGCCATTCAGGCGCAGGTCTTTCAGCTGAAGCGACACGGAGGCGCCCTCGGGTTTTGTCAGCATCGAATCGAGTTGCTGCATGAGAACAGGAACGATAAGAGGGAGGCTGAGGAACTGGCGCGGCTTGTTGTAGTCGGGTTCCTGGAGGGGCGCTTTTTGCGCCTGGCAAACAGAAGCGAGCAGAAGCCCGGCAAGCAGGGAGGTGATGAATTTCATTGGTCGGCAGGTTTAGCAGCAAGGCTGTGGCCTAAAGTTCCACCGACAAAGGCACGAATGCGCCCTCCTTTCGTCGAACCGGCCTAAACCGGGGAGGAAGAGGGCTTTTTATATGTTAAGAAAAGGTAATGGATGAGGTTAGAGAGGGGTTTTGCGAGGTTTTGAAGGGTTTTGAAGGTCCCGCTTCGCACTTAGTACTGCCCTGTGCTCAGCATGACGAGCGTGCAGCCCAACACCGCCTGAATGCCGGCCGCCTCGGCCTTCTCGATGAGCTCATCGTTTTCCGTGCCCGGGTTGAAGATGATGCGTTTGGGGTTAAGCGCCAGTATGTAGTCGTAGTAAGGCTTTTGATTCTGCGGATTGAGATACAGCGTCACCGTGTCCACATCCGCCTCTTCCTTGTTTTCAGTAACGATCGGAACGCCCGACACCTCTCCCCGTTTGCGACCGATGGCCACCACGGGATGCTGGTGCGCCGAAAGCCGGCGAATGGCCAGGAAGCTGTAACGAGATGGATTATCCGAGGCACCAAGCACTACTGTTTTCTTTACGCTCATGGAGTTGAAGGTACAAGGAACGTGCCTATGGGGAGGATGGGAAATGTGAGATGTGAAATGTGAGATGTGAGAAGAAGGTTGGGCGACCCAACCCAGGATCCGGAACCAGCGTCGTCACTCAAAAGATCTCCCCGTGCGTGCTTCGGATGACCGGGCGGGCAAGGGCAGGGAAGGTGCAGAAAAGCCGCACGAACGCATTGCTGACCGCGCTACCGCCGAAGAAGCGCTGCAGCAGCCGGCCCCGGCCGAGGCGGGCGGCAAACTGTTTGCTCCAGGCCGCCGTGTAAGCCTGTTCCATCTGCGCACGGTTGCAGAGCCCCTGCAGGTAGGCGCTCGTAAGCTCGGCCGCCAGCTTTCCCGAATGCAGCGCGATGCTCATGCCGTTGCCGCACAGCGGACTGATCATGCCGGCCGCATCGCCCAGCAACAACACACCCTGTTCCACCGCTGCTTTGGTTTGAAAAGAGATCTGCGAGATGGTGATTGGGAAAGGCTCGAGAACGGTGGCTTCGGAAAAAATGCGCCGCAGATGCGGATTGCGGCCCAGCACATCGCGCTCCAGTTGTGCCAGCTTGCCGCCACAGGCACGCAACTCCTCCGCGCGCACGAGGTAGCACAGCGAAGTGACGCCTTCTTCCACCTTCGATATGCCGCAATAGCCGCCGGAAAAATTGTGCAGCCCGATGGTGTGCGCCGGCCAGTTCGTTTGCATCTGGTATTTAACGCCGATAAAGTTGTCGAGCCTGCGGTCGGCAACCTGCAGAAAGGGGCGCTTCCAGTGCACATCGATGTTGGAGCGCTTGCCCCACGCTCCGCAGCAGGCAAGTGCTTCGAACACCTGCGTGCCGCCATCCCGTATTTCTACGGTAAGGGTGAATGCTTCGCCGGAAGCCACGGAGTCGACGCGCGCGCCTTCCACCACATGCACACCTTCGCTGCGCGCGCAATCGGCAAGCGCCGCATCCAGGCGGTAGCGGCTGATGCCGAAGCCACCCATCGGCAGCCTTGTGTCGAATGCGCGCCCATTGGGAGCAGTAAGCCTGAAGCGATCGATTTGCGGGAGGTCCATCTCCTGCAACCGGAGGCCAAGGTGCTGCAGAAAAGGCCAGCTTTCAAACGACACATACTCGCCGCACACTTTGTGCGCCGGGTAGCGATTCTTTTCCAACAACAACACGCTATGCCCCGCCCGTGCCAGCAGAATGGCCGCCGACAGCCCCGCGAGGCCGCCGCCCACAAGGGCTACGTCATATCGTTGCTTCAGCTCCATTTAGAACGTACGGTGATCAGCCAGCGAAAGGCCCATTGCCAGCTGCATTGATAATGCTGAATTCCCGCATCTTGCAGCAAGCGGCGCCATTCTGCGCGCCGGAAGCCCCGTTGTACCGACAGCGGCGCATCGTTGCGCACAAGGTAGCTTCCCGAAAAAGCTTTCGTAAGCCATTTTATCGAGTAATAAGCGATCGCGTGCCGGTGCAGGTCGTTGATGAAAAAGCCGATGCGGCTGCGTGCCTGCATCCAGCGCAATTGTTCCTGCAATTCTGCATCCGTAAAGTGATGACAAAACAAGGATGAATAGATCACATCAGGTTGCACGCTTGCGGGCATGTGGCGGTAATCGCAGCAAATAAACGTGATGCCTGCATTAGAGGATCGGCCTTCGGCATAGGTGATGCAGGCAGGGTTGTAATCGACGCCCGTAAGTGCCAGCCTTACACCGTTCCGCTTCGCCCAGTTGCGCAGCACCCGCAGGTTGTCTCCTCCCCCGCACCCGATCTCCACCACATGGAGCAACCCCCCACGATGCCCGTGCAGCACGCGTTTCAGCCCGCGGATCGTAATGGCGTGTCCACCCAGTCGCGTGTTGACGACGTCGAGTTCATGCATGTTGCGCGCGATGTCGGCGAACGGAATGTCGTCGCGGTCGAGGAGCTCTTTTTCGTTGCTGCGTATGCGTAAGGAAGGCATCAGCTATGTGCGGTAAATGTTTCCATTGTAAGTCCGGGCCCAAATGCAGCGCCAAAAAGCCGCGGCACCGGCGCACCCGAATCCAGCATCCGTTTCAGCACGAAAAGCAAAGTGGCAGACGATAGGTTGCCACACTCCTGCAGCACGTCGCGAGAAGCCTGGAGTTGCCCATCGGTGAAGCCCATGCTCTTGTCTACCGCATCGAGAATGCGCTTGCCCCCCGGATGCAGGCACCAGTGGGTTACATCATCGCTGCTCAATCCTTGACGCGCAAGTGCCCGGTCGGTGATGGCGCGGAAGTCTTCCTCGATCAGATCGGGTACGTACCCGCTCAGCGTCATCAGGAAGCCCGAAGAAGAAAGCTCCCAGGCCATGTCGCGTCGCCCCTTCGGCACCACCTCGCTGTGAAATCCATCCACGATGAGGCCTGCGCCGTCGTGGCCATCATGCGCCAGAAGCAGTGCTGCCGATCCATCTCCAAAGAGCAGCGATGAAGCGATGTTGTCGGGCGTCGCTTCGCGCTGGAAGTGAAGTGTGCATAGTTCGGTGCATACCACCAGCACACGCGCGTTTTTGTCGGAAGCGCACAAAGCATCTGCAATGCGCAGGCCGTGCAATGCGGCATAGCAGCCCATGAAGTTCACCGAGGTGCGAAAGATATCCGGGCGCAGGTCCATCAGCTCCAGCACCTGCAGGTCGAGGCCGGGAGCGCTCATGCCCGTGCAGCTTACGGTAATGAGGTGCGTGATGCTGCGCGCCTCCCACTTATGTTGCAGGCATTCGCGTATGGCATCCACCGAAAGCAGCGGTGCCTGTTTGTGATACACCGCCATCCGTTGCTCGAGTGCGGGAAAAGGTTCGAGCCCCTCGGTAGGCGAATAGAATTTCCATTCGGCCATGGGCCTGCTGTAGTCGGGGATGACGGAATAGCGTTGCCCGATGGCGCTCTGGCCGTAGAGGAACCGGAGCTTGCGCCGTTCGCCCTCGTCGGCAGCGTACACCTGCTGCATGAACTGCAGGATGTCGGTCTGCTTGTGGCACCAGGCAGGAAGCGCCGTGCCGATGGAAAGGATCTTGCTCAAAAGTTGAAAAGGATAAGGGTGAGAAAATAGAGCGTGAGGCACAAAGAGGCGATGATATTCATGCGCAAGCTATGCCGGAAATCAGCCGCCGATTCGTTCTTCCAAACCTTCAACATCCAATAGCCGAAATAGATCACTACCGGAAGGGTGAAAATGAGGAAACGTACGATCAGGCCTTCGCGCCCATGCTCCGCATAAGTAAGATAGATCAAAAACGTGGCGATGCCGAAGAGGAGGCCGCTGAAAACAAACGACCCGCGCTTGCCGAGCTTGTACGAAAGGGTCACGACGCCATCGGCCAGGTCGGAGTGGTGCTGGTATATCTGCGTGAGCGGATAGAGCGCGCCGATGAGACAGCTTGAGGCCCATGCCGGCAGCATCCAAAAAAGCGCTTTGTGCGCGGTTATCGCATGTTGCACAAAAAAATAGATCCAGGCACCTTGAAAAATAAATACCGTCAGAAAGCCGATCACGGGAAACCGTTTCAACCGGATGCGCCGGTAGCTGTAGAGCCTCGACGCCAGTATGTAAATGAGGATACCGAAAGCAAAGACTTCACCGATCAGGAAGTAGGAAAGAGCGAGCGCGAGGACGTCCATGCCCACGGTTACAAAGAAAAGCTGCCGTGTTGGCTGCAATGGTTTCTGTAGCCCGCCGATCGGCGTCTCATCGCGATCCATATAAGAATTGTATCCGTTGGAAGCGGGATACACCAGCAGGTGGAGGATGGCGAACACGATCCAGGTAGCCAGGTGATGGCGGTCTTCGCCGGCTTCCGCCACCGCAAACAAAAACACCGGGAGGAGAAATAAAGAAAACGGGAAGCGAAGCAGTTGTATGGTGGACCGGCGCAGCATGCCGGGAAGGTAATAGGATAATGGAGTAATTGGGTAATGGGGTGATGGGGTAATGGGGTAATGCCTACTCGACGAAGTGAAGCGACGGCGAGGGGATAATAATAAGCCGCTCCTCCGAGCGGCCCGTTATTCGGTCTATTCAGTATCGATACAATACCTCATCACCCCATCAGCACATTCTCCCCTATCTTTTTCCAAAGCCGCCCGGCATCATCTTGCCCATCGGCATCTTGTTCATCATCTTCATCATCTCGCGCATCTGCTCAAACTGCTTCATGAAGTTGTTAATGTCGCTGATGTCTTTGCCTGCGCCTTTTGCGATGCGCTTGCGGCGCGAAGCGTCGATGAGGTCGGGGTTGCCGCGCTCGGCCGGCGTCATCGAGTTGATAAGGGCTTCGATGCCCTTGAAAGCATCGTCGGAAATGTTGATCTCCTTCATGGCCTTGCCTACGCCGGGAATCATACCCAGCAGGTCTTTCAGGTTGCCCATGCGCTTGATCTGCTCCAGCTGCGTTTTGAAATCATCGAAGTCGAACTGGTTCTTGCGGATCTTCTTTTCAAGGCGCTTTGCTTCTTCTTCGTCAAACTGCGCCTGCGCTTTTTCTACGAGCGTGGTGATGTCGCCCATCCCGAGAATGCGTTGCGCCATCCGCTCGGGGTAGAAGATATCGATCGTATCGAGCTTCTCGCCCGACGAAATGAACTTGATCGGCTTGTTGACCGTGTACTTGATGGACAGTGCCGCACCACCGCGCGTATCGCCATCGAGCTTCGTGAGCACCACACCCGAGAAGTCGAGGCGGTCGTTGAAGGCCTTGGCCGTATTCACGGCATCCTGGCCCGTCATCGAATCCACCACGAACAGGATCTCGTTGGGGTTGACCGCACTTTTGATGTTGGCCACCTCGGTCATCATAGCTTCGTCAACGGCCAGGCGGCCGGCGGTATCGATGATCACCACGTTCTTATTGGTCGACCGCGCTGCCTTGATGGCGTTCAGCGCGATGTCTACCGGGTTCTTGTTCTCCTCCTCGATGTGCACGTCCACGCCGATCTGTCCGCCGAGCACGCGGAGCTGCTCCATGGCCGCGGGGCGGTATACGTCGGCCGCCACCAGCAGCGGGCTCAGCTTCTTCTGCGTTTTGAGGAAGTTGGCGAGCTTGCCCGAAAAGGTGGTCTTACCCGAACCCTGCAGGCCGGCGATGAGGATCACAGCGGGTGCGCCCTTCGCATTAAACTCGGCCACCTCGCCGCCCATGAGGCTCGCGAGCTCGTCTTTCACGATCTTCACCATCAGCTGGCCGGGAGAGATGGCGTTGAGCACCTTCTCGCCTTGTGCCTTATCGCGCACGGTGTCGGTAAACTCCTTGGCGATCTTGAAGTTGACGTCGGCATCCACCAGTGCGCGGCGGATCTCCTTCACGGTGGAAGCGATATTCAAATCGGTGATCCGGCCTTCGCCTTTCAGATTCTTAAACGCACCTTCCAGCCGGTCCTGTAATGATTCGAACATAGGTTCAACGATTTTTAATAACAAAGGTGAATCAGCAGATTCACCTTGAATTTGGGGGCCAAAGATAACAATTGTGCCTCTTCCGAAACCCGGAAAAAATGCTCAATATTCAACGCTCAATACTCAATGTTCAAGTGGGCCTCGCCTTAACTTTTGAAAATGGAACATTGATTGTTGAAAATTTCTCGTCAGGCGCCCAGGTAGCTCCGCAGCAACTGCGTCTTATGCCCGGTTTGCAGTTTGGCAATGGCCTTATCCTTGATCTGGCGCACGCGCTCGCGGGTGAGGTTGAAGCGCCGCCCGATGTCGTCGAGGCTCAGGGGCTGGTCGATGCCGATGCCGAAGAAGTAGCAAACCACCTCTTTCTGGCGATCCGTGAGTGTTTGCAGGGTGCGCCTCACTTCGGTACGCAGCGATTCGCGGTAGGCCACGCCGCGGTCGGTGCTTTCGGTGTTGGTATTCTCGAGCAGGTCGAGCAGGGTACCGTCTTCGCCCTCTGAAAAAGGTGTATCCACGCTCAGATGACGGGTGCTCATGCTCAGCGTGGCGCGCACTTCTTCCACTTCCATGTTGAGTGCCTCGGCGAGTTCTTCGGCCGTGGGGTCGCGCTCAAACTCCTGCTCCAGCTGCGTTACGGCGCGCAGCAGCTTGGCGGTAAGACCTACTTTGTTGAGCGGAAGACGCACGATCCGGGCCTGTTCGGCGAGTGCCTGGAGGATCGATTGGCGGATCCACCAAACGGCGTACGAGATGAATTTGAAGCCCTTCGTTTCGTCGAAGCGCTGCGCCGCCTTGATGAGGCCGAGGTTGCCCTCGTTGACGAGGTCGGGTAGCGAAAGTCCCTGGTTTTGATACTGCTTGGCCACGGAAACCACGAAACGCAGGTTGGCCTTCGTGAGGCGCTCCAGCGCACAGGCGTCGCCCTCGCGGATGCGGGCTGCAAGCCGTGCCTCCTCTTCGGGGGTGATCATTTCAACTCTGGCGATTTCCTGGAGATACTTTTCGAGACTGGGCGATTCACGGTTCGTGATCGACTTCGTGATCTTTAGCTGTCGCATACTCATAGGAAGGAATTATGGATTTTGTCTGGTGGCGTGTTCTGGTCATGCCCCTCTCCTCATTATCTTCCGCACGGTGCCGATCGTGGCGTAACTACTTCCAAATTAACAAATTGCTCTGTCTGGCCAAAATATTTTTTGCTGAGCTTGCAGTGCATCGGTCGGCCCGGCTAAAAAAAATTTTGACCTTACGGTTATTTTTCTATAATTGCACACCTACCGAGGATTAAAATGAGCCGATGAGTAAAAAGCAATTGTATACGCTGGAATTTCCGGTCCGGTGCTCTCCCACGATTTTGTACGAATTTCTATCTACATCCTCTGGCTTGCAGGAATGGTTTGCCGATCACGTAGACGACCAGGACGAGGTCTTTACGTTCACCTGGAACGGCTCCGACGACACGGCCGAAGTGCTCGATAAAGAGACCGACAAATACATCCGCTTTCACTGGAGCCACGCTCCGAAGGACGAATACTTCGAGTTCCGGATCGAAAAGTCGGAGGTGTCGAACCAAACGATCCTTATCATAAAGGACTTCGCGGATAAAAAAGAAATCAAAGACCAGAGCGCGCTCTGGAACCACCAGGTGAAGGATCTCTTTCACCGCCTGGGTGGATAATGCTGGAAAACCGCCGATGGGCGGTTTTTTGTTTATTGGTTCATTGGTTTATTGGTTTATTGGTAATGCAATCGACCTGCCATATGATCATGGAATGAAGTGATTCAAACACAACCACTATCCCGCATCCTGAAAACGCACACCGCAAATGGTGAGGAGACGTTCCCAGCTGGCGAGTAGGTCGTCGGCCACAAAGTGTACGTCGCGCAACGGGAATTCGGCCGCGATCTTCAGGTGCTCGGCGCGCGCTACCTGCGCGGTGAATTCGTCCTCCGTCATCAATGCCAGGGCGCGGTAGTTATCTTCTTCAAAGTGATGCTGCCACGGGTCTTCCTCGTTGACTCCAATGAAATAGTTGCTTTTGGAAAGAGCACGGTAGGATGCGCTCACATCGGGCGCCAACTGGTCTTTCCACGAACCCGACAGGTGAAGTGTGCTGCTGAACGAGTGGCCCCACCAGAAAAGCGTGCGCACTGCGCAGATGTTCCGGCTGTCGAACGAGCGCGGGTAGTCGAGCACGAGGTAGGGCAGTCCGAGGTAATTTTCGCCCTTCGATATTTTGGGCGACGGCACGAGTGCCTCTTCAAGCGGACCGGGCTGCGCGCCATACAGCCGGCGCTGCATTTCGCCCTCCAGCGATTCGAGCAAACTCCGGATGCCGAAGAGGATCCGGTTTTTCGTTAAAATCACACCCGCATTGCACATCAGTTCCATCTCCGCAGGTGAAAACTGTATTTTTGCTTCGTCCACTCCTCAAAATTACTTCCGGAACTGCCGCTGTGATCAAGAAACTAGACAAGCTAATCATCAAAGCCTTTCTCGGTCCGTTCGCGGCCACCTTCTTCATCACGCTGGTGGTGCTGGTGCTGCAATTCTTCTGGCTGTGGATCGACGACTTCGTAGGCAAGGGCTTGTCGGTTGGCGTGATCCTCGAATTCATTCTTTACCAGGGGGCCACGCTCGTGCCACTTGCACTGCCGCTTGCGGTGCTCCTCGCCTCCCTGATGACCTTCGGCAACCTCGGCGAAACCTACGAGCTCGTTGCGGTGAAGGCCTCGGGCATTTCCCTCCTCCGCTTCATGCGACCGCTCTTCGTAGTAGTCACGCTCATTTGCGGCATCGCTTTCTACTTCGGCAACAGCGTCATTCCCATCACGCAGCTGAAATCGCGCACACTGCTCAGCGACATCGTGTGGGCCAAGCCCGCATTCGATATCAAGGAAGGCGTTTTCTACGATAAGATCGGCGGGCTTGCTATCAAGATCGGCAAGAAAGAAAACGACTCCATCATCCACGACATCATCATCTACGAAGGCGCCGGCGGCATGCAGGATAATTTCGTGATCGCATCCGACGGCATCATGCGTGTGTCGGAGAACAAACGCTTTTTGGAATTCAACCTGGAGAATGGCTGGCGCTACGAGGAACGCGGTTCGGCAATGGGCGGTGCCAACGAATTCGTGCGGCTTGGTTTCAGGAGCTATAAGAAAAGCATCGACCTCGTGTCGTTCCAGTTCAAGCGCTCGTCGGATTCTTCCAACCAGGGCAACTTCCGCGTGATGAGCATGCCGCAGCTCGCACACGTCATCGATTCGATGAAGCGCGGTGAAGACACCATCGGCCGTCGCGTTGTTCGCGATATATTCCCGCAGAGCAATTTCGCTACGCTCATCAACTCCAACTGGAAGGACGTACCGGTGGAAGCATCCGAAAAAACGGGGCTGCTGCAACTGGTTGCCGACTCGATAAAGCCCGTGCTCAACCAGCGCATCGTGAGCCGCATCGGCATGTTGCGCAGTGCGTCGGACGCGTTGTCCATTGCCACCGACGACCAGGCAAAGGAGCGGCGCCGCTACGAGATCGAATGGCACAGAAAGCTGTCGCTGTCGCTGGCCTGCCTCGTGCTCTTCCTTATCGGCGCCCCGTTGGGCTCCATCATACGCCGTGGCGGCCTGGGCAACTCACTCATTTCATCGATCGTGTTCTTCATGCTCTTCTACTTCATTGCCAACACGGGTGAAAAGTTTGCTAAAGAAGGCGAGTGGTCGGTGTTTGCGGGCATGTGGCTCGCCACCTTCGTACTTACGCCCATCGGTATTTTTCTGACGTGGAAGGCCGTGCACGACTCGCAACTTTTCAACCGCGAAGCCTACTTCCGGTTCTTCCGCAAGTTCAGGAGGAAGCGCAAGGCCGTTCTTGCGAGCGAAGCGAAGGAGTCTCGTCCGGAAGAGTAAACTCAGAAATGTACTCGTTGGCGAAGTTGCCCCTCCCGATGGCGGACGGGCTTTGCTGCACTTCGTTGGTGAGCAATGACGTCAAGGAGGTAACTTTGCCAAAACCCTCTCCCTATGGCACCCTCCCGTCGCGATTTCCTGATCAATTCTGCGAAGGCCGGCATCGGGCTGGCTATCGGTTCTTCACTTGCTTCCTGCGCCAGCGTGCAAAGGGCCGCTGCAACGAAGGAGCCTACGGGCTACATGCAAGCGCCGCTTCCCTATGCGTATAATTCATTGGAGACCGCCATCGATGCACGCACGATGGAGCTGCACTACAGCAAGCACGCCGCTTCGTACGCCAGTAATCTCAACGATGCCGCAAAGGCCGAAGGTGTCGACACTGCGCAACCGCTCGAAGACGCGCTGCGCCGCGTGTCGAAACTCTCCGCTAAGTTTCGCAACAACGGCGGTGGCCACTACAACCATGAGTTGTATTGGAAAACAATGAGCCCTTGGGGCGGAGTGGTCGACGGTCCGCTGAAAGCTGCCATCACCGCTTCGTTCGGTTCGGAGGAAGCCTTCCGGAAAGCCTTTGCCGATGCAGGCACCGGCCGCTTCGGGTCGGGATGGGCATGGCTGTATGTAGACAATGACAAGAAGCTCCGCATTGGCTCCACGCCGAATCAGGACAACCCGCTGATGGACGTTGCTGATATCCACGGCGCACCGCTGCTGGGCCTCGATGTGTGGGAACACGCTTACTACCTGCGCTACCAAAACAAGCGTGCCGATTACATTGCCAACTGGTGGAAAGTGGTAAACTGGAATTACCTGCAACAACGCTACCAGAACCTCGTATAACCGTATTTCTACAGTGCCCCGATCGCCCCAGAAAAGTAACCTCCGGCTACAGTTCCGCATTGCCATAGCATCGTGCGTGCTGCTCCTTGCCAAGTTTGTAGCCTATTACAGCACCAACTCGGTGGCTGTGCTTACCGATGCGCTCGAAAGCATCGTGAACGTTGCAGCCGCATTCATCGGGCTGTATAGCCTGTACGTATCGGCCAAGCCCAAAGACGCCGACCATCCTTACGGGCATGGCAAAGCCGAATTCATTTCGGCCGCAGTGGAAGGAACACTGGTGCTCTCGGCCGGTGCGCTGATCATTTACAAGGCGGTTAAAACGTTCTTCTTCCCTGAAAAACTGGGCGCACTCGATGTGGGCATCTACATCATTGCGGCTACGGCCATCATCAACTGGGTGCTGGGTTATACAGCCGTGCGGCAGGGCAAGCGTTCAGGCTCGCTCGCTTTGATGGCATCGGGCAAGCACCTGCAAACCGACACTTACTCTACGCTCGGCATCGTGGTCGCGCTGGTGCTCATCCGCCTCACGGGCGCGCTCTGGCTCGACTCGGTGGTGGCCGTTGCAATGGGCCTGCTGATCATCTACACCGGCTACAAGATCATCCGCGAGTCGCTGGCCGGCATCATGGATGAAGCCGACATGGAGCTGCTGGGCCGCATGGTGCAATTGCTCAACGCCAACCGCCGCGATGGCTGGGTAGACCTGCACAACCTGCGCGTGATCAAATACGGACATACGCTGCATATGGACTGCCACCTCACCGTGCCCTGGTATTACAACGTGCACCAGGCACACCGCGAAATAGATCACCTCGCCGCATTGGCGCGCAAAGGCTTCGGCGAGTCGCTCGAGCTGTTCGTGCATTCCGATGGATGCCTCTATTTTCAATGTCCCATTTGCGACAAGAAGGATTGTCCCGTGCGGCAACACCCCTTCCGGGAAGAGATCGTATGGACCGTTGAGAATATCCTCCAAAACAAAAAGCACGGGCCCGAGAACCTGTGATGCCTGGTTGGTTGTTGATTGTTGCCTTGCGATGCGACCGTTGGCTGCCGCGTTCGGAGGAGGCCGTCGCGCAGTTGTATCTTTGCAGTGCATTCAAAGCTCTGTATGAAAACAACAACAGTTTGGAAGGGCGGCTCGGCATACGAAAGCACGCAGCCCAATGGCGCCAGCATTTCCATCAACGCTACTGCGGGCTTCAGTCCGAAAGCACTTTTGCTGAGCGGCCTTGCCGGCTGCACGGGCGTAGACATCGTGGATATCCTGGAAAAGATGCGCGTGCCCTTTGCCGCATTGGAGATCGAAGCGGAAGCCGGGCAGACCGACACGCATCCGAAAGTATTCACCGGTATCGGCATCACTTACAAAATCCGCACAGCCGAAGAGAACCGCGACAAAGTGGTGAAGGCGATCGAGCTTTCGCTTGAAAAATATTGCGGCGTGGCGGCGATGCTGCGCAAGAACTCCGAGATCCGGTATACGTTGCAGCTGCAAAACCCCGAGGCCTGATGCTGACGCAGAAAGCCATCTACGCCTTTCGCGCGCTTACTTACCTCGTGGACCAGCAACCATGCGGGCCCGTGCTTATTGCCGATATCGCGGAGAAGAAACGCATCCCGCTGAAGTTTCTCGAAAACATCCTGCTTCAGCTGAAAAAGGCCGGCGTGCTAGAAAGCAAAAAGGGAAAAGGCGGCGGCTATTTCATTAAAGGCGACCCGGCCGAAACGTCCATCGCCAAAGTAATGCGCACCGTCGATGGCCCCATCGCGCCGCTCCCCTGCGTCAGCCTGTATTTCTACGAGCGCTGTCACAACTGCGACGAAAAGAACTGCGGCCTGCACGATATCATGGAGCAGGTGCGCGACGCCATTCTTGCCATCGTGGAAACGAAAACCATAGCGGATCTGAAGACGGGAAGTGAGGATCTGGTTGCGGGGTTGAAGAAAATACTGCCCCGGTAGCGCTGGCGTTTGCGTACCGAAGCGTCGGGATGGCGTTTGTAGTTGCGCGGTCCATGTTCTCTGCGAATGCGACGACAAACCACAAACCACAAACCACAAACTACAATCTACTTCCGCAACTGCTGTAGCGTAGCCTTCATATCCTTCGGCAGCGGTGCCTCCAGCGTGAGTTCCTCACCATCCACATTTTGCACCGTGAGGGATGCGGCATGCAGGGCAAGGCGGTTGAGGAGCGGTCGCTCTTCTTCGAATTTTCCGAGGTTGAATTTCTTGCGAAACTCTGAAAGCAGCACGGGGCGGCCATCGCCATAAAGCGGATCGCAAACGATGGGATGCCCGAGGTGCTTCATATGCACGCGGATCTGGTGCGTGCGGCCCGTGAGGATGCGGAACTGCATCCAGGAATACAATCGGAATTTTTCGAGCACTTCAAATTCGGTGATGCTTTCTTTTCCCTTCCGCCAAACGGTCATCTGCCCTTTCTTCGTCGGGTGTTCCGAAATCGGCTCGTTCACCACGCCTTCGCTTTGATAAGGCGAGCCGAGCACCATTCCGTTGTAGATCTTCCGCGTGCTGCGCTCTTCAAACTGCATCGAAAAGTGGCGGTGAGCCTCCTCCGTGCGCGCGAAGATGACGAGACCGCTCGTGTCGCGGTCGAGGCGGTGCACCGTGAAGATGGTACCGTATTTCTCCTGGAGCAGGTTGCGCAGTCCCGGCACCGCTTCGCGGTCCGGAATAGTGAGCAACCCGGATGGCTTGTTCACCGCAACCAGGAACTCGTCTTCGTAAATGATGGCATCGGAAATCTTGAAAGACATAAACGCAAATGGGGTAATGTGCAAATGGGGTAATGGAGTCGCTTCGGCTGCGCTCAGCAAGACAAAAGAGCTTTGGGGCTGCCAACCGCTGTCATGGTGAGCGCTAGTCGAACAAAACAGCAGAAAGCTTTGGGGCTGCCAACCGCTGTCATGGTGAGCGCTAGTCGAACCAGACAGCGGATTTTTATTTTTTTCCTTTCTTAAAAAACTTCAGATCCCGGATTTCCTTCTCCCCGAGGAAGCGCCATTTGCCGCGGGGAACGTTTTTCTTGGTGAGGCCTGCAAAGATCACGCGGTCGAGACCTTTGACGTCGTAGCCGTAGTGTTCGAAGATGCGGCGCACCACGCGGTTGCGGCCGCTGTGGATCTCGATCCCGATCTCCTTTTTGTTGGAAGGATCTGCGTATGCGAGCGAGTCAACGGAAGCAAGTCCATCCTCGAGTGGCGTTCCCTTCAGGATCTCTTCGAAGTGCGCTTTGGTAAGCGCCTTGTCGAGCGTTACGGCATACACCTTTTTGATGTCGTTGCTCGGGTGCGTGAGGCGTTGGGCCAGTTCGCCGTCGTTGGTGAGCAGGAGCACGCCCGACGTATTCCGATCGAGGCGGCCAACAGGGTACACGCGCTCCTCGGTAGCCCTGCTAATGAGGTCGAGCACGGTCTTGCGTTGCTGCGGATCGTCGGTTGTAGTGAGATAGTCCTTTGGTTTGTTGAGAAGGATGTAAACGAGGTTGCCCGTGGGTGTCACCTTTTTGCCGGCAAAGGTTACGGTATCGGATTCCAGCACTTTGTAGCCCGGCTCGGTCACCACCTCACCGTTCACCTGCACCTTGCCGCCTTTCACCAGTTCGGCGGCTTCGCGGCGGCCACACACGCCCCCGTGAGCGAGGTACTTGTTGAGCGGCATCTGCGCAGGGCCTTCCTTTTTGATCACCGTCTTTGAAGCGGGCCTGGCCGGTGCGGCGCTTTTTTCGGCAGCGCGCGGAGCAGATTCCTGGGCACGGTCCTTCACATCGAAGCGCTGGCGGGCAGGCCGGTCGGCGGGCTTTTTCGTCTTGTCGGCCGGGCGCGTAGCGGGACGATCAGACGAACGTGGGGCGGGGCGCTCGTTGGAACGCGATGCCGGACGCTCCGATAAACGCGAAGCAGGTCGTTCGGATGAACGCGATGCCGGACGCTCCGATGAACGCGACGCGGGACGTTCGGAGGAACGCGAAGCCGGACGCTCGGAGGAACGGGAAGAGGGACGATCGGGAGCGCGTTCAGGCTTGCTGCTGCCAGCGGCGGGCTTGCCGGTGTTGCGGGCGCCGAACTTGCCACCCGCTGCACGCGGCTCTTTAGCGAACTTTCCCGGGGTTTCCGGCGCGCTGCGGCGCGGGCTGGTGCTGCGCGGTGCGGCGTTGCCATCGGCTGCCGATTGGCGTGCGGCTGCCTTATCGGCGCGCTGCTGCTCAAAAAAAGCTTTCCGCTCGCGGGTTTGTGCCTTCTTCTCCTGCCGGAAGTGCTCCTTCAGTGCGGCGCCTTTTTTCGGGCCTCCCTTGTGGAACTTCTCGAACCCTGACTTCTTGTTCATCCGGCAAAAATAGAAAAGACCCCCGCAAACGGGGGCCTTTTCTTATAGGGGCTTGTAACGGAGGTTAGCGAGTAGCAGCGTCCTTACGGCCTTTGCCTTTACGCATCGACTTCATTTTCTCCTGCTGCTCGGCGGTGAGGACGGCTTTCACCTGGTCCATCTGCGCCTTCCTGATGTCGCGGGCTTTGTCTTTTTTCTGCGCCTGCGTCAGGCTGGCGTCGTTGCGCACGGCCTCCATTTGCGGGCGATATTGCTCACGGATGGTCTTGATGCGCTGCTGTTGCTCCGCCGTGAGGTTGAGTTCTTTCTGCATTTCCTTCATCCGCTCGGCGCCGCGTCCCTTGCCGGCCTTACCGGTTTGCCCACCGTGCTGGCGGCCACCAACCGTGTCGCGTCCGGGTCCACGCTTGTCTTTCCACTGGTCGCGGAACTGGGCGGCTTTCTGCTGCTGCTCGGGGGTGAGGATGCCTTTCATTTCGGCGCGGTACTTCTCACGGATCTGGCGGCCTTGCTCGCGGCGCTGCTCTTCGCTAAGCGCTTTGTTGCTGCGCACGGCATCCATTTCGGCTTTCTCGCGCTGGTGAATGTCTTTCAGCTTTGCCTTCTGGTCGGCGCTGAGGTTCAGTTGCGCCATGTCCTGGCGGTGCTCTTTACGATCGCCTTTACGGTCTTCGCGGCCTTGCTGGGCTTGTGCTGCGCCGGCCAGCAATACGATGGCGAGAGCGCTGGTGAGGAGTTTTTTCATACTATACTGCTTATTTTTTGTGGTTTATCGAAACAGATAATCCATAGACGGGCGCCGACAGTTCAGGTTTAAACCCGTTGCAGTTAAATAAAGTTAAAGGCCGTTGAGCACCGTGTGGGGTCTGGCAACGCATTTGCAAGGTTTCTCGAAAACAGGACTATGAAAAGGTATACGACGCTCTGGCTTTTCCTCGCTGCAATGGCAATGACGCTGACATCCTGCGAAGTAGTGGGAGGAATTTTCAAGGCTGGTTTCTGGACCGCCATCATCCTGATCGTTCTCGTAGTGTTGCTGATCCTCTGGCTTGTGGGCCGTCGCCGCAGGTAACGGTGATGCACATACGCTCTATAAGGCTTAAAAAGCCCTTCGTAGAAACGAGAGGCTTTTCATTAGGACTTGTATATCCCTTTGTTATGGCAAGTTGGAACATTAAAAGGAAAAAAAATGCCCCGTCAAGAATGACAGGGCTTCACCCTTAACCATACGAAACCAAGATCTTTTATTCTGAGGTAGAATGTACTATTTGCTTCGATTACGTTGTAAAGCTACGTTCCAAAGGGAGTTTAAACAAATTTTCATCGCCCAAAGGGCTAAAAAAGGCGGCAGATGACGGGCAATGAGCCGGTGGAATTTTAAGGGGTAGACCTTACCCGTTAGCAGTCAATAAATTGCGTGCTTCCACCACTGCCTGCTCGCATATTTTCCGCACTTCTTCAAGGTCTTCGGCAAAGTGCGCGTGCTCGGGGTGCGCCACGGCTTCCACCTCCATCCGGTGCAGGCAGGGCTGCAACCGCTCGGTAAGCCCGAGGTAAGCCACCGAGCTTTTCATGCCGTGGGCAATGCTTTTTATCTGTTGCATGTTGCCGGCCTGCACCGCTTCCTGCAATAGCACAAGTTCTTCCGGCACCTGCACGATGAACTGGCGCACGATCGCGTTTTCGAATTCCGTATCACCCAGCGATAGCTCGCGCAGGTAATTGAGATTGATGACAGGGTTTGTTGCCGAAGCGGGTTGCATAGTCTGTTTGTGTTGCTGCAGGATGGCATAGAGCTCGCCTTCCTTGATAGGTTTCGAAATGTAATCGTTCATCCCGAACGACAGGCACCGCTCTTTCTCGCCGCTCATCGCATGGGCGGTCATCGCAATGATGGGAACATCCTGCTTCAGCTCGTTCCGGATGGCGCGCGTGGCATCATACCCATCGAGCTCCGGCATCTGTATATCCATCAGCACTACTGCAAACGACTCGCGGCGCAGCGCTTCCACTGCCTCGCGGCCGTTGTTCACCAGCAGGTAGTCCATCTGCCACTGGCGCATGAGATGGCGTATCAGCTGCTGGTTCATCTGGTTGTCTTCCGCTACCAAGATCCGCATCCCCTCGATCGGGTTTTGCTCTGCATCAGCCACACGCGGCACCGCATCGGTCTGGTTGTATAGAGGCAGGAACGGAAGGCGCACCAGGAATTCGGAGCCTTTGCCTGCTTCGCTCTCCACATGTATATGGCCGCCCTGCAGGTCGATCAGCTGGCGCACGATGGCAAGCCCCAGACCGGTGCCGCCAAACTTCCGCGTGGTTTCCGCCTCGGCCTGCTGAAAACGATCGAAGATGCTCGATAGCTTTTCGGGTGGAATGCCCACACCCGAGTCTTTGATGCGGAACTGCAGCAGCACCTTCTCTTCGCTCTGGCTGATGGCCGTTACTTCAAAATGCACGTAGCCCCGCTCGGTGAATTTCACGGCGTTGCTCAGCAGGTTGATGAGCACCTGTGTCAACCGCACCGGGTCGCCGCTGAGCGTGTCGTGTATCGAAGGGTCGATGTTGATGGTGAACTGAAGCCCCTTCTGACGTGCCTTTTCTTCGAACATTACCTGCACCGAACCCACAAGGCCGTTGAGGCTGAAAGGCGTTTCCTCGATGTGCAACATCCCTGCCTCGATCTTCGAAAGGTCGAGGATGTCGTTGATGAGCGTGAGGAGATTCTGGCTCGAGGAATAGATATAGTCGATGTATTGCTGCTGCTGCGGGCTCAGCTGCGAACGGCGCAACAGGTTGGTGAACCCGAGGATGGCGTTCATCGGCGTGCGGATCTCGTGGCTCATGTTGGCAAGAAACTGCTCTTTGATCAGCGCTCCTTCCTTGATCCGCTTCTCCGATTCGTTCAGCATCAGGATCATGCGCTCCTGCTGCCGCCCCTTGTTGACTACATATAAGAATGCGAGGATGCAGGCAATGCAGGCAATAAGGGCGAGGCCGAGGCCCATGTAGTTGGCTCGTTGGCCGCTCCGCTCGATGGTGCCGACGATGCGGTTGAGGCTGCCCTGCCGCGCGGTATCGAGGCGCAGCACCACCACTTCGATGCTGTCGCGCAGGCGCTTGCCCCTCCCGGTGTTGATAACGGCTTCACCGGCGTCTTTGCCCGCACGGTTGTAGTTGTTGAGGATCTCGTAACTGAATTGGATCTTCCGGTCTACCAGGTCTTCGAGCAGGCTTTCATCGGCGCGCAGCTCGGGGCTGTTCAGGTCCTGGCGGATGTCGACAAGCCGCCGCCTGATGGCGCTGATCTTTGCATTGACTTCGGCGAGGTGTACCCGGTCGTCGGTGATGATGACGCCGCGGATGTCGCTTTCAACAGTGAGAATGTCTGCTTCGAGACTGCGTAATTTGTTTTGCGTGGCCACTTCGGCGAGCAGGCGCTTGTTGCCGTCCGTGAGTCGCCTTACGTTCTCATTGGTAATCACCTGGATGAGAACGATCAGCAGCACGCCAATGATAAAAAACCAAAGGGCAAGGTATTTCAGTCGACCGTCCTTCATGCAAGGCGACTAAAATACGACAAACGCAGTTAGACGGTGGAAGTAGTGGCTTTCTGGAAACGGCGGTAGGCCCACCAGCTAACCAGGATGCTGCCCGACAGGCCCAGAGCCGAGCCGAAGATCACCGGGAACCGCTGACCGTTGTACATCTCGGTCACGAGGAAGTACTCCGAGCCAATCAGGACGGCGAGGCAGGTGAGAAACAGGATCACAAATCGTCGGTTCATAAAAAATGCCTTTGTGGCAGCGGCCGGTGTGCCTCTAGTTTTGGTTCAAGCGCCTTCCCGGTTAGGGGGTCGGTTTCTCAAATGTAAAAACAGGGATCGGTGAAGACCCCTGTTTTAGATAAGCATATTCTTTTAGTCGGTGAACCGCCTTAAGCGGCGGTCGAAATCAGAGTAGGTTGAGGCGCTTGTTGAGCGAAGTGCGGTAGGTGTCGGCGACGGGCACCGAAGCCTTCCCGATGGAGATAACTCCTTCCTGTATGAAGTCGATCTTGCTCAGCGAAACGATGTAGCTGCGGTGCACGCGGATGAACTTTTGCGGCGACAGCTTTTCCTCGATCGACTTGAGGGTTGCGTGGAGCACATGAAACTTCTGTGGTGTATGCACCTTCACGTAATCGCCCATCGCTTCGAGGTAGAGGATCTCTTCCACGTTGATGCGCTTGAGTATGCCGTTGTCTTTTACAAACACGAATTCCTGCGCTTCCACCTTCACCTCTTCCTTGTCGGAAGCAAGCGTTTCCTGAGCCCGCTCCACGGCCTGCAGAAAGCGGCCCGGCTGGATCGGCTTGAGAAGGTAATCTACCACGTTGAGCTCGAAAGCCTCTACTGCATAGTCGGTCTTTGCTGTGGTAAAGATGATCAGCGGCGACTTGCTTCCAAGGTTCTTCGTCAGCTCGAGGCCCGTCATTCCGGGCATTTCGATATCGAGGAACATCAGGTCGATCGGTTGCTTGTTGATGATGTTGTACGCTTCCATCGCATCCTCGCATTCCGCTACGAGGTCGAGGTCCCTGACCTGCGTCACCAGTTGTTTCATGGCCATACGGGCCATCTTGTTGTCATCTACGATGATGCACTTCATGATTAAGAGTTCGTTTTTTCTTGATTTCTTACGGAACGAAAGTTAGGGCAAAAACCCTACCGCACACCAATAACGGGAAGCGCTTTTTCGCGGATCATTTCGTTGAGGCGCTTTACATCTGCATCCTGCACCTGCCGCAGCCGTGCCAGTTCCGCATCGATCTGCGCCGCAAGCTCGCGATACACTTCCTGCACCTGGCGGCTCGGGGCAAAATTGCCGCTGTTGGCCACATCGAAAATGCCCGATAATTTATCATTGAGGCGGATGGGGTAATTGAGCACATCCTGCCCGCTCCGCGACTTCGTTTGATACAGTGTTTCCTCGATGCGGCTCAATCGCTTCTGTATGCTGTCGGCCTGCTCCTTCACTTCCTTCGGCACCTCCTTTCCTTGAAGCGCCATAAAGCCTTCTATGCGGCTGCGCAGCGCACGGATATCCTTGATGGCTTTTTGTGTTGCATTGAACTTTTCCTGCACGGTTTTCAGGAAAGTGAACTGCGCGGCGTAATCGGCCGCGGTTGCCGGGTAGTTCGGATCGGGCAGGATCGTCACCGGCACTTCGGATGAGTCTTTATCTACCACGATGCGCACGTAATATTGCCCCGGCGGAGCAAGAATGCCGCTGGGAACGCCGTTCCACAAAATCATTCCGTCAATGCGCTCCGACTCGGGATAGAGTGCATTCCAACCAAAGCGGTTGAAGCCTTCCACCACTTCCATCTTTTGCGCATCTTCTTTTGCCGTATTGCTGAAACTGCGGATCTCCTTGTGGTCTTTGTCGAAGATCACGGCGCGCACCTGTGCAGTGTCGCTGAGGCCGCGCACCCAGAAGGGCACCTGCACGCCGCCCGGCGGGTTGGCGCCTGCATTGCGCGGAGCTGTGGCAAACGAATAGCCTCCACCGCCGGCCATCCGGTAGGCCGCAACCGGCGTGAACACCTGTAGCCGCCTGCCGGCCACGGAGGCGTTCCACTGCTGCAGGGCGCTCAGGTCGTCGAGCACCCAGAACGAGCGGCCTTGCGTGGCCACGATGAGATCGTTGTTTCTTATGGTGAGATCAGTGATGGGAACGATGGGCAGGTTGAGTTGAAAAGGCTTCCAGCTCGCGCCATCGTCGTACGATACATAGATCCCGTATTCGGTGCCCGTGTAGAGAAGGCCCGCACGAAGGGGATCAGCACGCAACACGCGGGTGAAATGCATTGCAGGAATGCCGGATGTGATGAGTTTCCACGTTTGCCCGTAATCTTCCGTCTTGTAGATATACGGTGTAAAGTCATCGCTTTTGTAGCGCGTGCCTACTATGTAAGCGCCACCCTTGCGGAACGGATCGGCCTCCATGCTGTTCCACATCATCCATTTCGGTGCGCCCGCAGGCGTCACGTTTTTCCAGTTCTTTCCTCCATCGCGGCTCACCGAAACAACGCCGTCGTCGGAGCCGGTCCAGAGCAGGTCCTTTTCAAATGGCGACTCCATGGCAGTGAAGATGGTGCAGTAGTATTCAACCGATGTATTGTCTTTCGTGATGGGGCCTCCGCTCGGTCCCTGCTTGCTCTTGTCGTTGGTGGTGAGGTCGGGTGAAAGCTGCATCCAGGTGGCGCCCTCGTCTTCGGTGGCAAAGAGCACGTTGCCGGCGGCATACAGCCGTTTCGGGTTGTGGGGCGAAAAGAAGATGGGGAAGTTCCACTGGAAGCGAAACTTCAGCACATCGGCACCGGCGCCCATCGGGTTGTCGGGCCAGGGCGACACTGCGCGGTTCTCACCCGTGCGGTGATCGAGGCGCGATAAATAGCCACCGTAGTTGCCGCCATATACGATGTCCGCGTTCAACGGGTCGGCAACTACGTAGCCGCTCTCGGCACCTGCGGTGGGCTCCCAGTCGTTTTCGGTTATGCCTCCACGCCCCTGGCCGCGGCTGCGCATGCGGATCGTGCTGTTGTCCTGCTGCGCGCCGAGGATGCGATACGGGAAACTGTTATCCGTAGAAACACGGTAGATCTGCGCGGTGGGCTGGTTCATCAGCGAGCTCCAGCTGGCGCCGCCGTCGAAGCTTACCTGCGCACCTCCATCATCGCCAATGATCATCCGGTTGCCGTCTTCCGGGTCGATCCACAGGTCGTGGCAGTCGCCGTGAGGCACCGACACGCTCTGGAATGTTTTACCACCGTCGCGGCTGCGCATGAAGTTCACGTTCGGCGCATAAACCGTGTTCTCCGACTTCGGATCAACAAACACTTTGCTGTAATACCAGGCCCGCTGGCGAATGTTGTTGTCGCTGCTATTGAGGCTCCAGCTTTCACCGCCGTCGTTCGACACGAAGAGGCCGCCCGCCGCATTTTCGATCAGCGCATAGATCTTGTCGGGATTGCTGCCCGATACGGCCACGCCCACAATACCCCACGCACCCTTCGGCATTCCTTTCCTGCGCGTCAGGTCGGTCCACGTTTCCCCGCCGTCGGTGCTTTTCCAAAGACCGCTGCCCGCTCCACCGCTCTCCATGCTCCACGGGGTGCGGAGCACACGCCAGGTGCCGGCATACAAAACCTGCGGATTGCCCGGCTCCATGGCCAGTTCGGCAGCGCCCGCCAGGTTGTTTACAAAAAGGGAGCGCTTCCAGGTCTTTCCGCCATCGGTGGTCTTGTACACGCCGCGCGTATCGCTTGGCCCGAATGAATGACCGATCACGGCAGCCCAGGCAGTGTTGGGATCGCGCGGGTGCACCAGGATGCGGCTTACGTGCCGCGCGTCTTTCAGGCCGAGGTTGTGCCAGGTGCGGCCCGCATCGTCGCTGCGCCAGACGCCGTTGAGGCCTTCGCTTTCGTTGCCGCGGAGCGTGTTCTCTCCTTCCCCTGCATACACGATGTTGTCGTCGGAAGGCGCCACGGCAACGGCACCGATGGAGCCGCCGAAATACTTATCCGACACGCAGCGCCAGTTGGAGCCGCCATCCATCGTCTTCCACACACCACCGCCGGTGGCGCCGAAGTAAAAAGTATTTTTTTGGCGGGTGCTGCCCGACACGGCGGCTACTCGGCCACCGCGAAAAGGACCTGCCAGCCGGTACCTGAGCCGTGCGAACAAAGCTGAATCAGGGTCCGTTTGAACAGCCGCCGCGCGCCGCTTTTGCGCCGTAGCCGAAAGCGACACGAACAGGAGGAGGAGAAGGGAGATGCGCATATACTGAATCGTGAGTTGATTAGAGTGTACTGATTTCGCTATGGAAAAAGGAAGGTGTTACGGATGGATCTCGACACTCAGCGCCTGCCGCGTGCCTTTGCCCGTGCTAACCTGCACCGTATGCCGTTGCGCATTCCAACGTACTTCGGGTGTGCCCGGCTTTGCCGCGACATCCACCGGGACGTCTTTTCCATTCACGCGCACCAACGCCGGCCGTGTGTTGATGCCCGACACCAGCAGCAGCAGCGATTTGCGCGCATAGAGCCCGTTGGATGGCCGCACCGACACACGCACCACGCCCTTCGAGCGCACGCCGGCGCATTGCAGCAACGTGTATTTTCCTTTCGACAAGGCGTCTTTCGAAACACCGTCGTCCATATACCAGCTAAAGCGCGTAGGCTTATCGGAAGGCACATAATAAAGCAGCGCTGCAGCATCGCCATCGTTAGCCGTGTTTTGAAGCGTTGGCGCCTGCTGTGTCGGGATCAGCGCACCTTCTTTATCAAACACCGGTATCGTGTTGAGCCGCACCGGGTAATCGATCCATCGTCCGCCGATGAAAGGCTGCGCGTTCTGGTCATACCAGGTGCCTTCGGGAAGGTAAAGGCGGCGTTGGGTTGCGCCTTTTTCCAGCACGGGGCACACCATCCGGCTGGGTCCCCAGAAGTATTGGTCCTGTATGCGCGCCAGGTTGGTGTCGGCTGGATAGTAATAATACAGGGGTGCCATCAGCGGCTTTCCTTCGGTGGCCTGCAGGTAGCCCAAACTGTAGTTATACGGTAAGAAAAGATAACGGCCACGGATCGCTTCCTTTGCCGGTGCGCGCCATGGTGTGTCTATCAGCGCTACTTCGCTCGGGTAAGAGAACGCGGCCTTGTCTACTTCATACAAGGCAGTGCCGTGCGGGCGAAAGATGGGTGAGAAAGCAGCAAACTGCAGCCAGCGCACATATAGCTCGCCGTCTCCTTCGCCACCGGCAAAACCACCAGCATCACTGTGCACATACGGCACGCCGCTCATCGTCATCCCCAGCAGCGTGGGCAGTTGCGCGCGGAGCCCGCTCCAATTGCGGCCCACGTCGCCCGTCCACGGAAAGATGCCATAGCGCTGCGAGCCTGCAAAGCCGCTGCGGTTGAGCGAAAACAGGCGCCTGGCAGGATATTCCTTCGCATAGTACTCAAAGAGCATCTTCGTCCAGGCATGGCCATAAATATTATGCACCTCGTCGGCCTTGAAGAGCCGCTTCTGGCCGCGGTCGCGGAGGTTGTGGAACATATTGGAAGGATGACGCTCCGGCTCGCCGAGGTCGCCCCACCAGGCTTCCACACCCAGCTTCATCTGGTGGCGATAAAAGCTCCAGAACCAGGCCTGCGCATCTTTACGGAAGATGTCGATGAGGCCGCCCTTGCCAAAATAGAAATCGGTGAGGTAGTACGGATTGTTGCTGCTATCCACCGCCAGGTAGGGCTTCGAAGCGCGGTAGTTCTTCGAGGTCTCAACAAGGAACGGCTCGGTGATGAGGATCGTGTTGATGCCTTTTTTTCGAAAGCCGGAGATCATGCCTTTGGGGTCGGGCCACTTCTGGCGGTTCACCCAATCGAGGTTGCCCATCGTTCCTTTGATGGAATCGCCAAACCAGAAGAGGTCGAATATGACGGCTTCCACCGGCACCTTCTCCGCTTCCATTTTTTGAACGATGGACTCGGCCTGCTCCTGGCTCGTGTAGCCGAACCGGCTCATCAGGTTGCCAAATGCCCAGCGTGGCGGCAGCGGCTGGTTACCCGTAAGTTTATGATAGCCGGCAAGCACCGTCGCGGGCTCGCCGAAGATCACGTACACGCTCCATTCACCCGAAGGTGCGCCCCACTCGAAGCTGGAAGCCTGCTTCCTGCCTATATCGGCATAGCTACGCGCCGGGTTGTCGAAGAACAGGCCATAGCCTTTCGACGAGGTAAAAAAGGGAACGCTGTAATTAAGGTTGTCGGCGCCCTCGCCATAACCGTACCAGGGATTGTTATTCAGGTTGAGACGATAGCCGCGCCGGTTGAGCGGCAGGGCGCGCTCGCCGCCGCCATACCAGCGCTCTCCTTGGTGCATCGCGAAGCGAAAGCCGATGGTGTCGCCATTTTGAAATAAAGAAAAGCGCAGGACGGGACTCGCGCCGATCTGAAAACTGTCGCGGCCGATGCTGCGAAGCGGCACGCGTTGCATCACGTGCGGCAGAGGCTTCGCAATCACAGCATCACTGATCTGCTCGCTGCCCGCGCGCTGCGCACGCACGGTGACCTTGTAAATGTTGTTGCCGTAATAGGTGGCTTCCACAGGACCGAAGGAAGAGGACAGGCCATTCTGTGCCAGCAGCGTTGTGCCGGTTAGGAGCGAAAGTAGAAAAAGGATGCGCTTCATGGTGCGGGTTTACCGCCACAAACTACCAATTTTCCAAAGCCCTTCTCCCTTTGGCAGTAGCAAAAGGCTGCAGCAGCGCCGCTACGATGCGGAGGTAGCGTTCCACCTGCTTTTCCGGGGCCGTGCCCCGGTTGCGCTGCACTTCAATCCGCCAACTGTAGCGCAGCTCACAAAGCCGGCCGATAAGGATTTTCTGCGCCCCATTCTTCTATATGCCCGGTCGTGGTTAGCTTAGCCCCATGAGCGCTTCTACCACCATCCACGGACGACTTGTGCGCATCGCGCAAAAAACCATCGAACCCACTACGCTGCTGATCGAAGACGGACGCATCAGCAGTGCCACACCGTACAGTGGTGCAGACGTGTCGAACCTGCCGTACCTGCTTCCGGGCTTCGTGGATGCACACGTGCACGTGGAGAGCTCGATGCTCGTGCCGTCGGAGTTTGCACGACTGGCGGTGGTTCATGGCACGGTGGGCACTATCAGCGATCCCCACGAGATCGGCAACGTGTGCGGCGTGCCTGGCGTGGATTACATGATCAGCAACGGGCAAACGGTTCCGTTCAAATTCTACTTTGGTGCGCCCAGCTGCGTGCCTGCCACAGTGTTTGAAACCGCCGGTGCTACGATAGGCGTGGAAGACATCGATGCCCTGCTGCAACGGAAGGAGATCGTGTACCTGACCGAAATGATGAACTTCCCCGGCGTGTTGCACAGCGACCCGGAGGTGATGCAAAAGATCGCGCTTGCAAAGAAGTATGGCAAAGTGATCGATGGACATGCGCCTGGCCTTCGCGGCGCTGCGGCGAAGCAATACATCGACGCCGGTATTTCTACGGATCACGAGTGCTTCACCGCCGAAGAGGCGTTGGACAAGCTGCAGTATGGAATGAAGATCCTCATCCGTGAAGGCAGCGCAGCCAAGAACTTCGAAGCGCTCATCGGGCTCCTCCATGACCATGAAGACCGCATGATGTTCTGTTCGGACGACAAGCATCCCGACTCGCTCGTGGAAGGACACATCAATCAGCTGTGCGCACGCGCAGTTGCAAAAGGCATCGATGTGTTCAAAGTGCTGAAAGCCGCCTGCCTCAATCCCGTGATGCATTACGGTATGAAAGTGGGGCAACTCGAACAGAACGATCCCGCTGATTTCATCCTCGTGAAAGACCTCGTTCATTTTGAGGTGCTGCAAACCTGGATTGATGGAACGCTTGTGGCGGAGCAGGGCGAAAGCCTGATCAGCGCTGCGAAAGCAGGCGTCATCAACCAGTTTGACTGCGCTCCCAAAAAGAAGGAAGAATTTGCGGTGCCCTATAACGGCGAAGAAACCATCCCCGTGATCGAGGCCCTGGATGGACAACTGATCACCAACCGGCTTCAGCTCTCTCCAAAGGTGGAAGGCCGTTCCATCATTTCGGACACAAGCAACGACATTTTAAAGATCACGGTAGTGAACCGATACAAACAGGCGCCCGTGGCCATCGGCTTCATACGCAACATCGGGCTGCAGCGCGGTGCCATTGCATCCTCCGTTGCACACGATAGCCACAACATTGTTGCCGTGGGTGCCGATGACGAAAGCCTGGCGCGCGCTGTGAATGCCGTGATCGCGGCACGCGGCGGCGTCAGTTGCATTGATGGCGGGCACGAATATGTTCTGCCGCTTCCTGTTGCGGGCCTGATGAGCGCAGAAGATGGTTACGTGGTGGCGGATAAATATTCCGCCATCGACCGCGCAGCAAAGTCTTTAGGATCGCCGCTGAGTGCACCGTTCATGACGCTTTCCTTCATGGCGCTTCTGGTCATTCCGCATTTGAAGCTAAGCGACCTCGGCCTGTTCGACGGCGACAGCTTTTCGTTTGTTGCAAAGACGAATTCGTAGAAGAGCTCGCGCCTCTTTAAAAAAATCTTAACGTCCGCAATTGTGGGGTAAGGCATAGTATTGGCAGCCTCTCTCCTGCTATGGAGAACACGAATGAGTGGCGGGATATGAGCTCCGGCGTTAATCCGGAACAACCCCAGGAAAGACAACAGCATGCACCGGATGGCGAGATCGTCATCCCTGTGATACAGGAATTTCTCACTGTTGAGAAAGAAGTGGTAGAGACCGGCAGCGTGAGCGTGCGCAAGACCGTGCACGAAGAAGAGGCTGCGCTCAACATACCCCTGGTATCCGAACAATACGAGGTGACCCGCGTTCCGAAGAACGATGTATACACCCAGCCTCCCGTGCCACGGCAGGAAGGCGATACCATCATCGTACCCGTAGTGAAGGAGATCCTCGTGATCGAAAAACGCTACGAGGTGACGGAAGAAGTTCATCTTACCAAGCGCGTCACCGAGACGCCGCACGTGCAGCAAATAACCTTGCTTAAAGAGCAGGTGGATGTTGTGCGCACCGACGCCGACGGCAATAAAAAACGTCTCTAACATTTTACCCTTAAACAGAACATCATGGCACAAACAGTGGTAGGCTTCTTCGATCAAACGAGTGAAGCACAGACAGCGATCAGAGAGTTAATGGCCAGCGGCATCGCACGCGACCGCATCGACCTGTCGCGCGGCGGAGCCGGCGAAACAAAAGTGGGCAGCGAGCCCACGGTGGACAAGGATGGCCGGAACACCAATGCCATCACCGATTTTTTCAATTCACTTTTTGGAAACAGCAATAAGGAAGAAGCGACGCGCTACAGCCGCGTGGCCGAGCGCAGCAATACGATCGTTACTGTTCATGCCAGCACACGCGATGAAGCGGAACGCGCCGCGCAGATCCTCGATCGCAGCGGTGCGGTAGACGTGGACGAGCGCGCAAGACAGTATGGCTTCGATGCGCGCAGCGACGAGCGCAGTGGCCGCGAGGCAGTGCGCGACGAGCGGGGCACGACCATTCCGCGTGTTGAGGAGCGTCTGGAAGTGGGCAAGCGTGAAGTGGAACGCGGAAGCGTGCAGGTGCGCAGCCGCATTGTAGAGCAACCAGTGGAAGAACATGTGCGCCTGCGGGAAGAGCACGTTCGGGTGGAGCGCACACCGGTAGACCGGCCATTGGAAGCCGGCGAAGGCGAAGCGTTCCGTGAGCGCAACATCGAGCTTACGGAAAGATCGGAAGTTCCTGTTGTGAACAAGGAAGCCCGCGTGGTGGAAGAAGTGCGCGTAAGCAAGGATGTGACCGAACGCAATGAAACGATCCGCGACACGGTGCGCCGCACGGACGTCGACATCGATAAGAGCAATGAGAGCGGCCGTAGTTCTACGGATCGCCGCAACGATACCAGCGACCGTTCGCTTTGATGCGCAGCGGTGCTTATGACAGAAGCCCCCGTTTTCGGGGGCTTCTTCATTTCAGTTATGCTTCCTGGCCCAGCCAGATGGCGCCTCCTATGCTGTCACGCCGGGCACCCGTGACGGATGCCAGCGCCGTATTTTCTTCGCGCCAGCGCAACACGCCCAGCAGCGCCATGATCAGGGCTTCCTTGTAGTGCACGAGGTTGTCGTCGGCAACTACGATCTCCACATTATTGTCTTCGAGCCATTCGCGCAGGCGGCTGATGAGGAAGGTATTGAATGCGCCTCCACCGGTAACAAGCAGGCGGCGGTTTTGCAGATCATTACCCGTAAGCAGGTCCTCAATAGCTTCATGAATCTGAACGGCCACGTGCTCGGTGTAAGTCGCCAGGGCATCTTCCGTGCTCAGTCCGGCAGCCTCTATGATGGGCAACACCACATCGGTGCCGAACTCATTGGCCAGCGACTTCGGCGCGGGTTGCGCATAGTAGTCGAGCGCGTTGAGTTGTGCCAGCAGCGGTGCGTTGACCGTGCCCATGGCAGCCAGCTTACCACCATCGTCGTAATCTTTCCCGGCCTTCTGCGCCAGCGCGTTGAGCACGCGGTTGGCCGGGCAAACGTCGAACGCAACCGGCGGACCATCGTGCACCGATATGTTGGCGATGCCACCGAGGTTGAGGAAGAGGCGGAAGTCGGTAAAGAGCAGGCTTTCCCCGAGCGGAACGATCGGCGCGCCCTGTCCTCCGTTGGCGACATCGAGCGAGCGCAGGTCACTAACCACGGCAAGGCCCGTGACGGCCGCGATCTGCGCACCGTCGCCGAGCTGGGCCGACACACCGCGTTCCGGGTCGTGCACCGTGGTATGGCCATGCGAGGCCACCAGCGCCACCTGGTAGTCGAGTCCCTTTTCAATAATGAAGCGGGCTACCCCCTCGCCGAGGTAGCGGCCGTAAGCGGCATGGAGCGACAGGTAGTCGCGCGCAGAAAGGCTTGCCGCGTTGCGCAGCTTTTGCGTCCAGTCGCCTTCATACGCATACGTTCCACCTGCTTTGATCTCCCAGGTCCAATGACCGGCGTTCACGTTGAATTCTGCAAATACGATATCGAGCCCATCCAGCGAAGAGCCGCTCATCAAGCCAATGGCGCGGTAAATCATAGCCAAAAATAATGGGGTAATGGGAGAATGGGATAACGGGGTATTACTTTACAACGAAAGACCAACCCGCGGGCAGAAGTTGCTTCGAAAATTACCCCATCAGCACATTACCCCATTACCCCATTTATACTTAGTTTTGGCCGCTATGTCAACAGGAATGGTTATCAATCTGAGCGAGGGACACTCGCTGGTGAGCAACTGGGTCGCCGAGCTGCGCGACACCGAGATCCAGAAGGACCGGATGCGCTTCCGCCGCAACCTCGAGCGCATCGGCGAGGTGGCTGCGTACGAGATCTCGAAGATCCTGCCGGCAGTGGATCGCGAAGTGACGACCGCGCTGGGAACCGCCAACGCACAGGTGCTGGCCGAGCAGCCGGTGCTGACCACCATCCTGCGGGCCGGCCTGCCGCTCCACCAGGGCCTCCTCAATTACTTCGACCAGGCCGACTGCGCATTTGTGTCGGCCTACCGCAAGCACCATCCTGATGGCTCCTTCGAGATCGCGCTCGAATATTATTCTTCGCCCGACATCGAAGACCGCATCCTCATCCTTTCGGACCCGATGCTGGCAACGGGTGCTTCGCTGGTAAAGAGGCGATCTGGCCTTCGGTACCAAAATCCAGAGCTAGCCGAAATTATTGGGAGTGTATTAAAATAAATCCTAATTTCCCATCTCCTAACTTATGTGAGCAATGAACCGTCTTTACGTAACCTTCCTCCTGTGTCTTGGCTTCGCAACTGCCCAGGCGCAGGACCCGAATTTTTCGCAGTTTTTTGTATCTCCTCTCACGCTCAACCCGGCGCTGACCGGCAAGTTTGACGGGACGGTTCGTGTTGCAGGTAACTACCGCAACCAGTGGCCCACGATCAACAACGCTTTCACCACTTTCACGGCTTCGGCCGATATGGGCATTCTCAAGGGACGCATCTCCGAGAACGACGTGTTCGGCTTCGGCGTGATGATGTTCTCCGACAAGAGCGGCAACGGCGCCCTGCAGAACAACGTGCTTTCGTTTTCTACCTCGTACCACAAAGCCCTCGATGAAGAAGGCTCCAACTCGATCGGTCTCGGCTTCCAGGGTTCCTACGTGAACAAGCGCCTCAACGTGGTGGGCCTCAACTTCGAGGACATGCTCCGCTCCGATGGCTTCACCGGTGTTACCACAGAAGACTTTTCCGACAAAAGCAAGCTGAACCTGTCGTACCTCGACGTGAATGCCGGCGCCCTGTATTCGGGCACTACCAACGGCGACAACAATATCTACCTCGGTGTTTCGATGTACCACATCAACCGCCATAAGGAGACCTTCAACAACGGTCAGTATTTTTTGCAGCCGCGCGTTACGATCCACGGTGGAGCACGCCTCCCCATCGGTGAATTCAACGCCTTTCACTTCAGCGCCAACTACAGCCGCCAGGCCAACGCAACCAACACGATGGTGGGTGGTGCGTACGAGTGGAACCTGAACTCCGAAGCCGAACATCCCACCAGCTTTTATGTAGGCAGCTGGTACCGCTTCAAAGACGCGGTCATTCCGTACATCGGTCTTGAGTTCGGAGCGTTTCGTGTGGGCGCGAGCTACGACATCAACATGTCGTCGCTGAAAGCGGCCTCGAATATGCGCGGTGGCGCCGAGATCTCGCTGATCTACATTGCCAAGCCGGCCGATCGCCTGCCGAAGCTGAACTGTCCGAAATTCTAACCTGCTTATAGCAAAATTTTTACCCTCGAACCTCCGGAAATCAATTTTCCAAACACACACGGAAACGTGTAAAACTGCCTGCTTATGGAAACGGCCCCGATGGGGCCGTTTTCTTATGTCTGATGTAGGATATAGGATGTCTGATAGGGCTGGCGCCAATAAGCATCGATGGCAGGCGATATGGGCCAATCGGAGGGCAAGCTGACAATCCATACCTCGCCGCCCACATCCGACATCAGACATCAGACATCAGACATCAGACATCAGACATCAGACATCCTACATCATATCCGGCCTTCTTTCCTCTGTGCGTCGCAACGCTTCTTCGTACCGCCATTCTTCAACCTTTTTCGGATCGCCGCTAAGGAGGATGTCTGGAACTTTCCAGCCACGAAACTCTGCGGGACGCGTGTAAACCGGCGGGGCGAGGAGACCGTCCTGAAAGGAGTCGGTAAGGGCGGAGGTCTCGTCGTTCAGCACGCCCGGAAGCAAGCGACCGATCGCATCCACCAGGACAGCAGCTGCCAGCTCTCCTCCGCTCAACACATAATCACCAATAGAGATCTCGTGGGTCACAAACTGGTCGCGTACGCGCTGGTCTATGCCCTTGTAGTGGCCGCAAATGATAAGCATATTGTCGAGGAGGGAAAGCCGGTTGGCCGTTTTCTGTTCGAGGCGCTTGCCATCGGGGGTCATATAGATGATGGCGTCGAAAGAGCGGGCGCTCTGCAACTCCTCGATGGCGGCCACCAGCGGCTCACACATCATCACCATACCGGCGCCGCCGCCATACTGGTAGTCATCCACTTGTCCGTAAACGTTGACGGCCCACTTGCGCAGCTGGTGCACCGCAACGGTGAGGTGGCCTTTGTCCTGCGCACGCTTCATGATCGAATGTTGGAGCGGGCTTTCGAGCAGTTCGGGAATGACGGTGAGGATGTCGATGTGCATGGTAAGGCAAAAGTAAAAATTCAAAAGTCAAAAGCAGGGACGCGGACAGGGAAGTCAAAATTCGAAAGTCGAAACAGGTACGCGGATAGGGAAGGCAAAATTCAAAAGTAAAAAGTCAAAACAGGTACGCGGCCGGCAAGGGTCAAATACAAATCGCCTCGAGAGCTTTTTGACTTTTGAATTTTGACTTTTGAATTTGCACTCACTCCTCGCCATCCGTAAAATCTTCCAGGTCTCTCCGCTGCTTTTTAGTGGGACGGCCGATCTTACTCGGGCGCTTGCCGGTATGAAACGATGCTGCCTGGAATTTGTTCAGATCGAGCTCCTCCTGCGGCGTGTGATCGGTGTAGTGCTTGATGGCTTCGGGGTAGGCAACGCGGTTGGACAACAACGCGGTAACGCGGATCACCCATTTACGCGCTTCAGCACGGATCTCGAATTCATCGCCCACGTTCACCGTCCGCGCAGCCTTCACGGGCGTGCCGGCCACGCGCACCTTGCCCGACTCGCAGGCGGCTGCGGCTTCCGAGCGCGTTTTGAACAGGCGGATAGACCAGAGGTATTTATCAATGCGAACTTTTTCTTTTGCTTCTGTTTTCACGGCTGCCGTTTATCTGTTGCGACTGCAACATAGTCCTATTATTCTTAATGTAGAGACAAGGCCACCGTTACGAAGAACGGATGCCCCTGGCATCCGTTCTCTTTTCCGCGCATCGCGCATTCACGATTGACGATTGACGATTCACGCCTCACGCCTGTGCAAAGAACTTGTGGAAATACGGGATCGTCTCGATGCCCTTGTAGTAGTTCTCGAGATTGTACTTTTCATTAGGCGAATGCAGGTTGTCGTTGTCTAATCCAAAGCCCATGAAGATGATCTTGGTGCCGAGTTCGCGCTCGAGGATGGAGCAGATGGGAATGGAGCCGCCGCCGCGTACGGGGATCGGTTCTTTTCCGAAGGTCGTCTGGATGGCCTTTGCTGCCGCCTGGTAGCCTTTGCTATCAATGGGCGTCATATAAGGCTCGCCGCCATGGTGCTCTTCGGCCTTCACGGTAACGCCCGCCGGAGCGATCTTGTGAAAGTGCTCCAGCAGCATGTCGGTGAGCTTGCGTGAATTCTGGTTGGGCACGAGGCGCGCCGAGATCTTCGCATAGGCCTTCGACGGCAGCACCGTTTTGGCGCCTTCGCCGGTGTAGCCGCCCCAGATGCCGTTCACTTCCATTGTTGGACGAATGCCCGTGCGTTCATTCACCGTGTAGCCTTTCTCGCCCCAAACATCCTGCACACCGAGGTCCTCTTTGTATTCGCCTTCGTTGAACGGCGCACGCGCCATCAGCTCGCGCTCGTCTTTGGATGCTTCCACCACGTCGTCGTAGAAGCCGGGGATCGTGATATGGTTGTTCTCGTCGTGCAGCGATGCGATCATCTTGCACAGCATCGTAATGGGGTTGGCCACCGCACCTCCGTAGGTGCCGCTGTGCAGGTCGCGGTTGGGACCGGTCACTTCCACCTGGATGTACGACAGGCCGCGCACACCGATGTCGAGCGAAGGCGTTTCCAGCGAGATCATCGAGCTGTCGGAGATGAGAATCACATCGGCTTTCAGCAGTTCTTTATTGGCCCCTACGAAGGTGCCGAGGTTGGGCGAGCCCACTTCCTCTTCCCCTTCGATGAGAAACTTGATATTCGACTCGAGCGAATTGGTCTTCACCATCGTTTCGAGCGCTTTCACGTGCATATAAAACTGGCCCTTGTCGTCGGCGGAGCCGCGGGCATACACTTTTCCTTCTTTGATCACCGGCTCAAACGGACCGCTGTGCCACAGCTCCAGCGGATCGGCGGGCTGCACATCGTAGTGTCCGTACACAAGCACCGTCGGCTTCGAAGGATCCACGATCTTTTCGCCGAACACGACGGGATGGCCCGCAGTCTCCATTACTTCGGCACGGTCGCAGCCCGAATCGAGCAGGCGCTGGCGCACGAGGTCGGCGCACTTGCGCATGTCGTCTTTGTGCTCGCTCTTCGCGGAGATCGAAGGGATGCGCAACAATTCAAGCATCTCATCGAGAAAGCGCTGTTGATGCTGCTTCTGGTACTCGGTCCAGGCTGTGTGGGTATGTTCCATTGCAAAGGGATTGTGGGTTCAAAGGTAATGGCCGAAATAGATTCGGGATTTCTGATTTTGAACTTCAGAGTTCTGTCACGTTTCGCTTCTGGCATTGGTTCAAAAGTCAAAAAATCTGAATCGAACGTCTTACGCCGGGTACGCGATAAAATAGTAGTTCTTCTTCTGGTGATACTGCTCTGCAAGTTCTTCAAACGAAAACGCAGGTTCTTCATCGAGGAAGCGGCGCATGAGTGAGATCTTGTATCCAAGACCGCTGAAGAATTCCCAAAGGAGCTCGGGTGTGCTTCCGTAAATGTCGGAGCCGCCGATGCCGAACTCGAAGATGACCACGGGCCGGTAGCGCCGAAGCGTTTGCAGTGCGCCGCGCAGCACGCCCAGCTCACCTCCTTCCACATCGATCTTGAGCAGGTGCACTGGCAGTCCATACGATTGCAGCACATCATCCAGCTTCCGTGTTTCTACGGTAATGCTCTGCTCTTCCTCATTTGGACGGTCGTAGCTACGTTTTTGCAGGCCGCTGTACGCCGGGTTTGTTGTCACCCAATTGAACGAGGCGTTGCCGGCATGGTCGCTCAGGGCGTAAGGGAAGATGTGCACGCTGTGCTCGGTGCCATAGCGCTGGCGCAGCTTCGCAAAAAGCGGCGGCAGCGGCTCAAAGCCAAAGTGGTGGCCGCGCGGCGATTGCCGGCGCATCAGCTCGAGTATCTCGCCGCGGTGTGTGCCCACATCTACGCAGTTGCTGTCGGGGCGGCATACGCGCCTGAGCACCTGAACGGTCTCCCGGTCGTAGCGTTGGTTGCGCGTCACGGCAAAGGGCAGCAGGCCCAGCACTTTTTTCACAGCATTCTTGATCGGGAGGTAGCGCTCGTTCATCAGGGTTCTTTCTTTTTCACGGTGGTGGCCTTTTGCACGAGGGCGCTGCCGAATTTATTCTTGATAGCGTCAACCGCCTTGAACAGCTCGAGCTGCTCCAGCGAGTCGTCGAAAAGATTCATTTGAAGGGTCATGGGTATGAGGTGCGAAAAGCGCACACCCAGCAGGCGCACCTTCTCTCCCCGCTTCCATAGCTTGTCGAAGTTGCTTTGCACGCGTGCCAGCAGCACCGGGTCAAACGCAGTGTAATCTACCACCTCCTGGCGCGACACGGTGGTAAAATCGGAGTACCGTATTTTTACGGTAACGCATCCCGTCAGCTTCTCTTCCTGACGAAGGTCGTACGCCGATTCTTCCGTTAGCTTCACAAGCTGCCGGTGCAGGAAGACCGGGTCGTTGCTGTCTTCCGAAAACGTGGTTTCGTGCGAGAGGGATTTCTGCTCGCTGTACGGCTCCACCGGCGACTCGGAAATGCCGTGCGCTTTTTCCCACAACTTCTTGCCCCACTTACCGAAATGGAATTCCAGTTGCTCCACGGGCGTGGCCGCAAGCTGCTCGATGGTGCGGATTCCGAGGCCATACAGCTGCTGCTGTGTAGAGGCACCCACACCCGGGATCTTGTCCACGCCAAGCGGCCACAGGAAAGCGGTCTCGCGGCCATGCGGCACCTCGAGATATCCGTTGGGTTTTGCTTCGTTGGTAGCCATCTTGCTCACAAGCTTGTTGCCGGAAAGTCCATACGAAATGGGCAGGCCGGTTTCGCGAATGACCTTCTCACGCAACTCGCGCGTGTATTGCGAAACACCGAAGAATTTATCCATTCCCGTGAGGTCGATGTAGAATTCGTCAATGGAAGCCTTTTCATATTGCGGCACCGTGTCGGCGATGATCTGCGTCACGATGCGGGAGTACTTGCTGTACTCGCCGTGCGAGCCGGAAATGAAGATGGCTTCGGGGCAAAGCTTCTTCGCGGTGAGCGAGGGCATCGCGCTCTGGATGCCGAATTTGCGCGCTTCGTACGAGCAGGCCGCAACGATGCCGCGCTGCCCGTCGCCACCCACTATGAGCGGCTTGCCTTTGAGTTCGGGCCGCCTCAGTAATTCTACGGAAACAAAAAAAGCATCAAGATCAAAATGCGCAATATGGCGGAGCGGGGCTGGCACCGCCAAATTTACTACTTTACGGAGCGAGGCTGTGTGGTAGAAAAGTCAAAATCAAAAAGTAAAAAGTCAAACGGTGCCGCTAGACGCCCTTCGAACATTCACTGATCGCATACTTCCACTGCCTGAGGCGGACTGGGAAGCATTTGCCGGGCTCTGGCAGCCCTTTGCCTGCAAGCGAAAAACCGTGTTGACGGCAGCGGGCGAAACCGAGCGCTACCTGTATTTCGTGCTCGACGGGGTGCAGCGCAGTTATTACCTGGCGCCTTCCGGACGCGAAGCAACGATCGTGTTCACGTACCCGCATTCTTTTTCCGGCGTTGCCGATTCCTTCCTCACCCAAACGCCGGCCCGCTTCACTTTTGAAACACTGACGGCCTCTAGCTTCCTGCGTACATCCTACAGCCAGCTTGCGGAGTTAATGAAAGCCGCGCCGGCTGTGCAAACGCTGGTGCTGCAAACCACCGCGTTTGTGCTGAAGGGCGTGCTGCAGCGAATGGCCGAGCAGCAAACCGCAACCGCAGAAGAAAAGTTCCGCGCTTTTCTCACACGCAGTCCGCACCTGCTCCACCTCATCCCGCACAAATACCTCGCAAGCTACCTTGCCCTCGATGCGGCCACGTTCAGCAAGCTGCTGGGAACCGTGCGGCTCTAGTCATTGGCCTCACCATCATTTCGTATTTCAAGCCCGTCCTGTGGTGTTTCGTGCCCAAATCTTGGCGTAGGCAAAGAATTTGTACTGGTAGCCCCGGTAGTTTTGACCAATAAAACCCCGTTATGGCAAAGTATAAAACTGAAGACCTCCTGCAGCAGCTCCGCACCGACGTAGAACGCCTACGTGCGGCGGCTGGTTTTTTCAAACAGACAGACAAGAACAAGTTGATCTATATGCCTTCGTCGGCGCAGTGGAGCGTGGTGCAGATCCTCGAGCACCTCAATGCTTATGGCCGCTTTTACCTGCCGGCCATGCGTAAGGCGATGACCGAAAAGGTTTCGCACAAGAATGCCTGGTTTCAGTCGGGATTCTGGGGCGATTATTTCACGAAGTCGATGAAGCCGACCAACGTGTATGAAGTAAAGAGCAAGATGAAGGCGATGAAGGCGTACAGCTTTCCGAACAGCCTGCACGTGGAAACGGTGTTGAACGAATTCAACGAGCAGCAGGAAGAATTGCTGCGCATCATCGAGCTGGCGCAACACGTGGACATCGGCGACCTCAAAGTGCCCATCAGCATCACGAAGATGATCAAGCTGAAGCTCGGCGATTCAATACGCTTCCTCATTGCCCACGAGCAGCGGCATATGCTGCAGGCGCGCAACCTGCTCAAGTCGCTCGGCATCGCCACCGACCGCTTCCCCGTGATCATGGAAATGAGCACGATGGAGCACCAGGCAGTGTTGGCGTAGGGCGAGCCAACGGCGTCATTGCGAGTGAAGCGAAGCAATCTCACGAATGCGGCGACGGCGCACGGCCCAGTGCATGTGAGATTGCTTCGGGAGCGCCGCTCCGCTTGCTCCCTCGCAATGACGTCGGACCAGGTTATCCCAAATAAATCTCCAGCAACCCATCAGGCAGTTCCACCAGGACCTGCTTTTTTTTGCGGTCGATGCTGCGGATGGTGTCTTCGTTGAGTGGGATGAGGGCTTCCTTGCCTTCCACTTCGATGCGGCAAAGCACCTGGTGCGGCTGCTCGATCACTTCGAGGATGATGCCCAGTTCCTTTCCGTCTTCCACGATGGTGTAGTTGAGCAGGGAGATGGGTGCTGTTTTGCCCGAATGTTTTTGAAAATCGGGCTCCGCCATCCACACGTCTTTCTGCGTGAGGCGAAGCGCTTTCTCCCGCGTGTCCACATCCTGCAACTGCAGCAACACTTCCTCTTCGGTTTTCATGCGCGCCGATGCGATGAACCAGGGCAGGAAGCGGTCCTTGCCTTCTTCGATGAACAGGGCCTGCAGCCCCTTCAGCGCGGTCTTCTTGCCGAGGCTATGGCGCAGGATCAGTTCTCCTTTCACACCGTGTGCAGCTACCAGCCGCCCGATCTTGAAATACTCTGTCATCGATGGGAAGAGTTAAGTGGTTTGAAGATTTATGGGTTTATTGGTTTATTGGTTCATTAGTCAAGTGGTAGAAGGCAACAAGGCAGTCACTTCCTGTTGCGGAATGCAAACTTAGACAACGCAGTGTTGCAACGAACATCGAAACCCTCCAAGATGGCAGGTCCCTGTTACCCATGAACCAATGAACCAATAAACAAAAAGGTCCCGGCAATGCGGGACCTTGAATGTTTTGAGGTTGGGTTGGCTTAACCTTCGGAACCTGCTTCCTCAGTTGCTGCGGGCGCTGCCGATGGTGCGGCGGGGCGATCACGGCGTTGGTAGGGCGGGTTGCGCATGGCGCGGCGTGCTCTCATGGCCTCTTCCTGCTTCTTGCGGAACTGAGCTTCGTGCTCAGTGTGCCACTGCTGGAACTTCTCCATTGCCGTAGCCTCGTCAAACAGGCCCAGGGATACACCACGGAGCAAGTGCTTCAGGTACAGAACACCTTTGTTAGACAGGATCTTACGTACGGTGTCAGTAGGTTGGGCACCCTTGTTCAGCCACTCCAGGGAGCGCTGACGATCCAGCTGCACGGTAGCAGGCGAAGTCTGGGGGTTGTAGGTACCTAATTTCTGAATGAACTTTCCATCGCGGGGGGCTCGTGCATCGGCAACGACGATGAAGTAGAAGGGTCGCTTTTTGGACCCGTGTCTTTGCAGTCGGATTTTAACTGGCATTTTAAATAGACATTTAAATGCGTGAACAAATAAAATTAAGGGCTACAAACCTACGAAAAAGGGAGGTACCGCGCAAGCCGGGCGGGCGATTTTGGCGAAGTTTTTCAAAAAAACCCGCAAATCCGCTCTTAGCGTGGCTTTCCGCTCACATTGGGGTGGCCCTCCACGTAAAAACGGAAGGGAAGTGCGGCATCGTCGCCGGCATAATCGACCCCGATGCGTGGTGAGGCCCGAATGAGCCCGAGGGGATAGCGGAAGCCGTCATCGGCAAGATAGATCTCCGGGCCGGTGAGCCCGAGGCCGCATTGGCGGGTATGAAAGCCAAGCGCCTTGCCCACGTTGCCCGGCCCGCGCGTAAGCGTTGCATCCACCTGCTTCTTGCCCGTGCGCTGCAGCATTACGTCCGTTCCGTGGAGCGGCTCGAGCGCACGCACCAGCAGGGCATGCGGGATACCTTCCACGTTGGTTACGATGTTGAACATCTGGTGGATGCCGTAACACAGGTAAACGTAGGCCTTACCTCCTTCCCCAAACATCACCTCGGTGCGCGGCGTCCGCCCCTTGAAGGCATGCGAGGCACGGTCGAGTTCGCCCTGGTAGGCCTCAGTTTCTACAATGCGGCCGGAGGTACGGAGCCCGCCAAATTCCGTCGTCAGCACCTTGCCGATGAGGTCGCGGGCGAGCCACACGGCGTCGGGATTCTGGTAGTAGGAAAGGGGCAGGATGTGCATGGGCGCAAATTACGCCGTGAGGCGTTAGCCGTGAGCCGTGAGCAGAGGGACTCGTTAATCGTCAATCCTGAGGACTTACGCGGGTTAGTGAAAGACGAAAGCCGGGCGCGCTCGTATTTTCCCCGCCGCCCTGTGGTTCACGATCGAACATTCGTGATGGACGATTCACGCTTCACGATCGTATCTTGCCGCCGTGCTCAAAGAGATCATCATCGCCTTCCAGTCTTTTTTCGAAGCGCACGCCTTCATCAGCAAGGCGAAGATGTGGCGGTGGATTCTGGTGCCGGGAATCATCTACACGCTGCTGTTCGTCATCGGCGCCTACTACTTCCTCCATTCGTTCGATGCCGCCTATGAATGGTTCAGCGTAAAAACCGGGCTTGCCGCATGGGTGCGCAAGGAGCGCAGCGGGTTGCTGAGTGCGCTCTTCGTGTTTGCCGGCATCTTCCTGTGGCTGCTGGCCTTCGTTGCCTATTTTTCCTTCTTCAAATATTTTTTCCTCATCGTAGGGTCGCCGCTGTTTGCCTACTTAAGCGAAAAGACCGAAGCCATCCTCGAAGGAAAGGATCATCCGTTTTCGCTGCCCCAACTGCTGCGCGATATCGCACGCGGCATCCGCATCGCGCTCCGCAACGGGCTCTGGCAAACGGTATACATGATCGCCTTGTTCTTTCTTTCATTGATCCCCATTGCCGGCTGGATCGCGCCGCTGATCGCGCTTTTCGTGGAATGCTACTACTACGGTTTTTCGATGCTCGACTACTCGCTCGAGCGCGCGCGCATGTCGGCGCCCGAAAGCATCGACTACATCGGGCGGCACAAAGGCCTGGCGGTGGGCAACGGCATTTTGTTTTACCTGATGCACCTCGTGCCCATCGTTGGATGGGTGCTGGCACCTGCCTATTCGGTAGTGGCAGCAACGCTTAGCCTGCATAAAATCAAAAAGGTATGAGCGCAACCGTTTACCTCATTCCCACCGTGCTCCACGATGGCGCCGTTTCCTGCCTCCCCGCCTACCTGCTCGACGCCGTAAAGGCCTGCAGCGTTTTTTACGTGGAGAATGAACGCACCGCACGACGCTTTCTCAAAAGCATCTGGAAGGAAATGGTGATCGACAACTACGGCTGGCACAACATGAAAGAATGGACGCCCGCGCTGCGTACCGTATTTCTACAAGATCTCGAGGCCGGGAAGTGTGTGGGTATCCTCAGCGAAGCCGGCTGCCCCGGCGTTGCCGACCCCGGGCAAAAGCTGGTGCACGAAGCACAGTTGCAGGGTGCCCTGGTGAAGCCTTTGGTGGGGCCTTCATCGATACTGCTGGCGCTGATGGCATCGGGCATGAACGGGCAGCAGTTCCGCTTCAACGGCTACCTTCCTATCGAAGCGGGCGAGCGACAGAAAGCGATCCGAACCCTCGAAGGAGAATCGCGAAAAAATAGCTGCACCGAGATCTTTATTGAAACGCCCTACCGCAACAACCAGCTGCTGGAAATGCTGGTAAAAACCTGTGCGCCGCAAACACTGATCTGTGTGGCGGCAGACCTCACCGGGCCGGCCGAATCGGTGCAGACGAAGACACCCGCACAGTGGCGCGCCGCGTTGCCGGAGCTGCACAAGCGTCCTGCCATCTTCCTGATGTATGCAGGCACCTGACCGCATATAGCTTCCTCATTCAACGGCCTTCACACCGTCAACGATGTACGGTGTTTCTCCCCGCCAAAAAAGACTGGCTTTCTTTTCTGTATAATGAAGCGACACGCGCCTCCCTTCCATTTGCAGCAGCTGTTGCGCCACCGCTTCATCGTTCACCGAGAAAAAGAATTTCTCCGACGCAATGGGCACGTTGTTGTTGCCACTCACCGAGCTGAGAATGAGCTCTCCCTCGTAGGTCTTGAAAACATTCCCCTTGCGGGAGAACTTTTGAAGCATCCCGAAACGATTGCCTTCGCTGTAGGTGTAGAAGTACCTCCAATAAAGCAACAGGCCCGATACGAGCAGGCCGATGAGCACGATGCTCCAGATCAGCTTGCGGGCGCCCGAACGGGTGCGGTCCGAAACGGCATAGCGGTTCATACCAAAGGTTTGAAGCATCCCTGAAAAACACAGGCCACGCTTCTCCCGCTATCAAAGACCGTGTTGATCTACTAGGTAAATAAGGGCTGCTATGTTTAGCGCTCCCAGCTCCAGTTCGCGCTTGTTGACGTTCTCGAACACATCGTTGGAGGCGTGGTGCACGTCGAAATAGCGCTGCGAGTCGGGGATCAAACCGCAGGTAGGCGTTTTGAGGCGCTGTGCCAGCGGACCGATGTCGGAGCCGCCACCGCCACGGCGAAAGTCGGAGGCGCCGTAGGGTGCGAGGAGCGGCTGCCAGCTGAGAAACTTCCGGTATTGCTCGTCGGTTCCGGTGAGGCCAAAGCCGCGGGGCGTAAAGCCGCCTTCATCGCTTTCCAGCGCGAAAATGTGTTGCTCGCCCTTCGCAGCGGCTTCCTCCGCGTATTTGCGGCCGCCACGCAGTCCATTCTCCTCATTGGCAAACAACACAAAGCGGATCGTGTGTTTGGGTTGGTAGCCGAGGGCCTTGAACGCCCGCAACACTTCGATGGTGTGCACGATGCCGGCGCCGTCGTCGTGTGCACCTTCGGCGGGATCCCAGGAATCGAGGTGGCCGCCGATGGTGATGATCTGGTCCGGAAACTCGCTGCCGCGCAATTCGCCGATCACGTTGTGGCCGATGGTATCGGGGAGGAAGCGCCCGAAGGTTTGCATGTTGATCCAGAAATTGCCTCCTCCCGCGAGCCGTGCCAGCCGGTCGGCATCGCGCAAACCGATGGCCACCGAGGGCACGGTACGGATGGTGTCGCCGGAGGCAGTAGTGCCGGTGTGGGGATAGTTGTCGGTGCTGCCCGACAGGCTCCGCACTATCACCCCGATCGCGCCATACCTGGCGGCGCGCACGGGCCCCTGGCCGCGGTAAGCGCCCGCATCGCGATAGGCTTCGAACGTGTGCACGAAGCGCGGGTTGAACGCATAGTTGTAAAACACGATGCGGCCTTTTACCGAATCCTTCTTTGCTTCCAGCTCGTCGAAGTCGCGCACCACCAGCACACGGCCGCTGACGACGCCTTTGGTTGCGAGAGAATTTCCGAGCGCCAGCACCTCGAGTGCATATTCGCGTGCACGCTCTTTTTCATGCGGCTTGCTGACGCTTTCGAGATAAGTAAGCTTGTCCTTCCCGCCACGCACCCAGTGCGGCACCATGCATTGTTGCATCCATACCGAATCGGCACCGGCTTTCTGCAAGGTCTTTCGCCCCCACTGCTCGGCGCGCACCATCGCGGGAGAGCCCGCGAGGCGGCCGCCAATGCCTTTGGTGAGCTCGCGCAGATTTTCGTAGGCGCGGCTATTCACCAATACTTCATCGGCCAGGCGGCGGATGAAAAGCGAGTCGGCATTCTGAGCAAAGGCAAAGCCGGAAAACAAAAGGCCGGCACAAAGGGAAAGGAGGCGTTTCATAGCTTAAAAATATCGATTTCACCCATCGTACCTTCGCCGTCTAAATAGTTACCCGACTCATGCGCATTGGAATTGTTTGCTATCCTACATTCGGCGGCAGCGGAGTGCTGGCAACGGAGCTCGGCAAGGCACTGGCCCAGAAAGGCCACCAGGTTCACTTCATCACCTACCAGCAGCCGGTGCGCCTCACCGGCTTCATCCCCAATATATTCTACCACGAAGTGCAGGTGCCCACGTACCCACTGTTCGATTACCCGCCCTACGAAACGGCCCTTGCCAGCACGATGGTGGATGTGATCAAGAACAACCAGCTGCAGCTGCTGCACGTGCACTACGCCATCCCCCATGCATCGGCGGCCTATATGGCCCGGCAGATTCTGGCGCAGGAAGGCATCCAGGTGCCGGTCATCACCACGCTGCACGGCACCGACATCACGCTCGTTGGCCGCGACAAGATGTATGCGCCGGTGGTCACGTTCTCCATCAACCAGAGCGATGCCATCACCGCCGTTTCACAAAACCTGAAAGACGAAACATTCAAGCACTTCCAGATCACGAAGCCCATTCACGTGATTCACAACTTCGTGGATGTGGCGCGCTTTCAACGCAAGCCGATCGATGCGTTTCGCCGCGTGATCGCACCCAACAACGAGCGCATCCTGCTGCATGCTTCCAACTTCCGCAAGGTGAAGCGCGTGCAGGACGTGGTGCAGATCTTCGCCCGGGTGCTGAAGGAGATTCCTGCAAAGCTCCTTTTCGTGGGCGACGGGCCCGAGCGCGCAACAGCAGAAGACCTGAGCCGCCAACTGGGTGTTTGCGACGAGATCCGCTTCGTGGGCAAGCAGGAACAGATGGAAGACATCCTCGCCATCGCCGATCTCTTCCTGCTTACATCGGAATATGAAAGCTTCGGACTTGCCGCACTCGAAGCAATGGCTGCGGGCGTGCCCGTCATCAGCACCAATGCAGGCGGCCTCGGCGAGATCATGATCGAAGGGCAGACCGGCTATATGGGCGACATCGGCGACATCGACACCATGAGCCGCCGGGCCGTAGAAATACTTTCCGACGACGAGCGGCTCGACCAATTCAAGCGCGCCGCACTGGAGCATGCGCATCGCTTCGACATCGGCAACATCATTCCCATTTATGAGCGGCTTTATGACGAGGTGCTGAGCAAGGAGCCGGCAATGAATATCGAATAAAGAACAAGGAATAACCAATAATGAAATAAAGAGCGCCCTCACATGGAGGGCGCTTTGTAGTTACTGCGGAATCTATTTCGATATTCCTTGTTCGTTATTCATTATCCGATACGCTATCATCTGTGCAGCCACGAACTCGGATTCTGCCGGTTCGCCTCGTTGTAGATGAGGAAGTCGAGCTGGCCACCGGAGCCGTCGTCGGCGCTGGCGGTTGTTCCCAGCGATTGTCCGCGCTTGACGCTACTGCCCTTGGTTACCGATACGTTTGCAAGGTTGCTGTACACGGTAAAGTAACGGCCGTGGCGCACCATCACCGTCATCACATCACCGGTAGCGGTTACGGCGCTCACCTCGCCATCAAATACGGCCCGCACCGCGGCGCCGGCACTCGGCGTTTCAATGGTGATGCCGGGGTTGTCGAAGTCGAGGCCTTCCAGCTTGCTCTTTCCGTAAGGGATACTTAGTCGCCCATTGTCGACCGGCCAGGGCAGGTTGCCGCGGTTCTTTTCGAAGGTGCTGGCGAGCGCGCGTTCCGCATCGTTATAAATGGAATAAGCCGGCGCCTTTGCAGGTGCTTTGGGCGGCGCGGTAGCAGGCGTCTTTCCACCGGCAACAGGATTGTTCTTTACTGCCTCCGCTTCGCGGCGCTTTGCTTCGGCAATGCGCTCGGCTTCGCGGCGAGCGGCCTCGCGCCGCGCGGCCTCCAGCTCGCGGGCAACCACTGCCGCGATCTGTTGTTTCAACTGGTTGTCGCGTTTCTTCTTCGTAGCGAGCTGCTTCGATAGTTCTTTTTCCTGCGATTTCAGCTGCGATGCTACCCGGTCCTTTTCCTTTTTCTGTCCTTCGAGCTCGTTGTATTGCTCGGTCTGGTTGGCCAGCGCGCGGTTCTTGTCCGTACGCTTCGCCAGCAGCGATTGCTTGCGTTCTTCGATGGCTGCGGCCGTTTCGCGGATGGTGGTGAGCTGCGACTGGCGGTATAGGCGATAGGTGCGGAGATAACGCACGCGCTTCAGCGCATCGTTAAAGCTTTCCGCCGAAAAAATGAAGTTGAGGTAGTCGTAAGAGCTGCGGCTCTTGTAGGCATACACCACGCTGCGCGCATACTCGCGCTTGAGCGTATCAAGCTGACGCTGGAGGCGATTCAGTTCGAGCGTGCTGAGGTAGATGTCATCGGAAAGGATGCGCACCTCGCGGCTGATGTTGTTGAGCAGGCGCACCTGCGCTTCCATGCGCTCCTGGATGGCGGCAAGTTGTCCGAGCGTGGCCTTCTTGCTTTTGCTTACGCGTGCGTATTGCTCCTGGAGCTCACGCAGCTCTTTCTGGATGGCCTTGCGCTCATTCTCCATTCGCGCCCTGTCGGCGGCGGGCTGGCTCCAGCCTGCAACAGCGCAGAGCAACAGTAGAAATACGAGGAGCTGTTTTTTCATCCGTTACGATTTTGGCCGGACTGCTATAACGCAGGTGGGTCCGATCTATTGTCTCTTGTAGTTTTTCGGTATGCTGAAGGGAAAGCTTATTTCTTCGTTGAACGCGAACTGGCGGAAGTCCATTTTCACGCTGAGTTTCTTTGCTTCCGACAAAATGATCTGCCGCTTGGTGGCAAATTTAACGCCGCCCTTTTCCTGGTATTCGCCGTAGGTGATGTCGGCGGTGCGGTTGGAGCTCGGATCCACGTCGTCGATCTTGCTGCGCATGATGTTGCCGTCGTCGTCGCCGAGGGCGAGCAGGTGCTTGAACCAGGTGCCCACGCTTTGCAGGGTGAGCACGCCCGAGCTGTGCGCATACGAGCTGACACTGTCGAAGAAGATGGGATTGCCCACCAGCAGGTTCTGCATCGTCGGCAGGTCGAGCGGCATATCGGTCACATCCTGCAGGTACGACATGCTGCGCGCCGTATACACTTTGTCGAGTTTGTTGAGGATCTTGACGGAGTCTTTGGTGATGAGCGCACGCATTCCTTCGATGCCCATGAAGCCGGTTGCCGAGATCCAGATGGCGCTGTCCTTGTACATCCGCACATTGACGTTGAGGTTCTGGTTCTTATTGGTGGCATCCTTGTAGTCAACGTTGATCTTCGCGGTGAACGTATGGAAATCGATATGCCTTGCCTTCACGCCATCGAGGGTGCGTCGTATGAATGCGATCGTGTCTTCGCGGCCCGTTGGTGCAGGCACCGCCACTTGTGTGGTGTCTTTCTTTGCCAGTGCGACGCCGATCTTTTTAGTGGGGCGGCAGGAAGCGGCAATGGCGGCGATAAAAACGAGCAGGACGTATCTCTTCATAATGGTTAAGCTTTTCCGGTGGAGCCGAAGCCGCCTTCCTGGCGCTCGCTCCCGTTGAGTGCCGCCACCGGCACCCATTGGATCTGCTCCACGCGCTGCAGCACCAGCTGGGCGATGCGCTCCCCGGGCTGTATGACCTGCGAAGCGGCGTCGAGGTTGATCAATAAAACCCTAATTTCTCCACGGTAGTCGCTGTCGATGGTACCGGGTGTGTTGAGGCAGGTGATTCCCTGCTTCCAGGCGAGCCCGCTGCGCGGTCGCACCTGCGCTTCGTAGCCCGCGGGCAGCTCGATGTAAAGGCCGGTAGGAACAAGCACGCGCTGGAGTGGCGTGAATGTAAGCGGGCTTTCGAGAAATGCGCGGAGATCGAGGCCGGCCGAGCCGGGCGTAGCGTAGGCCGGCAGGGGCCAGGGCGACTCATTGCGTATGGGTACCGCTACCGGGGTCATAGCGCCAAAGATAAGGGGGCAGTAGGCGAACTCTGTTAAATCCGTTGCAATAATGCTGATGCGTAAGCCACCACTCCTTCCTTGCGCCCCACGAAGCCAAGGCCTTCGGTGGTGGTGGCTTTGATGGATACGTCGCGAACGGTGAGCCCGGCAATGCGCGCGATGGTTTCCTGCATTTGGGGCACGTAGGGTTTGATCTTCGGCTCCTGCAGGCAGAGGCTGCTGTCGATGTTGATCACGCGGTAGCCTTCTGCAGCAACGAGGTGGCAGGTTTCGTCCAGCAGCTTTTTGCTGTCGATGCCTTTGAAGCGGGGATCGGTATCAGGGAAGTGCACTCCAATGTCGCCCAGGGCGAGCGCACCGAGCAGCGCATCGCAGATGGCGTGCAGCAGCACGTCGGCATCGCTATAGCCGATGCATCCTTTGTTGTGCGGAACGTGTACGCCGCCGAGCATCAGGGGACGGCCTTCGCCCAGTTGGTGGAAATCGATACCGGAGCCAATGCGGAAGGACATGGAGGAGTTGTTTGCGGGCGAAGATAGGGAGACGTGAGGCGTGAGCGGTGAGCCGTGAGACGTCAGCCGTCAGCCGTGAGCCGTGAGCGGTGAGCGGTGAGCCGTGAACCGTGAGCCGTGAGCCGTGAGCGATGCATCGCAGATCCCGCTGCTGCGAAAGGGAAAAGGATGGCGAACGACATTGCCTTCGGCAATAGATCCCGCTGCTGCTGAATGGAAAACAAAGCCTTACCCAGTGCCTTCGGCAATAGATCCCGCTGCTCAATGGAAAACAAAGCCTTACCCAGTGCCTTCGGCAATAGATCCCGCTGCTCAATGGAAAACAAAGCCTTACCCAGTGCCTTCGGCAATAGA
>SEAC01000005.1 GCA_004173235.1 Chitinophagaceae bacterium | reverse complement strand
TGCTCCACCTTTCGGTCTACGATGAGATCGATATCCATCGTATGATTGCGCTTGATGCCATCGGTGAATTCGCGGATGCGCATCAGCGTTTGCTGCATGCCATCGTTTGCCGGATCGATACTCCACAGCACGTCGTCCATCGCTTCCATCATATGCCGGCTCTTGTTGCTTATCTGGTCGATGAATGCCTTAGATTGCTCGAGGTCGGTGCCGGCGCGTATTTTGGCGATCTCGCTGAGTACGTGGATGTCGCCGAGCGTCGTTTCCACCTCCTGGTGCAGGTTGCCCGCGATCTGCGTGCGCACCTGCTGCAGCGCGCGGATGCGGCGGATGCGCTCGCGATCGATAATGTACAATCCGAAGGCCGCAATGAGGATCATGAGCGCATAAAACCACCACGTTTGCCACACCGGCGGCCGCACGCGCAACGGAATGGATAGGGCAACCTCGCTCGTAAGTCCGTCCGCATCTTCGCTCATCACTTTGAACCGGTAATGTCCGGGCGGCACATAATTGTAAATGGCGCGGTTGTCGTTCTCAATGTGCACCCAATCCTTGTCGAGCCCTTCGAGCATATAGAAGTAGTGGAACTTCTTTTGCGGCGTAAAGCTGAGTCCGCTGAATTCGAAGCTCAACGCATTGCGGTCGTAGCGCAGGTTGAGCGTTCCCATGCTATGCAGCGAATCGAGGGGAAGATTGACGCCCTGAAGCGTGATGCTCGTGATGGCGGGCTTCGGCGGCGCCACGCTTTGCGTAAACCGACGCGGCTCGAACGTGAGAATGTTGTGGTCGGTGAAGAAAAGCAACTTGCCGTTCGAAAGAAGCTCTACTCCTGAGCGCGCAAAGTTATCATACAGCATACCGTCCCGACGATCGTAAAATACAACGGTGCGCTTGTCGAGGTTAAGCCGGCACAACCCATTGCTCAAGCCTATCCAGAAGATGCCCCGGTAATCCTTCTGGATCGACATCGTATGATCGGAAGGCAGGCCATCCGCTGTGCTGAAAAATTCGACCCTGCCCGTGCGTGTGTTGATGATGTTGATGCATCCCGATGTAACGAGCAGTGTCGTATCATTCAGTTGCGACATGTCGGTCACTTCGTTGTTGAAAAGCCGGGAGCCTTCAGGGCCTTGCGCATTCCAGGAACGAATAACGCGGCCGGTGCTCGCCTGCACGCAATAGAGTCCATCGAGAAAGCAGCCGATCCAAACGTTGCCCAGGCGGTCGCGGTGGATCTTGGACACCTGGCCACCCTTCAATATTTCCTGGTAGCCTTTCATAGGGTCTCCGCCGGCCTGCTCATAGTCCCACTTGAGCACGCGCCCGTCGTTCAACCCGATCCACATATTACCCGCGAGGTCGGAGATCACCTGCCTCACCGTCTGGTCACGCAGAATAGGCGGGTTGTACAAGCGCGCCGTTTTTGTTGCGGGATCATAAAGTATGAAGCGACCGGGCTGCAGTCCCATCCATACGGCTCCGCTGCGGCGGTTGATGGCCATATCCCAAAAAGAGAATTTGTTCAGTGCCTCCAGGCTGGCCGGCAGCGCAAGTGGGTTGAAGTCCTTGTCGTAATAAAATAAGCCCTGCGACCAGGTGCCGATGAAGAAGCTGCTGTCGGGCAGCTGGCACACCGAAAGCACGGGTGCCTCCTTCGGCTGCCCACCCGGGCGAAGCAATCCATACGACGTAAACAACTGCGCATCGGGGTTGAACAGGAAGACGCCGTTGTCGGTGCTCAGCCACACGTTGCGTTGTGCATCCTCAAAGGAGTTGTACATCTGGTCGTAGCGGATGCTTTGCTCGAATCTCCCTTCGTTGGGCACGGGCAGAAAGGGATGTGCGCGATCGGTCCACTCGGCAAGGAATGCATTGCCATGGATCCAGGTGCGCCCCGAACGCTGGTGCAACATGCCCGTAACCTCGTGGTAGCCCATCTGCAGCTCCGTGTCGAGGGAGTATTGGGTGCGCACATGGGTTTTCTTGCCCACCCGTAGAACTACGGGAGATGAAGACGTAGGCTGCCAGGACCAATAGTAAATATAACTATCCGTCGGCTGCACATAGTAGCAGCGCGTGTCCTGACCGTACGATGCAGCGTCGGCATCCTGGTGCTGTCCGCGCCCGTATACTTTGCGTGTTTTCGGATCGTAAGAAAAAACACCTTCATCGCCGCAAAACCAGTAGCGGCGCCCGGTTGAGTCCCAGGTAACCCGCGCCGTCCCGCGTTTTCCCGCTGCGTCGAGGGGCACGTCGGACGAGCGGCGGAACGTGAACGAAACCGGGTCGAAGCGGTACATCGGGCCGAAGTTCTCATGGAGGTACAAGGCGCCACCGTCGCCCTGGAGCAGGTATTTCGTCTGGTAGGCCTTGTGTGTCTTATGCGGCTCAACGCGTGCTTCTCGGTAGGTGAAGCGGCGCGTGTTGAAGAGGGCGACGTGATTGCTGTTGGAGAGGATCCACATCCGTCCTTCGGTGTCGCAGTGTATGTGCAGGATCTTGTCGAGCGGCCCGTCGCTGCCGCTCTCGGGCTGCGGCTTTACGGTGAGGAAGCGGTTGCCGTCGTAGCGCTGAAGGCCGTTTTGTGTTGCCAGCCAGATAAAACCATCACGATCCTGCACCGTGCCGTATACGAAATTGGAGGCAAGGCCCTGGGCCGTGGTAAAGTGCTGGAAGGTGTATTGACGGGTTTGCTGCGCGCCACTCCACACCGCAAAAAGGCAAAAAAAGGAAAGGAAAAAGCTCCGCACGCGGGGTATGTTTTGGTACATTAAAGTTAGTGCAGCCTGCGCACATCCACACCCAAATCATCGCCCGTTGCGGCAGTTCAGCAAACCATTTATACAGTTGGCCGCAACACCACCGTAGAAATACGGCAAAAGCAGCGCCCGCGCGGGTTACAGCCCATGCTGAAAAGAGCGCACTTCATACCGCCGCCCCTTGACGAGCCGCTCCGCAGCATGCACTTTTGCACACGAAACCAAGACATCAGCAACCAATGAAACGCACCAACCTTTTCCTCCTCATTCACCAGGGCTTGCGCCGCCTCCTGTTCGATACGGCCACGCTCCTGCAGCAGACCGACTTCGCAGATGAAGCATCGGCTTCCTCCGCACTCGATGCAGTTCGCGAAACTATACTTCTTTTTGAAACGCACGCCGCGCACGAAGATGCACACATCCTTCCCGCCGTTGCAACCTACGAACCTTCCGTGGCCGACTGCTTTGAGAAAGAACATGTGGAAGACCTCCGCATCGGCCAGGAGCTGATCGCTTCGGCAGAGACCTTCTTCCTTGCAGCCAACGAAGACGGCCGCCGCGAAAGAGGCATCGAACTGCAGACCGCCTACCACGCCTTCCTCGTGTTCAACCTGGAGCATATGCAAAAGGAGGAACGGCTGCTCAATGCTTTGCTCCTGCGCTACTACACAGTTGCAGAAGTGCAGGCCGTGCAGCAGAAGATCGTGCAGAGCACGCCGCCCTGGATCTACGACCGCCTTGCCCACTGGATGATTCTCGGAAACAACGATGCCGCCATCCTGCACTGGTTGCGCGCAGTGGCTGCAACAGCGCCTTCCATCGTGTATCAAACGATGCTGCAAAAAGCGGAACACTTGCTTTCGTCCAGCCGTTGGAAAATGCTCGCCGGGCACCTCAATGCGGCACCCGCACTTGTATAAATACTGATCAAACCGTTTAACGCTTTTGTAATGAAACGAACCATCCTCGTTATCGGCGGAACCGTGCTCATCACGGTGTCTGCACTACTCGCCTGCAACAGTTCGCAGCAACCCGTTGCCCACGCCAACGAAGGCATTGAATATGGGCCTAAGGTAGCATCCCTCAGCAGCGACGAACTGGTTGCACGTGGTCGCTACCTCGTTACCATCATGGGTTGCAATGACTGCCACTCGCCTAAGGTGATGACGCCGCAAGGTCCTGCGCCCGACTCCGCACACCTGCTCTCGGGCCACCCCGCAAAAATGCCACTCGCCGCCATCGATCCAAAGGCCACGAAAGACTGGATCCTCTTCAATCAAAGCCTCACCGCATTCGCGGGACCGTGGGGCGTATCGTTCGCAGCCAATATTACCTCCGACGCAAGCGGCATCGGCAACTGGACCGAAGAGCAATTCTTCCGCGCCATGCGCGAGGGAAAGTACAAGGGAATGGAAGGTGGCCGCCCGATGCTGCCGCCGATGCCCTGGCAGCAATTCAAGCATGCCACGGACGAAGACCTGCGCGCCATCTTCAGCTACCTCAAAGCAACGCCCGCGGTGGACAACGTCGTTCCCGCACCGCTTCCCCCGAAATCCTGACCGATAACACCACGGATAACCGCTGACCATGAACATCGCATCATTACGCTCACTTCGCCCCGGCACCAAAGTGCTCTTTGCCTGCGTGCCCCTCGATGGCCACTTCAACCCCCTTACCGCCCTGGCTCGCCACCTTGTTGAAAAAGGATGTGACGTGCGCTGGTATACATCGATGCACTACCGCGAAAAAGTAGAACGGCTCGGCGTGCGGTTTTACCCGCTGCAAGGGGCTAAAGACATTTACGCCGCCGATATCAACGACGTGTTCCCCGAACGCGCGGCCCTTAAAGGGCAGGTGAAGAAACTGGTCTTCGACCTTACCCATGCATTTATCCTGCGCGCGCCGGAGTATTACGATGATCTCTGCGCCATCCGTTCGGAATGGAAGTTCGATGCATTGGTGTGCGACATCGCATTCGGGGCCGTGCCGCTCGTGGCCGACCTGATGCGCGTGCCGGTGTTTGCAATGGGCATCCTTCCGCTCACCGAATCCTCGCGCGACCTGCCGCCAGCCGGTCTTGGAATGACACCTGCAACGACCTTTTTCGGCCGCCGCCGGCAAGACATCCTGCGCTTCGTTGCCAACAAGCTGCTGTTTGCAAAGCCCAACAGGCTGATGGTGCGCGTCCTCGCCGAACGCGGTGTGCAGGCCAGCGGCTCGAACGTATTCGACTGCAACAGTCGCAAGGCCACGCGCCTGCTGCAAAGCGGCACGCCATCGTTTGAATATTTCCGCAGCGATCTCGGTCGCAATGTGCGCTTCGTAGGTGCATTGCTGCCGTGGCGCAAGCCGGCTAACGGGCCTTCGTGGTTCGACGAGCGCCTCAATCAATACGACAAAGTGTTGCTGGTGACGCAGGGCACCGTGGAGCGCGACTGCGGAAAACTGCTGGAGCCCCTGCTTAAGGCCTTTCGCAATACCGACTGCCTCGTGGTAGTGACGACCGGTGGCAGCGGAACGCAGGATCTGCGAAATAAGTATGGTGGCGACAACGTGATCATTGAAGACTTCATTCCCTTCGGCGACGTTCTGCCCTATGCCGATGTATATGTTACCAATGGCGGCTATGGTGGCGTGCTGCTGGCGCTTGAGCACGGCGTGCCGCTGGTGACAGCCGGTGTGCACGAAGGCAAGAACGAGATCTGCGCACGGGTGGGCTACTTCGAACTCGGCATCAACCTCCGCACTGAAACGCCCACGGCTGTGCAGCTTCGAGAGGCAGTAGACAAAGTGCTGTCGTGCGGAGTGTATGTCAACAATGCGCAAAAGATGGCCGCCGAGATCGCCCGATATCCCAGCAACGAAATCTGTGAACATTATATGGCCGAATTACTCGGCGCGCGGCCCCTCCTCCAGAATTCGGAGAAGGAGGCGGAAAACGTTTTCTAGCAGTTATCAAAAACAAGCAAGGTGACAAGGCTTCCTTTCCAGGTGGCCTTTTTTCTGTAGAAGGCGGTCGGCAGCAAGCTCGATGGGTATGCTTGTTCTGCAACGGGGGCCCAAAAAACCCCGGCGCAAGGCCAGGGCTTTTTTAGCGAACTATTGTTGCTTAGTAACGGTTCTTGTTGTAGCCACCGCCGCCGTTGCCGCCGAAGCCGCCACCACGGTTGCCGCCGCCGAAACCACCGCCACCGGTGCGCTCAGGACGAGCTTCTTTGGGGCGTGCTTCCATTACGCGGATGGTGCGGCCTTCAACGATACCGTTGTCGAGCTCACCGATCGCTTTAGTAGCAGCCTCGTTGTCGGGCATTTCAACAAAACCGAAACCACGGCTCTTGCCGGTGAATTTGTCGGTAATTACTTTGGCAGAAGTCACGTCGCCGTACTCAGTGAAAAAGGCGCGGAGATCTTCGTCCTGAACGTTGAAGCTCAGGTTGGAAACATAAATGTTCATACTTTACTTTTTTAGAAAAAGAGCAATTATAGATTTTGAGGTCGAGGCAAAAAAGTAAAGGACGAATAACAGTACAGCAGGTGGGAAAACTGAACGAATTGAATCACTTACTTAACGCGAGGCTCTCAAATAACGTTGCAAAGATAAAGGAAACGGTGCGCGTTTTGACCTTTTGCCCCTTTAATCTTTCGTTAAGCAAGCACATCGTGTAGCAGGATTTCCACACCAAAAGGCGTTAATGCAGGGCCGGATATTTGCCTCTTTAGGCGCGCCAACACGACCCTCCGATGTCTAACAAAGAAAACACTCCGGCCGTCCACCACCGTACAGCTGTGCAGCGCATCGCGCGCGTGCTCCTCAAAACTGTGTTGTTCCTCCTGCTCTTCGTGGTAGTGGTGGCCCTGCTCCTGCTGCTCCCGCCCGTGCAGCGCTACGCCAGCCATAAAACAGCCGATTACCTTTCGGGCAAGCTAAGGACACGCGTGGAGATCGGCTCCATCCGGATCGGCCTGCCCCGGCTGGTAACGATCGAGAATTTGTACATGGAAGACCGCACCCATGATACCCTCATCGCCGGCGGTCGCGTGCATGCCAACATCGACCTGTTCCGGATCTTCTCCAACGAGATCGCCATCAAAGACATCCAGCTCGAAAACGTGACCGCGAAAGTGAAGCGCGTGCTCCCCGATACCGTGTACAACTTTCAGTTCGTGATGGATGCCTTTGTGGGCGAGAAGACCAAGAATGCCGATACCGCTGCCGCACCCGTGATGAAGTTCGAAGTGCAGAATCTCGGCCTGGTCAATTGCCACATCATTTACAAAGACGTGCTCACCGGCAACGATATGGACGCGCACGTGGCAAAGCTCGACGCGAAAATCGATACCATCGATCCATATGGCTCCCGCTTCGCCATTCCGCTGGTGGATGTGCAGGGACTGCGGGTGCGTTATTACCAAACGCGGCCCCTCACCGCTCCGGCCATCAATGCCGACGTAGCGAAAGTGAAGACCGCCGCGCCGCAACTTTCATTGGGACAGGTGCGGATACGCGAATCGTGGATCGACTACGGCAACGAAACCTCCGCCTTCTATACGCAGTTCCGCATCGGCGACATTCTGTTGCAAGGCAAGCAGATCGACCTCGATAAGCAGATCCTACACCTTGCCTCCGTTCGCCTCGACCGCAACGACATTTCCATCCGCCTCGGACGCAAGGAAGCGGCCCGCGAAGTGGCCAAGGTCATCGAGCAAAAGGCCGACTCGGTTGCCGCATTGCCCTGGGCGGTGCGCGTAGATGCTTTGGAGCTGAATGGAAACCGCATACGCTTCGACAACGACAACAGCCCGAAGCAGTCTTACGGTATCGACTATGCGCACTTCGACGGCACCGACATTACGCTCGGTGTGCAGAACCTCGTGTTCAACAAAGACTCGATCGCAGCGCTCGTTACCAAGGGATCGTTCCGCGAGAAGAGCGGCTTCCAGCTTGACGAGCTGCGCGGCGACCTGCTGTATGCCAACAAGCTCGCCTACCTCCGCAACCTCGAGCTGCGCACACCCGGCACCGAGCTGAAGCGCTCGGCGGAGCTGCGTTATTCTTCGCAGGAAGCGTTGGTGAAAGACTTTGCGCACACCGTATTCAACGTGGACATCCGCAACAGCCGCATCCAGGTGAAAGACATCCTCGCCTTTGCACCGCAGCTGCGCAGCAACGCCGCGTTCCGCAACCCTTCTGCCATCTGGACGCTGAACCTGCAAGGCGCCGGCACGATGGATCGGCTCAACATCGCCGCGCTGCAATTCAGCGGGCTGCGCAATACACGCATCGACGCATCGGGCACACTCGCCGGCCTCAACAATCCGAAGGCAGGCAGCGGCACGTTCCGCATTCGCCGTTTCCATACCTCACAGAGCGACATCGCGCTGTTTACCGGCAAGCGCCTCGACAATGCGCAGATGGACCTGCCGGAGAACTACGACATCAGCGGAACGCTTGCCGGCAACATGGAAAGCCTCTCGGCCAACCTTGCCATGGCCACCGAATATGGCAATGCCACTGTCAACGGAACGTTCAGCAATCTGGTGAACCCGGCGAAGACGCGCTACAACGCTGCCATCAGCACACGCAGCCTCCGCCTCGACCGCATCATGCGCGGCAAGGCGCCCATCGGCTCGCTTACGGCGAGCTTTCGCGTCAATGGCAGCGGATTGACGCCACAAACGATCAACACGAAATTCGACGGCAGCATTCCGTCAGTGGTTTACAACAAATACAACTACCGCAACATCCGCCTCAACGGATCGCTGACGCCGTCTGCCTTTTCGGTGAAGACGGACGTGCGTGATCCCAACATCGACCTTTCGCTCACGAGCACCGGCACCTATGGCCAGGCATTGCGCTTCAAAGTGAATGGCTTTGTAGACAGCATCAAGACGATGCCGCTTGGCTTCACCACGAAGCCGCTGATCTTTCGCGGCCGCGTAAATGGCGAAGTGACCGAGCTGAGCGCCGACCACCTCGATGCACGGCTCTTTATCACCGAAGGCCTTTTTGTATCGGGTAAAGAGCGCGCACCGTTCGACAGCCTCAGCCTCGTCTCTTACCACAACGGCAGCAACAACATCATGGAAGTGCGCAGTCCCTTCCTCAACGCCGACCTCAACGGGCGCTACCGTTTCTCGGACCTTGGCTACATCATTCAGAACAACATTCAACCCTATTTTGGTGTGGGTGAAAGCTATCGTGCGCAAGCCGTGCAGCCCTACAACATAACGTTTCGCGTGGATGCCGTCAACTCGCCGGTGTTTACCGCGCTGATGCCGGGGCTGGCGTTCACGCAGCCGCTGCATGCAGACGGAAGCATCGCCAGCGACCGCGGCATCAATGCGCGCGTGACTGCGCCCGATCTGACCTTCAGCGGAAGCACGATCAAAGGCCTCAACCTTACCGTGACCACCACGGCCAATGGCCTTGAGCTCTCCGGCGACCTAAGTCACCTGATGAGCGGCAGCACGTTCAACATTTACAATTCGAAGCTTACGGCTACGGTGCGCAACAACGTGATAGACTTCAACATGGCGGTGAACGATAAAACCGACCAGCCGAAGTATCGCCTCAGCGGATTGCTGCGCCAGCCTACGGCGGGAACTTATGCCCTCAGCCTGCGAGGCGACAGCCTGCTGCTTAACTACCAGGTGTGGAGCGTTGGGGCAGGCAACGAACTGATCATCGCTCCGAACGCCATCAGCGCGCGCAACTTTACGCTCAGCCGCGATGGGCAGTCGCTTTCGCTCAACAGCCCTTCGGGGGCAGGTGGTCCGCTGGATGTGAGCTTCGCCAACTTCCGGCTGGGCACCATCACCGGTTTCCTGCGTGCCGACTCGCTGCTGGCCGACGGTGTGGTGAATGGAATGGCTTCCTTCCGCAACCTTCCCAAGAACCCGCTTTTTACCAGCGACCTCACCATAAGCAACCTCAGCTTCCGCAAGGATACCATCGGGAATGTGGCCATGCGCGTGAGCCACACTACGGGCAACGATTACGTGGCTGATGTAAATGTAACCGGCAACGCCAACGACCTCGGCATCACCGGAACGCTCACGCCGCGCAATGGCGACATCGCCCTCAATCTCGACATGGCTATCCGGGCATTGCAGCTGCGCTCGCTGCAGGGCGCGCTCGCCGACTTCGTTACCAGCGCATCGGGCAATATCAGCGGTGGCGCCAGCATTCGCGGCACCACGTCGGCACCCAAGGTGAACGGCACACTGCGCTTCAACCAGGCTTCACTCACAACGGTGGCGCTCGGGGGCCCGCTCACGATCGATAAGGAAGAACTGAAGGTGACCGAGCAGGGCTTCCGCTTCGACAACTTCGCCATCCGCGACTCTGCCAACAATGCACTTACGCTGAACGGCAGCGTGAGCACGGGCAACTTCATCAACTACAATTTCGATCTCGATGTGGACGCGCGCAACTTCCGAGCGCTCAACACCGAGAAGCGCCAGAATAGTCTCTACTACGGCAAACTTTATATGAACAGCCGCCTGCACATTGGCGGCACCGAAACCAATCCGGTGGTGGATGGCGACATTGCAGTGAACGAAGGCACGGCACTTACGATCGTGATACCTCAGCGCGAGCCCGGCGTAGTGGAAAGGGATGGTGTAGTGGAGTTCGTTGACTTCAGCAACCCGGCTGCAGATACCTTGTTCAAGAATTACGATACGCTCAACCACACCGATGTGCTTGGCTTCGACGTTTCGGTCAACATCGACATCGCGAAAACAGCTGCCTTCAACGTTATCGTGGATGTGGCGCAGGGCGACTTACTGAACCTTCGTGGCACGGGCAACCTCACCGCCGGTGTGGATCCGAGCGGAAAGATCACGCTCACCGGCACCTATGTGATCGACGAAGGCTCTTACCAGTTTGCGCTCAACTTCCTGCGTCGCCGCTTTACGGTTGACCAGGGCAGCCGCATCACGTGGCTGGGCGAGCCTACTGCCGCACAGCTGGATGTGACGGGACGCTACGAAGCCAACATGGCACCGCTCGACCTGGTGGAACAGCAGATCGCGGAGACCGACCAGCGCAATTACTACCTGCAAAAGCTTCCCTTCCAGATATTTCTCTACCTGCGCGGCGAACTGATGAAGCCGGATCTTTCCTTCGACATCCAGCTACCTACGGGACGCAGCTTCAACGTTGCCGGCGACGTGGTGAGCACGGTGAACGTGCGGCTTGCGCAATTGCGGCAGGAGCCTTCGGAGTTGAACAAGCAGGTGTTTGCCGTGCTGCTCCTCAACCGGTTTGTAGGTGAAAATCCGTTTCAGTCGAGCGGCGGTGGCTTCAATGCGGGCTCCTTCGCACGCACCAGCGTGAGCAAGCTGCTTACGGAGCAATTGAACAACCTTGCATCGGGCCTCATCAGCGGGGTGGACATCAACTTCGATGTGGCCTCCAGCGACGACTATACAACGGGCGAGCGCCGCAGCCGCACCGACCTCAATGTGGGACTAAGCAAGCGCCTCCTCAACGACCGCCTGCAGGTGACCGTGGGCAGCAACTTCCAACTGGAAGGTCCGCAGCAAAGCAACCAGGCATCGAACAACATCGCGGGCAACATCCAGCTCAACTACCAGTTGAGTAAGGATGGCCGTTATATGCTGCGTTTTTACCGCCGCAACGATTATGAAGGATTTGTGGACGGTTACGTGATCGAGACGGGATTGGGTTTTGTGATATCGGTCGATTACAACCGCTTCCGCGAAGTATTGAAAGGCCGCCGCGTTCGGCGCGAAGTGAAGAAGCTGGAGAAGGAAAAAGAGGAGCAGCGCCCGCCGCAGCAGGAAACGACACCTGCAGCACCTACGGCAGCCGTTAACGAAACAGGATCAAAAGAAAAGGAACAAGAATGAGCAAGGCATTATTCGCGCTGACCATCTGTGGCGCCCTGCTGGCGGGCTGCAGCGGCACAAAGCACCTTCCGCCGGGTGAGCACCTCTATACCGGCGCAAAAACCAAGATCACGCAGACCTCCGACCTCACCGCGCGTCAACGCAAGGTGCTCGACGAGGACCTTGAAAACCTCGTGCGCCCACGCCCGAACTCCAGCTTCCTCGGCATACGCTTCAAGCTGGGCATCTACAACCTGTTTCGCAACGCGAAGCCCAACTCCTTCTTCGGGCGCCTGCGCAACCAGCTGGGTGAGCCGCCGGTGCTGCTCAGCAGCGTGGATATCAACAACAACATCAAGTTGCTGAACAATCATGCGCAGAACAAGGGTTTCTTCCTCGTGCAAACAAGCATCGACTCGGTGGTGCGCGGCCGCACAGGCCACCTTAATGTCACCGTTGCCGCAGGCCCGCAATACACCATCAACTCGATCCGCTTTCCTACCGACTCCATCGAACTCACGCGCGATATGCAGGCCGATGTAGACAAGTCGTTGCTGAAGACGGCCGACCCTTACGACCTCGATGTGATCAAGGGTGAGCGCAACCGCATCGACGCGCGGCTGAAAGAAAAAGGCTATTACTATTTCAACCCCGAATACCTGCTGATGCAGGTGGACAGCACCATCGGTAACCACAAAGTGGACATGGTGCTGAAGATAAAGCCCGAGGCTCCGCAGGATGCGCTCGTGCCGTATCGCATCAACAACACGTACATCTACGCCAACTACCGCCTCAACGCGCAAAATCCGGATACCAGTATTTCTACGGCCCAGGTGTATGAAGGCTACCAGATCATTGACCGGCGCAAGCGTTTCAAGCCCTGGTTCTGGCCACGCATCATGGTGTTTCGCAGCGGGGATATCTACAACCGCACCGACCATAATACTACGCTGGCGCGTCTCATCAACCTCAACGAGTTCCGCTACGTCAAAAACCGCTTTGAGCCGGTGGGCGACAGTGCTAAGCTGGACGCCTACTATTACCTCACGCCGCAGCCGAAGCAAAACCTGCGCGTAGAGCTGGGCGTTACCTCCAAATCGAACAACCTCAACGGCTCGCAGATCAACGTTACCTGGCGCAACCGCAACACGTTCCGTCAGGCCGAACAACTGGTGATCAATGGTTATGTAGGTACGGAAACGCAGTTCGGTGGCACCTTCCAGGGCTACAACACCTACCGCGCAGGCGCCGAGGCCACGTTCTCCATACCGCGTTTCGTGGTGCCTTTCTTCAAAGTGAACACTACGAGTGCCTTTGTGCCACGCACCAACATCAAGCTGGGATACGACCTGTTGCAGCGGATGAAGCTGTATACCGTGAACTCCTTCCGCGGGCAGCTTGGATACGCGTGGAAGCCCAACTCCCAGCTCACCTACGAGCTGAACCCCTTTGCCATCAACTATGTGCAGCCGATCAATGTGACGAAGGAATACCGCGACAGCCTTGTTCGACATCCCTACCTGCGCCACGTGGTCGATTCGCAATTCGTGCTGGGCTCGAACTTCCAGTTTACCTACAGTGAGGTGACCACCGGGTTGCTGAAGCCCAACTCCTACTTCCTCAACGGCCTGATAGACCTTTCGGGCAACGTGGCCGGGCTCCTTACCGGTGCAACCGAGGAAACGCGCCCGCGCCGCATTGCAGGTGCCGTGTTCGACCAGTACGTGAAGCTTGAAGTGGATGGCCGCTGGTACCACAAGATCGGGCTCAAGTCGAGCTGGGTCAACCGCCTCAATATCGGCTACGGCATACCCTACGGCAACTCTACGCAGATGCCCTACATCAAGCAGTTTTATGTAGGGGGCAACAACAGCCTGCGTGGCTTCCGCAGCCGTTCGGTGGGACCGGGCACCTTCTTCGACACTACGGCCACCACCTTCCTTGGCGATCAAACCGGCGACATCAAGCTTGAATTCAATACGGAATTCCGCCCGCATATTTCCGGCCCGCTGTATGGCGCACTGTTCGTCGACATCGGCAATATCTGGCTTGCTAAAGAGGATCCCGAGCGGCCCGGGTCGGGGTTTAACGGCAACTTCCTCAACCAGCTCGCCATCGATGCCGGCGTGGGCGTGCGCCTCGATATTGTGTTGTTTGTAATCAGGCTGGATGCCGGCTTCCCGTTGCGCAAGCCGTGGGATACGAATCCCGCCGTGATCAACAGCAGCACGTACAAGCAGGCAACGTCAGGGCGTTCGGGCATCGTTTACAACCTGGCAATCGGATACCCGTTCTGATAAGCAGAATTATGTAAGAAGGAATATTATGAAACCGATATTCGGTTGAAATAACGGGTGGCCGGCCGGCATCGCCTGAACCTTCCCGTATTTTTACTGTTCCATGCTTACCATGCGTCTCCCCAATCGCCCTACCACCCTATTCAGCACCGTGCTGTTCATCGACGGTCAGCCTGTTGGCTACCAATTGATCTCATCGGGAAATACGGTACGCCTCATGCCCGACTCGCTGCTTGCCATCACCGGCGCGCCCGAGATCGAAGCCACGCAGGTGGGCAACGGCTGGAGGCTGTACCCTGAGCTCGATCGCAATCTCGCCGACCAGGTGCTCGAAGACCTCGAACGATTTATTGCGGCTTAGATCTTCATTTCGGGCACGTCGCCTTCAACGATCAGCTTGCCGGCGGTCTTGCTTTTGATCTCTTCCACCGACACGCCCGGTGCGCGTTCCAGCAACCGGAAGCCCTCCGCGGTAACGTCGAGCACGGCAAGCTCGGTAACGATCTTCTTCACACATCCAACGCCGGTGAGTGGCAGGCTGCAGTTGGGCAACAGCTTCGATTCGCCTTTCGGGTTGGTGTGCATCATTGCAACGATGATGTTGCGCGCGGAAGCTACCAGATCCATCGCTCCGCCCATTCCCTTCACCATCTTTCCCGGTATCTTCCAGTTGGCGATGTCGCCGCGCTCACTCACTTCCATGGCGCCCAGCACGGTGAGGTCTACCTTGCCTGCGCGGATCATTCCAAAGCTCTCGGCCGAGTCGAAGAATACGCCGCCCGGCGCAACCGTTACGGTTTCCTTTCCGGCATTGATCAGGTCGGGGTCGATGGCATCGGCGGTGGGGTAAGGGCCCATGCCGAGCATTCCGTTCTCGCTTTGCAGCATGATGAACATTCCTTCGGGCACGTAGTTGGCCACCAGCGTGGGGATGCCGATGCCAAGGTTGACGTACATTCCGTCACGTAGTTCCTGTGCGATGCGTTTGGCGATGCCGTATTTATCCAGAGCCATAAAGAAGGATGTGAGATGTGAGATGTGAAATGTGAGATGTGAGATGTGAAATGTCAGATGTGAGATGGGAGATGTAATTCTTCAGGTGGAAGTTTGAATCTGGTTGTCTGCCGAAAATCAGACACCAGCGATCAGAGCTCGGCGATTCTGGTCGTGCGTCGCTCGATGCGCTTTTCATAGTCTTTGCCCTGGAAGATCCGGTGCACATAAATGCCTGCCACATGAATGTGGTCGGGGTCGAGCTGTCCGGGCTCCACGAGTTCCTCTACCTCGGCGATGGTGATGGTGCCGGCCTTTGCCATGGAGGTAGAAAAGTTGCGCGTTGTTTTGCGAAACACGAGGTTGCCAAAGCGGTCGCCTTTCCAGGCTTTCACGATGGCGAAGTCGGCGTGGAGCGCATGCTCCATCAGGTATTGCTTGCCATCGAAGGCGCGCACTTCTTTGCCTTCAGCGATCTCGGTGCCGTAACCTGCCGGCGTAAAGAATGCAGGAATGCCCATGCCGGCCATCTGGATGCGCGTGGCAAGTGTGCCCTGCGGAATGAGGTCCACTTCGAGCTCGCCGCTGAGCAGTTGCCGCTCGAATTCGGCATTCTCGCCTACATACGAAGCCATCATCTTTTTGATCTGGCGGCTTTGCAGCAGCAATCCAAGACCGAAGTCGTCCACACCCGCATTGTTCGAAATGCAGGTAAGTTCCTTCACGCCTTTGTCGCGCAATGCATTGATGCTGTTTTCGGGGATACCGCAAAGTCCGAAGCCACCGAGCATGATGCTGGCGCCGTCGTGTATATCGGAAATAGCAGCGGACGCGTTTTCGTAAACCTTATTCATATAGCGCTAATAGGCTCCAAAAATAAGGGCTTTTCGCTCCGTCACTCCACGGCTTTGGGCGGGCCTTTCAAAGGCTTGCGGCGGGTGCCTGCCGGCGCGGCGCTCGTGTCGAGGTTGGGCTGGCGTTGCAGCGTATCGAGCACCGTACGCAGGAGCAAGGGGTGCGCTTTGTAATAATCGAATGAAGTGCGGAACTGCTGCTCGCTTACACCGTGCGTGTTGAAAGCGGCACGGTAGCGATGGATGCGCTCCGTGCGTGCATCCAGCTGCTGGTTCTGTTCTACCCGCCAGTTGACCCACTCATCGGCCGCGATCACTTCCTTCAGCACGGGAGCCATCCGCTCGGGCGGCAGCACTCCGTCGGGCAGGCGCCCGGCGCGATTGCAGGCAGCAAAGGCCAGTACAAGAAGCAACGCCTTCAGCCGCATCATTTCAGGTCTTTGTACAATTGGTTGTTGGTGATGTCGAGGCGCATCAGCAGCTCGCGCGCACGTTGCTTTTGCTCGGGTTTCGCTTTGCTGAACACCTTGAACAGCTCGTTGCTCTTGCCTTGAAAGAACACCTGCACGAACATCGAATTCGGGAAGTCGCGGTTGACGTTATCGAGGTTGCTCAGTGCGTTGATTAGGTTGGCACGGGCCTGGTCTTCGTTCTCCACGAGTTGATCAAAGCCGCCGCGGTAGTAGGTGAAGAGCACGTCGTGGAAAAGTAGGAAGCGGTTGTCGGTAAGGTTCTCTACCAAACGAAAGCGGTTGCGCACACCGTCGAAAGCTTTCCAACCCGAAATGTCGCGGCCTTCGGGGGCCTGGTTCACGATGTTCTGCGCCTTCACGAAATACGGGTCGCCGCCACGCATCGAAAAAGAATCGTAGTCCAGACCAATGATGATGTTGGCGTAGTAAGCCAGCATCGCCGTGATGTTGGAAGCCAGCGGGTCGTTGCCCTGTACGCGGTTCTCGTTGAACTCGATCGCCTGGAACTCGATATACTTGAACACGAAATCGTTGTCCTGGAAGTTGAGCAGCGCCGACTCATAAGAGGTTCCGTATACGGGCCTTGCGGCCTGCACCGTCATCGATGCTTTGAAGATGTTGTTGCCGAGGTCTTCGGTGATGGTGATGAGGAAGTTGCATTTGATGCGCTCCTGAGGCTGCCAGGTGTCGGTGGTCCACTTGCGGGCATTCACGAAGTTGTTGAGCGCCGTTTGCAGCGTGATGAAGATCTTCTTGTCTACCTGCGACGACACGCGTTGTGCCACCACGGTCACACGGGCCTGCAGCTCCTGCGCCTGGCTGGCGCTGCCCCACAGCAGCAGGGCGATCACGAGTATTCTTTTCATTCAGATCAATTCGGTTATGACGTCTACGATGCTGCGGGCTACTTCCTTTTTGCTTTGCAGCGGCAAGGGCCGGCGGCGGCCGTCTTTGTAAAATAAGGTCACTTTGTTGGTATCGGTTCCAAAGCCTGCGCCCGCATCGTTGAGCGAGTTGAGCACCAGCAGGTCGGCGCCCTTTCGCTGCAGCTTGCCGTCCGCGTTGGCTTCTTCATTTTCCGTTTCCAGCGCGAAGCCCACGAGCAGCTGGGCGGCGGTCTTTTTTGCACCCAGGGTTGCGAGGATGTCGGCGGTCTTCTTCAGGTTCAGGGTCAGTTCTCCTTCGGATTTCTTGATCTTCTGCTCGCTCACTTCCACGGGCGTATAGTCGGCCACGGCCGCGGCCATCACAGCGATATCGTAATTGCCGTGGGCAAGGCAGGCGGCATGCATCGCTTCGGCCGACGAAGTGCGTTCCAGGTGGACACCTGCCGGTGGGGCGATGCTCACCGGGCCGGACACGAGGAATACCTCGGCCCCGCGCAGTGCAAGTTCCTCTGCCAGTGCATAGCCCATTTTGCCCGAAGAATGATTGCCAATGAAACGAACGGGATCGATGGCTTCGTATGTGGGCCCCGCGGTGACCAGCGCTTTTTTGCCCGCCAGCTGCCCACGCACACCAAGGAAGCGGGTGATCCAGTCGCGGATCGTTTCCGGCTCGGCCATCCGGCCTTCGCCGATGAGGCCGCTGGCAAGCTCGCCATGCTCGGCGGGAAGCACCTGCACCCCTTGTGCGCGCAGCTTCGCGAGGTTGTGGCGCGTGGAGGCATGGTGCCACATGTCTTCATCCATCGCAGGAGCGAGCACCACGGGGCAGGTTGCCGAAAGCCAGGTGGCCAGCAGCAAGTTGTCGCACTGTCCCGAGGCCATCTTCGCAAGGGTGTTGCAGCTCAAAGGCGCTACCACAAACACGTCTGCCCAGCGGCCAAGATCCACGTGGTTGGCCCAGGAGCCTTCGTCGAATAGTTTGCTGAGCACCGGCGCTTTGGAGAGCGTGGAAAGCGTAAGCTCCGACACGAAATCCTTCGCGGCTTCGGTCATGATCACACGCACTTCCGCACCCTCCTTTACGAGGAGGCGTACCAGCATAGGTATCTTGTAGGCCGCGATGGAGCCGGTGATGCCGATGAGTACTTTTTTCCCGGAAAGAGCCATGCAGTAAAAATAGAGAACCTCGCGTGAAAGAAATGTTCAATGTTCAACAAACAATGCTCCATCCCGATGCTTCGGGATCAACGAAGGTCTTCCCTTGCACATTGAGCATTGAGCATTGAAAATTAGAAAAGCGAAAAGCCATATCAATCCGATATGGCTTTTTATTACTTCCAAAAAGACTGGCTAGGCAAACAGGTCGTCCTCGTTCTTGCGGTGGTACACCTTGTCTTCAAGAAATTCCTGCGTGGCGAGGAGGGCCGGGTTCGGCATCTTCTCGTAGGCGCGGGAGATCTCGATCTGCTCTTTGTTCTCGTGCACTTCTTCCAGGCTGTCGGTGTGGCTGGCAAACTCTTCGAGCTTGCTGTGCAACTCCTCTTTCAGGGAGATGTTGATCTGGTTGGCGCGCTTGGCGATGATGGCAATCGACTCATAGACGTTGCCGGTCTTGCCTTTCAGCTCGTTCAGATCTTTGGCCTCGACGTTGTTGGAAAGGCTGGCGCTATGCTGGCGTCTTAGACGACTCATGGGTAATTGCTTTTAACTGGTTTTGCGACAAAGATAAGTATTCTTGAACCTGCTTCGTGAACGCGCTTTGGGGGAAGCGATCCATAAAGTCGGCGCAGGCATCCACCACCTTGCTGTAGCGCTCCTCGCGTTTCTCTTCCACGCTCATCTGTGCAAAAAGGTAGTGCGACTTGATGGCCATGAAGAGATACATATCGGATTGCTGCGAATCGGGGTAATTGTTCATGACCGCCTCGTAGGCCGTAGCGGCAGCGCGGTATTGTGCGAGGTCGAAATAAAGTTTGGCGGCATTGCGGTCCTTTACTTCGAGCTTGGCGCGGCAGGCATCCACGATGGCGCCGGCTTCCTTGTTGCGGGCCGAGCCGGGGTGCGTGTTGATAAAGGTCTGCATCATACCCATCGCCTTGATCGTGTTCGACTGGTCGAGCTCGGGCTTGGGCGACTGGCGGTAGAAGGTGTACGCGCGCATGTACTCCATTTCTTCGGTGCGCGTGCTGTGCGGGAACACCTCAACGTACGTCTTGAACAGGTTCTCGGCATTCAGCCAGTCGTGCTGGTAGTAGGCGGTATAGGCGTATTTGTAGTAGATGTCCTCGAACTTTTGCGTGCCTTTGAAGTAGGGCATCACGTCTTCGAAGATCTGCTGGGCGAAGCTGTATTTTTTGCGGGCGAAGAAGTCTTCCGCCTTGCGCAGCTTGTATTCAGGGTCCTTGCTCTTGAGCACCTTCGAAACACTGTCGCAACTGGTAAACACCAGCGCCATGAATAAAACCAGGAATAAACGCATAAAGAGGGGCAAAGGTAGTTAGTTCCGGCAATATTAGCGTTTTCGGGAGGGCATGGAGGGGCGCGGCCGTTAAGATTTAACTAAAAGGCGGGGGTGGGCTACAGGAA
>SEAC01000019.1 GCA_004173235.1 Chitinophagaceae bacterium | reverse complement strand
CGATCCGCCCGTTTGGGTCAGGATCACGTTGGAGTTGGCACATACGGCACCCGAAGCCGAAGAGTTCAGCATGGTAGGTGCAGTAGAAGGCGTCAGCACGTTGAGCGTAACCGTAGCCGAGTTGGTGCAGGAGTTACCAGGCACCGAAGCCGTTACCGTGTAGGTGTAGCTGCCGGCAGCTGTTGGCGTTACAGAGATGCTGTTGTTGTTGGCGGCGGCAGTGGCAGCTGCGTTCGGAACACCCGCGGTTGCATTGGCACTCCAGGCGTAGTAGCCTTGCGATGTACCCATTACGCGGATGTCGTCGACAGCCCAGTACCAGTTCCAGCCGGCATCGTAGCGGAAGCGAACGCGCACGCTGGGCTTGTTGAGGGCCGCGGCGGGAAGCGTCAGCGAAGAAGAAATGATCGTAGGCGGATTGCTTGCTCCACCCGTGGTACCACCGGTGAAGTCGCCCGAAGGGATCGTCGACCAGTTTGTACCATCCGTTGTGTATTCTGTGATGATCGTTCCGCCGGCGCGCGCGAAGTGCTTGAAGTTCAACACTACGTTGGCAAAGCCTACGGTGCTGAAGCTGTTCGAAACAAGACGCGATTGCGTGGTGGATCCAGAGCCGGGTTCATCAGAATTGGTGAGGGCGAACTTAGTACCGTCGATCGTTACGTTGGTGAGCGCAGTACCGTACGTGTACGGAGTGTTGCGCACGGCCCACTGGCTGATCGTATTGGTGATCGTAGCATTCACCACCGAGAAGTTGCCGAGGGTGCCCGCATCGAAATTCTCTGCGAGGATCGTAACGTTCGGGCTGGAGTTGTTCTGCAGGGTTGCCGTGGCCGTTAGCGTCTGGCTCTGGCCCAGGCAGATCGTAGTTGCGCTCGAAGGCGTTACTGCGATGCTAGCAGGGTAGGCGAGCAGCGTTACCGAAGTAACGGCCGACGTTTGCGAGCAACCGGTTACACCGTCGGTCACTTTCAGGCTATAATCGCCCGAAGCAGTTGCGGAGTAGCTCGACGAAGTAGCGAGGTTGATATTGCTTCCACCCAGTAACCACTGGTACGACGGCGAAGCAGCCGTTGTAGTGGAAGTCAGGTTTTGCGAAGAAGCACAAACACTGGTCGTCGTGTTCGGTGTGATGCTTACCGTCGGCAGGCTGTTCACATTCACCGTTACGGTTTGCGTGGCTATCGTGCCGCAGAAGTCGGTCACGGTTACGGTGTATACCGAAGTAGTAGCCGGCGAAACAGAAAGGGACTGCGTCGTTCCGATCACGTTGTTGCCCGCGTCTTTCCAGCTGTAGGTGTAGGGAGCGCCACCGCCGGTTACGTTGGCGGCAATGCTTGCGCTGTTGCCTGCGCAAATGGCTGTGGGCGTGCTGGAGGTGGTCACGTTGAGCGCCGCACCCACCGTTACGTTCACGGTTCCTTCAGCGAAGCAACCCGTGGTAGCGTTGGTAGCACGTGCCGTGTACGTGTACACGCCTGGTGTAGACGGTACGGTAGCAACTACGCTGCTGCCCGAGAGGTTGCCGGGGTTGAACGTCCAGGTATAGTTGCCGGTGAAATCTGTGATGGCCTGCCCTTCGAAAATCACTTTAGGACGCTCCGAATACGTGGCCGAGTTGCTCGTGGTTAGTCCACAAACCGTAGACGCCGTAGCGGAGCTCGTTGTATGGTTCTTGATCACCGACACGTACGTCGTTGCATCTGCCGGCGAAGTGCTGGCGATCGTCGCTGTGGAACTCGGATTATAGAAGCAGATCTCCATTACGATGTCGGAAGTGCCATCCCAATTGAACGGAGTAGTCAGCGCCACGCGGTTGTTGGTGTTGGCAGTTTGTGCAAGCGTAGCAGCGGTGAACACGGTCGTGAACGTTGGGCTTACAAAGCTGCTCATATCGGCCTGCGTACTGTTGGCCATTTTGATCGTTACATTCTGAATAGCAGTGGTGCCGGCCGTTGTGGGGAAGTTCAGGGCCGTGATGTTGCCCGCGCGCAGGTTGGCGGCGGTCAGCTCAGAGGCTTTGAACAGGATCTGCATGCGCTTGTTCGACCAGTTGGAATAGAACGGCGCATTGTATACACTGGAAGCGCTGGTGGCGCCTGCGCCGATCGTTACCGTTCCGGCACCGATGTCACTGCTGCTCGCGGAAAGCGCTACCGTGCTGCCTGGGCAAACGCTCGACGGACTCGCGGTTACGTTTGTCACGATCGGGTTCGGGTTCACCGCAACACTTGCCGTAGCAGTGGTAGTGCAACCCAGCGTGGCATCGAACGCCGTTACGAGGTACGTATAAGTGCCGGCAGTGGTGGGCGTTACGCCAACCGACGCACCGGTGGTCGACGTGGGGATGCCCGAACCCGAAGCCGGGGTGGCTGTCCACGTGAACACGTAGTTGTTGGTAGAGCCGGTTTGGCTGGCTGACAGGTTAACCATCGAGCCGAGGCATACCGGTCCGTTAGCAGAAGCGGAAACCGCGTCAGGCTGGGTAACTGTTACGGTTACGGCCGTGCGGGCACCTTCGCAACCAGTAGTCGGGTTGAACTCCGATACATAGAAGGTCGTTGTAGTGCTGATAGCGGTAGTATAAGTCGCCGATGTGCTGTTCTGCAACAGGGTGCCGGCGCTGGCAGCGTCATACCACTTGAACGTAGGCGTTGCAAGTCCGCTGTTGGAAGCAACCGAAGCCGTCGGTACGGCCAGGCCGCACTGCGTGCTGTTAGATGCGGTCGGAGCAGGAACAGTCGGGTTCACCGTTACGCTTGCTGTGGCGGTGCCGAAGCAGCCGGTTGTTGCATTGGTAGCAGTAGCGGTGTACACCTGCGTAACCGGTGCATTCGTGAGGTTGGCAGGAGCCGTGGCCGTAGCCGTAGCACCCGTAAGACCTCCAGGGTTCCAGGTCCAGGTATAGTTGGAAGTGATGTTGTTGGTGCGCTGGCCTTCGAAGATGACTTTCGGACGCTGGCTGAACGTAGCAACGTTGCTGGCTGTGTTTCCGCACACAACGGTACCTGCGGTCGCAGAAGACACGTGGGTTTTGATCACGGAAACGTAAGACGTGGCATCACCAGGAGCAGTGCTGTTCATGGTAGAGCTCGAGCCCGGGTTGCCGAAGCAGATCTCCATTACAAGGTTGCTCGTACCATCCCATGTGAACGGTGTGCTGAGTACCATGCGGTTATCGGTGTTGGCCACCTGCGTCTGCGTAGCTACCGAGTACACAGTCGTGAACGTCGGGGCGAGGAACGAGCTCACATCAGCTGCGTTGGTGTGTGCCAGCTTGATGGTGAACTGCTGCATCGTGAGGGTGCCTGCAGTCGTTGGGAAGTTGAGTGCAGTGATCGGGCCCGAATGCAGACCGGCGGCGGTGAGTTCGGACGCCTTGAACAGGACTTGCATCCGCTTGTTCGACCAAAGCGAGTAGAACGGAGCATTGTAAGCATTGGCAATGCTTTGCGCACCCGCGCCCACAGCAATGTTGCCTGCACCAATCGCGGTGCTGGTAGCTGCGAGCGAAACCGAAGCGCCCGGGCATACGGTTCCCGGTGTTGCCGTTGCCGTAGAAACAACAGGATTCGTGTTCACCGTTACGCTGATGGTAGAAGCAGCCGAGCAGGAATTGTCCACACCTGTGACGGTGTACACATAGGTTCCGGCAGCGGTCGGGGTCACGCTTTGCGTAGCGCCCGAAAGGCTGGTAGCGATGCCTGAGCCGGCAACAGGAGCCGCCGTCCAGGTGTAGGTATAGGTCTGGTTCGAGCCGGTCTGGGCAACCGAAAGGTTAACCGCAGAACCAAGGCAGATCGGGCCGTTGGCCGAAGCCGTGATGTCGTCGGCGTTGGCAACCGTAACCGTTACGGCTACACGCGCGCCTTCGCAACCCGTTGCCGTGTTGAGCTCTGAAACATAGAAAGTAGTGGTCTGGTCGATACCGGTAGTGTAGGTGGACGACGTGCTGGTTTGCAGCAGGTTGCCGTCCGTAGCGGCATCATACCACTTGAAGGTAGGCGTAGGCAGGCCGGAAGTAGAGGCAACCGAAGCTGTTGGAATGGCAAAGCCGCACTGCGCGCTGTTGGTAGCGGTCGGAGTGGAAGGCAGCGGGTTGACCGTTACCGACACCGAAGCCGAAGCAGCGCTCGAGCAACCGCTGGCGTCGTTGGCCACAACCGTGTAGGAAGTAGTGGAAGCGGGGCTGACCGTAATGGACGGGCTGCCCACCAGGGTGGTGGCGCCAGTGCTCCAGGTGTAGCTCACAGGATCGGCACCAACCGCACCGATGCGGAGGTTGTCGATCAGCCAGCCGTAGTAGTATACCGAGCCGTCCGTAGTAATACGGAAGCGGAGGCGGAACTGGCTGGTGAGTGCCGATGCGGGGATATTAACGGTCTCGTTCTTCCACAGCGCATTGGTCGGCGTGGCGGTAGCTCCCTGGAGGCTGGAGGTCCAGTCGGGGTAGCTCTTCGTGGAGAAGCCCAGGTCCGTTCCAACCAGCGTACCCGAACCAGCGTATGCGCTTGCGGGGAACGGTGTCCAGGTGGAACCGCCATCGCTGGAGTAGTCCAGATGACCGATGTCGAAGGTAGAAAGGTACCCTTCGAGGGCTGCGATGTGCGAGAAGGTCACCTGTGCGGACGTTGCCGTGCTCAGGTTGATGTTGTTCGTAAGCGTCAGCGTTTCGGAGGAGCTTGCTGTGTTGCTGTTGAACAGCAGCGAGGAAGCGCCCTGGCTGAAGTAAGTGGCGTCGCGGGTAACGAGTGCGCCGGCGCTCATGGTTGCGTTCGTAAGCGGGAAGCTGGCCGCTTCGAATGTGTTGGAGAATCCGCTGGCAGCCGGTGTCAGCGTAGCCGTTCCACCGGCACAGATATCTGTGGGCGTGGCAACGATCACGGGTGCAATCGGCGGTGTGGCCACCGTTACGCTCACCGTGCTGGTAGTAGTGCAGGATCCGTCCACCGCAGTCACGGTATATACATAGGTACCCGCAGTGGTTGGGTTAACCGTTACGGATGCGCCCGTAACGCTGGTGAGGATACCCGAGCCAGCTACAGGTGAACCCGTCCAGGTGTAGGTATAGTTCTGGTTCGAACCGGTTTGCGTGGCCGTGAGCGCTACAGCTGCGTTGGTGCAAACAGGGGCAGCTGCGTTGCTGCTGGCAGTAACCGCATCCGGAGTGCTTACGGTTACGGTCACCGCGGTGCGGGGACCCTCGCAGTTACCGGTCAGGTTGATCTCAGACACATAGAATGTAGTGGTGGAGCTGATAGCGGTCGTGTACGTAGTAGACGTGCTGGTCTGCAGCAGGTTGCCTGCCGTAGCGGCATCATACCACTTGAAGGTAGGCGCAGACAGACCCGAAGTGGAAGCAACCGAAGCCGTTGGAACGGCCAGGCCGCACTGCGCGCTGTTGGTAGCTGTCGGAGCCGTTGGTGTTGTGTTGACCGTGATCGTTACCGAAGGCGATACGTCGGACAAGCAGCTGTTGTTATCAACGGCTACTACATTGTACGTAGTGGTCGCGGCCGGAGTCACCTCGAGCGTTGGCACGCTGGTGGTTTCACCGCCCGGAGCCCAGAAGTAGTTCGGCTGCGTACCGTTTCCGATGATGCGGACGTTGTCGACGAACCAACCGGCGTACTGCACCGAGTTGTCACTCGTGATGCGGAAGCGCAGGCGGAACTGGTTGGTAAGTGCCGATACCGGTATGTTGATCGTTTCGTTCTTCCAGAGCGCGTTCGTGGGGGCAACGCCGCTGCTCGTAAGGGCTGCAGACCAGTCGGGATAGCTGGTCTTGTCGAAGCTCACTACGCCATTCTTCAGCGTAGCCGAGCCCGTGTAGCTGCTCGTGGGGAACGAGATCCATGTGACCCCACCGTCTGCGGAGTACTGCAGATACATATAGTCAAGACCGGCTTCCGATGCAACGATGTGCGAGAACATCAGTTGTGCCGCGCCGCTGTTGGAAAGGTTGATGTTGGAAGTATAAGAATAGGCAGCGTCCATGCTAGCCGTATAGGCGAGCACTACCGATCCGCTTCCTTGTGCAGCGAGGCTGCTCTGGCTTGCGGTGAGCGGAGCGGTAGCAGTGAAGTTCGAAGCAGGGAGGGCGTCGAAGGTCTGGCTCATCACCACGGCTGGGATGGTGGCCGTCAGCGTCACTGTGTTGCCCGAGCAAATAGTGCTCTGCGAAGCGACGATGGTTGGCACGATTCCGAAGAGCGGTGCATCCTGGTAAGTGCTGCCCGCAGTTGTGCTGGAAAGGTTGTTAGCATCCGTAGCAATGATGCTCCACGTAACGATGCCATTGATGGGCGACACTGCAGGTATGGTGCCCGTGTAAGTGCTGCCGCCGCTGTTGGTCATCGTAACCGTTTGCGTCGTGCCGCCGTTCACCTTGTAGTTGAGTACCACCGATGTGATCGTCGCGCCCGACGTGATGTCGGCCGAGATCGTGTGGGGCTGGCTGGCATTACAATCAACGGTTGTCGCGTTGGGCGTCATCGTCACGCTGGTCACAGCAGGAGGTGCCGTGGTAGCCATCAGGTAGTAGGCGCCGAGGTTGGACCCCGACACGGCAGGAGCGATCGAAGTGATGCTCGTAGCCGACTGCGTGGACGGGAACCCGCCAACGAGGTTGTAGGTACCCGACTGCGTGCTGCTCGCGCCGATGGCGTCGAAGGAGCCGCGGGTATCATTCAGTTTAACCAGCGAAGAAGTGAGGTTGGCCACTCCCGAAGGCACCTGCACGCGCCAGTAGCGGCTTGTGCTCAGAGTCGACAGGGTGAGCCCCGGTGTGCCGCCTGCGTTGGCGTCAAACACTTCGGCCTGTATCGCAACCGTGCCGCCTGTAGTGAGTGCGTTCACGAGTTCGAACGGATTGTAGCCGCTCTTGCCGATGGGGAATGTATAAGTAGTGCCGGTAGCAAGGCTGGCGGGCAGCGTGCGCACCAGTGGGCCATTCACATACGTAGTGGCCGAACCGCCGCTGACCGAGCCGGTAGTAGTTCCGGAGATCGTCAGCAGGTTGGTGTTGTCGGTAGTGAGCTTGCCGGCGGTGAGCGTGAGCGCTGCCGAAGACAGGCCGCCACCCGTGAAGGCCACGCCGTTGGTGTTGTTCACCACCAGCGAATTGATCGTGCGGGTGGAAGGCAGTTCGAAGTTCAACGTGCGCTGAACGCTTTCCTGCTGTGCCGTGATCGTAAACGTGCCGGTGCCCAGGTTGAAGTTGGGAGCAGCGTCGAATGCGCCACCGGGCTCCACGCTACCAGCATAACCGGTTTGAACCGTTACCGCATTTGCAGCGCCGGCGCCAAGGGTTATTTTGTTACTGTTGGTGATAGTGCCGGCAAACAGGTTCACGCGGAGCGTGTTGAAACCGTTCACATGCGAGATCGTGAGACCACCGCCGCCGGTTTGAACGCCAAGGCCGTCGAGCGGAGACGTAACCGTACCGCTGCCCGCAAAGGTCTGCGCCGTCGGCGAGAAGAAGGTCAGCCGGCTGCCCGTAGCAGTGCCGGTGAGCGTGCCGTCATTAGTATAAGATGCTCCGCGCACCGTCAGAGAAGTGCCGTTGAGGTTCACCGTCGTACCCGTATTGGCCGTTAAAGTGCCATATACGTTGAGCGGTGAAGTTGAAAGGATTCGGAGCGTTTTGTTGTTGGTAGTGTTATTAATTACGATGCTCGGTGCAGCACCCAGTACGTTGAACGTGAAGTTCGTCAAAGTGGCCGCGGTACCTACGTTGAGCGTACCCCCCGTGATGTTCGGTGCAGAAGCACTGACATAGTAATCCCACTGTGTGCCGCCGGTTGAGGCCTGTACCAGGTTGATGGTACCGCCAGACATCGTGAACGAGGAAGCAGCGGCATTGATGCCGAAGCCTGCCGAGCTCGAAGTACTGTTACCGGTGGTAGTCACGTTGATGGTACCACCCGACATGTTGAAGGTCATTGCGCTGGTAGTGTAGAAGCGCGAAGCGATGTTCACTGTACCGCCGGTCATCGTCCAGTTGGCAGTGGCCGCAGCACCCATGATGTTGCCGGTAGCGTTGCCGATGTTGAGCGTACCAGCCGTCATCGTCAGCGCGCCGTTGAGCGTCGGATTACCGTTCTGGCCGGTCACCGTTGCATTGGCATTGTTCAGGCGCAGGCCACCCGTTGCCGGGATGGTATAAGCTGCTGTAGCGAACACAGGCACTGAATACGTGTTGCTGCCGCCCACCACGAACGTGCCGTTGGTGATGGTGAGGAAGCCGGTGCTGGCCGAAGATGCGCCTGCAACCATCGAACCGATGATCGTAGCACCTGCCAGTGTAGTGGTGGGAGCTGCCGAAACCGTGAAGGTTGTGCCGCTGTTAACGGCCGTAACCGTGCTGCCGGCCGCGAATGCGCCCGTGCCGCTCGTTACGCCTACATACATACCTACCGCGAGGCCAGATGTGCTGGCAACGGTAATGGTGGCGGCAGAAGAGCTGGCGCCAGTGCCGGTATAGGTGGCAGGTGCGCTGAAAGTAAGTGTGGATGCGGCGCCCGTACCCTTGTTGAGCGAAACGCCTGCGAAGTTGGCTGCTGTGCCGCCGCTCAGGTCGAAGTTGGCGTTGGCCGCGCTGGAGAAGGTTACGTTCACCTTCGTAGCATTTACCACCGTGCCGCCCGTGCCGGCAGTCTGGCTGAAGTTGATGGTGCCGCCGTTGGTAAGGTTGCCGGCGACGTTGAGGTTGTAAGTAACCGTCGTTGTCGACCCGGGAGCAACAGCACGGAAGGTGGCGCCGCTCGTGATCGAAAGGTTGCCCATTACATTGAGCGTTTGCGTTGCCGTAGTAATATACTGGAGCACGCTTGCGCCGCCTTCACCGATGGTGAGGTTGTTGATCGTGGGGCTAACGTCGATGGTAACGGTTGCGCCGTCGGCGATCATCACGTTGTCGCCAAGAGCAGGAACTACGCCGCCTACCCAGGTGGAAGGCTGGCTCCACAGGCCGCCGGTTGCAGTGCTCGCGATGTCGGAGGGGAAGGTGGTGGGGTTGGTGCCGGTGAGCGGGGCCGAAAGGCTGCTTTCGCTGATGGCGTACACTTTCCAGTAGTAGTTGGTGCCGGGCGTCAGGCCGGTTACGGCAAGCGAGGTAGTAGCGGCGTTGGTGCTGCCGGCGAATGTGAAGTTCACGTTGTCGGTAGAGTAATATACCAGGTAACCCGCAACGTTCGAAGCCACCGAAGCCGTCCAGTTGACGGTCATCCCGAGCGCCGACATGCCTGTGAAGTTCAGGTTCGTGGGGCCGGCCGAAGGTGCCGGTGCGATGAAGGTATAAACGCGGCGGTTGCCATCGGAAGCCGAGCTTACCGGAATGGGAACGCCGGTGGTGGAACCGATGTTGTAATTCGTTGTGCCTCCCGAGTACGACACGGCGTTGGTGCCGATGTTTATCGTAGCGTACGTATTGTTGGTGTTTGATGATTGGAAGCCGGCAGAAATGGTCGTGGTGCCGGGTACATAGTTGTAGGCCATCGTACCGTAAATGAAGCGGATGCTTCCGTCCTCGCCAAGGAGCGCCTGGATGGTGCCGTCGGCAGTGGTGGAGTTCCAGCCGATTTGCATATTGAACCATTCGATCACCAGCACGCGATTGGGTGCCGTGCCCGTCACCTTATAATGCACCTTGCCGCTGGTGTGCGTCTTCATGTCGAACGAGAACGCCGAGATGAGCGGTGCCGTAGCCACGCTGCCGATCTGGACGTTGCCCGTGGTGGCCACCTGCGTAGATCCAAGGCGGATCATCCCGTTGGCATTCACCGAAAACTGGTTATAGAATGCGCCCATGAAAATGAAATCAAAAGGCATCGACGTCACTGCCGAAGAAGGCGAATCGTCCACAGAGGCCGCCACCAGCTGGGTAGTGCCCGTGCTCATGTCTACCAGCGATCCGCTGGTATTCGTGGTGAGGGCATAGTTGGCCGAGCTCTGGGCCTGAACCGCTCCTGCCAGCAGAACGCTGGTGAGCAGTCCGAGCAGTCGGCGCCCGAAACGGGCTTTGGAAGTTGAGGTTCGGCCGTCGGTAATGGACGGATCAGGGGCACACGTGGCTGTGCCAGACAAGTCATTGCGCTGTCTCATAAAACAGATAAAGGTTTTTGTTTCGGCTTTCCGGACGTTGGTGGTGCGCTTCGGTAGGTTGGGGGCTGCTACTGCAGTTAATTCCGTTCTGGCAATCGTTTCGAGGTCCTTTCTGCGTTCCGTTTGGGTCTTTATCTCCCTTACAAAACGCTATCATTCACATTTTTGCAGATGCGGAACGGAAGTTAGACCAATTTTTCATCATCGGCCCGGACGCGTTAGAATTTCTTTAACATCTAGGTATATCTACTTACTTGCTGCGCCCCGATTCTTTTTGGGTCCGGGCTGGGCAAAAAAAAGCCCCCGCGAAAGCGCCGGGGCGTTGATCAGATAGCCAAACAAAAACCTACGCAGTAGATACTGTGATAGATATACTGCAAAGTTCCGCTACCGAAACGTCTCCCACAAGAGAGGAAATACGGCAAATTTTTGCGTAGAAATACGGCAGGTTTTTTCCCATGCCAGCTTCTCGCACGGCGTTTGTATCGCTGAAATCATGTTTCGGAGATTATCGAAAGGCGTCCGCCGCTTCGTTGCGGGCTTCGCGCTCCTGTCGGTGGAGATGATGTTTGTGATGGCCGTGTTCTTCGTGGCGCTCATGGGTTTCGCCTATATCGTGCGCCGCGTGTTTGTGTTGGGCAACAACAGCTTCGACCAGCAGGTGTTCGACGCGCTGGAGCCTTTTGTGTCGCCGGCCAATAATACGCTGATGAAGACCATCACCTTCTTCGGCACCCACCGCTTCCTCATCCCGGCCAACCTGGCGCTCATCGGATGGTTCCTCTTTGTGCGCCCGCACAAGTGGTATTCCATAAAGATCCCGGCCATCGGGCTCAGCAGCCTTGTGCTGATGGCAGGACTCAAGCATCTGTTCGGCCGCGAGCGACCGCTCATCCCGTTGCTCGAGCCTGCGCGTGGGCTTTCGTTTCCCAGCGGGCACGCGCTTATGAGCATGACCTTCTACGGGATGCTCATATATATTACGTGGCACTCGGTGAAAGACCCGCGCATTAAATGGCCGCTTATCGTAGCGCTGTTCCTGTTCATCCTCCTCATCGGCTTCAGCCGCATCTACCTCCGTGTGCACTACACCAGCGACGTGCTGGCCGGCTTCGCAATGGGCTGGCTGTGGATCGTGCTGGCGCTCAAGAGCCTGCGTTATATCGAAAAGAAAACAAAGCACAGCCTCAACCCCGTGGTGGAAGCGTCGCCCCCCGGAGGAGCCGCCTAAGATGGGTCGCCAAAAGATTCCTGCAGCACCCGGGCCAGGCGCAGGCCCGCGGCAAGGAGTTGCTGCTCTACAAGCGGCTTGTTCTGCAGGCAATAGGCCTTTTCAATTCGGGGTTCGGGGTAGGCATACACCTGCGGCAGTAGGGCGCGCGACTCCTTCATCCAGGTCATGAGGCCCGCACTGCGCACGCTGTCTGCCCGCACCGGCGTCCAGGTGGAATAAAGCTCGAGGCAACTTGCAAAGCTCACTTTCGCATCGGCAATGATGCGGTTGTCCCAGAGACTGTGTAGGTTGAGCTGCGTGTTTTCGTAATCCACGTTCACGGTGTTGCCGCCCTTGTCGGAAGCATAACCGGCATGCAGCGGCTGGTGGATGTCGCCCACGAGATGAAAGAGTAGCAGCAGGTCGCGCTGGCGGTTGCCGGTGAACGATTCGCGCTGCTTCATTTTACCGATGACGCCGGCGAGGATGGTGAGCGCATTCTTTTCGGCAACAGGCTGGTAATCCTGGCCTTCGTCTATATTGATATAGTGCCAGGGCCGCATACTTTCGAACGACCGGTTGCGGCGCACGTCGTCCATCCAGGTGGCCGCTTCTTCAAACGAAACGCCGTCGAGGGTTTGCAGCACTTTTTTGCGCGTGGCGCCGTCGAGAAAATGATAGGCGATGCGCGCCACCAGCTCGTGGCCGTCGCGGCCCCAGGCGAGCGCGCGGGCGGGCGTAGACAGCACCACCGCAAGCAATAGTATCCGGAAGATCGGTTTCATGGAATGGTAAGTTAGGAAGCCTCGGGCGCAACATCGTCGAACGACGGGCGGGGCGGCTCGGCGAGGATGTCGCGGGCGCGTTCCAGTTGTTCCTGCGGCACCATCAGCTTGATGTACCCGATGGCATTGTTCCAAAGCGGGTTGATGGTGAGCGTATGCTCGTCTTTGAGCCAGCAGCGAATGCCTTCTTCTTCCAGCCGGCCCTGCACGATGTGCGCATCCATGTAGTTGTCGTATGTGGCGAGGAGCACGAAGTTCATGGCGGCAAGTTACGGCCGCCTTCGGCCGGAAAGAGAAAGAACCCTTCGATTCCTCAGGGCAGGCTCCGATTTTTTATGATTGCGCGGATTAAGCTGGAACAAAATGAAGAAAGGATCGCAACAAGGCGACCCTTACAATTAACTAATAAACGGCTGCTTTACTGGTTCAGCATCAGCGGCATCACCAGCATCAGCAGGTCTTCGTGCTCGTCCGCGTCGGTAGGACGCAGAATGCCGGCCTTGGTGGGTGTGGACAGCTCCACGCGCACTTCGTCGCCTTCCGATGCATTGAGCATTTCGATGAGGAAGCGGGCGTTGAAGGCGATCGTCAGGTCTTCACCGTCGTATTGGCACTTCATGCGCTCGTTGCCTTCAAAAGAAAAGTCCACGTCCTGCGCATTGAGCGTAAGCTCGGAGCCGGTGATAGAGAGGGCCACCTGGTTGGTGCTCTTGTTGGAGAAAACGCTCACGCGTCGGAGGGCGCTCTGGAACAAGGATTTGCTCACCACCATCTTATACGGGTTGTCTGCGGGGATCACCACTTTATAGTCGGGGAAGCGTGCGTCGATGAGGCGGCAGCTCATTTGCGTGGTGCCGTGCTTTACAAAAAGGTGGTTGCTGTTGTAGGATACCGTCAGCTCGTCTTCGTTGTCGGGAAGCGCGCTCTTGAGGAGGTTGAGCGGCTTTCGCGGCACTATGAATGAATCGGTGCGTGGGCAGCTGACGTCGGTGCGCTTGTAGCGAACGAGGCGGTGCGCGTCGGTGGCTACAAACTGGATATAGTCTTTGCTGAGCTCGAAATACACGCCGGTCATGGCAGGGCGGAGGTCGTCGTTGCTCACCGCGAAAAGCGTTTTGTTGATGGCGGTCACGAGTGCCTCTGCAGGCAGCGTGAACGACGTGGTGTCGTCGGCCGCCGGCTCCTTGGGGAAGTTGTCGGGGTTCTCGCCCATCACCTTATACTTACCATTGTCGGAGGTGATCTCCACACCGAAGTTCTTGTCGATGGTGAACGTCAGCGGCTGGTCGGGGATGTTCTTGAGCGAGTCGATGAGGATCTTGGCGGGGATGCAAACCTTGCCGGTTTCGCGTGCTTCCACTTCCAGCTGAATGCGCATCACGGTCTCCAGGTCGGTGGCCACCACGGTGAGTTTACCGCTTTCCACCTCGAAGAGAAAGTCTTCCAGGATCGGCAGCACGGTGTTGGCGTTGATGACGCCCGAGATCTGTTGGAGTTGCTTCAAAAGCTGCGACGACGAAACGATGAACTTCATGGAATTGGTCTTTATGCTAGAGGGGCGAAACTAAGGAAAAGGCAGGTAAAGGAAAAGAAGTGTTCGTAACCGCTAAGGAAAGAAGAAAATAAGTTGTTACGCAAAGCAAATCGTTGTTGAAAATCTTTGCTCATCTGATCTTAGCGAAAACACTTAGCCCCTTTTTTTCTTAGCGGTTCCGACCCATTTTCGGCTTGTAAAAGACAGCTCTTGCGCTGAAAATCATTGGCTTCGCCTTACTTTCGGGAAGCCTGCGGCCCATGTTTTGAAGCATTGCAAGGCCCGGGCATCGAAGGGGCAGTGGCGAAAAGAACGGCGTTATGTTGGAGAAAATATTCGGCTGGTCTAAAAAGAAAGAAGAGGAGGAAATCAGCCCCGCCGCGGTGGGGCCCCGGATCCCGTTTGGCCGCTACTCCGACAACAACAAGCCGCCCGCCAAGGTCGACCGCTGGAACGAAGCCGAGACCCTCTTCAAAGAAAAAAAGATCCACGAAAGCATCGCCGCCTTTTTCGACTACCTGCGCGACGAGAACACGGGCAACGTAACGCATACCATCCAGGCCGGTGGCGGTTCGGGCTCGTTTGAGCTGTTCCAGGGCTCCAAGATCATTCGCGGCAAGTACGACGACAAAGGCTTTTCGGCCCGCGTGCCCCTCGCCGCGATGCCGCAGCCAAGCGTGCCCGTGATGCGCCGCCTGCTCGAAATGAACTTCGCGCTGTACTACACGCGCTATGCGCTCCACGAAGGCACGCTCGAGATGCTGTTCAACTCCGACATCGCCACCACCAACCCCAGCAAGCTGTATTATGGCCTGAAGGAGCTGGCATCGAAAGCCGACAAGCAGGACGACCTGCTGGTGCAGGATTTTACGGCGCTCCTGCCTGTGGAGACCGATCACGTGGAGGGCATCCCGGACTCCGAAAAGGAGGTGAAATACCGCTGGATGCTGCACTGGATCAAGGAAACGCTGGATCTTATCGAAACGGTGGACGCCGATAAATACTCTGGTGGCATCGCCTACCTCCTGCTGGCGCTGGCCTACCGCATCGACTATTGCATCGTGCCCGAAGGCAAGCTGCTGCTGGCGCTGGAAAAGATCGTGGACATCTACTTCCGCAAAGACGACCGCCCGGTGTCGGAGAAGAACCAGGACATGGCCGACGAGTTTACGAAGCTGCAGGCCCGCACCCGCGAAGAAGTGTTTCCCTACCTGTTTCGAAGCAAGTACACCTTTTCGATCGTGCTGCCGCAGGCGCATAAAACCATATCGGACGCCATCTATAACGCCAACCAGAACATCGGCTGGTACCGCGACAACAAGCACACGGCCATCGCGGCAAAGATCTCGGAGTACGGGTTTGCCTACTGCCAGTATTCCTACAGCCTGCCGCGGCCGCTCACGGAGTACTTCCAGTTGTTCATGATGGTGAATTACCCCAACTACTTCCGCGAGCTGGGCTTCAAAGTGCCTTATGCCGATGGCGATGGCGCGGTACTCTTTGGCGACGAGATCCAGCGCGCGGTGGAAGCGATCGAAGCAGATTGGAAGGTGAAATACCCCGACATGAAAATGCGCGCCGACAAGATCCGGTACGACAGCCTCCTGTCGTTCAACCAGACGTTTACGGGAGAGATCGAATTTTTGAATATGGAAACAAAATGAAGCTTCGGCTACACTCAGCGTGACAGAAGGCGCTCTGTCATCCTGAGCGCAGCCGAAGGATAAGAGCGCCCCATGAACACACAACAAATTATCGAGCTATACCGGCCGGCGATCATACAGATCGCTACGCAAACGAGCACGGGCACGGGCTTCTACGTGAAGGAGTTCGATCTCATTGTGACCAATGAGCACGTGGTGGGCAAGAATGCCGAAGTGACCATCGCCGGGCGCAACTTCGACCGCAGGCTGTCGCGCGTGTGGTATACCGATAAGAAGCACGACCTGGCCTTTCTGCAACCACCCGAAGACGTGCAGATCCCCGAGATCCGCCTCGGCAACTACGGCGAGGTGAAAGACGGCGGCGTGGTGGTGGCCATCGGGCACCCGTTCGGGCTCAACTACACGGCCACGCAGGGCGTGATCTCCAAGGCCGACCGCGTGCGCGACGGCATCAAGTACATACAGATCGATGCGGCCATCAACCCCGGCAATTCGGGCGGGCCGCTGGTAGGCAAAAGCGGAGAGGTGATCGGCGTCAACTCGTTCATCATCCGCGGCGGCGACAACCTCGGGTTCGCACTTCCCGTAAGCTACCTGCGCGAAGCGCTCGAACTATACAGCACGCACCGCGGCGAGCCTTCCACGCGCTGCCATAGCTGCGACACGCTGGTAACGGCGTCCAACATCGACTCCACCAAGTATTGTCCGTTCTGCGGCACCGAGGTGAAGCTGCCGGCGATGCCCGAGAAAGAGTCGAAGCCCGTCGGCGTTGCCAGCATCGTGGAGGCCATTCTGAAAGAGCTGGGCAAAGACGTCAAGCTGGCGCGTGATGGCCACAACAACTGGACGGTGAAGACGGGCAACGCCAAGATCAAGATCAACTACAACCCCGATAACTTCTTTGTGGCGGGCGATGCCTACCTCTGCCTGCTGCCTTCGCAAACGGCATCGATACGGCCGCTGTACCAGTTCCTGCTCGAAGAAAACCACAAGATGGACGGCCTCGTGCTCAGCGCCGTCAAGCAAAGCATCGTGCTCAGCTGCATCATGTACGACCTCGACATGACCAAGGAAGCCGGCGTGGCTATGTTCCGCGACCTGTTTCAGAAAGCCGACTACTACGACCAGCTGCTGGAAAAAGAGTTCGGCTGCCGCGAGCTGCTCGAAGAAGCCTGACGATTGACAGGGACCCAATACCTCATTGTTCTGCACGTGCTTCCTTCCCCGACTTCGTTATTCGATAGTCCCTGTTCGATATTCGATATTACGTAACTTCCCATACTGCCTGCTCCAACCCAACAGCTATGAGAAAGTTCACCATGCTGCTGGCCACTGCCTTCGGACTGTTGGCAGGCGGCCCCGTGCAAGCGCAAACCTACACGCCCATCGCCGTCAGCGGCTTCAACCACGACATCTTCGCCGAAGCAGGGAGCGATGCTACCCTCGTTACCGATACGGTGCTCGATGCCACGAGCCACATTATGTACACGCAGGCCTTTGCGTCTGCGCAGGGAATGAGCGCCGGCATTGCCGACAACGGCCTCGTTGCCGATGCAGGTGGCACGTACCAGTTCCAGCTCGCTCCCTACACCGGGTCCAATGGACTCACGCTCCTGCGCGGGCGCACGCTCACCCTCACGCTCGACGCACCGGCGGCATTCGCGCGCCTGAGCCTCCTTGCCTTTTCTACCGAGAACGCATCTACCATCACCGTCACTGTAAACTTCGTGAACGGCAGCAGCCTTCAGGTGCTCCATGATGTAGCGCTGTCCGATTGGTTCAATGCAACATCCAATGTTGTGGTGTCCGGCTTCGGGCGCACCACGCGCCTGGCGGCGCCGCCGTTTTCCACCGACGGACTGCCCTCCAACCCACGCTTCTACCACGTCGATTTTTCGTTACCCTGTGCATCGCAGCTGGAGCCCATCGCGAGCATCACCATCAGCAATACCACGACCACCGGGTCCAACGCGCCCTTTCCCAACGCGGTCGTACTAGCACTTTCTGGCTCGAACATCACGCAGGGCGTGGCCATTTCCTCCACACCCGCCACCTGCGGCCAGCCCAATGGCAGCGCCACGCTTACCGTCACCGGCAATTCGGGACCCTATACGTATAGCTGGCCGGGCACAAGCCCGGTTCAGACCGGCGCAACGGCCACAGGGCTGCTGCCCGGCACCTACAGCTGCACGGTAACGAACGCCTTCGGCTGCACCAGTTCGCACCTGGCCAACGTGGCCGCGGGCGGCGGAACGGCAACAGCCAGCGCCACGGCCAACCCGGCCAGCATCTGCGCGGGCGCCAGCAGCCAGCTCACCGTAAGCCTCGCCTCCGGAACCATCGCCAGCGCCACCTGGACGCCCGGCGTCCTCAGCGGAAGCAGCGTATCTGTTTCACCCTCCGGCACCACTCCCTACACCGTTAACGGCACCGATATTAACGGCTGCAGTTTCAGCGCCAACGTAACGGTGACCGTTGTGCCTGCCTCACCACCACCCGCGCCGCTGGCACAGGGAGCAGCCATTTGCAGCGGCGCAACGGCAACGCTCAGTGTGCAGAACCCGAACATCCTCTACACCTACACCTGGTATGCCGCGGCCACGGGGGGCAGCGCCATCGGCAGCGGGCTAACGTATACAACGCCGGTTCTCACCGCCACAACCACGTATTACCTGCAGGCCAACCTTCCCTGCGTGCCTTCTGCGCGCACGCCCGTGACCGTGACCGTTGCGCCTGCACCGGCCGCACCCACCGCTCCTGCCGTCAGCACCTGCGGAGGCACGTCCGCAACGGTTTTCGTGCAAGGCCCCGATCCGTCGCTTACCTATCGCTGGTACGATGTGGCCAGCGGCGGCACCGCGCTATCAACCAACGGGAGCTACACCACGCCGGCGCTTTCCGCTAATACAACCTATTACGTGGAAGCGGTGAGCGCGGGCAACTGCGTTTCCGCACGCACTGCGGTGCCCGTCAACGTTCTGCCCGCACCCGCCCTGCCCGCGGCGCCTGATGCAGTGATCTGCGTGAATGGTAGTGCAACGCTCACGGTAATCAACCCGCAGCCGGGCGTTCTGTACGAGTGGTATACCGCACCCAACGCCGGCTCGCTGGTGTTTACAGGCTCCGTGTTCCACACCCCGCCGCTGTCGGTAGTCACGGTGTATTACCTCGAAGCCCGAATTGGCTCCTGCATCAACGGCCGTCCGCCGGTGCAGGTAAGCTTTATGACGCCCTTGCCCGCACCCGTTGTGACCGTGGTGGGGAGCGGCAACAGTGCCGTCTTCAGCTGGAACGCGATTGCCGGTGCCGTTGGGTACGAGGTTTCTACCGATGGCGGCGGCACCTGGAGCACGCCTTCATCGGGCGCAACCGGCACTACGCACACAGTGTTGGGACTGATGCCCGGCGTGGCGGTTACCCTGCAGGTGCGTGCCCTTGCCCCCGACCCTTGCGCCAACAGCACACCGGGCTCCGCAACCGTCATGGGCAGCACCGACGATGTGTTCGTTCCAAACGTTTTTACTCCCAATGCCGACGGCCGCAACGACGTGCTGTTGGTGTTTGGCAGCTCGCTGCTCACAATCGACTTCAGGGTGTGGGATCAATGGGGCAACGAAGTGTTTCGAAGTACCGACAGCAAACAGGGCTGGGACGGTACCTGCAAAGGCCAGCGCGCGCCGGTGGGCGTGTACGTTTTTGCGCTGAGAGCCGTGCTCACCGACGGTAAGACCATTTCTAGAAAAGGATCCGTAAACCTGTTGCGCTGATATGAAACGAATCCTGACACTCCTGCTCGTCCTGCTGCAGCACGCATGCCTCGCGCAGGTAGACCCGCACTTTTCGCAGTTTTATGCACACCCGCTCTGGCTCAACCCGGCCCTCACCGGCGCCTTCGACGGAACGCTGCGCGCAGCGGCCATCTATCGCAGCCAATGGGCCAACGTGAGCCCCTATCGCACCGTCGGCATTTCGGCCGACCTGCGCACCAAGCGCAACATCAACGTGGGCGTTTCGCTGCTGCAGCAAACCGCTGGAGACGGCGGCTATCAATACCAGATCGGCGGCGTTTCGGTGAGCTACTCGGGTGTTCGCTTCGGCACCGATGGCGCGCAGCAGGTGTTCATCGGCATGCAGCTCGGTTTTCTCGGGCGCAGCTTCAACCCAAGCGACCTGCGCTATGGCAGCCAGTGGCGGCCCGGCACCGGCTTCGACCCTTTGGCGGCATCCGGCGACAACAGCGTGCAGCAAACCAGCAGTTCGTTCGACGCTTCGGCGGGCATAACGTGGATGGATACGCGCAGCGACGCGGCCCTGCAGCCTTTTGCCGGCATGTCGGTAGGTCACCTGATGCGCCCCGAAGACCCGTTCTGGGGCGGGATGAAATTTCACCTCCCCCTGCGCTACACAGTGCACGGCGGCCTACGCTACGCGCTGAGCGATGCGGCACGCCTGCAGGTGCAGCTGCTTTACCTGCGCCAGGGCACTTCGGAAGAACGCATGGCCGGCGCGGGCATCAACTTCTTCGTGAAAGACCACACCGAGCTGACGGCGGGCGCTTCCTACCGCATGGGCGATGCGGTATCGCCCTATGCCGGGCTGCGCTTTGGCTCCATCACGCTCGGCGCCTCTTACGACCATACTATTTCCGGGCTGAGCAAGCTCGCGGGAAACACCAACGCCTTTGAGCTTTCGCTGTCGTGGGTGCTGGCCAAAGAAGCCGGCTACGACATTCCCTGTCCGCGTTTTTAACCGGCGTCAACCATTCCGGCCCCAACTTCGCAGCTGTTGAACGAATGAAAAAGCTTTTGTCGAAAGAAGAGGCGCTGCAAAAACTGCGGCAATATTGCGCCTACCAGGAGCGCAGCCACCACGAGGTGCAGCAAAAGCTGTGGGACCTCGGCGTGCGCCGCGCCGACCACGACGAAGTGCTGTCGAAGCTCATTGAAGACGACTACCTCAACGAAGAGCGTTTTGCAAAAGCCTTTGCCGGCGGCAAGTTCCGCATGAAGGATTGGGGCCGCAAAAAAATCCTCTACGAGCTCAGGCAAAAGCGCGTTTCCGACTACTGCATTCGTAAGGGACTCGCCGAGATACCCGAAGACGACTACCAGCGAACCCTCGAAAAGCTGGCAGAGAAAAAATGGGAAAGCCTGAAGGGCGAGCAATACCTGGTGCGGCAGAAAAAGACGCAGGATTACCTCGTGCAAAAGGGATATGAACACTCGCTCATCACCGAGGCCGTTCGTATGCTGCGCGCTGACACTGACAAGCCCTGAAAACCGTGGCCGAAACCTTATAAAACACTGAGGTACAACGCCTATGGGCGCTATGCCGTACTGTCGGGTCGGGGCGAAGTCTTGTCAGGTCGGGGCATGGTTCTGTCTGCTCCGGGCCCCGTCTTGTGTTTTCCGAACGAAGTACTGTCATGCCGGAGTGCTTTTCTGTCAGGCCGTGTCGTTGTTTTGCTTCCTACGGCCCTCGTTCCGTCAGCTCCGGACATCATCCCGCCGCCCCAGGGCGCCGTTGTTTCAGTTCGTTCCCTCGTTCAGGCATCCCGTTGTGCGGCCAAGTCATCTGCACCTTCCGTATGCCTCTTTCCCTGCCTAACTTGCATCGATGGCTCCGCTCACTTTTACGCTCATTCAAACCGCGCTTCATTGGGAAGACCGCACCGCCAACCTCCGCATGCTCGAAGAAAAGATCCGCGCAGGTAGTGCGGCCGGCCACATCGTTGTGCTGCCCGAAATGTTCAGCACGGGTTTCAGCATGAATCCCGAAGCCTTTGCCGAAACAATGGACGGCACCACGCTACAATGGATGCAGCGCCTCAGCCGCGAGCTGCGGATCATCCTGTGCGGGTCGGTGATGATGCAGGGCGACGGAGGTTTCGTAAACCGCTTTTTGTGGGTGTTGCCCAACGGCGCCGTCGGGCATTACGACAAGCGGCACCTCTTTGCTTACGCCCACGAAGACCAACACTACCAGCCCGGCCGCGAACGCTTCATCGCTTCGGTGAATGGTTGGCGCATTCAGTGCCTTGTGTGCTACGACCTGCGCTTCCCGGTGTGGAGCAGGCAGCAAACCACCGATGCCGGCCCCGAATACGACGTGTTGCTCTACGTGGCCAACTGGCCCGAGCGCAGGGCCACAGCCTGGAAGACCTTGCTGCAGGCGCGCGCCATCGAAAACCAATGCTACGTGGTGGGCGTGAATCGCGTGGGTGAAGATGGAAAGGGCATCTACCACAGTGGCGATTCGATGGTGGTGGATCCGCTCGGCGAAGTGCTTTACCAAAAGGCTCACGAAGAAGATGTATTCACGATCACATTCGACAAGGCTCACCTCGAAGCGGTGCGTCAAAAGCTGCCGTTCTGGAAGGATGCCGATGACTTCACGCTGCCCGTGTAAATGCGATTGATTCGCGAGCGCCGCTTCGCTCGCTCGCAATGACACGTTCAGTATCCCTTCTCTCTGATCAGCTCCAGCACGGTATCCATCTTGTAGTCGCTGCCATCGCGGATGGACTGCACCGTAGGCCCCGAGAACACTTCCGGCTGCACACCCCTTCCTTTTTCGGCGTCCTTGTCAATCACCAACCGGAACAGCGGCAATTGAAACCGCACCCGTGTGTTGGGCAGCGTCACCGCGGGAATGAGCCAGGCATTGTTGCCGTAAGCGCCGCCGCCCGTTTCTTCTCCCACAAGCGTCACATTGTTTTGCGGCCCCACGGCGCCGGCAAAAAGCGTTGATGCCGAAAATGTATTACCGCCGATGAGCACGTACACCTGTCCATCGAAGTGATGCGCCTTCTTTGGTGCAAAATGGCGGCCTTCAAAATAGCGGAAGTGATAATTGCCATCGGCCTTGCGGTGCGTCATGAACCGGATGAAGAGATTATTCCAGAAACCCTTTGCCTGGTAGCGGCGATACTTGCTGTTGCGGCGCGTGGCAAACAGCGAGTCGGCGATCTTGAAGGGTTTGTCGGCAATGTATTTCGTAAGCAGGTTTGAATTGGTAACGGAGCCGCCGCCATTGCCCCGCAGGTCGATCACGAGGTTCTTTATGCCGCGTTCTTCGAGGCTTCGGAACGAGCGGCGGAAAAAGCCGCGCAGCCCGTATCCTTTGGCAAACGTTGCGAGGTGCATGAAGGCTGTTTCACCACCCGCATCGTACCGCACACCCCGCACTGCTTCGCGCGTTTGACGGCGGATGCGGCGTTTCGATGGCGCGGGCTTCCGTGCGCTGCGGCGCAAGCTGTCGCGCGACGGGAGAAAGAGGTTGATCGCTGCCGTGTGTTCGGCGCCCGCCGTGTCGATCCACGATACGCGGTATTTGGGTTTGTAGCCCAGCACGGGAATGTAGGTGTTGCCGAAGCCGCCGCGGTTGCTCAGTGTTTGAAAGAGATGCGTGCGGTTGTAGCCGTCGCCGGAAAGAAAGTTGAAGAGCGTATCCGTAATTCTACGGAGCGGCCAGCCGTCGATCGCGGTAACGATGGAACCAACGGTAAGCTGGCTGTCGCGCCGGTCGCGGTTGTCGGTCACCACGGCGGTGTCGGGCCACAGTTTCATGGCGATGGGATAAGAGAACCCGTCACCCGCCGCTGCCACGAAGGCTTTCGAAGGACGCGTGTAGGTGTGGCCGCAGTGCACCTGGGCAAGCACATAGTTGAGTACCGCTCGAAAACGCGTTTCGGTCATCGAGTCCTGGATCATCCCGGCCCCGCGATCGAAGTAGTAGTTCATGCTGTCCTTCGGCGTGTACCAATACAATCCCGGGTGGCTGTCTTCGAGTATTGCGCGGAACAGGCGGTAGTCCGCACGCAGTTCTTCGGGTGCATACTTCCTGGTAGGCACGAATTCCTTTGATGCCCTGCAGGAGCACAGCGCGCAGATGACCACCAGCAAGGATGCAAGGCGCAGCTGCGAGAGACGCGCATGGCGCGTCTTTACGGGAGAGGTGCAGATCATGGTTCGAGATGGTTCCAGCCCTGCGCGGTGATAGGGTATTTGTTGCCGCCCTTGCTGTAGAGGTTCACGCCCGCGTCGGCATCGGTGATGTAGCCGATCACCGAAATATCATTGACGTTACCCAGCTTCTCATAGTCGTCCTGCCGCACGGTGAACAGCAACTCGTAGTCTTCACCGCCACTCAATGCGCAGGCCGTTGCTTCGCTGTTGAACTTGAAGGCCGCGGCGCGCGTATCGTCGTGAATGGGCAGCTTGTCTTCATAAATCAACGCGCCCACTTCGCTGTGCTTGCACAGGTGCAGCAGCTCGGAAGAAAGCCCGTCGGAGATGTCGATCATGCTCGTGGGGCGCACACCTCCGCCGGCAAAGAACTCGATGATGTCTTTGCGGGCTTCGGGCTTGAGCAGGCGGCCCACGATGTATTTTTCGCTTTCGAGGTCGGGCTGGATGTTCGGGTTTTCGATCCAGATGCGCTTCTCGCGCTCGAGCAGCAGCAGGCCCAAATAAGCCGCGCCGAGGTCGCCGGAAACGCACACCAGGTCGCCCTTTTGCGCGCCGGAGCGCTTCACGTATTGGTCGGGAGCCACTTCGCCGATGGCGGTGCAGGAGATGATGAATCCTTTTTGCGAGGAGGTGGTATCGCCACCCACAAGGTCGACGCCGTAGCGCGCGCAGGCGGCATACACGCCTTCATAAAATTCATCGAGCGCTTCTACCGAAAAACGGTTGGAGAAGCCGATGCCGATGAGGATCTGCGTCGGCGTAGCATTCATGGCGTAGATGTCGCTTACGTTCACCGCAACGGTTTTGTAACCGAGGTGTTGCAGCGGCGTATACGCGAGGTCGAAGTGGACGCCTTCGATGAGCAGGTCGGTGGTAAGCACGGTTTGCTTGCCAAAATGATCGATCACGGCGGCGTCGTCGCCTACGCCCTGGAGCGAGGAGGCATTGTGAAATTCTATGTTCTTGGTGAGGTGCTCGATGAGGCCAAATTCGCCCAAGGAGCCGACTTCAGTGCGTTCGGACATAGAGCAAAGATAGCCCCCTGTTGGTGGATATTCCTGCGTCGTCAACGCGCCGTTGCCCGCTTCATGTGGCTGCCTGCGGCGGCGTTACCGCGAAGAAGGAAGAAAAGAAGACCGGCGCTAAGACTTCGCGGATAACTTGTTTTCTACTTTTTTCTTCGCGGTGAAAATGTGGCGCTGCTATTCGGTAGTGGATGCTTGTCGTAAGTTCGGTTGATGAAAAAGCGCGCGCTATCGATCCGTCCGTTTATTGGCTCGAAAGACTTCGAAGTTTCCAGGAACTTTTACGCAGCCCTGGGCTTTGCCGAAACGGTTTTGTGGCAAGGCTTTTCGCTGTTCCGGATGGATGAGTGTTCCTTTTACCTGCAGGACGCGCATGTGCAGGACTGGATCGACAACACGCAGGTGTTTGTTGAAGTATCGGATGTGCACGCGTTCTGGGAAGACCTGGGCAAGCGGCAACTGCCAGAGCGATTCGCAGGCGTGCGCATCACCGCTATCCGGCAGCAGCCCTGGGGCAGCGAATGCTTCGTGCACGACCCTTCGGGTGTGCTGTGGCATTTCGGTTCGTTTGAAAACCAGCGCTAAGACTTCCCGAACCCCTTTGTTTGCTTCTTTCTTTCGCGGTAAAAAAGCGGTGCGTTCCGGTGCGCAGGCGCGCTGATTGGCACCGTTCTAACTTTGATTCCATTCTGTTTTTCATGAAAGCATCCGCGCCTGCCACAAGCATTGAAGATTTTTACCGGCACGCCGCCGGCCTCACCGGCAAGGAAGCTGCTGAATTGCTTCCGCCCGGGATGCAGCAGGATGTTGGCCACTTCAACGTGTTCGACAATGCCGACATGTACCGCAAAGTGCGGGCGGGTGCACAGATGCCCTACGACCGCCGGGCCTATTACAAGATCAGCCTCATACGCGGCCGGAGCCGCGCCGAGTATGCCGACAGGGTCATTCCCATCGGCCGCAACGCGCTGCTTTTTGCCACGCCGCAGGTGCCGTATCACTACGTGCCCGAAGGCGAAGTGCTGGATGGTCACTTCTGCATATTTTCTGCGGCCTTTCTTGTGAAGTCGCGCAGCGGCGTGGATCCCTCCGGGCTGCCCATCTTTCGCCCGGGCGCCTATCCTGTGTTCGAACTCAGCGACGACGATACTGAAGAACTAGCCGGCCTCTTTCGCAAAATGAAGCGCGAGATCGCGTCCGACTATCCGTATAAATACGACCTGCTGCGCACCTATGTGCTCGAACTGATTCATTTCGGGCAAAAGCTGCAACCCCTGCCGGCGGCGCCCGCAACAGCCAACGCTTCGGCCCGCGTTGCCTCGCTGTTTGCAGAGCTCCTCGAGCGGCAGTTTCCGCTCGACGCACCGGGCAGGCAACTGGAGCTACGCGCGCCCAAGCACTTCGCCGACCGCCTGTCGGTGCATGTGAACCATCTCAACAAGGCGTTGAAAGAGCATACCGGCCAAACCACCACCGCGCTCATCGCCAGCCGCATCGCCCAGGAAGCGAAGATCTTGTTGCGGCACACGGGCTGGAACGTGTCGGAGATCGCCTGGTCGCTCGGGTTTGAGGAGGTGGCGCACTTCTCGAATTTTTTCAAGAAGCAGGCTGGCGCGGCGCCGTTGGCCTTTCGCTCCGCCACAATTTGAAATTTGCAAAAAGCGGATTGAAAGCAGTAAGCAAGCATATGGTGTGGCGTCGGAGCTTTGCCGCATGAATACCACTCCTTCAACCCGAATTGCGCTTGTAACCGGTGGCAGCCGCGGCCTCGGACGCAACATGGCGCTCCGCCTTGCCGAAAAAGGTATCGACATCCTCCTCACCTACCATAGCCGCGAAGCGGAAGCGCGCGAAGTGGTAACGCTCATTGAAGCGAAAGGACGCAAGGCCGCCGCGTTCCAGCTCGACTCCGGCAACGTGGCTTCTTTTGATGCGTTCTTTGAGCGCATCGGCACGCACCTGCAACAGCAGTATGGAGCTCCCAGGTTTGATTTTCTCATCAACAACGGAGGCACCGCGCTTTACAGTCCTTTTGCCGACACCACCGAGGAGCAATTCGACACGGCGCTCAACGTGCATTACAAAGGCGTTTTCTTTCTCACGCAAAAAGCGCTTCCCCTCCTCAACGACGGCGGGCGCATCATCAACATTTCTTCGGGCCTTGCGCGCGTCTCGCAGCCGGGATCGTCGGCCTACGGCTCCATGAAAGGCGCGGTGGAAGTGCTTACGCGTTACCTCGCGCGCGAGTTGGGCCCTCGCGGCATCGTGGTGAACGTGGTGGCTCCGGGCGCCATTGAAACCGACTTTGGCGGCGGGCGTGTGCGCGACAACAAAGAGATCAACGACTACGTGGCGGGCATGACCGCATTGGGGCGCGTTGGCCTCCCCGACGACATCGGCGGCGTGGTAGCATTTCTGTGCACCGACGACGCGCGCTGGATCAACGGGCAGCGCATCGAGGTATCGGGCGGGATGGTTCTTTAGGCCGGAAGAGGGCTGCGGCAACGGGCGAAACTGTATGTTTAGCTAATGAATAGCCCGGCCCTTTCTCTCCGTCCTTTCATCGGCTCGCTCAACTTCGAAGTATCCCGCGCCTTTTACAAAGCGATCGGCTTTGAAGAAAACGCCGTGTTGCCGAATATGTCTGTGTTCAGCAAAGACCGTTCGGCCTTTTACCTGCAGCGCTACTACGTAAAGGAGTGGGTGGACAACACGATGCTCTTCCTCGAAGTGGCGGATGTGCCCGAATGCTGGCGTTCGCTCGATGCGATGAAGTTGCCGGAGACCTTTCCCGGTGCGCGATTGGATCCTATCCGCCACGAAGAATGGGGCCACGCATTTGCGCTGATCGATCCGTCGGGTGTGCTGTGGCATGTGGGGGCGTTCAGAAAGGACGACTGATATCGCTGATCGCGACTACCCTTATCGCCGCATCAACACCTGGTATCTCCTGGATTGTCGGGCAGGCATCAACCCCCCGCCTTTGCTTCGCTCGTTCGGGCAGGCACTACCCCATTCACTACACCGGCACATTCCCCTCAATCCACTGCAATAACTCGTCGTGGATGACGCCGTTTGTGGCCACGATCCCGGGCTGGTAGCAGTCGAACGGATCACCGTTGAGGCGCGTTACGCGACCGCCGGCTTCTTCTACGATGAGCCAGCCTGCGGCGCTGTCCCAGGCCTGCAGCTTGTGCTCGTAAAAGCCGTCGAAGCGGCCGGCCGCAACCCAGCACAGGTCGATGGCGGCGGAGCCGAGGCGGCGCACGGGTATGCCGCGGCGGATGAAGCGCTCGAACACCTGCAGCGGCCCGTTGGGCTCGTCGAGGTAGGTGTAGGGAAAGCCGGTGACCATGCACGCGTTGAGCACCTGGTCTTTGCTGCTTACCCGAATAGATTTGCCATTGAGCGTGGCGCCCTTGCCGCGCTCGGCGATGTAGAGCTCGTTCATGAACGGGTTGTAAACGCCGCCCAGCACCATCTTTCCCTGGTGCTCGAGCCCGATCGAAATGGCGCAGATCGGAATGTGGTGCGCAAAATTGACGGTGCCGTCGATGGGGTCGATGATCCACTTCCAGTCGGAAGTTTGTTCGTTGGCACCCGACTCCTCGCTGAGGATGGCGTGGTCGGGGTGCGCGGCACGGATGATGTTTATGATGGCCAGCTCCGAAGCATGGTCCACCTCCGTCACCAGGTTGTTGATGCCTTCCTTGTTGCTTACTTCAAAGGCACGGTCGGAGAAGCTGCGGATGGCCGCGGCGCCTGCATCAATAGCCGCACGGAGGGTGGTCATAGACATGGGGCAAAGATACAGGGGAAGGTTCTGAGCGGTTCTGATGGGTTTTGGATGGTTGCCCCCTGACCCCGCCAACCACCAACACCACGGAACCTTCCAAGGCCATTCAAAACCTACCAAAACCTTCCAAAACCCGCTTCGACTTTACCAATCCCTTTGCGTTTCCGGCGCTAACTTGCCTGCCTGTGAACCTCCGGCTACTGCTCTTCCTTTGCTGCTGCCTCTTCGGCGCCTCCGGTGCGTCGGCACAGTATACGTTGAAGGGCACGGTGTACGATTCCTCGCGCAACTATACGCTCTCCTCCGTGCTTGTAAGCACCTCGTCGGGCGCGGCCGCCATTTCCAGCCTCGAAGGCGATTACAAAATTGCGGTTACCGACAAAGACTCGGTGTGGTTCACGTTCATGGGAAAATCGACGGTGAAGTATGCCGTAAAGACCATCCGCGACCTCGACCAGTTTGACATCGCCATACGGGTTACTGCTGCCGGAAGCCGCTACAAGGTGCTGAAAGAAGTGGTGGTATTCGGCCGCAACTACCGCCTCGATTCGCTGCGCAACCGGCAGGAGTATGCGCGGGCCTTCGACTTCCAGCGCCCCAACCTCAGCACGATGACGTCCATAGGCCCCTCCGGTGCCGGCATCGACATCAACGAACTGATACGCGTCTTCCAGTTCCGCCGCAACAAAAGCGCAGCACGCTTCCAGGCCCGGTTGATGGAAGAAGAAGAGCAGCGCTACATTGACCATCGTTTCAACAAGCCCCTGATCATGCGCCTCACAGGCATCGACAGTTCGCGCGTAGATGCATTCCAGGAACGCTTCCGGCCCTCTCTTGAATTTACGCAGGCCGCCTCCGAGTACGAGTTCCAGCGCTACATCAAGTTGTGCTACGATGCCTGGACGGGCAAGACGCCCATGCCACCGGAGGAGTGAGTCATGTGACCAGGTGCGGATATTTCTCTCTCAGGAAAAGTTTCTCTGGCATCGCTGGCGCATTACCCCATCATCCCATTACCCTCCGCCTTCGTTTCGCTTCGTCGGGCAGGCATTAGCACATTACCCCATCACCCCATTACCCCATTCCCATATTACATTACCTTGCTCTCATGAGCGAACAGCTTCAACACGAATTAAAGAAGGAATTCCAGCTAGAGCGGATGATCCTGTTCAGCGACGCGGTGTTTGCCATTGCCATCACGCTGCTCGCCATCGAGATTAAGGTTCCGCACTTCAACCGCCACACCGTAACCGATGCGCAGCTGCTGCACCAGCTGGAGGAGATGATCCCCGAGTTCATCGGCTTTTTCGTTTCCTTCATCATCATCGGCCTCTACTGGGCGGTGCACCATCGTATTTTCGGCTACGTGGTGGCTTACAACAGGCGCCTGCTCTGGCTCAACCTGTGGTTCCTCCTGGGCGTGGTGCTCATGCCTTTTTCCACGGCCTTTTACAGCCAGTACGTGCTCAGCGGCGTAAGCGTTCCCGTGATCGTTTATTGCGCCAACATCGTGCTCCTCGGCACCATGAACCTGGTCATCTGGTTGTATATCAGCAACCCAAAACGCAGGCTCTCGGAAGGCATCAATCCGGCCGACAATAAGTACACGATCTTCCGCTCGGTGATGCCGCCGCTGATGTTCGTGATCATGTCGTTTGTGTATGCGCGTGCTCCGAAGCTGGCCTTCTGGATCCCTATCAGCATTCCGCTGGTACTGCGCGCCGCAAGGCCCCTGTTTGTAAAGAAGAAAGCGTAGGAAGGAATGCCGTTGGATCTTGTATGATCAGGCTTAGCGCAACCTTTTTCTCTTCGCGGCGAACAACTACATTTTTTATCTTCCCGCAATGGAATCATCAGACCAACTCACCCTCGGCATCGGCACGCGGCTGCAGCATACGCAGTACGGCCCGGGCGTGATCACGGGCGTGCGCTTCGCCAGCTATCTCATCACCTTCATCAATCACGGCACCAAAGAGATCGACAAGAACGACAGCAATCTCGAAGAGATCATTCCCGCAAATGTGTCGGTGGAAATTGAAACGCATAGCGATGTGGAGCGCTCACTGCTGAAGATCCTGCGCCTGTGGGGCGGCATCAGTGAGCCCGTGCCCCTCGGCGACCGCTGGCAGAAAGGAATGATGCTGCTGCAGCCCGCCGACAAATCGCTCAAGGCGAAGGAAGTGCCCATCGAAGACTTCTTTCACAAGATCGTCATGCTCCGCGACCGCCTGCGCGTGATGGAACAGCAGATCAATGCGCACAAGCTGTTGAGTGACGAAGACAAAGTGAACCTGCAGCAATACATCACCCGCATTTACGGAACGCTCACTACGTTCAATGTGCTGTTTCGGAATAAGGAACAATACTTTATAGGGGAGAAAGGGAAAGAGTAGCATGCCCGCACGCGGGCCGGAAACGCGAAGACACGAAGACGCAAAGACACGACGGCCTGTTTAAAAAACAAAGAATAAAGGGATGCCTTTGCGCTTCAAGGCGCATGCGCCGGTCAATATGCCAGCAGTCGCTTCACGTATTCGCCGAGGCGTGACTTCGCCATGAAATTCGCTTCCAGCTCCATGTTGAACGGGATGGGTGTGTCGAGCGAAGCGCAGCGAAGCACCGGGCCATCGAGGCTCTCGAAACAGTTTTCCGCGATCCAAGCAGCAAGCTCGCCGCCGATGCCGCCAACGAGCGTGTCTTCGTGCAGCAGCAACACCTTGCCCGTCTTTTTCACGGCGGCGCGCACGGCTTCGTAGTCGAGCGGGAGCAGCGTGCGAAGGTCCAGGATCTCGATGGAATGCTCGGGGTGGCCTGCGGCGTAATCTTCCGCCCAATGCACGCCCGCGCCGTAGGTGATGATGCTGATATCGTCGCCGGTGCGCACCGTGCGTGCCTTGCCGATCGGCGTCTCGTAATAGCCTTCGGGAACGCTTCCGCTCACGCTGCGGTACAACGCCTTGTGTTCGAAATACAGCACCGGGTTGGGATCGTTGAAAGCCGCTATGAGCAGGCCTTTCGCGTCTTCGGGGCTCGATGGGTACACCACTTTCAGTCCGGGCGTTTTTACAAACCAGGCTTCGTTGCTCTGGCTATGGAACGGTCCCGCACCCACGCCGCCGCCCGTAGGCATGCGAATCACCACGTCGGCATTCTGCCCCCAGCGGTAGTGGATCTTGGCCAGGTTGTTCACGATCTGGTTGAAGCCAACGGTGGCGAAGTCGGCGAACTGCATTTCCATCATCGCCTTGAAGCCTTCGAGCGAAAGTCCCAGCGCAGCACCCACGATGGCGCTTTCGCAAAGCGGCGTGTTGCGCACGCGCTCCTTTCCAAAAAGCTCCACGAATCCTTCGGTGATCTTGAAGGCACCGCCATATTCGGCAATGTCCTGTCCCATCAACACGAGGTTGGGATGCTGCTCCATCGATTGGCGAAGGCCTTCCTTGAGTGCGTCGATGAAGCGGACCCCGTCCCGCCGCCCGTCCCTTAGGGAAGGGGTTGGGGGATGGGTCTGGTTGGTGTTCGCATAAACATCCCGCACCTCCTTCGCCGTATCCACCACGATCGGCTTCGAGTCGAAACCGATCTTCAGCTCGCTCTCGATCTTTTGTTTGTATTCGTTGCGGAGGTCTTCGATAGTGGTGTAGTCGATGACGCCTTCTTCGTGCAGCCAGCGCTCGTAATTGCTGATGGGATCTTTTGCAGCCCATTCGTCGAAGAGTTCTTTCGGCACATACTTGGTGCCCGACGCTTCCTCGTGCCCGCGCATGCGGAAGGTCATGCATTCCACCAGGAACGGCTTCTGCTCGCGGATGCAGTAGTCGCGCACGCCCTTGATGGTATCGTAAACGGTAAGAATATTGTTGCCGTCGATTACTACGCTTTCCATTCCGTAGCCTTTTGCGCGGTCGGCGAGCTGGGCGCATCGAAACTGCTCACGCACGGGTGTAGAAAGTCCGTAGCCGTTGTTTTCGATGATGAAGATCACCGGAAGCTCCCACACGGCTGCCGTGTTGAGCGCTTCGTGGAAGTCGCCCTCGGAGGTGCCGCCATCGCCCGTGAAGGCGAGCGATACTTTGTCTTCCTTACGAAGCTTGTGCGCCAGCGCCACGCCGTCGGCGATCGCCAGCTGCGGGCCCAGGTGCGAGATCATCCCGCAGATATGGTGCTCTTTGGTGCCGAAGTGAAAGGAGCGCTCGCGGCCGAGGGAGTATCCGTCCTGTGCGCCCTGCCATTGCTTGAAGAGGCGGTGCAGCGGCATATCGCGCGAGGTGAACACGCCGAGGTTGCGGTGCAGGGGCATCACCCATTCGTCGGGCTGGAGGGCGAGCGTTGCGCCCACCGCGATGGCTTCCTGGCCGATGCCGCTGAACCATTTGGAGATGCGTCCCTGCCGCAGCAGCACGAGCATCTTCTCCTCGATAAGGCGCGGCCACAGCAGCTTTTTATACAGGTCGATCAGCTGCCCGTTGGCGAGGTCGCGGCGAATAAAATCCATATAGCGGAAAATTTGGGCCCCAAAAGTATCATTCCGCCTTCACAAAACGGTCGATGAGCAGCGAAAGCGCCGCCATAGCGAAGCCTACACCAAGGGGAGCGAGCCATCCCGTTACCTCAAAACCCGGAATGAAGCGGTTGCAGATCTTTATGAGCACAACGTTGATGACGGTGAGCACGACGAGCAGCGAGTACACCGTAACCGGGTAGCGCGCCGTGATCCTGCGTGGTTTGATAAAGCTGTTGATGACAGCGATAGTAACGGCGGCGAGGAGTGTGCCGGGCTGGTCGTGAAACTGGCCCGTGGGCAGGTACCAGAAAAGGAGGTAGCCCAGGATGGAGGTGAGTAGGAAACGGAGTAGGAAGTTCATTGGGTCGGGGAAGATAATCAGAATATCGAATAATTCGGCCCGGCCGGCTCCGGTTGGCCGGGGAACAAGAACCGCCCAATAGGGAAGTGGGCCAACTACTTTTCGATATTCCCCATCGCCTGCTCTAGCCGTGCTTTCAGATCGTCATAGCTTGTATACCCGTTGGCAAGCAGGTAAAACCTGAGGTCGCCCGACTGTAGTAATACGGCCGGGAAGCCTTTTACCTGCAGCTGTTGCACGAGCGCGAATTCATACAACGCCTGGTCTTTGTATTCTTCGGAATGCAGCTTTTCGTAAAACGATTCTTCCCCGATACCATACTTCGGCAAGAGGTGGCGGTAGGCCTCCGGGTCGGTGAGGTCGCGGCCCTCGAAGTTGAGCGCGTGTTGCAGGTCAAACGCGGCTTCCACCTGCCGGTCGGGCGCATGCTCCTTGATGATGCAGAGCGCGACGGCAGCCATCGTGGAGTCGGGGAACCAGTCGGTTTCATCGGGATGTAACACGTGCCACAGGAAGTCTTCGCCGAATTTGATCCCCGTAAGTTCCTCTACGCGCGTGTAGGCCGTTTGCACATAGCGCGCGATCGGACCGAATGGCTGCGGCGTTTCGGGCCGGATCATTCCGCCCGACAATACTTCAAAGGTCAGCCGGTCTTTGTATTCTTCTGCAATGCGTTTGATCACCGGCGAAAAACCGTAGCACCAGCCGCACCAGGCGTCGTAACAGTAGTAGAGGGTCATAATTTCATGTCTGATGTAGGATGTAGGATGTAGGATGTCTGATATATCAGCGATCAGACGTCCTACATCAGCGATTCGTTAATGTGCTTCCAGCCAATTGCCTCCATGTCCCACCTCCGCGATCACGGGGATGTCGTTGGGCAGCACCATCGCGCTTTGCATGGCTTCGAGGATGACCGGCTTCACGAGCTCGAGCTCTTCGTGCACCACGTCGAACACGAGTTCGTCGTGCACCTGCAGGATCATGCGGCTCTTGAAACCTTTTTCCCTGAAGGCGTTGTGCACCTTCACCATTGCCAGCTTGATCATGTCGGCAGCCGTGCCCTGAATGGGCGAGTTGATGGCGTTGCGCTCGGCCAGTGCGCGCACGGTGAAGTTGGCGCTGTTGATGTCGCGCAGCCAGCGCTTGCGGCCCAGCACCGTTTGCACATACCCGTGCTCGCGGCAGAAGTTGATGGTGCTGTCCATGTAGGCACTGATGCCCGAGAATTCCTGTTTGTAGTTGTCGATGATCTCCTTCGCTTCGGCGCGCGGGATGCGGAGGTTTTCGGCAAGGCCGAAGGCGCCCTGCCCGTAGATGATGCCGAAGTTGACGCTCTTCGCTTTCGAGCGTTGCACCTTCGTCACTTCCTCCTCGGCCACTTTATACACCTTCGCGGCCGTGGCCGTGTGCACGTCTTTGTTTTCGCGGAAGGCCGCGCACATGGCCGGGTCGCCGGAGAGGGCGGCTACGATGCGCAATTCAATCTGCGAGTAGTCGGCCGACACCAGCACGTGCCCTTCGTCGCGCGGGATGAACGCCTTTCGGATCTCTTTGCCGCGCTCGGTGCGGATGGGAATGTTCTGGAGGTTCGGGTTGTTGCTCGAAAGCCGGCCCGTAACGGCCACAGCCTGCGCAAACGTAGTGTGCACGCGGCCCGTGCGCGGGTTGATCAGTTCGGGCAACGCATCCACGTAGGTGGAGCGCAGCTTTGTGAATTCGCGGTAGGCAAGAATGTGGTCGCAGATGGGATGCTCTTTTGCGAGCTTGCTCAGCACGTCCTCGCCCGTTGCATACTGACCGGTCTTTGTTTTCTTCGCTTTGGGGTCCAGCTTCAGTCCTTCAAACAAGATCTCACCCAGCTGCTTCGGCGAGCCGAGGTTGAACCGCTGGTTGGCCAGCTCGTACACCTTCTCTTCGTGGTTGCGCGCTTCTTCTTCGAGTTGGCGCGAGTAGGCGCGAAGGAAGTCCACGTCTACACGCACGCCTTCAAACTCGATGTCGCGCAGCACTTTCACCAACGGTATTTCTACGGTATCGAAAACGTTGCGCACCTGCGAGCGATCGAGCTGCGGCTCAAACACGGGCTTGAACTGCAGGGTGATGTCGGCGTCTTCCACGGCATATTCCTTCGCCTTCTGCACGTCCACGTCTCGCATCGTGCCCTGGTTCTTTCCTTTCTTTCCAATCAGTTCTTCGATGGTGATGGGCTCGTAGCCGAGGTATTTCGCCGCCAGCCAGTCCATGTTGCGCTTGCCATCGGGCTCAATGAGGTAGTGCGCAAGCATCGTATCGAACATCTTTCCTTGGATGTCCACGCCATACCATTTCAGCATCAGCAGGTCGTACTTGGTGTTGTGACCTACCCATAATTTTTCGGGTGCGGAGAAGGCGGGTTCGAAGCGCTTCAGTATTTCTACAACCAGCTCTTTCTTTTCCGGAAGCGGCACATACCAGCCCTTGCCCTGCCCGATGGAGAAGCTCATTCCTACGAGATCGGCGGTGTTGGCGTCGATGCCGGTGGTTTCGGTGTCGAAAGAAATTTCGTTGGAAGCATTCAGTGCGTCGAGCAGTTCTTTCCACTCGCCTTCGCTTTCCACCAGTGTGTAGTCGTGCGGTGTGTTGTTGATGTTCTTGCCGGGCGCCACCACGCTGTCGGCGGGTTCTTCGTTGGGCTGCGCGTCAAACAGGCCGGCCTGCTGGCTGGCGCTCTTGCGCGGCACCGGGCCCGCGGGTGCGGTGCCTTCGCCCAGCAGGCGGTTGATGAAGGTGCGGAACTCGAGCTCGAGGAACACCTCGCGGAGCGCGTCCTTGTTCCATTCTTTGAGGCGGAAATCTTCTTCGTGAAATTCCACGGGCACATCGGTGATGATGGTGGCGAGGCGCTTGCTCATGAGTGCCTGCTCCCTGCCGTTGCGCACCTTTTCACCCAGCGCGCCTTTGAGGCCGTCGGCATTGGCGAGCACGTTTTCGAGCGTGCCGAATTCGGTGAGCAGCTTGCAGGCTGTCTTCTCGCCCACACCCGCGATGCCGGGGATGTTGTCTACCGCGTCTCCCATCAATCCAAGCATGTCGATCACCTGGCTGACGTCTTTGATGCACCACTTGTTGCACACTTCCTCGGGGCCCATGATCTCCACTTCGCCGCCCTGGTAGCCGGGCTTGTAGATCTTCACGTTTTGCGAAACAAGCTGGCCGTAGTCTTTGTCGGGCGTGACCATATACACCTGGTAACCCAATTTTTCGGCTTGCTTCGCCAGCGTGCCGATCACGTCGTCGGCCTCGAAGCCTTCCGACTCGAGGATGGGAATGTTGAAGGCCTGCAGCATGCGCTTGATGTCGGGAATGGAAGCCGAGATGTCTTCGGGCGCTTCCTGGCGGTTGGCTTTATAATCGGCAAAGTCGGCCATGCGGCCTGCCGGTGCGCCGCCTTCGAAGCACACGGCCATGTGCGTGGGCTTCTGGTTGTTTACGAGGTCGATGAGCGTATTGGTGAAGCCGAACTGCGCGTTGGTATTTTTTCCTTTCGAAGTGATGCGCGGGTTGCGCAGCAATGCGTAATAGGCCCGGAAGATGAGGGCCATTGCGTCGAGGAGAAAAAGCTTTTTCTCTTGAGGTTCCATTGGGCGAAGGTAGGAGGGAGGAGGTAGAATACTTGATTACTTGAGTACATGAACAAATGAATAGCAGAGGGAAGGGAAGAGCGAAAAAACAACGTGGAGGGATGCTTAAAAAACCCTGAAATGGTGGGAGAAAGCTCTTGACCGAGTTTGCCGGGCCAGGGACCTTTGCAAAAAGAGGTTATGGATAAAAGCAAAACGAAGTTGCTGGAACAGCGGTTGATCGCGTTCGGCGTTCAGATCATGAAACTATGCGACCTCCTGCCGGATAGCAAAGCGGGCAAACATATCGAAGGGCAGATCATTCGCAGTGGAACGGCGCCGGCGCTGGTGTATGCCGAGGCGCAATCTGCGGAAAGCAAAGCGGATTTCGTGCACAAAATGAAGCTAGGTTTGAAAGAAATGCGCGAAACGTTTGTAAGTCTCCAGATGATCACTCTGATGGGGTGGGTTGAAGAAAGCATCGTGGCACCACTGCGAAGCGAAAACGACGAATTGATCTCCATTTTCGTGGCTTCTGTTCGCACCGCCCTGGGGAAATGAAATGCCTTTTCAGGCCCTCACCACTCATTTAATCATGTAATCAATTACTCAAGTAATCCCCCTCCCCCCTCCTCCCTCCCTCATCCCTCAAAATCAAAACCCCGCTACTGCGGGGTCCTGACTACCTAAAAACGAATAAAAACATGAACCCTTAACGGGCAGAGATGGAACCTGGAACATTCGCTGCGGGAAGCTGCATCGACTGCGACTTATAGTATTCCTGGAGATCATCTTCCTGATAGGAAAAATTGAGATACAGGGCTACAGCGAGGGCCAACAGGAGCACGGCATTTAGCCAGCGATTGGATGTTTCGGTTCTCATAAGATTGGATGTTTGGATATTGGATGACACAAAACTAATTGCGCCCTAATGCCGCAACAAGTTTTGAAAACTCTTTTTCGAAAAATCGGGCAGTTGTTCGCTGGCTCGTATCGTAGATCTACGATAGCGGCCCCGTAAGATCCCGTTACCTTTGATCATGTCCCGCACCTTCCGCACTTCTACGGGCGCTTACGAACAAATGCGCCTTCGCTTTTTCAGTTTCATGCTTCCTGTCGGCATCAAGATCTGGGACATTATCGACATGCAGCGAAGCGGCCGCACCTCCGGCCAGCGCACGAGCCGCACCCTCATCAACGTGCTTTTGCTTGTCATTGTTCTATTTACGATCGTTACGCACTACACCGATTTCGTGTAAGCAAGCACCGCAATTGCCGAACCTGAACTTCCTGATATATGATGCAGGGTGGACGCGAGATACTCGTGCGCCTCAACACGCGTACGGGTATCCGTTACCTGCGGCCTGGGCATCGGTACAAAAGCGGAGCGCGGTCAAACCGTATTGCCAAACCCGTTATCTTTAAAACCTAAACAAGTGCCGACGTAATGCCCGCATACAAGCTGGAGTTTGTTTCCTGCCACCGAAAGCCCGAGCGCTCCTTTTTCTGGAAGGGCAGGCAGTTCCCGGTATGTGCACGGTGCACGGGCCTCTACCTCGGCTACCTCAGCTTCCCACTTTTCAGTCTCGGCATCTGGCAACTCGGCCCCCTCATTGCAACGCTCATGGTCCTTCCCACCCTCATCGACGGGCTCACGCAGGCGTATTGCAACCGCGAAAGCTTCAACTGGCTTCGCTTTTCCACCGGCCTCATTGCCGGCGCCGGCATGATGGAGCTGATGGTGCTTTTCGGCAACTACCTCGGACATTTTATATTTGACTAATCCATAAACCAAACCACACCATGGAACATTCGAACAATCCCTACGACCCGAACAACCCCTACCCGCCGCAGGACGACAAGCTGGGCACGCCGTTAACGATCGTGTCTTTCTGCCTTCCCATCGTGGGCGCCATCCTGTATTTCGTACACAGAACGAAGAGCCCCGCGAAAGCCAAGACCGCTTGCTATGCAGCGCTTGCCGGCTTTGCCGTAGGCATCGTGCTGCAGCTGATCATGTACGGAACAGGCATGTCGGGCCGCTATTAATTTTCACTCAACCGCTTTTCAAAACCACCGTGTCCGCACGGTGGTTTTTTTTGTTGCATTTCCTTTGGTTGCGATGTCTGTCCCCTCATTCCGGGTCCAGGAAGATGTAGCGCTCATCGAACGCGATCTCCTCGTCGCGGTAGATCTCGACCAATTCTTCGCGGAACTTCTGCTTGCGGTGCCGCTCCTGCTGCCCGTCAATGTACGCACCCACGATCGGTACGGCGCGCCGGCTCACATTGAACGCGCCATACCCATCCTGCCATTTGAATGCTACATCGGTGAACCCGTTCGCATTGATCCACCGCGTTGATTCGTGTTTGAGCTCGCGCATCACATCCGACAGGCGCAGGTTGGGTCGCATTTCGAAGAGCACGTGCACGTGGTCTTCCACGCTGTTCACCGCAAGCATCGGGAGGCCGTGGCCCTTGATGATGCCGGTGAGGTAGCGGTGATGGGGCTCGCGCCAACCGTCGGCCAGGAGCGAGCGGCGATAGCGGACGGCCCAAACAACGTGCACGGGCATTTGATGATAGGTATTTGCCATGCAATAAATTTCCGCCGGCCGGGGCGGGCAGCCCGGTGAAAATCAACATTGTTTTAGGGTATTATTCCCAGCGCAGACTGTTGAGAAAAACACCACGGCGTGCCCCCCCCGAGGTCGCGCCGCTACGCGGCGCAGAAATCCTTCTTTGCGCCCTGCGGGCTACAGATGTCGCGCCCCGATGGGGCGCCCGATCCTAATGCGTTCCAATGGAGAGGCTATGCGTGGTGCCCGATGGGGCGCCTGATGCTGATGCGCCCCAATGGAGAGGCAATGCCTGTTGCCCGATGGGGCGCCTGATGCTGATGCGGCCCAATGGAGAGGCAATGCCTGTTGCCCCATGGGGCGCCCGATGCTGATGCGCCACAATGGAGAGGCGATGCGTGTTGCCCGATGGGCGCCTGATGCTGATGCGGCCCAATGGAGAGGCAATGCCTGTTGCCCGATGGGGCGCCCGATGCTGATGCGTTCCAATGGAGAGGCAATGCCTGTTGCCCGATGGGGCGCCCGATCCTGATGCGCCCCAATGGAGAGGCAATGCCTGTTGCCCGATGGGGCGCCTGATGCTGATGCGTTCCAATGGAGAGGCAATGCGTGGTGCCGGAGGCGGCATTCTAAATTTGCACAATGACCCTCTATTTCCTTTCGGGGCTGGGCGCCGACCGCCGCGTGTTTGGCCGCCTCCAACTGCCCGGGCCGTACCGCATCGTTCATCTCGACTGGATCGAGCCGCTACCGCGCGAAAGCCTCGAACACTATGCCCTTCGCCTCTCCGCTGGCATCAACACCAACGAACCCTTCGCACTCATCGGCCTCTCCTTCGGCGGGATGCTCGCCGTGGAGATCGCCCGCGTGCTCCGGCCCACATGCCTCATCCTCATCTCCAGCGCCGTCACCTGTGGCGAACTGCCCTCGTCGTACCGAACCGCCACAGCCCGCCGCCTCGCAGGCGTAGCACCGCTTTGGCTCTTTAAAATTCAACACGCCGTGCTCGAATGGTTTTTCGGGGCCGGCGACCAGGATTCACGCACGCTGCTCCGCAGCATCTTCCGCGACAGCAATGCCGCCTTCAACAAATGGGCCGTCGGCGCCATCCTCTCCTGGCGCAACTCCAGCATCCCCCATTCGCCCTTGTACCGCATCCATGGCGACAAAGACCGCATCCTTCCCATCGGCAACATGAAGATCAACCACGTGGTGAAGGGTGGCGGCCACCTGGCCGTTTTCAGCAACGCCGACGTAGTATCGCCGCTCATCGTGCAATGCCTCGAAGAAAGCACGCCGCGCGCCTGATGGCCGGCCGATTACGGGCGTACCTTTAGCGCTAACCCGAATGACCATGAGCAACTCGCCGATAGCCACCGTGCAAACCCGCATCGCCGCAGCGCCCGCGCGCGTGTGGCAGGCCCTCACCGATCCCGCTTCCATCCGCGCCTATATGTTCGGCGCCGAAGTGCATACCGACTGGCAGCCCGGGAGCGCCATTACCTGGAAGGGCGAATGGAAAGGGAAGCCCTACGAAGACAAAGGCCGCATCGTAGAGGCCACCCCGGAAAAGAAGCTGACGTACACGCACTTCAGCCCGCTTACGGGCGAGGAAGACCTTCCCGAAAATTACCACACCGTAACCATCATCCTGCAACCCGATGGCGCGGGCACGCTGCTGACGCTCACCCAAGACGGCAACGCCACCGACGAAGCGCGCGCCCATTCAGAAAGCAATTGGAAAGCAATGCTCGAAGGGCTCCGTACCGTAGCGGAGCAATAAGGCGACGGGCAGCTTTTTGCGATCTTGTTTGTTTTCCCATTACCTATGCGGCTTTTTCTTCTATCACTCGCCTACCGCGTCACGCGCAGCCCCTTTGCGGCGTGGGCACTGCTGGCGTTGTCGCTTGCCCTGCTGGGCACGGCTTTACTCAAAGGCATCTGCTGGCTCGCAATCCCGGGCGCACTTCGCCCCGACACGCTCCGCAGCTTCTTCCAGCTAGCGCCTTTTTCATTCATACCCATGGCGGTATACCTGGGCCTCGCGCAATACCGCTGGCGCGCGATCTTTCAAAAGAAACACCGCTTGTTTGCCTGGAGCAATGCAGCCGCCTTCGTTGCATTCGCCCTTTGGATCGTTCTGCTAATGGCGCTCTTCGGGTTCAACCTCGTAGCCTTTCCGCGTTGATGTGCGCATAAGCGCCCCGTCGACCGTTGAATCGCACGCAAGCGTTGCCGCGAATCCTCGTTAACTTACCGCGATGTCGGAATATATCATTGCCGGGGGCGAAGCAGGCAAGCAACGCCTCGCGCTGCTGGGCAGCATTCTCAACGAAGGCACACTGGCCCTGCTGCGCCGCCTGCAGCCCGCCGGTGTCGAACGCTTCCTCGACCTCGGTTGTGGCGGCGGCTCGGTAGCGCTCGACGTGGCGCGCAGCGGATTTGCAAAAAACGTGGTGGGTATCGACGCAGATGCAACAGTGCTCGAGCTGGCCCGTGCCGACGCTGCCGCGCAGGGCGTGGCGCGGGTGGAATTCCGCCAGGCCGATGCAGAGCAATGGAACGAGGCTGCACCATACGACCTCGTGTACACGCGCTTCGTGCTTTCGCATATGACCCACCCGCAGCGGGTGCTGCAAAAGGCCGTGGACGCACTCCGCCCCGGAGGCTTGCTGCTCGCCGAAGACGTGGACTTTCCCGGCCACTTTTGCTACCCCGCCAACAAGGCCTTTCACGACTACCTCGATTGGTATCAACAATCGGCGCGGCGCAACGGGCAAGACCCGGTGATCGGGCCGCGGCTGCCGTCGCTACTCCACGCCAGCGGGCTTGCCGCCTGCGGCTTCGACATCGTGCAACCCGCCTTTCAACAGGGACCGGGAAAGTGGATGGCCTGGCAAACGCTCGACAAGATCGGCGCTACGCTGCTGCGGCAGCATTTCATTACAGAAGACGAGCTGGCGACCACGCTCGCCGCCTTGAAAGTGTTTACCGAAGACCCCCAGTCCATCATCAGCCTGCCGCGCATCTTCCGCGCCTGGGGCCGCAAGGATCATTAGGCTTCTTGTTACCGGCCTTTCATCCTGATGATTCCCGCAAATAGTACCACTGGCCCCGGATGCAAATCCGGGGAGGAAAATGGTTTTTTCGGAATTTTAGGGCAAACGTTGCTGATGAAAGTTTATCGCCTCATCCTGTTTGTTCTGTTTAGTATTTCGCTTGGTGTCGCTCACGGACAAAACAACCGCTTCAGCCGCCAGCGCTTCGTTTCCGAAAAGGGCGATACGCTGCTGTACCGCATGCTGGGCCCCGACTACGACACGGTGCGCAGGTTCCCGCTCGTGGTGTTCCTCCACGGCTCGGGCGAGCGCGGCAACGACAACGAGTCGCAGCTGCAGTGGGGCGTGGGCGCGTTTGCCAGCGACGAGAACATGAGCAACTTCCCCGCCTACGTGATTGCACCACAATGCCCCACAGGGCAGGGCTGGGGCAGCTTCACCGGTTATGGCGACCCGCAGGCGATCCGGCTCGCTCCACAGCCTTCGCGGCCCATGGAGCTGGTGATCGCCTTGGTGAAGCGCTTGTGCGCCACCACGAACATCGATACCAATCGCATCTACATCACCGGACTTTCCATGGGCGGCATCGGCACCTTCGATGCACTCCAGCGCTACCCGAATCTTTTTGCCGCAGGCGTGCCCGTTTGCGGAGCCGGCGACCTCGCCGGAGCATCTGTTTTCAAATCGGTGCCGCTCTGGATCTACCACGGCGCCGAAGACCCCGCTGTAAAACCCGAGTACTCCATCGAAATGCTGCGTGCGCTGAACAAGGCCGGCGCGCGCCCAGGCTTCACCATGCTTCCCGAAGTGGGCCACTTTTCATGGATCGCCGCGTTCAACGACCGCATGATGCTGCAGTGGATGTTTCGGCAGAGGAGGAAGGGTTGAGGGGTTAAGGGGTTGAAGAGTTGAGGCCGCGCCATGCGCAACTGAAAACGCCCGGTTAACGGCTTTGTGGCCTCGCCTTCCGGCCCAGGAATGACCATCGCCGTATTGGAGGCCGCCAATGTTGGATGCGCCATCGCCAATGTTCGCGTTATTGCCGCCAATGTTGGCGGCACCATCGCCAATGTTGGATACGCCTCCCCCAATATTGTGCAGCCGACATCTAACAATCGCGCGCACGGTGCCAACTGTGTCGGTGGCACCGCCAATGTTCGATCCGTTGCTCCGAATGTTGGGTGATCCCGTTTCATCTATGGCGGGCGCGTGGCACGGGTTCGTTTCGGCACCAACCCGATTGCCGGGGAGCGGTCGCAAGGCGGTGCCTGAAAATACCGTATTTCCCTACCGTATTTCTACCTTGTACACAGCGGAAGGGCGTTGTAGTTTGGCATCAAATTCTATAATTATGGCAAACACGAATCCCCGCATCCCGATCCCACGCGATCCGGAAAGCCTGCTGGCGCTTGCCGGCAGCGTGAGCGCCCAGCATGTGCTGATGGGCGCCTCTTCTCCCCTCAATGCAATGGAAGATTTTAACTGGACGCAAGTGCTGCCCGACCTGCAAAAAGCCGCTGCGCTCCAGAGCGAGATCGCCGACCTGGAAAAGAAAGTGGAAAAGCTCTATGCCGAGCGCAACCGCCTGCTTCCATCCATCGCCGGCGCGGTAAAAGGCAGCCGCGACACGCTCAAAGGCGTGTACGCAAAGAACCTGAAGAAGCTTGGAGATTTTGGATTCACCGTGGATCACACGCCGCGGGCGAAGAAGACGGAACCAGCACGTTGATCATTGAAAGCCGGGTGATAAGCCTGGCTTTTTTTATTACAGGCACTGCCGGGCGGATATCGCGCCCCTCTGGCTACCGATATTCCGCTCCGCTGGCGCGGTGCGCTACCGACGTATTCAGGCATCATTTACCACCAGGAGCCACAACCAACAAACCGGGCAACTCGCCGAGATCTATCGCGCCCCTCTGGGGCGCACGCGATCTCTACCCACGCGTTCGCCCCGGACTGCGTCCGGGGCTACCGATATTCCGCTCCGCTGGAGCGGGGTGGTACCGCCTACACGCAAGAGGGAAAGATCATTTCGTCTCTTCCGAAGCGGTGTGATATCAACGTACGCGCGGTTGGCTGATGTCATTTTTGTCGGAGCGGCATGGTGCCAGCGTTCTCGCGATTGGTGAGATCATATCTCTCTTCTGAGCAGTGCGGTAGCAACGTAATTGGTGATGGGTTTGCCTTCGACATCGAGTAACAACAAACCCGGCAACTCGCCGAGATCATATCGCGCCCCTCCGGCTACCGATATTCCCCTCCGCTGGAGCGGGGTGGCAATCAGCGTATGCGCAATCGGCCAAAATAATGTCCCCTTCTCGGAAGCGGTGCGGTGCCAACGTACGGGCGATTCGTCGCGCAGCGGCCCTTTCACAAAGCTCCAGGCGACACTACGGCCCCTGTCATGGTGAGCGCAGCCGCCCTTTCACAAAGCTCCAGGCGACACTACGGCCCCTGTCATGGTGAGCGCAGCCGCCCTTTCACAAAGCTCCAGGCGACACTGCGGCCCCTGTCATGGTGAGCGCAGCCGCCCTTTCACAAAGCTCCAGGCGACACTGCGGCCCCTGTCATGGTGAGCGCAGCCGAACCATGACTACCCCTACCTCATCCCTTCCAGCTTCTTCTGCAACGCAAACATCTCGTCGCGCAGGCGCGCGGCTTCCATGAAGTCCATTTCGCGGGCGGCCTTTTCCATTTCCTTCTTCGTTTTGTTGATGGCTTTTTCCATCATCGGTATCGTTGCATACTCTTCGGAGTCTTCGGCGGCGGAGGCGGGTCGCGTGGAGATCTCCGGCATCGCGAGCGGCGAGTTTTCGTCGTAGCCCTTGATGTCGAGCACAGACGTTTGCGCCATCACCTGCTCAATGGATTTCTTCACCGTTCTAGGCGTGATGCCGTGCTCGAGGTTGTAGGCGAGCTGCTTCTCGCGGCGGCGGTTCGTTTCGTCGATGGTGCGCTGCATCGATTCGGTCATGGTGTCGGCATAAAAGATCACGAGGCCTTCCACGTTGCGCGCGGCGCGGCCTGCCGTCTGCGTCAGCGAGCGCTCGTTGCGGAGGAAGCCTTCCTTGTCTGCATCGAGAATGGCCACCAGCGAAACCTCCGGCAGGTCGAGCCCTTCGCGCAAAAGGTTCACGCCCACCAGCACGTCGATGGTGCCGAGGCGCAGCTGGCGAAGAATCTCGATGCGCTCGAGCGTATCCACGTCGGAATGTATATAGCGGCTCTTGATGTCGATCCTGGCGAGGTACTTGTCCATCTCTTCGGCCATGCGCTTCGTGAGCGTCGTCACCAGCACGCGGTCGCCCTTCTTCACACGCTTGTCAATTTCATCCAGCAGGTCGTCAATCTGGTTCACCGAGGGGCGTATCTCGATCGGCGGCTCCAGCAGTCCCGTTGGGCGCACCACCTGCTCCACCACCACGCCACCGGTTTGCTCCAGCTCGTACTCGCCCGGTGTTGCGCTCACATACACCACCTGGTTCATCAGCTTCTCAAACTCGTGGAAGTTGAGGGGTCGGTTGTCGAGCGCCGACGGCAGGCGGAAGCCGAAGTCCACGAGCGTGAGCTTGCGGCTGCGGTCGCCGCCATACATGCCCGACACCTGCGGGATGGTCTGGTGGCTTTCATCGATCATGCACACGAAGTCTTTCGGGAAATAATCGAGGAGGCAAAAGGGACGTGTGCCGGGGTGACGCCGGTCGAAGAAGCGCGAGTAGTTTTCGATGCCGTTGCAGAAGCCCAGCTCCCGGATCATTTCGAGGTCGTATTCCACGCGCTCTTTGATGCGTTGCGCCTCGATGAATTTTCCAACGCCCTTGAAGTATTCCACCTGCGCCGCCATCTCGTCCTGGATCTCGTAGATCACATCGCGCATGATGTCTTTCGGCGCTACGTAGAGGTTGGCGGGGAAGATGGCGCAGTTGTCGAAAGAGCCGATGCGTTTCGAATTGTGCACATCGATCGATTCGATGCTTTCGATCTCGTCGCCAAAGAAAGTTACGCGGTAGCCCACGTCGAGGTAAGGCAGGTTGATATCGACGGTGTCGCCCTTCACGCGGAAGGTGCCGCGGGTGAAGTCAACCGTCGTGCGTGTATAGAGCGAGCTTACGAGGTCGTGCAGGAAGCTTTGCCGGCTTTTGCGTTCGCCCTTTTGAATGCGGATGATGCCGCTTTCGTAGTCGGTTGGGTTGCCCATGCCGTAGATGCAGCTGACGGACGCGACCACGATGATGTCGCGGCGGCCGGAAAGCAGCGAGGTGGTGGCGCGCAGCCGCAATTTGTCGAGCTCCTCGTTGATGTTGAGGTCCTTTTCGATATACGTGTCCGTGGTAGGCAGGTAAGCTTCGGGCTGGTAGTAGTCGTAGTAGCTCACGAAGTATTCCACTGCATTGTCGGGGAAGAATTGCTTGAACTCGCCATACAGCTGCGCCACGAGCGTTTTGTTGTGCGTGAGCACGAGCGTGGGCCGCTGCACGTTGGCGATCACGTTGGCCATCGTGAAGGTCTTTCCCGAGCCTGTAACGCCCAGCAACACCTGGTGCTGTTCACCGTTGTTGATGGCATTGGTGAGTTCGCGGATGGCGGAGGGCTGGTCGCCGGCGGGTTGGTAGGGTGCGTGAAGTCGAAATCCCATTTCGTAAAATTAATTCGCGGCGCGAGCGTCGGGTGAAAGAAAGAACGCAGATTCTCTATGATTTTTATGATTAGCGCAGATTGCTTTGCGCGTATGGAGCAAAAATCATAAACGATCATAAAAAATCTGCGTATTCACCAAAGGTGAATCTGCGTTCTTTCTCTATCGCGCCGAAGGCGCCCTTCTTTATGCGTTCTGCATTTCCTTGATCTTCTCGCGGATCTTGCCTTCGATTTCGTCGGCAAGTGCGGGGTTGTCCTTGAGGAGGCTCTTCACGCCCTCGCGGCCCTGGCCAAGCTTATCGCTGTTGTAGGAGAACCAGCTACCGCTCTTCTGAACGATGCCCATTTCCACGCCCATGTCGAGGATCTCGCCGATCTTGGAGATGCCCTCACCAAACACGAGGTCGAATTCGGCGGTGCGGAACGGGGGAGCTACTTTGTTCTTCACCACTTTCACCTTCACGCGGTTGCCGATGGCCTCGTCGCCGTCCTTGATCTGCGTCATGCGGCGGATGTCGAGACGAACGGAAGCGTAGAACTTCAGTGCGTTACCACCGGTGGTTGTTTCGGGGTTGCCGAACATCACGCCGATCTTTTCGCGCAGCTGGTTGATGAAGATGCAAATGGTATTGGTCTTGGAGATGGTGGCCGTGAGCTTCCGCAGTGCCTGCGACATCAGTCGTGCCTGCAGACCCATTTTGGAGTCACCCATCTCGCCTTCGAGTTCACCCTTGGGCACGAGGGCGGCCACGGAGTCGATCACCACAACGTCGAGCGCACCCGAGAGGATGAGGCGGTCGGCTATCTCGAGGGCCTGCTCGCCATAGTCGGGCTGGGAGATGAGGAGGTTATCAATATCGACACCGAGCTTTTGTGCATAAGCGGAGTCGAAGGCGTGTTCGGCGTCGATGATGGCGCACATGCCGCCCTTCTTCTGCGCTTCGGCAATGACGTGGGTGGCCACCGTGGTTTTACCGGAAGATTCCGGACCGTAGATCTCGATCACCCGGCCCTTCGGGAGGCCGCCGATACCCAGGGCCGCGTCGAGGCCTATGGAGCCGGTGGAGATGACCTCCTGGGTCTGTTCACCACGTTCATTCATCATCATGACGCTGCCCTTGCCAAAATCCTTGTCGATCTTGTCCATGGTCAGTTTCAGCGCCTTTAATTTTTCAGCATTTGACATTGTAGTACGTATTTGTAGTGTTAGTGAAACAGGCCAATGAACGTGCACTTTTCAGGACCGGTTCCGGGATTGATTAATTAGTGTAAAGCTAATGATTTTAGCAAAAGAAACTAAGTTTTTTTCCACCTTTTTTACCGAAAAAAAGGTGAAAGAATGCGGTGGGAAAAACACAACTTTAGGGTGTTTAAAACAACGTATGACCGCGCCCGTTACACCCGCCAGCAGCAAGGTTTCGGCTTACCTTGAAAGCCTGCCCGAATGGAGCCGATCCATTTGCGCCGGGCTGCGCCGCATCGCGCTTTCTGCCGACCCTTCGATCTATGAAGACTGGAAGTGGGGACCCAACTACGCGAGCAACGGCATGGTGTGCGGCTGGAGCGCTTTCAAGGAGCATGTGAAGCTCACGTTCTTCAACGGCTCGGCGATGAAGGATCCCCTCGGGCTGTTCAACCATTGCGTAGACAACGACTTCAACCGGAGCATCAAATTCACCCGCACCGACAAGATCAACGAAAATCAACTGAAGCAGTACATCCGCGAATCGGTGGCCGTGAATAAGGCCGGCTTCAAACGCGTGGCGAAGAATGAGAAAGCCGACGCCCCGCCCGCCCTGCTGGCTGCACTCAAAAAGGATAAGAAAGCCCTGGCGTTCTTCGAAGCGTTGACGCCCGGCTATCGCAACGATTACATCCAGCAGGTGCTTTCTGCCAAACAGGAAAAAACAAAGCAAGCACGCATCGCAAAGATCGTAGCCGCCTGCGCGGAGGGCCGGAAGCCGAATGAGCAATATAAATGAATGGGGTAATGGGATAATGGGATAATGCTTGCCCGACGAAGCGAAGGTGAAGGGTAATCCTCCCCGGCGGACCACCCACTTCCGACTTCCCACTTAATTGCTTTTTTGTCTTATCTTTACCTGAGAAATAACTGCAATATGAAAAAGATCTTGTTTGCGCTTTTCCTTCTGACCGGCCTCGGCGCCGTTGCCCAGGAATCCAACGAACCCGCTCCTGCCGCCAAGGGCGTTAGCTACGGACAGGCCGCCGCCGCAGGCGCCACCGTTGTTTCCATCGACAAGCTGGAAAGCAGCATGCCGGGCGGACAGTCCTACACCGGTGTTGTAGAAGGCAAGGTGAAGGAAGTATGCCAGACGATGGGCTGCTGGATGAAGCTCGAGCGCGCCGATGGCACGCAGGTAATGGTGAAAATGAAAGACCACGCATTCTTCCTCCCCAAGAACATCGTGGGCCATACCGTGCAGGTTGCAGGTACCGCCGAAGTGAAGGAAGAAACAGAAGCCAAGCGCAGGCACTATGCCGAAGACGCCGGCAAGAGCAAAGCCGAGATCGCCAAGATCAAGGGCTCCGTTAAGGAAATCCAGCTCCAGGCCGCAGGCGTTGTTGTAGTAGACTAATGCTCCTCCCCGACCACAATATTCGCCGCCCCTCCGGGCGGCTTTTTTATGCCCTTTAACCCCTCAACTCCTTAACCCCTTAACTCTTTAACTCTCTAACTGCCGGCGCCCCCCTTTCACGATTGAAGATTCACGTTTGCCCATCCCGAAGTTTCCCGCTCACGGCTCACGGCTGACGGTTCACGGTTCACGTACCTTCGCGGCATGCCCGCTCCCAATTACCGCCGCCGACTGCTGCTGCTTATTCTCATCGCTTCGGCGCTGCGCCTGCTGCTGGCCGGCATGCTCGAGCTGGGCAACGACGAAGTGTACTATTGGACCTACGCCCAGCGCATGCAATGGAACTATTTCGATCACCCTCCGCTGGTGGCCATCTGGATCCGGCTCTTCACGGGCAACCTGGAGCTCCAGTATTCGGAGGTGTTTGTGCGGCTGGGTTCGGTGGTGAGCTGTGCGGTTGCGAGTTCGATTCTCTTTCACACGGTGCGCCGCCTGCACTCGGAGCGTGCCGCCTGGATCACAGCAGTACTTTACCACTGCTCGATCTATGCCGGCATCATTGCGGGCCTGTTCATCCTCCCCGATTCGCCGCAGATGCTTTTCTGGTGCGCCGCTCTTTACTTCGCAGTGCGCATCCACGAGTCGCCGCGCGGGTGGAAGCCCTGGATCGGCTTCGGGCTGATGGCCGGCCTCAGCATATTGGGAAAAGTGCACGGCGTTTTTCTGTGGTTCGGAATGGGATTGTTCATCCTTGCGCGCCAAAGGGCCTGGCTTGCGCGCCCCCAGCTGTACGTGGCCGCTGTGCTCACCGCACTGGTCGCAAGCCCCATCCTCATCTGGAACCTGCAAAACGACTTCATCACCTACCGCTTTCACAGCGAGCGCGTCACCGTGCAGCAATGGGCCATCAACTGGAGCGGCTTTGCCCGCGAGCTGGGCGGACAGGTGCTTTACAACAACCCGGTGAACGTGCTGCTGGTGGTGGCTGCGCTTGCGGGCCTGCGCGGTCGCTCCTCCGCAACGAACTCTTCCCCGGACGACCCATCCGCTGACGCCTTTCCTACGAAACCGGGAATGGCAGCACGGTCCGTCTTTGTCTGGATCGGCCTTCCCATGATCATCGTGTTGCTGCTGCTTTCCCTGCTTCGCGATACGCTGCCGCACTGGAGCGGGCCCGGACATGTTACGCTCCTGCCGGTGGCGGCCATTTACCTCGCCGAAGGAAGCCTGCGCCGAAGCCGGCTTTTTCTTTCGTTAAGCCGCGGCTTTGTGCTGCTGCTGTGCGCACTGGCGCTCGCGCTCACCTACCATTGGCCGGGCACGATGGGTTCGAAAGACCGCACCGATTTCGGCTTCGGCGACTTCACGCTCGACCTCCACGGATGGAGCGAAACGGCACCGGAATTTGCAGCCCTCTATCAGGCCGAAAAGGATTCGGGCAACATGCCCTACGGCGCGCCGCTCATTGCCTACAAATGGTTTCCGGCCGCCCACGAAGATTACTATTGGTGCGCTCCTAACGACATCCCCGTTATCGGCCTCGGCGACCTCCACGACCTGCATCATTATGCGTGGCTGAACCGCTGGCGCCTTCACCAGGTCAACCTCACACAGGCATGGTGCGTCGTTCCTTCCAACGAATATTTTGATGCGCGTACGCAGTTCAACCGCTGGTACCAGCGTGCCGATTCCGTCACTACCATCACGCAGCTGCGCGGCGGCCAACCGGCCCGCTACTTCACGGTATGGAAGCTGAGTGGATGGAAGACGGATGCGGTCATTCCCGTGCAGGGACGGGCAGCGCATTGATAACACGGATCGTGCAGATCAATAGGGTGCTAACTGCCAAACGTGAAGAACGCATTGGCGCTATAATTCCAAAAGAAAACAAGCACGATGGCGATGGCCTTGCTCAGGTAGAAATTCAGCTTCCTGCGATTGAGGATATACACAATTGCGGTGTTGAGAAGCAGCCCCACGAGCGAAACGGCGATGAAGCGAACCAGCTGTCCTTCCATGTTAGCGGCGTGCGATCCGAACGTCCAGATGCGATTGAGAAGGAAGTTGAGCACCACTGCGCAACTGAAGCCCAACGCGTTGGCAACGAAGCGGTTGATGCGCACCTTTTCCTTGAAGATCCAGGTGATGCCAAAGTCTACGACCATACCCAGCAGGCCCACGAGGCCGAACTTAAGAATGCGCAAAAGATGGTCGGAAAGCATCAGGTACAAAGATGTGCGAAACTTGCGCCTGCCGGAAATAAAGTTCTACTAACTTTAGCCACGCCAAACACTACCACCTATGAAATTGCTTGCAATCATGAACGGACTGGAAGCGGCTACCGTCCTCCTGTTCGCACTTAACTTGTCCTTGCTTCTTTTGCTTGAGTATATGCCTGGCCGGCGCCAGGCGGTACGCAACGCCAACAAATGAAAAAACCCTCGCCAATGCGAGGGTTTTTTATGTCGGTTCTTTTCTTCATCACGCGTAAGCGGCCTTGCCATACATCTCGGCGCGCAGCTCCTGCACCCGCTTGTCTTCCATATACTCGTCGAAGGTCATCAGGCGGTCGATGATGCCGGTGGGCGTCAGTTCAATGACGCGGGTGGCCACGGTTTGCAGGAAGGTGTGGTCATGCGAGGTGAGCAGCACAATGCCGGGGAACGCCTGGCAGCCTTCGTTGAAGCTCTGGATGCTTTCGAGGTCGAGGTGGTTGGTGGGCTGGTCGAGCACCACGAGGTTGGGGTTCTGGAGCATCATCCGGCTGATCATGCAGCGTACTTTTTCACCACCCGAAAGCACGTTCGTCTTTTTCTGGATGTCGTCGCCCGAGAAAAGCATTTTGCCGAGGAAGCCGCGCAGGAAAGGCTCGTCGGCGTCGGTAACGTGCGGCGGCACGTACTGGCGCAGCCAATCCATGAGGGTTAGGCCGTTGGTGAAGAATTCGTTGTTCTCCAGCGGCAGGTAGGCCTTGGTGATGGTGGTGCCCCATTCGAAGGAGCCGCCTTTGGCCTGGAGGTTTCCGTTGATGATCTCGAAGAAATTCGTAACCGCACCGGGATCCTTGCTGAGGAAGGCGATTTTTTCGCCTTTGTTTACGGAGAAGGTAACCTTGTCGAAGAGCTTGCGGCCTTCGATCGACGAAGACAGGTTTTCGACGTTGAGGATTTGGTTGCCCACTTCGCGCAGCGGCTGGAAGATGATGCCGGGGTAGCGGCGGTTGGAGGGTTCGATCTCTTCGATATTGAGCTTTTCAAGCGCTTTTTTCCGCGACGTCGCCTGCTTCGATTTTGATGCGTTGGCGGAGAAGCGTGCAATGAACTCGATGAGCGCAGCGCGCTTGTCTTCCGTCTTCTTGTTTTTATCCGAAAGCTGGCGCGCCATCAGCTGCGAGCTTTCATACCAGAAAGTGTAGTTGCCGGAGAATACTTTGATCTTGGCGCGGTCCACGTCGGCCACGTGCGTGCACACGGCGTCGAGAAAGTGACGGTCGTGCGACACAACGAGTACGATGTTCTGGTAATCGGCGAGGAAGTTTTCGAGCCATCCGATGGTTTCGATGTCGAGGCCGTTGGTCGGTTCGTCAAGCAGCAAGATGTCGGGGTTGCCGAAAAGCGCCTGAGCGAGGAGCACACGCACCTTTACGTTGGAGGCGATGTCCTGCATCCGGTATTGGTGAAATTCTTCTTTCACACCGAGCTCGGAAAGCAGCGTCGCCGCATCGCTTTCGGCAGTGTAGCCGCCCATCTCGCCAAATTCGGCTTCGAGCTCGCCCGCCTTCATGTAGTCATCTTCCGTTGCTTCGGGATCGGCATAGATGGCGTCCTTCTGGTGCATCACCTTCCACATCTTTTCGTGGCCCATGAGCACGGTGTTGAGCACGGTCACTTCGTCGAACGCAAACTGGTTTTGCTTCAGCACCGCCATGCGCTCGCCGGTAGTGATATCGACCTTACCCTTGTTGGGTTCGATCTCGCCGGAAAGGATCTTGAGAAACGTTGACTTGCCGGCACCATTGGCACCGATCACTCCGTAACAATTGCCCTTGGTAAAAGTGATGTTCACTTCGTCGAAGAGAACGCGTTTGCCAAAGGAGAGGGAGACGTTATTGACACTGATCATAATAAGTCGGGAGCGGAGCGGTTTATGTGTTTATTGGTTAAGTAGTTTATTAGTAGCGCTTTCGATTTCCTGACGATAGAGACGCAGCGGTGGGTGCCGCGAATACCAATAAACCAATAAACTAATGAACCAATGAACGCGCCCTCAGGCGCCGCTCCGGGCGCGCAAAGGTACGTTTTTCACCGCCTTTTCCACGGCCGGGTTGCGTTAAGGAAACCCCTTTTTTATTGCGAATGGCAAAGAACTTGTATTGGTGAGGGTGCACAAAAGTGTCTAACCATGAAACACACCTTACCTAAATTCCTGCTGGGCTGCCTTTTGCTGGCCGCTTGCAGCAAGTCCGGCACCTTCGACGACCGTAGCACGGAGCAAAGTGCCGCACGCATTCGCGCTGAACGCAGCGCCGCCGTTGAGCCCGGCCCGGCACCCATGCCCGCCGATACGCTCGAGCTGGATACGCTGCACCACCAGGGGACGAACTAATGACGTGAGCCGTCAGCCGTGAGCCGTCAGCACACGTTCGGAAACGGAGCTTGATTTACGAGAATGGTGTAAAGTCTTCCGTTCACCGTTCAGGGCTCACGTTGTACCTTTCGTTCATGTGGCAGGCGATCATCGATCATTTCGGCGACCTGGAGAAGCGTCCGCTGGAGCGGCTGGCTTTTCTCGTGGGCGGGCTGTTGCTTTTCTGGATCATTGAAGGCGCCATCCCGCTGCTGGAGCCTAAATACAAGCGCAACAAGCTTCGGCATGCTGGCGTCAACTTCGGCTTCACGCTCATTCACCTCGCCATCCATACCGGCCTGGCGGTGGTCATCGTATTGCTCAGCGATTGGTGCAAAGCTGCGGGCTTCGGCCTCGTGTACTGGACCGGCGCGGGCATGCTTGCCACGATCGTGATCTCCTTTCTGGTACTCGACTTTTTCGGGGGGTGGCTCGTGCATTTCACGGAGCACAAGTTGGCGCTGCTGTGGCGCTTCCACACGGTGCACCACGCCGACAACAACGTGGATGTAACCACGGGCCTGCGCCATCACCCGCTGGAAAGCGTGCTGCGCGGACTTTTCTTTTTTGCCGGAATCCTTGTATCGGGCGCGCCGATGTATGCCGTGATGATCTTCCAGACGCTGCTGGTGCTCAGCACCGCGTTTACCCACGCCAATATTTCGCTCCCGCGCCGGCTCGACAAAGCGCTGAGCTACGTGCTCGTGTCGCCCAACATGCACAAGGTGCACCACCACTGGCAGCAGCCCTACACCGACTCCAACTATGGCGCGGTGCTTTCCATTTGGGACCGCCTGTTCGGCACCTTCCGCACCCTCGATCCGAAAGAGATCCGCTACGGGCTCGACCGCTACTATCCGAATGAAGAAGACGAAAATTTCGGCATGCTGATGAAGCAGCCTTTCCGGTCGCAGAAGGAATTTTAAAAGAAGTTCGTTCTCCTAAAACCGCGAAGGATATAAGTGAAAAAGATATACGCGAAGAATACTTTGGACTTGCTTCGTGCCGCACTTCTTTTCTTCTTTCCTTCGCGTTGAAAACAACCTCCAATCTTTTGATGCAACATCCTGCCGTTCGCCGTCTTCACCTGCTGGGCTACGCCGAAGCTGTTTCGTGGCTCCTGTTGTTGTTCGTGGCGATGCCGCTCAAATACATCTGGGGGGCGCCACTGATGGTGAAGTATGTTGGTTGGATCCACGGCATCCTTTTCCTATTGTATTGCCTGCACCTGCTCATCGTAAAACCGATCCTGAAGTGGTCGTTTGGAAAAATGCTCACCGGCGGCATTGCGGCGTTCCTTCCCTTCGGCACCCTTTGGTTCGACCGGCGAATTGAGCGTGCCTGATTGCTATCTTCGACCAGTACCGCCTTCGCTTTGTTCTATCGGGCAGGCATTCTCCCATTAGCACATTACCCCATCACCCCATTACCCCCATGATCATCGCAGTACTCCCCGCCCGCTACGCCGCCACCCGCTTCCCAGGCAAGCTGCTGCAGCTTTTGGGCGATAAGACCGTCATCCGCCGCACCTACGAAGCTGCACAGTCTTCCGGGCTTTTCGACGAAGTGCTGGTGGCCACCGATTCGGCCGAGATCCGGGCCGAGATCGAATCATTCGGTGGATCGGTGGTGATGACGCGCAGCGACCACGAGAGCGGCACCGACCGCATTGCCGAAGCAGTTGCGGGCCGCGAGGTAGCCATCGTGGTGAACGTGCAGGGCGACACGCCTTTCATCAACACGGCTGCGCTGCGCAAGGTGCTCGCGCTTTTTGAAGATCCGCAGGTGCAGGTGGCTTCGCTGATGGACCGCATCACAGACGCCGACGACCTTGCCAACCCCAACGTGGTGAAAGTGTGCACCGACCTCCAAGGGAACTCCCTCTTCTTCAGCCGCAGCCCGTTGCCATACCCGCGCAACACAGACATCGCAATCCCGCACTACCGCCACATCGGCGTATATGCCTTCCGCAAGTCCGCCCTGCTGCAGTTCACGAAGTGGCCGGTGACGCCGCTCGAGAATGCAGAGAAGATCGAGTGCCTTCGCTTTCTCGAACATGGCATCCCCCTCCGCATGGCGCTCACAGAGCCGATTGGCGTGGACATCAACACTCCGGAAGACCTGGAGAAAGCGAGAAGGAATATCGAATAATCAATAACGAATGGTGAATTGCGAAGGCTCGTCCGCTCAAGCTGGCCAGGCGGTTAATGAAGAGGCGGTAGCGCTAACTTCGATATTCTCGATTGCTTGTTCGATATTCGACATTCATTTTCCGCCATGGCTCCCCGCGACTACCTCCGCTTCATTCTTCCCGACATGCTCTTCGGCACCGAGCGCACGAAGGAGATCCTCCAGGTGAACCCCACGGTGGAGCACGACCGCAAGCCTGTAACCGACATCATCATCTCTGTGTTCACATACAATGAGCACATGATGGAAGAGCGCCGCTTCAGCCGTGTGGAAGATATTTTCACAGAGCGCCGCGTGGGCGAAATTTCGTGGATCAACATCGACGGCATCCGCAAGGAGGACGTGGAGAAAGTGTGCGCACATTTCGGCATTCACGGACTGCTGGCCGAGGACATATTGAGCTGCAACCAGCGACCGAAGATGGACGAAGTGGAAGGCGTGTTGTACTGCCTGCTCAATATGCTTTATTTCAACCAGGCCGAATCGGCGGTGGAGCAGGAGCAGGTGAGCATTGCCCTCGGGCGCGACTTCGTACTCACGTTCCAGGAAGACCCTGCGCGCGACGTGTTCAACCCCGTGCGCGAGCGGCTTCGCATGAGCAATAGCAAGTTGCGCCAGCGCCCTGCCGATTACCTGTGCTACAGCCTTCTTGATCTCATCGTAGACAATTACTTTCTGGTGATGGAGCGCCTCGGCGAAAAGATCGAGGAAGTGGAGGAAGAAGTGGTGCGCAACACGAAGCCCGTGGCCATGGCCGGCATCAACCGACTGCGCAAAGAGCTGATCGTGCTCAAGCGCAACATCCTGCCCGTGCGTGATCTCGTCGCGTCGATCATCCGCTCCGAAAGCCCGCTCCTCGACGATCGCACCACCAAGTATTTCAAAGACGTATACGACCACATCGTGCAGGCCGCCGATCTCTCCGAAAACTATCGCGACGTGATGATGTCGATGCAGGATCTGTACATCAACAATGTGAACCTCAAGATGAACGAAGTGATGAAGGTGATGGCCGTGGTAACCTGCCTGCTGGCGCCCGCCACCGTCATCGGCGGCATCTTCGGGATGAATTTCGAGCAGGTGCCCCTCATCCATAATAAATGGGGCTTCTTCATTTCCATTGCGCTGATGCTATTCATCCCGGTGTGGATGATCGGGGTTTTCAGACGGAGAGGTTGGTTCTAGTAGAGACGCACCATGTGCGTCTCCAAAATAACGATCCCGTGCCCGAATTGCGCGTCTCCAAAAGAACGATCCCGTGCCCGCATCTGCGTCTCCAATCGCAGCATGTGCGTTTTTTGAGACGCATATGATGCGTCTGAACGGGTGGGGAAAAAAGCAAAAAAATCTGTTCGTTTTCCCATGGATGAGCGTAGCTGCCGCGGCAATATTTGAAAAAAGAATCCATGTGCAGTTTGTTCCGCAGCAAGTATAGAATTGAAAGTGCGCGAAAAAGAATCACGATTATGGAGGCACCCGTGTCTATTTCGTAACCATCTGCACGAAAGACATGCGTCGCTTTTTTGGCGAACTGAAAAACCACCGGTTGCAGAAAGAGCCGATTGGGATAATTGCCGAGGACTATTGGAACAAAATTCCGCAGCATTTCCCTTTCGTCCGCACCGATGAATTCATCCTGATGCCGAATCACGTGCACGGAATCCTCCACTTCGATGATCACCGCATTGCAGGCAAAGCAGGCAATGCCTTCGGCCCGCAATCATGCAACCTGGGCTCAGTGATCCGCAATTACAAAGGAGCCGTCACATCTTTCGCGAAAAAGGATGGGATCGCATTCGCCTGGCACCCGCGCTTTTACGATCGCATCCTTCACACAGAAAGGGAAATTGAAATTGTGCGGAATTATATCCGGAACAATCCGCTGAAGGGATGATCCGTCCAGACGCATTATATGCGTCTCTTACGCATTACATCCGTCTCTTGCCCATCACATGCATCTCCCGCGCTGCGCGCGTTTCGAACGCGCTGCGCGCGGAGACGCACATGGTGCGTCTCTACGGGCGTTTTTTATAAACGGGGACGGTGCTGCACGGCTCGCCATACATCACGCTTTTGGCTACGGGCAATAACTTTTGCGTGATGGCCGCATAGGCATAGGGCTCGATGGCTACATCGCCGCAACCTTTTACCACCACGCGCTGCCCTTCATATTCCGCGGCGTTCACCGCGTCGATGTTTTTCAAGATGATGTGCTTCTGCAACTCCTCCTCAGTGCCCACCAACACTTCGCGCGCAACAGGCTGCAGGTAGCTTGCCGCCAGCATGTAGGCCCACACCGGAATGATGGCATCCACGCTGCAGGTGATGGCCACGTACTTGCCTTCAAACGCACTCCAATCCTTCGCTTTCAGTGCCTCGCGAAAATCCTTCTCTTTCAAGATGAGGCCCATGAAAAGGTGATCCTTCAGGTCGAAAACGGCAACAGGCGCCTGCGGGAGAAACTGCTCCAGGTCGAGGGAAAGAAGGCCCGCGGCGGCGACTTTATTTACGAGCGGCGGGGGGGTATTTGAAGATGCTTCAGGCATAATGAATATTCAATTTTCAATGCTCAATTTTCAATGCTCAAATCGCCATCGCCATTCTTCTGTCCTTGAAAATTGAATATTGTGCGTTGAGCATTGTGCGTTTCCTTATTTCAGTAAAAAGGCCCTCCAAAGTTACTGGAGGGCCTTTTCGATACCGAAATTTTAACGCTTAGAAGAACTTCGCGCGATAGTCTTTAACAGAAGCCGCTTTCTTGAGCGCCTCGATGGGGTTCGACTGCTGGGCACGCTGGCGGGCGTCCTGCGTAAGAACGGCGCGCTGCTGGTCGATGGTGGCGGCTTCTACCGAAGTGGCCGAGATATCTTCTACACGGATCACGAACACACCCGACTGGCCTTCGATAGGCTCGGTAACCACCTTGCCTTTGTTGGCGGGGTTGAACGAAGCGCCGATCACTTTGTATTCGAATCCAAGGTTGGCATTATTGCCATCGAAGTGAATGCTGTCGGCAGTAGCCAGGGGCACGTTCACCTTGCCGGATACAGCCTCGAGGGTTGTAACCGCACCGATGTTCTTTTTGATGACGGCAGCCTTTTTCTTGTTCTTCAGCACGGGCTCTACAACGGCGCGGGCCTGCGCTACCGACTGAACACCGGCGGGGTTCACCGCGGTAACGACGGCGACGATGTAACCGTTGGTAAGACGCTGCACCTGCAGCACATCACCCTTGTCGGCCTTGAAGGCATCACGCACCAGCTCGCGCGAAGTGCCGGCACCCTGGATGTTGAAATCCAGCGGGCGGAGGTCGGCGGTCTGGCGGTTGAGGCCTTTCGGACGGAGGTTCTTATCGAAGTTCTGGTTGAAGCTTTCGAGGCTGCGGCTATCGGCGGCAAACTGCGAGGCTGCCGTGTTGGCGGCGTTCTCGGTGTTGGAGCTGATGTCGATAGGACGGGCCAAATAAGCCACTTTATAGCCCATGGAAGAACCTTTCATAGAACGCACTTCCATGATGTGGTAACCGAAGTCGGTCTTCACGATGCCTACTTCACCCACGCCGTGTGTGAATGCGAAGTCGCTGAAGGGGCCAACCATCTGGCCATTGGCCGCGATGTTCTCGTACACGCCGCCCTTGGTCTTGCTGCCATCGTCGTCGGAGTAGCGGGCAACGAGGCTGTCGAACGACTGGCCGGAAGCCAGCAGCGCACGAACGGAGTCGGCGAGGTGGCGGGCGGTGCTGTCGTCGCGCACCGGAACCTGCTGGCCGCTTTGCGGGTCGCGGCGAACGGTGCCGATGAGGATGTGGCGAACGGTAACCGAGTCGGGGATGGGGCGGGCGTCGATCACGCGCGACAGAACCCAGAAGGCGCCGCGCTGCGCCACATCGAGGTAAGGTCCGTAGGTAACGCCGACGCCTGCATTCAGGATCGAATCTTTGTTGGCCTGCTGTATAGCGGTCTTGTTGATGAGACCATCATAATAAGGAAGCGTGCTGTTGTTGACAGCCAGGTAGCGCTCCATGTCTTTGGTAGTATCAAATCCGGCTTTCAGCGTCAGCAGGTTGGTGCGTGCTTCGGCACTGTCTTCCTGCGAAGGCACGGTAGGGAACACCACGAACGAAATGCTGCGGGTCTCTTCTTTTTGCTCGAATTCGTTGCGGTGGCTTTTGATGTACTGGTCGATCTCCGAATCGCTCACGGTAACGGAGCTGTCGGATACCGATGTATAAGGTATGCCTACAAAAGAGGTGCGGGCAATGAGCGCTTTGTCGGCGGTTTGCTTTTCCACCATCCACTTGGGGAGGTAGATCGCGTTGTTGAGCAGCGACATGTACTTCTCCATGGCGCGCTGGCTGCGCATTCCTTCAAAGTAGCTCACCAGCTGCTGGCGGCTGGCCGCGTCCTCGGGGCGCTTGCTGTTGCGGATCTGGTTGACGGCCTGCATGGCAGCGGCGCCATTGTATTGACCGGTTGAGTCGGTGAAGCGCTGGCGCAGGTCCTGCGGAGGGTTCGCACCGAAAAGGTAGTCGTTCAACTCCTTGTTGCTCACCTGGATCCCCAGCTTCTTATACTGGTCGGCCAGGAGCGCCTCGGTCACCTCGGCATTCCAAACGCCTTCGATAAGGTTCTGGCGGCCGGCTTCGCCCATGTCGTAGCCCTGGGCTTTGTACTGCTCTTCCTGCAGCTTGATCTTTTTCTCAAAGTCGACGTATTCGATCTTCTTACCGTTCACCTTACCAACGGTAGTGGTGTTTCCGCTAAAGAGATTGCTGCGGCTCGAGAACGCATCCATAAGGATGAAGCCGATAAGGGACACCGCAATGAGAATAACCATCACACGTGCGTACTTGTCCCTGATGTTCTGAATGACTGACATAGGTGGAGTTTCGGTATTTATTTATATAAGTGGGCAAAAATAGGGGTTTGGGGGGTTATCAACAAATTGTGGAAAACCGCCATACGGGCCGATTTTCAGGCATTCCCGAGGAGAAAGCAGGCTTTCCGAAGTTTCGAGGCAGCCTTGCGCAGAGCGGGAAAGAAAGCTGATCATCTATGATTTATATGATTAGCGCTGATTAGTGTTTTCGCGCGGAAGCAAATCATAATGATCTTATCGAATCAGCGAAACGCCAACGGCGACACCTGCGTTCCTTCCCTCACTCCGCCGAAGGCGGCCGGATTTCGTAGTGCACCCCTCGCATTTCCACACTCCAATCGCACATTATCTCCTGTGGATAACAGTGGAAAACCGGGGCATAACCCCCGTGGAACGGGTGAGTGAAACGTGTACGCATCGGGTACAACTCAGCCATTGGGGGCGGCTGAGGTTCCGCGTGTGGGTTATCCGCATTTTATACCGCTTTCATTCACAACATGGAAAAGGACCATATGTCGCAAACGATTTTCACAGCCCTCTATTCACATGATGGTGAAAAATGGGCGCCGGCATCCGCCGGTCGGTATTTTTGCTGGGGATAAACCGTGGAAAGCGCTGTATAACTGCTCAGTTTTTGCTACGTTGAAAAAAGGCTGATGCGTTATCCCCAAATCCACAGCCCTAGTAGTAATAGGGTTTCTATAAATAAATAGTATTTAATACAAGTTATTATATGCCGAAGGAAATGTTGATAGCACAGGAAAACGAACTTTTGGAAAAAGGTTTTATCGACGCGCCCATCGATCCAACGCTCGACCTCTTTGCCGAGATCGAACGACTGAAAAAAGAAAAGAATGCCGTCGTGCTCGCCCACCTGTACCAGGAGCCCGACATCCAGGATATCGCGGATTACATCGGCGACTCGCTGGGCCTCGCCCAGGCCGCCGCCAAGACGGATGCCGACATGATCGTGTTTGCCGGCGTACACTTCATGGCCGAAACAGCCAAGATCCTCAATCCTTCGAAGAAGGTCGTCATCCCCGACCTCAAGGCAGGCTGCTCGCTCAGCGAAGGCTGCCCGCCCGCGCTGTTCAAGACCTTCCGCGAGCAGCACCCCGACCACGTGGTGATTTCCTACATCAACTGCAGTGCGGGCATCAAGGCGCTCACCGACGTCATCTGCACGTCGAGCAACGCCAAGGTGATCGTGGAGTCTTTCCCAAAAGACCAGAAGATCATCTTTGCCCCCGATAAGAACCTGGGTGGCTGGATCAACCGCACCACGGGCCGTGACATGCTGCTGTGGAACGGCGCCTGCATGGTGCACGAGATCTTCTCGCTCGAAAAGATCACCCGCCTCAAGGTGCGTCACCCCGAGGCAAAAGTGATTGCGCACCCCGAATGCGAGGAGCCCGTGCTGCGCGTTGCCGACTTCGTAGGCTCTACGACGCAATTGCTGGCCTATGTGAAGACGAGTGGGCACCAGACCTTCATTGTGGCCACGGAGGCCGGCATTCTGCACCAAATGGCCAAACAGGCACCTTCGGCGACGCTCATCCCCGCGCCACCCGACAATCACTGCGCATGCAACGATTGCCCCCACATGAAGCGCAACACCCTCGAGAAGGTGTACCTGTGCATGCAATACGAGCAGCCGGAGATCATCATGGACGAAGCGCTCCGCCTCCAGGCGAAGAAGTCGCTCGACCGGATGATGGAGATTTCGGAAAAGGCAGGACTGATCTGACTCGTGAATCGTGAATCGTCAATCGTGAATGCTTCGCCGGAACCTGGAAAACGGATGTTAGCCGCATCCGGTTTTTTGCCGCGCTTTGCGGCTCACGATTCACGATCGACGATTCACGTTTTGGCTTTTCCCCAACACGTGCGCGGTAAATAATTTTTTAGATTACCTGTTTTCGCAGTAAAATTGCATCGGAATCCCGTTAGGAGTCCTTCCTGCAACCCTCCCGACACCAGTATTTTTCACAGGTATTCCACTTCAAACCATCAAAAGAAATCATTCACGCCATCGGTTGCTTTAGCCGTGCTGATTAAAATTCAAGCCTTCGTATGTACGATATTTTGCAGTTGAACGACATGCTCGTTCCTGAATTGCTGGATGTTGCCGAACGTTTAAAAATCGACAACTCCCGTAAGCTGAGTAAGCAGGACCTGATTTATAAAATTCTCGATAAGCAGGCGCTCACCGCCGGTCCCGCAGCCAAAGGCGACTCCGCCAAAGGCCAACCGCAGCGCCGCACGCGCATCGTAAAAGCTTCTACCGCCAACTCCACAGAAGAGGCCATCGTTGAAGACACGTCTTCGGAAAATGATGACGCTGCCGAACAACCCGAAGCAGCCGGACCGAAGAAGCCCGCACGACGCGGCGCACGCCCCGACGCTGCCGAGCGCAAAATGCCGGCGCAGGAACGCCCGGCACCCGTTGCCGCCGCAGCCCCCAAAAAAGAAGAACAGCGCGCCGAGCGCACGCCGAACGAGCGTACGCCAAATGAGCGCACATTGAACGAGCGCAGTGCCGGCCAGGCCGACCGCCCGCAAAATGCCGAGCGCCCCAAGCGTGGCCGCCCCCGCAAGAACGACGCGCAGAACAGCGGCCAGTCGGAGCTGCCCATGGAAACCGAAGCGGCCATTGCACAGGCCCAGGCTCCGGAAGCCAGCCAGCAGCAGAACCAACAACAGCAACCGCAGCAACAAAATCAACAACAACCACAGCAGCCCCAGCAACAACCGCAACAGCAGGGTCAGCAGCCACAGCAGCCGCAACCCGGATCCGACGTGCAGATCCCTGAGCGCATGATCTCTGCACCCAACATCAACAAGTTCTTTCAGAAAGCAGAGCGGGGCAATGCCTTCAATGTAGAGTTCGATGCACAAATCATTGGCGAAGGCGTTCTTGAAATGATGCCCGACGGCTATGGCTTCCTGCGCTCTTCCGATTACAACTACCTCTCTTCTCCCGACGACGTATACGTATCTCCTTCGCAGATCAAGCTGTTCGGCATCAAGCCGGGCGATACTGTGTATGGCACTGTGCGCCCGCCCAAAGAAGGGGAGAAGTACTTCGCATTGCTGAAAGTGGAAACCATCAACGGCAAGAGCCCCGAAGATGTGCGCGACCGCGTTCCCTTCGAATACCTCACGCCGCTGTTCCCGTTTGAAAAGCTCAACCTCTTCTCGGCTCCCAATGGCTACAGCACGCGCATTATGGACCTGTTTACGCCCATCGGTAAAGGCCAGCGCGGACTCATCGTTGCCCAGCCCAAGGTGGGTAAAACGGTGTTGCTGAAAGAAGTTGCCAACGCCATCGCTGCCAACCACCCCGAGGTATACCTCATGGTAGTGCTCATCGACGAGCGCCCCGAGGAAGTGACCGACATGGAACGTTCGGTGCGTGCCGAGGTGATCGCATCCACATTCGACGAGCCGGCCGAAAAGCACGTGAAGGTTTCTACCGTTGCGCTGCACAAAGCCAAGCGCCTCGTGGAATGCGGCCACGATGTGGTGATCCTCCTCGATTCCATCACGCGTCTTGCCCGCGCGCACAACACGGTTGCTCCGTCGTCGGGTAAAGTGTTGTCGGGTGGTGTGGAAGCCAACGCGATGCAGAAGCCGAAGCAGTTCTTCGGTGCTGCCCGTAAAATTGAGAACGGTGGCTCGCTTACCATCCTCGCCACCGCGCTCATCGACACCGGTTCCAAAATGGACGAGGTGATCTTTGAAGAATTCAAGGGCACCGGCAACATGGAACTTTCGCTCGATCGCCGCCTGGCCAACAAGCGCATTTTCCCCGCTATCGACCTTGTGGGTTCGTCTACCCGCCGCGACGACCTGCTGCTGGAGCGCGACGTGCTGCAGCGCATGAACCTGCTGCGTGTGTACCTCAACGATATGAATCCTGAAGAAGCGATGAACGAGCTCCTCCGCCGCATGCGCGGTACAAAGAGCAACGAGGAATTCCTCGCATCCATGAACGGTTGAAGCCCTGTTGCTTCATCGGCTTCGAAAGGAAAAAAACGATAACCTTCAGCGTAAAAGAATACAGTCAGTCCTCCCCACCGGGAGGACTTTTTTTATGCCGCCGCCGTGCTTAGGCTGTGGAGTCGTCGCCCCATCTACCCCGGCCGGAATCATTTTTGCAAGATGTTGTTTGAATCAAACGAAAAAAAGATGAAACAAATCAAATGGCTGAGCCTCGTAACCATCACGGCTGTGCTGGGCGCCTGCAATGGCAATAACACCAACGACGGCACTACCGACACGACCGCAGTCACCACCACAACCACAACCACCGAAACGGCTTCCACAGGTAATTATGCTGCCCTGGCAGACAGCTTCCGCGTGAACAGCGAAGCAGGCAACATCCTCGACGCCCGAACGGGTAAGCCCATCCGCGTTCGGTACGATGTGACCACGCACCGCGCAGTAAACGAAGAGACCAACCAGCCGGTGTGGCGTTATGTAGACCGCCGCACCTGGTGGGTGTATGGCGCAGACAACGACAACTGGAGCCAGGTAGGTGAAGCCCGCATGGACGGTGCGTCGCTGAAATACAAGAGCTCTTCGGACAACAACTGGCTTAACTACGACGAGCGTTGGTCTGAAGACGATCAGCGTTACATGAATGCTGATACGGCAACAACTACAACAGATGCAAACGGACAAGTAAAGGTGAAGGACAACGGCAACAAGATCAAGGACGATGATGTGAAAGTAAAGACGAGCAAGGACGGCGACATCAAGATCAAAGACAAGCAGACAGGCGAGAAAGTAAAGTATGATGCCCAAAGCGGAAAGGTCAAAACGGACTAACGCGCTTCACCCTTAACCAACGAAGGCCCCTCCTGTGAGGGGCTTTTTCGTGAGCCGTCAGCCGTTAGCCGTCAGTGCAGTCAGTCGATATAGACGGCCAGAGTTTTTTTTGCGAAGCTGTTCACGGCGCACGGCTCACGGTTCACGATATTTGCCGCGTGCCCATCCATCGCCATCCCATCGCCGACTTTCTCGAACGCTCGCGGGGAGCGCTTCTCTACGATGTTCGCTCTCCCGGCGAATATGCCCACGCGCGGATGCCCGGCGCAGTAAACCTTCCCCTTTTCAACGACGAGCAACGCGCGCAGGTGGGCACGGCGTACAAGCAGGTAAGCCGCGAGCACGCCATCAAAATCGGCCTCGATGCATTTGGTCCGCAGATGCGTACGATGGTGGAAAGCGTTGAACGCGCGCTGCGCAGGCAGGGGCTCGACAACACTACATCCATTTGCCTCTATTGCTGGCGCGGCGGTATGCGCAGCGGTGCTGTTGCCTGGCTGCTTGGCCTCTATGGCTTTGACGTCCACGTGCTCGAAGGTGGCTACAAGGCGTTTCGCAACTGGGCGCTTGAACAGTTTGGGAAAGAATATCCTTTTCGAATCGTGGGTGGATTTACGGGCGCAGGTAAAACCGAGTTGTTGCATCGCCTGCAATTGGAAGGCGAACAGGTGATTGACCTCGAGGGGCTGGCCCGCCACAAAGGTTCCGCATTCGGTAGCATCGGTATGCCCGCGCAACCCACGCAGGAGCAGTTCGAAAACCTGCTGGCACTTCAACTCGACGTTGCCCGCTCACGCCTCAGCGCCGGCGGCTTACGCCTCTGGATCGAAGATGAAAGCCAGCGCATCGGCCAGGTGCACCTACCGCACACTCTGTGGGCTACCCTGCAAAAGGCGCCCATCAGCTTCGTGGACATTCCCTTCGCGCAGCGGCTGCAGCACCTCGTGGAAGAGTACGGTGTGCTCGACAAAGAGCGTCTCCGCGAAGCCATCGTGCGCATCACGCGCCGGCTCGGCGGGCAACATGCAAAAGCGGCACTTGAGTTCCTGGACGAGGGCCAGTTTACGGATTGCTTTTCCATCCTGTTGCACTACTACGACAAGCTTTATGCGAAAGGCCTGGAGCAACGGGCAGCGCGGGAACAATTAGTGCATACCATCAGCTGCGCCGATGTATCGAACAACAACGCACTTAAACTTATAGCCGCAACATGAAACACCTGCTCATCATCTTCCTGTTTTGTTTCGGCTCTGCATCGGCACAGGATATGTCGGGGCTCTACGTGGGCTCGCTTTACAACGATACCACGAAACTTACGCAGCAATACGAACTGGCCATCACGCAGGACGGCGACAAGGTTCGCGGTCACGCATACACCACGTTCACGCTCGACAACCGGTTCTATTTCGGCTTCCGAAAAGTGCGCGGCCGCGTAAAAGACGACAAGCTCTTCATCGAGGAAGACGACCTCATTGAAAACAACTTTCCTTCTCCGCCGGCCAAAGGCATTCGTCGCCTCTCGGTGTTTCCAATCAATGGCCAGGGCTTCACGCTCGTGGGCAGATGGGAAACCAACCGCACACGCAAGTGGGCCCCGGTAACCGGAACGATATCGCTGCTCAAGCGCGGCGACAGCACGTCGTCGGCGCTCGTTGCACGCATGCGCGAGGCGAAGCTCATTCCGGCGCAACCCGCTCCAGTGGCCGCTGTTCCCGTTCCAAAGAAGACAGACCCCGTTTCGCAACGCCCGGCCACGCTGAGTTTTGCAGAGCGCCAGATCTACACCGTGCAAACCGTGACGGTAGCCAGCGACAGCATACAGATTGCGCTGTACGATAATGGCCTTGTAGACGGCGACAGTGTGAGCGTTGTGCTCAACGGTGAGCCTTTGCTCCGCAACGTGAAGTTGTCTGAACAGGCCGTGCGCCATACCATCAAGCTTCCGGCCGGCAACGACTACGAGCTGGTGCTTATGGCGGAGAACCTCGGCACGCTTCCTCCGAACACCGGCCTGCTGGTGGTCACCGATGGAGCCGAGCGATACAATGTTTATTTCAGCGCAGACCTGAATACCAATGCGCGCATCATCATCAAACGAAAACAATAATGGAAGCACCACAGGCAGCGCCTAAGCTCACGCAATTTTCAAAAGGTGGCGGCTGCGGCTGCAAGATCGCGCCTTCTGTGCTGCAAGAGATCCTGCAGGGTTCAGCGCAAGACCGCTTTCCACAGTTGCTGGTTGGTCATGGCAGCAACGATGACGCAGCAGCATGGCAACTGCACGGCGAGGAAGTGATTATCTCCACCACCGATTTTTTCGTGCCTATTGTGGATGATCCGTTCGACTTCGGTCGCATCGCTTCTGCAAATGCCATCAGCGATGTATATGCCATGGGAGGGAAGCCGCTGATGGCCATTGCCATTCTCGGCTGGCCGGTAGACAAGTTGCCGGTGTCGGATGCGCAACAAGTGCTCTCCGGGGCCCGGGCCATCTGTAGCGAAGCGGGCATTCCGCTTGCCGGCGGGCACACCATCGATTCATCGGAACCCATCTTCGGACTTGCCGTTACGGGCCACGTAAAGCAGCAGCATCTCAAGCGAAACAACACAGCGAAAGAAGGCGACGTGCTTTTTCTAACGCGGCCCATCGGTGTGGGTATACTGGCTACGGCCCTCAAACGTGGTTTGCTTGAAGAAGTGCACTACGCCCCGCTTATAGCGCAAATGACGTCGCTCAACAAAGTGGGCGCGCAGCTTGGTTTGATGGATGGGGTGCATGCGCTCACCGATGTCACCGGCTTCGGTCTGATCGGTCACTTGCTGGAAATGGCGGAAGGTTCGGGCCTGGGTGCGGAAATCGAATATGGCAAGCTGCCGAAGATCGATGGGCTCGCTACCTACCTGCAGCAGCGCACGCTTCCGGATGCTACGTTTCGCAACTGGAACAGCTACAATAAAAATGTGGCTTTTGCCAAAGGGGTCAACGTGCTTGAGGCGTTCAACCTGCTTCCCGATCCGCAAACCAACGGAGGTTTGCTCATTGCAGTAGAGTCTGCAGGGGCGGCCGGGGTGCAGGCCCTGCTGGCGCAGGAAGGATTGCATTCCGAACCGGTAGGACGATTTACTGCGGCAGGGGAAAAGCGCCTGCAGGTGTTGCCTTAGGCTCGAGAAAGATCTCGCACAGCATACAGCGCACGCTGCCGCCGTTTACGCTTTCAATGGTAGGAACTGACAGCGGAATCAGCGTGCCGTGTTTTTCCAGCTGTCGGAGCGTTGCAGGCCGGTAGGCTTCCAGCGCAGTTTGGCTCAGTGCGATCAGCCTGCGTCCGTCCGCACTTTGCAATTGCAGCAGGTTTGCGCCAAATGCTTCCATCTCGGCAAAGGTGATGTCGATCCACTCGTGGCCGCTGTATTGCAGCCGGGCGCGCACTTCCTCCAATTCTTTGTTATTGACGAAAGCCTCGCCGCATCCTAAAGCAAAGCGGTCGCCGATGCTCAGTAAAACGTTGGTATGGTATATCGCGCGGCCTTGTGCGTCCTGTGCATCGAATGGAAATGCATCATAACCCAAAGCGCCTGCCACGAGCATCAGCGCTTCGCGCGAAGTGCGCGGCGAGATTGCGGCGAAAGCGGTGCGTCCCACATGATCCAGCACCATGGAGCCCGTGCCTTCCAGGAATAGATCCTGTTGTTCGAGGAATGACCAGTCGTTCACGCGCTGCACTTCAAAGAAGCGTTCCAATAGCGTGATGATGCCCGTTCGTCGCTCGGGGCGCCGGTTGGCGGCGAAGAGCGGGTAGAGGTGAATGCGGCCGTCTTCCGTTGTACTGAGCCAGTTGTTCGGAAAGATCGCATCGGGCTTCACCGGTTCGGTGCTGTCTTCAACCACCAGCACCTGCACGCCTGCTGCCTGCAACTGTACAACAACCGCGTCGAACTCGGCTTTTGCGACGGCCTGTGCTTCTTCCGTAGAAATACGGGAACCCTTTTGAAAATGATTATTCACCGCCGTTTCTTCGTTGAACCGAAACGCTGCCGGACGCACCATCAAAACCGTCCGCGCACTCATATCAGTTTGTCGATGGCGGCAGCCAATTTGCGATCCTTGTCGGTCACTACGTTTCCGGCATCGTGCGTCGAAAGCCAGATCTCTACGGTGTTCCACACGTTCGTCCACTTCGGGTGATGCTCCTGCGTTTCGGCAACCAGGGCCACGCGTGTCATGAACGCGAACGCTTCACTGAAATCTTTAAAGGTGATCTTCCGGTATAACTTTCCATCCTGCTCGGCCCACATAGTTCATTCTTTTTGATTCCAACATCAAAAAACGAGGTGTTCCTTGTTCTTGATCTGCTCGTTCGTCATCTCCACCACCAGCTGCACGCTCTTGATGCCGCGGATGGTTTGCATCACCGTATCCATTTCATCATCGCTCACCGGATCGCCTTTGAAGAGCCACAGGAAGTCGAGGTGACGAAACTCGGGGAGGAGGTACTCGCCATCATACTGGTTGTTGTAGAGATAGTGCGTGAGGCTTGTGTTGGGTTGCGTGTATTCGAAAACCGTGAAGAAGTAGTCGCGGTTCTTGCGCTTCAGTTGTATCTCGATCTCGTTGTTGATGCGAAAGTCCACGCCCATCGCCTGGTTGATATGCCAGCAAAAGCTGTAGTCTTTGATGGGTGCCATGATGCCCAGCAGGCGGGTGTCTTCAAAGAAGCTATCCGTCATTTCTCTATGGTCCAATACCAGCTTCATCTGTGCCATTGCGCTTCTTTAAAATTGTACGGTGGTTTTCGCTTCCTGGCCATTGCGCTGGTAGGTCACTTCGGTGCTGTCGCCTTTTTTGAATTGGCCGAGTGCAGCCATATATGTTTCCACAGAGGTTACTTTATGCGGGCCAAGCGCGGTGATGACGTCGCCGGCAAGCAGTCCGGCTTTTTGTGCGGGCCGGTCGTTGCTCAAGCCATCTATGCGCAGTCCTGCTCCAGGATAGGTGTAGTCCGGCATGATGCCCATCGTTACGCTGAAGCGTGTGTTGCTCATGCTCACCTCGCGCGTTTTACTAAAACCGATCTTACCCGACGCATCCGTTTTTTGAATGATGCTCAGTATATGGCGCAACACCTGTACCTCTCCCGCATAATTGATCTTGTCGGCAACGTCGCCGGGTTTGTGATAGTCGCTGTGAAGCCCGGTGAAGTAGAAAAGCACCGGGATGTCTTTTCGGTAAAATGACGTATGGTCGCTCGGACCGGTGCCGCTGCTGTCAAAGCGGTAAGTGAGGTTTCCACCATACAGTGCTTTCTTGCCGGTGATGCCATACAGCTCGCCCCAGGTGGGTGAGGTGCCGTAGCCGCCAACGGTCAGTGCGTGTGTCGAGTCGTTCAGTCGTCCTACCATATCGAGGTTGATCATGTAGTTCACTTTCGACAGGTCAACGGTAGGATGATCCACGAAATATTTGGAGCCATACAATCCGAGCTCTTCTCCGGAAAACCCGATGAACAGGTAGTTGTTGCCTTTATACTTCGAAGCCTTGAGCAGGCGTGCGAGCTCGATCAGTGCCGCAGTGCCGCTGGCATTGTCGTCGGCGCCATGATGCACCAGTGCCGAGTCGCCGGTGAAGCGCGAGTTGCCGTCTTCGCCATGGCCCAGGTGATCGAAGTGCGCACCGATGACGATGGTGTGGGCGGCGCCGTTGTCGAGGTATCCTACCACGTTGTGTCCTTCGCGTGTTTGTGCGCGCACCTGCGTCACCAGTGTGATGGCGTGCGAGCCGCTTTCGTTGGGAAGGTATTTGGCAAAAGCCTCTTTCCTTATGTACAACACGGGGATGTCTACGCGCGGGCGGCGGTCCTTGGGTTCGAAGGCCAGTTTGTCGTCGATGCCGGAGCTATTATACAGCAGCAGTGCCGTGGCTCCGCGCTTCTTCACGGTTGCTGCCAGCGTTTGCAATGCATCCTGCAGGTCGAAGTGGGGGTTCTGCGCATTTTCTTCGAGCAAGTCTTTGATGTCTTTGAACCAGGGTGTGTCGTGCTCCTGCAATGCAATGGCCGGATTGCCCTGCACCTGTGCGTTTCCGCTCCAGGCCAGCGGAAAGTACTCCGTATTCAGCTGCAGGTCTTTTCCGTCCACGCGCAGCTGCGTTCCCTCCACTTTCAGTCCATCCGCCACCGGGAAGGCTTGCAGGAACCCATCGGAGCCTTTTTGCTGAAGGCCCGCTTTGCCGAACTGCAGCATCAGGTATTCGGAGGCCAGGCGCTCTCCTTCCGTTCCGGTGCGGCGTCCTTCGAGTTCGTTGGAAGTAAGGAACACCACGTGGCGCCGCAGGTTTGCGGCAAGCTCGGCGTCTTCCTTCTTTGTTTTTTGAGCTAGGGCCGGTGCCGACAAAACGACCAACAGAGGCAGCAGGAAAAGACGCATTCGATAAAGTTTAGGAGATGCAACAAATGTAAGGTGCAGTTGGGATGGCGCCACCTTTTCGCGGGCAATAAACCTTTGCAAAACTTCCTATATCGTAAGCCCGGCAGGATGGTGGGCGCTAACTTTGCGCCTCGTGGCGCAACGCACCATAAATATTGCTCTTGTAGGCAACCCGAATAGCGGCAAAAGTTCGCTCTTCAATTGCCTTACCGGCCTCAACCAGAAGGTGGGCAACTTCCCGGGCGTCACCATGGAGAAGAAGAGCGGCACGCTCGTGCTCTCCGAGGGATTTCCCGCTACCATCATCGACCTTCCAGGCACCTATAGTCTCTACCCCAAGCGCCTCGACGAATGGGTGAGCTACCGGGTGCTCATTGGCCAGGATGCTGATGTGCAGCCCGACGTGTTTGTGGTGGTGGTTGATGCCTCGAACCTCAAGCGCAACCTGCTCTTCTGTACACAGATTATCGACCTCCGAAAGCCGGTGGTGCTCGCACTCACCATGGTGGATCTCGCACGCCGCAAGGGCATCGAGATCAACCTCCCAGAAATGGAGCGGGAACTCGGCGTGCCCGTTATCGCCGTAAACCCGCGCAAGGGCAAAGGCATCCCCCAACTAAAGAAGGCGATGCAGCTGAGTGCTTCCCACGCTTACAAGGTGCCGGCCCGCGATTTTATCGATCACCGCGAGCTTGCCGGTGCGGCCATCAGCGACGTGCAGGCCTTGCTTCCCGACATCAGCGATTACTCCGCCATTCATTACCTCATCAACCACGAGCAGTTCAACCTGCCCGTTGCTGTGCAGGATAGCATCGAGCGCATCGAAGAAAAGCACCAGTTCAACCACACCCGCACGCAGGCGTCAGAGATCCTTCAACGTTACACGCGCATCAAGCATGTGATGCAGGCTTCCGTGAGTGAGCCCGACCCGAAACAACAAACACTCTTTACCGATCGCCTCGACAACCTGTTGCTCCACCGCAAGTGGGGCTACCTCATACTGCTCGCGGTGCTTTTCCTGCTTTTCCAATCCGTATTTCTACTGGCGCAGTACCCGATGGATTGGATCGACTCCGGCTTTGCCGCTACCAGCGGATGGCTGGCGCGCGTGCTGCCCGAAGGATGGTTCAGCGACCTGCTCATCAACGGTGTTGTTGCCGGCCTGGGCGGTATCGTGGTATTCGTGCCGCAGATCATGATCCTCTTCGGGCTCATCACCTTGTTGGAAGACACCGGCTATATGGCACGCATTTCTTTTCTTACCGACCGGTTGATGCGCAGCGTTGGACTCAACGGAAAGAGCGTGATGCCGCTGATCTCCGGCTTTGCCTGTGCCGTACCCGCCATCATGAGCGCACGCGCAATCGAAAATCGAAAGGAGCGCTTGCTTACCATTCTCGTTACGCCGCTTATATCGTGCTCGGCACGACTTCCTGTTTATGTCATTCTCATTGGCCTCGTCATTCCCAACACCTACTACCTTGGTTTCGTCAGCCTCCAGGGTTTGGTGATGATGGGTCTGTACCTGCTTGGCCTTGTGATGGCGCTATTTGTTTCGTGGGTGGCCAAGCAATTCATTCGCATCAACGAGAAAAGTTTCTTCATTCTCGAACTGCCCATCTACCGCGCACCACGCTGGCAAAACGTGGGCACCACGATGGTGCAAAAGGCGCGCGTGTTTGTAATGGAAGCAGGCCGCGTCATCATGGTGATCAGCCTGCTGCTATGGGCACTGAGTTCTTTCGGACCGTCCAAAAGAATGGAAGCGGTGGAAGCCAATCGTGTGCGGGAAGTACAGGAGCAACGCTTCAGCCCCGACGAGATCCACACGCGTTACAAAGCAGGGAAGCTGGAAGCATCCTATGCCGGCATTCTCGGAAAGGCCATCGAGCCGGCCATCAAACCGCTTGGTTACGACTGGCGTATTGGCATTTCACTCATCACTTCGTTTGCTGCGCGTGAAGTGTTTGTAGGCACGATGGCTACGCTGTACAGTGTTGGTGAAGATGATGAAGGCGTGCGCCTGAGCCAGAAGCTGCGCGATGCGAAGAAGGAAGATGGCACCCCGCTCTTCACGCTTGCAACAGGTCTTTCGCTGATGATCTTTTACGTATTCGCCATGCAATGCATGAGCACGCTTGCCGTTGTGCGACGCGAAACGAAATCATGGAAGTGGCCAGCGATACAGTTTACCTACATGACTGCCATTGCGTATTTCATGAGCCTGCTTGCTTACCAGCTGTTCAAATAATCAGCGCCCCCGCGCTGCCTGCTGCAGGTAGTCGGTTACCAGGTATGCGAATGCTTTTATTCCCGTTTTGAATCCGGTTTCATCGATGAAGAAGTCGGGCGTGTGATGCGCGGCGGTTGTCTTCGGGTCTGTGCCTGGTGTCATGCCGCCAACGTAGAAGAACAAGGAAGGCACCTTTTCATTAAAGAAGGAGAAGTCTTCTGCGCCTGTTACAGCTTCCATTAATTGCACGTCGCCGGACGCTTTTCGCAACGAAGGCAGCATTTGCTCGGTCAGTTTCGGATCGTTGTAGGTGACCAGTGTTTTGTGTTCGAACGTCACTGTGGCCGTGGCACCAGATGCTTCAGCGATATGCTCCGCTGTGCGCACCACCCGTTGTAGCACATCCTGCTGCATCTCTTTGTCGAGTGTACGGATCGTTCCGCTCAGTGTTACCTGCTCGGGTATGATGTTCTCGCGCACACCAGCCTGCACCATCGTAGTGGAGATCACCACGGCATTTTTTGTTAGCTCCGATTGGCGGCTAACGATCGTTTGCAGTCCATTAATGATTTGTGCTCCGATCACTACCGGGTCGATGCCCATCCAGGGTTGTGCGCCGTGTGATTGTTTTCCTTTAATGGTGATGTGAAACCAGTCGGCAGCGGCCATCATTCCCTCGGGGCGATACTTGATGGTGCCTGCCGGAGTTTGCGCGTTGATGTGCAGTCCGAACAAGGCGTCCACTTTCGGGTTTTCCAGCACGCCTTCTTTGATCATCAGCGCAGCGCCGCCTTCCTCACCGGCAGGGGCACCTTCTTCCGCAGGCTGGAAGATGAATTTCACGGTGCCGGGCAATTCTTTTTTTATTCCGCTCAGCACATGGGCCACAGCCAACAGCATGGCCACGTGGCTGTCGTGGCCACACGCATGCATCACACCCACTTCCTGTCCGTTGTAGTTCGTCCTGGCTTTCGATGCAAACGGAACCGGTGTGCGTTCGGTTACCGGTAGGGCGTCCATGTCTGCGCGCAGGCCCACCACGGCACCCGGCTTTCCACCCCGCAGTATTGCTACAACGCCCGTGTGGGCAATGCCTTCCTGCACTTCGAGGCCGCTTGCGCGCAGCTGGGCGGCAATGAAGCGCGCCGTGTTTGTTTCGCGGTTCCCCAGTTCCGGATAAGCGTGCAGGGTTTGGCGCCACGAAATGCATTGCTGTTCGATCCGGTTCGCTCCTGTTTCGATGGCGGGGTTGGTGCGTTGCTGTGCCATGGTGTTCGTGGAAATCGTGGAAACCAAAAACAGCAGGAGGGTTCGGGCCATAGTGTAGTTTGTATGGGAAAGATACTTAGCCCTTTTCGTTAATTTAGCCTTTGATGTTGCTGCGCCATGTTCCTTTTCTTAAAGCGGTGTTCCTCCACGCGCTCACTGCTGTGGGCGGGCCGCAGGCGCACGTGGCTATGATGCTGAAAACGTTTGTGCGGCAAACGCCCTACGTTACCGAAGAGGAACTGCTGGAATATAACGCGTTCTGCAACCTGCTTCCGGGCGCGTCGTCCACGCAAACGCTCACGCTGATCGGGTACAAGCGGGGCGGCATTGTGCTCGCGGTGTTGACCTTGCTCGTATGGATCCTTCCCGCCTGCATCCTGATGGGTGCGCTCTCGTTCCTGCTTCCCTATATAGATAAGGGCGCCGTGCGGTCCGACATCTTCAAATACATTCCGGCGATGGCCATCGGCTTCCTTGCGTACGCATCGGTGGCGGTTTTCAATAAATCGGTACGCAACACCATCACCTGGGTGATTATGCTGTTGTGCACAGCACTTACCTATTCGTTCTTCCAATACCCGTGGATCTTTCCGGCGCTGATTCTCCTTAGCGGCGCTGCTACCAATCTTAGCCGGAAGCGTATTCCCCAGCACGAGGTAAAGCCAAGGAAGATCAAGTGGGGGAACATATGGTTGTTCTTCTTCATATTTATTTCTGCGGGCGTACTTAGCGAAGTGGCGCGTAAGAACGATTGGCCCGACCGGAAACCCATTAATCTTTTTGAGAATATGTACCGGATGGGAAGTTTCGTTTTTGGTGGCGGGCATGTGTTGATGCCGCTGATGTACGAGCAGTTTTCTGTGCGGCCCAACGACACGCTGGTGCGTGCGAAAAACCCGAATGCCATTCGCATCGACAAAGAGGAAATGATGACGGGCATTGGCCTGGTGCGCGCGATGCCCGGGCCGGTTTTCTCGATCGGATCTTTCACAGGTGGGATGGCTTTGCGGCAGGAAGGGCCGGGGCACCAAGTGCTCGGTTGCATCATCGGGATGGTTGCGATCTTTCTTCCGAGCGCGTTGCTCGTGCTTTTCTTCTTTCCCATTTGGAACAACCTGAAGAAATACGCAGCCATTTATCGATCGCTCGAAGGCATCAATGCGGCGGTGGTGGGGATCATGATCGCCGCTACTTTTTATATCGCCCGCGACGTGTCGATGTTTGACGGCCACAGCAGGAGCGTGCTCAACCTGCTGGTGATCATTGCCACCTTCCTGCTGCTGCAGTTCACGCGCGTAATCTCGCCCGTGTTGGTGGCGGGTTGTTTATTGCTTGGCTATTTCGCCTGATCATTTCCGGTAGAAGCGGCTCGCTTCGATCTCGCTTGCAACTGCGTCGGGTACAAGGTAGCGGATCGATCGTCCGTCCCCAATCAACTTACGGATATGGGTAGCCGAAATTTCAAGGAGGGGTGCCTGGAGTAGGGTCACTTGCGCACCCAGGTTGTCGGTGATGGCGAAGCCCGGTCGCTGGTAAACAAGGATAGGGTAGTGGCGAATGATGGCTTCGGCGTTCTTCCATTTGACCAGGTTCTGGAACGAGTCGGAACCCATAATGATGTGAAACCTGTGAGCGGGGTACTTCTCCGAAAGATGGGCGAGCGTGTGGGCCGTGTACGACGGTCGGGGAAGCGCGAACTCTACCTCCGATGCGCGGAGCCGGTCGTCTCCGTCAATTGCTTTTTGCACCAAGTGCAGGCGGTCGTATTCGTTGAGCAGGGTTGCAGAAGGCTTGAACGGATTTTGCGGCGACACTACGAACCACACCTTGTCTACCGCTCCCTCGTTGAGGACGTGCGATGCGATGATCAGGTGGCCGGTGTGTACGGGGTTGAAGGAGCCGAAGTAAAGACCGATGTTCATTTACGAGCGTTCTACGATGATTTCCTGTGCTTCGTTGCGGCGTAGGCTCAGGCTGTACCCAGCCACCTTGATGGATATCGGATCGCCGAGAGGGGCTACCTGTTCTACTACCACTTCTTCACCGGGGATGCATCCCATTTCCATTAGCTTCAGTTCGAGGTCTGAACTGATAAAGCTTTGTATCCGTCCGCGTTCCCCCTGCCGTAGTTCCGATAATCGTTTCATCATCCCGGCAAAGCTAAGTCCGTATTCCGTGCGCTTACCGAATTTTGCAACATGGCAGCTTTTCAGTTTCATTACACCGACCAGCATTTCCATTTTCCCAAGCGTTCAGAGCTCAAGGTCTTTCTCGGGCAACTTGCTAAGGCTGAGGGCAAGGCTGTTGCTGCCATCAATTACATCTTTTGTTCGGATGAGTACTTGCTGCAGATCAACCAGGCCCACCTCGATCACGATACGTATACTGACATCATCACCTTCCCATATCATACACCGGGCGCGCCCTTAGAATCTGATATCTATATCTCTGTGGATCGGGTGCGTGAGAACGCAGCGTCCTTTGGCGTTCCGTTTCAAACCGAGCTCTACAGGGTCATGTTTCACGGTCTTCTGCACCTCTGTGGCTACAAAGACAAGACAAAGGCGGATCAGACGTTGATGCGCGCCAAAGAAGACTTCTGGTTACAGCGATATTCCGGTTCCACGTGGAACAAGCGATGAGGTACTAGTCCTAGGTTTCACGTGGAACGCTGTTTTAACGCTTCTCGCCCACACGTTTCGGTAATTTTGCACCCTTATGTTTCCTGAGTACGACGTTATAGTAGTGGGTGCCGGTCATGCCGGTTGTGAAGCCGCCGCGGCGGCGGCCAACCTCGGCTCAAAGGTGCTTTTGGTAACCATGAACATGCAGACCATCGCGCAGATGAGCTGCAACCCGGCAATGGGTGGAATCGCAAAGGGGCAAATTGTAAGGGAAGTGGATGCGCTCGGAGGTTACTCCGGAATCGTATCCGACGCGTCTATGATTCAGTTCCGTATGCTCAACCGCTCTAAAGGTCCCGCAATGTGGAGCCCGCGCACGCAGAACGATCGAATGCTGTTTGCGCAGAAGTGGCGGGAGATGCTGGAGCAGACCCCCAACGTTGACTTCTACCAGGATATGGTAAAGGCGTTGATAGTCGAGAAGGGGCAGGTTAAAGGCGTAATAACGGGCATGGGTCACAAAATCCGTTCCCGGGCAGTGGTTTTAACGAACGGCACCTTCCTGAATGGCGTCATTCACATTGGGGAGAAGCGCCTGGGGGGTGGGCGTGTGGCTGAACGGGCTGCAGAGGGAATCACGGAACAGCTTGTAAGCCTCGGGTTTGAGAGCGACCGGCTGAAAACAGGCACTCCCCCCCGTGTAGATAGTCGCTCGCTCGACTATACCAAAATGGAAGAGCAGAAGGGCGACGACGAGATTGTAGGCTTCTCCTACCTCGAAACACCAAAACCTAAAGAACAACGTAGCTGCTGGATCACCTACACCAGCGCCGAGGTGCACGATATTCTCAAAACCGGCTTCGACCGTAGCCCGATGTACACCGGTCGCATCGAAGGAACCGGCCCGCGCTATTGCCCCAGCATCGAAGACAAGATCAATCGTTTTGCGGAGCGGGACCGTCACCAGCTCTTTGTGGAGCCGGAAGGTTGGAACACTGCTGAGATCTATGTGAACGGCTTCTCTACTTCGCTCCCCGAAGAAGTGCAGTACGATGCGCTTCGCCGCGTACCGGGCTTTGAGAACGTTCGTTTTTTCCGTCCCGGCTACGCCATCGAGTACGATTATTTTCCACCTACACAGCTGCAATACAGTCTGGAGACAAAGGGCATCAAAAATCTGTTCTTTGCTGGCCAGATCAATGGCACCACAGGCTACGAAGAAGCAGCATGCCAGGGACTGATGGCCGGCATAAACGCACACCTCAAGGTTCGTGAAGAAGCGCCCTTGGTGCTCCAGCGCAGCGAGGCATATATCGGTGTGCTCATCGACGACCTCATCTCGAAAGGGACGCAGGAGCCATACCGCATGTTTACCTCGCGCGCCGAGTTTCGCACCCTGCTCCGCCAGGACAATGCTGACCTGCGCCTCACTGAACTCAGCTACCGTCTGGGATTGGCGTCCGAAGAGCGGATGCAGGGCGTGCTGCGCAAGCGCACCGAGGTAGATGAGATCAAAGCGTATCTCAGCGGAACACAGTTGGAGCCCGCAGAGATCAACCCCTTCTTCGAAGAAATTGGCAGCGCTGCCATTAGCGAAAAGCAAAAGCTCGACAAGATCATCCTTCGACCGAACGTGCAGCTGGAGTCGCTGGAGCAAGCAGTGCCGCGCATAGCTGCATCCCTCGAATCCTTCGCGCCGGAGAGTAAAGAACAAGCCGAGATCCAGGTGAAATACCAAGTATACATTGATAAGGAGCGGGAGTTGGTGGCCCGTATGAGCCAGATGGAAACGCTAGCCATCCCTGAGCAATTCGACTACCACCGTATTCAGTCACTCGGTATCGAAGCACGTGAAAAACTAAGCAAAGTGCGTCCGCAGACCCTTGGCCAAGCCAGCCGTATTTCGGGTATCAACCCGAGCGACATCCAGATCCTGATGGTTTTTATGGGCCGCTAGTTCATAAGTCGTTGATATACAAATAGATGCAGTATCCAGCTCAGCCTTCCGCAAATATGCGGTGGTTGAGCACTGCCCGTATTTCGCCGAAACTGTATTCATCCCCAAGCCGGCTCTTTATTAGTCCCAGACTTTCCGTACCCACTTCGTCCATCACTTCTACAATATGCCCCATCTTCTGCTCGTCTACAACGGCGGTGATGGGTAGCCTGCCCTCACGCACAAACTGGGCGAGGTGCGACTCGATCGTGCCGATGGCCAGGCTGCGGGCAACCGCTATTTCCTCTACGCTCTTGCCCGATTCGAAAAGCTGCAATGTCAGTTCCTGCGTGGCGCCCTTTTCCATCTTTGGCCTCGATTCCTTTTTCACCGGTTTGTGTTCGGGCGGAGTCAGGCGAGCATAACGGCCTGAGTCTTTGAAAAAAGTAGAATCGCCGTACGTTGCGGTGATCAGCTTGTGTATTTGCTGCCAGATGTATCCTTCCAGAACCCGAACTTCTTCTTTGTAGCGCTTGACGCGGTTGTTATGTGCTATTTCTTTAATGTGTGATTGCATCGGGATGAGCAACTCGTTGGCGAGGAAGTCTGCGAAATAGCCGATTGCCTTCTCCATTCGGTCTTTCAATTGGTTCGTATCGCCGTTAGCAAGCATTTCCTCTGTGATCCTGTTGAGCTGCGCCTGGTATTTGCGCGCCGTTTCCGCGCCCACCTTGGCTTTCACCACCATTTGTTCCGCTTTTTGCAGCGTAGCGGCGAGGTCGTCCAGCTTCTTACCGGCGATGCTTTCCACCCATTCGTCCATATACTGAACGAGCCTGGACCAATCGAAAAGTCGGAGAAGGTCGTTCACCCAACAACGGTACTTTTCCGACTCTAACCGGTTATGCAGCGCCGTTTCGTCGGGCTCATTTTGGGCGTAGGCTAGCACGCGGGCATCGGTTGCGATCGCGTTGGGAAAAATGCGAGAGCGTAAAACCATTCCATCGAGCGCGGTGCAGCGGCTGAGTGCAACGTACACCTGTCCCGGTGCAAATGAGGCCCCCGCATCGATGACGGCCCTGTCGAAAGTTAGTCCCTGGCTTTTATGGATCGTGATGGCCCAGGCCAGCCGAAGGGGGTACTGCTTGAAGGATCCCAGCTCTTCCTCGTCGATCTCGTCCTCTTCTTTATTATAGGTGTACCGGATGTTCTTCCACGTTTCTTTTTCAATTTTAAGGTCGGCGCTTCCGTCCTGGAATGCTACCGTGATCTCCCCGTCGGAAATCGACTTGACAACAGCGAGTTTGCCATTGAAAAATCTACGTTCGGCGTCGTTCTTCACAAACATTACCTGCGCGCCTTCCTTCAGTTGCAGCTCCCTTTCCGTGGGCAGCGACTTATCGTTGAAGTCGCCCTTGACTTCAGCCGAAAAAACGTGCACCACTCCCGGCAGCTGCGCAAGCGCCGCAGCGTTGATGGCATCGGCCTTCTTGTTGTGCGTAGTGATGGTGATGAAGTGTTCATGCTCCTCCGGCTCAAAACGCGGCTGGTAGCGCGCATTCAGCACTTCGAGATCCTGCGCCGTCGCCCCGTTGTTGCGAATGCGGTTGAGGATATCGATAAAGGTCTGTTCGTTCTGCCGGTATATCTTCTTCAGCTCGATATACACCGGCTGCGCCTCCTTCAGTGCGAGGGCACTGAAAAAGAAAGGGCTTTCGTAAAACTGCTGCAGTATGGACCAGTCTTCGGCCTGCACCACGGGAGGCAGCTGAAACAGGTCACCGATATAGAGCACCTGAACGCCGCCAAACGGAAGGTTGTTGCGCCGGAAGTGACGCAGGATAGCGTCCATTGCGTCGAGCATATCGCAGCGCATCATGCTGACTTCGTCGATGATGAGCAACTCGAGCTGTTCGAGCATGTCGCGCTTTTCTTTTCCAAACCGGATATTCTTGAAAAGACTGTGACGGTCGGTGATCTCAATGTTGCTGCTGCCACCGCGCTGATAAGCGCCGGGAACGAAAACGCCGAAGGGCAACTGGAAAAAAGAGTGCATCGTGACGCCGCCGGCATTGATGGCCGCTACGCCCGTAGGGGCAACCACCACTGCCTGCTTGCGCGTGTGCTGCACCACGTGACGCAAAAAAGTGGTCTTGCCCGTTCCGGCCTTCCCGGTGAGAAAGAGGTGCTGCGTGGTATGATTCACCAGGTCTGAAGCGAGCTGGAAAAGTGTGTTGGAAGGATCTTGTGCCTGCATATGCGTGCCTATAAAAATACGAAAACAGGCCCGCCCGGTAAAGTTAAAAAGCCGCCGCAGCTACGTGCCGCAGCGGACTTTGGGGCCACTCCTTTCTACTTCGCCGATTCCTTCTTCGCGAGGAGCAGCAGCTCGTTCACCACCACTTCGGTCACGTACTTTTTCTGTCCTTCCTTGTCGGTGTAGGAGCGGCTGTTGAGGCGTCCTTCTACTACCACTTCCTTGCCTTTCGCCAGGTTTTTTTCGACGGTCTCGGCGAGCTTGCCCCAGGCCACCACGTTGTGCCATTGGGTTTCCTTTACCTGCTCGCCCTGGGCATTGCGATACGATTCGTGGGTCGCCATGCTGAAGGAGGCTTTCTTTTTCCCGCCGTCAAGCGTGCGGATCTCGGGGTCCTGGCCCAGGTTGCCGATCAACTGGACACGGTTGCTGAGTGCATACATAGGTCAACAATTTTATGTTGTAAAAATGCACGCAGCCTGATGGGATAACCGGATGTTAACCGTTTTTTCCCAGATATAAATGGGTAAAAACACATGGCCGCCTGCGCAGGGGTAGAGAGCTTTGCTAAAAGCAACAACCTATGTTACCCACAACTACGCTTGCCGGATGCCGCCATTGCGGCCACACGCTGCGCGGACGCAGCGACAAAAAGTTTTGTGATGACCAATGCCGCAACGCGTTCAACAATGAACGCAACTCAACGCGGTATGCGCTCGTGCGCCGCGTAAATGCAGTGCTTTTGCGCAACCGCCGCATACTGGCCGCTTTGCTCGAACAGCAATCGGAGACCGAAGTGTCGCGCGAGGAATTATTGCTGCACGGTTTCCAGTTTCGCTACAGCACGCATCATTACCAGGCACAGGATGGAACGCACTTTCAATTCTGCTACGACTATGGCTGGTGCGAGCTTCTCCCGGAGCGCGTTCTGCTCGTGAAGCGCGACGCGCTCAGTCGCGCAATAGCGTGAGCGTTTCCGCACTGCCGGCCCTGTTCATGTCAAACACAAGGCTGTCTTTGGTAACGCGTGCAATCTTCACCATGATCTCCTCGCGTCCTTCGGGCCGCGTATACACGTTGTCGGCGTCTACCCGGTAAAGACCATTCTCCCGCTCGCCTGCGTTGACGTAAGAATAGGTTCCATCTTCATTAAATGAAAACGAAATGCTTGAAGCATCCTGGCCGATGGGCTGGCCATTGCTGGTCCAGGAAGCACCGTGCCAGTGGCCGGCGATCTTCTTCGCATTTTCGGTCGTCGTGCAGGCAGCAAATAAAAGGATGGCGAGCAAGGGGAGTAGCAGGTTTCTCATGGCCGGTGCTGGTTTATGCTTCAACGTATGTCACGTTGCATTATTGTTGCGCAGCGCGTCTATGAAGGTGCGCACGAGTTCCAGGTCTTTTATCCCGGGCACACGCTCGAAGCGGCTGCAAAGGTCAACCGCGGCAAGGTGTTGCGCTGCGGGCTCCTGCTGAAAGGAGCGCACATAAGCCGCATCGCCGGGCTCAATGCCACCACTCAGGAAAAAAGGCTTGGTGATATCGAGGCCGCGCAACCGATTCCAGTTGAAGCGGCGCGGCGTTCCTCCCCGTGCCTGTGCCTGTTCACGCTCCGCAAGCGGCAGCGGTATGCCCGTGTCGAGCAGCAGAAAGTCGGTGCAGGAAAAATAGTCCTTGATGGTCCACTGCACATGATCGTTTTCGATAAAGCGGAAGGCTTTGATGACGTCGATATTCGGCAGCAGCCGCTCGCATTCATAAGGCGTTTCGTGCCCGTGCAGCTGCACCATGTCGAGGCCCCACTCTTCCACGGTGCGCATGATGGTTTCATAGTCGCTGTTCACAAACACGCCGATCTTATACAGCGGTTCGCGGAAGCGACGTACCTCTTCGCTGCGCAAGCCGAAGCGTTGCGCCTGACGTGGACTGGGCGGATAAAAAATGAAACCGGCATAACGCACGGCCAACGCGGGGAGCGCAGCCAGTTCTTCGAATGTGGTGATGCCGCAAACTTTGACTTCCATGAGCGATTGCTTTTGATGAAGGAAAAAGCAATCGCCGCCGGTTTAAAGATAGCAAGAAAAAACCCCGCGCGGCGGGGTTAAGTTGACGTCACTCATCGTTCAAGGTAGCGCGATCGCCACCGAGCAACTTGTCTTCCTTGTTGCGGCGGTCATAGCTTTCTGCTTCCCTGCTGATGGTTTGCTGCAAGTCGTCGGCCGACGTGCTGCGCGCCGGCTCGGGCTGCACGCCGCGCTCCGGGTTGCGTTCGTTCTCATTCCAAGTTTCCTTTACGTTGTTGAGCTCTGTGCCCTTATGAAAAGTAGCCATAGTACAGGTTTTCGAAAGGAGCCGAAAAACTGTGCCGATGCCTATGGGTTCGCATACTCTTAACAAAGACAAAGCGCTCAGTTCCAGGGAAGGGGTTGCCCACGCAGCAACCCAACGAGTTGCCATATAGCGAAGACCAAGCCTGCGAAGCCCACTATCTGGAAAATCCAGATCCACCGGTTTTCGATGAAGAACCAGGTAGGCTCTTCGGATCGTAGAAGATGGTTACTTCCGTGCCGGCTGGCACCTCGCGCATCCGCGACTCGGGGCATTCTGCTTCGATGTTTTGCATCAGGTCGGTGCGAAAGCGAACAGTTGTATAGAACCTCGTGTCGTCGTTGCTTTTTTCGGTACGCGATGAGATGACCGTTCCCTGCGTGCGCACACCGCGGATGCGGATGCGGAGCTTGCGGGCGAACTGACGACCATCCTTCCACAGCGATCTCAGGAGAACCAGCACGATGAAGACCTGGAATATTTGCGCGACGTAGTTCACCGGGGCAAGATAAAAAAAGCCCCGGCGTCCAATGAGAAGCCGGGGCCGGAAATATAAGTGCTGGATTACTTGTTGCCCTGTGGCGTTTCAAGCAACTTGAAGAACTGGTCGAGCTGGGGCAGGATTACGATGCGGGTGCGACGGTTGGCGGCACGTCCGGCCGGCGAATCGTTGGCTTGCAGCGGCAGATACTCGCCACGGCCACCAGCGGTCATACGCTTGGGGTCGATGCTGAACTGCTTTTGCAGGATGCGCACCACCGATGTTGCACGCTTCGTGCTGAGGTCCCAGTTGTCCTGGATGCCTGCCGACGAAATGGGTACATTGTCCGTGTGGCCTTCAACGAGGAAGTCGATATCGGGCTTGGAGTTGAGCACCTGCGCTACCTTGCCGAGCACGGTCATGGCAGCGGGCGACACTTCATAAGAGCCGCTTTTGAACAGCAGTTTATCCGAAATGGAAATGAAGATGGCACTCTTCTCCACCTTGATCTCGATGTCCTGGTCGTTTACGTCGGCGAGGGCGCTCTTCAAGTTCATTACGAGTGCCATGTTGAGCGAGTCTTTGCGCTGAATGGCGCGGTTGAGATCCTGGATCAGGGCGTCCTTACCATTGATGTTCTCGAGCGATTTACGAATGCTTTCGGCCTGCGATGCAGTGATCACGGAAAGGCTTTGGAGCTGGTTTACCATCAGCGTGTTGCTTTCCTTTGCAGCCGCCAGTTGCTGGCGCGTGGCCTCAAGGTCGGATTCGAGCTGTGAGCGGCGGCGCGCTGCGGCATCCTGCGAATCGCGGCAGGTTTTGAGGTCGGTTTGAACCTGCGTATAAAACGAGTTCAACTCTGCATACTTTACCTGCTCGGCGGCAAGCTTCTTCTTACTGACACAGGATGCGGTGCCTACAAGCAAAAGGGCGGCACCGATAATAAGACGTGCATTCATATGTGCGGTTTTTGATCGCTCCAAAGATAGAGGCGCGCGGATCGGAGGCACAAGGCAAAACGTTAAAAAGTTTCCGTGTTGGGTGCACGCATGGCTGCACAGATTTTGCGCCCTGCAAAAAAAGGCGGAACTTTCTGGGCCCAAAACTACCTGCATGAAAAACTGGCTCCTGCTTTTGCTGCTCCTGCTGGGCACGGCTTCTGCCGACGCACAGTTTTTTAAAAAGAAGCAGCGCAAGCAGCGGATGGACAGCACAGCCGCACAACGCCCCATTGATGCGGAGCGCAACGAAGGCAACCAGCAGCTCACCATCGACGACCTCATCGACATCATGGACCGCCGCGACGACTCCAGCTATGTTCGCTCGGTGCTCATCAAGGCCGGTTTCAACAGGCACGCGAAAGGCGAGGCGCGCCAGGTTGTTTTCATGGGCGATACCGCCGTTGCAGTAAAGAAATACACAGAGCTCGTGCTGTTGCAGTCCGACACTGCGGAGATACAACTGTTGCAATGGTGCACGCGCCACCCCGAAAATTACGAAGGCATCCGCCGCGCGCTGCGTTCCGATCGCAGGTTCACCGGCACGCCCATTCTCACCGAAGAGGGCGAGGTGAGCGAAGCCTTTTACTACCGCGATTACAATTTCATGATCGAGTCGGTGAATAAGAAGACGAAGTGGGTGATTTCGGTATGGCTGCGCGGCGCAAGGCTTTGAGGAAAGTGGGCAGTGGGAAGTGGGAAGAAGAAATACAGTGCGGGTGCCGGGAAGCGGGTTGGCTGCGCCGCTCCGTACTAATAAACCTTAGACCGATAAACCAATTGCAAAACACATTACTTTAGCGCCATAAATCCACGTCAATGAAACGTTTAGTGCCCGTTTTCTTCCTGATTGCAGCTGCAGTGACCGCCCAGGCCCAGAAGCCTGAAGTGCGTGTAGGCGCCGTGTTGTCCATCAACCAGACCAACAACGGTTTCCCCAGCTCCAGCTATGGCGGCGAAGTAGTTGCGACGCAAGGTTTCGGCCAGTTCTTCCGCGCCGGCATCGGCGTGCAGGGCTTTAATATGAAGGAGCTCGGCTTCGTAGCTCCTTTCTTTGGAACCATCGGCGGGCAGGCAGGCCGCTTCTTCATCCACGCCGACCCCGGCTATATGCCGCTGTCGCGCACATTCACCAAAAACGGCGCTTCGTTCCAGCAGCAGGGCGGCTTTTACTTTGGTGGCGGTGTTAAGGTGGATCTACCTTTCAACATCTATGCAAACGCGCAATATTCCGACTTCCCCATCACGTTTGTTCCGGGCGACAAGACCCGCACAAGCGCCTGGGTATTCTCGCTCGGCTACGCGTTCGGCAAATAAGCCATTACGACTACCTTTTTTTGAACCCTTCGCCCTGCGAAGGGTTTTTTACTGCGCCTGATCGCCGCCTGATCGCTGCTGGCGCTCGGCCTCCTGCTGCTCGCGGGCATCGGGTTCGTCCTCTATGTTGCCCGCCTCGCGGAGATACGTTTCGGCCTTCCCGTCCAGGCGGCTTTTACTTTGGTCGGGCGCTTCATTATCTGTGCGCGGATCGGGATTGCTGGCGTTGCCGGCAGAGCCGGTTCCGAGGGTATTTTCAAACATAAAAGCGTTTTGGCAAACGGCGTAAAAATGGTGCCAGCAAACGGGGTGACTTCCACAAAGGCACTCCCAGGGCCCCATTGAAAAAAGCCGCGATAGTTTTGAATTTCAATCAATTAACATCGAATGCACATTTCCACACTTTCGAATGTGCGTAACCGTGCATAAGTTAGTTACACATTCACAATCAATTCATTGCAGGGTTTGTCCACAGCCAAATGTGGATAGTGGCCTGTGCTTTTCAGCAACTGCCCCGTATGAGTCATCGCAAAACCACGAAAACCAGCATCAGTTCCACCCGTGGCGGCGCAGCAAGACCGCGTGGCCGGAAGTCGCTGGTGCTGCAACCGGGCGCGGCCAAAAAGGATTACCTCGGGCAGGTGGCCCGCCTGCTGCGCCCCTATGCCGCCGAGCGGCGGAGCGACATGCCGCGCAACCTGAAGCCGATGCTGGCCACGCTCACCGACGATGCATTTTCTGACCCCGACTGGCAGTTCGAGATCAAGTGGGACGGCTACCGCGCCCTGGCTTACGTGGAGCCGGGCAAAGTGGGGCTGCGCTCGCGCAACAACCTTTCCTTCAATGAAGCGTATGCGCCCATCGTGGATGCGTTGCGCGGGTGGAACGTTCCGGCCGTTCTCGACGGCGAGATCGTGGTGCTGGATGAGGAAGGTCGCGCCGACTTCTCGGGGCTGCAGCAATGGAAACGCACGAAGCAGGGGCACCTGTATTTCTACGTATTCGACATCCTGTGGCTCGACGGCGTTGACCTGCGCAACAAGCCACTGTGTGAGCGCCGGGGTTTGCTGAAGCAGATCCTTCCCGAAGGAACGCTTCTGCGCTACAGCGAGGCCATCGAGGAGTTTGGAAAAGACTTCTTTGAAATGGTGAAGAAGAACGGCCTCGAAGGAATGATCGCGAAAGACCGTAATTCTACTTACGGCGATGGCAAGCGTACCAACTCGTGGTTGAAGATCAAGGCCATCGAGCGGCGCGAAGTGATCATCTGCGGCTACACGAAGAAGGCAGACACCGATCGCATTTTTTCTTCGCTGGTGCTCGGCGTTCCCGATGGAGCCGGACTGCGGTACATAGGGCAGGTGGGCACCGGCTTCGACCGCGCAGAGCAGGAGTTGCTCATGGCGAAGATGACCCCGCTGCAAACGCGGCAGTGTCCTTTTGCAACCGAGCCCCGCCTCAACGGACCGGTTGATTGGGTGCGCCCGTTTCTCGTATGCGAAGTGATGTTTACCGAAGAAACGAAAGAAGGCGTGCTGCGGCATCCTTCCTACAAAGGCTTGCGGGTCGATAAAACGATACTGGACTTCAACCCCGAAAAACCACACAACGCTTTGCTGGTTGCACCGGGCGAGGAAGACACGACGCTGCGCCGCAACGGGCACGCGCTCAAGCTCACCAACCTGCAAAAGGATTTCTGGCCTACTGATCGCATTCGCAAAGGAGACCTGTTGAATTATTACGCGTCGGTAAGCCCCTACCTGATGCGGTATATGAAAGACCGGCCGCAGTCGCTGCACCGCCATCCCAATGGCATCGAGGGCAATTCGTTTTACCAGAAGAATATGGCGGGGCGCCTGGAGAAGTGGTTGCGCACCTTTCGCCGCGTGAGCGCATCATCGCTGCTGCCCAAATATTTTCTCGTATGCCATAATGAAGCGCACCTGCTTTATATGGTCAATCTCGGTTGCATCGAACTCAACCCCTGGCACAGCACCATCCAGATGCCCCAGCACCCGAGCTGGTGCGTGATAGATCTGGATCCCGGCGACAACATCGGTTTCGACAAAGTGATAGAGGCCGCGCAGGTGGTGCATACTATTTTAGACACGCTGCAGATCGAATCGTTTCCGAAAACCTCGGGAGCAACCGGGCTCCACATCTATATTCCACTCGGTCAGCGTTACTCGTACGATCAGTCGCGGCAGCTGGCCGAGCTCATTGCGCGGCTCGCACATGCCGAGTTGCCCGACACGACGAGCATCATCCGCGATCCGCAAAAGCGCCAGGACAGGATCTACCTCGACTTCCTGCAAAACAGGCCGATTCAAACCATCTGCGCGCCTTACTCGGTGCGGCCGCGCCCGGGCGCAACCGTGTCTACACCGTTGCACTGGAGCGAGGTGAAGAAAGGCTTGAACCCGGGGCTGTTCACGATAAAGAACATGGCCGATCGCCTGCGCGTTGAGGGCGACCTCTTCGAAGGTGTGCTTGGCCGCGGCATCGATCTGCATCATGCGCTGCACGAGGTAGAGAAATGGACGCGATGAAAACCGAAAAGCAAACCCCAAACCCCAAACGCCTGCGGCGTAGAGACGCACATGGTGCGTAGAGACGCACATGGTGCGTGAGACGCACGTGGAGCGTGAGACGCACGTGGAGCGTGAGACGCACGTGGAGCGTGAGACGCACGTGGAGCGTGAGACGCACATGGTGCGTGAGACGCACGTGGAGCGTGAGACGCACATGGTGCGTCTCTACGCACGCTTTTGTTTCTTCTGCCCGATGCTGGCTTTCAACACTTCCATCAGGTCTTTCACGCCGGCGTCTTTGGGTGCTGATGCTGGTGTGGCTTTGAGCTTGCGGCCACGGGCTTTTGCTTCAATGATGGCCTTCAATTCCTGCACATAAGGATCGTGAAATTTAGCTGCATCGAAAGGGGCGCTCAGTTGCTTCACGAGCTGCAGGGCCAGTTGCAATTCCTTTTCGGTAACAGCCACGTTTTCCTCCATGGAAGGCAGCTCGCGCAGCTCCTCTGCATAGCGCAGTTGCGCAAGCACGAGGCGGCCCCTGTAGGCACGCAGCAGGCATATGTGCGTGCGCTGGCGCAGCGGGAAGTTGGCCACGCCCACCAGTTCGCTTTTTTCGAGTGCGCGCTGCAATAGTGCGTAGGTCTTGACGATGTCTTTATACGGCACTTCGAGGCCGGTGTTTTCGGCCACGCGCTTGTAGCGGATAGGGCTGTGGTCTTCTTTGGAGAGCGAATGAAATTTGATCTCCTCCGTGTTGACGGCACTATGAAGCTTTACAGGAATGTTGACCAGCCCAAAGGCGATCGATCCGGACCATAGAGTTTGCATAAAACGCTTTTTTTCGTTCGATTCAATTGCTACTTACAGGGTTGCAAACGGAGGGCCTTTCCACACTGCTGTGGACAATTCCCGGAAGCCAATGATTTTCAACGAAATGTCCCCGACGGTTATTCTAATGCCAGCTGGAGCGCGGTCCGGCACTTCCAACGACTGTCCTACAGGTTGCGTGCCAGTTCTTCCTTCACCACGCGCTCGTGCAATTGGTGCCGGTGAATCAGCGGTTCATTCAGGGAGGCATTGCCTGTGCCTTTTGGCGCAGCTACTTTCACGCCTCAATCAACAAAACCATGCGAAAGAAAATCATACAAAGCCTGCTGGTGTGCGCCGGTGCCCTGCTGGCCTTCACTACACACGATGTAGTGAGCGACATCGCTATTACCGTTGCCGAAGTGAAGCAGCTTACGGTGAAGCAGGTGTATCAACAACAATACAGCATGCCGTGGGTGAATGCCCGCGTGCGCAATGCCTGCAAGTCGCTGCCCATTGGTGCGCGCGAGGCTACGATGCTGGCGCTCGGCAAGGTAATCCGCGATTATGTAAACTCGGCCGAATTCGAAAAAGACTACTTCGCTTACGTGGAAAGCAATCGTCGGTATAACGGTCCAGCGCCCGAAGATGCAAAGGCGCAGGCCGAGCGCAAGCGCCGCGAAGAATACGAGATGGGCCATCTTAAAGATCCCCTGTCGCTCGACGGCGCCGCGATGCAGTGCACTGCACTTGCTACGGCTGCACGCACCATGCTCGATCTCATCAAAGACAACCCCGACCTGCCGCTGCCCATGAGCAAGGAAGAATATGAGCGCATTGAAAAGGAAGGAAAGCGTTTGCGCGCCCTGTTTGATACAGACAAGGAAGCGTTCAAGACAGAATTCGTTGTGTTCAAGGTGGACTACGAGATCCGCTCGCAGCGCGCATCGCAGCAAAACGACCAGCAGGCAGAAGCCAGGCGCATCGCCGAGCTGAAGGATTACAGGAAGATCCTGCGCACGCAGCTGGAACAATTTCTGGAAGCCACGGCCCACATCAACTTCAAGGCAGCCACAAAGCAGCAAGGCAGCAAGACGGTATTTGTAGATGCGCCATACGAAGCGATGCCGAACGATTGGAAGTTCTATTTCCGTTGCGGGCCCGAGGCGGTAGGTGGTGCGCGCAAGTTTGCACAGCAGTGGCTAAGCGAATTACAATAAGCAAGCAGTGTTCGTTTAATAGGAACGGCGGCCCTGGCTTGATGCCAGGGCTTCCTGTTTCATCTATTCGCCCGGATATCTTCCCACCAGCGATGGTGCTTTACCGGATTATCGAGATCAACGAGTTCGCCGATCATCGGGTGCAGCAAAGGCAGTTGTTGCTGCTCCGCTGCGGCCACCACACGGCGGATCGGTTCGTCCCAATCGTGGAGCGCCAGTGTGAACTTGCCCCAGTGCACGGGTAGCAGCTGTTGCGCTCCGAGGTCGTGGGCTGCCTGCACCACTTCTTCGGGCATCATGTGAATGTATTTCCAGTACGCATTGTATTGCCCGCACTCGAGGATGGCAAGATCAAAGGGGCCGAGCTTTTCGCCGATGCTCCTGAAGTGTGCGCCATACCCGGAGTCGCCGCCAAGAAAGATCTTGCGCGCAGGCGTTTGCAGCGCGAAGGAGGTCCAAACGGCGCCATTCCGTTTGAGGCCGCGGCCAGAGAAGTGGCGTGCAGGAGTGGCAGTTATACGGAACCCGTCGGGGAGCGCGCGCTCTTCCCACCAATCGAGCTCAATGATCATCCGGGCATCAAAGCCCCAGCGCTCGAGGTGCGCGCCCGTGCCGAGACCCGTAATTATACGGTTCACTTTACTCCTGAGCGTGCACACCGCTTTGTAATCGAGGTGATCCCAGTGATCGTGGGTGAGCACGAGGTAGTCGATGCGCGGAAAGTCGCCGGGCTTGAATACGTCGCTTCCGGCAAACGCCTTCGTGATGAACGAAAAGGGTGATGCGTGGCCGCTCAGTACCGGGTCGACCAAAAACGTTTTTCCTTCGGTAAGAATGAAGTAGGAGGAATGGCCAAACCAGGCAAGCACATTCTGGTTGCGGTACAAATTCTTCAGGTCGCTTTTGACGGAAGGAAGGGGAGCCGGTGGCTGCTTGTTGGGGTTGCGGCTGAAGAAGAATTTATAAAGCACCGTAAGCATGGAAACGCCTTCCGAGAGCTGCGGTGTGGGCTCGGGGTTTTGAAACTGGCCTTTGCTGTAGTGTGCCGAGGCCCCGATACGTGCGATGCGGGCGCCGGTGGGAGCGGTGCCGAAGGGTTTGCTGCGAACAACGACGACGGTAGCAAAAATGATGAAGAGAAGCGTACAAACGAATACCAGGAGGAAAGTAACCATAAGGGGCTGTGGGTGTTCGAAGGTAGCGATGGGGCAACTGCGGTCAACTGCCGCCGTTTCATCGACCCATCTGTGGGCGCTGCGCTGAATTTCGTACCTTTATTTCCCTCAATCTAGTCCCGAATATGAAGCGAACCGATTTTGTGTATGCTACCGGCCCCGAGCCGCACCGCGCACGAACCCGTGCTATTTTGAAAGCACATCCGGAAATCCGCCAGCTGATCGGCAAAAACCCGATGTCCTTTTGGGCTATCGTGGGCCTCGTTGGTTTGCAGTTAGGCCTGTCGGGCTTGTTGGCCGATGCATCCTGGTGGTGGATCGTGGGCGTTGCGTACTGCGTGGGCGCCTTTGCCGACCATGCGCTTTTTGTGATGATTCACGAGTGTGCGCACCGCCTGCTGTTCAGGAACCCGGCGGCCAACCGCATTGCCGGCATGCTGGCCAACCTGCCCCAGATCTTTCCCAGCTCGGTGTCGTTCGAAAAATACCACATCAAGCACCACTCGTTCCAGGGCAACCACGACCTCGACGCCGACCTTCCGAACCGGTGGGAGGCAAAACTCATCAACAATAACTTCCTTGGAAAGGCTATCTGGTTCCTCTTTTACCCGCTGTTCCAGGCATTCCGCGTTTCGCGTTTGAAAGAGATCAAGCCTTTCGATGGCTGGACGGCTGCCAACTGGGCCGCGCAGATCGCCTTCACGGCCGCCGTCTGGTACTTCATGGGTGGCAAAGCGGTAGCGTTTCTTACGCTGAGCTTCTTCTTCTCCGTTGGCCTGCACCCGCTCGGTGGCCGCTGGATCCAGGAGCACTACCTCACCCACAACGAAGAGCAGGAAACTTTCAGTTACTACGGCCCGCTCAATACGGTGGCCTTCAACGTGGGTTACCACAATGAGCACCACGACTTTCCTTCCATTCCCTGGAACAAGCTTCCCGAGCTGAAGGAAAAGGCGCTGCCTTTCTACAACTCGCTGAAGGCGCACAACTCCTGGACGAAACTCTGGCTGCGCTTCCTGTTCAGCCGCGAGCTGTCGCTCTTCTCCCGCGTGGTGCGCCGCAACCGCAACGAAGTGAAGCTTACCGACGAGTCGAAGCCTGATATCGAATTGGTAAAGACCGTACCCACGCGCGAGCCTGCATCGGTGTAGGAAAGCGGTGCACGGAATCCCGAAGCTTCGGGACGGAATACACGGAGTATTTTGTTGAGGGCTGTCCATTGAGGACAGCCCTTTTTTTTGGATTGGTTGATTCGACCGCGGGCGCCTTGTAAACGGTTACCGGCCTTTTCTTTCCGTGTGTTCCGTGCGCCCATCCTGGCATTCCGTGCGCCCCTCTGGCCCTGCGTTTGCATTTCGTCCCTCAAATCTTCCATCATGATCGAAAAGCAGCATATCAATGGACGCGATGTATGGTTCAAAGTAGATGTCATTCCTGCCAACCGTGAGAACCCCAACACTATTCCCACGGAGTATTTTTCTGCTTCCTATTTTACCGAGGAGCCCGCGGAGGACGGTGCTGCCGGGATTGTGATCCTCGATGAAGAAGGACAAACCCGGCTGTTTGAAAGCCCGGTGGCGGCGCTAACGCATGCGCGCAAACGCTTTGAGGCCGGAGCAGTAAAATCAATCGACTGAACCGGATTCCTAGCGCCAGCGTTTGCTCACGGTCTTATTAAGCGCATGACGGCGGCCTTACCAATAAACTACTGAACCAATAAAAAAGAAGACCCCAGAAGGGGTCCTCGTCGGAGACTGTTTTGGTTGCGACCTATGAAGCGATTGTGTTCTTTCGGGTTAACGATTCAAAGCAACGGCATTCGCGCAAAGGCGTAAATACTCACTTGTCGGTATTTTTTACAGCACCGCAGAAATACGTATTTGTAGGTAGCGCCTCCTTGGTGCGATGTTGTAACTTGGCATAATGAGAAAGGGATTGTTCTGCGCACTCCTGCTGTGCGTCGGCCTGGCCGGTGCAGCACAAAACGCGTATTACAACAACCCGCCCGGCGAGTTGCTCATGGTTCGACAGAAATGCGTTGCTGGCTGCGACGGTGCTGATCCGAAAATGCAGCAGGTGTTTCAAAAGGCTGCCGGTGTGTTTTCAGAAGGCGAACGCTTCTCGCTTAAGATCGTCAATCACAGCAACCGGCCGCTTTACTTTGCCATCATTGACCTGCAGCCCGACAACATCGTAAACATCATTGCTCCCATCCGCGACCAGCCGCTCTCCGAATACCGTGTAGCGCCGCACGACACGGTTGACTTCGCCGCCGAGCTGACCATTACGCCTCCGTTTGGTGTAGACAAGTTGCTCACTATATGGAGCGAAGAGCCGATCGACCTGAATGCGTTCTATTCTTCCGACCACGCAACGCGAAGCAAGTTGGTGGCCAACCTGCTGCAGGAAGTGAAGTGGATCCTCGAAGGGGTTCCGTCTGCCGGGCTCGCGAAATGCCGCTTCGGCTTTACCGATATCGTCATCATTCCCACCAAAGAAAAGGCTGCGAAGGCGGCACCACAAGCTCACGGCTGGGCCGCAGCTTCGCAGATCAGCATCGAAGACCAATGCAGCGCCGCTCAAAAGGAGCCGGAAAAGCTCTATTCGGTTTACCCGCTGCTTTCGCTCGTGCAGCCCCTCCAGGCGGGCGCTACGCGTGGAATCAAGCCGGAACACAAAGTGACCACGCAGGCCTTCGTGCTTAAAGGGACGGCCGCTGCACTGAAGGGACTGCGCGGCATCGCTGTGAACGGTGCGAGCGGTGCTTTGAAGATGCTGGCGAATGGGCAGTATTACTGGGAGAAGGAAGTGCGCCTGCAGCCGGGCCGCAACCAGTTTGAAGTGATTGTGGAAACAACGGATGGCCACCGCAACTGCGAAGAGGTGATTGTTGACTATGAGCCAGAAACGAAAGCCGTTACAACACCCGGCGCCAATCACCTGCTGCTCATCGGCATCAACGAATACACGCAATGGACAAAGCTCAAAGGCGCTCGCCGCGATGTGGATTCCATCGAACAACTGTTTACGGGAGGCTTCAATTTCGATCCGGCCAATGTGCACAAGATGATTGACGGTGCATGTACGAAGGAAGGCATCGACAGTGTGTTTCGCGCGCTGATCGCCTCGCTCGGGCCGACCGACAACCTGGTTGTTTATTTCGCGGGCCACGGCACGCTCGACAAACAGGTGAACGAAGGCTATTGGATACCGGTGGATGCGCGCATGCGCAAGCCGATCGACTACCTTTCCAACACCGAGATTAAAAAGTACCTCGAAGCGCTGCGCGCGCGCCATGTGCTGGTAATTGCAGATGCATGTTTTTCGGGCGGCTTTTTCAAAACGAATCGCGGCGAAAGCTTCGAGCAAAAAATGGAAAAGATGGGCTCGCGCTGGCTGCTTTGCAGTGGCCGCGAAGAAGAAGTGGCCGATGTGATGCCGGGAACGCAGCACAGTCCCTTTGCGTTTTACCTGATGAAATTTTTGCGTGCAGCTCCCGATGAGATCACTGCCTCGCAACTCTTCCAGCTGGTAAAGGTAGCAGTGTCGGGCAACGCGCAGCAAACGCCCATCGGTGGCCCTGTGAGCAACGCGGGCGATGAAGGAGGAGAATTTGTGTTTCATAAAACCAAATCAATGCGCAGCCAATGACGCACTTATTTCGCACCTTAATTTATTTATGGTTGCTTGCGTTTAGCGCGCCGGAAAGCCGTGCACAGCAATCGGCAACCTTGGAGGGCTCTGCACTCGCGCCCGACGGCAAGAGTGTGGCGATATTGGCATCAGATCATACACTCCGCATCCGAAGCGTTCCTGGCGGTGCACTGCTGACCGAGATACGCGGCAAAGGCACCGATGTCATTCGCTCTTTTGCCTATGTTGCAGACGGCGCACATTTGTTTGTGCTCACTGATAACGGCACTGCCCAACTCTGGACATCCGGTGGAACATTCGTTGCAGCGTTACCCGAAGCCGCTCCCGTTGAACGATTTGCAATCAGCACGGACGGCAACCGTATTATTACGGTAAGCGTAAAAGAGGTGGCGGTGTGGGATGCGGCGGGTAAAAAACTGGCGGCCTTCACAACGCCGGCTGCAGGTGAACTCACGGGCCTCTTGCTTTCCCGGAACGGCAAACGCCTGCTGCTGCGTTACGGGCAAACAAAGGCGTTCGTGTATGATGCCGGCCTCGGTCTCCCCATGCTTCAACTAAAAGGCCTCGACCTGGATCCGGGCTACTAATAGCATACAAATGCCATCAGCTATTCAATTTAAGAGTTCAAAACGGATGTTCGCCCTGCTGTTGTGCCTGGTGGCAGCAGCTGCGGCATCGGCCCAGCCGCCGAAGGGTGGTGGCAAGAAGCCCCCTAAACCTAAAAGCACCTACAGCCCCAGGCCTGCGAGTGGCGGTTCGGCGCCCCGGCCAGCACCCGCAGATGCTGGTAGTGCGGGCGGATACAACGGTGCCGGGTTTTCGGCTATGATTCGCGATGCCGTGCTTTCACCCGATGGCCAGTTTGCGGCGGTTCTCGGGTCCGACAACAGCGTGCGCATCTGGAGGCTTCGCGACAGCACCGTCAGCGAGCGCATCCGGAACTCGTACCCTCTGAAGAAGCTGCTTTTTCACCCCGGCGGAGGGCAGTTGCTCCTGCTCGCGCAGGGCGGGAGGCTTTTCAGTTATCGATTGGGTAGTGAAGATCAGCCCCGGCCCCTTGATGTGCCTGCGCCGGTGCGGCTCTTTGGCTTCTGTGCCGATGGAACCCGGCTGCTCACCGTGTCGGGCGACAGCACGGTGTGGATAGCCCACCCGGCAGGACAGAAAACACCGATCGCGGCCGGGAATAAAGTGCTGTCGTTTTCTTTTTCAACCGATGGAAGCCGCGTGATGCTTGGCCTGGAAGACAACCGGGTGGCGGTTTTCGACACTAGTACAGGCTCGTTGATGCTTCGTGCGAATAGCACCGACGCGGAAGCACAATAACACCGCGGACACCGCTCCAGTTGATCATTACTCAAGAGAGCAATTCCTTTCGGACTGCTGCGGGTGCTTTTTCGATGGCATACCGAAGGGCAGTGCGCGGCATTTCTTTCTTATGGGTGGCAACGAAATCGTACACCGCCTCCGAGTTCTTCTTGCATTGTTCTTTGAGCAACCAGCCATATCCCTTTTGCACCAGGTCGTCGGCGTCGTGCAACAGGAGGGTGGCGATGCGAAGGCTTGCATCCAGCATCAGTCCTTTGCGCGCCGGCACGATCAGCGAAGCGGCGGCAGCGCGGCGCAGCCAGCGGTTGGGCGAGGCCGTCCACGCTTCGAGGCGGCCCGCCCCCTCCGGAAATTTCAGCAGGTAGGCGCCCATCACGTTGTTGCAGAAATTGTCGCAATTGGCCCAGTTGCTTACGTAGTGCCCGATCCATTTTTCAAAGCGGTCGATATCGTTTGCCGTGAATTCCTTGCGGCGGCTGTAGGTCCAGAAGGATGCGATATGTGCCTCCTCCATTTTGCCGGAGCGCCAAAGCTGCTCGCACAGGTCGAAGAGGGCTTCTTTGCTGACGGTGGTGAGCTCCCTGCCAAACTCCCGCGCCAGCAGGCGGGTGGCGGCCATCGGCAGGCCGTAGTTGTCGATCTTTTCCTTGAAAAAGCGCTGCGCACCCTCCACATTCTGGGGTGAGCCCTGCGCCGACAGTTCGTGCCGGAGTTGCGCAAGCAGGTGGGTCATAGCGTGAAGGTAGGCGAGGGAGCCGCTTTGGCATCGGCTTTGAGTTGTCTTCTCCTGCTACATTTCCTAACCGACAAAAACCGCCCGACCATGACAGACACAACCCCCGGCCCCAGCCTGGCCGAATTGAAGGACCTGTATCGCAGCACCTGCGACCGCCTCGATGCCGCCGACGCGGACAATTCTCTCGATAAGCGAGCGCTATATAAAGAGTTGAAGAAGTTGCAATACGAGATCAGTATGAAGGAGGTGGAAAGAGCTGCCCAGGACGCTTAAGACGCTGGCCGCAAGCGGCCTTAGTGCGCAACGACACGACGACACAACGGCACAACGTATTGGATGAAAACTCGTTCTACAATGACCGTCGTGCCTTCGTGCCTTTGTGTCTTCGTGTTTAACTGCGCCGCAGGCGCGATTGATTGGCCGCGAGCGGCTTTAATGCACAACGACACAACGGCACAAAGTATCGGATGAAACGCTCGTTCGACAATAACCATCGTGCCTTCGTGCCTTTGTGTCTTCGTGTTTAACTGCGCCGCAGGCGCGATTGATTGGCCGCGAGCGGCTTTAATGCACAACGACACAACGGCACAAAGTATCGGATGAAACACTCGTTCTGCAATAACCGTCGTGCCTTCGTGTCTTTGTGTCTTCGTGTTTAACTGCGCTGCAGGCGCCCCACTAATGGCTATCGTCGTCATTTTCGTTCACCGGATCACATTGATTTTGTACCTTATGGGTACCAAAAGCAAATTTTATGGATTTTTCGAAATGGGCTTACCACCCGTCGAAGCTGCCATTAAGCCCAGCGGAACGCAAACAATTTCTCAAAGGATTGCAGGAGCAATTTTATGCCGAGATCAAGGCCGATCCGCGCGTGGAATCCTACTTTCAACAATTTAGGTATTACCCCAGCCAACTGGACCATTTCGATAAGTTTCTGCGCGACCATGCAGAAGCGAAGTGCCTCGTGATCGATGCTGCGAATGCCTATATCGAGATAGTGGAGGCAGTGCCCGAGCTCGAGTACCCAAAACAGTGTGCGGCTTGCCTCGACGCAATTCAAATCAAAAAGCTTTTCGACCTGGAATGCAGGTGGCGCGCCGGCGAAGTAAAGTTGACGGGTATCGACATTGCGTGGGACTTCACTCACTGGCGGTACAACATCCGCCGTTGCAAGCTGGTACCTCCCATTACCCAAGAAGAGTTGGAACTGATGCAGCATTTCCTGGCCACCGACGAGGGAGCCGAATGGGTGCTTTATGAGACACCGAGAGGCGCGGCGGGCATGGGTGACTACAACGACATTAAGCGTGAGCGCGACAACCTCGGCCAATATCCCGAGTACCCTGCATGGTTTACGTTTTGGGACGATCACTTCGGCGGCCCGTTTCTGCATTTGCCCGACGTGCGGAGTCCTCTCGAAAAATATTACCGAAAGCAGCGCCCGAACCCGCCACAGCAGGAAAGTAGTTACGTCTCCGACGACCGGCCCTTTCTCGATTCTTATTGGTTCGGTGGCGGGTCAGGGTTTGCCGCTCAATTTGAAGACGGCTATTTCGGTGCGCTGCTGCGAGCACACTTTGAGTGGTTGGATAGTCGCGAAAGTGCCAAGGGCAACTACGAGCCGGTGGACGATGCGAAGATCCTGCTTACGCTTCGAAACCCGGTGCCTATTCCTGCACATGACGACTGGCGCGAAGCATTGCACCTCTGCCACATCCGCACGGTTGCGCGCGATGTGTCGGCCGAACTGGAAACGGCATTTGAGGAATACCAGTTTTACTTGCAAACCGGACTGCATACTGGCGAAATCTGCGAGGATTGGGACGAGATGATAGCTGCGGTAAAGGAGCAGATACTCGATGGCAGGGAAGCATGCGGCGAGCCACGGGATTTTGATTTTTGACCACCATCGACCCCCTAAACGAAAAACGCCTCAGACATCATCGTCCTGAGGCGTTTCTTTCGTGGTGTGGGCCGGACTGAGACCTTTTTTATCGCATTTACAAGTGTTGATTGAATTGCACAGTACGCCCCATGAATGAAGTGCCCCGGTAATAGGGATTGATAAAGGGAGAGAAAGCAAAATCAAATGAGAGAAAGATTATTCTTCCCCTTATTCTTCCCCCACCGTGGCATAGCATTCATATCAATTCACCACTTAAACGCTATACAATGGCAAAGACGCAAGGAAAAGTTTCGTTCTTTCTAAAAGACACAAAATCAAAAGGCATTACACCGGTAATTGCTACTTTCTGCTATAACAAAATGCAGATGAAGTATTATGAGCCTAAATTATCCATTGCTCCTAAACACTGGAATCCAAAAGAGCAGAAGGCGCGGGAAGTGAAAGAGTTTCCATTCGCTTCTTTTAATGTTACACTGAGAACGCTGGCAAATGTTATCATTGACGAATACCAAAAGCTGAAAAGCGATAACAATAACCTAGAGCCCACAACAGCGCAACTACGGGAAAAGGTAAGCTTGGCCCGTAACAAGTCGGGCACAGCACAAGAACGGACTAAACAAGACCTTTTTGGCTTCCTAGAGAGCTATTTGAAAGACTTGCATAAGAAAGTAAATCCTGTGACGGGTAAGCAGATAAGTGAAATCACAATTAGGGCGTACCGGCAGACATTTCGGCTAATCAAAGAGTTTGCAGACCTATCAAAGAAGCACTTAGACTTCAATCACATTGATACAGACTTTTACAATGACTTTTCTTTTTTCCTAACCCATACAAACGGCTTTCGGCTCAATACAGTAGGTAAACACATAAGGAATATCAAAACCTTTATGCAAGAAGCGATTGATAGAAATTACACGTCAAATATTAGCTTCAGGAAAAAGTCTTTCCGCGTCATTTCAGAGAAGACGGATTCAATTTATTTGAATGAGCTTGAATTGTCAGCTATAGAAAGATTTGACCTTTCATCGAATAAGCGATTAGAAAAGGTAAGAGACCTCTTTCTAGTAGGCTGCTGGACAGGGCTTCGCTTTTCTGACTTTTCCCGGATCAAAGCGCACAATATAAAAGGAGAGTATATCGAAATAGAGCAGCAAAAGACCGGCGGCAAAGTATATATACCAATTCATCCGACTGTTCAAAGGGTAATGGATAAATATGCAGGTCAATACCCTAATTCATTGCCGCCGGCAATATCAAACCAGAAGATGAACGGGTACTTAAAAGAAGTTGCTTCAATGATTGATGTACTTAAGCAGCCTTTCAATATTGGTAATACACTCAAGGGGGCTAAGGTCTACAAAACAGTTATGAAATACGACCTTGTTGTTACTCACTCAGCTAGGAGAAGCTTTGCAACAAACCAGTACCTGAAAGGCATACCGGTACACGACATTATGAGAATCACAGGCCACAGAACAGAGAAGGCTTTCTTAAGATATCTGAAGATTGAGAATAGGGATGCAGCTATACGAGTGAGCAACTTTTGGAAAAATGAAAGTGCCAGTTTGAAAGCGGTATAAAGAGAGCAAATCAATTTAATTTGAGTCAAATGGTGTTGGTAAGTTTTCCAACACCTTTTCTTTTTTTACTCCGTTTGGTCTTTCCTTTGTGTTCAATACATATATGCACAGCGTCATCCTACAGGGACTTTCACTCAGTGAGTTTGAAAGCCTGATCCGGAAAATGGTCGCTGAGGGCATTGAAGAAGCAGTTGCAATAGCAAAGAAGGAGCCCGTCACTCAGAGAGACAGTAATTATCTAACGCGAAAAGAAGCCGCGAAACGGCTTACTATTTCCTTGCCTACCCTTTCAAAGTATTCTTTGGAGGGGTTGATACCATGCTACCGTATAGGGTCTAGGGTATTATACAAGGAAGAAGAAATAGACAAGGCGTTAGAGCTAGTCCACAGCCAAAAATTCAAGGCCTTCAAATGAAAAGGCAGTCATTGCCGTGACTGCCTTTCTCTCTAAAATTTACTACAGTGAACAAAGATACTACCTACCGGGTAAGCTATGCCTGTATCTATGAAGAAGTACTTCAAAGCTTAGGGCTTTCCATTGATGAACTTATAACCCTTTCCGAAATGGTTCGGAGGAGTTATCACAATGACTACATGCAGGGCATTACATACCTAAGTAAACACCTTGCATATTCAAGGAACACAGTCTATTCTATTATCGGAAGGCTAGTGCAGAAGGGATATATCATAGAAAAGGATGGCGGCAAATACTGTATCAATGCAGACGTGCCCGATGGCCTAAAACCAATACAATCGAATAGCGGATTTTTTATTGTGGTCTATTCGCTTAAGCGCGCTTATAAGCTTTCAACAAGGGAGGCCGGTTTACTATATCTATTTTCCTGGCTTTCGGCCAACCCAACAGGAAAGGCACGTGCTAGATGTTGCTTTTATATTGAAAGGTTGAAAACAACTGAGAGACAGTTCTATAAATCAAAAAGGAAGCTGGAAAAGCTGGGATTAATTACCTCCTATGAAAATAATATGGTGAGCGTTACAAAGAAGGGGTCTAAAGAATTTGCTCAATTAGTTCATGCTAGTCCGAATCGTTCAGATAGTGCGGTGTAGTGTATAAAAAGTTCAGTTTATTGGTTCACATAGTTCAGTAAGAAATGTTCAGAAAGTTCATATAGATAATAAGCTGGAAAGTAATTGATAATCCAAAAGATAAAAGGCGCTCCCCTAGCGGGGAGCACCAACAGATTACATATGGAAAATTCAAATAAATCGGGTAGGCCGAAAGGGCGCCCAAACAACCTTAAGAAAGAATCCAAGGTAGACTTAGCGGCATTTATAAAACCTGAAATGGAAAATCTGCGAAAGCATTTAGTGTCTGGGGTGCCATTTGAGCAGAGGGCCAAGCTTCTCTTAGAGTACGCGAAGCTCTTACTTCCTAAGGGCGTTCCAATATCAAAGGCGGCGGAAGAAATACGGGATATAATATGCAGGGAATTGAAACCGGAGTTTCACAAACTCTTTGCGTACAATAGGCACCAATCAGGTACAAAACAACAAAAGTTACTTATCGAGGCCCTAAAGCTTCTTACCACTGAGCAACAGCGAGATACGATCAATTAGGGGTAGGATAAGTGGCAATTCGCGTTTTTTCAGACACAGGACAATTTATTTATTGCTTCAGATATTCTAAACGGGAAGGGGTAGGATAAGCACTACTGGCAACGGCTACAGTACATAAAAAGACCCCCCACCCTTAAAACCTACTTTTCGGCCCCTTTGCACTAGGTGAGTAGTTACACATTGCGGGCGCGGCGAACGTGGAAAAAGTGATATTTTGCATTTAAACTAATTTGAATTAAATAGAGAGATAAAAAGAAAGATCACATAGAGATAGTTGCTATTGCAACAACTTTTGTTTCTGAAATTCTGGGGAGAATAACGATACGACAAAAGGTTTCGCAATGCGCCCGTACGGGCGTGACGTTGTGTTACCTTGTCGTGTGGGCCTCTCCCCAGAGCCTCAGAAACAGGTACATAATTGTTCACGCCTCATTTTTTTAACATGACCCCCACTCCTAAACCAGAATGGTACAGCCGCAAAAGGCTTTTGATTCCCTCCCTCTTAATTGTTCCTCCGCTTGGCTTGTATGGAGCATGGAAATCAAACCGACCGATTTGGAAAAAACTGATTTATACTTTAGCCGGGCTTTTTGGAGCCTTCTCAATTTTGGTTATTCTAGTCGCTTCCTTTGCAGACACTAGTAAATACAAGCGTAACAGAATAGCAAAAGCTACCATAAAAAGCGAGTCTATTGCACAGGCACCAATCCCTAACAGAATAGCAAAAGCTACAATAAAAAGCGAGTCCATTGCACAAGTGCCAGTCCCTAGGAATTTTGAGAAACTAAAATCATTTCAAAAGAAATGGGCCGACAGTGTTGTAAAGGATTGGAAAGGAGCATACATAGTTAGCACCTCAATTTCAGCAAATGGGGATAGTATTTACTTTCAGCTTTCAAAGGCAGCGAGCAAAAACAACACAAACATTAATGAAGCTAACCAGATAGGCTTACAAGATGACATTGATAGCGCTACAAAGCGCCTGTTTGGGGCTGAGTTTTCCGACCGGCCAATAGTTGTAGCCCTTTTGCTTAATAAGCAGCAGGAACAAGAGAATATAGCCCTGGCAGAAAGAGCACATAAGATACAACTTCAGTTTTCTCCTTGGGACGGCTCACATAGAAGTTTAGTGCGGTACGTAAAAGACAATATGAATGATCCCGGCAGCTTCGATCATGTTGAAACACGACATGTAGATAAAGGAAAGTACATAATTGTGCAAATGAAGTACAGGGGAAAAAACGCTCTTGGAGCTAAAATAATTGACATGGTGACTGCGAAGGTTGACATTGATGGCAATATTCTTTCCATAGTTGAATGACAAAAACGTTCTTCTAAAAGTGGTGTGCTAGCTAGTTTATTGGTTTCGCACGGTTGGCATTCTTACAAAAGCTAGTTTTCTTTTATACATTTAATGCCAACCAACTAAAGACTTATGACCTCTTTTGACTTAGCGTATGAAGCTGTAGGCATCCTAGTAAGACGTTTCGAAAAGGGTATCAAACATTATACTTCACCCCAATACCAAGAAAGTGAGGCGCGCCAGGATTTTATTGATGACTTTTTCACGGCTTTGGGTTGGGACGTAAGGCACCGAGAACAACAAAACCCCTATGAGCAAGAAGTAAAAATTGAAAAAAGTCAGCGTCAACAAGAATCTAAAGCTCAAAAACGTGCTGATTATGCGTTTTACATGGCTCCTAATTTTAAGGATGAACGTTTTTTTGCCGAGGCAAAAAAACCTTCGGTAGGATTACGACACCCGGATCATTATTTCCAGACTATCAGATATGGTTACAACGCTAATGTCCCGCTTTCCGTTCTGACTGATTTTGAAGAGTTTCATATTATTGATTGCCGTATAAAACCAGATATACGTTACGTATTTAATGGACAGCACAAAGAATACCGATATACCGATTACTTAGATAAAGAAAAGTTCGCTGAAATATATTGGTTGTTTAGTAGAGAAGCGGTAGCAAACAGCAGCTTAGAAACGTATGCCTCCGCATTACCAAAACCGAAGGGGAAGGCAGTCCAAAAAGCTCTTTTTAAAGGCGGCTATAAACCTATTGATGAAGATTTCTTAGAATACATTGATGGCATAAGGGAGGATTTGGCTAAAGCCTTTAAAAGGAATGATGAAGCTCTCAACGGCGAAGAGTTAACTGAAGCAGTTCAGCGCACTATTGACCGTTTGGTATTCATTCGGTTTCTAGAAGACAAGTTAATAGAACCGGAAAATCATGTAAGCGAGTGGACAAGTTGGAAGGATTTCGTAGGTGATTGTCGCAAACTTGATGCAAAGTATAATGGTGTAGTTTTTAAGAAGCACTTTATTGATGACCAGAAATTTTCTGGCGCTGAAGAAATTACATTTAAGCGCATATGCAGTGATATAAGTAACCTTAACAGCCCTTATCAATTCAATTATCTTCCTATACATATTCTAGGTTCTATTTACGAACGCTTTTTAGGAAAGGTCGTTGTAAGTACAGCAAAAAGAGTAACCATTGAAGTAAAGCCTGAAGTACGTAAGGCTGGCGGGGTTTATTACACTCCGAAATACATAGTAGATTACATAGTTGGCAATACCGTTGGAAAGCAAATTGAGGGCAAAGCACCAAAGGAAATTTCAGAGATGCGCTTTGCGGATATTGCATGCGGTTCCGGATCATTTTTAATTGGTGTATATGACTTGCTGTTAGAGTACCATAAAAAATACTATAACGATAAGCTCAGCGATAAAAAAGAGATTGACAAGAGAAGTGAGGATTTTGGGAATGCTGAGTATTTAGATGGTCAATGGATACTAACACTAAAGCTTAAGCAGAATATCCTACTCAAAAATATCTATGGTGTTGATATAGATGCACAGGCAGTAGAAGTGACCCAATTGAGCCTCTTTCTAAAAATGCTAGAGGATGAAACGCTTAGTACCACGCAAACTAGGCAGGGGGCCATATTTAGTAAGGTATTGCCGGACTTAACTAAAAACATCGTTTGCGGGAATAGTCTAGTTGGCACTGACATATTAAATGAGAAACTTTTTTCCTTCGAAGAAGAGAAAGGTTTAAACCCCATGGATTATGAATCAGCGTTCCCGGAAGTAATAGGGAAGGGAGGATTTGATTCAATAGTCGGAAACCCACCTTGGGGGGCAGAATTTGATAGCTATAGCAAAAAGTACCTTCTAACGCTTTTCCCGTGGATTAATACAAAGGTGAAAGATAGCTATAGCTTCTTTGTGTCAAAAGCTCTGAAGCTTCTGTCAACCGGCGGGCAGTTGGGATACATAACTCCCAATACCTGGCTTTTGATAAATACCGCAGTGGATTTCAGACGCGAAATACTCAAAAAAGACATTAAAGAAATTATTGATTATGGGGACGGTGTATTCAAAGATGCGACTGTTGAAAGCTGCACTGTAATTCTGCGAAACCGAAAGATTGAGAAAAATGTTATTCAGGTCAAAAGGATTAAAAAAAATATACTTGTTTTCGAGAACGGCGTGGACGTAAGGCTATGGGAAAAAGACGAGTTGTGTAGAATTATACTAGAATTGAATCCTGCTATTCAAAAGCTTAAGGAAAAGTGTTACTTGAACACAAACAGTTTTGCAGTTGATAGCGAAATCATTTGGGGCATCAAGCCATATCAAGTTGGATATGGAGAGCCGCCGCAAACAAAAAAGATTTTGGAGGAAAGGTCATATCACTCTGAACATAAAATTGGCAAAGAGTGGAAGCCTTTGCTTGTTGGTAGTAATGTGAACAGATATGAACTGGACACAACGAAAATCCAGTATATAAAGTATGGTAAATGGCTTATGTATCCTTCGAATGAAAGCAAAATGCTCGGCAGGAAAATTCTGCTTCGACAGACAAGCGATAAGATAAGGGCAATTATTGACGATAAACAATACTACTGTCAAAATTCAGTTTTCATAATAACTACCAAACTAGACTATCATTATATACTTGGATTGTTGAACTCGAAACTTTTTAATTTTTTGTATAAATTACTAAACCCTCAACAAGGGAAAGTTTTTGCGGAGATAAAGCCAAGCGTAATTAAAAGCCTTCCCGTTAAGACAAGCCCCAAAAAACAATTGGTGGAGAAAGTGTCGGACTTGGTTAAACAACTAGTGGAGGCAAAAAGTCTACTCCAAGTAGCTAAAACTAGTAGAGACAGTGATTATTTGCAGAATAAATGCATCGCTCTGGATCGGCAAATTGATGTTTTAGTATATCAATTATATGAACTGACACCTAATGACATAGCCATAATTGAGAAAGTCTAACCGTAATTCTATACATAACTTGACCAATCCTCTTCTCCCACATTAGAGAAAATGCCATGACCATCGAAGACTATTTGTCATTCTTCCCCCTATACTTCCCCTAGAAACGAAAAATCCCCCGTAAATACATGATTTACAGGGGATTTTTTCTTTAACTTGTGGTGTGGGCCGGGATCGAACCGGCGACACATGGATTTTCAGTCCATTGCTCTACCAACTGAGCTACCGCACCATCCTTTTTCCGCCAAAGCGGGCAGCAAAAATAGGGATATCCACAGACAATCCCCCAAACTTTTTAGAGAAAGAACGCAGATTTTTTAGTGATCGTTATGATGGACGCGGATAAAAAAAGCCGCCCACCCGGGCGGCCTTACTCATTACTGATTACTGATTATTCATTTAGTTGCCGTACACACTCAAAAACTTGATGCGCATCAGCTTCAGCTGCTCCCAGTTGTAGTTGCCCTCCGAAAGCTCCTGCAGCGCCACGTCGAGCGAGCTCGTTTGGCAGCCTTTGAAGTACTCGAGAATGTCTTCCTGGTCGTAGTCGTCGAGGATGCCCGTGATGGCATAATCGAGGTTGAGCTTGGTGCCCGAGGCGGCGATGGTCTCCATCTCCTCCAGCAGCGCGTCGAGGCGCATGCCGCGGTTCTTGGCGATGTTCTCCAGCGGGATTCGCTTGTCTACCTGCTGAATGATGTGCACTTTGTTGGAGCTCTTGTTCACCACGCTCTTCATCACGAAGTCGTCGGGCTTCTCGATGTTGTTTTCTTCCACGTACTGCGCAATCACATCCAGGAACGGCTTACCATAACGAATGGCCTTGCCCTTGCTTACGCCCTGGCAGCGCTCCAGCTCCTGCGTGCTCGTTGGGAAGAACGTAGCCATGTCCTGCAACGAGTTTTCGAGGAAGATCACGAACGGGGGAAGATTCTTCTTCTTCGACTCCTGCTGGCGGATGGCCATCAGCATCTTGAACAGCGTGTCGTCGGCTACAGGAGCCGCCGCGCTTTCGGCACCCGACTCGTCATCATCGGCAAGCGCGTCTTCAAACTGGTTGTTGAGCACGATCTTGAACGACTTCGGCTTCTTCACAAACTCACGGCCCTTCTGCGTGATCTTGAGCACGCCGTATTCTTCAATGTCTTTTTGCAGGATTCCTTCGAGCAGCAGCTGGCGCACGAGCGAATTCCAGAAATGCTCCGGCTGGTCTTTGCCAAGGCCAAACGCATCGAGGTTTTCGTGGCGGAACATCTTGATCTGCTGCGTCAGCTCGCCGCGGATGATCTTCACCGTGTAGTCGGTGGCAAAGCGCTCGTCGAGGGCGATCACCGTTTGCAACAGGCGCAGCACGTCGTCCTTCGCTTCAATCAGTTCTTTCGGGTGCTTGCAGTTATCGCACTGGCCGCAGCCCTTGCTGCCGTATTCTTCACCAAAGTAGGAGAGCAGCACCTTGCGGCGGCACACGCCGCTTTCGGCGAAAGCAACCGTTTCGGAGATCAGCTGCGAACCCACCTCGCGCTCGCTCAGGGGCTTGTCGCGCATCAGGTGTTCCAGCTTGCTCACGTCTTTGTGCGAGTAGTAAAGGATGCACTTACCTTCCAGTCCATCGCGGCCGGCGCGGCCCGTTTCCTGGTAGTAGTTTTCGATCGACTTCGGAATGTTGTAGTGGATTACGAAGCGGATATCCGGCTTGTCGATGCCCATGCCGAATGCGATGGTCGCAACGATCACCTGCATTTCTTCGTTCAGGAACTGGTCCTGGCGGTCGGCGCGGATCTTCGAGTCGATGCCCGCGTGGTAGGCCACGGCCTTGATGCCGTTCTGCGTGAGCAGCTCGGCCAGTTCCTCGGTGGTCTTGCGGTTGGTGGTATAAATGATGCCGCTCTTGCCTTTGTTCTGGCTGATGAAGCGCACCATGGCCTTCAGCGTATCTTCTTTCTTCACCTTCGGCTGCACTTCATAATACAGGTTGGGTCGGTTAAACGAAGAGAGGAAGATCTGCGGGTTGCGCAGGCCGAGGTTCTTGATGATGTCGCTCTGCACTTTCGGCGTTGCCGTAGCGGTGAGTGCGATCACCGGTGCTCCGGGCTTGATCTCGTCCATCATCTCGCGCAGGCGGCGGTATTCCGGGCGGAAGTCGTGGCCCCACTCCGATATACAGTGCGCCTCGTCTACTGCGAAGAACGAAACGTTCAGGTCGCGGAAGAAATCGAGGTTGTCCTGCTTCGTAAGCGTTTCCGGAGCTACATAGAGCATCTTGGTGCGGCCGGCGGTAAGGTCGGCGTGCACGGCTTTGATCTCTTTTTTGGTAAGCGTGGAATTGAGGAAGTGCGCTACTTCATCTTTCGATGCATAGGAGCGCACCAGGTCTACCTGGTTTTTCATCAGCGCGATGAGCGGCGATACGATGATGGCCACTCCATCGAGGATGGAAGCGGGCAGCTGGTAGCAAAGGCTTTTGCCACCACCCGTGGGCATGATGACAAACGTATCGCGCCCGCTCAGCAGGCTCTGGATGATGTCTTCCTGGTTTCCGCGAAAACCATCGAGTCCGAATTGTTCGTGAAGGGCGGTATGAAGTTGTGCGGATGTAAACGGCGAATTGCGCACGACAGCGGGCGACTCAGTCGTCTTCACCCGGGTGGCGGGCTTTTTCACATTTTTCTTAGTGGTGCTCATTTTGTTCGGTCTGATCGTTTAACAGCCGTAGCGGCTTTTGAGGGGGCGGGGTCCTTATAGGGTAAGATAGTGAAAATTCAGGACTGGTGTGCCTCCGCGGGCTGTTTCAATAAGGTATGCGAATTTAGGATGCAGTTGCATAAACAACTAAATTAAAAGGTTAAAATGCCGTTAACCGGCGACGAGCGGCAACCGTGTCGCAAGCCGCTAAAGCGACTATCTTTGCGGCCTTGAACACGCAACGTTCCATATTAGAAGCTGCGCGCCGCACAATTGAGCTGGAGGCCGAGTCGGTTGCCCAGCTGGCGCAGCAGCTCGACGGTATCGACGCTGTGGTGGAAAAGCTGGCCGCGTGCACCGGGCGCATCGTGCTCTCGGGCATCGGCAAGAGCGCCATCATCGCGCAAAAGATCGTGGCCACGCTCAATTCAACAGGCGCGCCCGCCCTTTTTCTCCATGCCGCCGATGCCATCCACGGCGACCTCGGCATGGTGCAGCACGACGACGTGGTGATTCTCATCTCCAAAAGCGGCGAAAGCCCGGAGATCCGCGTGCTTGTGCCCCTGATCAAAAACTTCGGCAACACGCTGGTAGGGATGGTGGGCAATACCGAATCCTTTCTCGCAAAAAACTGCCACTACCTTCTTAATACAACGGTGGCGCAGGAAGCTTGTCCCAACAACCTCGCGCCCACCACGTCCACCACGGCGCAGCTGGTTATGGGCGATGTGCTTGCCATCTGCCTGATGGAGCAGCGTGGCTTCAAGGTGGAAGACTTTGCCAAGTTTCACCCCGGCGGTGCGCTGGGCAAGAAGCTTTACCTCCGTGTGGGCGACCTCAGCGGGCAGCACGAAAAGCCACAGGTGACCACCACGCAAGGAATCCGCGAAGTGATCATGGAGATCTCCGCCAGGCGCCTGGGCATGACGGCCGTGCTGAACAACGCGGGCGAGCTCGCCGGCGTCATCACCGACGGCGACCTGCGCCGCATGCTCGAAAAGGCCACGGTGCTCGACAACATCCAGGCTGGCCACATCATGAGCGAGCATCCCAAGAGCATCGAGGCTTCGGAGCTGGCCGTCAACGCGCTGGAAATGATGCGCGGCAACAACATTACTACCCTGCTCGTTCTTGACGGCGGCCGTTATGCCGGCGTCATCCACCTGCACGACCTGATCCGCGAGGGTCTGCTCTAAACTATGAACGCATTTATTCGCTCCCAGATAAACGATCACACATACGTGGCCATCATGGCCGGCGGCATCGGCTCGCGCTTCTGGCCCGTTAGCCGCACCGATTATCCGAAGCAGTTTCTCGACATCCTCGGCGCGGGCCGCACGCTCATCCAGCAAACGCTCGATCGCTTCCGCACCATCGTGCCCCCCGAGCGCATCTTCGTGGTCACTTCCGACGACTACATGGAACTGGTGGCCGAGCAACTGCCCGAGCTGCCCCGCGCCAACATCATCGGCGAGCCGTTCCGTAAGAATACTGCCCCCTGCATCGCCTACATATCGTTCAAGCTGCAGCAGATCGATCCGAAAGCATCGCTGATCGTTGCTCCGGCAGACCACCTCATTCTCGACGGGGAAAATTTCCTCGACGTGTCGGCCAAGGCACTTGCCTTTGCCAACCATTTCAACGCGCTCGTCACCATCGGCATCAAGCCTGCCTATCCCAACACGGGCTACGGCTACATCCAGTACGAAATGGCGGAGGCCGCGCCGCAGATCAACAAGGTGAAGACGTTTACAGAAAAGCCGAACCGCGAGATGGCGGAAGCCTTCATCGCTTCGGGCGAGTTCTTATGGAACGCAGGCATCTTCGTGTGGCAGGTTGGCCGCATCATCGACGCATTCCGTAAATGGCTGCCCGAGATGTACGAGCTTTTCGCCGCCGAGCAGGAGTCGCTCAATGGAGACAACGAGAAGGCGGTCATCGATACGATCTACCCGCAGTGCCCCAATATTTCCATTGATTTCGGCATCATGGAAAAGGCCGACAACGTGTACGTCATTCCTGCCTCCTTTGGCTGGAGCGACCTCGGCACCTGGAATTCGGCGTGGGAGAACATGGAAAAAGACTACCTCGAAAACGCCGTGGTGGGCAACAAGGTGATGGTGATCGACGCGCAGCGCTGCATGGTGCACGCACCCGATGGAAAACTCGTGTTGCTGCAGGGCCTCGACAATTTCATTGTTGTGGATACCAAAGATGTGTTGCTCATTTGCCAGAAAGACAAAGAGCAGGAGATCAAAGAATATGTTGCGGAAGTAAAGCGGAATCACGGGGATGAGTACCTGTAGCGCCTGCGGCGTGTAGAGAACGAACCCCGCAGGAGCGGGGCAGGCTCCAGATTAGTATGATTGTGATGATTTGCGCGGATTCGTTGCGTGCGTAAGCAAATCTTAATTGATCATAGACAATCTGCGTATCCCCCAAAGGCGGATCAGCGTTCTTTCTCTAACGGGCAGTGATCCTTGCGTCGGGAATCATCCCCTCACAATGGAACCGGAGCAATACCTGCGCCACCGTCACCACATCTTTCTGGCAATAAGTGCGGATGCGCGCGAGGTTCTTTTCTTTCCAATATACGTTGCCTACCATGCTGCCATCGATATCGTCTTTGGGTGAAGACACGCCCAGCGAAGCCGCGAGCAGCGCAAGCGATGTGTAGCTTTTGAAATCGCCGAACTTCCACAACTCCATGGTATCGAGATGCCGTACTTCCCAGGGCTTGCGTCCGGCAATGAGCAGCGGTTCGGGAATAGCGATGCCGTTGATGACGAGGCGGCGGCACAGATACGGAAAGTCGAACTCCTTGCCGTTGTGCGCACACAGGTAGCGGTCCGCCCTCGACCAATCGCGCTGCAGCAGTGCGGCGAAATCGCGCAGGATCGAAGCTTCGTCGTCGCCAGCAAAGGCGTCCACCACCAGTTGCCGCTTGCCCTCCTCTTCGCGGATGCAGCCGTAAGCGATGCACACGATCTTGCCGAACTCCGCGTAAATGCCGGCGCGCTCATAAAGTGATTCGGGAGTGGCGGTTGCGTTGCCGCGCCCGATGATGGCGGCCTTTGCATCCCACAGTTGCTGCCACAGCGGCGGCAATTCGCTATAGGCCGGATATTGCGGCACCGTTTCGATATCTATGAATAATATGTGTGCGAAGTTCATAAGCGTTAAGATGCTTAAAGCTAGTTGCGGCCCCTGGAGCGGCAATGGGAAAAAGGCCAGAAAATGATGGGAAAAAGACCAGCGAGTAAATTAGCACATGACAACAAGGACTCTTTTTTCTTCCGGCGCTCTGTGGGAAGCGACGGTCGGCTATAGCCGCGCGGTACGCGTGGGCAACATCATCGAAGTATCGGGCACAGTGGCTGTAGACGAGCACGGCGTTCTTATTGGTGAAGACGACCTGTACCTGCAAACCCAATACATCCTGAAAAAGATCGAAGCGGTGCTGCTGCAGGCGGGCGCGTCGCTCGAAAACGTAGTGCGCACGCGGATGTTCGTTACCGACATCAGCCGCTGGGAAGAAGCGGGCCGCGCCCATGGCGAAGTGTTCGCCCACATCCTTCCCTGCACATCGATGGTGGAAGTAAGCCGCCTGATAGGAGCGGGACAGCTGATAGAGATCGAGGCAACGGCCATGCTGGAGGGGTGAAAGAGGTGATGGTAACAAACCCTCGATTAATCAATTATTCATATACTCTATTGTTCAAGTAATCTCCCTCTCTCCCTCCCACCTCCCTAAATTTGACCTCATGTCTCCGGTTTCCATCCACTCCAAGCTCCCCAATGTAGGCACCACCATCTTCACCGTAATGAGCGCGCTTGCAGCGGAGCACAAGGCCATCAACCTGGGACAGGGCTTCCCGGACTATGCGATGGACGAAAGCCTGCTGGAGCTGGTGGAGCATGCCATGCGCAACGGCCACAACCAATACGCGCATATGAACGGGTATGGCCCGCTGCGAAAAGCCCTTGCCGACAAGGTGCAGTATTTATACGGGAGCCGCCCCGATCCGGAAACGGAGATCACCATTACGCCCGGCGCCAGCTACGCGTTGTTCACCGCGCTGGCCACCATCCTGCAGCCGGGCGACGAAGTCATCGTGTTCGAGCCGGCCTATGACTGCTACATCCCGCAGATCGAGTTGATGGGCGCGAAGGCCGTCACCGTAAACCTCGTTTTCCCCAACTACCGCATCGACTGGAAAGAAGTGCGTGCCAAGATCACCGGCCGCACGCGCGCCATCATCGTCAATACGCCACACAACCCAACGGGCTCGGTGTTGACGAAGGACGATATGCTGGAACTGGAAGCGGCGGTAGCCGGCAGCAATATCATAGTGGTGGCCGACGAGGTGTACGAACACCTCATCTTCGATGGCCTGCAGCATGAAAGCGTATTGAAGTACCCGCCGCTCCGCGAGCGTGCGTTTGCCGTGTATTCCTTCGGCAAGGTATACGACTGCACGGGCTGGAAGCTGGGCTACTGCATCGCCCCGCCGGCGCTGATGGCCGAATTCCGGAAGATCCACCAGTTCAACGCCTTCACCTGCGACACGCCCAAGCAGGTGGCCCTGGCCGATTTCATAAACAACCGTGGTGTTTTTCTCGGGCTCGGTTCGCGCCTGCAGAAGAAGCGCGATTACTTTCAACAGCTGATGACGGGAACAAGATTCCGCCCCCTGGCCAGCCACGGCTCCTACTTCCAGATCTATTCGTACGATGCCATAAGCGATGAGCCCGAATATGATTTTGCAATAAGGCTTACAAAGGAAGCGGGCGTTGCCACCATTCCGGTTTCTTCGTTTTACCGTACACCTGTGGACAACCGCGTGCTTCGTTTTTGCTTCTCCAAGCGCGACGAAACGCTGGCCGCGGCGGTGGAGCGGCTGAAAGGAATTTGAGTCGTACCTTAAGGGAATGCAACCGGTGCTCTGCCTACTGCTGATTGCCCTTGGAGGCTTCTTCCTCGTGGGATGTTTTCACCTCTCCATCTACCTGCAACAGAAAGACCGCGCTTACCTCCACTACGCGCTCTACCTTTTCGTGATGTGCGCATTCTGCGGGGTGCGGGCGCTCGATGCGCGGCTGGGGCTATTTTTTCCGCTTTCCTATTATACCGTAGAAACACTGGACCCGCTGCTTTCCAATCTTGGCTTCCTGATGTACGTGAACTTTCTCGGCGTTGCGTTGGGCGTGCAGCGCGAAGAACGATTCTATTTCCGTTGCTGGCGCCTGCTGCGCATCAGCATTCCGCTGTTCATGATCGGCTATGCCGTGCTGCGTTTCGCGCGCATCTGGCCCGAAGCCTCGGGGTCGCTCATTTCGCTGGTGTCGATCGCCATCTGCGGTTTCGGTTTCATCCTTACACTACGGCTGGTGCGCGGCTACCGCGATACGTTCACGCGGCTCATCATCAGCGGCACCATCGTGGCAGTAGCCGGAACGCTTTCTGGTTTGCTCGTCAACGGGTTTGTGTACCACGACAAGCTTGCATTCGGCGGCCTCAGTTGCATGCTTTCGGCAATGCTTCTTGAAACGATCTTTCTTTCCGCTGCGCTGGGCTACCGCCTCAAACAGTTTTACCGCGAACGCGAGGCGGCACGCCAGGCGCTGCTCGAAGAAACGCGCCGCAACGAAGCGCTGGCTCAACAAACTGCAGCGCTCCTGCGCGCCGAGCTCGACGTGCAGATGCTGAAAACCCGCATCAGCCGCGACCTCCACGACGATGTGGGCGCCACGCTGAGCAGCATCCATATTTACAGTTCGGTTGCGCGCCGTCTGTTAGAAGAACAACCGGAACGCGCCCGCGCCATGCTCGACCAGATCGGTGAGAATGCGCGGGAGGTGATCGATAATATGAGCGATATCGTGTGGGCAATGAAAGGTGGCGAAGGCGAGCAGGCATCGCTGTCGGGGCGCATCCGCAACCTCGGCTCCGAGCTGCTTGGCGCGGTCAACATCGAAGCCACGTACTGGTTTGATCCGTTGATAGACGAACGCCTGCAGGACGTGCACCAGCGCCGGAATCTTTGCCTCCTGGTGAAGGAAGCATTCAACAACATTGTGAAGTATAGCGCGGCTACGCAGGTGTTGGTGCAGGGCCGCATCAACGACGATGGATGGCAACTGCAGATCGGCGACAACGGCCGCGGCTTCGATCCGTCTGAGGTGCGTAAAGGCAATGGCCTGCGCCACCTGCATGGTCGTGCGACCGATATCGGTGGATGCTGCGTCATCGAAAGTGCGCCGGGGCAGGGCACGCTTATTTGTTGCCAGCTGCCACTCCCTACATCTAGGGAGGACGCGCCTGCAACCCTTCCGGTAAGTTTGCAATCATGATCCGCGTCGTAGTATACGATGACCACGAGCAGCGGCGCCGCAGTTTGCAGGCGCTGCTGGAGCTCACGCCCGGTATTGAATTCATGGGTGCCTTCCCCGATTGCTCGAGCGTGCAGGAAGACATGCGCGTGCTGCAGCCCGACGTATTGCTGATGGATATCGAGATGCCCGGAACCGATGGCATTGCCGCTGTTGGCTTGGTGCGTGCCGTAGCCCCGAAGGTGAAGATCATCATGCAAACCGTTTTCGAAGATCCCGATCGCATCTTCGCTGCGCTGCGTGCCGGCGCACAAGGCTACATTCTTAAAAGCGCCGGCGTGGAAAAGATCCTGCAAAGCATAGAGGAAGTGCACCGCGGCGGCGCGTTCATGACGCCATCGGTGGCGATGCAGGTGATTCGCTACTTCGGCCTCGAAGCACCGCGCGAAGAAGATTATGCGCTCACCAACAAGGAGCGCGAAGTGCTGAAGCTGCTCGCCGAAGGCAAAAGCTACAAGATGGTTGCCGACATACTTTCCATATCGTACTCCACCGTCAACTCGCACGTGAAAAAGATCTACGAAAAACTCCACGTCCATTCGCTGGGCGAAGCGGTGTCGCTGGCGTTGAAGAATAAGATTGTCTAGGGAATCATCTCCTGTGCCGTCATTGCAAGGAAGCGCAGCGGACGACGCAAGCCCACCAGGGCTCGCAGTGAGACTACAGATATATACTCCGTGGGATTGCTTCGCTCCATTTCATTTTGCTCGCAATGACGGGCCGTGCTGCGCCAATCGCGCGTCTGCCAACCACAAACCACAAACGACAAACAATCAGCAATACCAGCCTTCCCCCTAGATTTAGCGATTGTCCCGCATGTTTTTAAATGCAAGTTTTGTCAACGCTAAATCATCCACAATGCGTTGCTGCTTTTTACCGCTACTGCTTCTTTCGTTGGGCGTCGCCGCACAAGAAGAAAAAGACAAGCTCTCTCCGCGCGAGCTCACCATCCCCACTTCGCCGCTGTTTGATCTTATGGGACAGGCACCGAGCCAGGTGGCGCGCACTGCCGACATCCGCGACTTTAAAGTAGACTGGAGCTTTCGCAACTGGAAGCTGAGTCCTAACCTGGCCATCGAGGCGCAGCCGGTGTGGGAGATCGCTTACAATCGCAAAGGCATTTCGAAATACCAGCGTGCAAAGCCGCTCGCCCGCAGGCTCAGCACGCTCGACGTATCGCTGGGCACCGTGCAGAACGAGCAGAACGATCGCCGCATCGGTTGGGCGTTGAAGATGAACCTGTATCGCCAGCATGATCCGCTGCTGCTGAAAGGCGTGTACGACGACATCAACGAAGCTTTCGATGCCGAGCTGATGCAGCTGCGCGCAAAAGAGAAAGACCTGCTGGCCCGCCTCGACACGGCGTTGCACCCTGCACGGCTTAAAGCCTTGCGCGACGAGCTGCGGCAGAACGACCAGCAGCTGGGATCCTTCTACTACCGTAGAAATACGGCCATCCAGGAGCGTGCGAAAGGCTATGTGATCGAGCATTGGAACTCGGCCTTTATCGACTTTGCCTTCGGCAAGATCTATACTTATGGCACCGACAGCACGGGCTCGCTGGGTAAGCTGCGCGTCAATCGCAACACGGGCAGCGGCGCCTGGCTCAACTTCGGTGTGGGCATCGGCAAGCGTGGGCTTTTATCGGGACTCGTGCGCAGCTCTTTTTATGAAGAAGAACTGACCTTTCAGTTGCGCGATGAGGCCACGGGCAACGAAGAAGCGGTGAGCGCTATTGCTGCTAACCGGCTCTACACCTTCGGGGTGAACATGCGCTATGGCGGCCCCATCTACAGCTTCTTCGTTGAATTTCTCCGCGAGGCCAAATCGCTGAAGACGCCCGTGCAGGCGCTCAACGAAGCATTCACCGCGCCTGGCGGAAAAGTAGTGGTAACGAGCACCGTGAAGTGGGATGTGGTGCAACCCTACTCGCTGAACATCGGCGGCGACTGGCGCATCAGCCGCAACGTCATCCTCAATTACGGTCTTCGTTGCGTGTTCGACAACAACCTCAAGGCCACCACCTTCATTCCCATTGCAAACATCAGCTGCATGATGCGCTGATCACTCTATCGTTCACCCACAAAAACTACCATAATGAAAAGATTTGCAAGCTGCCTCCTGGTGGGGTTGCTCTCCATTCTTGCTGCCCGGGCGCAGCGTTGGCAGATACCTGCCAATGGCAAGCGGATCACGTTTTCCAACCTGCAAACCAAACTGCTCGTAACCTACCTCGCAGCGCCGCGCAGCTACAACACAAAGCAGTACTACGAAAATGGCCGGATCATGGCCGACGAGAACTGGCGCGACAGCCTGCATCATGGCGTTGGCCGGTACTACCTCCCCGACGGAACGCTTTCGAAGGAAATCAACTTTGACCGCAACTACATCACTTCTTACGTGGCATATGTCAATGGGGCTGTGTATACGAAGATCAGCGCCGACCGAAGCGAGGTGATTCATCAGGGGCGGCGACTCAACCTGGCCTTCGATAGATATTACGAAGTAGACTTTGAAGGCTATGTGCAGGTGTTCACACGCAAACAGGTGATTGATTTCCTTTCGATCGTAATGATGCCCGAAGAAGTGACGCAGCTCATGGCCGACAAGTTTGACGCAGCCATGAAGAACCTGCCGGCTGGCAGCGACCTGCTCGGATGCTCCAACGGCACGAGCCGTTTTGATGATCATGGAGCGGACCTCGCTTCGTTCAATGCGAGCTCTGGATCAAAAACTTCGCGCCCCACAACGGGCTTTGGTGTGGCTGGTGGCGCTGGACAAATGCAGATCGGCAAGCTACTGAACGATGCGATGGGGCAGTGTGCCGGTGCGGGCCGCGCCGGAGGTGTGACGGGTGCCGGAGGTGTGCGCCCCAGGTACTCTGCAGAGGAGCAACGCGCCCGGGAGCAAACGCAAACAATGATTGCCAACTGCCGCGCACAAAGCAGCACAGACCGGAAGAACAAGATGATTGGTGTGGAGGGTCGTGATGTAGAAACAGGAATAAATTATGCAGCAGGCATTACCAGCGCTACGATTCGTTTCGGCCGCCTGGCGGGACAGTTCATGGTGGAGCGCGGTGCTGCGCAAGTGGCGGCCACTCTTGCCGAAGGAGGCACGCCCATCATGGGTACCATCGTTGAAGTGGCCGGTGAAAGCGTGGCAGCTGCGGCCGCGGCTCCTGCGGCCCAGGTGATTGCCGCCGGCGCGGCCGGCTACAGCCTTGGAACGTTGATCAACAAAGCGTTCCTGGGAAAAATCATCCAGAACTCAGATGCTATGGCAGCAGCCACTACCTCGGACTTTGAAGCGGAGCAAACGCGACTGGCTGCGGAGGCACAAAAAAAGAAAGAAGCGCAAGACGCGGCGGCCAAAAAAGCTGGCGGCGGTCAAAGTGCAACGCCCCCGGCGAATACCCCGCCTCCTGCCAGCACGCCTGCGCCTGAAAATTCCCAAGGCACTACTCCTTCGGTGCCCGATCCAGGCACCAGCAACACCCCTCCTGCTTCCGCACCCGGGGTGAAAATGCCCAGTCCGGAGGCAAACGATCCCTGCCAGTCGATGCAAAACTTTTTCAATCGTTGCGAAAGCAGCGGCTGGAAGGAATTCAAATGCGCAGAGTACGTGCGCCTCCTGAATAACTGCAAAGGCGACCTGACGGTGATCAATCCAACACCCGATGGTAGTGAACTAGCCGCCGTGGGATGCGGCGCGAGCGGGAACAGTGCGGCCGTGCGTGCCCTCGACTGCAAAAAGAAAGGCATGATACAAATCACATCGCCCGATGGCAAGGCCGGATGCGGCCACGGCCAGCCTGTGCTCGACAGGGGTATGCTTCCCGACCGGCATGGCAACGCTACCGATCCTGCACGAAACCCCATGGGCGCAATGCTGCAAAACAAGGGCGTTGCGCAGGTGAATGCCGCAACACTGCAAACAAGGCTGGCGTCAGCGCGACCGCTGCTGGTAATATTTTATGATCCGCAGTGCAGCTTCTGCAACAATCACCTTACGGCTATCCTGGCTCCGGAGAACAGCGCAGCGCTGAAAGGCGTCGACGTAGTAGCAGTAGATGTAACCGAAAATCCTTCGCTGGCCACGCAATATGGCGTGAGCGTTGTGCCCACCACATACCGCAGCAGCGGCGGCAAGCTGGCACGTAAAGCAGAAGGCGCCATGAATTCAAACGACCTACGCACCTACCTACAATAAAAAGAGCTTTTATGAAACAAACCCTCACACTGATCCTGCTCTTCGTGCACCTTTTGCCGCAGGCGCAGAAGACGTTCACCGCAAAAGACTCCATCGCGATGATGAGTCGAAAGTTCATTGCTCCCAACCAGGTGCAGCTGACGCAGGCGCGGAGCCGGCTCAGCAACACGCAATGGAGCTATGTGCTTCCCGCCGCGCAGGCATCTTCTACGAGCGCAACTCTCGAATTCGAAAAGAATCGTCCTACCGTAGTCGTACTGATCCATGGCATCACCGGTTATCCCACCACCGACGGGCGCATCGGCACGCTCCGTGGTGCACGCAACTACTGGGGCTACGACTTTGTGTGGGGGCTCTTCGGCGCCACCTCCGACCGGCCCACCACCTTTGCAGACGATAATGCCGCCGCTGCAATCGGTAAGCCGGAGTGGGAAACGAAATGGAACAACGATGCTATCCCCGCTCATCATTTCCTCACCATTTATGGAAAGCCGAAGCCGGCGCAGAACTTCTATACGCCTTTCTCGCTGATGCTTACCTACCGTGACGGCAGCCAGAGCGTGAAGCGCCAGGTGGCGGAAACCGCTGCGCAGATCGTAAGTCTGTATCAATCGCAATTTGGCGACTGGCCCGCAGCGAAGCAGCCGCAGCTGATCCTCCTTTGCCACAGCTTCGGTGGACTTGTGGCGCGCGCCATTTGCTCGGCACCCGCCAACATTCCATCCACCGACCGCTCCATTGCATCGGAGAACTTTACCGCCGCCGAGCGATCCAACATGGAATTCATCCGAAACCGCACGCTCCACATAACCACGCTTGCCACGCCACACGAAGGCTCGCCCATCACCTGGAATGCCGCCCTCGGCGCAGTGATGCAGAAGTTCCCGGTGATCGGCGCACAGATTGATGAAAGCGACCCCGACACCTACGTGATCCGTCAGCTGCAAACGTCGTTCGTTGACAATCTCAATCGCACCGTGCTGCGCCCCGATCGCTGCAAGCGCGCCGACGGAAGCCTGATACCGGTGCACGCGCTTGGTGGCCGCGTGCCTGCGGGGCCCGTGTACTTCAAGGATCCCAATGTGTTCGACAACGACCTCGCAACTGTCGACGGAGGTATCGGCACTACCGAGGTGGATGAACTGCTGCGCAACGAATCGAACCGCGACAAGTTCGAATGCTACAACCTTGTGCGTGTAGACTACGCCATGCACCTGTTCTTCGGACTGACGAACGGAATGAAGCCCTGGGGCGCAACGCCCGCAGGCAACGCCGCACTCGACATCATCAACACCCGCGACATCCAGCCCGTTACCAGCTGCATCACCACGCCCATTTACAACGCTGCTTCTTTTGGTTTGAAGCCACGCCTCTACTACCTCCGCACCGATTGGGCGCCCATACCGCATACGGGACTTGCGGTGCCCGGCACCTGCAGCGGGCGCTTCCGCGCACAAACCAGTGCCACATCCGATGGCGAGATCGATAACGATGGATTCGTTCCGGTGAACTCAGCACTCGGCGTAAACCTCGGGTCAACGGAGAAGGATTTCTTCGACCATCGACGCTCCGGATCGTGGTATCGTTTCTACCGCAGCATCGCCGACTTTCACAACCACGGCACCATCAAGTTTCACGAAGAAGTGGGAGCGTGGCTGCGAGAGAACATCATTGGCAACACACCCACGGCGCTCGCGCTTGGCCATACCCTCAACATCAATACAGCGGCGGGCCCGAAGGTGGCTTCGGGTGGCACCGTCAGTACCTGGTAAGGGATCGGAAAGTTTCCACAACCTTTAAAACAACAGTCATGAAATTTCTCTTCTCATTCTTCCTGCTTCTCGCCTTCAGCGCGCAGGCAGAGATCAAGCAGATGCAGATCCGCGTGCTGGGCGAAACGACGCCGCCGATCGGGATGCAATTCAGCGGCGGCATCAACTCCACTGCACTCGCTCCGCGCGGCGGCTTCAACATCGGCCCCGATGCAAGCCACATGGTGCCCGTGAAGGCCCGGCGCATCGTCACGTTTCGCATGCCTTTCATTTACCGGCAGGGCCACGAAGTGCTGCTGGTGGGCCCCTACCTCGACGTGTGTGGTGAAGTGCAGATCATCAATGAAGACAACGAAGTGATCGCAACCATCCGCCAGGCCGCATTTACAGGCCGGGGTAAGAAGAATTTTTTCATTCAGCGTGATGAGGAATTCCGCGACGAAGGCTATATCAGCTTCCGAATCACCGAAGCGGTAATGGAGCGCATCGGCCGCAGTAATTTCAAGATCAAGGTGGGCCCGGTTGCCGACCTCGATATCGTGGAATGCAAGGTGGTCAATCGTTACGAAGCCGAAGGCATTCTTGTGTCGGGCGATGGAGTGACGCGCGAAATGACCGGGAGCCATGTGCGCACGCGTTTTCCGTTGCAGCGCGACATCACGGTGAAGATCAAGATCCGCGGTGGCAGTGCGGGAGAGGAGTTTCAATTCAACAACGGCGTGGATAAGAACCTGATCTACTTCCGCAGCAGCTGCAATGCCTGCGATCAGAACTACCTCGAAGGCAAGGGTAGCATCCGCCGCACGCGGCTGTTTGCGCAGGATGATGGCATCGAGTTCACTGTGCGCTCGGCGGTGAGTGGTGCGCTCACGCGGCAGTCGGGCGAGCTCATAGCCATCGCCGATGCCGGTGCCGGCAACTGGAGCGAATACACGCCCGACCGCCGCAATGGATCTTTTGCTGTGGGCCAGGGGCCGTCGCGCTACGACCGTGGCGAGGGCTGGGGTCCGTACCTGTTTCTGCGCGAGGCGGCCGCCATCTATCGCTTTGGGCAATACACCGACCTCTACGAGATCCAGACCGGCGATGGTGAGCGCTGTTCGTGCGAGCCGCGCGGCTACAACCCGCCGCCGGGGGCGGTACACAGCGGTCCCATCACGAGTGGAACGGGCGGCAACAACAACAATGCAGCGGCGCCGCTCACGCTAACGTTGCAGAATGTCTTTCAATTCCGCAACAGCAATTCTGGCGCCGTCGCCGACAACTTTGGCACTACAGCGAATCTTTGCCTCACTGCTACGGATCCCAATCCGAAAGTGACCACGATCGGGCCGCTGACGGCGGTGCTCCGCTCGGGTACTGCGCTTGCGGGGTTGACCGTTCGCTTCCGCCGCGGCACAACCGTGCTGGCCACGGTGGCGAATGTTTCGGTTGCGGCCAACGGCCAGCGCGAAGTTCCTTTTACACGACCCGAGAGCCGCGTATGCGTCACGCGGTCGCCGCTCAATGCCAGCATCTGCAAGCGCTGCGGCGACGGCATCCAGGGCATCCCGGTTTGGGATGATGAAGGCATTATCGTGGAGGTGTTGCAGGGCAATGCTGTGTTGGTGACGAAGACGATTACCGGGCTTTGATGGGGTAGGGGCGCTTCGGCTGCGCTCAGCGTGTCAGGCGGTAATGGGGCGCTTCGGCTGCGCTCAGCGTGTCAGGCGGGAATGGGGCGCTTCGGCTGCGCTCAGCGTGTCAGGCGGTAATGGGGTAATGGGGCGCTTCGGCTGCGCTCAGCGTGTCAGGCGGTAATGGGTTAATGGGGTAAAAGACATGAAAATTCGGTGAAAACCACATGGACGGCTGGTACAGAGGCTGTGGCTTTGCAAAAAAAGTATGGCAAAGCGATCTCTCTATCAGACTAATAACCCTTTGCTGAATCTAACATTTGATTTTGCGATTGCGGTAATAGCCTATTGTAAGGTATTGCGAGCGATGCGCGAATTTGACATGTCGCGCCAGCTCTTTAAAAGCGGCACCTCAATCCACGCCCATGTGCGTGAAGCGCAGCATCCTGCAAGTGCAGCAGATTTTGTTCATAAGCTAAAAGGCGGTCAGAAGGAAGCATGCGAAACAGAGGGTTGGCTTTTGATGTGCCTTCATTCATCCGGTTATCCCGACACGACTAACTTGCTGAACGATCCCGATCCGATTCAACGTCTCCTGACTTCCAGCATCGACACTGCAAACAGGAATCGCGGTAGTAAATAATTCTCTCATCACCCCATTACCCCATCACCCCATTCGGATTTATATTTGCGCCTATGTTCAACAAAAGGATCCGCATCAAAGAAGTGCTGGCTTTGGAGCCCGAGCAGCAGGAAATTACGGTCATGGGATGGGTGCGCTCATTCCGCAACAACCAGTTTCTGGCCCTCAATGACGGATCCACGAACAATACACTGCAGGTGGTGCTCACGCTCGGCGAGTTTGACGAAGCACTGCTGAAGCGCATCACCACATCGGCTTCCATTAAGGCTACCGGTGTGCTGGTGCCGTCGCTGGGCAAGGGCCAGAAAATGGACCTCAAGGCGACATCCGTAGAAATACTGGGCGACTGCGACGCCGAAAAATACCCGCTGCAATTAAAGAACCGCCCTACGCTGGAATACCTTCGCGAGATCGCACACCTGCGCTTCCGCACCAACACGTTCGGCTCGGTGTTCCGCGTGCGCCATGCGCTTGCGTTCGCTATCCATAAGTTCTTCAACGATAAAGGATTCGTGTACCTGCATACGCCCATCATCACCGCATCCGACGCGGAAGGCGCAGGCGAGATGTTCCGCGTGACCACTCTTCCGCTCGAGGGAGCGCCGACGAATGAAGACGGCAAGATCGACTTCAGCCAGGACTTCTTCGGTCGTTCCACCAACCTCACCGTGAGCGGGCAGCTCGAAGGGGAGCTGGGTGCAACGGCCTTTGGCGAGATCTATACGTTCGGTCCAACGTTCCGTGCCGAAAACTCCAACACCGCGCGCCACCTTGCCGAGTTCTGGATGATCGAACCCGAGATGGCGTTCTGCGACATTGAAGACAATGCCAACCTCGCAGAGGAGTTCATCCAATATCTCATTCGCTACGTGATGGAGCACAACGCCGACGACCTCGCGTTCCTCAACCAGCGCCTGCTGGACGAAGAAAAGCAGAAGCCGCAGGCGGAGCGGTCCGAGCTTGACCTGCAGCAGAAGCTCCAGTTTGTAGTAGACAACCAGTTTGAGCGCATCACTTACACGGAGGCCATCGATATCCTGCTGCAGTCGCCGCACTATAAGAAGAAGAAGTTTCAATACGACGTGAAGTGGGGCATCGATATGCAAAGCGAGCACGAGCGCTACCTGGTGGAGAAACATTTCAAAAAGCCTGTGATCGTTACCAACTATCCCAAAGACATCAAGTCGTTTTACATGCGCCTCAACGACGACGGCAAGACCGTTGCTGCAATGGACATCCTTGCGCCTGGTATCGGCGAGATCGTGGGCGGCTCGCAGCGTGAAGAGCGCTACGATGTGCTGGTGAACCGCATGAACGAAATGGGCGTGCCTTCGGAAGAACTGTGGTGGTACCTCGATACGCGCCGCTACGGTACCGTGCCCCACGCCGGCTTCGGGCTTGGCTTTGAACGCATGGTGCAGTTCGTTACCGGCATGAGCAACATCCGCGATGTGATCGCATTTCCGCGCACGCCGAAGAACGCTGAGTTTTAGATTATTGGTCTATTGGTTTACTGGTTTATTGGTAAGCCACCCGATATCATTACAAGCAAAGGTCCTGCACAAAGCAGGACCTTTTCTATTGAACTCAAAACCTCCAAAAAATCGTTTTGTCATTAGTCTTCCGGCATCACCAGCACCGGCACAGGCAGCTGCGAAACGAGCGAGGGTGTGTGACGGCGCATGAACAGCCGCTCCCACATGCTGTGGTGGTGCGGAAGCACAACCATCAGGTCGCTCGGGTTTTCTTTCAGATAAGAGAGCAGGCCCGTGGTTACGTTCTCCGCCAATACGGTGTGGTTGTGGCCCGCTACGGTTCCGAACTGCGGAAACTCCGGGTCGCTGCCGCGCGAAGATTGCACGTGCACCACATCAAGGAGTGCATGCAGTTCGCTCATGATGGTGGTGACGCGTTGCTGTTGCAGCGGTTGCAACGGCGCGCCGTCGTAGGCCAGCACGGCCCGCATCCAGCCCGTGCCCGAAAAGCCTTCGGGAACCATCAGCAGGGGCACCGAAGATTTGTGTACGAGCCGCAGCCCTTCGCTGAACCAGCTTTCGGCGCCACTGCGCTCGTGCGTGCCCAGCACCAGTAGGAATGGCTGGCGCTGCGTGCAATAATCAGCGAGTTCCGAGGCGATGTCGGCGGCGGGAAGCTTTACGAACTCAGCCTGCACACCCGGGAATTCGGTGAGCAGGGTCTCCTGTACCGATGCCAGCGCATTAGTCGCGTCGTTCTCCAGGTATTGTACGCCGGTGGGAATGAGAAGTGGCTCCATATTCGGGATGGCCAGGCTGTAAGCATGCACTACAGCGAGGGGGCATTTGCGGAAAAGCGACAGACGTGCGGCAAAGCGCAATGCATTTTGCGAGGCCGCGGAAAAGTCGGTGGCAACAAGGATGGGTTGCATAGCGGAGGCGTTTAGAATTCAAAAGTAGCCGCGCCTTTCCCGGAAAAAGATTGCGCTCGTTATGGAAGAAACTGATCCTGCTCATCTCAGGAAAAAAACCAAAGCCATGGCAAGCATCGAAAGCGCCGCACTCGGCAGCAAAAGGAATACGCATGTACTTCCCCGTATCGACATGACCCCGATGGTCGACCTCGGTTTCCTCCTCATCACGTTTTTTATTTTCACCACCAGCATGAGCGACAACAAAGCAGTGCAGCTGATCATGCCCGCCGATGGGGAGGGCACGAAGACGATGGAGTCGGCAACGCTTTCGCTGCTCCTCGACAGCAACCGCGTGGTTGCGTACCGCGGCACCTGGAGCGAGGCAAAGGCCGCAGGCCATGTGCAGCCCACTTCGCTCAACGTGTATACGGGGGCGGGCCGCGCGCTGACGGCTTTGCAGCAATCGCTGCGTGCGTCGGGCCGCCACGACTCCGACCTCGTGTTGCTGATCAAGCCCACGGAGCGCGCTTCGTACCAGCAACTGGTAGATGCGCTCGACCTGGCGCTGATTTACCAGGTAAAGCGATATGCAGTAGTTGCGCCGGATGCGGATGAGCAATCGTACCTCGACAGGTGATCCGACGGAGAGAAAGAACGCAGATTCTATATGATTTTTATGATCAACGCGGATTTTTTAGCCACTCGAAGTAGTCTTACTCAGTTATCGTACCTCGCGTGCGTAAGCAAATCATAACCAATCATAACAATCTGCGTATACCGCTTGCGGTATCGGCGTTCTTTCTCTCCATGCCGAAGGCAACACAAAACTTATCCCCAGATTGTGGATATCCGCGCGGAATGCTACATTTGGCTGAGTAAATCAAAGCCATATGACTATTCCCGTAGTTGATCTCGCTGAATTTCTCAGCGGTGATGCGTCCAAGAAGCAAAAGTTCGTGCAGGAGATCGGTAAAGCTTACGAAGAAGTAGGGTTCGTTGCCGTCAAAAACCACGGTGTTCCCGATGAGCTTATCGCCGATCTGTATAAATACGTACAGCAATTCTTCGCGCTGCCTACCGACACGAAGCTGCAATACGAAAAGCCCGAACTGGCCGGCCAGCGCGGCTACACTTCGTTTGGCCGCGAGCACGCGAAAGGCTTCGATGCACCCGACCTGAAGGAATTCTTCCAATACGGGCAGACGATCACCGACGGCGAAGAAGTGGGCGAACACTATCCCGGCAACGTAACGGTGAACGAAGTGCCGCAATTCACGCCCACGCTCGAGAACGCTTACCGCCATTTTGAAAAGAGCGGCACGTCGCTGCTGCAGGCGCTTGCACTCTTCCTCGACCTCGACGAAAATTACTTCGATCAATACGTGCACAACGGCAACTCCATCCTTCGCGCCATTCACTACCCGCCGATCCAGAATGAGCCCAAGAGCGCCATTCGCGCCGAGCAGCACGAAGACATCAACCTCATTACGCTGCTCGTTGGCGCTTCCGCCGATGGCCTCCAGATCCTCACCAAGCAAAACGAGTGGGTGGGCGTTACTTCGCTGCCCGAGCAGATCGTGGTCAACGTGGGTGACATGCTCCAGCGTTTTTCCAACAACCGCCTGCGTTCTACCACGCACCGCGTTGTGAACCCGCCGCGCGAGCTGTGGGGCACGAGCCGCTTCTCGATCCCGTTCTTCCTGCATCCGAAAAGCGGCATGAGCCTGGCCTGCCTCGAAAGCTGCATCGATGCAGAGCATCCAAAAGCATACGACGACATCACTGCCGGCGAATACCTCGATGAACGCCTGAGAGAGATCGGTCTTAAGAAATAAGCTATACTGAAGATGCCCCGGCGATGAGCCGGGGTTTTCTTTTGTGCAGGAAGGGTGGAGGCATTTTCCCGCGCGGCAGCGAACCTCTTCCTTCCGTTTATTGTGTTACCGTTCGCAGCCTTAACAAGGCTTTGTGAGCATTTCGTGTAACGGTACTGTTGATTGGTTCGTTTTAACGGTGACTTAACCCTTAGCCCGATTACTTTAGTGTTGGTAAGAGAAAATTTTAAAACCAGACTTATGCAAAGACTTTTACTCCTGATGCTTGCTTCTGCCGGGACCATCGCCGCTTCGGCGCAAACGGTGCCCGACCAGAACCCCAACTTCGCGGTGAGCCGCGATAAGTACCTGAAGCTTGCCGACTCGGTGAACCGATGGCACAGCGTAACGATGCAAAACACCTACAAGGCTTACGACTGGTACGAGGCGCGCGAGGAACGCCGAACGGCACGTCGCCAGACGCGACAGGCTGTGCGCATCAACCGCTCGCGCTACTCGGGTTGGAACAATGGCTACAATTCGAGCCGCTGGAACAATCCCTACTACGACCCGTATTACTACAACCCGCGTTCGTATCGGCGCTGGCGCTGATCGTTCGCTGCCCATCCTTCGACTGCGCTCAGGATGACAAGCATCCCGCTCAGGATGACAAGCATCCCGCTCAGGATGACAAGCATGCCCATCCTTCGACTGCGCTCAGGATGACAAGCATGCCGCTTAGGATGACAAGCATCCCGCTCAGGATGACAAGCATGCCGCTTAGGATGACAAGCATGCCGCAAGCGATTGCACATCACGAAAATATCTATCAAAACACTTATCAAACAGAACTAGCTATGAAAAAAGTTTTACTCTACGTATCCATGCTCACACTGCCTTTCCTTTTCAGCTGCGCACGCCAGGTGACGCGCGTGTCGCCCGATGAGCAGATCGATATCAGCGGACGCTGGAACAACACCGACTCCCGCCTCGTGTCGGAGCAACTCACCAACGACATCCTCGGATCGTCGTGGTTGGGCAACCACCTGCAGGCCAAAACGGGCGCCAAGCCTGTTGTGATCGTAGGCTTCGTTGACAACAAGAGCCACGAGCACATCGACGCCGAAACCTTCGTGAAAGACATCGAGCAGTCGTTTGTAAAAACCGAGAAGGTTCGTCTTGTTCAGGGTGGCAAAAAGCGCGAAGAGTTGCGTGGCGAACGTGCCGATCAGCAGACCAACGCTTCGCAAAGCACGATGAAGAAGTTCGGTCTTGAGAACGGTGCCGACTACATCCTGCAAGGGTCGATTAACTCCATCGTGGATGCCCACAAAAAGAAGAAGGAAGTTTACTACCAGGTGAACCTCGAGCTCACGAATCTCGAAACCAACGAAGTGGTTTGGATCGGCGAGAAGAAGATCGCCAAGATGGTAAAAAACTAGTGTTTTCATGCTACCGAAATTACCAACCCTGTTCCGGCTTGCCCCGGTGCTGGTGGTTCTGTTCTTCACGTCCTGCGCTACGTACAACCAGCAGGTGCGCGACTACTACAGCCACTACCGCGACGGCGACTACGAGAAGGCTTCTGCCGCGCTCGACGACAGCCGGCTGCTGCAGAAGCGCCGCAACCACCTACTCTTTCTACTCGAGAAAGGAAGGATGGAGCACCTGCTGCACCACTTCGAAGCTTCCAACCGATTTTTCAACGAAGCCGACAACCTGATGGAAGACGGCCGCACCACCGTAGGAGATATAGCACTTTCCACGCTGCTCAACCCGATGATGGAAACCTACCGCGGCGAAGACTTCGAGAAATACATGGTGCACTATTACAAGGCGCTGAATTACCTCATGCTCAACCAGCCTTCGGAAGCGTTGGTGGAAGCACGCCGCATCTCGCTCCGGGCCTATGCTCAGGACGATGCGCGCGCCGACAACAAATATGCGCAGGATGCTTTTTCGTTCATGCTCCAGGGACTGATCTATGAAAAGAACAAAGACCTCAACAACGCCTTCATCGCGTATCGTAATGCAGTGGATCTATATCTGAAGAACGGCGGCACTTATTATGGTGTAGCGATGCCGGTGCAGTTGAAGAAGGATTTGCTGCGCACGGCCGAGCAAATGGGTTTCTGGGACCAGGTGTCGTTTTACCAACGTGAGCTTAGTTATAGCCTGCAGCCCGAAGACCGCGCTGCCGGTGCCGAGTTGGTGCTGTTTTGGGAAGCCGGCAGCGCGCCGGTGAAAGAGGAGGAGAACATCACCTTCTTCATCAGCAAGCAGGGCGCCGACTTCTTCTTCACTTCGAGCAACGGCTCCTTACGCGTTCCCTTTGATCGAAGCATTGGTGCCGTGGATGACGACCGCCTGGCGGGCCTGAGCGCCATCCGCGCCGCGCTGCCGCGCTATGTGCTGCAGTCGTGCCTGTGGCAAACCGCCGAAGCGATGTCGGACAGCAATAGCCGCTTTGCATTCGAGCCCGCGCAAAGCATCAACGACCTGGCCGAGTTCACGCTCCGCGAGCGGCGCCTGAAAGACCTTGCGAAAACGCTTTCGCGCATCGCGCTCGGGAAGTTGGCCGAAGCAGCTGCAACCCCGAAAGACAAACCCAAAGACAAGGAAGAGACGGACGAGCAGAAGAAGAAGCGCCGCAACCAGGAGCTGCTGGCCACCGGAATCAAAATTTTCAATTTCGCAAAGGAGAAAGCAGACACGCGCAACTGGCAAAGCCTTCCCGGGAACATCTATTACACGCGCATTCCCATAAAAGCCGGGGCTCAATCGGTAAAAGTTGCAGTACGCGGCAGCGGCGGCGAACGCACCTACGAAGTGCCGCTCTCCGACAGCGGTGGACTGAGCTTCCGCAATCTCTGTACTTTATAAATGAAGAGCCCCGCACTGCGGGGCTCTTCATTTATTGCTCGTTCATTTTCCGGTAAAACTCGCGGCGCTGTCTTTCCGATGCGCGCACCGGATCGGTTTCTTCCAATTCGTGTAGCGCACGCTGCAGGAAGTAGTCGTAGCGGTTGATCTCGTAATAATCGATGTCGTCGGCACTTTGGCCGCGTACCTCGGCAGGCGGCTGCGTAAGGAAGAATACGCGTGCGCTGCCATTGGCGCTGATGCGTTCCATTTTGCCGGGGAGCAGGGTGAGTATATTAGTGCGGCCGTTGCGCAGGCGCTCTTCCGATCGGCGCTGTTCCTGGCGGTCGCGTGCGCGTGCGGCTTTTGCGGTCATCGAGTCGTAGGTGGCATTGCCGCTGTGCGAGGGGCGCGTGGGCAAACTGATGCCGCCGGCTTGCTCGCGTCCATAACGCGCAGGCACGCTGAGCAGCGTATCCTCCAGGAGATTAATCACGTATTCGCCACCCTCGGGCAGCTCGTAGGCATATTGCTGCGCGGGCTCTGCCAGCACAAGGCGCTTGCCACTAAAGCGCACCTCGCGGGCGCCTTCATATAAGCCCGGCTCGGTAAGGGCCACACGGGCTCCCGAATCGGTGTCTTGAAGCACCGCTTTGCCGTAGGTTGTAAGTATATATACATGGCGCTCGCCGGAAGAGCAGGAAGCGAGGCCCAAAAGAAGCAAAAGAGAAACAAAACGCATGGCGGCAAGGTATTACCTCCGCCACTCGTACACAAATTTTTACCGTTCGTGCAAGCGAGGATCAGCAGTGAACTACATAAAGTATTGATAATCATATGTAGAGCTCATCACCCATTAACAGTTCAATGCTAATACTAAAAAAAAGCAGGTATTATGTGTTGCATAGTACCAAACAATATCTTAGCTTTGTATTGTTATCGCAATTGATCATCGTCTTTGACGCTCCCCGACCGGAGGCCTGAGACACAAAACAGACCCCATGAACATAGAGAACACGCAGAGCCAGATGCGCAAGGGGATCCTGGAGTTTTGCATCCTTTCCATCATTCGTCGCGGGGAGGCCTACCCGAGCGACATCGTGGAAGAGATGAAAGCGGCCCAGCTGCACATCCT
>SEAC01000014.1 GCA_004173235.1 Chitinophagaceae bacterium | reverse complement strand
GGCTACAGGAATGGGGTTGGGGGGGCTCCGTATCGGGGTCAATGCGAGAAGGCAAGCGAAGCGCGACGACAAAGCCCGTCCGACCGGAACGGGCGGGCAATCTCCCCCTCTATGCGGGCGATGCTGGAGCAACGATTGCACGAGTGAGATTGCTTCCGACCTTCGGCTCAAGCCTCATGTCCTCGCAATGACGGCCGCTGCCGCAAAAAAAAAAGCCCCTCACGAGGAGGGGCTTTGCTATAAAGGACTTAAAGACAAGCCTGGGTTATTTGCCCGAACGGAGGTTCGGGTGGGGAGCCGGCACGTTGGCGGGGCCTTCCTCGCCTTCGTTGGCTACACGCAGGTCAACTGTGTTGCAGTCGCCGCCTTGCTGGCCGTACTGGAAAATGAAGCGTCCTGCGTCAAGGCCTTCTTTCTCTACCATGTAGTTGATCACGGCATTTACACGCTCCCAGCTGCGCTGCTGCTCAGCCTTGGTGCTTTGGCAGTAGCCGATCACTACGATCTTGCAGCCAGGGCTGTTGCGGAGGCGTGCAGCTACCGAAGCCATCATGCTCTTCGCATCGCTGGAGAGGTTGGCGTTGTTGCCGGAGAAGTTGATCGAAGGCAGGGTACCGAGGCTGGTAGCGCAGGCACCGGGCTTCACACCACCACCGCAGCTATCGCTCGGGCAGGGGCACTTACCAACGCCTTCAGCATCTACCGGCTGGCAGTAGGTCGGCGTGATCAGCTCCTTGTCGCGGCAATCCGGAACACCGTCACCGTCTGTATCGCGGCTTACACCGTGCGAGTCAACAGGGCAACCAGCGGGCGTTTGCTCGAGGTCGAACTGGTCGGTCACACCGTCGCCGTCGGTATCAGGCAGTGTGGGCTTGGGAAGCTTCATCAGGCGGGGGTTGCGGATCTCGCTGTACGCGTAGTCCAGCGGGTTCATCCACCACAGGGGCTCTGTCGACTTCGAACCGATGTTCATGTTCAGACCGAGCGAAGCGAAGTTGTACGTATCGAAGTTCTGCGTGAGCACGGGCGAACCGGGGGTTTGCTCTGCCCAGCGCTGACCATCATACAGGTCGTCGTTGGTGAAGGTGAAGCGGTCTTCGATCGCTACGTTGAAGCGGTTGCTCAACTTGAAAGCGATACCGAGGCCAACCGTACCTACCGTCTTGTAGCTCATGCCAAACAGCTTCGGACGACGCTCACCGTGGTTCTCGCCAGCAGTCTCGTACGTGTTGTCCATCAGGCTCTTCAGCGCTTTGCGCGTGTCTTTGCGCGTCTTCCACGTACCACCGGTGATGGTGTTGAAGTTGTAAGCGGCGCCGTTGGCATCCAGGGCGTTCACCTTGGTGTCGTAGATCGAGCCGCCCACACCTGCGATCGCGTAGAGGGCGAAACCCGTCTTGGCGCGGTGGAAGCGAACGTTGTTCAGGGTGATGATACCTTCCAGCATCAGGTCCTGCACATTCGTCTTGTAGTTGTAGTAAACCGGTGTGATTGCGGGAGCACCGGGCGCGCCGCTGTTCGGCTGCAGGGGCGAGTACACGTTGTTCACGTTGGTCGTCCAGGCCGGATTGTAGCGGTAATTATACGAAGGGCGCCAGTTGAGGCCCTTGGCAATGCCGTACATGTATTCGAGACGGGCGGAGAAGAGGTAGCCGAAAGCCTTGCGCACGTGGATGCCTGCACCCCAGCTCGGAAGTGCGTCAACGTCGCCGCTGATTTGTAGAAGTCCGCCTTTGATACCAATTTCCCACTGGTTGCGGGGTTTGGCAGGGAAGTTATAGCTGCCGTTCATGAATTCCGTATGCTGTGGCATCCGGCGGGAAGGAATAACAGAGGAATCGCTCACGGAGCTTTTTCCCACCGAAGTGGAAGTGCTCGTCTGGGCGAACCCGGCCGATGCCAACAGACACAATGCGCCTGTCAAAAGAGTAATTTGTTTGCTTGCCATACACTGGGTGTTAAGATTTGAAAAACTAAGTCCTGGGGACAAAAATAACCTATGACGTACAAAAACCAAACTTTTGTATTTAATTCAGTTAAATTCAGTCCCGGTTCGTGCACGGCTAACAGCAATTCCTGTACCATAGTTCTTTATTAATCAGGCAGTTTGTACCTTGCCCTCAATTACGAATGAGGCTACCTGTTAATTTAATTGAAGAGGAGTTGCGGATCTTCGAAAAGAAGTTCAAAGAGGCCGCAAGCAGCCAGGTGTCGATGCTGGACCGCATCATGCGGTACATTGTCAAGCGCAAAGGCAAGCAGCTCCGGCCTATGTTCGTGTTCCTTTCCGCGAAGCTTTGCGGCACCGTCAACGAGTCTACCTACCGCGCTGCCTCCCTTGTAGAATTACTGCACACGGCAACGCTGGTGCACGACGATGTGGTGGATGACGCGCCCGAACGTAGAGGCTTTTTCTCAGTTTATGCTTTGTGGAAGAACAAAATTTCAGTGCTCGTAGGCGACTATCTACTGGCAAAAGGCCTCCTGCTGTCGCTCGACAACAGCGACTTCCGGATCCTCCAGCTTCTTTCCACGGCCGTGCGCCAGATGAGCGAGGGCGAACTGCTGCAGCTCGAAAAGTCGCGCACGCTCAACATGGACGAGTCGGTCTATTTTAATATCATCACGGGCAAAACCGCCTCCCTCCTTTCCGCCGCCTGCGCCGCCGGCGCGTATGCCGCCTCGGGCGATGAGGCGCTGACGCAGAAGATGGGGCTCTTTGGCGAGAAGGTGGGCATCGCCTTCCAGATCAAGGACGATCTTTTCGACTATGCCTCCGAAGACGTGGGCAAGCCAACGGGCAACGACATACAGGAAAAAAAGCTTACCTTACCTCTGATCTACACGCTCAACAACGCCGATAAAGAAACGCGGCGCAAGTTGATCTACATCATCAAAAACGAAAACAGGGACAAACGGAAGGTGCAGTACGTGCTTGATGCCGTGCAGCAGCACAATGGAATTGTGTATGCGCAGGGCGTGATGCAAGGCTACAAGCAAGAAGCCCTCGACCTGCTGGCTACCTTCCCCGACTCGCCCATTCGTGCGGGTTTTGCCGATCTCGTGAACTACGTAACCGACAGGAGGTATTAGTATGGAAGCAAAAGCGACGATCCCTGTACCAGCCAAGCGCTGGCGAATGGCCTGCACCGAACGTGACAAAGCGGAGGAGCTGTTCCGCTCCCTTCGCATCCACCCCGCGCTGTGCGAGGTGCTGGTGCAGCGCGGCATTGAAAGCTACGAAGCAGCAAAAGAATTTTTCAGGCCTTCCATCGAACAACTGCACAGCCCCTGGCTGATGAAAGACATGGACAAGGCCGTAGACCGCGTGCTGCTGGCGTTCGAACGCAAGGAAAAGATACTCGTGTTCGGCGACTACGATGTGGACGGAACCACCAGCGTGGCCTGCGTGTACCACTTCCTTTCCCGACACTACGACCATCTCGATTTTTACATACCGCACCGCTACCGCGAGGGGTACGGTGTGAGCAAAGCAGGCATCGACTTCGCCCACCAGAACGGCTTCACCCTGATCATCGCGCTCGACTGCGGCATCAAGTCGATCGAGCTTATTGCGTATGCGAAAAGCCTCGGCATCGACTTCATCGTTTGCGATCACCACCTTCCCGATGACGTGCTCCCCGACGCAGTGGCCATCCTCAATGCGAAGCAACCCGGCTGCCCCTACCCTTTCAAGGAGCTTTGCGGCTGCGGCGTTGGCTTCAAACTGATCTGCGCCCTGTGCGATCGCATGGAACGCCCCCCGGATGAAGCCTGGTGGTACCTCGACCTCGTAGCCACTGCCATCGCTGCCGACATCGTGTCGATGAGCGGCGAGAACCGCGTGCTTGCTTTTTGCGGCCTCGAAAAAGCCAATCGCGACCCCAACCCCGGCATCCGTGCGCTCAGCACGTTGAGTGCCCACGAAGGGCCGCTGCAGATCAACAACCTCGTGTTCATGATCGCCCCACGCGTGAATGCCGCGGGGCGCATGGACGATGCGCGAAAAGCCGTGCAGCTCTTTCTATCCGGCACGGTGAACGAAGCGATGGGCTGGGCCGAGCAACTGCATATCGACAACAGTCAGCGCAAGGAAACCGACACGACCATTACCGAAGAAGCCCTCGCGCTCATTGGTGGCGACGAGACGCTCCTCAACCGTATTTCTACGGTGCTCTACCAGCCGCATTGGCATAAGGGCGTAGTGGGCATCGTTGCCTCGCGCCTCATCGAACACTACTACCGTCCCACCATCGTGCTCACGCGCAGCGGCGACGTGGTAGCGGGCTCTGCGCGCAGCGTGACGGGCTTCAATGTGTATGAGGCCATCCATCAGTGCCGCGAACTGCTGCTTGGCTACGGAGGCCACTTTTATGCAGCCGGCATGACGATGTCTCCCGACAACGTGGAAGCGTTTGTAGAGCGCTTCGAGCAGGTGGTGAGAGCCTCCATCCACCCCGATCTGCTCATTCCCGAGATCCTCATCGACATCGAGCTCAACTTCCGCGACATCACGCAATCGTTCTACAACATCCTCGCACAGATGGAACCTTTCGGCCCCGACAATCTCCGGCCTACGTTCATCACGCGCGGCGCGGTGAACACCGGCTATAGCCGCGTGGTCAAAGACAAGCACCTGCGCTTCTCGCTGCGGCAGGACGGCATCACGTTCACCGGCATCGGGTTTGGCATGGCCGACAAGATGCCCCTGCTGGAAAACAACCAGCCGGTGGACGTGGTTTACAAGATCGACGTCAACGAATGGAACGGCGAAAAAAGCCTGCAGCTGCGTATGGTAGATGTGAAGGCTTCGCGCGAAGCAAATACCCAATAGGAATTTTTATCGCCCGTATTCGCCACTCCATCTTCCGTCGCTGTATTCCTGCCATTGACCATTCACCAATGCCCATTCACCACGAAACAGAAGAGGCTGTCTCAATACTAAAATTGAGGCAGCCTCTTTTCGTTTTCACCTGTTTGATATGCGCTGTGTGTTCTATTAGCGGCGGAGTAGTTTCCCGCTTTTGGGATGTTCAGTAAT
>SEAC01000003.1 GCA_004173235.1 Chitinophagaceae bacterium | reverse complement strand
TGTTGCTATGGATATTATGTGCCATTGTTCGTGTTTAGAAGGTTACGGGGTCAGATCAGGTAGAAGCAAAGGAATACGAATACCCATACCAGGTCTACAAAGTGCCAGTACAGACCGGCCTTTTCGATCATCAGGTAGTGGCCGCGCTTTTCAAATACGTTGTTCTGCGTCATCAGCAGCATCACTATGTTGATCATCACACCCGAGAATACGTGGAAGCCGTGGAAGCCGGTGATGGCGTAGAAGTAACCGCCGAACGCAACGGGGCCGGTGGCGCGCACGTGCAGTTCGTTGAGGTCGATCATACCACGCAGCTGCGTATCGGTCATGGCCAGCAACTGGTCGTGGCTCATAGCCTCGTGGTGGATATGTGCGAGCTTAGCCAGTCCCTCGTGCGAAGTGTTGGCGAGTGCCTGCTGCAGCACGGCGTTGTCGTGGATGGCAGCGCCCCATGGGTTCACCTTGGTAGTCTGGCCTACTACGTCGAGGGCATTGTTGGCCAGCACTGCGTGCTCACCCGTGATCATGTGCGTCCATTCCCAGGCCTGGCAGCCGAGGAACGCGAGACCACCGATGATGGTCCACACGAGCCACTTCATAACGCCTTTCTTATCGTTGTTGTGTCCGGCATGCACGGCCAGCACCATCGTCACCGAAGAGATGATGAGGATGAAGGTCATCACCGACACGAATGCAAGCGGGAGGTTGCTGTGCCCTGCCCCCGGGAAGGCGTTGAACACCACGTTCGGATCGGGCCAGAAGTTTTGCGAAAAGCGGATGGTACCGTAGGAGATCAGGAAGGCGCCGAAAGTAAAGGCGTCGCTCATGAGGAAGTACCACATCATCAGTTTACCATACTCCAGGTTGAACGGGCTTCGTCCGCCCCCCCACCATTGCTTTCCCGTTACGACAGCTGAATGAGCCATATGTTCAGTTTACAGTTTGAAGTTTATAGTTTGTAGTTAGTCACCTAAATGCAAACTGTCTTTTATAATTCGAGTTTTGCTTTCGGCTCCTTTCAGCAAAACTGAAAACCGAAAACTTAAAACTCTAAACTTTCCTATCCTATCCACACAAAGAAGATCAGCAAATACAACCAAAGCACGTCTACGAAGTGCCAGTAGGTTGCCATCACTTCCACGGGCACCACGTTGTAGTTCTTGCTGCGGCCGAAGAAGGCTTTCGCAAAAACGACGATTAGTGCTACCACCCCGCCGATCACGTGCACTGCGTGCAGGCCCGCGATGGCGTAAAGAAACTGGCCGGCGCCGGCTCCGCGGAATTGCACCCCGTGGTTCCAGAGCCACTGAAAGCCTGCCCACTGCAGCGCCACGAACACGATGCCGAGCACCAGCGTTGCAACCAGCAGCGCGCGATAACGGCTGAATGCGCGCTGCTTGAACGAGCGCACCGCCAGCTGCATAGTAAGGCTGCTCAGGAGGATCGCCGCCGTAGAAGCCCAGAAGGCTTTGGGCAGCTGGATCTCTTCCCAGTTCGCCTGGTTGCTCTTCACGATATAGGCCGAGGTCAAACCGGCGAACATCATCAGGATGCTGCCGATCGCCACCCATAAGGTGAACTTGTGCGGATGTATCTTCTCTCGTTGCGTACTCACAGTTACCATCACTCGTTTATTCGTTTACTGGTTCAATGGTATATTGGTTTATTGGTTTATTGGTAACAGGTACCTACCAGCTCCAACCGAACCATAACCTCACAGAACCCTTCAAAACCCTCCGGAATCTTCCGGAACCTTCCGGAACCTTCCAAACCTTTCTACCCAATTTTGTCCCCCAGCAGCGCCAGCAGCACAATGGGCAGATGCGCATAGGAGCTGAACATCACCCGTCGTCCCGCCTTTGCATCGTTCTCGCGGTACAGGCGGATGCACTGAAACACGAGAAAGAGATTCATCACCGTGCAGATGCCGAGGCTCACCACACCGGTAAGGCCGATGTAGTAGGGCAGCGCGCATACGGGGATGAGCAGCAGCGAGTAGATGATCGTTTGCAGCGCAGTGAACTTGGTGGGCCCGTCGGCACTGGGCAGCAGCTTGAAGCCGGCTGCAGTGTAGTCGCGGTGCGCTACCCAGGCAATGGCCCAGAAATGCGGGAACTGCCACAGGAACTGGATAGCAAACAGCACCCAGCCCCCGATGTTGGATTCCTCGTGCCCGTTGACGCTATACGTGTCGAAAGGCGCGAAGACACCCGAGCCCGCGATCCAGCCTATGAGGCAGGGCAGCGCGCCTGGAAATGCTCCCACAAACACCGAGATGGCGTTGACCTTCTTCAGCGGCGTGTAGATGAAGGCATACAGGAAGAGGCTGAAAGCCGCTACTGCGGCCGAAAGCCAGTTGAAGTACCAGCCCAGCATCGCCACGCCAATGGCGCCGGTGACGAGGGCAAAGGTCCAACCTTCCGTAACGGACATCCGTCCCGAAGCAACAGGCCGCTTAGCCGTGCGCTTCATCTTGGCGTCCGTATCCTTCTCCACTACCTGGTTGATGGCATTCGCGGCGCCCGTCACCAGCATGCCGCCGATGAAGAGCAAAAGGCTGCGCCACCAGGGGCTTTCGTAGATCTCTCCCACTCGCGGAACGAGCAGGAACGATACGACGCTGGAAAAGACCACCATGATGCTCAGCGAAGGCTTCATCAGCTGCAGGTAATCCTTCAGCCGGTTGTTCTTAGTAGCCTCCCCTGTTTCCATCTGTAATGTTGCGGTTTGCAAACGATCGATTTCAAATAACTAATTCACGATTCCTGCGCACTTTATCAACTGATCAGCCAGTCAACTAGTGTTTGGTCTCATTGGGGTTCACGGGCTCAACCTGGGGGATGAACTCGCGGCCGTCCTTGCTGTAATCATATGCCCAGCGGTGTACCTCGGGGATCTCACCAGGCCAGTTGCCGTGGCCAGGGTTGATCGGCGTGGTCCACTCGAGGGTAGTAGCACCCCAGGGGTTGGTAGAGCGAACTTTACGTCCCTTGAAGATGGAGTAGAAGAAGTTGAAGATGAACAGCAGCTGCACCGCGAACACGATGATCGAAACGATCGTGATCATTTTGTTCAGGTCACCGAAGTGGTTGAACGAGGTCCAGAGGCGGAAGTCGAGGTAGCGACGGGGCACACCGGCGAGACCCTGGTAGTGCATCGGCCAGAAGATCAGGTAGGCACCGGCGAGGGTAACCCAGAAGTGGATATAACCCAGCGTGTTGTTGAGGTAGCGGCCATACATCTTCGGAAACCAGTGGTACACACCGCAGAACATACCGAAGAACGCGGACACACCCATTACGATGTGGAAGTGTGCGATCACGAAGTAAGTATCGTGCAGGTGGATGTCGAGCGTGGAGTTACCCAGCCAGATACCGGTGAGACCACCCGAGATGAACAGCGATACGAAACCGATCGCGAACATCATCGCCGGCGTGAAGCGCAGGTTGCCGCGCCACAGCGTCGTGAGCCAGTTGAACACCTTGATGGCCGAAGGGATGGCGATCAGGAGCGTCAGCAGCACGAAGAAGGCGCCGAGGAACGGGTTGAGGCCCGTAACGAACATGTGGTGCGCCCACACAAGGAAGGCCAGGATGGTGATAGCGAAGAGCGAACCCACCATCGCCATGTAACCGAAGATCGGCTTGCGGGCGTTGACGGACATTACTTCTGATACCAGACCCATCGCGGGAAGAATGATGATGTATACTTCGGGGTGACCGAGGAACCAGAACAAGTGCTGGTAGAGGATCGCGCTACCGCCTTCGTTGGGAAGCACCTGGCCGGCCACTACGATGTCGCTCAGGTAGAACGAGGTGCCGAGGTGACGGTCGAACAGGAGCAGGATGAAGCCCGAGAAGAGTACAGGGAAAGAAAGTACACCGAGGATGGCCGTGAAGAGCAGCGCCCAGATCGTGAGCGGCATGCGCGTCATGCTCATGCCTTTTGTACGCATGTTCAGGATGGTTGCGATGTAGTTGAGGCCCCCAAGCAGCGAGCTCACCACGAAGAGCGCCATCGACACGATCCAGAGGTCCATACCGATCTTGGAGCCGATAGATGCCTGTGCCAGTGCCGAGAGCGGCGGGTAGGCCGTCCAGCCACCCGATGCAGGGCCGGTTTGAACGAACAGGGAGGAGAACATGATTACGCTGGCGGTGAAGAAGAACCAGTACGACAGCATGTTCATAAAGGGTGACGCCATGTCGCGCGCACCCAGTTGTAGCGGAATGAGCAGGTTCGCAAAGGTGCCCGACAGGCCACCGGTGAGCACGAAGAACACGAGCACGGTACCGTGCATGGTGATCAGCGCGTAGTAGAATTCGGGTTGGATCTGGCCACCCTTGGCCCAGTTGCCGAAGAACGTTTCCAGGATGGGGAACGATTCGTCGGGGTAGGCAAGCTGCAGGCGGAACAGCACCGAGAAAAGGCCGCCCACGACAGCCCACATCATACCGGTGATGAGGAACTGCTTGGCGATCATCTTGTGATCCTGGCTGAAGATATACTTCGTGATGAAGGTCTCCTTGTGGTGGTGGTGACCATGATCATCGTGCTGGTGGTCGGCATGAAGTGCTCCATGCGTTGCATCAACTCCTGTCTGCACGTTGTGATGTGTATGCTCGTTCATATCGTAAGCTCTTTACTGGATTCAATGTTAAGTTAGAGAGAAGCCATCGGCTTGGTAGTGTCGGAGACGGCCTTCGTGGTGTCGCCCGAAACCTTGTTCATCTTGCCGGGGTCCTGCGCAGGTGCCGGCGTTGCAGCTTCTGTTGCAGCGGCATACTGCGGCTTCTTGGTGGCGAGCCATGCGTTGAACTCTTCCTGCGTTTCCACGATCACCGTGCCGCGCATCGAGAAGTGGCCTTTGCCGCACATCTGGTCGCAGGAGATCTCGTAGTTGAAATCAGGACCATACTTGTCACGCATTTGCTTCGTCGTCCACTTCGGTGTGAACCACATGGTGGTGGGGATGCCCGGAACGGCGTCCATCTTCATCCGGAAGTGCACGAGGCCCACGTCGTGGATCACGTCCTTCGCGTTGATGATCAGCTTTACCGGCTTGCCTACTACAATGTGCATGTCGCCCGTAGTGTAAATGTCGTCGTGGTTGGCGGGGTCGCTCCAGATCTGTCCCAGTGGGTTGGAGGTCGCCTCGTTCACTTCTTTGTAGTAGCGCTTGCCAAACTGGCCGTCCTTACCTGCGTAGCGGAACTCCCAGTTGAACTGCTTGCCATACACTTCCACCACCTGCGCGTCTTTCGGTGCTTCGCCGGTGATCTGAAACCAATAGTACAGGCCGAAACCTACAAGAATGGTCAGCGTGATGGCGGGGATGACCGTCCAGATAAGCTCCAGCTTGTTGTTGTGCGGGTAGTAGAATGCTTTGCGACCTTCTTTCTCCTGGTATTTGAAGGAGAACCAGAACAGCAGCACCTGCGTGATGATGAACACGATGCCCGTGATGGCCAGCGTGATCCAGAGCATAGAGTCGATGCGCTCTCCGTGGTTCGAAGCTGCCTCACCCAGGATCTTGCCTCCGAGGCGCTCGTTGCAGTACCATACGCCGAATAGTCCGGCGATCAGGAACGCCAGGAGCAGGAAGGCGTTGATCCGGTTGTTCTCTTTGCGTGTTTTTTCCTCACCCCGCAGGATGGAGACATATTCGCTGGCCTTGGCGATCTGGAACACGATCACAAATCCCAAAATCAGCGCTATTACAATCCAGGAAATCGACATAATTCTTTGTTTCTAGATTCTGAAAGACGAATTCGAAATTCAAAAGGCAAAATTCAAAAATTGCGTCCGCGAAACGGTTTTGACTTTTGAATTTTGACTTTTTGTTTTTAGGTGTGGTGCACGATGCTCTCTTTCAGGAACGGGTGGTTACGTGCGTAGAGCGGGTGCTTCGATAGTGTGCGGGCGGTGACGAACATGATGAGTCCCACGAAGAACAGGGCAACACCAAAGTCGGCGAGCATGAACGGAACGTGGTGCTCCGACACGGCCGGGAATACCATCTGGTAGAAGTCGAGCCAGTGACCGAACAGGATCAGCACGGCCATCAGCGAAATGGTGCCGTAGTTGCGCTTCGAGTTGCGCTTCATCAAAATGAGCAGCGGCGCCAGGAAGTTGATGATCAGGTTCAGGAAGAAGATGCCGCGGTAAGCACCTTGCATGCGGGGCTTGAAGTACACCGTTTCTTCGGGGATGTTGGCGTACCAGATGAGCATGAACTGCGAGTACCACAGGTAGGTCCAGAAGATTGAGAACGCGAACATGAACTTAGCGAGGTCATGCAGGTGCTCTTTCGTTACCAGCTCGAGGTAGCCGTTGTTTTTCAGGTAAACAGTGAAGAGCGTGATGAGCGCCATGCCCGCCACGAAAGTGGAAGCAAATGCATACCAGCTGAACATCGTCGAGTACCAGTGTGCGTTGATCGACATGATCCAGAACCAGGGAATGGTAGAGAGTACCGTGAGACCGAACACGGCGGCGTAGCCACCTGCCCATACGGTATTCTTGAAAATGTAGCGGCGGCCTTCTTCGATCGAAAGCGGCTGGTTGTCGATGGCACGGCTGCGGGCGCGCATCTTGTAGCCGATGTAGCTCCAGGCACCTACGCTGAGGAGCGACCAGATGGTGAAGAACGTGGGGTTCAGGAAGCCGGCCTTGCCCTTCAGGATCTCGTCGTGCTGCACGTGCTCCGTGTCGGTCCAGTGGTAGAGGGCGTGGTCGCCGCCAAACACGATGGCCAGCAGGATCACGAGGGTGAGTACGCCGATGATGGGTACGCAGCTCGAGATGGCTTCGGTAACGCGGCGGAACGACATCTGGAAGCCGGCCCACGCAAGCGTGGTGGCGCAGATGAAGAACATCGCGGCATTCACCACCAGCAGGAAGTAAACGCTGTTCTGCAGCAGCGAGCCCCAGAAGCGTGCGCGCTGGTGCTCGGCTTCTTCGGTGTGGCCGGAAGCCATGCCGTGCGTCACAAATAAGATGATCACCGACAGGATACCGATCGCCATGAGGGCCATGGCCAGGGTATTATATCGTTTCGGAACTACAAATTGCTCTCGTAAAGCTGCCATTATCTTGAATTAATTCGTCAGTTATTTAGTTGCGTTGGTTACTACCGGTGCTACGGGGCCAGTGCCTGCAGCAGGCGCGGTGGCTTTGGCAGCAGTGTCGGTAGCAGCTGCCGCGGGGCCTTGCTTGCTACGGATGTAGCTTATGATCCACCAGCGCTCTGCGGGGTGCACCTGCGAAGCGTACGATCCCATCTGGCCTTTGCCGTATGTGATCACGTGGTAGATCTGGGCGTCGGAAAGCTTCTTGGTGTAGTCGTCCATCAGGTTGCGCGGAGCTGCGGGGAAGGGTCCGTCGCCGCCTTTCCAGAGCGGGCCGTTGCCATCGAGCGCGGTGCCGTGGCAGATGGCGCAGTTGATTTGATAGAGGCGCTGCGCTTCCTTGCTTTGCTCGGGGGTGATGGAAGCCGGCTGGCCGGGCGCCTTGTAGCTTGCGGCAGTGGCATAGCCGCTGTCGCCGGCAGGCAGTGCAAAGGGGAATGCGTCGCCGCGGGCGATGGAACCCGGAACGGGCATCCCGTTGTACTGGGCGCCCCGTGCCTTCAGGTTGTGATCTTCGGGCTGGTTGTTGTAGCCATACGCCTCGTAGGCGCGGCTGTAGTACATATCGGGCATGTAGGCTTCGCCGGGGTCGTTCCCGTGGGCTCCGCCGCAGCCGGTGAAGCTGAGGGCGCCTGCAATGATTCCTGTAAGAAGCAATACTTTCTTCATCGTTACTGTTTTATCCGGCAACCGCCACTTCGTTGTTGTAGAGTTTTTGTTCCTTGTCGTAGCGACCCAGCCACCAGCCGGTCTCCTTGTTCATCACTTCCACGCCCTGGGCGCCGATGCTCTGGAGGAAGCTCAATACTTCCTGCTCGTTGGAGCGCTCATTGAGCTCGATGGCCATGGTAAAGGTGTCGTCGGTGGAGCGGAGGTTGAAGTGGTCCTTCTTTACAAAAGGCGCGAGCTGGCAGAGATAGCAAAAGGTAAGTACCATGCCCACGGCGGAGAACAGCACGGTGAGCTCGAACATGATGGGGATCCAGGCTGGCAGGGCAAAGTGCGGCTTGCCGCCGATGTTGAGGGGCCAGTCGGTGGTCAGCGTCCAGGTAATGAAGCTGAATGCCGTGGTGGTACCGGCGATTCCGTAGATAAAGCCGGCGGTGTGCAGGCTCGTATCACGCAGGCCCATGGCGGTGTCCAGACCGTGCATCGGGAAGGGCGTATATACGTCGTGGATCTTGTAGCCGGCTTTGCGCACCGCTTTTACCGCGGGGAACAGCACCTGCTCATCGTAGAAGTTTCCAACTGCAAATTTCTTGATCGGCATAAGTTCTTAATTTCTTAGTGATGTGCTTGTTGGTGCGCAAATTCTTCAACCGAAGTCTTTTCTACCGGGGTCATCTCCGCCTTGTAGCTATCCCCGTTTTTCTTCAGGATATGCTTGATCTCGGCGATGGCGATCACGGGGAAATATTTCGAAAAGAGGAAGTAGCAGGTAAAGAAGAGACCGAAGGTGCCCATGTAGAAGCCTACTTCCCAGATGGTGGGTGTGTAATAAGGGCTCCAGCTCGACGGCAGGTAGTCGCGGTACAGCGAGGTAACAATGATCACGAAGCGCTCGAACCACATACCGATGTTCACGAGGATGGACATAAAGAAGGTAACGAGGATGTTGCGGCGCATCTTGCGGAACCAGAAGATCTGGGGCGAGATCACGTTGCAACCCATCATGATCCAGTAGCTCCAGCCATAGGGCGAAGCGAGGTTCACGCGGTTTTGCTCAAAGGCGAACCACTCGTACTTCACACCCGAATACCAGGCCATGAAGAGCTCGGTGAGGTAGGCGATACCTACGATCGAACCCGTAAGCACGATCACTTTGTTCATAACGTCGATGTGCTCGACGGTGATGTATTGCTCCAGCTTCAGCACTTTACGCGTGATGAGAAGGAGCGTTTGCACCATCGCGAAGCCGGAGAATACGGCACCTGCAACGAAGTAAGGAGGGAAGATGGTAGTGTGCCAGCCGGGAATTACCGAGGTGGCGAAGTCGAAGGATACGATGGTGTGTACCGAAAGTACGAGCGGTGTGGAAAGGCCGGCGAGTACGAGCGACAGGGCCTCGTGGCGCTGCCAGTGCTTCGTGGAGCCGGTCCAGCCGAAGGCGGCGGTACCATAAAAAGCCTTGCGCCACTTCAGCTTGGCACGGTCACGCAGGGTGGCCAGGTCGGGCAGCAGGCCCGAGTACCAGAAGAGGAGCGATACGGTGAAGTAGGTGGAGATGGCGAATACGTCCCAAAGCAGCGGCGAGTTGAAGTTCACCCACAGCGGTCCGCGTGTGTTGGGGTAAGGCAGGGTAAAGAAGGCGTTCCATACGCGGCCCATGTGGAATATCGGGAACTGGCCCGCGCACATTACCGCGAAGATGGTCATGGCTTCCGCGGCGCGGTTTACACCGGTTCGCCAGCCCTGGCGGAACAGCAGGAGGATCGCGGAGATCAGCGTACCGGCGTGACCGATACCTACCCACCATACGAAGTTGGTGATGTCCCAGCCCCACCCGATGGTGCGGTTGAGGTTCCATTGGCCGGTACCAAACCAGACCTCACGGCCTACGGAGATAACCCCGAAGAGGAGGAGCGCAACGGAAATGAGGAAGCCGATCCACCACAGCATGCTGGGTTTGGTCTCCACCGGGCGGCAGATGTCTTCCGTCACCTGGTGGTAGTCTTTGTTGCCTTCAACAAGCGGCGGTCTTACCTGCGATTCGTACTTAAGTAATGCCATATGGTTTATCGTTCGGCCCTCTGCCTTCGCTCGGGGCCCTGTTAGAAACTATTTATAAGCAACCGTTGCAGCTCACGCCTCACGGCTCACGGTCATGTTAATGCTCCGTAGGTGCGGGATGTGCGCCCGGAGTTACTTCATTGCCTTCGTGTGCGTTCTGACGTGCGTGCTCGCCACCGTTCTCCTCGTTCTCGAGGATTTCGTTGGAGTTGCGTACACGGGCCAGGTAGCTTACGTTGGGCAGCGTGTGAATCTGCTCGATCACGTGGTAAAGACGCTGCGGGTTGTTTTTGCGCCACTGCGATACGGTGCTTTCGGGGTCGTTGGCGTTGCCGAAAACGATCGCGTTGGTGGGACAGGCTTGTGCGCAGGCGCTCACAACGTCGTCGCCTTTCAGCGGACGGTTTTCGAGCTTGGCCTTCAGCTTGCCTTCCTGGGTGCGCTGCACGCAGAACGTGCACTTCTCCATCACACCGCGCGAGCGCGTTACCACGTCGGGGTTGAGCACCATGCGCGTGAGGTCGTCGTTCATCTGCGCAACAACGGGGTCGAGCTTACCGGTACCGCTGTTGGGTCCGAGCACACCGTGCGTGGAAGCACCGGTGTAGTCACCCCAGTTGAAGCGGCGTACTTTATAAGGACAGTTGTTGGCGCAATAGCGGGTACCGATGCAACGGTTGTAAGCCATCTGGTTCACGCCTTCCGAGTTGTGCATCGTGGCGGCTACCGGGCAAACGTTTTCGCAAGGTGCGTTGTCGCAGTGCTGGCAAAGCATCGGCTGGAACACAACGGCTTTCAGGTCGTCGGCGTTCCTGGCATCGCTCACAAAGTAGCGGTCGATGCGCAGCCAGTGCATTTCGTGGGCACGGAGCACTTCGCTCTTGCCAACCACCGGCACGTTGTTCTCCAGGTGGCAGGCAACCACGCAGGCGCCGCAACCGATGCAGGAGTTCATGTCGATGGCCATGCCCCACTTGGGTCCGGGGAAGCCGTGGTCGTACACGTTGCCGCCTTTGCCGTCGGGCTTGGCGTAGAGCGTAGCCTCGTGGCGGTAGTCGCCGCTGGCTTTTGCGTAATCTTTGGTCAGCTCTTCGCGCTGGTCTTTGTAGCGGTTGGGTTCGCGGAGGAACATCGCCATCGTGGTTTCCTTCACCACTTCCTGGCGGTTCTCATACGAGTTGTGCACCTGCGTTTGGGCAACTTTATAGTCGTTGGCTACAGGCTTGGCCGATACGCTCACTTTGTTGAAGTAGTCCACCGTCGTGCCGTTGAAGCGGGCGAAGGGAAATACGTTGGCGCCGGTGCCTTCAGCTGCCTTGCCGTATTCGGCGTTGCGACCGTAGCCTACCGCGATACCGATGGTGTTGGCTTCAACGCCGGGCACCACGATCACGGGAAGGGTTACTTTGGTATTGCCTACGGTCAGCTCGATGGACGGCTTCTCGCGGTAGTATTCGTAGTCGGAGTCGAGCTCGATGCCGAGTGCCTTGGCCTTCGACAGGGAGATCATTGCGAAGTTATCCCAGCTTGCTTTCGTGATCGGGTCGGGGAGCTCGAGCAGCCAGGGGTTGGCGCCCTGCTTGCCGGTGCCCATCATCACGTTCTGGTACAGCACCACTTCGTCGCCGCTGGTGTTGCTGGCGCCGATGGCCGCCGTAGCACCCGACACGCCGCCGCCGTTGAAGGAGCCTGCGTTGCCGCCGGTGGTTGCCGGAGTGTAGGTAGTGGTGGTTCCGTTGTTGTTGATCGAATCGGTTACGACGGCTGCCGTGCGGCCCGCGCCCGAAGCTGCGGTAGAAGCGCTGCGGCCATTCTCCCACACGCCATCCTGGAGGGCTGCGTCGAAGGCGAGGTCGCCGCCGATCTTGCCGGCCCAGTATTGACGGAAGTAGGTATCCCAGTCGGTATTGTTACCGCTCCACTTCAGCAGCGAAGTCTGGAAGGGGCGGGTTTTGAACAGGGGGAAGATGGTAGGCTGGATGAACGAGATATGGCCGGTGCGCGATTCGGCATCACCCCAGCTTTCGAGGAAGTGCGGGGCCGGTGCCACGAATTTGCAAAGCGTCGTCGTTTCGTCTTCCTTCGCGTTGAAAGAAACCGTTACGGGCACCTTGGCGATACCGGTCTTGAAGTCTTTCGCGTTGAAGTAATCGTAAGCAGGGTTGGCATCGTGCACCAGGAGGGTGCCCACGCTGCCGGCGTTCATGGCGGCCACGAGGTCGGCGATGTCTTTGTCCACGGCGTTGTGCGTCATCAGGGGCGCGCTCCAGTCGATAGTATTGCCATACGCTCCTACGGCGTTGTTGATGGCGTTCACCACCTGCTGCACGGCGGGATCGTTGGATCCACAAACCACGAGAGCCTTGCCGCTGTTGGCTTTGAGGTCGTTGGCGATCTTCGTGATCGCGGCCTTCAGCCTGGCATCGCCCACTGCGGGTGCGGCACCATTAAGGGCGTTGAGGAGGGCCACCGCTACGGCTCCCGTTTCGGAAGCGCGGTGTGTAAAGCGCTCGTCGGCGTTGGAGCCGGTGAGCGAAAGAATGCTTTCGAGCTGGTAGTGCTTGCTCATCGCCGGCTTGGCCTCATTGATCTTGCGGGCGTACGAGTACTGGCGGGCAAATTCAACCGGTGTGAGCCAGGTGCCGAGGAAGTCGGCGCCGAGCGAAACGATCACCGCTGCGCGATCGAAGTTGTAAGCCGGGATGGCGCGGCGTCCAAACGAAGCTTCGTTGGCCAGCAGCATGCCGCTGTACGAAACCGCGTCGTACTGCACGTGGCGGGCGCCGGGCACCTTACCGATGAATTCAGAGATGACCTGCTTCGTGGCGGGCGAGTTGATGCTGCTGGTGAGCAGAACCACCTGCTTGCCTGCGGCGCCGGCCATTGCCTGCGCTACGAGGCGGTCGAACTCCTCATAGGAGGGGATCTCTTCCCACTTGCTGCCATTGCGGCGCTTGGGGTGGGTGATGCGGAACGTATCATAGAGGTCGAGCACGGCAGCCTGCATACGTGGGCTGGTGCCGCCCTTCGTGAGCGAAGAGAGGGCGTTGCCTTCGAGCTTGATGGGGCGACCGTCGCGCACCTTGGCGATGGCGGGGATCACTTCGCCATCCTGAACGAAGGTGGTGGCATAATATTTCGCTACACCGGGTGTAACGGTCTCGGGGCGGTTCACGTAAGGCATGGCCTTGCGCACCGGCATTTTACAACTGGCGGCGATGGTGGCGGCCGCCGTGCTGAAACCGAGGTATTTGAGGAAGTCGCGACGTGGAGTCTTTGCATCGAGCAGGCCGCCATCGATCTCTTCGAAGGGCAGCTCCTCGCCAAACTCGTCCTTGTTGCGCTGCTGGTGGCGAGCGTTGTCGTTCAGTTCAGCGAAACTTTGCCAATACTTATTCGTGCTCATATTTATTATCTCCCCCGGCGCCGGAAGCATACCGGGGTTTGTTTTAGACTGATTAGGTAGAAAGAACTTTGGTGCTGATGCCGAAACCTTGCTCACGGCTTACGGCTCACGCTTCACGATCAATAGTGACACTTCTGGCACTCGAGGCCTCCGATATCCTGCACGCGCACGGAGTCCATCTTGCCCGACTTGATATCGTTGTGGAATTTCTCGTAGATGCTGTAGTACTTGTTGCCGGAGGCGCTGTCGGCACCGCTGTTGAAGTTCACCTTCGTTTCGCGGTGGCAGTTGATACACCAGCCCATGCTCAGTTCCGATACCTGCTTCACCTTATCCATGTCCTGGATGTTGCCGTGGCAGGTCTGGCAGGCTACCTTGCCGGCGTTCACGTGCTGCGAGTGGTTGAAATACACGTGGTCGGGGAGGTTGTGGATCTTCACCCATTCAGGCGAAGTGGCCTTGGCAGGATCCCAGGGCTTGCCGGGCGTGAAGTTGGCGTACTTATAGAGTTTCTGGATCTCGGCGGTACCGTTGATCTCGGTTCCGTTCTCGTCGAACAGCTTGGGACCTTTCTCGTAGGTGGAGATGGCCTTGTGGCAGTTCATACAAACGTTGAGCGAGGGGATGCCGGCGTGCTTGGATTCCCATGCGGAGCCATGGCAGTAAAGACAGTTGATCTGGTTGACGCCTGCGTGCACCTTGTGCGAGTAGTAGATCGGCTGGTCGGGCTGGTAGCCTTGCTGGCGGCCCAGGCCCACGGCGCCTTTTGCTACGAAATAGCCGCCGATGACGAAGAGGAGGAGTGCGATAAGCGCGATGTATACTTTGTTGCGCCAGAAGGGCACCTGCTCGGGGCGGGTGATGCCTTCGCGGTCGTCGGAGAGCTTCTTCAGGTTGTTGTTCACCTGCATCAGGATCAGCGCGATGATAGCGAGCACGATGGAGATGATGCCGAAAATGAGCTGGCCGTTGCCGCTGTCCTGTGTGCCACCTGCTCCGGCGTTGCCTGCATCAGCGGTCTTACCGGCACCAGCCTCGGGGGCCGTGCTGATGTACTCGGTGATGTCGTCGATCTGCTTCTCGGTGAGTGCCGGGAACGCCTGCATGATGGCGAGTAATTTTCAATACACGCGGCTTGTGGAAAGTCATAGATTCAAATGATCTAAATGTGGAAAATTTCCGAATCGGGGGCAAAAATATGACAGGATTCTTACAAATGCCCATAAGCCTTCAATTTTTTTTAACACGCTACAGGCCTGCATTTCAAGCGATTAGCATCCCTGTGAAAGTCGCGGAACATAAGCCGTTCTTCTTACGAAACAAAACGCCATTTACGAAGCAAGAGTGTGAAAAAAGATGACTTTGGTCAGGTCCTGTCGTCGCGTGGTTTCCCGCTACTTTCGCGCTTATGAGTTTCCCTGCTTCGTCCCACGGTCACGCCAAACCGCACCGGCTGGCCCTGTTTGCATCGGGCAGCGGCAGCAATGCCCAAAGGCTGATGGAGCACTTTCAAGGGCATCCGTCCATCGAGGTGGCGCTGGTGGTTTGCAACAAGCCGGGCGCGGGCGTGATTGCGCGGGCGGAGCATTTCGGCATCCCGGTGCTGCTCATTGAGCGCGAGCGCTTCCTTCGGGGCGATGCCTACCTCCGGGAGCTGCAGGCTACGCATATAACATATATAGTGTTGGCCGGTTTCCTGTGGCGCGTACCGGCGCCGCTCATTTCCGCCTACGAAAACCGCATCGTCAACATACACCCCGCCCTGCTGCCCGCCTACGGAGGCAAGGGAATGTGGGGCGAGCACGTGCACGCGGCCGTGCTGGCGTCCGGCGACGCCGAGTCGGGCATCACCATTCATTATGTAGATGAGCACTACGACCACGGCGCACATCTTTTCCAGGCACGCTGCCCCGTGCTCCCGGGCGATACGCCCGCCACGCTGGCCGCCCGGGTGCTGGAGCTGGAGCACCGGCATTTTGCCGGAGTGGTGGAACGGGCGGTTCTGGAGTCGTGACACCTCGCCCCTGCCAAATAAGAACGGAGGCCGATGGCCTCCGTTCTTATTACCGCGCTTCGCGTTTCACGATTGACGATTCACGCTCCACATCCTCAACGTGCGATCATGACCCGCGTGCTCAGCGCGCCATCCGCGCCGGTAACACGCACGGTGTACAAACCTGCCGGCACGTTCCCGAGTTGGAAGGGAAGCGATTCGCCCTTGCCGCCGTAGGTCAGCTGGCGGGCAGCAACTACGGCTCCGGAAGCGTTGAGCACCTGCACCTGCACCACGCCGGCCCCGATTCCGGTCAACTGGAGACGGAAAGATCCGCTGCTTGGGTTGGGGAAGGCCTCCACCGTAGGGTTGATCTTCGCAGCTACCACCTCTTCCGAGGTGATCATGCGGAAGGCATCCGCTGCCTGCTGCTCGTTGCGCACATATTGGGGCGCAGTGCGGGCTTCGCTGCTGCTGCCACAGTTCAAACCGTTCCAGTACACGCACTTGTCTCCAATCACCTGCTTGCCCACGAACAGGCCGGTCATATAGGTAGGTGTGCAAACAGTCGGCCGTATCACGGAGCCGCAGCCTTCGCGGGAGAACGTGGCGGTGGCAACATTGGTGGCATATTTCACGGCAACGCGGAAACTGCTCATTGCGTTAAACTGCTCCGCTTTGATGCGGTAAGTAATGGTCTCGGTCTGGTTTTGCTTGATTCCCTCACCTATCGTTTCCAGCTTGAAGCCTTTGAAAGGGTTGTTGCAGGGGTTCTCGGCGTTGTAGCTCTGACCCGTATTGTTACGGGTCCACGACGCCACGCCGCTTTGCCCGTTCACCGTGGGCACCTCAAACGCCATGTAACTCACCGCGTTGGTGCATTTATTCATGATCGTGAAGCTCAGGGTATACGTGCCGTCGGAGTTTTGCGTGTAGCCGCGGTAGGTTGTATAAATACAGCCATTGTTCTGCGTGCAGTTGGTGGCAGTTGCAGCCGTCGTTACGGGCACGCCGATATTGGTACCCACATTGATATTGCCTGTAGGTGCGTAAAACACACCGTTTACTACGGCGCCGCCACCTTTCACAGATACCTTGTCCGTTGCTGCATCCGTACCCATAAAGAAGGTGACGCGACGGTTGAGGTCGTTCACTTCCGAACTCATGCCTACCAAAAGCTGCCCGCTGATGCGGATATTGCTGTTGTGGGCAAAGTTGACCGAAGCGATACCCGGGTTATTGCCATTGCCGACTGTGAGGTTCTGCATATTCACCGTAGCCGCGGTAAACGAGGCAGACGCACCTTCCTCGATGGTAACACTCTGGAACGTACTGCCCGAGAAAGTGGCACTGGCACCCTTGCTGACATATACCGTTGTGTAGTTTCCGCTGTACGTTGCGGTGGTATTGGCCGCCACTGTAAGCGGAGTGCCGGCGTAGGTTCCGGTGTAATACTGCATCGCCGGCAGCACATAACCTGCGGTGGACGTGCTGCGGTTGGGCACACTGGCGCTGGCTGCAACGGTCATCGAAGGAGCCTTAAGGTAAGCGCCTGCGCCGCTGATGGCGCTCGTGCCAGAGATCGTTGCCGTTCCACCGGCGTTGTTGACGCCCACGTTGCCGGTTTGCACATAGTTGTTGTCAAGCGTCACCGCATCCAGGCCAAGGATCGTAAAGCGCTCGCTGTTTTGCGGAGCCACGTAGGTATACGTTTCCGATGCTGCACTCTTGCAACCGTTGGCACTGGTCACAAATAGCTGAAACTGGTTATTGCAGGTGGAATAGCCCAGGCCCGAAGCGAAGGGATAATAATGGATCTCGCCGGGTCCAACCTTGAGCGACAGCCCGATTACCTGACCGTTGAGATTGTTGCCATTGTTCTTTACGATGTCGTTGGAAGGCGCGAACACGGTTCCATAAACGGCGTTGCTGCCGTCGATGGTCAGTTTGCCGTTGCCCGTGAAGTTCCAGAGGATGTGCGCGCCGTTGGGCTCGCTGAGTCCACCAAAGTTGGCAGGCGTCCAGCTGAAATCGCCGGTCATGGTTACATTGAACACCAGCGTTCGATTGGCTGCAGGCGTGTTGTCGAAGATGATCGAGCCCTGGTTATTGAGGGCATTGAGCTGCGCCGCGGTGAGGTTGATATAGTTGATCTTGTTGTCCGCGAGCACTATATGTGGGTTCGAGCCGGCAGCGATCGTGATCCTGTTTACCACGGCCTCGGCAGCCGTGCTCCACGAACTGATCTTTGCGCTATAGGCGCTGAATGCAGTGAACGCAGCAGCGAAGTCGATGCCGTGCGCCTGTGTGGCCGTACCACCCGGTTGTGTGCGCTGCAGCATCAGCGAAGGGTTACCATTGAAGCCGGCACCCGCAGCCGTCAGCTTCAGGTTGGTCGACGCGTTATTGTTATCTGTATACCAGATCTGCGCGCCGGCGGTGTTGCCGATGCGGAGATAGCCCTGGTTCACCGTGCTCTGGTTTCCCGACGTGAACTGTACAGCGCCGCCGATCACCATGCCGTAATTGTTCGCGCCGTTCATTGTCCCGCTCGGGTAGCTGCCCCTGCTGTTCATAACAAACACCGTGTTGCCACTGAGGAGCAGGTTGCCGCCCATGGCAACGGGTCCGTGCGTATCGCCTGCCGAGGCGGTTACCGCGTTGCGCACAAACACGTTGAAGTTGCTGGCCGCCGAAGTAGGTGCAAACTGAGAAGAACCCGTGCAATGCGCCAGCGGGAGCGACAGCGTTTGCGAAGTGCCTACGATGTTGCCACCATTCATCCACTGGAAGCCGGTGCCGCCCGCGCCCGTAAGCACGGTGTTGTTGCAAAGGCTATCCCGCGTGGATAAAGTGATGGTCGCCGTCGGTATGGCGTCGATGGTCACCGTCGTGGTGCCGCCGACCGTGTTGTTCGCACCATCCTTTGCCGTCCACGTGATCGTGGTGACACCTATGCTGAAGCTGCGCGCAACCGTGTTGCCCGTGCCGCTACCCGTGGTGGCGCCCGAAAGCGTCCAGGTAAGGGCCACCGTGCTGCAATTGTCGGTAGCCGAGGCCACCAGTGTTTTGTTGTTGCCGCTGCCGTTGTCGCACGCGGTGATGTTGGCAGGTACGGTCAGCGTGGGCGCCGCAGCATCTTTCACCGTTACGGTTTGCATGCATGAAGCAGTATTGCCGGAGGCGTCTGTGGCCGTCCAGGTGATCGTGGTCGTACCCACCGGGTAAGCTGCCGAAAGCGCAAGCGCATCGCTGCGCATACCCGCTACCGTTACACCGCAGTTGTCGGTTGCAACAGGAGCCATTACGGCCACCTGTGCGTTACATGCGGCCGCCGATGCATTCACAACGATCGCCGCGTTGCAGGCGAGGGTCGGGAGTTGCGTATCGTTCACCTTCACGGTTTGCGTGCAGCTTACGGTTGCTCCATTGCCTGCGGTGGCAGTCCATGTAATAGTGGTGGTACCGATAGGATACATTGCGCTCACCGGCTGGCCGTCGTTGCGCACGCCTTCCACCGAAGTGATGCCGCACTGGCTCGCGGCCGCAGGTGCCGTCACCGAAAGGTTGGCTCCACACTTGTTTGCGCTATTTGATGTAACGATCGCTGCTGGGCAGGTGATCGTGGGTGCCGGACAGGTAAGCGGCAGGCGGGCGATGCCGCTGTTGTTGCTCAGCACTTGTGCCTGGTCAACGGCTTTGTAGGTAACGTCGACATTCACCGCGCCGTCTACCGGGTCAACAGTGATGGCCGTTGTGGGATTGCCGGCGCTGTTGGTAGTGAGGTAAACGCCGTTGGCCGGGAAGGTTGCGGCTGTATAGCTAACTGCCGACGACGCTCCGCCGGGCGTAGTAGCGGCGCCGGCAAAGTTCACGGTAGTTGCATTGGTCGGGAAGGAGGAGATCCAGATGTAACGCACCTGGCCGGCGTTGTTCAAATCGCTGGCATCGGTGGCCGCGAACAGCGTGGAGGCGATGGCTACCGTTGCAGTACCACCGGGGTTCACCTGGCTTGGAGCAACGTTAAGCGTAGCAGGAACCGGGCGTGCTTCGATACCGAAGTCGATCGCCTGACCGCTGGTCAGCGTTCCGCCGAAGGTGTAAGAACCGTCCACGGACCCGTCGCCGGAAGAGCCGCTGATGCCTTCGCCGGTATTCACCCAGTTCGTTGCATCGGGCAGCGCGGCTACCGTGCCGTTGACCGACTTGGCAAGAACAAGCTTGTAGTTAGGAACCGTTGCCGAAAGGCCGTCGGCCGTGCCGAAGCTGAAGGCACCGTTGGTAACCATCTTTGAAGCAATGAGCACATTGCCGCGCACGAGGTTTACAAAGAGCGGTCCGCCGGCATTCGAGATGAGCGATCCGTTGATCAGCCCATCGGTGCATCCATTTGCATCATCATACACATTACCCGAAACAACGAAGTCGGTGAGCGGCTGGCGCGCAATACCCGAAGTATTGCTTTCTGCATCGGCCTGGTCTATGGCGGTGTACACGAAGTCCACATTCACCGCGCCGTCAACAGGATCAACGGAAATAGCTTCAACGGCATTCCCATTATTGTTCGCCTCCAGATATACGCCCGACGCCGGGAACGTAGCTGCCGTGTAATGCCGCGCGGCCATTTCACCATGGATCGAATGGGCAGCCTTGGCAAAGAATAGGCTAGTTGTATTGGTTGGGAACGAAAGTACGTGCAAGAAGCGTACCTCACCACCCGCGACGTCGTCGTCATCCGTGGCAGAAAAAATAGTTCCTGCAATCGAAACGTCGTTCGTACTTCCTGGATTTTGCTTTGCGGCTGCCACAGTGAGCGGTGTAGGCACAGGACGGGCTTCGATGCCGAAGTCAACGATCAGGCCATTCGTGACGCGACCTCCAAAATTGTAAGCACCGTTATTGGCAAAAGGCCAACCGGTGGCGCAATTCGAGCTCCCTACGCCGGTATTCCACCAGGACGCTGGATTGGGAAGCGATGACGAGTTGTTGGTCGCGGAAGTTGCCAGAACGACGCAATAAGTGGGAACCTCGGTGCACAGTCCGTCGTGACTGGTGAAGCGGTACTTTCCATCGTCAGCCACGGTAGCCGATGCAACGATGGCGCCGTTGCTCGCGTTCACCAGGTTAACGAAAAGCGGTTGTCCGTTGCTGGTAGCAATCGGTGTTCCATTGATGCTGCCATCGTTCATGGCATCGACGTCATTGTATACGGTGCCTGCGATCCAAAGCTCGGTGAGCGGCTTGCGGGCGATGCCGGCCTGATTGCTTTCCACGCCAGCCTGGTCTACCGCTTTATAGTTGAAGTCTACATTGACCGCACCATTAACAGGGTCGGCGGCAATGGCCGGAAGCGGGCGTCCCGAAAGGTCGGTAGCGACATAAACACCGCCTGCGGGGAAGGAGGCCGCCGTATAAGTGACAGCTTCAGGTGCGGCACCGGGCGTTGCAGAAGCTGCGCCGAAGCTCACCGACGTTGCACGTGTTGGGAACGAAATAATGTGGAGGAAACGCACTTCGCCCGACCCGTTGAGGTCACGGATATCCGTAGCCGAAAACAAGAGCGGGTCGATGGTCACCTCGGTGGTGCCACCGGGGTTGACCTGGATAGGCGCCTCCAGCAATGCAGCCGTTGCCGGGCGCGCTTCAATTCCGAAGTCAACCACTTGCCCGTCGGCCACCACACTTCCGAAAACGAAGGCTCCGTCGGCATTGCCATCGCCGCTGCTTGCGGGTGCGCCTTCGGCAGTGTTTACCCACTCCTGTGCGTTCGGAAGGCCCGCGGTAGTGGCCGTTGCGTTGGTTGCTACAACCACTGCATACGAAGTGACGTTGGCGTCCATGCCGTCGGCGGAGCTGAAGGAGTAGGTGCCGTTGGTCAGAGCTTTAGAGGATACCACGGTATTGGTTGCCGTATTCACAAGGTTCACGAACAGCTGGCCGTCCGCATTGGATATCGGCGTGCCGTTGATCGTGCCCGCGTCCACGTCATTATATATGGTTCCGCCGATCGAGATCGAGTTTACGATCACTTTCTGCTGGCAGGTTGCGCTGTTGCCGGCACCGTCTACCGCCGTCCAGGTGATGGTGGTGGTGCCTACAGGATAGCAGTCGCCGAGCGCCCGGCCGTCGTTGCGCACGCCGCTAACGGTAACGGTGCAGTTGTCGGTTGCCGTGGCTGTGCCCGGGTTGAGGATGCGGCCGCAGGCTGCGTTGGCCATCACCGTAATATCGGCAGGGCATTGAATGATCGGTAGTTCGTCATCGCGCAGGATCACGTTTTGCAGCTGCACAAAGCTGTTGCCGGCGGCGTCGGTATACGTCCAGTGCACGATGTGCGTGCCGGGTGTGGTGTACGTCGTTGCATCAGCAGTAGTAGCCGTAATGGTGCCCGAGCAATCGGTTGCCGTGGGGGGAGTTACGCTAGCGGTACAAACACCGGTTACATCGGCGAGCGTGGCAAGCACGGGAACAGGCGCCGTTTGATCGGCAACCGTTACGCGCTGCTGGCAGGTAGCACTGTTTCCGGAGCTGTCGCGAACCGTCCAGGTGACCACGGTGGTGCCGCTAGGAAACACGGCAGGCGCGTCGTTGCTGAACGTGAGCGGGCTGGAAGGACAGTTGTCGGAAGCAACCGGCAGCGGAAGCACGGGTCTTGCCTGGCAATCGGCACCTAACGCAACCGTCATGTCGGGAGCGCAGGTGAGGATGACGGGCTTTTCCGCATCGCGGATGGTAACGGTGAACGACCTGCTGGTTACATTGCCGGCAAGGTCGGAAGCAGTGTAGGTAACGGTCTGCGTGCCGATGTTGAAGAACGAGCCCGAAGCCCGGTTGCTGGTGAGCACGGCAGAACAGTTGTCCGATGCAACGGGCGCCGTCCACGTAACGGTGCGACCGCAGCTTTGCGCAGCGGCATCGAGCACGATGTTGGCCGGAACGCCCGTCAAAACAGGCGATTCATTGTCTACGATGGTATAGATCTGGGTGCAGGTTGCCTGGTTGCCGGCCGCGTCCATGGCCGTCCACAAAATAGCGGTATTACCCAGCGGGTACATCGCGCTGAGCGGCTGGCCGTCGAGGCGCACGCCCGAAATGCTTACTACGTTACAGTTGTCGGCGATGATCGGCTTGAGCACGTCGCGCGCAGGAGCATCGCCCCCGGCAAACGGGCCGCGCTGCGTGGCTTGCCCGGTAGCGCCACCGGCGGTGTTCATGCGGTAGTCGATGGGAACATTATCCTGGAAGTTGATGAAGGCGCCGCAGAGGCCCGGCTCGGTTGCTACCGTGATGGGCGTGGGGCTGCAGAGGATCAGCGGCACTTCGGTGTCGGGCGTGTTGGGGATGGTCCAAACGCGCGTAACCACGCAGCCCCGCTTGTCGGTAACTTTCAGCGTGTACGTGCCCGGCGCCACGCTGAGCAGGTTTTGCGTCGTACGCGCGGGAACCGTGTTCCAGGAGTACGTATACGGCGACTGGCCGCCCGTGGGCGCCAGGATGCGGATGGAACCGTTATTACCGTTGCAGGTGGCAGCGGTAATGCTCGTGAGGTTCACCGTGAACGGGCAAACCTGCGCAGAACCTGGATTCGACGCAAAAAGGAATGAAAGGAAGAACAGGATACCCCCAACAAAACGGGTCTTTTGTTCAGTTTTCATGTTAAGCGGGCTCATAAGCTAATATTTGAGCTGGCTTCGCTTTGGAAAAGGGTGAGATGCAGTTTTTACGTAAGAACTCGTGTTTTTACGTTCTTGGAGGGAGCAAATCAACTACAACAACCGCAGAAACACAAATTTGTTTAGGGGTTTTTCCGTAAAATGGTAAGAAAAGGCACTTAAATGGGAATGAAAGTCCGACACTACCTGTGTATGATGAACTTTTCGGCTTGCTGCACCCCGCCCGCTTCAACACGGAGTAAGTACATTCCGGGCGCGTAACCTGCGGTTTGCGGCAACTCGATGCTGTTCGTTCCTTCGAAAAGCTCCTTGCGGCTGCTCAACAGCACACGGCCGGCCATGTCGCTGATGCGGATCTCGGCAGCACCGGCTTTTGGCACCGAAATCTGGAACCTCAGCGCGCCGGAAACAGGGTTAATAAGCCCGCCCAGCAAGGAAATTTCCTGCAGATCGGTTTGGAGTTGCGCCACGCGGCTGAATCGGAAGCTTCCGTCGTTGTCCACCTGGCGAAGGCGATAAAAAATACGCGCGCTCCGTACGCCGGCGATATTGTCGCTATATTGGTAATCGTTGCGGCCGGATGTGCCCCTGCCAGCAATGGTGGCAATGGAATGGAACACGCGTCCGTCGAAACTGCGCTCGAGGATGAAGGCGCGGAAGGACGATTCGCTGGCCGTTGACCAGCGGAGGAGCGCTGTTTGGGCGCGCTTTTGAACCCCGAACTGCGTCAGCGTAACAGGCAGTACCACGCAGGCTGCGGCAGGAACACGCAGCAGCGTGTCGGTGGAGGATACCTCGCCCGTCCAAAACCAGGTGTTAAGGATACGGAAGTTGCCATAATCGTCGCAAAGGACGCTCGCAGTCTGCGAGCCGGAGCCTGCGGTAGAGGTAACGGGAACCACGGGCGGATCGTCGACGGTGGCGCCATCCCAGCCGCGGTTGCCATAGTAATCAAACACTCCTCCAATGGAAAAGTACTGCGATACACCTTCTTGGCTGACGTCGATGCCGGCAGGCGTCGTATTGTTATTGCTGGTGATGATGCTGCAGGAGGCGTCGGTGGCCAGTTGGGTATCATCCCAAAACAGCATCGGGTACTGGGAAGTAGGTGCAAACGTTTGCACGAGAATACCGTACAGATTTTGCTCGGCATCGAAGAACGGGAGGTTGGTGCGCCCGCGGAGCAGCTTGGAGGAGGTGCTGATCTGGACGTTGCCTGAAATCGGATTGCCTTCGCCATCACTGCCATCCCACGATACCCCGATGATGCCGGTTGTGTCGCTGGAGCCATAGATATAACGGTCGGAGGTGCCGGCCTGGAAGCCCGGGGTTCCATTGCGATCGAGCAGGATGCGGATATCGCCGGGCGAACGCATCTGCACGTTGAACGAGTAGCTGCCGGGGCACCCGGTGATGCTCTTGAGCACGGGCGCCAGGCCATCGGCCGCCAGCGGAAACACGGAGGCATCGGGTGTATTCAGAAAAACGTTGTAGCCATCGGGCAGCGTGGTGGGCGAGCCGCTTTGCGACTTCGACTGGCGCGTGGCCAGCCAGTCGGCGTAGGTTGGGCTGGAACCGCCGGCGGGGTCGGCACCGTATTTATTAAAGTATACCACGAATGCCAGCGGCTTGAAGCCGCCCTGGAAGGTGATCTTGGCGATCGTGCTGTCGGCGGTGTAGCCGAAGAACGAGTTGTCTTCCATCGCGATGTTGATGTCGCCGCGGAAGTTGTTGGCCGGGTTATACGTCAGAATGCTCCAGCCCTGCGAGTACACGCGGCCCTTGCGGAGCACGTTGCCCGCTGTTTGCACCACTGAAAAATCGAAATACACAAGCACCGTGTTTTGAGCGGTTTGCGGCGTTGCGCCCGCATCGGCACTCTGGTAGATCTCGATGAAATACTCCTCGGCATTCGCGCCGCCACCCGGGTCAAACTGGAGTGCGTCGTATCCTGCGCCGTTGATAACGGTAGGGCCGTTGCGCGCGGTGGTCCAGTCGGGGATATAGCCGGGGTTGCCCGAACCCGGCGTAACGAGGGTCGGAACGACCATCTCCTGCTCGTCGGAAGAGCGGATAATGCGGTAGTATACGGGTACCTGTGCCGGGTTGGGATCGGCGCGGTTGTACGAGTTCCAACCGAAATAAAGCTTCTCACCGGTTTTAAGGTAGAAGCGGAGTCGGTTCTCCGTAGGTGCATCGCGGTAGGGGCCGGAGGTCACCGTATTTATATTACTGATGTTCAGGCCGATCCCCTGGGTGCTGTTTTGCATGGCTTCCAGGGTTCCTTCTGCCGAAGCAGTGAGCACTGAAGACAGGCACAGGAGGGCACAAATGCAAGAAGCAACAGAGCGGTGTTGCAAAAAGGCAATAAGTCGCATAAGGCAATGTTGGTGGTGGTTGTGGAAAATACGCGGCCCCCATAGGATATTTACGATGTCACGGATGACAAGGATGTCAAAAGTGCTCGTAAAATTACGAGGTTACCCCTATATTTCCAACGGGTTTCCCCTGTCGCGCCTCAAAAAAGCCGGTAAAGGCGCCTTTTGGGTTACGAAGGGGGCAAATACGGGAAGCACAGCCACTAAAATGTTGCTTAATTTACAAAGCCCTACCTTTGAAGACAGCCCCCGAAACCGAGTTTGCCCATGAACGTTTCCTCTTTAAACCGCCCTGCCGGCGCACCCAAGACCTGCACGGTCTTTGTGAACGCAGTTCACGGAGGAAAGGAGTTATGACGCAGTTTGATTTTCAATTGCTTCCTCAAATGGAGCAACTCGACCTGCTCTACGAGCAGGGAACGTTTGTAGGCAAATGCAGAAAAGGGGCGCAAACCTGTGTATTATACCAACTTGAGGGTTTCTATGTTGAGGTGGAATACCGTGTGTACCGGCGGATACCGGCGAAGCTGAACTGCTTCCGTTCCACTTCCTTACTGGATCCCTACCTGGAGTTGATCGATGTGGAACATTTAACCGGTTAGCCGGAGCCGGAAAGACCAAACTGAGTAACTGAGTATGACGAAGTATAGCCCGCAACGAAACATCGTTCTCTACGCCGACGATGACGCAGATGACCTGCAGCTTGTGCAGGACGCTTTTTCGGAATATGCCCGCGAGGTGGAAGTAGTGACCGTGAACGACGGCGGCCAGGCCCTGCGCTTCCTGCAGTCTCTCAACGAGTTCGACCCCCTGCCCTGCCTCGTCATCCTGGATGTGAACATGCCCATCATGGACGGCAAGTCGGTGCTCCGCGAGCTGCGCACCATCGAGCGTTACTCGGATGTGCCGGTGGTGCTCTTTACAACGTCTTCGCTTCCCATCGACAAATCCTTCGCAGAAAAATACAATGCAGGCTTCATCACCAAGCCGCTGCACTTTCGCCAGATGGAACAGATTACCGACGAATTCATCAGTCACTGTGCCGAAGAAGTGCGCCGGAAGATCCAGAACAAAAACAGCTAGATTCACTTCCGGCTTTCCCCTTCCCCACTTACTTTGACTGTTTCCGTAATCATAGTCAACTACAACGTGCGCTACTTCCTGGAGCAATGCCTCCATTCGGTGCGCGCGGCTGCGGGCGCTTACGATGTAGAGCTCATCGTGGTGGACAACAACAGCACCGACGACAGCGACACTTACCTGCGCACGCGCTTTCCCCACCTGCGCTATGTGCGCAACGACAACAACGTGGGCTTTGCAAAGGCCTGCAACCAGGGGCTGGAACTTTCCAGCGGCCGCTATGTGCTCTTCCTAAACCCCGATACGCTGCTCCCCGAGGACGGGCTCAGCGCCTGTATCCGTTTTTTTGAAACCCACCCCGACGCGGGGGCCGTGGGCGTGCGCATGATCGACGGCACCGGCTCCTTTCTCAAAGAATCGAAGCGCTCGTTTCCATCGCCCCTCACGGCGCTCTACAAACTGTTCGGGTTATCGCTCCTCTTCCCGCACTCGCGCGTGTTTGGACGGTATCATCTCGGTCATCTCGATGAGCGCAAAAATCACGAAGTGGATGTGCTGGCGGGAGCTTACATGCTCATCCCGCGCGCCGTGCTCAACGAGGTCGGCTCATTCGACGAGGCCTTCTTCATGTATGGCGAGGACGTGGACCTGAGCTACCGCATTCAGGAAGCGGGTTACCGCAACTACTACGTTGCCGACACCACCATCATCCATTTCAAGGGCGAAAGCACCAAGCGCGGATCGCTCAACTACGTGCGACTGTTTTACAGCGCGATGAACATCTTCGTGCGCAAGCACTACGGCGGAGCGCAGGCGCGCCTTTTCCGCGTATCCATCCAGGCCGCCATCGGCCTGCGTGCGCTGCTGGCCGCGGCGGCTAAAGCCGTCCGCTGGCTCGGCCTTCCCGTTATCGACAGCATTCTCATCCTCCTTTCGTTCTGGCTCGTAAAGGAATTGTGGATCGGCCTGGTGCGGCCCGACATTGAGCTCCCCGGCGCGCTCATCCGAATTTCGCTGCCCATCTACACGCTCGTATATATCATCACCGCTTATTATGCGGGACTGTACGATAAGATCTACCGACACTCCAACCTGTTGCGTGCCTGCGCCATTGCAGCACTCGTGCTGCTGGCAGGCTATGCGCTGTTGCCCGAGAACCTGCGTTTTTCACGGGCCATCCTGGTGGGAGGCGCAGCGCTTGGCTTTGGAGCAACGGGCATTGTGCGCCGCGTTCTGCTCGGCGTTGGATTGCTGCACCGGCCGGCCGAGCAGGTGGAAAAGCCCTACATCCTGGTGGTGGCTTCCGCTTCCGAATTTGAAGAGGTGCGGCAATTGCTGGAGCGCAACGGACGCGCCGCACATATCATTGGACGCGTGGGGTTGCAATCGGGCGAGCCCGGCACCGTCACCGACCTCGCGGGTGCCGCCGACGCCGTGAGCGCACTCTCCGCACAGGAGCTCATCTTCTGCATTGGCGAAGCACCGCTGCGCGAGGTCATCGGCCACACGGCGGGGCTGGCGCGGCACGTGCGCCTGCGCTACCACTACGCGGGTTCCGACAGCATGGTAGGTTCCGATTCGAAAGACAGCAGCGGCGAAGCCCTTTCGCTGCAGGCACCGTTGCTGCTTGCCGAGCCCGCGCACCGCCGCAGCAAGCGGCTCGCAGATGTGCTGCTCGCGCTCTTCTTCCTCGCCACGCTGCCGCTGCACCTGCTGCTGCTGCGCCGGCCAATGGGCTTCGTGCGCAACGTGTTCACGGTGCTGGGTGGCCGAAAAACCTGGGTGGGCTACCGCCTGCCCGACGCGGCGCTGCCGCCCTTGCGACCCGGTGTGCTGAGTGCTGCCGGACGGCACAGGCGTGGCTCCAGTGCGCTGCCCGAAGAAAGCCTGCGCCGCGCCGATTATTGGTATGCGCGCGACTACGATGTAAGCGAAGACCTCAAAATCATCCTGCGCAACTACCGTTGGCTTGGTTTATGAACATAGGATAACGGTAGCCCTTACCTTTATTGCGAACGATGGCGAGAATTATTGATCTGAAATTACCGAAGGCACTGGCAGCGGCCCTGCGCATTCCGCAGAACGATCTGCGGCGCCAGCAATTGCGGGTGCTCAAGAAGCTGCTGCGCAAAGCCCGCTTCACCGAGTTTGGCCAGAAATACCGCTTCGACGAGATCCTGCTCAGCAAGCATGCCGGCAAGAAGTTCCAGGACATGGTGCCGGTGCACGACTACAGCAAGATCTACGAACAATGGTGGAAGAAAACGCTCGACGGCGTGCCCGATGTAACGTGGCCGGGCAAGATCAAATTCTATGCGCTCAGCTCGGGCACTTCCGAAGCTGCCAGCAAATACATTCCCGTTACGCGCGAGATGCTCCGCTCCAACCGCGTCAACTACCTGCGGCAATGGATCTCGATCATGAGCTACGACTACCTGCCACGCAATGCGGTGACCAAAGGCTTTCTCATGCTCGGCGGCGCCACCGACCTGCAGAAGGGCGCAGCCGGCTGGTACGCCGGCGACCTCAGCGGCATTCTCGCCAAGAACCGCCCCTTCTGGTTTCAAACTTTTTATAAACCCGGCGGGCGCATCGCCAAGATCAAAGACTGGAACGAGAAACTCCACGAGATCGTGGAGAACGCACCGAGCTGGGACATCGGCTACATCGTGGGCGTGCCCGCCTGGTGCCAGATGTGCATGGAGATGATCGTGGACCACTACAAGGTGAAATCCATCCACGACATCTGGCCCAACCTCGGATTTTTCGTACACGGCGGCGTTGCTTTCGAACCCTATAAAAAAGGTTTTGAAAAGCTGCTCGGCAAGCCCATCGTATACATCGAAAACTATCTTTCCAGCGAAGGCTTCATTGGCTACAAAGCGCGCGAGCATGCGCAGGGAATGCAGCTCATTCTCGACAACAACATCTTCATGGAGTTCGTGCCTTTCGACGACAAGAACTTCGACGCCGATGGCAAGATGGTAGACAATCCGGAGGCGCTGATGATCCACGAAGTGGAAGAAGGAAAAGAGTATGCTTTGCTAATGAGCACCAACGCAGGCGCATGGCGCTACCTCATTGGCGACACGCTGCGCTTTGTGAACAAGGAACGCGCGGAGGTGGTGATCACCGGCCGCACGAAGCACTTCCTCAGCCTAGTAGGTGAACACCTGAGCGTGGAGAACATGAACCGCGCCATTCAGCTCGTGAGCGAAGAACTCAACATATCGATCCCGGAATACGGCGTCGTTGGTTTTCCGTACGACGGACTGTTTGCACACAAATGGTATGTGGCCTGCGACGACCCGATCGACCAGGCGCTGCTCGCCGAAAAGATCGACGCGCACCTGTGCCAGCTCAACGACGACTACGCCGTGGAGCGCGGCTCTGCACTGAAGGCAGTGTTCCTCGAGAAACTTCCCGAAAGTGCTTTCCTTCAATTCATGGAACGCGAAGGCAAACTCGGATCGCAGCATAAGTTTCCGCGTGTGCTGAAAGGAAAGATGCTGATTGAATGGAACAAATTTTTGGACGAAAGGCCTTCGGGTGGTGGAATGGTGTAGGGACCTTCCTTAAACGCATTCTCCCTTACCATTAAATTCGCGCTATGTGGTATGCATTGATCAAAGGCTTGTCGCTGGGGTTGCTGCTCTCCATTTCGGTTGGGCCGTTGCTGTTCACCACCATCAAGCAAAGCATCAACAACGGAACCCGTGGCGGGATGGCCTTCGTTGCAGGCGTGTCGGTAAGCGACGTGTTGCTGGCGCTGGCCGTCAACTTTTTCACCGAGCTGTTCACCCGTATAATTACGGGTAAGGAAATCGTAGGCATCATCGGCTCGCTGTTCCTCGTGGGCGTAGGTGTATACTTTCTTTTCTTCAAAAAGATCAAGGTGGCCGAAGACGGGCAAACAACGCAGTGGCGCAAGCGCGACACCTTCAAGTTGTTTGTAACGGGCTTCCTGATGAACATCCTCAACCCCGGCATCTGGCTCTTCTGGCTCGCGGCGGCCACTTCCTTCGCCGATCACGACATGGAGCAGCGCCTCGGCATCTTCGCCATCGCATTGATGTTTGTGGTGGGCACCGACGTGTTGAAAGTGCTGGGAGCAGGCCGCATCCGCCAGCGCCTCACGCCGCACAACATCCAGTTCATCAGCCGCCTCAATGGCTTTATCCTCATCTGCTTTGGCGTGGGCCTGCAGGTATATTATCTTTTCTTTCAGCACCGATAATTCAAAAGTCAAAATGAAAAAGTCAAAACCGATGCTCCACTCAGATGCCGCGCATCGCGCTTTTTGAATTTCGACTTTCTACTTTTGATTTTCACATGAAAAAAAAGCAACGCAAAGGCTCCCGGTTCTGGCGCATCGTCCGACGAACCATCCTCTACCTTTTCCTGGCGCAGCTCGTATACATCGTTGCACTCAAGTGGATCGACCCGCCCGTAACGATGACACAATTGGGCGCACTCTTCGGCGGCGATGGGCTGAAGCGCGATTACATAAGCGATGTGCCGGCAACGATGAAGCTCGCCGTTATCGCATCCGAAGACCAGCTCTTCCCCGATCATGGCGGCTTCGACTGGAAAAGCATCGAGAAGGCGCAGGCTTACAACAAGCGCAAACCGGGCCGCGTGCGCGGCGCTTCCACCATCTCGCAACAAACGGCCAAGAACGTTTTCTTATGGCAGGGCCGCAGCTGGCTGCGCAAGGGGCTGGAGGTGTATTTTACGAAGATGATCGAGTGGATCTGGGGCAAGGAACGCATCCTTGAAGTATACCTCAACGTGATCGAAATGGGCAAAGGTGTATACGGGGTGGAAGCCGCCGCACAACACTACTTTCACAAGCCTGCAGTGCAGCTCACAAGGCGCGAGGCAGCCCTCATCGCGGCCTGCCTTCCCAACCCCAAACGCTTTCAGCCTTCTGCGGCAGGCTATGTGCAACGCCGCGCGGCATCGATACAAGGCAGCATGAATATCCTGCAGCGCGATCCGGATGTGCAACGCGTAATGGGAATGCGCCAGGAGCCAAAGAAGGAGCAGAAGCTAATGAAAATGAACCGCGAAGTAAAGAAGTGAATAAGGTTATCGCAAAGAAATGGCCCCCACAGCTTAGCGCCTTGCTTCTTTCCCTGCGGTTCTAAAACTGCGCGTCAACGGCCGCTATCGCATTGCGCAGCCGCTCGTCTTCCGTTCCGGAAATGATCGCAAACGGCCGCCCGTCATTCACGAGAAGATCAAGGTACATTTTGAAATGGCGCTCGCGCTCGTGCTGGTCGGGGTATTCGCGAAGCGCGTCGGGCACCCACGGCAGATCGGGCCTGCACAACAGGTAGAGGTCGCACTGCTGCGCGGCGCATTGCTTGAGAATCCACGGTGGGCAGGTGCCAAACACCACTTCAAACCAAACCTTCAGCACATACATGTCCGTGTCTACAAAATAAAACGGTTCGGTTGCTTCTTCGAGCATCCAGTCTTCCAACGCAAGCTGTCCCTGCGCGATGAGCATCAGGTCGTTTTCGTTGTAGCCGGGTCCGTTGACTTCGAGGTAACGACGTGCATACTCGGGGCAGCAAACCGTTTGGTAGTGCGCCGCCAGCTGTTGCCCGAGTGTGCTCTTGCCGGTTGATTCGGGCCCTATGATGACGATCTTTTTGATGGTGCAAATGTAGGCGGGATCGATTCATTTCGAGGTAGCGCCACGTGCCCGCTGCTTCCACTCGCCGAGCCCCCAGAAGGCCATCAGCAGCAGGATGAAAAAGAGCACGCTGGTAAACACGTATCCCTTCACGTAATAAAGCGGTATCGATGCGATGTTCGTGGCGATCCACCAATACCAGCTTTCCACTTTCTTGCGCGCCATCAGCCACATCCCTGTGAAAGCGGTGGCCGAGGCAAAGGCGTCGGCCGCGGGTATGGTGTTGGCCTGGAAGGCGCTCCGCACATAATCCAGCGCGAAGAAGATGGCCAGGTAGAAGGCTGCGAAGAAAAGCAATTGGAACAACCATTCGCGGCGGCTGCTGAAGGTGATGCGGACTGCTGCCTCGTGGCTCCGCGCATCGCGGCGCGCCCAGAGTACCCAGCCATAGATGCTCATGATGGTATAATACAGGTTCACGCTCGCCTCGCCAAACAAATCTCCCTTGATGGAGAGGTACATGTAGATGCCGGTGTTGATGAGCCCCACGGGATAGACCCAGATATTTTCCTTGCGCGAAAACCACACGGACACGATACCCGCGAGCACCGCTATGAACTCAAGCAGGCTCGTTTGGAGGATGCCTTCCCAAAACTGTTGTGCGAAGTGCGTAATGTCCATCAAAACTTCGAGACGAATCGGATCTCGCGTTGCAAGATACTTGCAAACTCCGCATCCGATGGCGGCGGCATGAACGCATTTACGATGCGCCCTTCCGGATCGATAAGGATGAAGCGCGGTATCGTTTCTATACCATACGGCTTCAGGAATGCTTCATTGGCATTGTCTACGTGTAACTGCAGCACGCGGGAAGACCGGAACTTCGTCTCGCGCAGCCATGCCGGCCGATCTTCGTCCACCGACACTGCTGCAAACAGCAGCCGCTCATCGGTATATCGTTCAGCCATGTCTTCAAAATAGGGCGACTCGTGCCTGCAGGGCGCACACCAGGTGGCCCACACATCGATCACCACGTAGCGCCCCCGAAACTGGCTCAACGGGAAAGGAGTGTTGTTGCTGGCCGTTGCCACAAACTGTGGTGCCGGCCGTCCGCGCATGAGGCTGTTGAGCTGCACCAGGTCTTGCTCGAGCAATTTCCTGTACTTGGGCGATTGCACTTCGCTGAAAACGGCTTGTACAAATACGGATCGCTCGGTTGTATCGTTGATGCGACGCATGCGTTGGCGTGCGCTATTCAGGGCAAGCGCCTCGCGAACTTCTGGCTGCAACAACAGTCGCCCGCTCTCTGCGCGGAATGCGCTATCACGGTTGCTGCTGCGCAGGGTGCGCGCCTGCAGCAGGGAAGCCAGGTAATCGAGGTAGCCCGGAACGCTCAGCATGCGGTTGTCGTTGTAGGGAAGGCTTTTTCGGAACGCCTCTACGTTCGAAGGAAATTTCAACGTGTCGTTCGGGTGATACATCGCGAAATACTTCGGGTACTCGATCTCGATTACCTGCAGCGCGGCCAGGTCTATCACACGACCATAATCTGCCACGAAGTCGGAGGCGAGGCCGATGTTGTCGACGGTATGATACTTCTTCAGATCCTTGTGCTCGCCTTCCACGCCGCGCAGAAGTTGCGATCCAAAACTTTCCGGCCCGTTCTCCCCGAAAAAGCGCGTCATGTAACTGAAGTCGGGCGGGCGATTTTTTGTCAGGAACTCGCATTCCGCTACGCGCGTGCCGCCGAACGTAACGTCAGCGCTCTGCTTCGATTCGATCAGGTGAACATACAGGCTGTCGTGCCCGCCGAAATAGATCCGAAACATATTGCTGCCTGCCTGAAGCTCGTAGAAACCGGTGGCCAGCGATTGCGGAAGACGGAGATGGAAATTGTCTGCGCTCAATGTTTGCGTAGCGATGGTGTCGTTGAACGGAGGCCGCACCAGGGCTACCAGTCGCAGTGGCTTATTCGTTTCGAAGCGGCCCGCGATGATGGTCGCGCTATAGCGATCGGAAAGAACAGGCTTTGAAAGAAGCCATAGGAACGCGGCAAAAACCGCCAGCCCCAGGCCGGTGGCCAGCCCGCGCATGCCGCGTATATGTGCGCCGGCAAATCCGCGCTGGCGAAGCAATTGATAACCCAGCACCAGAAAAAGCGCCGCCCACAACACGGCCATCCATTCGTGCGGCAGCAGCAGGCCCCCGCGCGGACTACCGGAGTAGGCCATCCCGCTCAGGTTGGTGGCCGACCATGGAAACCAGGGCCACACACCAAAGCCCGACAGAATACCTCCGGCGATTACCGCAACGAGACTGATGATCATCGGCCATCCGAAGTTGCGAATGAGAAGCGACAGGTAATATTGGATGGCAACGATGCCCAGCGATGCGACCCAGAAACGAAACAACGCAGAGCCGTGGCGCCCCCAGTTGATGGAAGCCGCTTTGAAATTCATTTCCGGTCTTGCCACCTGGATGAGCATGCCCCCGGCAAGCGCGAAAAGCAACAACAGGAGCAAACTCATTGCAGCTACCATCAGTGCCACTTCGTATTTGACCAGGTACAAGGCAAGCCGCGATACGGGCTGCGTTTCAAGCACTTTCCACGTGTCCGATTTATGCTCGAGATAAACCAGCCGCAGCATGGTGATGCATAGAAACAGCGGGTAGAAGAAAGAGGTGAAGCCATTCAGGTTTTGCTGGATGAACTTGTTCCAAACTTCCGGACCCATCGACGGATCCATGAGGAAGCCGGCAATGGTTTGAATGAGCGGAATAAAAAGCGCGGCGCCGATACCCATCCAAAGGAGCCCGGTGCGTTTCAGTTTGATCCACTCGGCGCGAAAGCAGGCGGCGTGGGTGGCAAGGAATGTTCTCATACGATGGTCTTGTCGTTTTGAGTGATGCGCATGAACCAGTCTTCCAGACCGCCCTGCAGGCGGATGCCGCAAACGGGAACGCCCGAGGAAACCAATTGCTCGTTGAGGCGCGAAACACCGCCGGCATCGGCAATGGGGAAAAGCACGTCGTCGCCGCCAAGGTGGCGCGCGCGGAGCTCCGGCGCAAAGGCTTCCACGCGGCTACCCGCGCCGGGTATGGTGAAGATGGCCTGGCTTCCTTCTTCTGCGTCGCGCCGCAATTGCTCCAGCGTGTTTTCGTAACGCAGCACTCCCTTGTGGATGATGCCGATGTGCGTGCAGGTCTTTTCCACCTCGGCAAGCAGGTGGCTTGATACAAAGATGGTCTTGCCTTCTTCGCGATGCAGCCGCTTTAGCAGGTCGCGGATCTCGATGATGCCCGACGGGTCGAGGCCGTTGGCCGGCTCGTCGAGCAGCAGGAGCTGGGGGTTGGGCAGCAGCGCCATCGCGATGCCCAGTCGTTGTTTCATGCCGAGCGAAAACTGGCCCACCTTGCGGCTTTGCACCGCTTTCAATCCAACGATGTCCAGCACTGCGTCGATGCGCGCCGCCGGAAGCGAGCGAAGGGTGGCGATGATGCGCAGGTTTTCGCGGGCCGTAAGATGGCCATAGAGCGAAGGCTGCTCGATGAGCGTGCCCATGTTGGCAAAAACCCCGGGAAGCGTGCGCCGCAGCGACTCGCCCTGGATGAAAATGTTGTCGCGCTCCGAAAGCAGCATGCCGGTAAGCAGGCGGATGCTCGTGCTTTTGCCGGCACCGTTGGGACCGAGAAATCCATAGATGCTTCCTTCGGGCACATGCAGCGAAAGCTTGTTGACCACCTGGCGCTTCCCGAAAAAGAAATCGAGCTCCCGGGTTTCTATTGCGTAGGACATAGGTGCAGTTGTGTTGTCAATTTACTGATTTCCGTAAAACCCGTAACCAAAAGCAAAGGGCCCGTTGCGGGACCCTTGCGGAAAACAACGAAGGCGGGCACAACTTTTTTATCTCTGCGGTCATGCCCACCTGCCGCGTCCCCACTCAAAGCACGTTCAACCGCCTCTGGCCGCCCCTGCTGACGCTGGTGCTTGCCCTGGGGCTGTTTTATTATGGGCAAATGGTGTTCAAGCCGCTGGCGCTCGCCGCGCTGATGGCGCTGTTGCTCACCGCTCCGTGCCGGTTTTTCGAGCGGCAGGGATTTCCGCGGGCCTACGCCGCGCTCATCGTGCTGCTGTGCTCGCTCGTCTTCTTCATCCTCATCTTCTACTTTATATTCAACTCCATTCTCTCCTTTCGCGAAGACCTCCCGCTGATCAAGCAGAACATCGACCACTCGGTGCAGCAGCTCGAAGCAATGCTGGGACGCTGGCTGAAGGTGCCTACGCAGCGCATGCACGAGATCGTGGAGACGTCGAGCGCCAACCTGCTGCCCAAGACTTCGATCGTGGTCAACCAGACGCTTACGCTGGGCTCGGTGATCCTGTTCGCGGGCATCCTGCTGCTCATCACCACCTTCCTGATGTTGCTCTACCGCGGCCTCATACTCGGATTCTTCCTGCAATTGTTCGCCGAAGAACATGCAGGTGTCATCCAGAATCTGTTCAACCGCGTTCAATACGTGATCCGCAGCTATATCGTAGGATTACTGATCGAAACAGCCATCGTGGCAGCTGCTTTTGCAACGGTGCTGTTCCTGCTGGGCATCCGGTATGCCTTGCTGCTTGCCATCATCGGAGCCATCGTCAAGATCCTTCCCTATGTGGGCATTACGCTGGCGCTGGTGCTTACGGCGCTCATTTCGCTCACTACCAATACACCCATTACCGTGCTATGGGCGGTGTTGTCGATGCTGCTCATTCACATGGCCGACACCAACATCCTCAACCCCGTCATCGTGGGCTCCAAGATCCGCATCAATGCCCTGGCAGCCATCGTAGCGGTGATCATCATGGCGGCGCTATGGGGACTCGCAGGCACGTTTATGGCGCTGCCGCTCCTCGCCATCCTGAAAGTGATCTTCGAAGAAGTGCCCGCCTTCAAACCCTTCGCCTACCTCATGGGCGACGACACGGTGGCGCCAAGAGAGCACGGGTTTTTGATCCGGCGGATACGGCATAAGAGGAAGTGAGGTTTGGGGTTTGTCGTTTGTCGTTAGGCGAATTGCCGATTACCGATTGCCGATTGCCGGCTCCTGGTAACGCCTTCCGGGCCGGAGGTAAACGATTCCTTTCTGCGTGTAGAAGCGCATGGGAAGCGCTCTTCGTCCGGTAGGTGACGGTCCCCAGGCAATAAGATGCAGATGCGGAAAGGCCGAATAACCAACGTTGCCACTCAATGCAAGCTGCTGACCCACGCGCACGGTATCGCCCACGCGCACCTGCGCGCTGCCTTTGCCCAGGTGTCCATACAGCAGGTTGGAGCCGTCGGCATGGCGCACCACCACCACGTTGGCGCGGCCGATATACCGCTTGCTGAGGCCGTTGCCGGAAAAGCTATCCACCACACGCTGCACTACGCCTTCGCGCGCCGCCAGCACGGGCGTGCCGCGCTTCATCTTGAAATCAAGCCCCAGCCTGCCCTTGTGCGAAAACCACGAATTGTAGCCCTGCACCAGCCGGTGCCGCGTGCCCGCTTCATACGGAAGATGGTAAACCGGCGAGCTGTCGGCAAGCGCCTCGGCCTTCGTGGCAAAACGGTGCTGCACGCCACAGGAGGAAAGGGCGATGAGCAATACAAACAAGACGAGGGAAAAACGGCGGTACGGCTTCATCGGTTGTGCAAATAACGAAGGGAAATAAGGGAAAAACAAACCGCGAAGCGAAGACGAAAAGAAGAGCGCGCGGAGGGGAAAGCAAACGTCCCGCTGGCTGGCGGGACGTGCTTTTATCTCTTAGCGAATACCTTCGCTTCTTCTTTTCTTCGCGGTGAGCAGCATCGCTTCTGCTCCTTGTTATTCGGCTTCGGCCACCACTTCCTTCACCTCGGGAATCATACGCTTCATCATGCCTTCGATGCCGGCTTTCAGCGTGATCATGGAAGAAGGGCATCCCGAGCAGGAGCCTTGCAACATCAGGTTTACAACACCTTCCTTGTAGCTTTTGAACTGGATGGCGCCGCCGTCCATTTCTACCGCGGGCTTCACGTAGTTCTCCAGCAGTTCTTTCACGCGCTTTACCACGTCGTCATCGTCCGCCGTCACCTCGTTGGAACTTTGCGGCACCACGTTGGCGAGTTCGTCTTCGTTTACCACGGCCTTGCCTTCCTCGAGGTATTCTTTCAAAAACTGGCGGATCGAAGGGATCACGTCGGCCCAATCGGTCTCGGAGGTCTTGCTGAGCGTAACGAAATTGGACGCGATGAATACCGCGCGGATGAACGGGAAGCCGAACAGCTCGGTTGCGAGCGGCGAGGGCTTGGCGCTTTCCACGTCGGGGAAGTCGATGCTTTTGCCGGGGTACAGAAGCTTGTTGGCCACAAACTTCATCGTTTCCGGGTTGGGCGTCATTTCGGTATATATGCTGATAATCGGGTTTCCGGTCTTGATCATAACGGTTGCTTTACGCGGCAAAATTAGGCAAGAAACGGCCGGGAAATGTTACGCAAATGGGAAAAGCAGGCTAAAGTCAATCTTCGCTTCCCACAGCGGCGGTAAAGATGCCATTTAATAGAAATACGCCAGCAAAAACACCACTGTGAGGTATGCCCAAAGCAGCGTAAACACAATATGAACCGCGGTTTCGAAGCGCTTTCCCCGCCACAGCTGCGGCGAGTATCCAAAAAACTGGATGCCGAGGCGCAGCGCCCAGAAAAAGGCGAACCCGAAACAGACCTTCCTTCCCAGCGGGGTGTTCAGCAGGTCGTCGCCCGCCACCAGGCACAGCACGCCCATGCCCGCCACCGTCACGGCGATGAAAAAGGTGTGGATGGTCATCATCTGCCGGTTCATGAGGCTGAGGCCCGCCAGCTCTTCGCGCCAGCGGAAATACCGCGGGAAGATGCCGTGCAGCAGCGCCAGGCACAGGAGCACACAACCGATGATGTTAAGATGCAGCAGCATGGAGTACAAAGGTGGTTACAAACGGGGTGAATTTCTTTTCTTCTTCCACTTCCAGGCCGCTTGCGCCAAACGTGCGCAGCCAACTACTGCGCGGCAGAAAATGCAGCACGCCGAAGTGGTAGGCTATTCCATTCGCCACATCGCGCAGGTGTTCGGTTACGATGATGCGCCCGCCGGGAAGAAGCCTTGCGCGCAGTGCGGTAAAGAAGCGCACACGCTCGGCGTCATCGCGGATCTCGTGGGCGGCAAAGGTGAGCAGGATGTGGCTGAACGACGCGCCTTCGGGCGGAGCCTCGGTTCGAATGATCTTCGTTGCGGGGTAATGTGGAAAAGCCGCGCGTGCGCGTGCGATCGAAGGCTCGGTATGCTTCTTTGCATCATAAAAATCCCACACTTCCAAATGTGCCGGGGCAAAGCGGCGCTGCAAGAGCGCGCTCGTTTCATCGAATCCCGCATTGATGTTGAGCACCTTCGAGCGGGCATCGATGCCGTAGGGTGCCAGCCAGTTCAATTGGTATAATGGAGTAAGATCGTAGATATACAACGACACCGCCAGCGAAAGCAGCGTGAGGAAGAGGGATGCCGTCAATAGTAGAACTACAAGTGCGCGCAGCCAGCCTTCCGAAAGTGCAGCAGCAATTCCGAGCACGACCCAGCTGCAGAGCGCAGCCGCAAAGAACGGCCAGTTGAAATGAAGGATGTTCAGAACCCCCTGGAAGCGTCGTCGCCCGGTATCCATTTGTCGCGTTTTCCTTTTTTCCAATAGTACGGAATGTCGCGGATGCGGAATGCATTCGCCAGCGGCAGGTCGGCCAGGCCCAGCTCCTTGAGGAAGCCCACTTTGTAGTGGCCGATCTCCACCGGCTCCGGATCCCAGTGCTCACGCACGCCTTCGATGATCAGCACTTCTCCTTTCGCTTTATCATAAGTGAACGTAAAAGGCAGCGGACCGGCAAAACGCCGCGCCTCTTTCCAGCTGGCAAAAGGAGAATGCTCCGGAAGCGCCACGGGCCGCAGCTCCGCACCCGCAAAAGACGGATCGCGGTAACGGATGTTCAACTCCGACCTGCTCGAGCGGATCGTGGTCCAATCCGCATCGGCATCGATGCGCACATCGGTTGTGCGGTAGTTGTAATGCGTGAAGATGTTTCCAAAAAAGGCCATCTTGGGCTTGTCGGTTTCGGAGCGCAGTATGTAGAGTCCGCGAAGCCGCTTGCCTGCGCTCGTTGTGTAGCGTACAAACAGGCGGTAGCCCGCGAGGAAGAAATCGTTGCCGAGAGCTTCAGGAAAACCCTTCGGGCGAAGGTTGCGTGTTTGCACCAGCGCCACTGCCAGGAATGCAAAGCGATCATCGAAGGTGTCGAGCGTGAGGCATTCGGGAAGCAGGTGCTGCAGGCGCTCTTTGGGTGCCGCAAACGTGAGCACAAGCGATTGATCGAAGTGCGCAGCAACGGCGAAGGGATGGTCTTTAAGAAAGGACAGCATGGGCAGTTGGTTTGGTGCGCCTTGCAAAGGCCGTGAATGCGATGGCCACGCAAAGCAGCGCGCCCCATAGGGCGTTCCACCTGCCCCACAGCAGCAGGTCTTCCGCAAACAGTGCCTCGAGCGTGTTCATGCAAATGATACAGCCTATTTGCAGCAGCGCGTTGGTCTTTCTCTGAAATCCGCTGAGCCACCAGATGCCGATGATCGCCTCGCCGATGCCGATCAAGGAGGTAAGCGCAGGCGCGCTTGCCGATCCAAAAAAACGCGCAACGATGGCCGGGTGCCGCGGCACGCCCTGCAGCAGTTTTGCCCAGATGCCGTTGAGCAGCCACACAAGGCCGATGCTGAGGGTAAGAAAACGACGCAGGCGGTTCACTCCTTAAAGGTAACCCCGCGAACGCCTTCAACATTCCTTGTACATTATTCGCTATTGGATATTCAAAAGCTGTACACACGCCCGCCGTCATATACGTCATCGCCTTTAGCGATTCATCCACGTAATCCAACAACCGGAACGTTTGACACTGCGTGTGCTGCACCCCTTTCAATAGATTCGCTGCGTAAACCATCGCAATGAACCGCATCTTACTGCTCGCGCTTTTCGCTTCGCTTGCATGCACCGCACGCACGCAGAACATCCCCGACTCGCTCACGCCCGCGCAGGTGCGCGCTGACCTCGACTTTGTAGTGCGCACCATCGAAAGCGTGCATCCCGATCCCTGGCACGACATCAGCCGCGCGCGCTTCCTCCGCCTCCGCGATTCGCTAGCCGCAACGGTAAGGTCGGAGGTGGGATCGGAAGCCGTATACCCGCTTGTGGCAAGGCTTTGCGCTTCGTTGAACGAAGGGCATACCCACGCATGGGCAACGCCGCTGAGCAGCAAGGTCATTAAAGGGATCATCCCGGTTTTTCCCGTGCTGATGCGCGATGCTTCGGAGTCCGGGTTTACCGTCGTGACCGATCTGAGCGGCGACAGCGTGCTGCATGCCGGCGATCGCATTGTTGCCATCAACGGGGAGGGCACGAAGAAGCTGTTTGCTAAATTTTTGAAATTGTATGGCGGGCTGGATGCGTGGCGGCGCACGCGTTTGCAGAACGATCTCATCCCGCTACTCTACGCAGCGGGCCTCCGGCCGCCCTATCGCCTGCGCATCGATCGCAAAGGCCAGCGGTTCGATGTTACACGGGATGCGTTGGCGTATGGTACATTCAAGCCGCGCCGCGATGCATGGCGGCAGCAACACGCGCCCGCGGCAAAGGCACCCGACTACAACTACGAGCGCATCGACAGCAACATCGCGCTCATCAACGTCAACACGATGGAAGGCGACCCGGGCGCTTTCTGGAACTTCCTCGATACGACGTTCGGGCAGATCGCGAACAGCCCGACAAAAGGGGTCATCATCGACCTGCGTCGCAACGGTGGAGGCAATTCCCTTTTCGGTTGGTATCTTTTTTCTTTCATCAACAAGAAGCCGCTGCGCATGTCGGGCGATGTGTTTTGGAAGGTGAGCCCCGAGGTGCGCGAATGGTACCGCGGGCGCGATTCGGCACAGCGTGCGCGCCTCGACAGCGGGCTGTGGGCGCGCTACCTCGCGCTGAACGACGGCGCCATCCTTCGCCTGCCGGCGAGCGCACCCGAAGTGCCCGAGCACAACGAGCGCCGCTTCGACGGACCGGTTGCTTTCCTCATCGGCCCGCACACTTTTTCGAGCGCCAACATGACGGCGGCAACGGTTGCCGATTACGGGCTCGCCACGCTTTTTGGTGAAGACACCGGCGAGCCTGCCAACGACTACGGGGAGGTGTTGTATTTCGATACGCCGAATGCACGCGTCAATTTCGGAACCTCGAGCAAACTATTTGTGCGGCCTAATGGCCTGCGCGCCGACAAATCGCCGGTGCACCCCGATTTCGAAGTGAAGGCATCGGAGGGCTCGGATGCGGTGCTGCAGGCGGCACGTGCCTGGATCATCAATGAAGCGCAGCGGCGTCTTCCCTAATTTCACTGCGTGAATACAGACGCCGCACTTCCGATTGCGCAAACAAAAAAGTGGATCCTCGACGTGGTGGTGGGCTGCAACTTTTGCCCCTTCGCATTGCGCGAAGTGAAGCGCGATTCCATTCGCTTCGAAGTGGTGGACGGCAGCAAAGCCGTAGTGATACAATCCTTCCGCGACATGCTGGCGCAGCTGGATGCCGATCGGGAGATCGAAACCGCCTTCATCATTCTTCCGCGCAACTTCGCGCGCTTCACCGACTATTTGAAGCTGGTGGATGCGGCGGAAACATCACTGCGCAGGAATGGATATGAAGGAGTGTACCAGGTGGCCTCGTTTCACCCCGACTACCTCTTTGCCGGAAGCCTTTCGGACGATGCCTCCAATTACACCAACCGATCGCCGCACCCCATGCTGCACATCCTCCGCGAAGAGAGCGTGAGCCGCGCCGTAGACAGTCACCCCGACCCGCTGAAGATCCCCGAACGGAACATGGCCTTTGCAAGGGAGAAGGGGCTGGAATACATGCAAAGGTTGTGGAAGGCATGCAGGGAGGAAGGGGTTTGAAGGTTCCTGAAGGTTCCTGGGGGTTTCTGAGGGTTTCTGAAGGTTCGTGAGGGTGGGTCCAAAGAAAATAGATATAAAGTCGGTACCCTGCTTTTTGAAACCGGAACAACCATTCATAGTCGGATTCCCGGGCAAGGTTACTTTCGATCATAAAGGAGCCGCGTTCCTTGAGATAGCCTGTTAATTGCTGTCTGTACAATTCCTCAGCATAAACATAATTCGCTTCCGAATAACCGCCTGCAAGATCATGGCAGATGTTATCAATATTTAGAAACGGAAGCGCAGGATCAATCATGTCCTGCTCGATGGCAATATTGTAAAAAGTCGTTTTGCCCGTTCCATTCGGTCCGGCAAGCACATATACAATGGGGCTCAGCCCTTCTTATGCAAACGGGATACCCTGCATGATGCCAGTAAAGGGTCTTCTTTGATCAACAAGTCATCTAGCTGGTATACGATCTTGCTTTTCGCTTGCAGCGCTTTTCTGCGCACATGCGGATACAATGCGCGGGACATCTCATCCAGGTCAATATGAACGCGCGACGTTTTCATTAGTGTAAAGGTAGCAACAAACCGGCTAGTAGCGCCACTGACGCGCTCATGCCCAATTTGCGACATAGCGGGCCGCAACTGCAACCTCTTCCGCTATGCTCATCACTCATTACTCATTACTCATTACTCATTACTCATTCCCCAGCCAGTCGTCCGTAAATCTTCTTCGATGAAATCCGAGCGTTTCGCTTTCGGTAAGGCCTTCTCCTTTTTGTATGCCGAGGTCGCGGAGGAGGGTGTCGAGGGCGGTGGCGCCAAAGCGGATGGTGCGGATGCGCTCGCCCCCTTCCCAAAGAATGCCCGCCCGGTGGCCCGATCCCGAAGGGCCCTCGGCTTCGGCGTAGGCGATGGGGCCCGCTTCCGAAGCCACGCGCAGCGCTTCTTCCATCGATGCTGTGAGTTGGCTGAAACCGTCGACCGGTAGCGCGTTGCTTTCGTTCATCCGCGCAAGGAGTGGCGCCACGAGGGGCACGAGGAAAAGCTGCTGCCCGAGCGCTACAACAGCCGCCCCGGGCACCTGGTAGGTCAGCAGCTCGATCGATGCTTTCGGACCGAAAAACCCAGCGAAGGAGTAAGCCATCTGTGAAGTTAAGGGCCGGGCGGGCAGGGCAGGAGGAGCCCTTTGCCGTATCACATTACCCCATTAGCAAATTATCCCATCACCCCATTCGTTACACAATCATCAGCTTCGCATAATTCAGCATGATCTTCTTCTCGCCATTCTGCTCAAATTGGATGGTGGCTACCGGATTGTGGGCCGAGCCTTCGAGCTTCAGCACGGTGCCGAAGCCAAACTTCTGGTGCTCCACGCGCATGCCCTCCTGGAGCGTTGCCGGATCGCTGGGGGTGAAGTTTTCGGATGCGGTATGCGTTACTTCTTTCGGACGCGTGTTCTGAATGAGCGACGTCACGGCCGTTTTCTCGGGTTCCTTCGGACTGCCGCTTGCAAAGCCGCGCTGCATCCGCTCAAACGCCGACCCCTGGCCCCAGCGCGAGGCGCTTTGATTTTTCACACCACCGCCCGCAAAGCTCTGGTCTACGTACTGCTCGGGTATTTCGCTGATGAAGCGGCTGGCGTCGCTTTGCACCAATTGCCCGAAGCGATAGCGCGTGTTGGCATACGTGAGGTGAAGACGTCCCTTGGCACGCGTAACGGCCACGTAGAAAAGCCGGCGCTCTTCCTCGAGCTCCTCGCGTGTGTTGAGTGCCATCTGGTTCGGGAAGAGCCCTTCCTCGAGTCCGCCCACGAACACAACGGGGTACTCCAGTCCCTTCGCTGCGTGGATCGTCATCAGCTTCACCGTGTCGGCATCGGGGTCTTTCTGGTCCGAGTCGGTAAGCAGCACGATCTGCTGCAGATAGGCTGCAAGGCTCTTGTCGCCCACTTCGCCATTCTCCTCATCGGTCGGTGTTTCCACAAACTCTTTGATGGAGTTGAGCAATTCCTGCACGTTCTCGTAGCGCTGCACGCCTTCGGTGCTCTTGTCGTTGAACAGCTCCTTCACGAAGCTCGTTTGCTTGCCCACGTGGAAAGCGATGTCGTACGCATTCTTCGTTTCCAGCATGCTCCTGAACGAGCGAATCATCAGCACAAATTCTTCGATCGATTGCAGCGTGCCGGCCTTGAAGCCAAACATAGCGGCGCTTTCGAGCACCTGCCACATCGAGATGTTCTGCTCGTTGGCGTGCATGATGGCGCGGTCTACCGACGTTTTGCCGATGCCGCGAATGGGATAGTTGATGATGCGTTTGAGTGCTTCCTCGTCCTGGTTGTTCACGATGAGCCGCAGGTACGCGATATAGTCCTTGATCTCCTTGCGCTGGTAGAACGAAATGCCTCCGTAGATGGTGTAAGGAATGCTGTGGCGGCGCAGGCTTTCTTCAAAAGAACGGCTCTGCGCGTTGGTGCGGTACAGGATCGCGAAATCCTTGTTCACATAATGGTTGCGCAGGCGTAGCTCCTGGATGGCGTCGGCAATGAACTTGCCTTCGTCGTTATCGGTCATGGTGCGCACGAGGCGGATTTTCTCGCCCGTTTCGTTTTCCGTGAACAGCGTCTTGGGTATTTGTCCCTTGTTCTGCTTGATCACTTCGTTGGCGATGGCGAGGATGTTCTGCGTGCAGCGGTAATTCTGTTCCAGCTTGATCACGTGCGCGTCTTCGTAGTCTTTCTGAAACTGCAGGATATTCTGGATGGTGGCGCCGCGGAAGGAGTAGATCGATTGCGCATCGTCGCCCACTACGCACACGTTTTCGTGGGCCGCGCCCAGCAGCTTGATGATCTCGTACTGCGCAGGGTTGGTATCCTGGTACTCGTCGATCATGATGTACTTGAACTTGTGCTGGTACTTGTGCAGCACCTCGGGGTGATGCTTCAGCAGCTCGTAGAACTTGAACAGCAGGTCGTCGAAATCCATTGCGCCGTTCTTGAAGCAGCGCCTGGCATAGGCCTCGTAAATGTGGCCGATCATCGGGCGGTTGGCGCGCATGTCTTCCTGCTGGATGCCATAGTCGGCCATGTATTCCTTTGCATTCACGAGCGCGTTCTTGGCGCCGGAGATGCGGTTGTATACTGCATTGGGCTTGTAGTGCTGCACGTCGAGGTTGAGCTCGCCGGTCACGGCTTTCACAACGCTTTTGGCGTCGTCGGTATCGTAGATGGTGAACGAGTTGGGATAGCCAATGCGGTGTGCTTCGGAGCGCAGGATGCGGGCAAACACCGAGTGGAACGTGCCTATGTACAGGTTGCGTGCTTCACGGCTTTTAAGGATATGCTCCACGCGCTCCTTCATTTCGGCGGCTGCCTTATTGGTGAAGGTGAGCGCAAGGATGTTGAACGAGTCCACGCCCTTGGCCATCAGGTGCGCGATGCGGGTGGTAAGCACTTTGGTCTTTCCGCTTCCCGCTCCCGCCACGATCATCAATGGCCCTTCGGTTTGCAATACAGCTTCCCGCTGCCGCTCGTTCAATCCCTTCAAATAATCCTGCATAGAAAAATGTATGATGTCTGATCCCTGATGCCTGAAGCAAGCGCGTCACCGACCCGCCGATCAGACTTGCTGCACCAGAGATCAGCGCTGAAGTTTGGAGGGCAAATTTACGGATCGGGAAGGGCTTTGCTAAAGATTGTAGCCGTTAAAGAAGGGGCCCCGGGAAAAAAACAGAAAATCCTGTTGTTTTTCCCATTGAGCCCCCGGCAGGGCTTTCTATCTTGGTGTCATGCGCCTCCGGAATGTTACGCTTGTGATGATCGTTTTCTGCCTGATCCTCTTCGGCATCTTTGCGCTGTCGGGCATTATTTACGATTGCGACAAATACCTCTGGTATGCCATCGGGTTCTGGGCCTACGGATCGGCCTACTCGCTGGCGGTTTTCGCACTCGCCATCCAGCACGACCTCTTGCCCCGCGGTCAGCTCCTCCTGCGCTGGATGTTCGTGGCCGCGCTCATCCCCACAAGTCTTTTCTGCTGGGCGCTCGGCATCATGGCTTTCGGTTGATCTACCGGCGCAACAGCGGCAGCACCGCCTGCTCGCCTTCGGAAACGACCTTGAGGTAATAGACGCCGCCGGAGAGTCCATCGAGCTCCAGACGAATAGCGGCAACCGAGCCGGCGTCCAGCTGCAGCACGCGGCTGCGCAGGATCCGTCCGGTAGCATCGCAGATGTGGAGGGCAACCGGACCGTCGTTGCGGGGTGCCTGCAGCTGCACAACCACCGCTCCGCCCGAGGGATTGGGGTAAATGCCATTGATGGCAAGGCCGCCGCCTTTGGCGCCGATGCGTACCACGGGGCTGAACGAAAAGCGGCCATCGAGGTCCGCCTGGCGGAGGCGGTAGTAGCAGGAACCGATTGCTGCTCCCGCATCTACAAAGCGATACGTGCGCTCTGCATTGCTCGAACCGTTGGGTGCTCCCGGCACGAAGGCTATTTCTGTAAACCTCAGTCCGTCGGCAGATCGCTCCACCGCAAAGCCGCGGCTTCCCTGCTCGCTTGCGGTTGCCCAATTCAACTCGTTGCCTGCCGATACCTTCCTGCCACCGAAGCGCAGCAGCGTAACCGGTAGCGGCGTGCCCGCATAGCCGCGAAGCATCAGGTTGTCGAGCCGCAGGTCGCCGGAAGTGCCGCCCCAGCCATAAATACGAAAGGTGGTTGCCCCCGCGCGCCCGAGCAGCGATGCCGGCAGCGAAAGGGTGGTAGCCGTAGCGGTGGTAGTGGTGGTGCCGGTGCCCAGGTTGGCAGCAAACGCATCCACGCTGCTGCGAATGGCATAGTTGGTGGCACCGTTGGCAGAGCGGTATATCTCGAATGCCAGTGCGGTTGGATTGATGCGCCAGTTGGCCGAAGGCGTAACGGTAAACTCAATGAATTTCGTACCATCAAAGGATGCCGGCCACGTGGTGGAAACGCTCAAGGCCTGCACGCCGCCGCTGTTGCCGTTGGCATTGCAGGTGAGGCCCGTGTAGCTGACGCTTCCATAGGTGAAGCCCGTAGCCGCGCCCGTCACCGTGAGCGTGCCCGCATTGCAGGAGGTGCCGTTGAAGGCGTACACGCCCGCGTTCTGCACATTGTTGACCGTCACCGTGGCGCTGTTCGCGCTGAAGGCGCCGCTGGTAGCCGCGAGTTGCGTCGTTCCCGGCGTAGTAAAATAAAGTCCCGTGAAAGTGGCGAGCCCCGCCGAGGGCGTGCGCGTGAGTGTGCCCGCAAGACCCAGGCCACCGCTGATGCTTACCGAAGTATTGTAATCGGCGTCCCTGTTGCCGCCGGCATCCACCAGGTCTACGGTTACGACGGGGGTGAGCATGACATACGGATCCACGCTCGCGGGCGGCACCTGCGCAAAGTGCAGCGCGGTACCCGCTACGGTGTAAATGTTGAGTCCGGAAGCGGCAGAAATAATGGGTGCGAAGGAAGCAAACTGCGATGAATTCGCGGCCACATCGGCCGACACATTCGCATTACTCAATTGGAACGCCAGGCGGTCACCGTCTTTGTTGGCACCCGTGCTTGCGCCGCCGTTGACGTTGGCCTGCAGCGATATCCGCAGCGAGAGCGTCACGCTTCCATTATCGGGAATGACAATGTTCAGCCCGGTGAAGGGCAGGTTGGTGCCCACGGTGGCATTGGCCAGCAGGGTGCTGCCATTGAAAAGCGCGGCCGATTGAATGGACGCCGCGAAGGCCATCTGGCTGTTGGCAGAAGCAGAAATGGTGAGGCTTTTTACGATCGAAGGCAACGCATCATCGTCGCTTTCCGAAAGGGTGAATTGCCACACCTGGTAGCCCTGGCTCACATCGGAAATGGTAGTGGTATTCACAAGCGACGACAGGCTGGCCGCTTCGCCGCCGTTGCTGGCTGCCGTGCCCGCAAAGCTGGGCACATAGCGGCTCCCGATCGTTCCTGAAGTGTTGAAAGAGTTGGTGCCACCCGAGTTGGAGCCGGCAAAGGGAACAATAAAAAACGTAAAGTGCTTGCTGCCCGTAAGGCCCGAAATGTTGGAAGCCGTTTGCACACTGCTGGTAACCACTGCCGCGATGGTCGCAGTGCCGATGGTGCCGCCTGCTGTGTAGGTCGTGCCATCTACCGGGAGGTCGCCGCCAGCCAGGCTTTGACCCGAGCCTTCCTTATACAAAAGCAGGTAGCCCGAACCACCCACCGATGTGGCTGCCGGGTAATCGAGCTTCACGACGTTGGACGACTGAATGCCGCCGAACGTAAAGGAAGCGCTTGCTATCTGCCCGGAAGGCGGGGCGGCCAGGGTGGTTTGATTGGTCAGGCTTGCCGCGCTGCTGTATTCCGTGCCGGCGCCGCTGCCATTGTATTCATAAACGAAAAACGAATAGGCGGTGAGCGCAGCAAGCCCGGTAATGGTGGTGCCGCTGCCGGTGCCGTTATATACAACTACGTTGCCACTACCGGTGACGGGGTTGCCGCCGTCGGAAAAGCTGTTGCTTACGGGCGTGTACTCCGTGCCATTGACGGGCACCGCGTTGGCCGTGGCCGTTAGCCGCGCCACTACGATGCGGCGTGCGCCCGAGCCGGATGTCCAGCTCAGCGTGATGCTGCTACTGCTGCGCCCCGCAAGGGTAACGCCGGTGGCTGGTGCAGGTGCTACCGGCATGGCAGCAACGCCCAGTGTTGCACACAAGAAAACGAACAGGGCCAGAACGCGAAGGGTGCGCGCAGAAGGGAAACGCATAAACCGTAAGTTTTTGTTGATCGGGGAAAACCGGTTGCGTCAAGGGATAATGGATTGCGAAGCGGCACGCGGGCGCCGCGGACTACCAATGATAGCGCATTACTGGGTGTGGCGGTTCTTCGTTCGATGAAACAGAGTGGCGGCGCGGCAAAAAGCGGAAAAAGGGAGCCGTGGAAACAGCCCCCGTTCCTCTTCATAAAAAACGAAAACAAACCATAACTGTATCGAACCAATGAACCAACCAACAGCTCAAAGGTGCACCCGCCGGCAGGGCCGAAACAATAGGAAATGCACAGAATATTATGGGAATATTCCCGCCGGAAAATGGTGGGAAAAACATACAGCCAAAAACCTTCCGGAACCCTCCAGAACCTTCCTAAATAAACTTCCCCGTATACGACTCCTTCACATTGCGCAGCCCCTCGGGCTTGCCCGCGTAAACGAGGTTGCCACCGGCATCGCCGGCCTCGGGGCCAAGGTCGATCACCCAGTCGGCGCAACGGATCACATCGGTGTTGTGTTCGATAACGAGAATGCTGTGGCCCTGCGTGATGAGCGCATTGAATGAGGCCAACAGCTTTTTGATATCGTGAAAATGAAGGCCCGTGGTTGGCTCATCGAAAATGAAAAGGATGTGGCCCGCGGCGCGGCCCTTGCCCAGGAACGAAGCAAGCTTCACCCGCTGCGCCTCGCCACCCGAAAGCGTATCCGACGACTGCCCAAGCTTCACGTAGCCGAGTCCCACTTCGCTCAGCGGACGAATGGCACCAACGATGCTTTTCTCCTCCTGGAAAAATTCGACCGCTTCGTCCACGCTCATTTCGAGCACATCATAAACACTCTTGCCTTTATACTGCACTTCGAGCACTTCCTCCTTGAACTTCTTACCACCACACACTTCGCAGGTGAGGTGCACATCGGCGAGGAATTGCATCTCCACCACCTTCTCGCCTTCGCCCTTGCAGGCGTCGCAACGGCCGCCGTCCACGTTGAATGAAAAGTGTTTTGCCTGGAAGCCGCGGATCTTAGAAAGTCCCTGGCTTGCGTACAGATCGCGCACGCCGTTCCATGCCTGTATGTAGGTGACGGGGTTGGAGCGCGAGCTTTTGCCGATCGGGTTCTGGTCGATCATCTCCACTGCGGTGATGCGCTCGATGTCGCCGGTGATGCCTTTGAACAGACCCACCTTCTCGCCGGGCTCGCCTTTCAGTTTTTGCAGGGCAGGATATAATATGTGTTTGATGAGCGTGGTCTTGCCCGAACCGCTCACGCCACTCACAACGGTGAGCACGTCGAGCGGAAATTCTACCGTCACGTTGCGCAGGTTGTGCTGTCTTGCGCCTTCCACCTTCACCGAATATTTCCATTTGCGCACCTGCTGCGGCGCATCAATGGTTTGCACGCCGCTCAGGTATTGTCCCGTAAGGCTTTCGGGGTTGGCAACGATGGCGTCGTAAGCGCCTTCAGCCACCACCTTGCCACCAAGGTGCGATGCCAGCGGGCCCATGTCGATGATGTGATCGGCCTCGCGCATCATCATCTCGTCGTGCTCCACAACCACCACGGTGTTCCCAAGGTCGCGGAGTTCTTTCAAAACTTTAATGAGGTTTTCGGTATCGCGCGGGTGCAGCCCAATCGAAGGCTCGTCGAGGATGTAGAGCGAGTTGGTAAGGTTGGAACCGAGCGAACGCGTAAGCTGTATGCGCTGCGACTCGCCACCCGACAAGGTATTGGCGAGCCGGTTGAGCGTGAGGTAGCCGAGGCCCACTTTCAGCAACGTATCCACGCGGTGCGTGATCTCGATGGTGATGCGCTTCGCTACCGTTTTTTCAAATTCAGAAAGTTGCGGAAGGGCAGCATCGAGCCAGGTTTTCAGGTCGCGCACGGGCAGCTCGCTAAGCTCACCGATATGCTTGCCTTGTATTTTTACGTAAAGCGCTTCTTTGCGCAACCGGTACCCTCCGCACTCGTGGCATTTCGTTCTTCCACGATAGCGGCTGAGCAACACGCGGTATTGCACCTTGTATAAATTCTGTTCTACTTCCTTGAAGAAGTCGTCGATGCCTTCGGTGAACGCATTGCCCTTCCACAGCAGTTCGTATTGCTCCTTCGTGAGATCCGCGATGGGCGTATGCACCGGGAAATTGTTTCGGCGCGCACTACGCACGAAGTTCTCGCGCCACTGACCGAGCTTCTCACCCTTCCAGGGAGCGATCGCTCCTTCGTATACCGACAGCAGCTTGTTGGGGATCACCAGGTCTTCGTCGATGCCGAGCACGGCTGCAAAACCTTCGCAAACGGGGCAGGCGCCGAGCGGGTTGTTGAACGAAAAGAGGTTGGGCTGCGGCTCCTCGAACTGGATGCCATCCAGCTCAAAGCGGTTGTTGAAGTTGAGCAGCTTCTTTCCATCAACCTCCAGGTATACGTCGCCTTCGCCTTCGTAAAATGCAGTGCCGATCGAATCGCCGAGGCGGTGCACGTCATCTTCATCGAGCGTGCGCGCCACGAAGCGGTCGATGAGTACGAACACGTTCTCGGGATGTTGGAACGTCGTCGCAAAAAGCGCGCTGTCCTGCAGCAGGTCTTCGATGTGCACCGTAGAACTACTGTCTACCGGATTTTCTTTCTGTGTGTGCGAAAGTGCCGAAACGTAGAGGCGCGTAAAGCCTTTTTGCAGGAGGATGGCGAGCTCTTCGCGCTCGTCGCGGTTGCGGTGCAGGCGAAAGGCGGTAAGGATGAACAGCTTGCTGTCTTCGGGCTGCACGCGGATGGCGTCGAGCACGTCGTTCACATCGTCTTTGCGCACCTCGCGGCCCGAAACCGGAGAGATCGTGTGCCCGATGCGGGCGAACAGGAGACGGAGGTAATCGTAGATCTCGGTCATCGAACCCACGGTAGACCGCGGTGTGCGCGTGATCACCTTTTGCTCGATGGCGATGGCCGGTGCCAGGCCGCGGATGTAGTCCACATCGGGCTTGTCCATGCGGTTGAGAAACTGCCGCACATAGGCCGAGAGACTTTCGGCGTAGCGGCGTTGCCCTTCGGCGTACAACGTATCGATGGTGAGCGATGATTTTCCCGAACCCGAAACGCCGGTTACGACGATCAGCTTGTTGCGGGGAAAAGCGACATCCACGTTCTGGAGGTTGTGAACGCGGGCGCCTTTGATATAGATGGCGTCGGCAGCGGGTGCCGGCGCGGGTGTTTTCGTTTTACGTGCGCTTGCCTGTTTCATAAAAGAGGTGCGGCAAAGGTAAACCTTTACCAGGCGTTACTAATCCTTTTAGCAAGAGAATCCTTAACACTTTATTTACAAAAACGGGGCATCTTAAGTTAGCCCTGCTGTTGTTTGTTTCAATTATCTCTCTATTTTAGTACCGGAATCCTCAAACCTCCAAATCGTCGCGCCTATCGCTCACACTTCTACTCCGTCCAAAGAACTTATTCGATAACCTAGCCGTAGAAGTGTATGTCCACGCTTTCCAAACTGTCCGATCAGGAACTGATCACGCTATTTATTTCCGGCAATGTAAACGCCCTTGAAACGCTTGTATTGCGTCACAAGGACAAGCTTTATACATCCATTCACTTTCTGGTGAAGGATAAATACCTTGCCGAAGACATCTTCCAGGATGTCTTCATCCGCATCATCGACACCGTGCGCAGCGGCCGCTATACCGACGAGGGCAAGTTCCTTCCGTGGGCGATGCGGATCGCGCACAACCTTTGCGTGGATCACTTCCGCAAGGTGAAGCGCACTCCGATCATCAAGACCGGCGATGACCAGGACATCTTCGAGGTGCTCAATTTCACCGAGCCATCCGCCGAGGATGTGCTGATTCGCAGCCAGAGCCACCACCGCGTGCGCCTGATGCTCGACCAGCTACCCGAGGACCAGCGCGAGGTGATCATTCTCCGTCATTACGGCGATATGAGCTTCAAAGAGATCGCATCGATCACCGGTTGTAGTATTAACACTGCGCTGGGAAGAATGCGTTACGGACTCATTAACTTGCGCAAGCTTATGGTGCAGAAGCAGATTGCATTGTGAGCGTGAATCGTCAGCTGTCAGCCGTCAACCGTGAGCTGGTCGGATAAAGAGGGCTCACGTTTCACGGCTCACTGCTCAAGTCTTTGCCATTCCGAAGCTCTGACCGCATTCTTTTTCAGATGCTTGCCCGCGGAAAGTTGTTGCGGAATGGCGCCTAATTGAAAAGCCCCTCGAACGAGGGGTTTTTTTATACCCGATTGAGCTAAATACTGACTTATTTCATGCTTTTATAACCGAAGGGGTATCAAAATTAACAATTCGACATTTTAGCACCCTAAAAGGTGTCTTATTCGTAATTTGATAAAATATATACCCGAAGGGTTATAAAAATGGAAAGACATCGTTTAAGCAACTTCGTTAAGTATGAGCGGTCGAAGAGCGGACTGACTCAAGAAGAACTGGCTCAAAAGGCCGGAGTAGGGCTACGATTCATCCGTGAACTGGAACAAGGAAAAACAACATTGCGCCTCGATAAGGTTAATCAGGTTTTGGAAATGTTCGGTTGCGTAGCTTGAGCTGTGCCGTCTAAGGCGTTAGATCCTTATATGATCCTGTTAACCTACTTTAATAGAATTGTCACTGTTTATTTGAAAGATAAATCAATCAAAGTAGGTTCCCTCATAGCACCGGTTGATGACGGAGCCGGAATTACAGCGTGGCACTTTATTCCCGATCGCAACAATGCTGAATATCGCAAAACAAACGACCCGGCACTATTGGAAGTCATTCCACACAGTGCCATTGCTGAGTTAATTACCTTATAAAATGAACCGAAAAGGACTTGTGTACTTCGGAGAAAAGTTAGCAGGTAGAATCTGGCAAGATCCTACTGGCTATTACTTCGAATATGATGCCGCCTACCTGCACTTACCCGACGCACGCGCGATCAGTTTCACTTTGCCCCTTTCTACAAAACGTTACACCGACAAACAGCTTTTCCCTTTTTTTGATGGATTGCAATGCACGCAAAAATCAACTCACACGTCGCAACTTCGATACATTGGCCAAACACTACAACATTGCTGAAAAAGCGCTCGCCAACAGCTACCGCCGTTTCGAGCGACTCAAAGATGGCGTCGCGCCCTGGATCGAAAAATCCTTCCTGCCTCCCGATCTGCAGAATGCCTACCTCGATATCTTCAACGAACGCTGGCACCGCATCTTCGGATAAACACCCGAAGGCAAATCGGTTTCACATCCTCAATCGCGCCGTTTATCCCGCCGCCCGGGCGGTTTGGCGCCGGTTGCTTACATTCGTTCCCGTCTCCCAATTACAAAAATCAATCATGAAGAAACAACTCCTCCTGTGGTCGGCCGGGTTGCTGCTCGCAGCTTCGGCATCGGCCCAGGCGCCCAAGGTGCAATTCGAGAAATACACCTTGCCCAATGGCCTTAAGGTGATCCTGCACCGCGACACCACCGCTCCCGTAGTGGCCGTAACCGCCCTCTACCACGTAGGTTCGAAAAACGAAGACACGGCGCGTACCGGCTTCGCACACTTCTTCGAGCACCTGCTCTTTGAAGGTTCCGAAAACATCAAGCGCGGCGAGTTCGACAAGTACGTGACCAACGCCGGCGGCGCGCTCAACGCCAACACCTCGCAGGACCGCACGTTCTACTACGAACTGTTGCCATCCAACCAGGTGAAGCTGGGCCTCTGGCTCGAAAGCGAGCGGATGATGCACGCCAAGATCGAACAGGTAGGCGTCAACACGCAACGCGAAGTGGTGAAAGAAGAACGCCGCCAGCGCTACGAGAACCAGCCCTATGGCACCATCTTCCCCGAGATCCTGCGCCGCGCCTTCCGCGAGCATCCTTACCGATGGGCGCCCATTGGCTCGATGGACCACCTCAATAACGCCAAGCTGGAAGAGTTCATGGACTTCTACAAAACCTTTTACGTTCCCAACAACTGCGTGCTTTCCATCGCAGGCGATTTCAACATTGCCGACGTGAAGAAGCAAATCGCAGACTACTTCGGCACCATCCCGCGCGGCACGAAGCCGATCCCGCGTCCTACCATCAAAGAGAAGCCGCTGGGTGGCGAGGTGCGCGACGTAGTGCGCGACAACATCCAGCTGCCTGCCGTCATCCAGGCCTACCGTGCTCCGGCGCAGGGCACGCCTGAATACTACGCCTTCAACATGCTGGCAACGCTGCTCTCGGGCGGCCCCTCCAGCCGCATGAATAAGGTGATGGTGGACGAGCGCGAACTGTCGGTGGCCACCGGCGCACTCCCCTTCTTCAACGAAGACGCCGGACTCTTCATCACCTACTCCATCAACAATATGGGTGTGAAGCCCGCCAATGCCGAAAAGGTGATGGACTCGCTGATGAACGTTGCGCGCAACACGCTGGTGTCGGACAAAGAATTCCAGAAAGTGAAGAACCAGATCACCACCGAGTTCGTAACGTCTAACGCCACGATGGCCGGCATTGCAGAAAGCCTGGCCAACTACGAAGTTTATTTCGGTGACGCCAACCTCGTGAATACCGAGATCGAGAAATACAACAAGGTGACGAAGCAGGACCTCCTGAACGTTGCGAAGAAGTACCTCGTTCCCGAAAACCGCGTGGTGCTGTATTACCTTCCTAAAGACAGCAAGGAAGAAATGCCCGGGAAAACGTTCTAAGCGGAGCGATCCGTCATTGCGAGCGCAGCGAAGCAATCTGCCAGATACGCCAGCCGATTGCTTCGGGCTCCGCTCCGCTCGCGGCCTCGCAATGACGACCAACTTTTAAACATACTCTACATGAAAAAAGCACTTCTCTATATTCTGGCCTTCACACCTATGCTGGCACTTGCGCAGGTGGATCGCTCCAAGGCGCCCGCACCCGCGCCCGCGCCCGCCATCAAAATCGCGCAGCCCGCTACGTTCACGCTCGCCAACGGCCTCCGCGTGTTTGTGGTGACCAACAAGAAAATTCCCCAGGTGAGCGCCACCCTGTCGCTCGACCTCGACGGCATCGTGGAAGGTGATAAGACCGGCGTCAGCTCGCTTGCAGGCGAACTGATGCGCCGCGGCACCAGCAAGATGACGAAGGCACAACTCGATGAAGCCATCGACTTCCTCGGCGCTTCCGTCAACACCGGTGCAATGAGCGCTTCGGCCTCGGCGCTGAAGCAGAATTTCGCCAAGGTTTTCGGGCTGATGGGCGACATGATCCTTCGTCCTTCGTTCCCCGCATCCGAACTCGAAAAGGCACGCACGCAATCGCTTTCGGCACTGCAACAACAGAAAGACAACCCCGGCGCCATTGCCACCAATGTGGCCAACCGCCTTGCTTACGGCAAAGACCATCCCTATGGTGACATCGAAACCGAGGCATCGCTCAAAAGCATCACGCTGCAGGACATCCGCGGCTACGTGAACACCTACTGGAAGCCCAACAACGCTTACCTCGTGTTCGTAGGCGACATCAGCGCGGCCGAAGCAAAGGCGCTTACCGAAAAGACCTTCGCTGCATGGAAGAAAGGCGTTGTGCCGAAGCAGGAATATGCACTGCCCAAGGCTCCTGCCAAAACGTTCATCGCGCTCGTTGACCGGCCGGCCTCCGTGCAAAGCCAGATCGAATTCATCGCCCCCGTAGAACTACGGCCCGGCACCGCCGATGCCATTCCCGTGTCGGTAATGAGCAACATCCTCGGCGGTGGTTTCTCCGGCCGCCTGTTTGCTACGCTTCGCGAGAAGTATGGCTTCACGTACGGCGCTTACTCCAACGTAACGAGTAACCGCCTCGTAGGCAACTTCCAGGCTACAGCTTCGGTGCGCAACGAAAAAACGGACAGCGCCCTCGGTGCGTTCGTGTCGGAATTCAACCGCATTCGCGGCGAAGCCATTGGCGACACCGAGGTGATGCGCATGAAGAATTACCTCTCCGGTTCCTTTGCCCGCTCGCTCGAAAGCCCGGGCACCATTGCGCAGTTCGCACTCAACATCGCGCGCAACAAGATGCCTGCCGACTACTATCAGACCTACCTGCAGCGCCTTGCAGGCGTTACGCCCGACATGGTGACCACCATGGCCAACAAATACGTACAGCCGGGCAACCTCATCATCGTCATCGTGGGCAATGCGAAGCAGATCGCACCCGGCCTGGAAAAGTATGGTGAAGTGCGCTACTTCGACGTATATGGCAACCCCGTAGCGGCTCCCCGCCAGTCGCGCACGCCCGCTGCCGGAACCACAGCGCAAAGCGTGGTGCAGAAGGCTGCCGATGCGGTAGCATCCGCGGCAACCATGGCAACCGTGAAAGACATCAGCCAAACAGGTACCCTCAAGGTGATGGGCCGCGATATCGACTTCCAGGAAAAAGTGATCGTGGGCAGCGCCTACCTGTCGCAGGTTTCGATGGGCCCGATGATCCTCCAGAAGCAAATGCTGAAAGGCGGACAATACACGATGATCCAGCAGAACCAGCCGCAGGAAGTGGAAGCCAGCGACAAAGAGGACATGAACGAAAGTGCAGCCTTCTTCCGCGACGCCTACATGCTGAAAAACGGCTACCAGCTTACGCTTGGCGACATCGAGACCGTGAACGGCAAAGACGCTGTCGTGGTCAAGGTGAAGTCGCCTTCGGGAGAAAGCAGCACGGATTACTACGACGTTGCCAGCGGCCTCCGCGTGAAAACCGAGAAGGAAGAAGAAGGTCCCGGCGGGCAGAAAGTGCTCATCCAAACGTTCTACTCCGACTACAAGACCGTGAGCGGCGTACAGTTTCCCGGCAAGGTGCTCATCGACCAGGGCCGCCTGAAGCTGGAAGTGACCATCGCCGATGTGAAGGTCAATAGTGGCCTCAAGGATGCCGACTTCCAGTAAAGAACCTGACTGATAAAGTTAAAAAGCCCCCCGGCACGGATGCCGGGGGGCTGTTCGTCGAAAAAGGGGGCGGAAAGGCCTTTTCCATATTAGCGTTTTAGCTTATTCGAGTATCTTGCCCCGGTTAACCCTATCGAAAACCATGTCCTCGAGCACCGCCCCTATTCCCATCCCGATCCTGCACAGCGGCCTGGAGTTGCAGAAGAGCCCTTTTTTTTCCGAGATCCTCGACCGCATCACCGATGGCTTTTTTGCATTCGACCGCCATTGGCGCTTCGTGTTTGCCAACAAACGCACAGAGGAGATCCTCAAGATTCGCCGCGCGGATTACATTGGCCGCACCTTCAACGAATGCTTCCCCGGGATGGAAGACTCGCCCTTTGCACACGCCTACCGTGAAGCCTTCGACACGGGACAGCCCACCAGGGCGGAAGCTTTCTTCGCACCCTTCGAGGCCTGGATCGCTATCGATGTTTACCCCTCCGGGTCTGGCCTGTCGGTGCTTTTTCGCGACGTAACCGAGCGGCGGCGCCACGATGAGGAGAAGAAGCAATTTGAGGCGACCATCAGCCAGCAACACGCGCTGCTGAGCGGCGTGCTCGAGCGGATGCACGAGGGCTTTTTCTTCCTCGACCGCTCGTTGCGCGTAACGTATTGGAACAAGCGGATGGAATTGCTTACCGGCATCAAAGCCGAAACGATTCTCCAGAAAGACATTTTCGAACTTTTTCCTCCGGAGGCATGCGTGCCTTACCGTGCTCTTTACGAGCGCGCGCTGCAAAATGATGAAGTGGTGGCGGAAGAATTCCTTTGCCCCGTCATTCATCACTGGCTGCACATCCAGGTGCATCCCTCTGCGGATGGTCTTACCATCTTTTTAAAAGACGTGCATGAGAAGCGTGTTTCGGAAGAAAAGCAGCGCAACTACGAACGCAAATTGCGCGAACAGAACGAAACCATGATCCAGGTGCTGGAGCAGATGCAGGACGGCTTCGTTACGCTTACGCTCGAAGGCCGCGTACTGTATTGGAACGCGCAGGCAGAAGTGATCCTCGGACGCAACCGAAAGGAAACACTGGGGCGCAATCTTTTAGACATCTTCCCGCACATCCGGGACACAGGTGTTTATGAAGTATATCAGCGGATGCAAACCGACCCTACGCCCGTGCACCGCACGATCTACGGACCACACACCAACCGCTGGTTTGAGCTCAACGCATACACCACGCAAAAAGGAATTTCCGTTTTCTTCCGCGATGTTACGCGCCAGCGCGACGATGAGCGCACGCTCGAGCAGTTGTCGCTCGTGGCGAAGAAGACAAGCAATATCGTTGCCCTTACCGATGCACAGCAACGCATCACCTGGGTCAACGAAGCCTTTACGCGCATCACCGGCTTCCTCCCCGAAGATGCGATCGGCCGCCACAACGGCGAGATCTTCGACGGCCCCGACACGGACCCCGAGGTAGTGCATTTTGTGCGCAGCTGCGTGGCCGACCGCAAGCCATTCCGCGTGGAAGCACTCAATTATAAAAAGAACGGCGAAACCTATTGGGCCGACATATCGTGCCAGCCCGTGTTTGACGAGAACGGCGAACTGCGTCACTTCTTTTCCATTGCCACCGATGTTACCGAGCGTAGGCGCCTGCAGGAGCAACTGGATGAGGAAATGCGCCAGCGGCAGCAGATGGTTACCGCTGCGGCCATCAAGGCACAGGAAAGCGAACGCGCGCTCGTAAGCCAGGAGCTGCACGACAACGTGAACCAGGTGCTCACCACGGTGAAACTGTATACCGAGCTTTGCCGCGACGGCATCGGCGACCAGCAGGAGCTGATGACCAAATCGGTGCAGCTGCTGCAACGCTCGATCACCGAGATCCGCAGCCTCTCCAAGCGCCTCTCGGCACCATCGCTCGGCAACATTCGTTTGAAAGATTCGGTAGACGAACTGATCAGCGCCGTTGCCGCCACCAACAAGATTCAGGTGCTGCTCGACACCGACGAGCTGGCCGATGGCGTGGAAGTGGACCAGGAAGTGCACCTTGCCGTGTACCGCATTTTGCAGGAGCAACTCACCAACGTGCTGAAGCACGCACAGGCCGCGACCGTAGAAATACGGTTTACCCGAAAAGGCAACCTGCTCGAACTGCGGCTGCAGGACAATGGCCAGGGCTTCGACCCACGACGCGGCCGCAACGGGATCGGCATCACCAACATGATGACGCGCGCAGAAAGCGTTCACGGTTTTCTGCAACTCGATACAGCGCCCGGCCAGGGCTGCACGCTTATGGTGCGTGTTCCCTGCTTCGACTCCGCCCCGAAAAAATAAAAATGGCGCCTTCTGGAAAGAAAGCGCCGGCAACATGAAGCTGCAGAAAAAACTGCAGGACGACCCGAGGTCCATTGGAACCTGGAAGGACGCACAGCAGAAAAAAAAACGAAAAGGGGAACGGTTGGTTTAGGTGCCGACTTCTGACGACCCTCCCAACAGGTATGAAGTGTAGGGTAGGAACGGTACAGGAAAGTCCTGCAATGAGCGACAAAGCTACCGATCGCCACGCAGGCGCGGGCTACCGAAAATTCGGTATTTTAAGCTCCCCCTGGTTTTGAACTAAGGCCGGACGCCTGCTACCTCTAAACGATGGGCTATCTTTATTCTCCTGATTTGAAATGAGAGGGCTCCTGTTTCTTTTTTTATTGCTTAGCCTTGTCAGCCGCGCGCAAAATGCCGGCGTCAGTCCTGTGCGCAACACACCCTCCAGCGAAGTTTACGACCTGCTCCAGGATCGAAATGGCCATATCTGGGTGGCCCACAATGCAGGCCTCAGCCGGTACGATGGACGCAATTTTGTGAACTACGGCACGCCGCTGCAAAACGGCCGCGCCGTAACCGATCTCTGCGAGGATCGGCACGGACGCATCTGGTGCCACAACTTCGAAGGACAGATCTTTTACGTGGAAGGACAGCGCCAGCAATTACTGCGTGGATACGACTTCCGCCAGGAGCGTTTCTTCCCACGCATCGCCATCTACGGCGACGAACTGGTAGCGACCTCCGTGCGCGGTTTTTTCACCTGCAACACCTCCAGTCTCGAGTCGCGCCTTTATCCGATCACCGAAACCACGTCGCTCACCGTGCTGCCGCAAGGCGTGCTGCTGCTTTCGCCGGGTTATGGATTCTTTCTTTACGAAAAAGGCAAGACGATACGCAAACTGAAAACGAAGGTTTCGATCAAGCGCGCCCAAAACCATGCTCTGCAACCCGAGGCCATGGGCGACACAGCGCATATGCTGGTGAACCCGGAAGGCGCTGTGTACCGGCTGCTCGTGCGTGGCGACAGCCTTGTGGTTACCGATCGTATCGAGATGCGTTCGTATGTGAACTCGGTGACCGTTGATGGCAACGACTGGTGGATCCACACAAATGCGTTGAGCGTTAGCGGGCGGGGGCGCCGCATCGAGAACCAGTTTCTATCCAACGTGCTGAGTGACGTGCAGGGCCACAGTTATTGGAGCAGTGTGAAGTTTGGACTGCTGGCAGGATTCCGCACGCGCGCCGTGCCGGTGCAGGTACCGTTTCTGGAGTCAGGCGATTACGTGCGCACGCTGCAACGCATTCGCCCCGGCTCGTACCTCGTGGGCACACACCTCGGGCGCCTCTATTGGACGCGGGGCGGGCGCGTGCATAGCGAAACGAGGCTTACTTCCGGCAGCGGCGCCATCGAGCACGTGTGGCCTATGGGCGATAGCCTGTATCTCGTTGCTGGCAGCCTCGGACTTTATACGTACGACCTTCGCTGGCCGCGCCTGGATGTGGTGGATACCAACCTCGTGGCGAAAGACTGCACTACCGGCGGCGGGCGCGTTGTGCTGGCCACCACCTACGGCGTCATCAGCACCACCGTGCCCTACCTGCGCGGAGCCGACAGCCTGCGCGACATTGTTCCTACAGGCAGCAACCTGCGGCGCTGTCGCTCGGTTTGCCTCGACCCAAAGGGATTGCTCTACGTGGCCGTCAACAAGGGATTTTTTTCGTGGTCACCAACCGACAGTTCGGCGCTCACCTACGAAAGCGCTCCGCTGTTTGCTACACGCATACGCAACTTTGCAGGGGCTGTATTAGTCACAACTTTCAATCGTGGCTTGTTTGTAAAAAAGCCGGCCAGCAAGCTGGAATCGCTTTCGCTGCTGCTGGCGCAGCAACCCAATGCAGCGCCCGACCTGAAGGTGGACGGCAACACTGCCTGGGTGCTGTACGACGACGTGATACAACAGTTGGACACCGGCTTCCGCGCACAGGAGCTGAGCGATCTTCCCTTTCGCGGCGCCGATGTGAGCGATCTCATAGAAGAAGACTCGAGCCTGCTTGCCGCCACAAGTAACGGCTTATTCCGCCTGCCGAAAATGGGTGCAGGCACCGTGCCCACGCGCAGCATCTTCGACTTCGTGCGCGTGAACGAAAGCATCAACGCACTTGGGGTGCACACCTTCAACCATAACCAGAACAGCGTCACCATTGGCCTTTCCACTCCCTGGTTCACCTCTACCGATCACCTGCGCTACCGCTATCGTCTTTGCTCCAACGATCGTTGCAACTGGATGCTGTCGGAGCAGGGACAGAGCAGCTTTTCTTTCATCGACCTGCCGCCCGGCGACTACCGCTTTTCCGCGATCGCCGTGAATGCCAACGGCAATTCGCTGGCGCCCGAGGTAAGCTATGCCTTCACCATCAGGCCGCCCTGGTGGCAAACCTGGTGGGCGCAACTGCTTTGCCTGGTGGCCGTGACGGCGCTGTTCTTCTTGCTCGGGCTTTACCTCCAAAAGCAACGCAGCCGGCGGGAGCGCACCCGCTACGAAAAGATGCTGGCCGTAGAGCACGAGCGTCAACGCATCTCCGCCGAGATCCACGACGACCTGGGCGCCACGCTTTCGGGGGTGCGCCTGCTTACAGAACTTGCGCGCGAAAAGATGCCTCCCGGCCCGTTGCGCGCAGACATTGAAAAAATCCACGAGTCCATAACCTCGCTCACAGAAAAAACGCGCGAGGTGATCTGGACGCTCAATACCGACCAGGATACGTTGGAAAGCCTGTTGCTGTACCTCCAGAAGCAGGCGCAGCACCTCTTTGAAGGATCGACGATACAACTGCAGGTTCAGCTTCCCGTAGAAATACCGGTCATCCGCATCAGCGGCGACATCCGGCGCAACGTGTACCTCGCGGTTAAAGAAGCGCTCCACAATTGCCTGAAGCACTCGGGCGCGAGCTGGTGCCGCCTGCTCATGGAATGCAGGGAGCACCTCGTGGAGATCAGCGTGCAGGACGACGGCAATGGAATGGCCAGCACGTCTGCAGGCAAGAGTTTTTCAAACGGAATGCGCAGTATGCAGCAGCGGATGGATCACTCGGGCGGAACACTCCGCATTGGATCAGGTGCAAGCGGAACCTGCCTGACGTTCCTTATCCCTTTAAATAATAGCCAATGAAACCGGTAATAGCGCTCGTAGAAGACAGTAAGACCTTCCAGGAAGCCCTCGCCCGCGTGGTGTCGGAAAGCAGCAACTTCCGGCTGGGCACGATCTATGGCTCCGCGGAAGATGCCGAGGCGTTGCTCGACGAATGCCCCGACGTGGTAATTGTAGATATACAGTTGCCCGAACAGAGTGGCATCGACCTGATCCGCAGCCTGCGGCGCCAGGGTGGCAACATGCGCTTCCTCGTGTGCAGCATCCACGATGACGACGACAAGATCATGCAGGCGCTTGAGAGCGGTGCCGAAGGCTACATCCTCAAAGACAGTTCGGCCACGCAAATCCGCGCGGCGCTGGAAGAGTTGCTGCAGGGTGGTGCGCCTATGTCGCCGTACATCGCGCGGCGTGTCATCTCTTTTTTCCGCAAGCCCGCCGACCTTCCGCCTGCCGCGATTCTCACCATACGGGAGCAGGAAGTACTCAACCTGCTGGCCGCCGGGCTGCAATACAAGCAGATCGCCGACCGCCTGTTCCTGAGCGTGGAAACGGTGAAGACGCACCTCAGGAATATTTATGCAAAACTGCACGTGCAGAACAAGATGGAGGCAGTGAATAAGTGGCGCAACAAAAGAGATGCGCAATAACGAACCAGCCAACTGACAACACGCGCGCCCGTATTTTTACGGTATACGATTGTGACCTATTTTTACTTTCGTCCGTACACACAGCCAAAACAACCCTCCCTATGGCGCAGCCGTACCCCGCGACCCTGCAAGAAAGGATCGATGCAGCGATCGAAGCCGCACGACCCACCCTCGAGCTGCTTCCAGGTGTAGCCACCATCAACGACATCCGCGACGGCTCGGTGCTCTACATGTCGGCAAAAGGTCAGGAGCTGCTGGGCGTCACCATCGATGAACTCAAGGAGATGGGCCCTGCCTACCACGAACGCTTCTTCAACCCGGTGCAAGCAGAAGAATATGTGCCCATCCTACTGGACCTGGTAGCGCGCAACGACGCCTCCGAAACACTCACTTTCTTTCAACAGGTGCGCTTCGCTACCGAGCCGCACTGGCAGTGGCACCTCAGCTCCTTACGCATCTTTGTGCAGGATGATAACGGTGCCCCAACATGCCTGCTTGCGTTGTCTCAACACCTTAACCCGGAGCGTCACCTCACCCGCAAGGTCGACCGGCTGCTCGAAGACCTCGACTTCGTCCGCCTCCACTCACATTTGTACGAAGGGTTGGGCGCACGCGAGCGCCAGGTGCTCAAGCTAATGGCCCAGGGGCTTTCCACGGCAGAAATGGCCGACCTGCTCAGCATCTCCGTGCTCACCGCCGAAACGCATCGCAAGAACGTACGGCGCAAGCTGCAGGTGCACACCAGCAGCGACCTTCTGCGCTATGCCCACGCCTTCGACCTCATTTAAACTTTCCTGCGCACGAGAACGCCCCTCCAGGAGGGGCGTTCTCAATAGTCATCACTCATTACTCATTATCGCACCAAGAGCACCTGGCCGGTCTTGCGGATCAGTTGGTTGTTGTGATCCCAACCTTCGGCCACCCACGTGTAGGTGTCGGCTGGCGACGGCTGGCCACGATAGAGGCCATCCCATCCCTGCTGGAAGTTGGTGCTGCTGAACACCTCGCGGCCCATGCGATCGTATATGCGGAACATACGCAGCGAGGAGAGGCCCACGCTGATCGGTTTCAGCACATCATTCACGCCGTCGTTGTTGGGCGAGAAAGCAGTAGGCACAAAGATGTCATCGCCCTTCTGCACGCGCACCAGCAGCGAATCCACCGTCACGCATCCGGAAGCAAATGAAACCTGGATGCGGTAGTCCTGCTCCTGCGTCAGCGTAGCAAGCGGGTACCAGATGGCCGGGTTGCTGAGACCGGTTGACGGGTTCCAGCTATAGTGACCGTTGGGAAGGTTGCGCGCGCGGATTTCCGTGGCGCGGCCGCTCACAACATCCTGCGGTGCCAGTCGTTGCCCGGCTGTCGGCGCTTCGATCGTGATGGTCTTGCGCACAGTATCGTTCAGCGAAGCGCAGCCGTTGGGCGATGCGATCAATTGTACCGTAAATACTCCCGTTGTGTTGTACGTGGTTACCGGCGATGCCAGTGTGCTCGACTGTCCGTTGCCGAAACTCCATTGATAGGTAACCGTGCCCGCACCAGTGGTGGCCGTGTTGTTGGTAAACGTCACAGGTGTGTTGAGGCAGTAGCTGTTGAAGCTGAAGTCAGCGTGGGGCTTCTGCACCAGCGTGAGCGTAATGCTGTTGCTGGCAAGGCGCGTGCAGCCAAAGCTGTTGGTGATGTTTACCGTATAAATACCGGGCTGCGTTGCATTGAACGTCGCGCCCGTTCCAACCGGTGTGCCGCCAAGCAGCCACTGGTAGGATGTGCCCCCACTTACCTGCAGCGGCACGCTCGAGCCCTGGCAGATCAGCGTTCCGTTGGGAGCAGTGATCGTGCCCGTGGGGAGCGGGTTCACCGTGATGACGAACGACACCGCATTACCCGGGCAGCCGTTCGCAGTGGGCGTTACCGTAACGTTGGCAACGGCCGCCGTGCTGCCTGCATTCACCGCCGTGAAAGCCGCTATGTTGCCCGTGCCCGAAGCCGCCAGGCCAATGGAAGTGTTGTCGTTCGTCCAGCTGAAGGTGGTCGAAGCCACCGGCCCGCTGAAGTTGGGCACCGCAATGCTTTGTCCAGCACAGACAGTGATTGGAGATACAGCCGCGACAGATGGAGTGGGATTGACGGTGATGGTAAATGTTTGCGCGCTTCCGCTGCATCCATTGGCCGAAGGCGTTACCGTAATCGTAGCCGTAACAGGAGCGGTGCCGCCGTTGCTTGCAGCGAATGATGCGATATTACCCGTGCCCGAAGCTGCCAGCCCGATGGACGGCGCACTGTTGGTCCATGCAAACGTGCTGCCGGCAGCTGCACCCGAGAAGGTAACAGCGGTTGTGGCGGCACCATTGCAAAGCGTTTGATTCGTCACTGCGTTCACCGTTGGCGTCGGGTTCACCGTGATGGTGAAGCTGCCGGCCGTGCCGGTGCAGGTTTGCCCGCCGTTGGTAAACGAAGGAGTGACGTTCACCGTAGCAATCACGGGGGTTGTGCCGTTGTTGATGGCAGTGAAAGCCGCAATGTCACCACTGCCGCTCGCAGCAAGCCCGATCGAGGGATCGCTGTTCGTCCAGCTGTAGACCGTGCCGCTTACTGCTCCACCAAACGTTACCGCCGTGGTGGTAGCTCCGTTGCAAAGTACCTGCGAAGCCACTGCATTCACCGAAGGTGTGGGATTAACGGTAATGGTAAAGCTCGTGGAAGCACCTGGGCAGCCATTCGCGCTTGGGGTGATCGTGATGGTTGCTGTTTGCACCGTCGCGCCACTATTGGAAGCGGTGAATGATGGAATGTTGCCGCTGCCGCTTGCCGCCAGCCCGATAGAGCTGTTACTGTTGGTCCAGGCGTAGGTCGTTCCCGCTACCGCGCCGCTGAAGTTCACCGCAGTTGTGGCAGCGCCGTTGCAAAGGGTCTGGTTGGTAACGGCAGCTACTGTGGGCGTAGGATTAACCGTGATGGTAAAGGTGATGGGCGTGCCGCTGCAAGATTGTCCACCGTTGGTGAATGTCGGCGTAACGGTGACGGTGGCCACCTGCACCGTAGAAGTACTGTTCGTTGCGGTGAACGAAGCGATGTTGCCACTGCCGCTCGCTGCCAGGCCGATCGATGGATTGCTGTTGGTCCAGCTGTAAACGGTTCCCGGCACCGCCCCGCTGAAGGTCACTGCTGTTGTAGCAGCGCCTGCGCAGTGCGTCTGGCTCGTTACCGCGTTCACCGTTGGCGTTGGGTTGACCGTGATCGTAAACGTTTTCGGAGCACCTGCGCACTGAAGGCTTGCCGTGGTGAATTGTCCGAGCGCAATGGGCGCCGTGCCCACAGCTACGCTGCTCACCGCATTGGTGGCTGCGTTGATTACTGACACATTGTTAGAGTTGCGGTTGGCCACATAAATGGTGCTGCCATCGGGCGATACGGCAACGCCATACGGATAGGTGCCCACAGGAATGGTCGCGGTTACCGCATTCGTTGCAGTGCTGATCACCGACAGGCTGTTGTTGCCGCTGTTGGTAACATAGGCCTTCGTGCCGTCGGGGCTTACTGCCACCGCAAGCGGGTTGCTTCCCACGGGGATGGTAGCAACAACGCTGTTGGACGCCGTGCTGATGACCGACACCGTTCCCGACCCGTTGTTCACGACATATACCTTGCTTCCGTCTGCGCTGAGCGTTACGCCCTGCGGGAAATCGCCCACCGTGATGCTGGAGATCACCGCGTTGCTGTTGGCATTGATCACCACCAGCTTTCCGGGGCTGAGCGAAGAAGCTACGTACAAACGCGCGCCATCCGCCGAAACGGCCATACCCTCGGGTTGCGTCACGTTGGTCATGAAGGTGGATACGTTACTGGCTACGTCTATGCGCGAAACGGCATTGTCGGTCCAGCCGTTCACATACACGCGCAGGCCATCCGGCGAAGCCGCGAGGCCGTGCGGAGCATTGTACGGCGAAGTGCCCGTAACCGTGTTCGTAGCCGTGCTGATTACCGATACGCTGTTGCCACCGGTATTGGAAACATATACCTTACTGCGGTCAGGCAGCACCGTTACACCGAACGGATTGGCGCCAACAGCTATCGGACTGCCCACAACGGCACCGGTGGTGAGGTCGATCATTGACACCGTTCCCGATCCATTGTTGGGAACATAGGCGATGCCATTGAGTGTGGCGCTCGGCGTCACGGTGATCGTAGCGGTGATGGGCGCCGTGCCTGCATTCAGCGCTGCAAACGCGGCGATGTTGCCCGTGCCCGAAGGCGCAAGCCCGATCGACGTGTTGGTGTTGGTCCACGAATAAGCTGTGTTGGGAATGGCCCCGCTGAACGTGACCGCCGCAGTCGTTGCTCCATTGCAAAGCACCTGGTCGGCAACGGTGTTGACCGTGGGTGTGGGGTTGACGGTGATGCTGAAAGAAGCGGGCGCGCCCGGACAGTTTTGTCCGCCGTTGCTGAAGGTGGGCGTCACTACGATGAGCGCGGTTACCGGTGCCGTGCCGCTGTTGATGGCGGCGAACGATGCGATGTTCCCGGTTCCGCTTGCCGCGAGGCCGATGGATGTTGTGTTGTTGGTCCAGCTATATACGGTGCCGGCGGCGCTGCCGCTGAAGTTGATGGCCGTTGTGTTGGCACCGTTGCATAGGTTCTGACTTGCCACGGCATCTACCGAAGGTGTTGGGTTCACGGTAATGTTAAAGGCTGCTGCATCGCCGGGACAACCGGGTCCGCCGTTGGTGAACATCGGCGTTACCACGATCGAAGCGCTTTGCACCGTAGAACTACTGTTGAGCGCCGTAAACGATGGTATGCTGCCTGCGCCGCCGGCTCCGAGACCAACCGAAGTGTTGCTGTTGGTCCAGGAATAGGTGGTGGTTCCGCCCGTTGCGGAAGTGCCGAAAGTAATGGCGGCAACGCTTGCGCCTGCACATACGGTTTGGCTGGTTACCGGATTGAGGACGGGTTTCGGATTAACGGTGATGGTAAACGTTTTCGCACTGCCCGTGCACGAGCCGATGCCGCCCTGCGGCGTTACGGTGATCGTAGCTACCTGCGGTGCCGTTCCATTATTGATTACCGTGAATGCAGGAATGACGTCCGTGCCGGCGGCCCCAAGCCCGATCGAGGTATTGTCGTTCGTCCATGCATACGTCACGCCGGCAGTGCCGCCGCTGAAGGCGGCAGGGGCAGTGGTGCTACCCGAGCACAAGATCTGGCTGGCGGGCTGGTCTACCTGTGCGTTCGGGCTGATGGTAACAGTGGTGGTTACATCAACCTGGCTGCACCCGTTACCTGGAGGAATCGTATACGTAACCGTGTAGGTACCCGCCGTGGAAGTGGCGAGGTTGATTTCACCCGTTGTAGCATTGATGCTAAGGCCCGCGGTCGACGAATAGGTTCCGCCCGTTGTGCCGCTGAATGTTGGCGTAGCGGTGCCCACCGCGCAATACGGCGAGCCGGTGTAGCTGATGGTTGCCGTTGGCGCCGGGTTGACGGTGATGGTGAACGTTTTGGGCGTTCCGGTGCAGGATGAGGGACCACCTATGAAATTGCCGACGGCGTACGGGTTACTGATACCAGCGCTGATCGTAGCCACCACCGTATTGTTGGCAGCATCAATCACAAAGACATTGTTCGAGTTGAAATTGGCAACGTAAACACGGGTGCCATCCGGCGAAACGGAAACGCCGGTCGGGCTGGTTGCTGCCGGGATAGTGGTCAGGACGGTATTCGTAGCCGTGTTAAGCACCGATATATTATTGGAACTGATGTTCGTGACATACACCCGGGTGCCGTCTGGAGAAACGGAAACACCAAAGGGGGTGGTTCCTACCGGGATGGTAGCCAGTACCGTATTCGTAGCGGAGCTGATCACTGATACATTATTGGAATTCAGGTTCGTCACATAAAGCGTGGCTCCGTTTGGAGAAACGGAAATGCAAGATGGCGTGGTTCCTGTCGGGACCGTTGTCAGTACCGTGTTCGTGACCGTATTGATCACAGATACATTGTTGGAATTGAGGTTCGTGACATACACCCGGGTGCCGTCCGGAGTTACGGAAATACCGGAAGGACCATTGCCTACCGGGATGGTGGTCAGTACCGTGTTGTTGACCGTATTGATCACCGATACGTTGTTGGAATTGGGGTTCGCGACATAGACCCGGGTGCCGTCCGGAGTTACGGAAATACCACGCGGATTGGTCCCTACCGGAATGGTGGCTAGTACCGTATTCGTAGCCGTGCTGATCACCGATACATTATTGGAATTCAGATTCGCTACATACACCCGGCTCCCGTCGGGAGCAACGGAAACACCAAAGGGATTGGTACCTACCGCGATGGTGGTGAGTACTGTATTTGTAGCTGTGCTGATCACCGATACATTATCGGCATCGTAATTCGTGATGTACGCGAATGGACCTGTTCCCTGGGGCGTCACCGTAACCGTAGCTGACTGGACGGTATTGCCCGGGTTGGTAGCAGTAAACGAAGCAATGTTGCCGGTGCCTGAAGCTGCGAGACCTATCGACGCATTATCATTGGTCCAGCTATAGCTTCCGCCCGTGCCCGTGAAGTTCACGGCCGTGGTAGCTATTCCCGCGCAAACCGTCTGGTTAGAAGGCTGGCCGACTGTAGCGTACTCATTGAGCACCACAGAGGCGGCAGTTTGCACCTGCGGGCATCCGTTGCCTGCGGGGATGGTATAGGTAATAAGATATGCTCCGGGCGTTGAAGCGGCGAGGTCGATCACTCCCGACGTTGCGTTGAGGCTGAGGCCGGCAGTGGAAGAATAGGCTCCGCCGCCCGTGCCGGTAAATGTGGGGGAAACCGTTCCGCTGGCACAAAAGGGCGAGCCTGCGTAGCTGATGCTCGCCGTCGGCGCCGGGCTCACCGTGATGGTAAACGTGCGCGGATCGGCGGCGCATGCTCCGGGTGCGCCGCTCAGGTTTACAGTGATGGTAGCCGTTACCGGAGACGCTGTTGCATTGCTCGTTACAAACGCCGGGATGTTCCCGGTTCCGCTTGCCGCGAGGCCGATCGAAGGCGTGTTGTTCGTCCAGCTGTAGGTGCTGCCGTTGCTGCCGGAGAAAACGACTGCGCTGCTGCTGCTGCCCGCGCAGAGCGACTGGTTGGAAACTGGGTTGATGCTGGCCTTGGGAGGAGCCGTGATATTGAAATTCTTGGTCACTGTGCAGCCGTTCGCATCAGTGATGAGCACCGAAGTGAGTCCGGCAGGCAGTCCTGAAACCGACTGGGTCGTGGCACCCGTCGACCACAGGTAGGTGTAGCCGCCTGCACCACCAAATGGTGTTACAGAGGCAATGCCGCCAAACGTGCAGGTTCCATTCGTCTGGGAGGTAGTTGCGCCGAGTATGGAGGGCTGGTTAATGGTAAAGTTGCGCGTGAGTGTACATCCGTTGCCGTCGGTCACCAGTACGCTGTAGTTGCCTACCGCAAGCCCGGTGGCGGTGGCGGCAGTTCCGCCCGAGGGCGACCACAGGTAGCTGTAAGGCGTTGTGCCTCCCGATACGTTCACTGAGGCCGAGCCGGTTGCACCACCATTACACAGCACATTGGTGCTCGCGGTCGTTGCCGTCATTGCCGTGGGTTGCGAAACGGTAAACGGCATCGTGCTGAAGCAGCCGTTGCTGGTGACGGTCACCGTGTAGGTGCCTGCCACGAGGCCGCTGACCGCTGCGCCCGTGCCGCCCGAAGGAAACCACGAGTACGTGTAAACGCCATTGCCGCCGCTGGCCAGCACCGTGGCAGATCCGTTGGCGCCTCCGTTGCAGCTCACGTTGTTCACAGTGCCGGCGCTGAGCGTTGGGCGCGGCTTCACGGTAATGGTAAAGGTGTTGGGCGATCCCGCACACGTAACGCCGCCGCCTGTGTAAGAAGGCGTGACGGTGAAAAGCCCCGATATATTCGTGAGGCCGGTATTGGTGCCGGTGAATGTGAGCGCGTTGCCCGAACCCGTGGCCGGCGTACCGATGGCCGGGTTGTCGTTGGTCCAGCTATAGTCCGCTCCCGGCGTATTGCCGCCGTTGGAAATGGAAAGCCCGATGCCCTGGTCGTGGCAGATGGAGGTGGAGAAGCCGGCATTGTTCCAGGAAGGCGTAGGGTTGATGGTGACGGTGAACGTTTTGGGTGTACCCGTGCAGGAAAGATAGGTTCCGCAGGCGTTCAGCGTTTGAACTTCCGCCAGGCTGAGCGGTCTGCTGTAAAGGCGGAAGTCGTCCATCAGGCTACCGGAAGGAAGGCTGTTGGAAGTGGAATAGCCACCCACTTTGAAGGGACCGGCCCCCAAGACGGAAAAGGGTGCCTGCGCTACTGTATTCACGAGCGTACCGTTCACATAAGCCCTGATCTCTCCGACGCCGGCATCATATACGAAGGTAGTTGTGGTTGTGGCAGTGCTGGCGCCCCCTGTGGCGAGCACATCGGCGAAGGGGCCGCGTAAGATCCAGTTGCCCGCACCGGCTACCCCGCCGGTGAAGACCCGGAAGCCTCCCGCGTTGACATCTCCCAGTACATAATAGGTAGTTGTGGTGCTCGGCACATTCGAAGTTTTGAAGGAGAGCGTCCAGCTGCCACTCAGGTTGGTGGCCCAGCCGGTGTTCACATAATCGACCCCTGAACCCAGGCCGGTGCCTACCAGCGACCGCGAGCAGATGGAGGGAGACGCAGATGTGGCCATCGAGCCGTTGATGGTCGCTGTGCTCGTGCCAGCAGGTGGCGCGGACGCGAGGTTGGACACGCTCGTGCCACCGCCTTCGAACATGTAAAACAAGAGTTCCGGCAAAGGCGCGGCGGACTGGGTTACATCGTTCCGCGGTGTGACTGTGATCGTAGCCGTTTGCGGCGACGACACAGAGGGTGCCACGAAAGCAGGCAGGTTGCCAGTGCCCGATGCGGGCAAACCTATGGCGGTATTGCTGTTGGTCCATTCATACGAGGTGGCCGAACCGCTGAAAGCCAGGGCCGGCACATTGCTTCCCGCGCACGCGGCCTGGTCGGCAGGCTGGTCAACGCTTGCGATGGGGTTTACGGTAATGTCGAAGCTGGCCGGAGTGCCCGAGCAGGGCGCCATTGCGGCCGACAGGAAGTTGCCGAGGCCGATAGGCGATGCTCCCGTGGCAAGGGAAGTGCTCACAGTATTGGTCACCGTAGCGATGACCGACAGGTTGTTGGAGTTCTTATTCGTTACATATACCTGGCTCCCATCGGGAGTCACCGACACGCCGTACGGGTAATCGCCCACAGAAATGGTGGCAATGACCGTATTGGTGGTGGTGTTGATGACCGATACATTATCGGTGCCGCTGTTGGCAACGTATACCCTGCTGCCGTCAGGAGTAACGGCGATACCCAGAGGCGCGTCGCCCACGGGTATGGTCGCAATTACCGCATTGGTAGCGGTGTTGACCACCGTAACATTGTCCGAGCCATTATTGGCAGTGTATACGAACTGCCCGTTGGGGGTGATGGCCACGCCATGGGGATTGGTTCCTGCCGCTACGAACGTGGAAATATTGGTGCTGGTGTTGATGGCAACGAGGCCACCGATGGCGCTGGCTACATACAGGGTATTTCCGTCGGGGGTGATGGCCATGCCTTCCGGGTTGGCCACGCTGGTCATGAACGTCGACGAGGTAGGGTTAGCCGTGTTGATATAGCTTACCGCGCCGCCGCCGCCCCAGCCGTTGACATACACGCGGCTTCCGTCGGGCGAAGCCACCAGTCCGTGCGGCGCGTTGTAGGGCGCATGCTGCGTAATGTCGTTGGTGGCCGTGTTGATCACCTCCACGCGGCCCCCTGTCACGGTCGACACGAATACCTTGCTCCGGTCGGGGAGCACGGTAACCGCAAAGGGCTCGCCTGCCGTGGGAATGGTGGCAACCGTGCTTCCGGTAACCAGGTTGATCACGGATACGTTGCCCGAACCGTTGTTGGGAACATACGCATATCCCTGCAGGCTCGAACCGTTCGGCGTTACCGTCACGTTCGATACGATCGGCGCCGTGCCGCTGTTCGTTGCAGTAAACGCCGCAATGTTGCCGGTGCCACTGCCGGCAAGGCCGGTTGCCGTGTTGTTATTCGTCCAGGTGTAGGAAGTTGCGCTGCCGGTAAAGGCAACAGCTGCTGTAGTGGAGCCGGCACATAGGTTTTGGCTGGCAGGTACGGCTACGGTTGCGCCGCATTGGGCTTCAACACGAACGCCCGCAACGGTAAGGGCTGCAAGGAGCAGAAATGTTCTCATAAGCGATGGTTTGGCAGGTGTTTGGCACAGAAAGCGAGAAAGAAAAAACAGCTATTGCTGTTTCGGTTGTCCTACAAAATAAGTTAGAAAATGAATACGAACAACTTCCCCGGCGCAGGCACGGCACAGTAGGGCACGATTGTTTTGCCCGCTACGCAAACCTTCTTCCCATATGAATCGCTTAGCAGGAAAAGTGGCCATAGTAACCGGTGGCGCAACCGGCATCGGCGAAGCCATCTCGCGCAAATTCGCACGCGAGGGCGCTTTCGTCATCGTCAACGGATTTCCCGAAGACCCCGTGAACGACGTAGTGCGCGACATCCTCCAGGAATCCGGCGTGGCATCCGCATTTATCGGCGACGTGTCGCAGGAAGGCGTGGCAATGGAGTGTGTGAACTACGCGGTGGCAACTTACGGCAAGCTAGATATCCTGATCAACAACGCAGGCGTATTTCCCGTAATGGAGCTTATTGAGAACTACCCGCTGGAAGTGTTCGACTACCTGCTCAAAAACAATGTGCGCTCGGCCTACCTGATGACGCGCTACGCGGTGTCCGAACTGAAAAAGACGAAGGGATGCATCGTGTCGGCAGGGTCGGAGTCGGGCTTTCTCGGCCTCGGCGAAAACGCGGTATATGGCGGCACCAAGGGTTTCATCCACGCGTTCACGCGCGGCGTGGCGGTGGAGCAGGCGAAGTACGGCGTGCGCGTCAACTGCGTGTGCCCCGGTGGCATCGACACCGCCTGGACGCACAAGGAAACGGGCCCCATGAAGGCGAAGCACGAAGACATGATCATCAGCGGAACGCCCCTCGGCCGCCGCGGAACGCCCGAGGAGATCGCCAACGCGTACCTCTTCCTCGCCTCCGACGAAGCCTCCTATGTCACGGGCGCGCTCTTCTCCGTCGACGGCGGCATCACCATCGGCAAGGGACCTGTTGGCCTCGAAGCCAAAGAGGCAGCCAGCGAGGCGCCGCGCGGCGAGCTCGACCTGCACCACGGCATGGATGGCGCCACCAATATGCTCCGTGGCCGCGATCCCGGGTTCGGGCTCAAAGCACCGTGAGGAACAAAACCCTCAGGAACCACCCGGAACCTTCAGCAACCTTCAAGAAACCCTCACATGCCCAAATCCGTATTCACCACAAAATCATCCACCATTCATAAGGTGGATTACCTCGAGTCGGAGAAAACGCTGGAGATCGGGTTTCGCGACGGCAACGTGTTCCGCTACTACAACGTGCCTCCGCGGATGTGGCGGGTGTTCCAGCTCTATCTCGAATGCGAAGGCTCCGCAGGTTCCTTCTTCAACGAGTATATCAAGAGCCAGTTCACTTCCGAAAAGATGGAGTGACGGCCGAATGGGGTAATGGGGTAATGGGGTAATGGGGTAATGTGCTAATAGGGTAATCCTTTATGAGCGGTCGCCGATACCAATAAACGATTGAACCGCTAAACCACTTAACTCCTCAACCCCTCAACTCTTCAACCCCTCAACTCCTCAACCCTTCAACCCCTCAACTCCTCAACCCCCACCCCCTTGGAAGGCCCGAGCCTCGTAATATTGAAAGAGCAGGCCGCGAAGTTCGTGGGCAAAAAAGTGCAGTCCGCTACCGGAGCCGCCAACGTCGACTTCGACCGCATCAGCGGACAAACGCTCCGCCGCATCGACACGTGGGGCAAGCACTTTCTAATGGTGTTCAACGACTGCTACATCCGCATCCACTACCTGATGTTCGGCAATTATTATATCGACAGCCAGCATTACAATCCTGAAAAAGTAGCCAAGCTCACGCTGCTGTTTCGCAACGGAGAGTGGAACAACTACAACTGCGCGGTGAAGATCCACGAAGGCACCGACATCGACGCCGCGTACGACTTCCGCATCGACCTGATGAACGACCAGTGGAACCCCGCGCTTGCGCGCAAAACACTCCGCGCATCACCCGACCGCCTCGTGTGCGATGTGCTGCTCGACCAGCAGGTGTTCTCCGGGCTCGGCAACATCATGAAGAACGAAACGCTCTTCCGCACACGCATTCACCCCGAGAGCCGCCTGGGTGCGCTTCCCGTAAAAAAACTGAACGAGCTGGTGAAAGAAGCCCGCGCGTATGCGTTCGACTTCCTGCGCTGGAAAAAAGAAGGCGCCTCAAACGCCACTGGGAAGCCCATGGGAAAAAGACCTGCCCGCGCTGCAACATCCCCCTCATCAAACAACACACCGGCATCACCCCGCGACGAAGCTTCTTTTGCGAAAAGTGCCAGGAGCTGTATAAGTAGTTTGTGGTTTGTGGTTTCGCGATGCGCCGTCCATTACACATCGAAGGCTGGTACGTCCCCTACCAATAAACCAACGAACCAATAAACAAATAAACAAACATAAAAAAAGGCCGCCCCCTTCCGGGAACGGCCTTGCCACACAAAGGATGGTTTCCTCTATTACAGTTTCACGATCGTGCGCACGATGGAAGTTCCTGTGCGCGGGTCGGCGAACTGGATCGCGTACGTTCCGGGCAGCAGGGTGCTCAGGTCGATCGAAATGGTGTTGGATGCAACGCGGCGCGCCGGAAGAACGACGGTGCCGTTGCTGTTGCGCACAAGCACGTCAAGCTGCTGCGCACTGCCGCTGTACTGCACGCGCACCACACCCGTTGTGGGGTTGGGGCCTGCAATTATCTGGCGGTCGAGGGCAATGCGGGCGTTACCGTCATCCGTGTCGCCATGCTGCGCAATCGGTCCGCAGTAGTTAACGGTGATGCGGAAAGCCATGGCCTTCCCAGGACAGGCTGCCGTAACCGTTCCCTGCGGGGTTACTTTGATGTACGCATATTGGGCTCCCGGTCCGGCATTGGCCGTAGTGAAAGAAGGCAGGTTGCCGGTGCCCGATGCAGCAAGTCCGATAGCCGGGTTGCTGTTGGTCCAGGTGTACGAAGTTGCATTACCGGAGAACGTAACAGGGCTGGTAACGATACCATTGCAGTACACCGCGTTCGGAACGGCGGCAATGCTGGCGCCTGCGTTCACCGTGATTTGCGTGGTCGAAGATTCATTGCAACTATTGAAGTTGCCCGTTGAATAAGTCACCGTGTAAGTGCCCGGTGTAGACTGACCGAGGTTTACGGTTCCGGTTACCGGGTCGATAGACAGTCCGGGATCGGCAGAGAAGGTGCCACCGGTTGCGCGAGGCTTCATCAGCAATTCGGCACGGCCGGCCTGGCAATAGCTCGGCTGGTCATACGCGATCATCGGGGCGGCGGGGTTCACCGTGTACTGGTTGATGCCTGCAGCAGTGCAGCCATTGTAGGTGGCCACGATGCGCACCCGGGCTACTTCGTCCATCATTGTGGTGCTCGTTTGTGCTACGAATGCGGGGATGAGACCGCTGCCCGCAGCAGGGAGTCCAGCCGCAGGATTGTTGTTCGTCCAGTTGTACACCGTACCTGCCGGGTTGGATGCCGTCATGGGAGCGAAGATGTTGCCGGAGCACTCGTTGAACATGCTGAGTGAAGACAGCGAGGGTGCTTTCTTCACCGTAACGCGATAGGCCAGTTGCTTGAAATTGCAACCGGTGCCACCCGTAGGGGTCAGGTTGATCTGTGCGATCGTAGTTACCGAGCCATCGCTGGTAGCTGCGAACGGTGGCACAGGGCCGCTGCCGCTTGCAGCCAGGCCCACATTGGTGTTGGTGTTGGTCCAGCTGTAGGAAAGACCCAGCGGTGCATCAAATGGAGCAACGCCCGTGTAGTCGCCTTCGCACGCAACCGCATTTGCCGGTGGCACAAAGCCGGAAGCACCGTTGGCCTGCGGGCGGATGTCCACCACGGTGGAGGTGGTGTTGCCACCATCGTACGTGTAGGTAATCTCATAGCGTCCGGGGTTGGAAGCCGCGAGATCGATCGCACCCGTGTTGGCATCCACCGAGATTCCGGCAGTGCTGCTGTAAGTACCACCGCCAGGGAAATCGTTTTGCGTGTTCACCGTGCCCGTGGAAGCGCAGAAAGGAGAGCCCGCATACTTGAAGGTAACCGGATTGACCACGAGGCTCGGAAACACCGATGCGTCGGGCTGGCCCGCCGCAGGCACACGGAAGTAATAGGTCGTGGCCTGTGCATTGGGCGTAACGCGAAGCACCCACTCATTTTCCTGGGCCACCGTTGCGCTCAACGACTGCACAAAGCCGATCATCCCGTACATGTTGGTTACGTCTACCACACGGCCTGCCTTGTAACCGTTCGGTGCCGGCGTAAACAGTTGTTCCGTTACCGGTAGCTGTGCCGGCACGCGCGAACTGTAACTCAGCATAAACGCATTGGCCGAATCGTCGGAAATGGGCTGCCAGGGTCCGCCCAGAGCGGTGGCGTACTCAAGCCCATTCTGGATTTCGTAGTTCGCCAGCTCGCCTTCGGGGAAAATGCCGGCGTTGTTCTGCGTTACGAACGACATCCGCAGACGGAGGTTCTGGTTGGGATATATCCCGTTCACATTTGCGGGATCGTTCTTGGCGGCCATCCAGGTGGCAGTGGTCTGGGAGCCGTCGTCCTTCCGCCAGCGCCAGTCCTTCTGGTTGACGGTTGTGCTCGAAAACGCCATAGCCTGTTGGGCCGCGACGAAGAGCAACATCATTAGTAGCAATTTTCTCATCATTGTTTTTTGGTTTTGCGATTAATAGAAAAACGGTGCGTGGTACACATAACGAGCACCACGAATAAGTTGAAGAATAGATGGGAGGGAGGGTGATCCGGATTAGGCTGCACCGTTGCGGCATGCACCGCGGCTTCAAATCCTTCGAAGCGCCCTGTGATGGAACCCGAAGCACGGATAACTCCTGCACGCGCGGCGTTGATATTCACGACCACGTCTTTACGATTTTCCACTGCGCGGATGCGGCATTGATAGAAGTGTCCGAGAGCAACGTACGTATCGGCAAACCAGGCATCGTTGCCTACCACCGCCAGCCATGTGGCGCCCGCATCCGCAGCACGACGGGCAGGTGCGGGTATGGTAGATTCATTGCACAACAGAAGACCGGCCGCACCCCAGGGCGTGGGCACCGGTGCCGCCCGGCCGGGCACAAAGCGCGTGGCATTGCCCGATTGGAATGGAAGTGCAAACCCGCCGAAAAAAGGGCGCTCGGCACCGGCCAGCAATTCCTGCTTGTCGTAACGGCCAAGCACCGAACCGGACGCGTTGAGCACATAAACAGAGGTGCGTTCATCGCCCACGCCCGCTTCGGGCTCGGTGGTCATACCCAGAAGTGTGTGTGTGCCGCTGCCCTTATAAGGTTCAAGCAGCGTTTGCACGAAATCGTCATCCTTTCGATAGGTCCAGGGCACGATCGTCTCGGTCCATATGTTGAGGTCGGCATGCAGCGAAGCAGCCTGCCGGTTCAGTTGCAAGAGGTTTTGAACGATGCCGTTGATTTGCTGACGGTCCCATAGCGCGCCTGCGGGGAGAGCAGGCTGCACCAGCGCTACGCGGAACGAAGGGCGCTGTGCTGCGGCCGTTTCCTGCCGTTGCCACGCCACCCATCCGCCCAGTAGCTGCAGGACGATCGCGGCCGCCGCGCAATAAGCGGGCATCCTTTTTTTCAGGCGCCATGCGGCTGCAAAAAGGTAGGCAGGAAGGGCCAGCAGAAAAGTAAGTGCGAAAATGCCCCCGAAGGCCGCGGGCTGCACCAGCAGTGTATTGCCGCCAAGAGCAGAGCCCCAGGAGAAGGCCATCCAGGGCACCGCGCTGAAGAGCCAGGCCCGGCCCCATTCCATCAGCACCCAGGTGCCCGCGAACAGAAGCGCATTGAATATTTCGCGGCGCAGGCCGCCGTTGCGGCGCCTCAGCCAGGCAAAAAACCCAAACTGGACGGCAAAAAACGGTGCGAGCAGGATCCACGAAGCGAGGTAGCAGCCGATCGCGATCGGCCAATTGCCGCCAGTGTAGTGGAGCAGCGTAGGCACCATCCAGTAATTTAGCATCGATGCCGACAGAACCACGAAAGCAGTGCCCACTGCCATGGCGGCCCGGGGAGTTGCAGCGTGCTGCACCAGCAGTGCCAGGCAGGCCGCCGACAGTAATGCAGGAATGTAGGCTACGTGGGTGATGCCGGGAACATTGAGAATGGCCGCGCCCAAAAGCAACCACACATGCTTGCGCAGCAGGCTGTGCTGAACCGGTGCCACCGGGGTAGCTTGAGGTTGTAGTGTTGCAGAACGCGCTGAAGCGATCATAAGCTGGACGCGCAAGGGCGCGTTTTTCGATTGTGTGTTTTGGTTTCTTTAGTTCAGCAATTGGTAAAGGCCAGTCAGTGTAAATGCTTATCCATCCCAAATATAGCGGGCTGCGCCCGAATAAAGTCGGCGAAAGAAAAGTTTAGTAGAAATACGGTATCCTTAAGATACCCAGGCAGCGATCATCATCGACAGTGTGCCGATGAAAAGGCCGCTGTATACTTCGGCCTGGTTGTGATCGCCGGTGAGGAGGCGCGCCGTGCAAATGAGGCCCGTGAGCAGCAGCCCCACCGAAAGGTAGAAGCCCCACGCAAAGGGCGATGCCAGTGCCAGCACGAACAGGAAGGTGAGGCCGGTGCCTGCAGCCATGGCATGCATCGAGATCTTGAGCCAGGCATTGAGGATGAGGCCGCCGCTCGACGCAAGGAAAACGCCCAGCGCAAAGGCCGCCAGCGGAGCGGGAAAGGAACCCTGCTTGTGCAGCACATACCACATCCAGAAGTAATAAATGCCGCAACCCACGTAGGGAATGATCCGGTCCTTGCGCGACCTCAGGCGGATGGAATCCACGAAGCCCAGGCCTTTTGCCAGCAGCACGGTTGCCAGCGGAAACACGATATACATCAATCCAAAAGAGAAGGATATCCTTGTTTTCACCAATGGATCGATGGCCACCGTAAGCGGGCTGATCCAAAGCGTAAACAGCAAAATGTAAACGGGAATGAACAGCGGGTGCAGCACCACGGAAACTGCTTCAGCGCCGTAACGAAGGATACGCGGAAACGTTGGAGCAGGAGCTTCGGGAGTGTTCATTTGCGGCAAAAGTAATTCATCTTCCCTCTTCCCTCATGTTCTCACGTTCTCATGTTCTCTTCCCTCCCCTCTTCCCTCTCCCCTCATGTTCTCACGTTCTCATGTTCTCTTCCCTCCCTTCATCCCTCTTTACAACTCTTTCCGCAGCCGCGCCACCGGTATGTTCAGCTGCTCGCGATACTTGGCCACCGTGCGGCGTGCGATATTATAGCCTTTTTCCTGGAGCAGCTCCGTGAGGCGCTCGTCCGACAACGGCTTCTTTTTGCTTTCGCCTTCGATGAGGTCGCTGAGGATCTTTTTCACCTCGCGCGTCGACACTTCCTCGCCCGAGTCGGTAGTGAGCGATTCGGAGAAGAAGAACTTAAGGCGGTAGGTGCCAAACTCGGTCTGCACAAACTTGGAGTTGGCCACGCGGCTCACCGTGGAGATGTCGAGGCCCGTGCGCTCTGCGATGTCTTTGAGGATCATCGGGCGGAGCGACGTTTCGTCGCCGGTGAAGAAGAATTCCGTCTGGTGGTCCATGATGGCGGTCATCGTGCTCAGCAGGGTGTGCTGGCGCTGCTTGATGGCATCGATGAACCACTTGGCCGAATCGATCTTTTGCTTGATGAAAAGAACGGCTTCCTTCTGGCGGCGGTCTTTCTTGGCGCCGCGATCGTATTCCTTGAGCATGTCGCGGTAGCCTTCGGAGATGCGCAGCTCGGGTGCGTTCTTCGAGTTGAGCGTGAGCTCCAGCTTGCCGCCGTTGTTGTAGATAAAGAAGTCGGGCACTACATAGGCTTCGGCCTTGTTGATCTCGCCCACGTTGCCGCCCGGCTTGGGGTTCAGCTTCGTGATCTGGATCATCACGTCCTTCAAACCTTCATCGGTGAGGTTGAGGCCGCGCTGGATCTTTTCGTAGTGCTTCTTGGTGAATTCGTCGAAGTAGCGGGTGAGGGCTGCGATGGCAACGTCCACGTCGCGGCCTTCCACTTTGTGGCGCTGCAGCTGCAGCAGCAGGCATTCCTGGAGCGTACGTGCGGCCACGCCGGGAGGGTCGAAGTTCTGGATACGCCTGATGAGCGATTCCACTTCTTCGTCGGAGGTCATCACGTTCTGGCGGAAGGCGAGGTCGTCTACGATGGCCGATGTTTCGCGGCGCAGGTACCCGTCTTCGTCAATGGAGCCGATGATCTGCTCGGCGATCTTGTAGAGGCGGTCGTCGAGGTTGAGCATTCCGAGCTGTGCTTCGAGCTGCTCGTAAAAGGAGGTTTCGACCTTATACGGCAGCGTGGTTTTTTCTTCCTGGTCGCCGTAGTTCTCGTCGCGCATTTTATAGTCGGCGATGTCGTCGTCGCCTTCGCTCACGTAGTCGGAGATGTCGATGTTCTCGTAGGGATCGTCGGCGCTGTCGCCGTCTTCAGAGTAGTCGTCGTCGCTGTCGTTCGAAGCGAATTCGTCGGGAGTTTCGTCGCCTTCAAAGCCTTCGTCGGCGAGTTCGAGTGCCGGGTTTTCTTCGAGTTCTTCCTTGATGCGGTCATCGAGGATGGCCGTAGGCACCTGCAGCAGTTTCATTAATTGAATCTGCTGGGGCGACAGCTTTTGTAACAGCTTTTGTTGTAGGCTCTGATTCAGGCTCATAATCCTCGGTTTCTGCGAAGTAGACCGCGTCCTCGTTCACGCTGTAAATTTACACCAAATCAGTTGGGATGGCGAAGCGTTGGACCGGCTTAGGTTTGTTGTTGTTTTTTTGTCTGGAAGGCCAGGGTCAGGTGGGAAAACCACGCCCCGCCCCGGTTGCCCCTATATCTATAAAAACGGTGCCACCGGACTTTTACGCCCGGCGCCTCTCTTTCTTCTGCCGCACCGAACTGTTGCTGCAAAAGGCCACTGGGCGGCCTCTTTTCTTTCGCCTGGGCAGCAAGGACTATGTGGATTATTTGGAACAGAAGGCGGGAGCGAGGAAGCCGTGAGCGACCCATCCCCAGCCCTTCCCAAAGGGAAGGGCTGGGGACCTACTAAAAGCGAACGGAAGCCAAAGGCATCCGTTCGCTCTTCAGGCGCCAGCATTCACGATTGACGATTCACGACTCACGGCCTCACTGCTCACTACCAGGCCTCGAAGGCAGCCAGGGCATCGGCGGCACCTCTGCCGGCACGCGGTAGTAGTTCAGCCGCAAGGTGTCGTTCCAGCCGTTGGGGTTGCGCTCAAAACTTTTCGAGCTGAAATAAATCGATCCCTGGATCGAAGGGTATTTGCGCAACAGTTCGATCTGGCGTGGCAACTGGTCTTTCTGTTTCCAGGCTGGGTTGTTTTCGTAATAGCGGTAAATACCGTGGCCGATGTACACGTGGCGGCCATAGGCATGCGTTGCCCACCAGTCGATGAGCGTAGTGTAGTCGGCACGGGCAAACCCGATCTCCCAATACAGCTGCGGTGTTACGTAGTCGATCCAGCCTTTGCGCAGCCATAGGAGGATGTCGGCATAGAGGTCGTCGTAATTGGTTTGGCCGGCCTGCGTTGCCGAGCCGTCCGGATCCTGGCTTTTATTGCGCCAAACGCCAAAGGGCGAGATGCCGAATTTCACCCAGGGCTTCGTTGTCTTCATCGCCCGCGCGATCTTCACGATGATGGAATCCGTATTGCTGCGGCGCCAGGCACTTTTTTCCATGCCCTTGCCGTATTTGCGGTACGAAGCGCTGTCCGGGAATTCTTTTCCTGCGATCCGGTAGGGATAAAAGTAGTCGTCCATGTGAATGGCGTCCACATCGTAGCGGCCCACGATGTCGGTCACCACGCTTACTACCCATTGCTGCGCGTCGGGATTGCCCGGGTCGAAGTAGCGGGTGCCGCCGTAGTCGAGAAACCACTCGGGGTGTTGTTTGGTGATATGCCCGGGTGTGATGGACGATTTGGCGATGTTGAAAGTGGCGCGGTAGGGGTTGAGCCATGCGTGGTATTCCATCCCGCGCTTGTGCGCTTCCTCGATGCCGAAGGCCACCGGGTCCCACAGCGGCAGCGGCGCGCGGCCCTGCTGGCCGGTGAGCCACTGGCTCCAAGGCTCGTAGGGCGATGGATAAAAGGCATCGGCTGCGGGGCGGATCTGCACGATCGCGGCATTCATTCCGTTGGCCTTATGCAGGTCGAGCTGGCGGCGAAAGTCGATCTTCTGCGAATCCACGTTATACTGACCACGTGCGGGCCAGTCGATGTTATCTACCGAAGCGATCCACACGCCGCGGAATTCGTATCGGGGGTTCACAACGCTCGTGTCGGACTTGCGAACGGTGCTGTCTTGCGCAAGCGAAACCAGAGCGGGGAAAAGAAAGGCGAGGGAAAGAAGATTCTTCATGGATATCCAAATGGTAGCTACAACGTTACCAATAAACTAGTTAACCGATAAACCATTTAACGCTGCTTTTAGCCGCGGATCTTATCGAGGAGCAGCGAAAGCTGTGTTGCTTCGGCCTCGCTGATGTTCTTCATGATTTCCTGGATGTGGTCGTCGCGGTTGTCGAGCTTCAGCAGCAGCGCCAGGCCTTTCGCGCTGATGGTCACATCCACCAGGCGCTTGTCTTTGGCACAGGTCACCTTTTGCACCAGTTCTTTTGCCACCAGGCGGTCTACGATGCGCGAGGTGTCGCTCATCTTGTCGAGCATCCGCTCGCGGATCTGCAGTGTCGACAGCGGGCCGGCCGCGCCGCGCAGGATGCGGAGGATGTTGAACTGCTGGTGCGTGATGTCTTCGGAAGCAAGGAAGGTCTTCACCTGCTCCATCACCCAGCCGTACGAATACAGCAGGTTGATCATCGCCTTTTGCTTGGCGTTGACGAACTTGGTTTGACGGATGTCTTGCTCGATACCCATAGTGAAGAATAAAGGTAGGATGGGGCCAGTCGTGAATCGTCAATCGTCAATCCGGAATGCTGACGCCGGACGGGGATCGGCAATCGGCAATCGGGGATGCCGGCGCCCGTTGCCGCGCATTGCGAATTCACGATTCACGTTCACGTTCACGACTTCTCCCACACCTTCACCCCCTCGCTGCAGTTCGCGCAGATGTCGATGTTCTGCCGGCTCTGCAGCACTTCGTTGCGGAAGCGCTGGTATTCGCCGCTGCGCCAGATGCTCGCAAACGATTGCTCGCGAAGATGGCCCAGGCGGTGCTGCGCATCCTTGTCGAAACAACAGGGCACCACGGCGCCGTCCCAGGTGATGACGGGGTCGTGCCAAAGGCGCCAGCAGTGGTTCGCATTGTTGCCTTTGAACTCCATCCGTCCATCCGTATTTCTACGGTAACGGCTGTACTTCGCATTCACGGGGATCAGTTCGTTCGGATCGTTTTCGTAGTCGTAAACCTGCGCGGTCTTCAGCCATACATCATCCACGCCGATCTCTTTCGCCAGCTCTTTCACTTCTTCCACCTGGTGCTCGTTGTGGCGCACCACCAGGAACTGGAAGATGATGAAGGGCGTGCGGCTCTTCAGCTCCTTCTTCCAACGCACGATGTTGCGCGCGCCCTCCAGCACTTTGTCGAGCCGGCCGCCCACGCGGTATTGCTGGTAGGTTTCCTGCGTGGTGCCGTCGATGGAGATGATGAGGCGGTCGAGGCCGCTCTCCACGGTGCGGCGAGCCACATCGTCTTTCAGGTAGTGTGCGTTGGTAGAAGTTGCCGTATAGATCTTTTTGTCGGCCGCGTAGCGAACCATCTCCAGGAAGTCGGGGTTGAGAAAAGGCTCGCCCTGGAAATAAAATACGAGGTAGCTCAGTTGCGGCGCCAGCTCGTCGATCGTTTCGCGGAAGAAGTCTTTCTTGAGCATGCCAGTCGGACGTGTGAAGGCGCGCAGTCCCGACGGGCACTCCGGGCAACGCAGGTTGCAGCTGGTAGTGGGTTCAAACGAGATCGAGATGGGCATGCCCCAGTGAATGGAACGGCCCGTCCAGCGGCTGAGGTAATACGAGCTGTACACCTGCGCCATGTTCCAAACGCGCCGCAGCGTGAGCTTGGAAAGGAAGTTGCGGCTGTCGGTCCAGTTGAAGGGCATGGCGGCAAAGATCGGGAATCGGCAAGGAGAGAAAGAACGCAGATTTATTATGATCATTAAGATGTACGCGGATCCATCATGTGCGCGTCAGCAAATCATAAACAACCAATCTGCGCATACCGCTTGCGGTATCTGCGTTCTTTCTACCGCCGTCGAACCTAATAAAGAACGCAGCCCCCAAGCCTCGATGTATTATGATCATTAAGATTTACGCGGATCCATCGTGTGCGCGTCAGCAAATCATAAACAATCTTAACCAATCTGCGCATACCGCTTGCGGTATCTGCGTTCTTTCTACCGCCGTCGAACCTAATAAAGAACGCAGCCCCCAAGCCTCGAGGTATTATGATCATTGAGATTTACGCGGATCCATCGTGTGCGCGTCAGCAAATCATAAACAATCTTAACCAATCTGCGCATACCGCTTGCGGTATCTGCGTTCTTTCTCTTCTATCTTGCGCCCCATGGCCCGTGCCCGACGATACAAGCAAACCCGCAAATACGTGCTGCGCTTCGTGCTGCTGGCAGTTGTCATCATCGTGGCGTGCCTTGCCTGGCTCAGCTGGGATGCGCTGCGCAATCACGAAGAAGGCACGATGATCCGCTACCCGGAGTTCGGCATCGCCATGCCCACGCAATACAGCATCCACGGTATCGATGTAAGCCGGTACCAGCAGCAGGTGAGCTGGGGCTCTGTGCAATCGATGGATATCGACGGCATCCGCATCGGCTTCGCATTCATCAAAGCCACCGAAGGCGTTTCCAACGTCGACCCGTCCTTCAAACGCAACTGGCGCGAGAGCAACAAGGCAGGCATCGTGCGCGGCGCCTATCATTTCTTTCTTCCTTCCAAAAGCGGGCGCCTCCAGGCCGAGCACTTCATTCGCACGGTGCCGCTGCAAAGCGGCGACCTTCCGCCGGTAGTCGACATCGAAAATGCAGGTGGCGTAAAACCCGAAGTGCTGCGCCGCGAGCTGAAGGCCTGGCTCGACATCACAGAGCAGTATTACGGCGTGCGGCCCATCTTGTATACCTACCTGAATTTTTACGAGCGCAACCTCGCGGGTCACTTCGACGACTACCCGCTGTGGGTGGCGCACTACCTGCAACCCGAAGGGCCGCGCATCACGCGCACGTGGAGCTTTTGGCAGCACTCCGAAGAAGGCCACGTGGACGGCATTCGCTCCAAGGTCGACTTCAACGTTTTCAGCGGCGACTCCGTCGCATTTCGTTCCCTGTTAGTACCTTGAACCAATGGATGAATTCGACCGGGGCATGGAGCCGGAGGTGCGGCGCTACCTGAAAAAGGTGCTGAACACACTCTTCGTGGGGTTATTCTGGATGATCTTCATGGCCTTCCTGGGCCTCTATTTCGGATGGGCCATTCCGTTCGGCGGCCACGTCGACGGCTTCAACATTGCTTTTTATATCCTGTTCGCGGTCAGCCTCGCGGGGTTGGTGTGGTACTATTGGCGCATCTGGAAGTAGAGAAAGAACGCTGATTCGCCTGTGGCGAATACGCAGATCATTATGATTTGTTATGATTCGCTAGCGCTATATATCTGCGTTGATCATAATAATCTTAAAAATCTGGAGCCTCCCCCGCACCTGCGGGGTTCTTTCTCGCCGCGCCGCGGGCACCTCACGAAGTGTGATCCGATACGATCACCCAACGGCCTTTGACCTTGCGGAACAGCAGGTCGTAATGACCGCCCACGTCGCCCTTGCTGCGCGCCAGGTGCCACCTGCCTACCACGAAATAGTATTTGCTCGACAGGCGTCGCACCTGTAGCAGCTCAAACGACAGCTGTCCCATCGCCGCCGCGTCGGGGTAACCTTTCTGGTAGTTGGCAAGCGTCTGCGCCCAGCCATAGGTAAGCCCTTTGGAGCCGATGAACATAAGGGAATCGCTCTTCCAGTAGCCTTCCATAAACGCAGGAATGTTGCCTTGGTTCCAGGCGTCCACCTGCTTTTGGAGCACTGCGCGCACGGCGGCTTCGTCGCTTTTTTGGGCAACCGCTTGAATGGACGCGAAAAGCAAGAGAGCGAACATCAGCTTTTTCATTCGCGAAAGTTAGCGAAAACAAGTGCGCTGTTTCCCTGCCTGCAAAAAGCTACTTCCTTACGGCATCACGCTTTGCCTGAACGTAAACAATTACTCCCCAGATGATCGACGCACATCCTAGAATCAAAAGGCTGTAGTGCGGTAAACCCTTCCGGTCGTCGGGGAATAACAAGGTCATCAGCAAAAGCAGTACTCCGCCGGCAATGCGATAGAGCGCCTGGCTGCTGCCCTTCAATCGCGAGCCCCAGATCTGCAAAGCAATCAAAGCGATGCCCAGGACGATAATGAATACGATTCCCATATGTTATGTTGTTTGGTTGCACTTGTTGCCACTAGTCGCAGATATGCTCGGCCAGCACGGAGTTTTTTCTGCAGTATTTGCACCAGCATCCCCAGCCGCAGTAAAGGGAAATGACGGGCGGGAATTTGTTGCAGGAATAACCGCAGGCAAGCAGCTGCGCCTGGTTCCACCACGAGCCACAGGTTGGCGCGATCGTTTTTCCCGTCGACACAGTGGTTGCGTACAGATCATGGAATCCGTCAGCGTGCTTCAGTAAATAGGCAAATTGTTCCTTCACGTCTGTTTCGCATTCCAGGCACGCCGGCACTTCGCTGAAAAGCTGCGGGTAGCTTTCTCTCAGCTTTTGTTGCGCGGCTCCCAACTCGCCGAGCAGTTCCTTCGCCTTTTCACCGTTTCCAAATACAAGTTGGTACAATGGCCGGGTATCGCCTTTGTCCACTGCAACGTTGAATGCCTTTTGCAATTCAGCTGCAGAGGCGCCGCCGCGCATCGCATTGTATACCCACTCAGCGATCTCCAGTTTTTTCAGGAGGGCGGTGTGGTACTCGTCGGACTGCACGATCTTCTGGCTTTCTTCTTCCGATAAGCGATTGTCTTGTGCGCGGCCCAGCAAAGCGCCGGCCAGCGCGAGGATCAAAAACAGGGTCTTTTTCATTTTGGTTGCATTTAGAAAACCAAGGTACCCCTGCCGGGAGGCCATTTCCATGTGAAAAACCTCAGAAAAAAATGTTTTTTTTCCCATTGCCGCGAACGGTCCTGACCCATGTCAGCCGACGCTACCGGGCGCCCGCCCTACCTTTGCAGCTATGTCGCGCAAACGCATCTACTACCTCGTCTTCTTTACGCTCCTTTTCTTCGGCTTCGTGGCCGCGCTGGCAGTTGCCGTTCCTGAATTTTTCAAGAACCGCGTGCCGCCCATCTCGGTGGTGCAGCCCTTCACGTTCGTTGATCAGGACGGTCGCACGGTAACGCAAAAGGCGATCGAAGGAAAAGTGGTGGCCGTGAACTTCTTTTTTACGACCTGCAAAAGCGTTTGCCCCAAAATGAACAACAACCTGAAGCCGATCTACGAAGCGTTCAAGGGCGAAAAGGACTTCGTATTGCTGTCGCACACTTCCGACCCCGAACGCGATTCGGTGCCGGTGCTCAAGCGCTACGCCGACTCGATGAAGGTGAACACGCAGCAATGGATCTTTCTCACCGGCCGCAAAGACAGCCTCTACGCGGCTGCACGCCACAGCTACAAGATCGACGACCCCAACAACAGCGTTGCCAGCATCGACGATGACTTCCTCCACACGCAGTTTGTGGCGCTGGTAGACCAGCAAGGCAACGTGCGTCACATCTACGACGGACTGAAAGAATCGGAGTTGAAGGAAATGGAAGGGGAGATCCGTAAATTGCTGAAGAAATAAGGCACCGCCGATGGGCGCATCCACACACAAGGCAACCGAGATCCGCATGGCCGAGATCCTGCGACGTAAGAACATGAGCGTGACCGATAGCAGGAAGAAGATCCTTTCGATCTTTCTTGCCCACCCCGACGCGCTCGCACACGGCGACATCGAAAAATACGCCGGCAAAAAATTCGACCGCGTAACGGTATACCGCACGCTGCAAACCTTCGTAGACAAGGGCATCCTCCACACCATCCCCACAGCCGACAACTCGGTGCTGTATGCGCTTTGTAAAGACTGCGGCGAAGGCCACCACCACGACGATCACGTGCACTTCATTTGCAGCAACTGCAGCAAAACCTATTGCCTCGACGACGTAGTGTCGCCTACGGTAACGCTTCCCGAAGGCTATCACGCACAAAACGTGCAGGTGCTCATCAACGGCATCTGCCGCGAATGCACGCCGCTGGAAGAGCCGGAAGAACCCGAAGAGCCATCAGAAGAGCAGAACGAACTGGAGGAGCTATAACTGCTTCGGCGCAACCACTTCCTGCAGCACCGTATCGGCGCTCACGCGAAACACCTTCGTCTCACTGTCGGAAGTAGCCACCAGCAACTCCTTGCGCGACTTTTCGCGCGCAAGCAATTCGCCGCCGGTGCGCCCCGCAACATCCCAGTAGAAATACGATTTAGACCCTTTGTCGTAGAGCCAGATATGGTAGCTGCGCTGGCTGAGGCTGCTCTGCAACGAGTTGAGGAGCACGAGGTCTTTGTGCCCGTCGAAGTTGACGTCCTCCGTCACGATGCGACCGCCTTCCTCGAAGTCGCCACTTACCCAGCGCTCCGTGAGGTCGGCAACGCTGTCCGTTTCGTCGAAAAGCGGGAGCGCAAAACAGGCTTTGCCTTCGGCTTCCATGATCTGCCCCAGGCGCTCGTTGTTGCAGCGGATGGTGCGCAGCGAGTCGAGCTCGGCGCCGCGATATTGAAGCGCGCCTTCCCAAACGTCGCCATTGAGTGCTACGCGAACGCGGCCCCTCCGCACAGGCGCATCGATGTAGGCGGCCTGCTGCACACCCGGGGGCGGCTTCACCGGCCAATGCCCAAAGGGCTTCTTCGGCTCTTCGTTGCACGCAGCAAGGAAGACAACCACGAAGCCGGGCAGTAGAACTACGGGACGAAGAAAGGAGCGGCGCAGCAGGTTCATAAGGGAAATTGGAGAGCCACAAAGATCGAAAAAAGCCCCGACGCATCGGGGCCAATTGTTCGTTAAAGCAATCGTACAGAAGAATGACGATCGCGGTTCCCGCACGGGCTCATTCAACACTTCATCATTCGATATTCGCTGTTCATTATTGGATATTCTTAAAAGCTCTTATTCGCTCCCTTCACATACTGCTCCAGCCATTGGTTCTGCTCCCAAAGCATGTGCAGCAGGTTCTCCTTGCCGCGGTAGCTATGTGCTTCGTAGGGCAACGACACGTAGCGAACGGTGCCGCCGTGTCCCTTGATGGCGTTGTAAAGTCGCTCGGAGTTGATGGGGAACGTACCCGGGTTGTCGTCCGAATCGCCATGGATCAGCAGCAGCGGCGTCTTGATCTGGTCGGCATAGGTAAACGGGCTCATCTCGGTGTACAGCTCGCGGGCCTGCCAGTAGGTGCGCTCTTCGTTTTGAAATCCGAAGGGTGTCAGTGTGCGGTTGTAGGCGCCACTGCGCGCGATGCCCGCCTTGAAGAGCTTTGTATGGGCAAGCAGGTTGGCGGTCATGAAGGCGCCATACGAGTGGCCCCCCACCGCCACGCGGTTGCGGTCGCCCACGCCCATATCGGCGAGTTTGTTGATGGCCGCTTCGGCATTCCACACCAGCTGCTCGCGGAAGTTGTCGTTGGGTCTTGCCCCGCTCTTTGCCACGATGGGCATTTCGGCGTTGTCGAGCACGGCGTAGCCCTGCGTTACCCAGAACACGGGCGAGGCCCAGCTAACGGTGGTGAAGCGGTATTGCGAGCCGCGCACCTGGGCTGCGTCGGCCGCCGACTGGTACTCGCGCGGGTACGCCCAAATGATCACCGGCAGGGTGCCGTCGCGGTCTTTGTCGTAGCCCGCCGGAAGGTACAGGTCGCCGGTAAGGTCCACGCTGTCGGCACGCTGGTATTTTACCTTTTGCTTGCTGATGCCCTTGAGGCCGGGGTAGGGATCGGTGAAGGCAGTCAGTGCTTTCTCGGCATTGGCCGGGAGGTTGCGCAGGAAGTAGTTGGGTGCGGCCTGCGGACTTTCGCGGCGCGTGAGCGCGATGCCTTTGTCGAAGTCCACAACATCCACCACGTATTCATACTGTCCCTTCGGGCAGCGCCAGATCACCTCTTTCTTGCGCTCGCCGTAGTAATAGCGTGCGAGGAAGGGAAGGTCTCCGTCGGGAGAAGAGCCCACCTGGTTGTTGGTAAGAAAATATCCTTTGTCGTCGCTCACTTCGATCACATTGCGTCCCCAGCGGTTGCGGTGCGTAACAGGCGCCCCGGGCCAGTTGTAGGTATCGGTCTGGCTCAGGTCATACAGCTTTTCGAGCGTTCCCGCCGAAGGGTTGAAGCGGTCTGTGCGCGTCATCTGGCGCGAGCGCAAGCCTTCTTCAACGATGGCCAGCGATGCGTTGCCCCAGGTGACGTTGCGAAAGCGCATCTCGGTACGAAACAACTCGCGCGGCGCCGAACTGAACGGTGCGGCCAGCGCCAAGAACGCGTCGTGGTGGGGAACCTGCTTCTTGATGAGACCGCTGTCGAGCGGCATCACCCACGTAACGGTGGCCGGCTCGTCATCGCGCCAGTCGAAACCGCGCGGCACGTTTTGCGTATTGTCGTAGCCACTCGGCGTGCCTTCGCTCGACGGAAGTTCCGCAAGGGTCTTTACCAGCTTGCCATTACGGTCGAGGATGGACACGGTGCTGGGAAAGCCACCGGCCGTGACGAGGTACGAGAAGGGCTTGCGCACGGTGCGCGTCATCAGGTACGATTTGTCGGGCGAGAGGCTGAAGGAAAGGTAAATGGCGGGAGCGCCGATCTTCGTTTCGACGCCGGCTTTCCACTGCGTAAGCTGCGAGGTGGCATAGAAAGCAAACAGCTCTTCGTCGTAAGGCGTTTTGATGAGATCCTGGAAAGTGGCGCTGGGAGCGGCTTTGCCTTTATTTTCCTGAACAGCGGGACCCTTAGGCGTCACGCGCTTCTTGGGTGCGGCGCTGGCAGGTGCGGTCGTTGCTTTATAAAGAATGGTGTTGTCGTCTGCCCACACAAACATTCCGCCCAGTGTTGCATTCACCGGCTGATTGTTGATCTTCGTCGCCTTTTGCGTAGCCACGTCGATCACGTACAGGTCGATGCGGTCGGCGCTGGTGCTGGTGAAGGCGATCTTCGTTTGCGACGGATTCCAGGTGGCAGCTCCCGTGAGCGCGTTGGCGGGAAAGCCGCTCACCGCGTATTCTTTGCCGGTGGGGATGTGCTTGAGACGAAAGCCGGCGCCGTAGCTGGCGCGGCTGGGGCCAAAATTGGCGGGGTTGAGCCGGAGGCCTGCGAGCCGCAGCTCGGGCTGGCCCAGTTCTTCAACTGAGGGATAAGAATTGCGCTCGGCGAGGAACATCCACTGCGCTTTGTCGTCGATGGAGACGCCGGGTGTAGGCCTGGCGAGCAGCAGGTCGGCAATGGCTTTGGGCGGAAGCTGGTAGCTGAGGCCATCCTGGCCGCTGGCCAGCAGGGAGCCGCCCAGCAAAAGGGTAAGCAGGATCTTCTTCATGTGCAGGAATTGATACGGGCCAAATTACAGCGAAACCGCCTGAAATCCCGATCTTACCGCATGCGTCTCCCCGCCCTCCTCCTTGCGCTGGCGCACGATAAAGCCCTCGCCGCGTTCGACCGCGCCATCGCGCGCTACGCGCATTTCTCGGATGCGTATTTCTACAAGGGAAAATGCCTCGGGTTTATGGGACGTACAGAAGAGGGCCTGGAAGTGATGCGCGCAGGGAAGGCTTTCCACGCGAAGGGCCACACCATCAATGAAGACAATTCATTTTACGAACCCTATCCCTACCAGGTTTTGTGGCGCTGGAGGGCGGTGCGCTAACGGTATCGAACAACCGGAGATCAGCTGCTTTTGCGCATGCTGAGGCGCGAGAACTCGGTGCCAAGGAAAAGCTTCGCCAGCTGAACGTCGCCGGTGGCTTCCCATGCAACGAACTGGCTTTCCGGTACAATGCGCCAGAAGTTCTTCGACTTCATCTCGGTGTAGTCGCGGTGACCACGCACGAAGATGCCGGTGATGGTGGCGCGCTTGCGGAAGGAGATCTGCACGCTGTCATTTGCGGCCACGGCCTTGTTGTCCAGGAATTTCTGGATGTCTTCTATTTGCATAAAAATCGGTATGAAGGAGAGTGAAAGAGAAGAGGCTGACAAGAGGCGGGAAGGGGTAAAGGTAACCTTTCCGGCGCGAACGGTAACGGATGCTTTGCAGCAGCGCCCGAAACGGCTCACACCATTGCCGGGCTTAAAGCCAAAGTATCGTTAACCGGCCAAATCAGTTCGGGCTTTGCGCGCAAACTAGTCTACCTTCATTGTCATTGAGCACCTTGCATCTGCGCCGGAACGCCTCCTCCCTCCTCCCACCTGCTTCCTGTTCGATCTAACTTTTACATTATGAAGATTTACATCGCCAATTTCCCGGGCACGGTTTCCTGTGCCGATCTTAAATCGTTTGTAGCTCCTTTTGGAATAGCATCCCGTTCCGAGATCGCGCTCGATTCATTCACCGGCGTATCGCGGGGCTTCGGCTACGTAACCATGGAAGACGAAGAAGCGAAAACCGCCATCGCAACGCTGCACGACACCGAGTGGAACGGGCTGCGTGTGACCGTGCAGGAAGCCGCACCGGAGCGCAAGCTTGCCGGTTCGTACAAATCCGCATCAGGTGGACCGGTGCAACCGTACTCGTTTCGAAAAAAATAAGCGATGAATGAGGCCGACCAGCTTCTTGCAGGCTTTCACCCGGTAGCCAGCCGCGTTTTGTTTCATCAGTTGAACGCTTTTGAAACAGCCGCGGGTGGCATCAACCGAAAAGACAACGAAAGCGCGCACCGCGTGCTTTGCGAACAACATACGCGCACGCTGCGTGCTGCGCTCGAAAGCGAAGCACAGCACTTCCTTCAACAACACCGCGATGCACCCCGCATCGGCGCCATCGACCTGCACCTTCGTCAGCTGGTGCAGGATTACCTCTACCAGTTCCTGCAACGCTGCGGCTGACATCCGTTCGATCACCGGCCGGAGCGATCCGGCTCCAAATACAATCCCATGATCGCGATCAAAGAATTTCGCATCGGCAACCACGTGCTCGTTGGATCCGATATCTGCACGGTTACGCTCCTCAACGAAGACAATGAATTTGCCGACGGTCCTTCGGTAGGCTTCGAAAGCCCGTCGGGGCATGGCTTTCGCAAAGTCACCGATCCCACTCTCCAGGCCGTTCCACTAACCGATGCACTGCTCGACCGGCTCGCCTACGTTTTTCATCCCTATTTCAAATTGTGGCAACACCCGCGGAGCGCTGGCGCTTACAGCATGGAGCTCGATCGCGACCACACGGCCCTCGACTTCAATCATCGCCCCATCATCAAAGAAATAAAAACGCTGCACCAGTTGCAGAATCTCTATTTCCTTCTTTCGGGCGAAGAGTTGTTGCTGGCAGAAGCGCCGAAGGTGACTTCGCCGCAAATGGCATAACCGCGCAGCATGCACAACGACACGAAGACACGAAGACACGACGGCACTATGATAGACCGTATAACAACGTTACGTCTTTGTGTCGTAGCGCCGCCGCGCTAAGACCGCCTGCGGCATTTTCTTATTTTACCTGCGGATGCGAGGTGTTCTTCAACTCGTCGTTTACAAAAAGCATCAGCTCCGCGATATGATCGGGTGCGAGTGAAAATTTCAGTCCTGCGGCTTCATACAATTCAGGCAACGTCTTCGTTCCGCCCAATGAAAGGGCAGCCGTATAATTACGGACGGCGCCTTCCTTGTTTTCCTTGAATTGCTTCCACAGCCCGATGGCGCCCAGTTGCGCGATGCCGTATTCGATGTAGTAGAAAGGCACTTCGTACAGGTGCAATTGGCGCTGCCACGAAAACTTGCGGAATTCTTCGAGCCCCGTCACGTCCATCGCAAGCGAAGTATAATCGTTCACGATGCGACGCCAGTTTTCGGCGCGTTCTCCGAGCGTATGCTCCGGGTTTTCGTACACCCAGTGCTGGAACTTATCGATGGTTGCGATCCAGGGGAATATGGTGATGACGCGCTCCAACTGGTGTTCTTTGGCGCGGCGCAGGTCGTCTTCGTTGTCGAAATACACATCCCAATAATCCATGCTCATCAGCTCCATGGCCATGGAGGCCACTTCGGCGATCTCCATCGGGTATTGCTTGAAGGCGGTGAGCGGCAGGCGGTGTGCGAGGAAAGAATGGATGGCATGGCCGCCTTCGTGCACCATCGTGGTCACATCGCTCATCTGGCCGGCAGCGTTCATGAAAATGAACGGCGCGCCGGTTTCTTCGAGCGGGCAGTTGTAGCCACCGGGTGCCTTGCCTTTGCGCGAGTCGAGGTCGAAGCGATTCATCTCGCGCATCTTCACGAGGCAGTCGGCAAAGAACGGATCGAGGCGCCGGAAGCATTCGATAGTTTTCTCCACCAGCTCGTTGCCCGTTTGAAAGGGTGTGAGCGGTTTGATGCCATCGGGCTCGGCCTCGGTATCCCAGGGCCGCAGGTTTTGCAGTCCCAGCTTCTGGCGCTTGCGGTCGTAAATGAAATCAACGAGGGGCAGCACGTGCGTCTTCACCGCTTCGTGAAACTGGAAGCAGTCTTCCTTGGTATAATCGAAGCGGCCCATTTCTTCGAACTTGTAGTCGCGGTAATTTTCAAAACCGGCATTCTTCGCGATCTGCGTGCGCAGCGTCACCAGTTTGGTAAACATTTCGTTGAGTGCATCGCGGTCCTGCATCCTGCGCTCCTGTATCTTGAAGTAAACGCGTTCGCGGAGGTTGCGGTCGGGGTTTTCGAGAAACTTGGCAGCCTGCTGCATCGTGTACTCCTTGCCATCCACCTCGATGCTCATCTTGCCATTGATCACGCCGTATTGCTGCGCGAGAATCGAAGTTTCGGATTGCAGCGGGATGTTGGCTTCGCGAAACAGCTCGATGCTTTTGCGCACGGAGCGGAGGTAGGTGCCGTATTGCGCGGGGTCGAGTTGGGCGGCCAGCGGCGAGTCCACAAGTTTGCGGTTCAACTTGTCGGCATAGGGCTGCATCGGCGGCTGTATCTGCGTGACGAAAAACGTAAATGCATCTTCAAGCTCCTTGTTCTCCGTGTCGCAGGTCATTTTGATCTGGCGCCAGGCCGCGTCTTCGCCCACTACGGCTTCGAGCTCGCTGAGGTCGCGGAGCCACTGCTCGAGCGATGCGCTGCTATCGATGTTGCGGGCAACGAGGTCTTCAAAAAAAGGCTGCAGGCCGGCCCAGTCGGTCACCTTGAAATCTTCAGGAAGAAAGTGCCGGGGAAGCTTTTGGATATCTGCGCTATAGTTCATGGCATGCATGGTCAATGGTGAATGGTCAATGGTGAAAGTAGGGAGAAGCCAGCTAAAAAATTGGGCCCCGGGGTGAGGCGGGAGCCGGGAGCCGGGAGCGGTGAGCGCACACAAAAAAATGTTCAATGCGCAATACTCAATTTTCCATGTTCAAGGATGTATTCCCTGCACATTGAGCGTTGAACATTGAAAATTGAACATTTGATTCTGCCGATGGCGCCAGCCATCGACAGCTTATTCAGCCGTATCGTCTTTCTTCTTCTTCGGAGCAGCCTTTTTCTTTGGCTTTTCCTCGCCTTCTGCAGCATCGTTGGCCGCAGCCTTGGGAGCAGCTTTTTTCTGTGGCTTCTCCTGGGCTTCCGGGCCATCCTGAGCGTTGGCACTGCTGTCAGGCTGAGCGTTGGCACTGCTGTCAGGCTGAGCGCCAGCCGAAGCCTTGGCGGCAGCTTTCTTCTTCGGCTTCGCCTCGGCGGCGGCTTCATCGGTAGCTTCTTCATCTGCCTCGCCTTCTTCTGCTTCTTTAGCGCTGAAGTCGACTCCGTTGGCCTCGAGCGCCTCGTACCACTTCACCATTTTCTTCATATCGCTGTTGTACACGCGCTCGAAGTCCATGTTGGGGTACACCTTTTCGAAGTAGCTTTTGATGGCCTTCGCGTCCTTCGTATCGGGAAGGGTGGCGCCGCTGCTCTTCATGGCGTTGAATACGTCGGTAAGATTCACGTTCTCACCGGTGGTATAGATCTCGATGCTCTCCAGGTGCGAGAGGTTGTGTATGCGCGAGGAAATGAACTTTGTGCTTTTGTCATCGACCGAACGCACCAGTGCCCCGTCGTTCTTGCTGCTCAGGATCTCATACAGGCCGGGCATTCCGGTCACGGCTACAATTCTGTTGTACTCCATGTGTTGGGTTTTAAAGGGGCTGCAATATAGGGAATAAAGGTTTTGGAGAGTTCCGGATGGTTCTGGATGGTTCTGGATGGTTTTGGATGACTTGGCCATTCCTCGAACCTTCCCAGACCTCCACAAACCTCAGAAACCCTCAGAAACCCTCAGGAACCTTCAGAAACCTTCCCGTCTCTTTCACCTTAATTAACCTCGCCCGGCCCTCTCCGGAATGGTTTTAGCGGATTTTTACCACAAATTCACCCGGATATGTTCCTTCGAAGAGCTGCTTACCTTGCCCTGGCATTGTTGTGTTTCGTTGCCTCCCAGGCCCAGTCGGGCACCATCACCGGCCGCGTGCGCGACCCCGAAACGCTGGTCAACCTCCGCGGCGCCACCGTGGGCCTGCGTTCCTTAACCGACTCTTCCTTCTTCGTTACCACCAATACCGACTCGCTCGGGCGCTTCCGCTTCGAGGGCATCCGCCCCGACTCGTTCCGCGTGCGCTTCTCTTATGTGGGCTATGCGCAGCTGGAACAGACCTTCCGCCTCGACAGCACCTCCAGCCGCGACCTCGACGACATCCTGCTGCCGCGCTCGAGCAAGGAGCTCGAAGGCGTGGTAATCCAGGGCACCACACCGCCCGCCGTTCAGAAGAACGATACGGTGCAGTTCAACGCATCATCCTATAAAGTGAATCCCGACGCCACTTCCGAAGACCTGGTGCGCAAGCTCCCCGGCATCACCATCGAAAACGGGCAGGTGAAATCCAACGGCGAAGCGGTGCAGAAAGTGACCATCGACGGGCGCGAGCTGTTTGGCGATGATGCCACGGCGGCCCTGCGCAACCTGCCTGCCGAGGTGATCGACAAGATCCAGGTGTTCGATCGCCTTTCCGACCAGGCGCAGCTCACCGGCTTCGACGACGGCAGCTCCCAGCGCGGCATCAACATCGTTACCAAGGCCAACATGCGCAACGGGCAGTTTGGGCGCCTCTACGCCGGCGCCGGCACCGACGACAATGCATCCGTGCTTCGCTACCAGGCGGGCGGCAATACCACCATCCTCAAAGAGAACCGCCGCATTTCGCTCGTAGGCAACTTCAACAATATCAACCAGCAGAATTTCGGGCAGCAGGATCTCCTCGGCGTCACCTCCACCAGCAGCAACAACCGGGGCGGCGGGCGACAGGGAGGTGGGCGCAACAGCAGCGGGCGGCCGCAGGGCGGCGGCAACGGCAACTTCGGCTCCAGCTCCAACTTCCTCGTTGGCCAGCAGGCCGGCATCAACCGCACCACCGCGCTGGGCGTCAACTTCAGCGACCTGTGGGGCAAGAAGAAGAACCTCACGGTAACGGGCTCTTACTTTTTCAACAACAACCGCAATACTACTTACGAAGAGTCGGTGACCGATTACTTCGCAGCTTCGAAGAATGCGTTCAACCGCACCACCGACACCACCACGGCGAAGGCCGACAACACCAACCACCGCATCAACGCACGCCTCGAGTGGAAGATCGATTCCTTCAACCAGCTGATCTTCTCGCCCAGCCTGTCGTTCCAGATCAACGAGACCGACCGCATCACCAACCGTTACTTCGGCTATAACCCCAACAGCGCGGGCCTCAGCGAACGCGTTACCAGCAACATCAGCAACAGCCGCCGCAGTGGCAACAACATCAACGGCTCGCTCCTGTTCCGCCACTCGTTTGCCAGGCGCGGGCGCACGTTCTCGGTAAACCTGAACCGCACGTCCAACCAGCGTACGGGCGAGACCTTCGTGGAAACACGCGACCGCCAGTACTTCGGCATCACGCCCGGCCTCGACTCGGCAAGCCGGCGCTACACCGACCAGGACAACGACGGCTGGCAGCTGAACACGAACTTCATTTATACGGAACCCGTTGGCACGAAGGGACAGCTGCAGCTGAATTACAACCCCGTGATCTCACGCAGCAATGCCGACCAGATGGCTTACGCCTACGACACGGCGCAGGGTAAATACAGCCGCTTTCTCGACTCCCTTTCGAATCGTTTTCAAAACAAGACCGACGCACAGAACGGCGGCATCTCCTATCGCCTTGGCGACCGCGACCGCATGCTCAGCTTCGGCGTCAACTACCAGCACACGCGCCTGCGCAGCGACCAGACCTTTCCGCGCACGCTTAACGTAGACAACTCCTTCAACAACGTGCTGCCCAACGCGATGCTGCGCTGGAAACTTTCCACGCGCAGCTCGGTGCGCTTCAACTACCGCGCGGGCGTCAACACGCCGTCGGTAACGCAACTGCAGGGCGTGGTTGATTTCACCAACGGACCCATCTACACCGTGGGCAACCCCGATCTCGATCCGCAATACACGCACACGCTGAGCGGACAGTACACCTTCACCAACACGCAGAAGGGACAACTGTTCGTGGTCAACCTCTTTGGGCAGGCAGCCAACAACTACATCTCCAACGCCACGTTTCAACCCCGCCTGGCCGACTCGCTGGTGGCAGGCTATGTGATCCCGCGCCTCTCGCAACTGAATAAACCCGTGAACCTCGATGGCTACCGCAGCATCCGGGGGCTCGCCAATTATGCGTTCCCGATCAAGGCCATCAAGACGAACCTCAATCTCAACACGGGTGTGCAGTGGAACCGCCTGCCGGGGATCGTCAACAACGAAGTGACGCAGACCGACAACACCGTGTTCAGCCTGGGTAGCGTGTTTGCGAGCAACATCAGCCAGTATGTAGACTTCACGGTTTCGTATACCGGCAACTTCAACGATGTGAAAAGCGGCGCAAAGGGAAAGGATTCTTCAACGCGGTTCAACTACTTCCAGCACGTGGCTTCGGTGCAGCTCAACCTCCTTTCGAAGAATGGATGGCTGCTGCAAACCGATGCGAGCAACCAGTATTATTCGGGCTATTCGAATGTGCCGGCTCAGAACTACACGCTCTGGAACCTGGCCATCGGCAAAAAGCTGGGCAAGGAGCGCAAGGCCGATATCCGCCTCTCCATTTTCGACCTGCTGGGACAAAACCAAAGCATCATCCGCGACGTGCAATCCACCTACATCGAAACGCAAACCACGCAGGTGCTGCAGCGCTATTACATGCTGACGTTTACCTACAACCTGCGCACCTTCGGCACGGCGGCTGCACGCGCGGCAAACAGGGCAGCGGCGAGGGATTAGGGAACGCGGGGCGCACCCCTTCCCAAGACAACCATCCCCTGGCCCCTTCCTGCAAAGACCCATCCCCTTGGCCCCTTCCTGCAACGACCCATCCCCTAACCCCTTCCTGCAACGACCCATCCCCTAACCCCTTCCCTAAGGGAAGGGGAACGGCTGCAGCCCGGGCCTGCGGCCGTAGATCCCGTTCCTGCGGAACAGGATGACGAGGCGCGTTGGTGTAAATGAAAAGAGCGCGCTGCCTGCGGCAGCGCGCTCTTCGTTGGTAGGTCTTCCCCCCCTTCCCCTAGGGAAGGGGCCGGGGGATGGGTCCGGGAAGGGGCTAGGGTTGGGGCTTCGGCTGCGCTCAGCCTGACCAGTTAGTTTTTAATCACCGTCACCGTCTCACTCACTTCTTCACCTGCAATCGCCTTCAGGTGATACTGACCTGCAGCCAGTCCACCCAGATCCATCTGGATGGTGGTGGCGGCGCCGGCTTCCGTATTGATTGTCTTCGTGCGCACGATGCGGCCCTGCATATCCGTAAGCTGCAGCACAATATTGCCGCCGGTGCTGCCTGCCTGGATGCGGATGCTGGCGGTTGCCTTCACCGGGTTGGGATAAATTCCTTCTACCGTGATGAAGCCGCTCTTGTCGCCCTTCAGCAACACCACCGCACTGTATTTATACTGGCCGTCGAGGTCCACCTGCTTCAGGCGGTAGTACCACTTGTTGGCAGCACCCTGTCCCGCTGAGCCTGCCGAAGCATCACTGTAAGCGTAACTGATATCGCTCGTGCTGTTGCCGCCATTGGCGCGGCTGGGGACGAACGTCACCTGCGCAAACGTTACACCGTCCGAAGAACGCTCTACTGCGAAGCCGCGGCTGTTGCTTTCCGAAGCCGTCTTCCACTTCAGCTCGTTCACCGTGCCGTTGCGCTTGCCCGTGAAGGAAAGCAGCGTTACAGGAAGGGGTGCATCGAAGTTGGAAAGGGCATAAGGCGAGAAATAGGTGAGTCCGCTAACGGTTACCGCCTTCATGCCATCCACATCGCCTGGCGTTACAGCCCCGCCACGCTTGGCCCAGAAGCCCTGGTAGTAGTGCCATAGCTGCATGTTTGCACTGTTATTGAATGAGCCGCCCACATCGCTTGTGCCATCGTACACAAAGGTGATGGTGGCGCCGCCACCCGGGGCAGGGCTGTTTTGCGAAGGCGTGATGTCCCACTGGCGCGATACGGCCTTGGCCACGTTGGCACCGTATTCCGGCGTCACGTTCGAGATTGCATCCTCCACGCGCACGCTCCAGTCGAGCGCTACGGGATTGGCAATCATAAGCGGGTTGTAGGTGCTGTTGCCCACGGGGAACATAGCCCCGCCGGCAGGCACGTTCTTCACCACATATACGCCCGTTCCGGAGGTGCGCACATACGAAGTAGCGTTGCCCCCGGAACTGCTGTCTGGCTTAATAGAAAGGTTGAAGGCTCCAATATCGAGGAAGCCGCTGTTGAGGATCAACTGACCGTTAATGTTGAGCGAGCGCTGCAGCTGTGTGGTGCCGCCGCCACCGATCAGCACGTTGCGCACGATGTCGGTTGCAGGCAATTCATTGCCCGTGCTCACGGTTCCGCTGGTAGAAAAGATCAGGTCAACAACGCCCGCGAAAGTTGGTGCGGAGGCCAGCGTGCCATTCGCCTTCTCGATCGTGGCACCATTGCCGATCGTGATCGTTCCGGCCAGCTCACCGCTTGCGAGCTCGAGTTCGGAGATCACTGTTTGGGCTCCATCGAACGTGACGCCCGCAGCGTTGAAGACGGTGAGGTGTGCGATGTTCGTACCCAGAGCGCCAGCGGCCACCGTCTGCGCGGCGCTGCCGTCAAACGTCAGGTGCAGTGCAGACGCATCGATGCTGCCCGTGCCACGGGTGATGTTTCCGCCCACAGCAAGCACGTTGCTGGCTATCGACAAGTTGCCGCTGGTCAACGCCAGATTGCCGGTGAGGGCTGTGTTGCCATTGAAAACTACACCCGCGCTGTTGTTGACGGTTAGGTTTTTCAGCACAGCGAATGTGCCGGAGGGCACACTTTGCGCCGTGCCGCCGCTGAATACTACCGTGCCCGTGCCTGCGTCGATAGCACCTGCAGTGCGCGCAACCGTCCCGTTGATCGTGAGTGTTTGGGTACCCGCAAAGAGGGTGCCCGCGGTAAGCGTAAGTGTGCCCCCGACGGTCATAGGGCTGTTCAGGAGCACTCCCGCCGCGTTGTTGACAGTAAGGTCTGTATAAGTTGCACCGCCACTTGCGATCAGCGATTGCTGGCTGCTTCCGATGAACGACACCAGGCGTCCATTGTTGCTGAACACTCCTTGCGCACTGCGGTTCCAGTTACCCAGCAGCTCCAGGTTTCCACCAGCGGCCGATGAAAGCGTGAGTGTGCTGGTGCCAACGCTGTTGCCGCCAATGAGGAGGTTGCCGTTGACGGTGAGCTTGCCGCTGCCGCTGCCCATGTTGAGCGATCCGGCCGTGCTGCCGCTGCCGAGCGTGAGCGCACCCGAAACGGTGCGGTTGGTGCCCGAAGCGCCGAAGTTGAGCGTAGTGCCGTTTTGAATGGTCACCGACGTGGTGCCGCCCAGCGTGCCGGTCCATTCGCGGCCCGGATTTACCGTTCCGCCCTGGTTGTATACGAGGGCTCCGGTGGCCGCAAATAAAATGCTGCCGCTGCCCGATGCCGAGCCGCCGCTGTTGAGCGTAACGGTGCCACCGTTTTGTACGGTGATGTTGTTGCCGGTAAGGGTGATGTCGCCATTGGCGATGACGTTGGAAGCGTTGCGGCTGCCGTTCATCGTGATGCCCGCAGCCGGAACGATCACCGTGCCGGGATAGTTCGCATTGGTCCAGTAAGTGTCGCCGGAGTTCACACCATAGGAACCGCTCGATTGGGCAAACTGCAGCGTAGAAGTTGCATTCCACGTAAAGCTGTTGGTATTGCCCGGCCAGCCTCCCTGGTTGATCTTCATCACCGAGCCTGCGCCCATGGTGATGTTGCCGGTGCCGGTGAAGGAGCCTCCGTTCGAAACGTTGCAGGTGCCGTTGATCGTTACCGTAACGCCCGAAGCCACCGACACGGTGGCGCCGCTGGCAATGGTGAGGTTGTTGAGCGTCTGGTTGCTGCTGATAGCCAGCGAGCCCGCGCTCACCACCACGTTGGCCGCCGACGGAAGCGTAGCACCGCCCGTTCTGTTCAGCGTGAGCGTTCCGCCGTTGATGGTAGTGGTGCCGGTGTAGGTGTTGGCAGCAGTAAGCGTGATGTTGCCGGTTCCGTTTTTCGACAGCGTGTTGGCGCTCGCAGTGCTGGCACTGTTCGAAACCAGTCCGTCGGCAATGGCGGTGTTGATGCTGAAGGTACCGTTGCTGTTGCCGATCGCTACGGCACCGCTGTTGGCCAGGGAATGCTGGGTGCCGATGGCTCCAAGGCCCCAGTAGATATTTCTCGAACCACCGCCGTCATTGTCATCGTCGAGGAAAACGCTGTAGTCGGTGATCGGGTTGGACGAATTCAAGAGCACATCAAAAAGGTAGCTGGTAGTTGTCCCGTCGCTCATGGTAATGTTGGCGCGGTTGGCGGCAAGCAGCGTCACCGTGAAGGTGAAGTTCTTGTAGCTCGTTTGCTGGCCGTATACAAGGGCATCGCCTGCGGAGGCGCCACCGCCATACTTAGCATACCAGGCCCCCCAGTTTCCGCCATTATAGGTAGGCCCGTCGAGGTTGATGGAGAGCGCATAGTTGTTTTCGCGGTCGGCATAAGAGCCGGTAGAAGAGGGAGCGGAAAGCAGCGCGAAGCCGATGCGGCCGTTGGCGCGCGTGGCCGACAGCGTCACCGTGAACACATCGCCCACCTGCAGCGCGCGGTCGGAGCCCGACGCGCCGGACGCATCGGTGCGGAACTTGCGCCAGCGCACCACCTGCTTGGTGCCGCCGCCGTTGGCATACATGCCCAGCTGGTACGAGTCCTGGTCGAACGAGCCGGCGGTTCCGGTAGTGAAGTTGCCGTAATAGTTAGCGCTTCGCTGCGGATAGGTAAGCGTCACCTGGGCGTTGGCGGAAAGCTGCAGGCACAGGCCTGCGAGCGCGAGGAGGAGCAGTCGCTTCATAAAGCAAGTAGGTTTTTAGTTTGGCTTGGTTCGCTGGTTGGCGGCGGCTGTTCGGGAGGATATGGGATCGGGAGGTTGTGTACGAAAGACACAGTTACCAAAGATATATATCTAAATCAATCCACGCGCGGACTTTCCCAACTTTTCGTCGGAGCGTGTGGAATGACCGGCGGAGTTGGTGGCAAAGACCCATCCCCTGGCCCCTTCCTGCAACGACCCATCCCCTAACCCCTTCCTGCAAAGACCCATCCCCTAACCCCTTCCTGCAACGACCCATCCCCTAACCCCTTCCCTAAGGGAAGGGG